>NZ_JACHXV010000007.1 GCF_014192375.1 Endobacter medicaginis | reverse complement strand
TGCTCCCGCAGGATCGCGATGATCTGCTCTTCTGTGAACCGTGACTTCTTCATCCATCCGTCCCCCGTTGGGTCCGGACTCTAGCCATCCGTGGCGGAGTTTCAGGGGGTCACGTCACACCCTCTAGAGCCACTACCTCCACCAGCACTGAGGGGCTTGCCAGCAGTAATCCGGTAGGATCTGGAGCCTAACTACCGCGCAAGGTCGAGCGCCGCCCGGGCGAGCTGAATGACAGAATCGCGCCTTGGCGCGGTTCCGACGCAGCCGAAAGCATGGCTCGGAGGGCAGCGCCCTATCCTGTGACGTTCAACAGCATTCGTCATGAATTCGAGGGAGAGGCTTTTTCCAGCCGGTCAACTGCGGCCTGATCGGACGCCGCCTTACAAAGCGCAGCCCAATCGTCAGGCGGATTGCCGTCTTCCAGCATCCCTTTGAAAACCTTGTAGGCGTCGGTCCTGGCACCATAGGTCCGCAAAGTCGTTTCATCATTCACCCAGGCGAAGATGATGACTTTCGCGGTCGAGTCATAGCGGAAGAACAGACGGAACCGGCCATTGCCGAACTTCGCCCGGAACCAGTGCTTGTGCGTCTCGCCAAGCGTGGAACCTTGCCGATAGATGGTTGCGGACGGATCGGCGGGGACTGTCTGGAACACCAACTTGTTCAAAGCGGCCAAGAGCTTCGTGCTCGCGTTCCTCTGATATTCGTCGGGCTTCCTGGTCTTCAACGCCTCAACGGCATCCGTCAGCTTTTCCAATTGATCGAGAAAGAGGGGATGCGCGAAAATGGTCCAGCCATTGATCGTCAGCATGGCTAGAGCGATACATCCCCGTCAATCTCGGCATCAAGGTCAACGTCCATGTCCCCGACAAGCGCCGCCGCACGATCGCGCAGGCTGGCGGGCAACGCGGCGATTGACGTGCCGGGATGCTTGCGCATGTCCTGCGCCAGAAATTCGAGGAAGCGATCCACGACCGGATCGCTCGCCTCTTCCGTCGCCTTCTCGACATAGACCCGGCGCTGATCGTCCACGAAGAAGGCGATGCGCCCGCCGTAATCCACGCCCAAAGCCTGCCGGACGCTCTTGGGAACGGTCGTCTGGCCCTTGGCGGTGATGGTGCTTTCTTCTTTCAGCAGCGCGCCCATGATCAGGCTCCAAATTTGATCCCCGGTCTATGTAAGGAAATTTCCTTACACTGTCAAGAAGGTCATGCCTGACGACGATCGGGATGGACCCACGCGATGTCTGCTTTTGGCAAGTGGCCATCAGCATTTGAACGCCCGATCTTAAGACGCGAAAGCAGACATCCCTATTTAGGAGGGGTATAGAGGGCCTTAGAGGGCTATGGAGTAGGTATAGTACTCATCCGGATCCCGCACAGCCCGCCAGATAACAATCAGATCTCGCGATTGTGCGCGAAGCTCAGCGCCCGCGCATCTTCCGAGCGTCGGCCGCGAACCACTTACGGAACCACGCGATCGTCCGTGCCCGCCGGTCGCGTCGATCCGCCTCGCGCGAGAAGGCGTGGCCTTCGTCGCGGTAGACGACGAAGCTGTCCGGCACGCCAAGGGCGACCAGCGCGGTGTGGAACTCCAGGCTCTGCGGCATCGGGCATTCGAGGTCGCGGTCGCCGACGATGATCAGGGTGGGGGTGGTGGCACCCTTGATGTGCATGATCGGCGAGGCGCGGAGGTAGGGTTCGGCGTTGTCATACACCGAGCCGCCGAAATTGACCTGGTCGGAGCCCGCCTGCGGGGCCTCGCCCTCGATCGACAGCCAGTCCGACACCCCCGCATCGGCCATCGCCGCACGGAAGCGGTGGGTCTGCGAGACCGCCCACATCGCCATGTAGCCGCCATAGGAGCCGCCGGTGATCGCCAGCCGCGTCTCGTCGATCGGGGTCGCGGCCTTCGCGGCATCGATGCTGGCCAGCGTGTCGCGCCAGTCGCCCCCGCCGAGATCGCCGATCGAGGCCGAGGCGAACGCCTCGCCGGCGCCGAAACTGCCGCGATAGTTCGGCTCGATCACGTCCCAGCCCTGGGCGAGGAAGGCGCGGATCTCGCTGCCCTGTGTTGCGAAGCGCGGCCGCGCCGCGGCTTCGGGGCCGCCATGCACGTCGACGATCAGCGGCCGCTTCGCCTGCCCCGCGCCGGGCGGGGTGAACAGCCAGCCCTGCACGGCATGCCCGTCCACCCGCCAGCTCAGAGAGCGTGCCTGGCCGGGGGCGGCGAGTGCTGCGTCATTGACGTGGGTGATCGCCCGCAGCCCATCGACCGGGCCGGCCAGCAGCTCGGGCGGGTGGGTGAAATCCTGCGTGATCGCCGCCGCGTGGCCCGCCCGGCAGGACAGGGCGGTCAGCATCATCGGGTCGCGCCGCAGCACGCGCGGCGACGCGTCCAGCGTGGTGAGCACGCTGTCGGGGCCGGCCAGTTCGCTCGCCACCAGGCTCGCGCCGCAGTCCCAGTCCAGCCCGGTGACCGTCGCCGGCAGGCCGGGGGTGAGGTTCACCGGTGTCGCACCCGGCGCAAGGTCGAGCCGCCAGGCATCGCCGCCCGTCGAGCCGAAATCGCTCATCCAGCCGCCCACGAACGCTACCGCACGCCCGTCGGGCGAGACCACCGGGGAGGCGAGCTGCTCGCGCGGGCCCGGCTGGAACAGCAGCCTGGCCGACCCGTCGGCGCCGAACCCGTACAGCCCGGCCACCCACCAGTTCGAATCGCCGTCGCCATGGGCGGCGGTGCCGACGAAGCTGCCATCCGGGCGCTCGGCATACTCATACACATACAGATCGGGCGGCGAGACGAAGCGCAGCCTGGCGTTCTCGACCACCGCGATTCGCTGCTCGTCGAACCGCGTCTGCACCTCGCCCTCGATCGGCGCGCCCGCCTCGGCGCGGCCGACCTCCTTGGTCGCATCCGCCGTCGCCAGCACGCTCAGCCGGTCGCCGCGCCCATAGCGCAGCGTGTCCAGCGGGCCGGGGAACGTCAGCAGCGTCTTCGCCACCCCGCCACCCGCGCCCACCGTCTCGATCGCCGTATGGCCGCCTTCATCGACCAGGAAGGCGAGCGTGTCGCCCTTCGCGTTCCAGCTCGGCGAGCCTGGCTGGCAGCGCGCCGCGCCCGCGCAGTCCGGCGTGACCGAAGCGGCATGGCCGGCGAGATCGCGGATCAGCAGCCGCGCCGGCGGCCGGCCGTCCACCGGCACGTCCTGCGTCTCCACCGAGGCGATCCGGCTGCCGTCGGGCGAAACCGCCAGCTCGTGGAACAGCACCAGCGGTCGCGCCTCGGCCATGACCGGGAAGGCCAGCGCGGTGGCCAGGAGAAGAGCTTTCATGCCGTCGTATCAACCGATCCGGTGAGGGAAGGGGGCGAGTGTCGGCGGGGTCGGCGCCGGCTGCAATCCACCCTATGCTCGGTCGCGTGACCCTGACCGATTCCGATCCGATTTCAGCCCTTGACCGCGGCGACCATGCGGGCGCGATCACGCTCAGCCTCGCCGGATGCGGCCTGACCGCGCTGCCCGATTCGCTGCGGGCCCTGTCGGGCAGCCTGCGTGTGCTGGATCTGGCCGGCAACCGGCTGACCGCGCTGCCGCACTGGCTGTCGGAGTTCACCGAACTGCGCGTGCTGTTCGGCTCGGCCAACCCGTTCGCCGCCCTGCCGGAGGTGCTCGGCGCCTGCCCCGCCCTGTCGCAGATCGGTTTTCGGGGCTGCGGGATGACCCATCTGCCGCCGGCCGCGCTGCCCCCTGCACTGCGCTGGCTGACGCTGACCGACAACGCCCTCACCGAGCTGCCCGCTTCCCTCGGCGAGCGCGGGGATCTGCGCAAGCTGCTGCTCGCCGGCAACCGCCTGCGCACGCTGCCCGAGGCGATGGCCGCGGCGGCCGGCCTCGAACTGGTGCGCATCTCGGCCAACGCGTTCGACAGCCTGCCCGGCTGGCTGCCCCGCCTGCCGCGCCTCGCCTGGCTCGCCTGGGGCGGCAATCCGGCCGAAAGCGTGTCGGTGCAGGCCTGCCAGCCGCGTACGGTCCGCTGGACCGACCTCGTGCTCGGTCCACGCCTGGGGGAGGGGTCGTCGGGCGAGGTGCACGAGGTCGACTGGCCGCGGGGCGAGCCGGCCGGGCCGGTGGTGCTCAAGCTGTTCAAGGGCCATGTCAGCAGCGACGGGCTGACGCAGCGCGAGATCGACGCCGCCCTGGCAGTGGGCGACGCGGACGGGCTGATCGGCGGCCTGGCCGGTCTCGCCGGGCATCCACGGCAGCGTCCCGGCCTGCTGATGCCCCGGGTGGCACCGCACTGGCGGGTGCTTGGCGGGCCGCCGAGCCCGTCGAGCTGCACGCGCGACGTCTATCCGCCCGATCGTCGCTTCACCCTCGCACAGATGGCGTCGATCGCGACCAGGGTGGGCCGCGGTGCCGCCGCGCTGCATCGTGCGGGCTATGCGCATGGCGACCTCTACGCCCACAACATTCTGTATGATCCGCAAGGGTCCGGCGCGCGGCTCGGCGATCTCGGTGCCGCCAGTGCACTGCCTCACGATCCCGTCTGGGCCGTGCCCGATCTGCGCGCCTGGGCGATCCTGGCAGAGGAACTGCTCGACCGCTGCCCCGAGCCATGGCCGGAGGCACGCGCGCTGGTCTCGTCCTGCCTTACGGGTTCGGCGGACGAGCTTGTCGCGCTCGGCGACGCGGTCTGCGCCTTGGCAGCTCTTACGCCGCCCTGACGATCAGCCGGTGTCCGTCCGGGTCGGTGACCTGATGCACGGCCTCGCTGTCCTCGGCGAGGACCAGCCGCGTCGCGGCGATGTCGGTCTCGCCATGGGCCACGGCGCGCCCTTTCGGAGCGCGGTAGCACAGCAGTTCCAGATGCATCGGCAGTGCTGCGGCATCGCGCGCGAGCGACGTCACCTCGGCGCGCACCCCATCGAGCCCGTCGAGCCGGTCCTGCTCGGGGCCTTCGTTGAGCGAGCCGCCGGCCCGCGAGAAACCCAGGCCGGCATAGAACCTCTCGCTGGCCTGCGTGTCCGCCACCGCGATCGCGGAATGGTCGATCCCCAGCAGCGGGCCGCCGCGGCGCCCGCGCCAGGCCGGCGGCGGATCGGGAAATTGCAGCAGTTCCAGCGGATGCCCCTCCGGATCGCGGAACTTGAACGCTGTCACCGAACCGCTCGACGCAGGGAGTACCACCGGTCCGTCGGTGGAAATCGTTTGCCAGCCCGACTCCGCCACCAGCCGCCCATGCGCCGCCGCCATGTCGTTGGTGACCAGGGCGAGATGCTGGAAATCGTCATCGTCGGCGCGCGAATCGCGTTCGATCGGCGCGCCCGGCTCGGCGAAGCGGATCAGCTCGATGCGCTGCTCGCCGAGGGCCAGGCGGATCACATGCGCTCGCCCCGGCACGCCGTAGCGCACCGCGTCCACCTCGGTTGGCAGCCCGGCGACGAAGCCCAGCGCGGCGTAAAACGGCGCCAGCCCCTCGGGATCGAGACAGCTCAGCACCACGCGACGGATCGAGCCGCCGCTCATGGACGCTGCGCCCCGCGCCGGTTGAGATAGATCGCATACAGCGTGTGCGATGCGCAGATGAACAGACGCGCATGGAAACGATCGCCGAAGCACAGGTTCGAGACCGTCGCCGGCAGCCTAATCTTGCCGATCAGCGTGCCGGCGGGCGAGATGCAGTGCACCCCGTCCGCCGCACTGCTCCAGAGATAGCCGCCCTCATCGACGCGGAAGCCGTCCGCCATGCCTGGCGAGACCTTGTGGAAGATGTCGCCGCCCGAAAGCCGTCTGCCGCCGTCCTCGACATCGAACACGCGGATATACTGCCGCGGCTCGGCCTGCGACTGGTCGCCGGTCTCGGCAACATACAGCCTGCGTTCGTCGGGCGAGAAGGCGAGGCCGTTCGGCCCGTCGAAATCGTCGGCCATCACGCGCAACTCGCCGCTCGTCGGATCGAAGCGATACAGCGCCGGCTTCTGCTCGCTCGTCTGACGGCCGCCTTCGAAATCATTGAGGATTCCGTAGAGCGGATCGGAGAACCAGATCGTGCCGTCCGACTTCACAACCACATCGTTCGGCGCGTTCAGCCGCTTGCCGCGATGGCTGTCGACCAGCGTGGTGACCTGCCCGTCATACTCGGTGCGATACACACACCGCCCACGATGCGAGCACGAGATCAGCCGCCCGCCGGTGTCGCGATATTGCCCGTTGGCGTACTTCGACGGCGCCCGCCAGACGGATACACCGTCCGCCTTGCTCCAGCGCATCGTGCGGTCGTTGGGAATGTCGTTGAACAGCAGACAGTTCCAGTCCGCCATCCAGACCGGGCCTTCGAGCCAGCGGAACCCGGTGCCCAGCGTCTCGATCGTCGCATTCGGCAGCACGAAGGAGGCGAATTCCGGTTCGATCACCTCGTAGAAATCAGGCAGCCCCATCTCAGCGAAACCGTCCCGGTTCATCGACGGTCGGCTGCTCCTCGTATTGCACGATCATCTGCACGCAGGGGGTGTCGCCCACCGTGCCCGACAGATGCCCGGTGCGCCCGTCGACGGTGCGGCAGTTCTGGTCCTCGCCGAAATGGAATGCGCCCGGCCCGAACTCGTGCCGCGTGCCGTCCATCGCCTCGACATACCATGCACCCGACAGCGGGATGATCCATTGCGGCTTGGGGTTCTCGTGCCAGTCCGCCACCCATCCGGGCGGCAGCACCGCGAACTGCACCACCATCCGACTTTCATGCTTGTAGCCGAGCCATTGCTCGGAGCTGGTGAGCGACTTGAACTCGAACTCCGTCAGTGCCGCATCGGCGAAATGGCTGATCCCGTCCGCATCCACATAGAGATGCTTGTAGGGGATGGTCGGCTTCGGACCTGGCTCGGTCATGGCATCGTCCTCAAGGCGAAGGAGACGGCACGGAGGGCGCGGTGTAGGGGTGCGTCGACGAGAACGGGTCGGCGATCAGGCTGCCCAGCGTCATCGTGCCGAAGGTGAGCATCAGGAAGCCGCCGGCGAGCGAGAAGTTCTTCAGGAAATCCCAGAACAATCCGCGGCCGCGACTGTCGCCGCCCGCCCAGAAATCCCCCGTCGCCCAGAACCGCTTCCACAGCAACGCGGTCGCCATGCAATAGCCGGCCATCACCAGGGCGGCGAGCCGGTCCGCTTCCCCGGTGAGGATGCAAAGCGGCATCACGATCTCGATGAACAGCCCGCCCATCAGCACGAAGGTGGCCAGTGCGCGGTTGCGGAACATTTCCTGCGCCTGGCCGACGGCGCCGCCGAAATTAAGGATTTTGTCGAGCGCGCTGAACGGAAAGAACAGCATCACCAGCAGGTAGCGCACCCCAACCGTGACCAGCAGATCGATTCCATGCATCCGTGCATCACCGTAAGGTTGCCCATGACCTCAAACGTTGCCCTGCACGCCGGGTTCGCCGGCCCGTCGGGCGATCGCCCATGACATGACCAGCGCGGCCGCCACCAGCCCCGCCGCGACGGCGAACGAAGCTCCGTAGCGACCCGACGACACGAAGGGCGCGGCCAGCGTGGTGCCCAGGCCCGCGCCGAGCCCGAATGCCGCGCCATTGAGTGCGGGCAGGATCGACGGCGCCTCCGGCGGCGACAGCTTCACCCCCAGCCCGTTCAGCGTGGTCAGCGTCGCACCGTTATAGGTGATGCCGAACAGCAGGGCCGCGGCCAGCACCAGCAACTCGTCGCCCGGCCGCCAGGCCAGCGCGACCAGCAGCACCAGGCTGCTCGCCAGCCCCGCCCGCAGCAGCCGCAGCCATCCATCCACGCCGCGCCCGCGCCCCGCCAGCCAGCCACAAGCTGGTGCGAGCAGCAGCCCGATCAGATCCGCCGGCGTGATCAGCCACAGGGCCGCGTGCGCCGCATCGAGCGAGAAGCCGGTGCTGCGGTCCTGAGCCAGCAGCGGCAGGATGAAGTTCTGCGCCGCGAACCCCGCCCCGGTGGCCAGCAATGTGCTCAGCAGCACCGGCCAGACCCGGCGCGAGCCGAGCTGCGGCAGCGCGATCAGCGGCGTGGGCGCGCGTCGCTCCGCCCATACGAACAGCCCCACGCCCACGCAGGCGAGCCCCAGCCACGCCAGCCCGATCCGCGACGACACGTTGCCCAGCGCGAGGCTCGCCGCGATCAGCGCCCCGCTCAGCGCCAGCCCGCCCGCCCAGTCCATGCGACCGGCGACGCGCGATGCCGCCGGGGCAGGGGGCACCGCCCGCCACATCGCCGCCAGCGCGATCACACCGAACAGTCCCAGGGCCACGAACACCGAGCGGAACCCGAACTCCGCATCCAGCAGCCCGGCCACATAGCCGTCGAGTGCCGCAGCCCCGCCGTTGAGCGCGGTGATCAGCCCCAGCGTCGGCCCGAACCACGCCGCCGGCAGCGCGCGGCCGATCAGCACGAAGGCGATCGGATAGGTCACTCCGGTCGTCGCCGCCAGCAGCCGCCCGCCCAGCATCACCGCCAGCGAGGGTGCGGCCGCCGACAGCGCCGCGCCCGCCACCTGGGCCGCCAGCACGCCGAGCAGGATGCCCCGCCCGCCATGAAGGTCGCTCAGCCGCCCGAGCAGGATCGCCGCCACCGCTCCGGCCAGGAAGAACAGCGACTGCACCCACGACGCCGCCCCGATCGACACCCCCAGCCCCCGTGCCACATCCGGCAGCACCGGCCCGACCATCGTCGCGTTGAGCTGGCAGGTCAGCACCGCCAGACACAGCGCCGCCACCAGCCACACCGCCCCCGCATGGCTTGCGCTTGTCGCGTGATCGCTTATCTCGTCACCCATGCAGTCCTCGTCCTCCCCCCACGACCCCATCGGCTGGCATGGCACCACCATCCTGTGCGTCCGGCGCGGCGACTCCGTCGCCATGGCCGGCGACGGCCAGGTGACGCTCGGCCAGACCGTCATCAAGGGCAATGCCCGCAAGGTGCGCCGCATCGGCCCCGGCGGCACGATCCTCGCCGGCTTCGCCGGTGCCACGGCGGATGCCTTCACCCTGCTCGAACGGCTCGAAGCCAAGCTCGAACGCTACCCCAACCAGCTCGAGCGCGCCTGTGTCGAGCTCGCCAAGGACTGGCGCACCGACCGCTACCTGCGGCGCCTCGAGGCGATGATGGCGGTCGCCGACACCACCCGTTCCTTCACGCTGACCGGCAACGGCGACGTGCTCGAACCCGAGGACGGGGTCATCGCCATCGGCTCGGGTGGCAATTACGCACTCTCCGCCGCCCGCGCCCTGCTCGACATCGACGGGCTGACCGCCGAGGACATCGCGCGGCGTGCGATGCGCATCGCCGGCGAGATCTGCGTCTACACCAACGCCTCCGTCATCGTCGAAACCCTTAGCGCGACGGAGCCCGCATGATGGACACCCCCACCTTCACCCCCCGCGAGATCGTCTCCGAGCTCGACCGCTTCATCGTCGGCCAGCCCGACGCCAAGCGTGCGGTCGCCATCGCGCTGCGCAACCGCTGGCGCCGCGCCCAGCTCGCCGAAGGCATCCGCGAGGAGGTGGTGCCGAAGAACATTCTGATGATCGGCCCCACCGGCTGTGGCAAGACCGAGATCGCGCGCCGGCTGGCCAAACTCGCCCAGGCGCCGTTCCTCAAGGTCGAGGCGACCAAGTTCACCGAGGTCGGCTATGTCGGCCGCGACGTCGATTCCATCATCCGCGACCTCGTCGATGCGTCCATCAACATGCTGCGCGACACAAGACGTCGCGAGGTGCAGGCGAAGGCCGCCTCCGCCGCCGAGGAACGCCTTGTCGACGCGCTGGTCGGTCGCACCGCGAGTGCCGACACCAAGAGCAAGTTCCGCCAGATGCTCCGCAACGGCGAACTCGAGGCCAAGGAGGTCGAGATCGCGGTGGCCGACCCCGCGCCGGCGATGTCGATGGACATGCCCGGTCTCCAGCCCGGTCAGGCGATCAATCTCGGCGAGATGATGAAGGGCATGTTCAACCGCGCCGCCCAGCCCCGCCGCCTCACCGTCGCCGCCGCCCGCACCCTGCTCGAACGCGAGGAGGCCGACCGCCTGCTCGACACCGAGGCCCTGGCCCGTGAGGCGGTCGTCCATGCCGAGAACAACGGCATCGTGTTCCTCGACGAGATCGACAAGGTCTGTGCGCGCTCGTCGGAGGGCTTTCGCGGCGGCGACGTCTCCCGCGAGGGCGTGCAGCGCGATCTCCTGCCCCTGATCGAAGGCACCACGGTCTCGACCAAGCACGGACCGGTGAAGACCGACCACATCCTGTTCATCGCCTCGGGCGCCTTCCACCTCGCCAAGCCCGCCGACCTGCTGCCCGAGCTGCAGGGCCGCCTGCCGATCCGCGTCGAGCTCGCGCCGCTGTCGCGCGACGACCTCCGCCGCATCCTCACCGAGCCCGAGCACTCCCTGGTGCGGCAGTACGAAGCCCTGCTCGGGACGGAAAAGGTCGCCCTCGGCTTCACCGCCGACGGCATCGACGCGCTCGCCGACCTCGCCGCCGACATCAACGACCGCGTCGAGAACATCGGCGCGCGCCGGCTCGCCACCGTGATGGAGAAACTGCTCGAGGACATCAGCTTCACCGCCTCCGACCGCCCCGGCGACAGCGTGATGGTGGATGCGGCCTATGTCCGCGAACGCGTCGCGCCGCTGGCGCAGAAGGGCGATCTGTCGCGCTTCATCCTGTAAGGCGCAGGGGGATGTTCTTTTTTGAAAAAAAGAACCAAAAAACTTTTATCCGTCAGCAGCGTGCCGAGGCCGCGAGGGCCCGAACGCACGGTCGCTGACGGATAAAAGTCTTTTTGCTTCTTTTTCTTCAGAAAAAGAAGGCTCTTCCCTCCCACCGGAGCCCGGACGCCGATGCCGACCCTCACCCGTTTCAGCGTCCGTCCCCTTGCGCAGATGACCCGGCAGCTCGCCGCGGTGGCATCCGGCCGCGCCGAGCCCGACGGGGTCATCACCGGCGCGCGGGTGCTGTCCACCTACTCTGACCGCATCCTGCCGGAGCGCGAGCTGTGGCTGAGCGGCGGCCGCATCGCCGCGGTGCAGCCGGCGGGGCGCTATCGCGGCGCAGCCCCCCGCTACGATGCGCGCGGCGGCATCATCGCCCCCGGTCTGGTCGATCCGCACATCCATATCGAGAGCAGCATGGTCACCGCCTGCGCCTATGCCGAAGGTGCGCTGCTCGACGGGGTCACCACGATCTTCTGCGACAGCCACGAGATCGGCAACGTGATGGATGTCGCCGGCATCGAGGCGATGATCGAGGATGCGCGCGCCGCACCGCTGTCGATCTTCCTCACCGTGCCCTCCACGGTGCCGGCGACCTCGGCCGCGCTGGAGACGGCGGGCGGCGATCTCACCGCGGACAAGATCGCCGCCCTGTTCGATCGCTGGCCCGAAGCGGTCGCCCTGGGCGAGAAGATGGATTTCGTGCCCGTCACGATGGGCGACGAGCGCGCGCATGCGATCCTCGCCGCGTCGCTGTCGCGTGGACGTCCGGTCTCGGGCCATATCTATGGTCGTGAATTCGTCGCCGCCTATGCCGCCAGCGGCATCACCGACACCCATGAGGCGATCGACCGCGACATTGCCGACGATCTGCTCGAAGCCGGGTTGTGGCTGTTCCTGCGCGGCGGGCCGCCGACCACGCCGTGGCACTCGCTGCCCGACGCGATCCGCACCATCACCGAGCTCGGCGCCTCGCCCAAGCGCATCGCGGTGTGCACCGACGATCGCGACGCCGACGATCTGCTGCACTTCGGTCTCGACTGGGTGGTGCGCGAGGCGGTCCGCGCCGGGATGACCCCGGCGCAGGCCTGGTCGATGGGCTCGCTGCATGGTGCGACCCGCTTCGGCATGGAGGGAGAGATCGGCGGGCTGGGTGGCGGGCGGCGTGCCGATCTGGTGCTGCTCGACGACGATCTGCGTCCGCGCTGCACCTGGTATGGCGGCGAACTGGTCGTCGAGGAGCGACGCATCACGCCCGTGCTCGATGCCGCACTGTCGGCACGCTATCGCTACCCCGATGCCGCCTATCACACAGTGCGTCTGCCGACCTCGCTGCAACTGACACCCGATCTGCCGGGCACGGCGGTGACGGCGCATACCATCCGCACCGAACTGCCGGGCATCATGCTCGGCCATGTGACGCTGCGTCTCGAACCCGCGCCCGACTGGCGCACGCATTTCGACACCCACGATCTGTGCTTCGTCACCGTCATCGAGCGACACGGCAAATCCGCCGGTAACGTCGCCCATGGCCTGCTCAACGGTTTCGGCCTACGCGACGGTGCGGTGGCCTCGTCGGTCGGTCATGACAGCCACAACATCATCGTCGCCGGCACCGACGAGGCCGACATGCAGATCGCGCTGGCTGCGATCGAGAAAGCACAGGGCGGCGTCTGTGTGGTCCGCGGCGGGCAGGTGACGGCGATGGTGGACCTGCCCATCGCCGGCCTGCTGTCGGACCGCCGCGTCGGCGAGGTGGCGGAAGCGACGCGGGCGCTGAAGGCCGAATGGACCCGTGCGGGCTGCACCATCCCCTATATGGGCTTCAACCTGATCCCGCTCTCGGTGATCCCGGAGATCCGCATTACCGATCGCGGGCTGGTGCTGGTGCCGCAGATGCGGCTCCAGCCCCTGTTCGAGCCGGTCTGAGGTGCGTCAGAATCCCGCCTTCAGCGTGGCGAACACGCCGAACCCTTCACCGATATTGTAGTTCGGCGAACTGCCCGAGATCGTGGTGCCGTAGATGCCGCGTGTGTCGAGCGCGTTGGTGGTGACGCCGTTGACGCCGCTGAGGAACTTGTTGTCGGTCAGGTTGACGAAGTTCACCTGCACGGTCGGTGCCTTGATCTTGCCGACATCGTGCAAGCGCATGCCGACCGTACCACCCATCTCGTAGTAGCCCGGCATGCGCTCGTCGTTGGTGAACGTCGAGTACTGGTGGCTGACGTAACGGACATTGAGGTTCCAGAAGAACATCCCGTTGTCCCAGTCGATCGCCGCCGCCCCCACGAAGCTCGGGCTGCGCACGGCGGTCTTGCCGGCGGTCGGCAGCAGGTCGTCGCCGACGAGGATGTTGTTGTCGATCGTCGCGTGCAGATACTGCGCCGAGACATAGGGGCGGAAATGCCAGAACGGCCGCGTGCCGAGCTCGACGTTGAAGCCGTCCGAGGTCTGGCCGCCGGCATTGATCGAGTTGGTCACCGCATTGTTGGTGCCCGGCACCGGCGTGCTGATCTGACGGTTGACGAAGTTGTAGTGGAAATAGCTGAACGAGCCGACGATCAGCGGCCCGGTGTAGCGATAGCCCAGCTCCTCGGCGATCGAATACTCGTCCTTGAGCCCCACCGCGCCGGGATGCGCCGATCCGTCGATGTAGGAATAGGTGTCATACAGCGTGGTGTTGACCGGAGAGCGGAAGTTCGTCGACACACTCGCGAAGATCTGGTGACGCTCGTTGAACTGGTAATGCGCCGAGGCCGCCGGCAGCGGCTGGCTGTCGTTGAGCACCGCCTTGTATTGCGGGCCCGGCAGGTAGTTGGTGCCGTCGCGATTGACGATCGCCTCCTTGAAGCCGGCCTCCAGCGTCAGCTTGTCGTTCAGCAGCTTGTAGGCGTCGCCGAGATAGAGCGTGTGGATGGTGGTCTTGGTGTCGAAATCCTGACCGAGGAACTTGCGCCCGTCGGTGGTCCGGATGACGTCCACATCACCCCACACGCTGGGCGGCTCACCCGCGGCCGAGACCGGCGAGTAGGTGTTGTAGTCGTGATCGTTCGAATAATCGAACCACCAGCCGACATAGGCGCGGTTGTGTCCGGTCTGCCACGAGGCGGTCGAGTTGAAACCGCTGCGATACTGCTTGTCGATGAAGGCCAGCATCGCCGGCGCGGTGCCATCGTCGGAGGTGTGCGGAAATTCCACATCCACGAGCTCGTTGCCGAGATAGTTCGGCCCTGAATACTGCGTCAATCCGAGCGTGCCGTTGCCGTAGCCGTGCCACATATAGGGCGTGAAATCGATGCTCACCCCGTGGCCGAGATTGAAGTGCGACGGCGCCGCCATCTCGAAATTATGGTAGGGATTGCGGTTGAGCTTCCAGAAGTTCACATCGCCGTAGGTATAGTACGAATCCCAGTTGTAGCTTCGGCCGACATCATGCCAGGTCTGCAGGGTCGGGTTGGTGTAGGAGTTCTGCACCGAATACTGGTACGCACCGACCAGCGACACCCGGTTGGCGTCCCCCCAGTCCTTGACGAATTTCCAGTCCATATGGGTCTTGTTGTCGACGCCAGGGCCGCGCCAGGCATCGTCGTGCTGGTAGGAGCCCGAGATGAAGGCCTTGATGCCGGTATTGCCGATCGTGCCGGTATCGACACGCAGGAATTCGCGCGTGTAGTTGTAGTTGCCGATACCGACATCGGCGAGGCCGCCGAACTTGTCGCTCGGGTCGCGATCATGGAAGGTGAACAGCCCGCCCGAGCCGTTGACGGTCGGCGTGTCGATGTTCGACGACCCCTGCTGGAGCGACAGCTCGGTCATGTTCTCGCCATCGACGAATTCCGACGGGTAGGTGGTGTAGACACCCACGTCGGCGATCGGCATGCCTTCCCAGATGAACGCCATCTCGGTCTGATCCAGCCCGCGCAGCGCGATCTGGCCGCCCGACAGGCCCCAGGGATCGACCTCGGACACCACCGCACCCGGCAGGAGCTGCACCAGCATGAACGGCGATGTCGCCGGCGACTGCTTCTGGATATAGTCGTTCGACACCGTGCTGACCGATTTGGGCGCATATTGCGGCTTGATCAGGCCGCCGCCCGGCTCGAGCCCGGTGACGCCGTCCGCCGTGTGGTGGCCGGCGGTCGCATGCACGACGATGGTGTCGGAGGTGACGGCCGGATGGTAGGGGCGGCTGACCGCGCGCCGTGCCGGGGGTGCGGCCGGCGAGGCGGCGGAGGTGCCGATCGCCGCACGGTGGCGGGCGTGCGATGCGGAGGCGCGCTTGTGAGCGGTGGATGTGTGCACCGCGGCCTTGGTCGGCGCCGCGTCCTGGGCGACTGCGGCGAGCGGGCACAGCGCCGTGGCGCAGAGAAGGAGGGTGGTTACCGAACGCGCAGCCATCTGGGCTCCCTGAAAACAGCCTGTCATCGTGACGATCTTCGCTGATCGTCCGACCGCCGGGGTGGGCAGGCAATGAACTTGCCCGCAACCGACCCGCGAAGTCATTTTCTTGTCATAGCGGGATGTTCGGGCTGCGGATTGTTACGAAACGTCTTCAAGGCGCGTTGTGAGTTTTTGGACACAGCCACGTGCGGGCGGTTGCGCGATCGGCCGGATCGGCGCAGTGACGAACCGGAGGCTGCACGATGCGCGTCGACCTGTTCATCACCTGCATCAACGATACGCTCTATCCGCAGACCGGGCGCGCGATGGTCGCCCTGCTGGAACGTCTCGGCCAGAGCCTGCGCTTTCGCCCCGACCAGGGCTGCTGCGGGCAGATGCACCACAATTCCGGCTATCGCGACGAAGCCCTTGCCGCGGCACGGCGCTTCGCCGACACGTTCGACGACGCCGAGGCGGTCGTGGTGCCGTCCACCTCCTGCACGGCGATGCTGCGCGGCGGTCTGCGCGATGTGGCGAGCCAGGCCGGAGACGATGCCCTGGCCGAGCGGCTGGCCGGTCTCGCGCCGCGCGTCCACGAGCTGAGCGAGTTTCTCGTCGACGTCCTCGGCGTCGAGGATGTCGGCGCCTATTTCCCGCATCGCGTGACCTACCACGCCTCGTGCAATTCGCTGCGCGCCCTGCATCTGGGCGAACGTCCGCTGCGTCTGTTGCGCGCGGTGGACGGCATCGATCTCGTCGAGCTGCCGCATTTGCGCGAATGCTGCGGCTTCGGCGGCACGTTCTCGGTCAAGAACGCCGAGACCTCGACCGCGATGCTGGCCGACAAGATGCGTCACGTGCTGTCCACGGGTGCCGAGATCTGCACCGCCGGCGACAATTCCTGCCTCACCCATATCGGTGGCGGTCTGTCGCGTCTGCATACCGGCGTGCGCGTGTTGCATCTGGCGGAAATCCTCGCCAGCACCCGCGAAACGGTGCGCGTGCCGGAGATCGCGTGATGGACGACGACATCCATTTTCCCGAAACCCGTTTTCCCGACACCGCTTTTCCGCTCGCCGCCCATGCGGGCCTGGCCGACGCACAGATGCGCCGCAACGTGCGGAAGGCCACCACCACCATCCGCGCCAAGACCGACCGCGTCACCGCCGAGCTGCCCGACTGGCAGGATCTGCGCAGCGCGGGTGCCGCGCGCAAGGCCGACGCCCTGGCCGGTCTCGACACCCATCTGCTCGCCCTCGAAGCCGCCGTCACCGCCGCCGGCGGTACCGTGCACTGGGCCCGCGATGCGGCCGAGGCGCGCGCGATCGTGACCGACCTCGCCCGCGCCAGCGGTGCGCGCGAGGCGATCAAGGTCAAGTCGATGACCACCGACGAGATCGATCTCAACCCCGCGCTCGAGGCCGCCGGCATCATCCCGCACGAGACCGATCTCGCCGACATGGTCGTCCAGCTCGGCAACGACACGCCCTCGCACATCGTGGTGCCGGCGATCCACCGCAACCGCGCCGAGATCCGGCAGATCTTTCGCGCCCGCATGGGCCGCGACGACATCGCCGACGATCCGCCCGCGCTGACCGCCGCCGCGCGATCGTATCTGCGGCCGAAATTCCTCTCCGTCGATCTCGCCATCTCGGGCGCCAACTTCGCCATCGCCGAGACCGGCGGCGTCTGCGTGGTCGAGAGCGAGGGCAATGGCCGCATGTGCCTGTCGCTCTCCCGCACGCTGATCACCATCATGGGCATCGAGAAGGTGATCCCGCGCCTCGCCGATCTCGGCGTGTTCCTCCAGCTGCTGCCCCGCGCCTCGACCGGCGAGCGGATGAATCCCTACACCTCGCTGTGGACCGGGGTCACGCCCGGCGACGGCCCGCAGGACTTCCATCTCGTGCTGCTCGACAACGGCCGCTCGCGCATCCTCGCCGATCCGGTGGCGCGCGAGACGCTGCACTGCATCCGCTGCTCGCGCTGCCTCAATTTCTGCCCGGTCTACGAACATACCGGCGGCCACGCCTACCGCTCGATGTATCAGGGCCCGATCGGCGCGATCCTCACCCCGCAGCTCCGCGATGGCGGCGACAGCCTGCCCTTCGCCTCCAGCCTGTGCGGCGCCTGCCACGAGGTCTGCCCGGTGAAGATCAATATCCCGCGCATCCTGGTGCATCTGCGCGGCACCATCGTCTCGCGCCGCCGGGCGGAGAGCGCCCTGCCGGATGCGGAGGCGCTGGCGATGCGCGCCGCCGGGCTCGCCCTCGCCCGCCCGCGGCTGATGCGCGCGCTCGCCGCCACCGGCCGCATCGCGCAGCGCGTGGTGATCCGCGACCGCCGCCACCCGCCGGCGGTGATCGGCGCGCTGCCGCTGCCCGGGCCGCTCGGTGCGTGGACCCAGACCCGCGACGCACCACCCCTGCCGCAAGAGAGCTTCCGCGACTGGTGGGCGCGGCGCGGGGAGGGCGGGTCGTGATCCGCGACGGTTCCGCCAAGGGCGCGATCCTGGCTGCGATCCGCGCCGCCAACATCCGCCAGCCCGCGCTACCGCCGGCCGATGACGCATGGCGCCACAGCCTCGACCTGCCGCGTGCAGGCCTCGTCGCCCGCCTCGCCGAGCGTCTCGCCGATTACGGCGTCGGCCTCACCCGCCTGTCGCGTGCCCGCGCCAGGCAGGAGGGTGCGATCGCCGACGCCGTCGCCGCGTGCCTCGCCGCCCATGATGCGACCAGCCTGATCGTCCCGCCGGGCGTGCCCGCCGCCTGGCGTCCGCCCGGCATCGCCCTCACCGAGGATGACGGCCTGCTTGCGCACACCGCCATCGACCGGATCGACGCGGTGCTGACCGGGGCCGCCTGCGCGATCGCCGAGAGCGGCAGCATCGTGCTCGACCACCGCCCCGACCAGGGCCGACGCGCACTCACCGTGCTGCCGCGCGTGCATGTCTGCGTGCTCGATGCCGCCGATGTCGTCGGCCTGCTGCCCGAGGCGCTGGCCCGGCTGGGCACGCCGCGCCTGCTGACCTTCATCTCCGGCCCGTCGGCGACCGCCGATATCGAGTTCGAGCGCGTGGTCGGCGTGCACGGGCCGCGTTTCCTCGAGGTCGTGCTGACGGGTTGACCCGGCGGCGGCCCCGCGCCACATCCGGGCCCATGTCCGCGCCCGACCCGTTCGTCCAGCCCGCCGAAGCCACCGCCGCCGAGGCCATCGCCGCGATCGGCGACGAGCTCGAGCTGTTCGACGACTGGACCCAGCGCTACCAGTACATCATCGAGCTCGGCCGCAAGCTGCCCGCCATGCCCGAGGCCTGGATGGACGACGCCCACCGCGTCCCCGGCTGCCAGAGCCGCGTCTGGCTCGAAAGCCGCACGCAGGACGGCGTGCTGTCGTTTGCCGGCGCCTCCGACGCGGCCATCGTCTCGGGACTGGTCGCCCTGCTGCTGCGTGTCTATTCGGGACGCCCGGCCGAGGAGATCGCCGCCACCGACCCGGCCTTCCTCAAGGACCTCGGCCTGATCGCGGCGCTGTCGGCCAATCGCGGCAACGGCATCGCCTCGATGGCCCGTGCCATCCGCTCGGCCGCCGGCGCCTGATCTTCGCCTTGCGCCGCCGGCGCTGATCTTGGCGTTGCGCCGCCGGCGCTGATCTTCGCCTTGCAAGGCCGCGGTGCGAGGCCCACCTTGACGGCATGGATGATCTGAACCCGAAGGGCGGGCTGGCGCTCGCGGAGCGCGGTGCGGCGCCGATGCCGGTGCTCGACCATTTCGTGCCGCAGAAACAGCCCGCCAAGCCGCGCACGAAGCGGCTCGAACTGGTGTCCGCCTACGACGCGGCCGGCGACCAGCCGCGCGCGATCACCGAGCTGGTGGCGGGGGTCGAGAGCGGTGAACGCGACCAGGTTTTGCTCGGCGTGACCGGCTCGGGCAAGACCTTCACCATGGCCAAGGTGATCGAAGCGACCCAGAAGCCCACGCTGGTGCTGGCCCCCAACAAGACGCTTGCCGCCCAGCTCTACAACGAGATGAAGCAGTTCTTCCCCAACAACGCGGTGGAATATTTCGTCTCGTACTACGACTACTTCCAGCCCGAAGCCTACGTGCCGCGCTCGGACACCTATATCGAGAAGGACAGCCAGATCAACGAGCAGATCGACCGCATGCGCCATGCCGCCACCCAGGCGCTGCTGGAGCGCAACGACGTCATCATCGTCGCGTCGGTCTCCTGCATCTACGGCATCGGCTCGGTCGAGACCTACTCGCGCATGGTGATCCGTCTGCAGGCCGGTGGTGCGATCGACCGTGACACGCTGGTGCGCGGGCTGGTCGAGCAGCAGTATCGCCGCAACGACGCCGCCTTCCAGCGCGGCACCTTCCGGGTGCGCGGCGAGCAGGTCGACATCTTCCCCGCCCATCACGAGGACCGTGCGTGGCGGGTGTCGCTGTTCGGCGACGAGATCGAGGCGATCAGCGAGTTCGATCCGCTGACCGGCGAGAAGACCGCCGATCTCGACGAGATCTCCGTCTACGCCAACAGCCACTACGTCACCCCGCGCCCGACGCTCAACCAGGCGGTGGTGCACATCAAGGAGGAGCTCAAATCGCGGCTCGACGAGCTGGTGACGGGCGGCCGGCTGCTCGAGGCCGAGCGGCTCCAGCAGCGCACCACCTTCGATCTGGAGATGATCGAGACCACCGGCGTGTGCAAGGGCATCGAGAACTACTCGCGCTACCTCTCCGGGCGCCGCCCCGGCGAGCCGCCGCCGACCCTGTTCGAATACCTGCCCGAGGACGCGCTGCTGATCGTCGACGAAAGCCACGTCACGGTGCCGCAAATCGGCGGCATGGAGCGCGGCGACCATGCGCGCAAGTCCATCCTGTCGGAATACGGCTTCCGCCTGCCCTCCTGCCTCGACAACCGGCCGCTCAAGTTCGACGAGTGGGAGGCATTCCGCCCGCAGACCGTGTTCGTCTCCGCGACCCCGGGCCCGTGGGAGATGGAGCGCGTCGCGGGCGTGTTCGCCGAGCAGGTGATCCGCCCGACCGGGCTGATCGACCCGGTCACCGAGATCCGCCCGGTCGAGCATCAGGTCGACGACCTGCTCGCCGAGTGCCGCGAGGTGATCGGCAGGGGGGGGCGCATCCTGGTCACCACGCTGACCAAGCGTATGGCCGAGGACCTGACCGAATACATGACCGAGGCCGGCATCAAGGTGCGCTACCTGCACTCGGATGTGGACACGCTCGAGCGCATCGAGATCATCCGCGACCTGCGGCTGGGCGTGTTCGACGTGCTGATCGGCATCAACCTGCTGCGCGAGGGGCTCGACATCCCCGAATGCGCGCTGGTGGCGATCCTCGATGCGGACAAGGAAGGGTTCCTGCGCTCGCGCACCTCGCTGATCCAGACCATCGGCCGCGCGGCGCGCAATGTCGACGGGCGGGTGGTGCTGTATGCCGACCGGATGACCGATTCGCTGCGTTACGCGATCGAGGAGACCGCGCGGCGGCGTGAGAAGCAGCAGGCCTGGAACGAGGCCCACGGCATCACTCCGCAGTCGGTGCGCAGTCACATCTCGGAGGCGATGAGTTCGGTCTACGAACAGGATTACGTCACCGTCGCCCCGGTGGCCGAAGCGGAAGTGACCGAATTCGTCGGCAAGGACCTGCGCTCGGCGATCGCCGATCTCGAGAAGCGCATGCGCACCGCCGCCGCCGATCTGGAGTTCGAGACCGCCGCGCGGCTGCGCGACGAGATCAAGCGTCTGGAGGCGCTGGAAATGGGCATCGCACCGCCACCGATGTCGTCTGCCAGCCAGCGCGCGAAAAAGGACCGCACCCCGCAGCCGCTCGGCCCCGGTGGCGGCGGCTACGACCCGAAAAAAGCCTCTCGCGGCGGGCGCAAGGCGCGACGCTGACGCCTCTGGCGCGTTCGTACAGGCAACGGGACCGGCCCGCCAAGGATGCCGGCGCGGGAGGAGACGCAGACCATGATCGAGCTGGCCCACGGAGAATCGCGTCTGGGCGTGCTGCCCGAGACGGGGGCCGCGCTTGCTTTCTGGACGCATCGCGGCGTCGCCCTGCTGCATCCGGTCGCCGACCCCAACCTGGCCGACCAGCATGGCCAGGCAGTCGCCGCCTATCCGCTGATCCCCTATTCCAACCGCATCGGCGACGGCCGCTTCAGCTTCGGCGGCGAGTCGTTCGCGCTTGCCCATAATTTCGTCCCCGAGCGCAATTCCATCCACGGCAATGCCTGGCAGCACCCCTGGGACATCGCCGAGCAGGGCGAGGATTACGTCCGGCTGACCTTCGATCACGATCCGTCCTCCCCGGCGGCGCGGGCGCAATGGCCGTTCGCCTACCACGCCGCCCTGCTCTACCGGCTGGCCGGCGACGCGCTGGAGGTGCGCATCACCGTCCACAACACCGATCGCCGCCCACAGCCGGTGGGGCTCGGCTGGCACCCGTTCTTCCCAAAGGTCGCCGGCACCCGGCTCGGTTTCGACGCCCGCTCGGTGTGGCACAAGACGCCCGACGGCCTGCCCGACGGCAGGCTGCGCTGCGAGGGCGAGTTCCTCTACGCGCCGCCGCGTACGCTGGACGGGGTGGATATCGACCACTGCTTCTCCGGCTGGGACCAGCTCGCCACGCTGACCTGGCCACCTTCGGCCACCGATGAGGGGCGGTCGATCGAGCTCGCCGCCGATGCCCTGTTCGGTCATCTGGTGGTCTATGTTCCGCCGGGACGCGATTTCTTCGCCGTGGAGCCCGCCACCAACATGACCGACGCGGTCAATCACCTCGACATCGCCGATGCCGGCATGACCATCCTCGACCCCGGCGCGCATGTCGGCGGCGTGGCGCGCCTCACCCTGCGGGCGGGCTGATGTCGCAGGCCGACGCCGTCGAGGACGAGGACGACGAGATCGAGGCTCCCGGCGCCCCGCCCGGGGTGGGGCGCTACATCTCGGTGGCCGGCATGGCCCGGCTCCAGTCGGAGCTCAACGCCCTGCTGCGCGACGAACGCCCGCGCGTGGTGGAGATCGTCTCCTGGGCGGCCGGCAATGGCGACCGCTCCGAGAACGGCGACTACCTCTACGGCAAGAAGCGCCTGCGCGAGATCGACCGCCGCATCCGCTTCCTCACCCGCCGCATCGACCGCGCCATTCCCGTCGATCCGGCCGCACAGGCGCGGCGCGATAGGGTGTTCTTCGGGGCGGCCGTGACCTACGCGGGTGATGACGACGCCGAACGCACGGTGCGCATCCTCGGCGTCGATGAGGCCGAACTGGCGCGCGGCGAGATCTCGCTGGCTTCCCCGCTGGCCCGTGCCCTGCTCGGCCGCGCGGTGGGCGACGAGGTGAGCATCGTCACCCCGCAGGGCAGGGCGGTGGTGGAAATCCTTTCGATCGCCTATCCATCCGCCTGAGTGGAAGTCTTGCCGAGGGTGATATGGCCGAAATCCTGAAGGTTGCCGTGCAGATGGACCCGCTGGAGGCGGTCAACATCGACGCGGACTCGACCTTCGCCCTGATGCTCGAGGCGCAGCGCCGTGGGCACGCGCTGTGGCATTACGACTACCGCGAGATGAGCCTGCGCGAGGGCCGCATCGGCCCCGGCGGGCGCGAGTCGCGCCTGACCGCCCGTGCGCGTCCGGTCCGCGTCAGCCGCACCCGCGGCGCGCATGCCGAGTTCGGCAGCCCCGAGGTGATCGACCTCGCCGGCATGGACGTGGTGCTGATGCGCCAGGACCCGCCCTTCGACATGGCCTACATCACCGCCACCCACATGCTCGAGCACATCCACCCCCGCACCCTGGTGGTCAACGACCCGAACTCCGTGCGCGACGCGCCCGAGAAGCTGCTGGTGACGCATTTCCCCGAGCTGATGCCACCCACCCTGGTGAGCTGGGACCTGCGCGCGATCCGCGAATTCCGCACCGAGTTCGGCGACATCATCATCAAGCCGCTGTTCGGCAATGGCGGGGCAGGGGTGTTCCGCATCCGCTCCGATGACGAGAACTTCGAATCGCTGCTGGAGATGCATTTCGCCCGCTCGCGCGAGCCGCTGATGGTGCAGCGCTACGAAAAGGCGGTGCGCCAGGGCGACAAGCGCATCATCCTCGTCGATGGCGAGCCGGTCGGCGCGATCAACCGCGTCCCCGCCCAGGGCGAGGCGCGTTCCAACATGCATGTCGGCGGCCGCGCCGAGCGCGTCGGGCTCACCCCCCGCGACCGCGAGATCTGCGAGGCCCTGCGCGACGTGCTGCGCAACCAGGGGCTGATCTTCACCGGCATCGACGTGATCGGCGACTGGCTCACCGAGATCAACGTCACCTCGCCGACCGGCCTGCAGGAAATCGACCGCTTCGACGACGTCCAGACCGCGTCGCTGATCTGGGATGCGATCGAACGCCGGCTGCCGGCGCGCTAGAGAAAGCGGTTGTCGAACCAGGCCCAGATTTCCTTGCCGAAATACAGGCAGATGGCGGCGGTCCAGGAGCCACCGAACACGATCACCGCGATGATGTTGAACCAGCCGACCGACAGCAGGCGTCCGACGGCGACCGTCACCAGGGCAAAGACGAGAACCACCGATATGACCAGCTTGTTCATCGGTCCACTGCCTGCCGTCCATTCGTCTCGCTCGTGGCCGGACTGTCGCAGTTCCGGCGTGCAGCGGCAACAGCCGCCGCCCGGACCTGCCACGGACGCAGAATTGATGGGGTGGCGCGCCGGCGCACCCTTGCCGTGACTGACCGGGCGGTGCACACAGATCGCGACATGGATGCGACCCTGCCCACCGCCCCGCACACGGCGCTCGACGCTCACGATGTCCGACGCGCCTATGCGCGCTGGGCGGGGGTCTATGACATCGTCTTCGGCGGGGTCTCGTCCTTCGGCCGCCGTCGGGCGGTGCAGGCGGCCAACGCCCTGCCGGGCTCGGACGTGCTGGAGGTGGGGGTAGGCACCGGCCTCGCCCTGCCGTATTACGACGCCGACAAGCGCGTGACCGGGATCGATCTGTCGGCCGACATGCTCGAGCGTGCCCGACGCCGCGTCCGCCGCGAGCGCCTCGCCCATGTCGCGGCCCTCGCCGAGATGGATGCCGAGCAGACCAGCTTCGCCGATGACAGTTTCGACATCGCGGTGGCGATGTTCGTCGCCTCCGTGGTGCCCAACCCCCGCCGCCTGCTGGCCGAACTCAAGCGCGTGGTGCGGCCGGGCGGCCACATCCTGTTCGTCAACCATTTCCTCGCCGAGGGCGGCGCGCGGCTGGCGGTGGAACGCGCGATGGCCTCGTCGTCGCGCCTGCTCGGCTGGCACCCCGATTTCGCGCTCGACGCGCTGCTGCCGGCCGAGGATCGCGCCCGCGCGACGATCCGCCCGGTGCCGCCGGCCGGCCTGTTCACCCTCGTGCACCTGCCGTGTGAGTGACCCGTTGCCCAGCCTGACCGTGACCTCGTCCGTCTCGCCCCTGCGCCTGTCTCCCGCCGACGCCATCGCCCTGCTCAAGCCCCGCGTGATGTCGCTGGTGGTATTCACCGGCGCGATCGGCCTGTTCATCGCCCCAACCCACCTCGCCGCCTGGCGCGCCCTCGCCGCCATCGCCTGCATAGCACTCGGCGCCGGCGCGGCTGGCTCGATCAACATGTGGTTCGACGCCGATATCGACGCGGTGATGCAGCGCACGCGCCGCCGCCCGATTCCCGCCGGGCGGGTGCATCCGACCACCGCGCTGGTCTATGGCTGCGTACTGTCGGTGCTGGCGGTGCTGGCGATGGGGCTGGCCACCAACTGGGTCGCGGCCGCCTGGCTCGCCGGCTCGATCGGCTTCTACGTGCTGATCTACACGATGTGGCTGAAGCGCTCGACGCCGCAGAACATCGTCATCGGCGGCGCGGCCGGTGCGTTTCCGCCGATCATCGGCTGGGCGGCCGCGACCGGGCAGGTCGGGCTGCTGCCGGTGCTGCTGTTCGCCATCACCTTCTTCTGGACGCCGCCGCATTTCTGGGCGCTGTCGCTGTATGCCTGTCAGGACTATGCCCGCGCGCGCGTGCCGATGCTGCCGGTGACGAACGGCGCGCGCAGCACGCGGCGGCACATCCTCGCCTATACGCTGCTGCTGCTGCCGGTCTCGCTGGTCCCGACCCTGGCCGGCGTCGCCGGGCCGGTGTTCGGCCTCGGCGCGCTGGGGCTGGGCCTGGGCTTCATCGTGCTGGCCTGGCGGGTGCTGACCGACCGGCAGGATGCGGACGGTGTCAGCCTCACCGGCGATCGCCCCGCGCGGCTGACCTTCCGCTACTCCCTGTTCTATCTGAGCGCGATCTTCGCGCTGGTCGCCATCGACCGCTGGCTGGGCTGATTACCCGGCCTGCTGGATCGCCGACAGCACCCATGCACCGCCCGGACGGCGCTGGAAGGTCCAGTATTCCGTCACCAGATCGCGGACCGACGGATTGCCATCGACGATGCGCCCGCCGGCGTCGGTGGTGACATCCACCAGGCTGTAGCGCATCGCCACCGTCGCATACTGCGCCCCGGGCTCGGACCAGGCTTCCGACAGTTCGCCCTTCTCCAGCCGCACGTCCGAGACCTGGTTGCGCAGGCCGCGACGGGCGAGGTCGGAAAGCTGGGCGTTGAAATTCGCCGCCATCTCCGGCGTGGTGAACTGGCGCAGCGCACCGGTATCGCCGCGCGACCAGGCGGACTGGATCTGCGTCAGCAGCGATTCGAAACTGCGGAAATCCTGCGGCTGCAGGCTGAGCGGGGCGCTCGATGCGGTAGCACCGCCGGCCACCGGATTGCCCCCGAACGCCATGCCGCGCGGCATCGACGCGCCCGCCATCTGCCGGGCGAAGAAGCGGCGGAACACCCAGCGCGCGATCAGGAACAGCAGCGTCAGCTGGATGATCGTGCCCAGCAGCGACAGCAGGCCGAAGCCGCCGCCGAAGAACCCATGCCCGCTGAGCAGGCCGAACAGACCCGCCCCCAGCAGACCGCCGACGAACCCGTGCAGCAGCGGCCGCGAGCCGAACCCGCCATAGGGGCGGTAGCCCGGATTGAACCCTGGGTTCATCGGTGCGGGCCGGTTGAACGGCGTCGCCCCGCGCGGTGCGATCGACACCGAGGGCGGCGGGCTGAAGCTGCGCGAGCCGCGGCTGCCGAACGAGCTGCCGCCCCCGGGACGCGCCTCGGCGGTGGCCGCGATCACGATCGGCGCGGCCATCATCGCCGCGGCCGGCACCGCCAGCGGCAGCGCGGTCATCACACGCAGGGCAAGGACGGCGGAGAGGGACGCTGAGGGTCTGTTCTGCATCATGCCCTGCAATATAGGGTTACAATCAGCCGCCTGCCACCATCAGCGGATGGACGCGAAGTGTAGGAGAATCCATCCCGCGCCGCAGCACCAGATCGTCGGCGGCGGCGAGCGAGGCGTACATCTCCAGCAGGTTGCCGGCGATGGTGAATTCGGCCACCGGCTCGGCCAGCGCGCCGTCACGGATCATGAACCCGGCCGCCCCGCGGCTGTAATCGCCGGTCAGCCCGTTGACCGCATTGCCCATCAGCTCGGTGACATAGATGCCTTCGCCGATATCGGCCATCAGCTCGGCCGGCGTCAGGCGTCCGGGGCTCAGCGTGACGTTCGTGGTGGAGGGCGACGGGCTGCCGGATGTGCCGCGCGATGCGTTGCCGGTGCTCGCCAGCCCGAGCTGCCGCCCCGAGCGTCCGTCCAGCACCCAGCTCACCAGCATCCCGTCCTCGACCAGTGCGCGGGCTTCGGTCGCCATCCCCTCGCCGTCGAACGGCCGCGACGCCCCCCCGCGCACCCGGCGCGGATCGTCGCGGAGCGTGAAGCCCTCGGGCAGGATGCGGGTACCCATCCGGTCCTTGAGGAACGAGGTGCCCCGCGCGATCGACGCTCCGTTGATCGCGCCCAGCAGATGACCCAGCAGCGAGCCGGCGACGCGCGGGTCATACACCACTGGCAGGGTGGCGGTCTTCGGCCGCACCGGGTCGAGCCGCGCCACCGCCCGCCCGCCGGCGCGTGCGCCGATCAGCGCCGGATCGTCGAGATCGGCCAGATGCACCGTCGAATGATAGTCGTAGTCGCGCTGCATCGACGTGCCCGCGCCGGCCAGCAGCACCGCCGAGACCGAATGCGACGTCCGCGCATAGCTGCCCGCGAAGCCGCGGCTGGACACCAGCGAGATGCGCGAGCGCCGATAGCCGGCCGAGCCGCCATCGGAGTTGGTGACCCCATGCACCGCCAGCCCTGCCGCTTCGGCCGCCGCCGCACGGGCCTCGAGTGCTGCCGCCTCCGGCTCGCCGGCCGGGTCGTCGAGGTCGAGTGCGGCGCCGATCGCCGCATCGAACGGCGCATCCGCATCCCCGATCCCGCCGAAACGGTCCTCCGGCACCACCCGCGCCATCGCCACTGCGCGCTCGGCCAGCAGATCGAACCCCCGCGGATCGAGGCTGGTCGCCGACACGATCGCGCTGCGCTGCCCGACGAACACCCGCAGCCCGACATCGGTGCTCTCGGCGCGTTCAAGTTCCTCGGGCCTGCCGTGGCGGACCGACAGGCTGAGCGAGGTGCTCTCGAACATCACCGCATCGGCGCTGTCGGCCCCGTGGGCGCGCGCGCGGGCCATGAGATCGGCGAGCCGGTCGAGGCCGCCATCGGGAGGGATATGGGCGTCGGGCATCGGCTCAGGCCGCAGCACGGGTGCCGAGACGCGCGGCGATCGCGCCCACCCCGGGTACGCGGTCGACCGGTCCGATCGTCGCCAGTGTCGGCGCGCCGGCAAACAGGTTCGATGCCACGCGCTTGAGATCGTCGAGGCCGACCGCATCGATCTTCGCCACCGTCTCCGCGGTCGGGATCAGCCGGCCGAACAGCTCGTACTGCCGGGCGATCTGCTCGCAGCGATTGCCGGTGCTCTCCAGCGACATCAGCAGCCCCGCCTTGACCTGTGCGCGTGCCCGGGCGAGCTCCGCCGGCTCGATATGGCGGCAGACCGCATCAAGCTCGTCCAGCGTCGCCGGCACCAGCTCCGCCGCCTCATCCTCGCCGGTGCCGGCATACAGCCCGAACACCCCGCCATCGGTGGCCGGCGCGTGATAGGCGTAGATCGAATAGACCAGCCCGCGCCGCTCGCGGATTTCCTGGAACAGCCGCGACGACATCCCCCCGCCCAGCACGGTGGCGAGCAGCATGGTCGCGTAGTAGTCGCCATGCCCGTAGCCGACCGACGGGAAGCCCAGCGTGACATGCACCTGGTCGAGATCGCGGCTCTCGCGGAACTCGCCACCGATGTAGCGCGCCGCCACCGGCTTCGGCGCGGTGTGGCGCGGCAGATCGGCGAAATGCCGCTCCACCAGCGCGACCACATCGTCATGATGCAGGTTGCCGGTGGCTGCGATCACCGTGTTCGCGGCCGCGTAATGGTCGCGCATGTAGCCCGTCAGCGTGTCGCGCTTCATCTCGCGGATCAGGGCCTCGGTGCCCAGCGTCGGGCGCCCCATCGGCTGGTCCGGATAGGCGGTGGCCTGGAAATGGTCGAAGATGATGTCGTCGGGCGTGTCGTTGGCCTGGCCGATCTCCTGCAGGATCACCCCGCGCTCGCGCTCCAGCTCCTCGGGCGCGAAGCTCGAATGGGTCAGGATGTCGCCGATGATGTCGACGCCCAGCCCCAGATCCTCCTTGAGCAGCTTGACGTAGTAGGCGGTCTGCTCGCGGGCAGTGTAGGCGTTGATATGGCCGCCGACATCCTCGATCTCCTCGGCGATGCGGGCCGCCGAGCGCCGCTCGGTGCCCTTGAACGCCATGTGTTCGAGGAAATGCGACACCCCGTTTTCCTCCGCCCGCTCATGGCGGGTGCCGGAGGCGACATAGGCGCCGAAACTGACCGTCTCGACGCGCTCCATCCGCTCCGTCACGACCGTCAGGCCGGAGGGCAGGGTGGTGACGCGGACGGGGGTGGGTTCGGGCATCAAGCGTTCCTGAAAATCGAAAGGGACAGTCGGCGTGGATCAGGCCGGGACCGCGTTGCGCAGCGCATGCGCCCGTACCAGGGCCTCGATCGCGCCGAGATCGTTGTCGGCGGTGACGTAGCGTTCCTCACGCTCATATAGGTCGGCGAGGGCGGCCGGCAACGGCGGGCGAAAGCCGAGCGCGCGCTCCATCGCATCGGGAAACTTTGCCGGATGCGCGGTCGCCGCCGCCACCACCGCCACCTCGGGCGGCAGCGTCGCGCGCAGATGCTCCCCTGCGGCGATGCCGATCGCGCTGTGCGGCTCCGCCACGTAGCCGGTGCGCGCATGCAGCTCGCGGATGGCGGCGATCACCGCCTCGTCGTCGAGTGTGACGCCCGAAAACAGCGCGCTCGCCTCCCGCCACGCCGCATCCGGCACCGCCATGCGCCCGGTGGTGCGAAAACCGGTCATGATCTGGCGCACCCGTCCCGCATCGCGCCCCAGCAGTTCGAACAGCAGCCGCTCGAAATTGGAGCTGACCCCGATATCCATGCTCGGCGACAGCGAGGGCGTGACCGCCCGGATCGACATGTCGTTGGCGGCGAGGAAGCGGGCCAGGATGTCGTTGACATTCGCCCCGATGGCCAGCGCGCGCACCGGCAGCCCCATCCGGCGCACCGCCCAGGCGGCCAGCACGTTGCCGAAATTGCCGGTCGGCACCGCGAACGCCACCTCCCGGTCCGGTGCGCCCAGCGCGAGGGCGGCATAGGCGTAATACGGGATCTGGGCCGCCACCCGCGCCCAGTTGATCGAATTGACCGCCGAGAGGTTCAGCTCGCGGCGGAACGGCGCGTCGGCGAACATCGCCTTCACCAGGTCCTGGCAGTCGTCGAAATTGCCCGTCACGGCGATGTTGCTGATGTTGGATGCCAGCACGGTGGTCATCTGCCTCCGCTGCACCTCCGAGGTGCGTCCTTGCGGATGCAGGATCGCCACATCGACGCAGGTGCGGTCGCACAGGGCCGCGATCGCCGCCGATCCGGTATCGCCCGAGGTCGCGCCCACGATCGTCACCCGTGCGCCGCTTTCGCCGAGCACATGGTCGAACAGCCGCCCGAGCAGCTGCATCGCCATGTCCTTGAAGGCCAGGGTTGGCCCGTGGAACAGTTCCAGCGCGAACAGGTTGCGGTCGATCTGCACCAGCGGTGCCACCGCCGGATGCCCGAACCCCGCATACGCGTCCCGTGCCAGTCCGAGCAGTGTCGGCTCGTCGATGGAGGGGGCGGCGAACGGCGCGATCAGGCGCGCGGCAAGCGTCGGGTAGTCGAGCCCCCGCATCGTGCGCCACTGGTCGGCCGCGATCAGCGGCCAGGCTTCCGGCACAAACAGCCCGCCATCCTCGGCGAGCCCCGCCATTAACACCCCGGCAAAATCACGCGGCTCGGCCTCGCCGCGGGTCGAAACATATCGCATCCGATCAGCATACCGCATCGTGGCGCGCGCGGCGAGGCGTCAGACGAGCCGGATCGGTCCGGGATAGCGGCCCACCTGTGGGTCGCGGGTCAGCAGCAGCAGGCCCTCGACCGTCGCCTGCGCCACCAGCAGACGGTCGAACGGGTCGCGGTGCAGGTCGGGCAGGGTGGCGACGGTGACCGCATGGCGGCTGGAGATCGGCAGTTCGTGCCAGTCATTGTCGCGCAGGCCGCGGCGCAGCAGATGCGGATCGACACGGAAATCCTCGCGTCCCAGCCCGGCCTTGATCGCGACTTCCCACAGGCTGGCCGCGCTGAACCACAGCTCGTTGTCCGGGTCGGACATCAGCGTGCGTGTCGCGTCCGACAGCCGCGCCGGATCGCCCGCCGCCCAGAGCAGCAGATGAGTGTCGAGCAGCAGCCGCACGCGCGCTCAGCCCTCGAACAGTGCTGCCACCACCTGCTCGCCCATAAGGTCGAAATCCTCCGGCACCGCGATCTGCCCCGACAGGAACCCCAGCCGCCGCTTCTGTCCCGGTGCCGGCGCATCCAGCGGTGCGAGCCGTGCCACCGGCCGGCCCGACCGCGCGATCACCACGCTCTCGCCTCGCTCGACCTGTTCGACCAGGCGCGACAGGTGCGTCTTGGCCTCATGGATGTTGATCGCGTTCATGACCAAAGCCTAGTCAGGTCCATTGGACTAAGTCAATATGTCCGCGCCGTCGCACCATGCCGGCTCAATCCAGATAGCGGCGGCGCAGATGGGCCAGGAACGGCTCGATGCCGAGCGGCGCACCGGTGGCATGGCGCAGCAGGTCGTTGAACCCGTACAGGCTGCCCTGCGCATGCACGTTGGCCGCCATCCAGCCCCGCAGCGGCCTGAAATCGCCCGTCGCGAGCGCGGCATCGAGATCGAGGGTGGCGGCGCGGGCGGCGTCCATGAGCTGCGCGGCGGTCATCGCGCCCAGCGAATAGGACGGGAAATAGCCGAACGCGCCCGAATACCAGTGGATGTCCTGCAGGCAGCCGCGCGCGTCGTCGGGTGGGGTGACGCCGAGCAGGGCATGCAGCCCCTCCGCCCAGGCGCCGGGCAGATCGGCCACCTTCAGATCGCCGGCGATCATCGCCTGTTCGAGCCGGAAGCGCAGGATCACATGCGCCGGATAGGTCACCTCGTCGGCATCCACCCGGATGAAGCCGCGCTCCACGCGCCGCCACGCGCGGGCGAGATTGTCGGGCGCATAGGCGGGATGATCGCCGAACCGTTCCGCAAGGAACGGCCCCAGCCAGGACAGGAACGCGTCAGACCGGCAGGCCTGCATCTCGATCGACAGCGACTGGCTCTCATGCGCCGCCATGCCGCAGGCCTGCCCCACCGGCTGCCGCCCGCGCCAGTCCTTGGGCAAGCCCGCCTCGTAGAGCGCGTGCCCCGTCTCGTGCACCACCGCATAGAGCGCATTCGACGGATCGGCCTCGCTGTAGCGCGTGGTGATGCGGATGTCGGTCGGCGTGCCGCCGCAGAATGGGTGGATCGAGCGGTCCAGACGCGCATGGTCGAAATCGAGCCCGACCCGCGCGGCCAGATCCCGGCACAGCGCCTCCTGTGCATCGATCGGCAGTGCGGGCAGCGCGACCGGCGCCGGACCCGCCGCCTGCCGCGCCTCGATCGCGTCGAGATTGTCACGCAGGAACGCCTCGTAGCGCGCGAAGATCGGTGCTGCATCCGCCGCCCCGATGCCGGGCTGGAACTCGTCCATCAGCGCGTCGTACGGGCTAAGCGACAGCACCTCCGACAGGGCGGTGGCCTGCTCGCGCACCAGAGACAGCAGCCCTTCCAGCTTCGGCGCAATGGCGGCAAAATCGCTCTCCGCCCTGGCCTGCCGCCACGCCATCTCGCAGGCATTGCTCTGGCGCGACAGCGCCTCGACCAGATCGCCGGGCAGCACGGTGGCCTTGAGATAGCTGCGCTTCATCAGGCGCAGATTGGCGACATCCCAGGCCGAGCTGTCCGGCGTGCTGGCCGCCTCCAGCAGCGCGCCGGTCTCGGGGGCCACCAGCATCTCGTGCGCCAGCCCCGACAGGGTGGCGAGCTGTTCGCCACGCGCCTCGCTGCCGCCATCGGGCATCATCGCCTGCGCATCCCAGCCCAGCATCGCCGCCGCCTCGCCGAGGGTGGCGATGCGGGCGAAGCGCTGCTTGAGCCGGTCATAGGCGGGGGCGGTATTGGAGAGATGCGTGTCCATGCCCGCCAGCTTCGCGCGCCGGGCGGTGGCTGTGCAAGCAGACGGATGCACCATCACCGCGCCGGTGGTAGCAACGCCGGTGATGAGTGCCGACCCGCCGCCAGATACCAGCCCGCGCGCGCTTTCGCGGCAGGGCGACCGCGCACGCGGGGCCGGCGATCTCGACACCGCCGCCCGGCTCTATCGTGCCGCCCTCGCCGGCGACGCCACCTTCGCCCCTGCCTGGTTCGGGCTCGGCGCCACCGCGCAGGCGGGCGGCGACAACGCGCTGGCGATCGCCGCGATCGGCCGCGCGGTGCAGTTGCGGCCGCGCGCCGGCTGGCATGCGGCGCTCTCGGCCGCCCTCCTCGCCGAGGGCCATGCCGAAGCCGCCAGCGCCGCCGCCCGGCTGGCGGTGGAGACCGATCCGTCCGAGCCTGCGCATCACCACGCCCATGCGCTCGCGCTTGTGGCCCTCGGCGCCACCGACGCCGCCCTCGTCGCCTGGCGCGAGACCGCCCGGCGCGCACCCCGCGATCCCGCCGCCCACGCCAACCTCGCCGCCGCACTGAACGCCGCCGGTCGCATCGACGAGGCCGCCGCCGCGATCGCCGAGGCCCGCGCGCTTGCCCCGCCGACCGCGGCGACGCTGCTGACCGAGGGGCTGGTCGCCGATGCGCAGGGCGATGTCGCCCGGGCCGACGCGCTGCTCGCCGAAGCCGAACGCGCCGCCCCCGGCGAGCCGGCGATCGCGCTCGGCCGGGCGTCGGTGCTGTTCGAGCGCGACCGGTTCGACGCCGCCGAAGCCCGGCTGCGCGCCATCCTCGCCGCAGGTGCGATGCCGCAGGCGGAACTGACGCTGGCCTCCGTCCTGCTCGCCACCGGCCGCCGTGCGGAGGGCTGGGCGGCGTTCGAGGCGCGCGCGGCCCTGCTGCCAGCCTCCGACCTGCCGAATTGGGACGGCCAGCCGACCGACGCGGTGGTGCGGCTGGAGGTGGAACAGGGTCTGGGCGACGCGCTGCATTTCCTGCGCTACCTGCCGGCCGCCAGGGCGCGGGCGCGCATCGTGCTGCGCGTGCCGCAGGCGATGCGCCGGCTGGTGGCGGACTCGTTCGAGACTATCGTCTTCGACGAGGGGGAGGGGACCGCCACCTGTCGCGCCGGCCTGCCCGGCCTGCCGCATCTGCTCGGCGACCCGCCCGCCGATCCGGTGTGGATCCGGCTGCCGCCTGCGCGCATCGATGCCTGGCGGGCGCGCTTCGCCGGTCTGAAGGGGCGTCGCCTGGGCCTCGTCTGGCAGGGCAGCCCGGCCTACCGCTACGACCGCCGCCGCTCGATCCCGCCGGACCTGCTCGCACCGCTGGGCGCGCTCACCGGGGTGAGCTTCGTCTCCCTCTCCGAGGGTGCGGACCGGCCCGACTGGATGGCGGAAGGCGGGCCGTTCACCGATCTGGCCGACACCGCCGCCGCGATCGCCGCCCTCGACGGCGTGGTCGCGGTCGACACCATGGCCGCCCATCTCGCCGGTGCGATGGGGGCGCCGCTGTGGCTGCTCGATCGCGCCGGCGGCGACTGGCGCTGGCGCGAGGCGTTCGGCCCGCCGCTCTATCCCGGGCTGCGCCGCCTCGTGCAGCCCGCCCCGCTGCCGCCGCGTCAGGCCTGGCCGCCGGTCATCGCCCGGCTCGCGGCAGCCCTTGCCGCCCGCGATCAGCCCGTCGGCGTCTGAGCCGGGCGCAGGCGCAGACACGGGCGCTCGATGCAGCGCCACGACAGGGCCGCGCCGCCAATGGTGGCGAGGGCCAGGAACACCAGACAGGGCAGCGCGCCGAGGCCGCGCGCATGCAGTTCGCCGGTCAGCAGCGCGAGCGGCAGATGACAGAGATACAGCCCGTAGCTGTGCGTGCTCAGGCTGCGCACCAGCCCGGCGGCCGGGCGTGGCAGCCGGCGCAGCCGCAGCGCGGCCGGCATGCACAGCGCGAAACCGAGGCCGACGACGTCGAACAGGACGATCCGCTTGACCCCCTCGCTCCATAGCGGGAACGGCAGGCAGTCGCTCCACCAGATCCCGATCACCATCGCCGCGCCGATCGCCAGGCAAGGCGCCCATAACCGCCGCAGCCCCGCGCAGCCCCGCATCGCGAGCGCGGCCGCCACCCCGCAGGCGAGCGAATCGAGCCGGCAGGCGACGATCTTGCTGGTCGCCTCGTCCCAGTCCGCATCCGGTGCCAGACCCAGCCGCCAGCCGATCGGGACGACGACGAACAGCGTCAGCACGACGCCGAACCCCACCCGCCCCGGCGCGCGCAGCCAGCCGGCCAGCACCAGCAGGGCCGGAAAGCCCAGATAGAACCATTCCTCGACGCCCAGCGACCAGGACTGGCCGAACCAGGGCGACACCGGACGCCAGAACAGGTTCTGCGTCAGTGTCGCATAGAACCCCCACACCCGGCCCAGCCCGGCCATGTCCACCCCCTGCCCGCCGAGCGGGGTCAGGGCGGCGATGATGACGAGGCTGGCGGCATAGGCCGGCAGCGTGCGCGCCCAGCGCCGGCGCAGGAACACCCACCAGTCGCCGAGGCCCGCGCCACGCTCGACCAGGTCGAGCATGAGGGTGCCGATCAGCACCCCGCTGAGCACGAAGAACAGCATCACGCCGAAGAAGCCCAGGAACGCGAGATGCAGCGGCAGCCCGACCCCGAGCAGCGCGGCGACCAGCCCGCCATCATGGGTGATCAGCACGCAGACGATGGCGATACAGCGCGCCAGATCGGGCCCGGCGAGGCGGTGGCGCGTGTCCTCGAACGAGGCGAGCGGCTGCGTCATCTCAGCGCGGCATCCGCCGCAGGGTCGCGGGCGGCACCAGATCGTCCCCGGCGATCAGCGCCAGCAGACCCGCAAGGGCTGCCAGCGCGGGCAGCGGAGCGGGTGCGGGCAGCCCGCGTGCCAGCGCCAGCGCACCAGGTGCGGCGAGCAGCAGCCCCAGCCCGCCCAGCGCGGCGCGCCGCCGCTCGCCTCGGGCCACGCCGAGCCCCAGCGATGCCGCACCGGTGACGAGTGCCAGCACGCACGGCCAGGCCGGTCCGGCCGTGCCCGGCACCAGCCCCGCGATGGACAGGCAAGCGAGGCCGCCGGCGACGACCAGCGCGGCAGCGCTCGCCAGGCCGCCCCCCGCCACCACCATCCACACCAGCCCACCCACGGCCGCCACCGTCGCGATGGCGGCGGAGCCGGTCCCGGCGCCGACCGGCGACAGTCCTGCCCAGAGCGCGAGCGCGGCCAGCAGCCAGCCATGCACCCCCCGCCCGGCGATGCGCAGCGGGCGATACACCGACCAGGCCGGCAGCAGCCAGGCCACCTCGCCGGCGAAGTGGCGCGGCGCAAGCCAGGCGGTGGCGGCCAGCGCGACCGCCGCGAGCCCGCAGAACGCCGGATCGGGCCCCACCACCCGATTCGGCCATGCCCGGCCGGGGGCAGACGGTTCGTGAGGCGGCACGGGCGGCATGCGGCGATCTCTGGGCCCGAACCGGGCGGGGATCAAGTCTGCCGCCCCCTCGGCCGGTTTTGACCCGCCGACGCCCCACCGATAGCCTTGCGGCCGACCCCTGCCCGTGCCGGAACCCGTGATGCCGCCGTCCTCCCGTTCTTCTGCGGTCTCGCGTGGCGCGACGGCCGCGCTGCTGTTCGTGGCGTTCGTCGCGCTGCTGGTCTCGCGTCAGCCGCATGTGCTGACCGACGCCAATCTGTGGGGCGACGATGGCTGGTCGTGGTATCCGGACGCCTACACGATCGGCATCCGCTGCCTCGCGATCCCGGTCAACGGCTATCTCAACAGCGTCCAGCGGCTGGTGGGGCTCGCGGTGCAGCCGTTGCCGCTGCTGTGGGTGCCGGCGGTGTTCGCCTTCATCGGCCTCGCCGCGCAGGCGCTGGCGGCGAGCTTCCTGTGCAGTCGACGCCTCGACGGGTACGGCATTCCCCGCGTCGCCCGGCTGGCCTTCGCGGTGGCGATGCTGCTGCTGCCCAACGAGATCGAGCTCTACGGCAACCTCACCAATGCCCAGTGGTGGCTCGCCGTGCTGGCGTTCGAGGTGGTGATGGCGTCGCCGCCGCGTCGCGCGTGGTCGTGGGCGTTCGATCTTTCGGTGCTCGCACTCAGCGGGCTGAGCGGGCCGTTCGCCCTGCTGCTCGGCCCGACCGCCCTGATGGTGCTGGTGGCCCACCGCCGCAAGCCTGAAGCGCGCTTGGCGGGGCTCGTGCGGCTGGCGGTGATGGCGCTGTGTGCTGCGATCCAGCTCTGGGTGCTGGCGACCACACCCGATCACGGCAGCCTGCCCACGCCGCTGGGCGCAAGCCCGGTGCTGCTGGCGCGGATGATCGCTCGCCAGGTGGTGTTCGGGCTCGAATTCGGTATGCGGGCGATGTTCCTCTCGCCCGTCCGGCCCGGCTGGAGCAGCGATGCCGCGACCTGGGTTACGCTGGCGGTGGCGCTGGCCGCGTTCGGCGCCGCCTGTGCGGTGGGCGGGCTGCTGTTCCGGGGCTTCGCGCTGTACGCCGTCCTGGTGCTGGCCGGCGGGCTGGTGCATCCGCATGCCTCGGCCGACATGCCGCAATGGGTGGCGCTGACCCACCCGACCTGCGGCAGCCGCTACTTCGCCATGCTCTCGCTGACCTTCCTTGCGGCGATGTTCGTGCTGGCCGCCAGCCGCCAGCCGGCGCTGCGCGTCTTCGGGATCGTGCTGCTGCTGCCGATGCTGCTCTACGCCATCCCGCAGAGCTGGCGGATCGAGAGCTGGCACACCGATTTCGCCGCCCGCGCCCGCGCCTTCGCGCTCGCACCTCCCGGCACGCGGATGGAATTCCCGCAGGTTCCACCCGGCACCGCACCGATGGTGCTGGTCAAGCATCCTTGAGCACGACCCCACAGCGCTCCCGCTGGCTGCCGCTGGCAGCAACGGCACTGTTCGCCTGCGTGCTGCTGTCGCGTAAGCCCTGGCTGCTGATCCGGCCTGAATTCTGGGGCGACGATGGCTGGGAATGGTATCCCGACGCGCTGCATCTCGGCCTCGACTGCCTGATGGTGCCGGTCAACGGCTACCTCAACTCGCTCCAGCGCCTGGTCGCCCTCGCCACCGCCTCGCTGCCTTTGCTGTGGGTGGCGCGCGTCTACGCGGCGACGGGGATCGCGATGCAGGCCGCGTGCGGCGCCTTTCTGTGCTCGCGCCGCCTCGACGCCGCCTGGCCGGATGTGCGCTCACGGCTGCTGTTCGCCCTGCTGGCGATGCTGCTGCCCAACGAGGCGGAATTCTACGGCAATCTCACCAACGCGCAGTGGTCGCTTGCGGCGCTCGCCTGCCTGGTGGTCTGCGGCACCGCGCCGCGGGGCACGGTCGGGTGGGTGTTCGACACGCTGGTGCTGCTGCTGTCCGGGCTGAGCGGGCCGTTCGCGCCGCTGCTGCTGGCGGTGGTGGCCCTGCGGCTGTGGCAGGCACGACGCCAGCGCGCCGATCGGCGCGCGACGCTCTGGCGCGGCGCGGTGCTGCTGACCTGTGCGGTGGTGCAGGGCGCGCTGGTGCTCAGCCGGCCGAACCATGCCGCCCTGCCGACACCGCTCGGCGCCACCCCCGCCTGGGCCGCGCAGATCCTGTTCCGTCAGGTGCTCGCCGGGGTGGAATTCGGCTACAGCACCGCCGCAAAGCTCCCCTATGGCGGTTTCTTCGGCCGCGACGCGGTGGCGATCCCGCTGAGCCTGCTGGCCGTGATGCTGTTCGCCATCGCGCTGCGTCGCGGCCCGGCGCTGTTGGCGCAGTTCAGCCTGTTCGCGCTGCTGATCGCCCTCGCCGGGCTCGTGCAGCCGCACGCCTCGACCGAGATGCCGCAATGGCACGCCCTGGCCCGTCCCCCCTGTGGCAACCGCTACTTCACCCTGCTGTCGGTCGCCTGGATGGGTGCGGTGCTGGTCCTGCTGCGCCAGCGCGAGCGTGCGCTGTGGGGGGCGGGGGCGGTGCTGCTCGGCCTGTTGCTGGTGTTCGGCATCCCGCGCGGCTGGCGGGTGCCGAACTGGCACACCGATTTCGCCGACCGCGCCCGCGCCTGGGCCGCCGCACCCGCCGGCACCGTGATGCGTTTCGACCTGATCCCGCCCAGCGACCATCCGATGGTCCTGGTCCACCCCTGACCTGCGAGACCCGCCCATGCGCGCCGTCGGCTATCAAGACCCAGACCGCCTCGAGACCATCGAGCTGCCCGATCCCGTGGCGTCGGGCCGCGACCTGCTGGTTGAGATCCGCGCGGTCTCGGTCAATCCGGTCGACACCAAGGTGCGCGGCCGCGAGACGCCGCCGCCGGGGCAGTGGCGGGTGCTGGGCTGGGATGCGGCCGGCATCGTGCGCGCGGTGGGCGATGCGGTGCGCGGCTTCGCGCCCGGCGATGCGGTCTGGTATGCCGGTACGCTCGACCGCCCGGGCAGCAATGCCGAACTCCAACTCGTCGACGAGCGCCTGGTCGGCCGCAAGCCCGTCTCGCTCGGCTGGGCGGAGGCGGCTGCGATGCCGCTGACCGCGGTCACCGCCTGGGAGATGCTGTTCGACCGGCTCGACATCCACCGCGCCGTGCCCGGCGCGGCGCCGGCTGTGCTGATCGTGGGGGGCGCCGGCGGCGTCGGCTCGATCGCCATCCAGCTGCTGCGCGCGCTCACCGATCTCACCGTGATCGCCACCGCCTCGCGTCCCGAGACCACCGACTGGGTCCGCGCTCTGGGCGCCCATCACGTCATCGACCACAGCCGCCCGCTCGCCGCCCAGATCGCCGCACTCGGCCTCGGCGCGCCGGGCCTGGTGTTCTCCACCACGCAGACCGACCGTCATTTCGACCAGCTCGTCGAGCTGATCGCACCGCAGGGCCGCATCGGCCTGATCGACGACCCGGCGAGCCTCGACGCGCTGCCGCTCAAGCGCAAGTCGCTCTCGCTGCACTGGGAGCTGATGTACACCCGCTCGCTGTTCGAGACCCCCGACATGTCCGAGCAGGGCCGCATCCTCGGCGAACTGTCGCGCCTGGTCGATGCCGGCACGATCCGCACCACGCTGGGCGCGCATCTCGGCGCCATCACCGCCGCCAACCTCCAGCGCGCCCATGACGTGCTGACGTCCGGCACCGCGCGCGGCAAGCTCGTGCTGGAAGGCTTCGGTTGAGTGCGCTCAGCAGGCCGGCAGGCCGGGCGGGGTGACGGTGCCGAACCAGCGATACAGATAATACTGGTGGGGCAGGGTGATCTCGGGCGGCAGGCAGTGGCGGTCGCGGATCGCCACTGCGAGTTCGGCCGGCACGTCGCTTTCCGTCGGCCAGTCCTCGTAGACGTGGCAATTCACATGGCGGCCGAAGTTGAACCCGATCGCCAGGCACAGCACCCCACACGCTGCACCGACCTTGCGCAACCCTCGTGGCGACAGCCGGGCGGGCAGGTCCTCCAGCAGCGAAAGCGCGCTCAGCGTCCATAGCGGATAGAACGCGATCAGTACCCGGTCGGTCGGCAGCGGCTTGTGAAGCAGAGCGGCGGCGGCGGCGATCGCCAGCAGGCTCAGCGCGCTGGTGCCGAGCAGAAGCCGGCTGCGCGGGCGCTGCACCCGCCAGGTGACCACCAGCAGCACCGCCAGCAGCGTCAGCGCCAGCGGCGGCAGCCAGACTGCCGCCGACGGGGCGACATTCTTGCGTGCGACGCTCCTCGCGATCGCATCGTAAAGCCCGCCATCGGTCCCGAACACCGGCGCGCCGTCGCGCGATACCACGTGCAGCATAGCCAAGGCGATCAGCGCCGCCAGCATGGTGCCGCCCAGCAGTGACCAGAAGCGCATCGCGCCGGGACGTGCCACCAGCGACCAGGTTCCGCCGCGCAGCCTAGCCAGCCCGAGCAGCCCGCAGACCATGCCGGCGGTGATCGCCAGCGGAAAGATGCACAGGCTGGCGGCGGCAAGGCACCCCGTCAGCAGCGGCAGCGACCAGCGCCGTTCGGGTCCGAACAGGCTGCCGGCCAGCCCGACCTGCATCCACGCCGCGGCGAGGCCGTAGCCGCGGGCGAGGGCGAAATAGTCGAACAGATAGGGCGCGCCGGCGCAGACGAAGAAAAAGGTGCGCCTGAACCGCACCTGCGGCAGCACCGCCAGCGTGGCGGCGAGATACAGCCCCGCCGCCAGCACGTTCGGCAGCCTGATCACGAACTCCGAATTGGTGCCGGTCAGCACCACCGCGAGGCGCACCGCCAGGCTGTGCAGCAGATGGTTGTTGGCATAATCAAGCGTCAGCAGATCGCGCCAGGAGCGCGCGTAATGCAGGTAGGTCCAGGCCTCGTCCCAGGTGAGCGGCGCGGAGGCGGCCTTGATCGCCACCCCGAGCCACAGCAGCACGGCCAGCACCGACAGCGCGGCGATCTCGCGGTGGCGGGGCATGGCGCAGCTTCGGTAGGGGCTCAGGCGGTCTTTCGGCGGCGCCGGCTCACGGCGGGCGTTTCCGGTGCCTGCGTCTCCTCGGAGGCGCGCAGCACGCCCAGCAGGGCGGCGCGCAGATCGGCGAGCTTGCGCTCGGAGGTGATCTTCAGGCCGAACACGTCCTTGATGTAGAAGACGTCCACCGCGCGCACGCCGTAGGTGGTGATGTGCGCCGAGGCGATGGTCACCCCCAGCTCGCTCATCGCATGGGTGACGTCATACAGCAGCCCGGGCCGGTCGCGGCCGTTGACCTCGACCACCGTGTGGGTGTTGGACGCGCGGTTGTCGATCAGCACCCGCGGCGGCACCCCGATCGCGCGCATCCGGCGCGGGCCGTGATGGAGGTGCTCGATCTCGCTCGACGGGTCGAGCGCGCCGCTGACCGTCTGCTGGATCAGCACCGACAGCTTCGCCAGCCGGTGCGGCTGGTCGAGGATGGTGCCCGACGCATCCTGGATCCAGAACGTGTCCAGCGCCATGCCGTTGGTCAGCGTGTGGATGCGCGCATCCACGATCGAGGCCCCCGCCACCGCCAGCGCGCCGGCGATGTTGAAGAACAGCCCGGCATGGTCGTGGGTGTAGACCGTGACCTCGGTGACGTCGCGCGCCGGCAGCGGCTGCGTCTCGACGGTGAACGGCGCGCTCGACGCCTCCGCCTCGCGGATCATCCGCGCGTGACGCGTGTGGGTCTCCGGATCGAAGCCGAGCCAGTAGCTGCCATAGCCGAGGCCGAGGAACTGGCTGATCTCGCCCTCGTCGAACCCCTCGGTGCGCAGCACGGTGGCGGCGGTCTCCTTGGCGCGGGCGACGCGCGCGTCGCGCTCGGTGGTCGCCAGCCCGCCGGCCAGCACCTCGGCGACCCGCACATACAGCTCGCGCAGCAGCGTCGCCTTCCAGGCATTCCACACCTTCGGCGACACCGCCTTCATGTCGACCACCGTCAGCAGCAGCAGCAGCTTGAGCCGCTCCGGCGACTGGATGGTGTCGGCGAGGTCGAGGATGGTCTTGGGATCGTCGATGTCGCGGCGGAACGCGGTCTGGCTGAGCAGCAGGTGATGCAGCACCAGCCACGACACCGTCTCGGTCTCCTCGGCCGACATGCCGAGCGTCGGGCAGATGTCCTGCGCGATCTCCGCGCCCAGCTCGGAATGATCGCCCCCGCGGCCCTTGGCGATGTCGTGCAGCAGCACCGCGACATAGAGCGCGCGCCGGCTCTGCAGGTCGTCGACGAGGTCGCCGACCACCGCCTTCGTGTCCTCGACCTCGTGGCGCTCGAGCATGTTGAGCACCCGCACCGCCTCGATCGTATGCTCGTCGACGGTGAACACGTGATAGGTGTCGAACTGCATCTGTCCGACGATGCGCGACCAGGGCTGGACCAGCCGTGACAGCAGCCCGGTCTCGTTGAGCCGGGAGAGCCAGCGCGCGCCGTCGGTGCGCGGATGCCCAGGCGTGCCGGCCAGCAGGTCGAGAAAGATCGCCGAGGCCTCGGCATCGCCGCGCAGCCCGGCGGCCTGGCGCTCGTAGCGGATCATCGCATGCATCGCCAGCGGATGGAGCGCGAGGTCGCGGTCGCGCGCGCAGCGCAGGATGCGCAGCATGGCGATCGGGGTGTCGCGGAACGACACGCCGGGTTTCGGCAGCAGCTGGTTGTCGGCCAGGGTGAACCCCGCCGCCTCCAGCTCGGGATCGGCCGAGCGGGTCAGCGCCGGCGCCCCCAGGGCGGCGCGCCGGATGGTCGGCTCCAGCACATGCGTCAGCCGCATCACGTCGCGCGCGGTCAGGAAATAGTGCCGCATGAAGCGCTCGACGCCGACCTGCCGGCCGTGACGGGTATAGCCCATGCGCGCGCCGATCACCGGCTGCATGTCGAAGGTCAGCCGCTCCTCGGCCCGCCCGGCGACGTAATGCAGGTGAAAGCGCAGCGTCCACAGGAAGTCCCACGCCCGGCGGGCATGGCGGCCTTCCTGCTCGGTCAACAGGCCCACCGAGGTGCCGGCCGCGTCCGCTCCGGCCCTGGGTGTCATGTCGAGCGGATCGGCCGGCACCTCGCCGACCAGATCCAGCAGCCGGTGGATGCCGAACACATAGCGCGCCATCCAGTAGATGGTCTGCAGGTCGCGCAGGCCCCCGCGCCCTTCCTTGATGTTGGGCTCGACCATGAACGGGCTCTCGCCGTAGCGCGCATGGCGCACGCTGCGCTCGTGCTGCTTGGCGGCCAGGAACCCGGCCGGCCCCTCGGCGCGACAGGCCTCGTTGCGCGCGACGATGAAGGCGTCGAACAGGGCCGCGTCGCCGGCCAGCAGGCGGGCGTCGATCATCGAGGTGCGGATGGTGGTGTCGGCGGCCGACTCCGCCACGCAGTCGGCGATCGACCGCGTCGCATGACCCACCTTCAGCCCCAGATCCCACAGGAAATAGAGCATGTATTCCACCACCGCGAGCGACGCCGCGCCGGGCGCGTCGGTGGTCAGGAACAGCAGGTCGATGTCGCTGAACGGGGCCAGCAGCCCGCGCCCGTACCCCCCGGTGGCGATCACCGACAGTCCCGGCAGGTCGGGCCGCATGCCCTCGACCCCGCGCAGCGCCTCGCCGCGGGCGAAATCGAACAGGGTCGCGACCAGCCCGTCGGTCATCGCGCTCAGCCGCCGCGCGGCCTCGGCACCGGAGATCGCATGGCTCTCGAACTCATGCCGCACATCGGTCTGCAGCCGGGCGAGATGGCGGCGGAAATGACCCAGTGCGGCCTCGCGCGGCACGCCCTCGCCCTCGGCCGACGCGCGGGCGAGGGCGGCGGCCAGCGCACGTGTGGCCTTGGTGGTCTCGTCGGTCACGGTCCCGGATTGCGGGGCATCGTGGGTCGTGGGCTCGTTCTTCACGGGGGCGGGCATCGACTCAGGCGGATCGTACGGTTGTCGGGCAACGCCCCATGAATTCTCCTCTGCCCCTGCATCGGGGGCGATTCAGCCCAGCATCGCTCTGAGGCGATACAGCGCCTCGAGTGCCTCGCGCGGGCTGAGCGTATCGCAATCGATCGCGCCCAGCGCCTCGCGCAGCGCCTCGTCCTGCCGATCGACCCCGCCTTGCGGCAATTCAGCCACATCGGTGGCCTGCACACTACAGGTAATTTCTCCGTCGTCCGTGACAAGGCTGGCAGCCTCGAACAGCGGCAGCGCCGCCGGACGCGTGCCGGCCTGCCGCTCCAGCGAGGCCAGCAGCCGCCCGGCCCGTGCCACGACGGGGGCCGGCACCCCGGCCAGCTTCGCCACATGCACCCCCCACGACCGCCCCGCGCGCCCCTCGACAACCTCGTGCAGGAACACCACCTCGCCGCGCCACTCGCGCACCTTCATCGTGTGCGGCCGCAGCCTCGGCAGCGAGTCGGCCAGATCGGCCAGCTCGTGGAAATGGGTGGCGAAGATCGCCCGGCAGCGCAGCGTGCCATGCAGCGCCTCCAGCACCGCCCAGGCGATCGCCAGCCCGTCCAGCGTCGCCGTGCCGCGCCCGATCTCGTCCACGACAACCAGCGATCTCGACGTGCCCTGGTTGAGGATCGCCGCCGTCTCGGTCATCTCCACCATGAAGGTGGAGCGCCCGCGCGCCAGATCGTCGGCCGCCCCCACCCGCGAGAACAGCCTGTCCACGATGCCGATCCGCGCGCTGCGCGCCGGCAGCGGCAGCCCGGCCTGGGCCAGGATCACGGCCAGTGCGCATTGCCGCAGATAGGTGGACTTGCCGGCCATGTTCGGCCCCGTCAGCAGCAGCACCGAGCGCTCGGGCGACAGGTCGCAGTCGTTCGGCGCGAACCGCGCCCCCCCGCCCGCGCGCGCCAGCGCCCGCTCGACCACCGGATGACGCAGCGCCTCGATGGCGAAGTCCGCTCCGTCGGTGATCTCCGGCCGGCACCAGTCGCCGCCCTGCGCGAGGCTGGCCGCCGATTGCAGCGCATCGAGGGCCGCCAGCGCCCAGGCGGCGGCGGGCAGGTCGCGCTCGGCGAGGATCTGCGCCACCAGGGCGGCGAACACCCCCCGCTCGCGCTCCGCCGCCCGCCCGCCCGCCTCGGCGATGCGCCTGTCGAGATCGGCGAGCTCGGCGGTGGCGAAGCGGGCGAGGGCGGCGGTGCCCTGGCGCAGGATCAGCTCCGGATGGCCGCGCAGCCGCTCCGCCTGGCTCGCCGCGACCTCGATGACGTAGCCGAGCTGTGCATGGTGGCGGAGCTTGAGCGAGGCGATGCCGAATGTCTGCGCATAGTCGTTCTGCAACCCGGCGATCAGCGCGCGGCTGTCCGAGCACAGCCGCCGCTCGGCATCGAGTTCGCCATCGAAGCCGGGCGCGATCACCCCGCCATCCTCGAGGCGCGCCGGCAGCCGCTCGGCCAGCGCGCGCTCGAGCGTCTCGCGCAGCCCGGGCGCGAGCGACAGTGCCCCATGCAGCGCGGCGATCATCGCCGGCGCGTCGGCGGCCTCCTCGAGGGCCGCCGCACAGGACGCGCATGCCGCCAGCCCGTCGCGGATCGCGGCGAGGTCGCGCGGCAGCCCGCGCCCCAGCGACAGCCGCGCCAGCGCGCGCTCGATGTCGGGCGCGGCCCGCAGCGCGCCGCGCAGCATCGCCGCCCGGCCCGGTTCGTGCAGCAGCCATCCCCACGCTTCCTGGCGGGCGACGATCGCGGCGCGATCGGTGAGCGGGGCGGCGATCCAGCTCCCCAGCAGCCGCCCGCCGGACCCGCTCAGCGTGCGGTCGATGGCGGCGAACAGCGTGTGGTCGTCGCCGCCGTCGCGGGCGCGCAGCAGATCCAGACTCGCCCGCGTCGCCGGATCGAGCCCCAGCGTGCCGGCCTGCGCCTCCGAGCGCGGCGCATCCAGCCGCGGCGTCGCCCCCGCCTGGCTGGTGCGCACGTAATCGAGCGCGAGCCAGCCGGCCTGGGCCTGCGCATCGGAGAATTCGCCGAACGCGTCGATGCTGGCGGCTCCGAACGCCTCCGCCAGCCGCGCGCGGGCCACGGACGGGGCGGGGGGCGGCGGCACGGCGGTCGCCTGGGCTCCCTCCGGCAATGGCAGGCCCGGCGGGGCGATGATTTCCGCCGGATCGAGCCGCGCGATCAGGTCGGCAAGCGCGTCCGCCCCGGTCGCGGCGGTGGCGAAGCGGCCGGTGGAGATGTCGATCCACCCCGCGCCGCCCTCGACCAACGCCAGCAGCAGGTTCGCCCGCCCGGCTTCCAGCAGCTCGTCCTCGGTCAGCGTGCCGGCCGTCACCAGCCGCACGATGGCGCGCGCCAGCGGCTGCTTGCCCGAGCGCGCCGAGGGTTTCTTGGTCTGCTCGGCGATGGCGACGCGGAATCCCCGCCGGATCAGTCGTGCGAGATAGGCATTGCCGGCCGCGACCGGCACGCCGCACATGGTGATCGGCTGTCCGGCATGGGTGCCGCGCGTGGTCAGCGCGATGTCGAGGGCGGCGGCGGCCGCTTCCGCATCCGAGAAGAACAGCTCGAAGAAATCGCCCATGCGGAAGAACAGCAGCGCATCGGGGTGCTGCGCCTTGAGCGCGAACCACTGCGCCATCGCCGGCGACGCGCCTTCCGCCGAAGGCAGGCTCACGAGGCCCGCCGGCGCCGCAGCCGTCCCGACAGCCCCCGCCAGGCCTCTGCGGCCGAGACCACGCCGAGCGCATGCAGCATGCCGCCATACACCCCCATGCCGACCACGATCAGCAGGCCGAGCTCCACCGCGCGCCGCAGCGGCCGCTGCGCCTCGACATGGGCGAGCGGTCCGTGCTGGGCGGCGACCAGCACCGCCGTCATCACCATCGCCGCCAGCGCCATCCGTGCGAGGCGCGAGATCAGCGCGCGGTCCGCGCGCAGCTGCCCGCGCCGTCCCAGCGTGCCGGCCAGCAGCAGCACGTTGATCATCGAGGCCAGCGAGGAGGCCAGCGGCGGCCCGACATGGGCGAGCGGCCGGTACAGGGCGAGATTGAGGGCGAAGTTCAGCGCCAGCGTGATCATCCCCAGCCGCACCGGGGTGGCGGTGTCGCCGCGCGCGAAGAAGCCCGGCCCCAGCACCTTGACCAGCACGAAGAACGGCAGCCCCACCGCATAGGCACACAGAGACTGCGCCGACAGCACGGCATCCAGCGTGGTGAACTTCCCGTAGCCGAACAGCGTGGCCATGATCGGCGCGGCCAGCGCGATCAGCGCCAGCGCCGCCGGCAGGGTGAGCACCAGCGCATATTCGATCGCGCGCCCCTGCGTGCGATGCGCCGCGTCGATCTCGCCGGCCTGGATCTGCCGGCTCAGCAGCGGCAGCATCGAGGTCCCGGCCGCCGCCCCCAGCACGCCGAGCGGCAGCTGGTTCACCCGGTCGGCAAAATAGATCAGCGACACCGAACCCGCCGGCATCCAGGTGGCGACGATGGTGTCCACCACCAGATTGAGCTGTGTCACCCCCGAGCCCACCAGCCCCGGCGCGATGCGTCGCATCAGCACCCGCATCTCGGGCGTCATGCGCGGCCTCGGCAGGCTGAAATGCAGCCCCGCCCGCCGCGCCGCCCACAGCAATGCGCCGAGCTGCACCACACCCGAGATCGTCACCCCCCAGGCCGCCGCATGGGCCACCGACGGCACATGCGGCGTCAGCCACAGGATCGCGGCGATGCCGACCACGTTGAACAGCACATAGGCCGCCGCCGCCGCCGCGTAACGGTCGAGCCCGTTGAGCACCCCCGAGACCAGGGCCGCCGCACAGATCAGCAGCATGTAGGGAAAGGTGATCCGCGACAGGGTGACGGCGAGATCGAACACCTCCGGCCGGCGCGCGAAGCCCGAGCCGATCACCCACACCACCTGCGGCATGAACACCTCGCCGAGCACGGTGAGGGCCAGCAGCCAGAAGCTCAGCACGCCGAGCGCCTCGTTGGCGAAACGCTGCGCCGTCGGCAGCCCGTCGCGATGCAGGATCGAGCTGAACATCGGCACGAAGGCGGCATTGAACGCGCCCTCGCCGAACAGCCGGCGGAACATGTTGGGCAGCCTGAACGCCACCTGATAGGCGTCCTGCATCGCGCCCACCCCGATCAGGATGGCGAGCAGCTGGTCACGCACCAGCCCGAGCACGCGGCTGGCCATCGTCCAGCCGCCGACAGTGAGAAAGGCCCTGAACATCGACGCTGGCGGCTATTCCCAGACCAGCCGCAGCATCGCCGCGTCCATCCTGCGCGAGGTCGGCTTCGTCAGCGAGGAATACCAACCTTCGAGCAGACCGCTGCGGTCGACGAGGTATTTGTAGAAATTCCACCGCGGCCGCGCCAGCAGCCCGCCCTGCCGTGCGAGCCACGCAAACAGCGGGATCGCGCCCGGATCGCGCACCCGGCTCTTCTCGGCGATGGTGAAGCTGACCCCGTAATTGCGGTGGCAGAACGCCCCGATCGCCGCGTTGTCGTCGAGCTCCTGGTTGCCGAAATCCCCCGACGGGATGCCGATCACCTCCAGCCCGCGGTCGCGGTAGCGGGTATAGATCTCCTGCAACCCCTCGAATTGCGGGGTGAAGCCGCATTTCGACGCGGTGTTGACGATCAGCAGCGGCCGCCCCTCGAAGCGCGACAGCGGCAGCTCCTCGCCGCGCGAGGTGCGCAGGCTGAAATCATAGATCCGCGACGCCATCTCAGTCGCGCTCCGCCGTGATCGCATCGCCCAGCACCGACACGATCCGCTCGATCTGCGGCGTCTCGATGATCAGCGGCGGCGACAGCGCCACGATGTCACCCGTCACCCGCACCAGCACGCCGGCGGCGAAGCAGCGCTTGAACACCGCCATCGCCCGCGCGCCCGGCTGGCCGGGGCGCGGGCTGAGCTCGATCGCGCCGATCAGGCCGAAATTGCGGATGTCGATCACGTTCGGGGCCGTGCGCAGCGAATGCACCGCCGCCTCCCAGACCGGCTCCAGCGACCGCACCCGGCCCGGCAGGTCCTCGTCGCGATGCAGGTCGATGGTCGCGATCGCTGCCGCACAGGCCAGCGGATGGCCTGAATAGGTATAGCCGTGGAACAGCTCGATGCCCCCCGGCGCGCCGTCGACGATCGCGTCATGGATCGCGTTGCTCACCGCCACCGCACCCATCGGCACCGCGGCATTGGTCAGCCCCTTGGCCATGGTCAGGATGTCCGGCGTCACCCCGAAGCGCCCTGCTGCGAAATTCGCCCCCGTGCGCCCGAACCCGGTGATCACCTCGTCGAAGATCAGCAGGATGCCGTGCCGGTCGCAGGCCGCGCGCAGCCGTTCGAGATAGCCCTGCGGCGGCAGCAGCACGCCGGCCGAACCGGCCAGCGGCTCGACGATCACCGCCGCGATGGTGTCCGCCCCGTGCAGCGCGACGCGGGCATCCAGCGCATCGGCCAGCTCCGCGCCATGCGCCGGCAGCCCGCACGAGAACGCGTTGCGCGCCAGGTCATGCGTGTGCGGCAGGTGGTCCACCTTCGGCAGCAGCGAGCCGAACTGGCGGCGGTTGGCGCCGATGCCGCCGACCGACATTCCCCCGAACCCCACCCCGTGATAGCCGCGCTCGCGCCCGATCAGCACCGTGCGCTGGCCCTGCCCGCGCGCGCGGTGATAGGCGAGCGCGATCTTGAGCGCGGTATCCGCACTCTCCGAGCCGGAATTGGTGAAGAAGATCCGGTCCAGCCCCGAAGGCGTGATCGCCGCGATGCGCGAGGCCGCCTCGAACATCAGCGGGTGGCCCATCTGGAACGACGGCGCGTAGTCCATCCTCGATGCCTGGGCGGTGATCGCGTCCACGATCTGCCGGCGGCCATGACCCGCATTGACGCACCACAGCCCCGCCGTGCCGTCCAGCACCGCGCGCCCCTCGGGCGTGCGATAGGTCATGCCCTCGGCTTCCGCCAGCAGCCTCGGCGCGGCCTTGAAGTCGCGATTGGCGGTATAGGGCATCCACATCGCATCGAGATCGTTCGGCACGAGGCTGGGGACGGGCGCGCCGGCCGGTGCAGTCATCGTCTCGCTCATGCGTTGTCTCCCAACCCTGTGCCCATGCCGGTGATCGGTGCATGCAGGCTGCGCTTCAGGTAGCGCCCCGCGCCCCGCTCGGCCCGAAGCGTGCCATCATGCCAGACCAGCCTGCCGGCGGCGATGGTGCTTCGCGCCAGCCCGGTCAGTTCCATCCCTTCATAGACGCTGAAATCGATGTTCTGATGGTGGGTGCGCGCCGACACCGTCCGGCTCGCATACGGGTCCCACACCACGATATCCGCATCCGCGCCGGGCTGGATGGTGCCCTTGCGCGGATAAAGCCCGAAGATCCTCGCCGTGTTGGCCGAGGTCACGGCGACGAACTCCTCCGCCGTCAGATGCCCACCCCCCACCCCGTGATGCCACAGCACGCCCATGCGGTCCTCGATGCCGGCGGTGCCGTTGGGAATGCGGGTGAAATCCTCTGCCCCCTGCGCCTTCTGGGATGCGCAGAAACAGCAATGATCCGACGCCGTGGTCTGCAACTGCCCCGAGGCGAGCCCGGCCCACAGCGCCGCCTGATGCGCCTTGGGGCGGAAGGGCGGGCTCATCACATGCCCGGCCGCGTAAGCGAAATCGTCGCTGTCATAGACGCTGTCGTCGATCACCAGATGCTGGGCCAGCACCTCGCCGAACACGCGCTGTCCCGACATCCGCGCAGCCGCGATGGCCTCTGCCGCCTGCCTGGTCGAGACATGCACCACATAGAGCGGCGCGCCCATCACCCGTGCGAGTGCGATCGCACGCGTCGCCGCCTCGCCCTCCACCTCGGGCGGCCGCGAGAGGGGGTGGCCCTTCGGACCGGTGATCCCCCGCGCCAGCAGCGCCTTCTGCAGATGCGCCACCGCGTCGCCGTTCTCGGCATGCACGCTGCACAAGGCGCCCAAGGATAGCGCATGGCCGATCGAGTGCAGCAGCACCCCGTCATCGACCATCAGTGCGCCCTTGTAGGCCATGAAGTGCTTGAAGCTGCTCACCCCGCGGCGGGTCAGCTCCGTCATCTCGTCCCGGACCCGTTCCGACCAGTCCGTGACCGCGACATGGAAACCGTAATCGGCCGCGGCCTTCTCGGCGCGCCCGCGCCAGGCCTCGAACGCCTCGATCATCGACCCGCCGGCATCGGGAATGACGAAATCGATGATCGATGTCGTGCCGCCGGCGAGCCCGGCGGCGGTGCCGGTGAAGAAATCGTCCGACGACACGCTGCCCATGAAGGGCATCTCCATATGGGTGTGCGGATCGATGCCGCCGGGCATCACCAGCATCCCGCCCGCATCCACGATCGCCGCCCCGGTCGGCACCTCCAGCCCGTCGCCGACGGCCGCGATCCGCCCGCCGGCACACAGCACGTCGCCGCGCTGGCGTCCCTCGGCGGTGACGATGGTGCCGCCGCGGATGAAGATGGTCATTGTCCGGCCCCTCAGCCAAAATGATAACGCGACAGCAACGGATGCCGACGCTATGAGCGTGTCTGGATGCCCCGTAGTGTCGCCCCCGGCGCCCGTCCTGCCAAGGCGGCTCGAGTCGTGGCGTCCGAGCGGAACGGAGAAAGCGGCCGAGTGACTGACCTGACGACGACCGCGCCGAAACCCGGCCTCGCCCAGCCGGGTGCCCCACACCGCCAGAGCACGCAGAAGATCCTCGAGGCCGCCGAGCAGGTGTTTGCCGAGCACGGCTATGGCGGTGCGACGATGGCCGCGATCGCGCGCGCCGCCGGCCTGCCCAAGCCGAACCTGCACTATTATTTCGGCTCCAAGGACGCGCTCTACGCCGCCCTGCTGGAGAACATCCTCTCGCTCTGGCTGGATGACGCCGATCTGTGGCTGATCGCCGAGCGCGACCCGGCCACGGCGCTGTCCGGCTACATCCGCGCCAAGCTCGCCTGGGCCCGCGAGCGCCCTGAAGCCTCGCGCATCTTCGCCGGCGAGCTGCTGACAGGTGCGCGGCACATCGACGCCTACCTGCGCGGCGATTTGCGCGCCCGCGTCGCCCGCATCGACACCGTCTTCGCCACCTGGCGCGCCCAGGGGCGCATGCGCCCGGTCGATACCCGCCACCTGCTGTTCTGCCTGTGGTCGATGACCCAGAGCTACGCCGATTTCTCCGCCCAGATGGTGCGGGTGCTGGAGACGGACGCGCTGGAGGATGCCGATTTCGCCGCCGCCGAGGCGACGATCAGCGCGCTGGTGCTGCGCGGGGTGGTGATCGATGGCGGCTGAGCCCTCAGCGCGACGAGAGCTTCATCAGCACCAGCCCTGAGACGATCAGCACCGCGGCGCCGATCCGCAATGCCCCCAGCGGTTCGCCGAGCAGCACCACCCCGACCACGAAGGCGCCCACCGCGCCGATACCGGTCCAGATCATGTAGGAGGTGCCGAGCGGCAGCGACCGCATCGCCACCGACAGCAGGGTGAAGCTGGCGATCATCGCGACGAGGGTGATGATCGACGGCCAGGGACGCGAGAATCCCTCCGACTGCTTCATCGCATAGGCCCACACGACTTCCAGCAGGCCGGCGGCCACCAGGCAGATCCACGACACGGCATCCATCTCCCGAACATCCGTGCCGGGCCGTCCCGGTCTTGATCGGGCCAGGGGTCCAGCCGACCCCGGGACGGGAACGTGGTCGCCGCCGTGCCGAACAGGCCGCGCGCGGCCGGCCCTGTCAATGCCTCGCGTATCGGCGCCACGCAGCAAACCCCGACAGGCGGGGCAGGGGGCAAATTGACGCAGGCCCCATGCTCGCCGACCATGGGGACCGATGAATGCCGACGCCGTCGTCAGAGTGCTGGGAACGCTGTCGCTGCTGGCAGCGCTTGGTGGCTGCATCCAGTTCGGCCCCCGCCAGCTCGATGCCGACCAGATCGACTATGCGCGCTCGCTGTCGGTCTCGGCCAAGAAGCAGACCCTGCTCAACGTGGTGCGGCTGCGCTACGGCGACATGCCGACCTTCCTCGACACCACGCAGGTGATCTCGTCGTATCAGCTCCAGCGCAACGTCTCAGGCGGGTTCGAGGTGTTTCCCTCGGCCCCGATCAGCACCTATCTGACCGGCACCGGCTCCGCACAGCTCCAGCAGAGCCCGACCTTCACCTTTCAGCCGCTCACCGGCGAGCAGTTCGCCGAAAGCCTGCTGCGCCCGCTCGCCCCCTCCGACCTGCTGCCGCTCACCGTCGGCGGCCTGCCGATCGACGTTCTGTTCCGCCTCTCCGTGCAGGCGATCGGCCGCTGGAGCAATGCGACCGGGCTGGTCGAGGGGGCAGGGGAGGGCTCGCCGGAGTTCTTCCTGCTGCTGCACGACCTCCGCCGCCTCCAGATCGCCGGGCTGCTGTCGATCCGGGTCGATCGTCCAGGTCACGCGAAGGCCGACAAGGATCCGAAGGCCCCGCCCGCCGATGACCGGCGCATCTTCCTCACCTTCGCGCCACCCGGCTCCACGGAGCTCGACGCGGTGATGGACGAGACCCGTCGGCTGCTGGGCATGAAGCCGCGCGCGCTCGATGCCGAGGTGGTGTATGGCCGTTTCGCCCCGCATCCGGGCGAGATCGCCCTGCTCACCCGCTCGATGCTCGGCGTGCTGTCGCAGCTCGCCTACCAGATCAACGTGCCGGCCGCCGACGTCACCGCCGGGCGCACCGTCGCCTCGGTCGGCGAGGTCGGCATCGAGCGACGCCCGGTGGTCATCGTCCAGAACGGCCCCAAGCCTCCGTCGCGGGTCTACAGTTCGGTCGAATATGACGGCTCGTGGTACTGGATCGCGGACACCGATTTCGACAGCAAGGTCGCGTTCTCCATCGTCAGCGTGCTGCTCGACCTCGCCAAGACCTCGTCCGCCCCCGGCGCGGTGGTCACCATTCCGGCCGGCTAGAGGGTGCGCGGACGCGCTCAGTCGACCTGCGTCGTGGAGCCGGGATCGCCGCTCGACCCCGGTGCCGGCACCATTCCGGGTCCCGATCCCATGTCCATATCCGGCAGGGGCACCTCGACCACACCCGGCCGCCGCCCCGGCAGCGGCACATACACCGTCCCCGGCCCCGCCGGCCCGGGCCCCTGTCCCCAGACGGGTGGCATCGGCACGGGCTGTGGCGGCGGACGGGCGAGCGGTGGCCTGATGGTGGCGGCGACGGGGGCAGCGACGGGGGCGGGCGCCGAACCGGGTGCATGAAAACCGATGGTGACGGTGTCCACCGACCCGGGCGGCACTTCTGCCCCGGCAAGCATCGGGGCGATGGCGAGATGAAAGCCGACCGAAGGATCGGCATCGCGCTCCACCCGCAGGGCGAACGCGAGCGTGCCGTCGATGCCGCCCGGCACGTTCGCCGAACACGGCACCTGCATCGTCGCGCGCAGCAGCCCGTGCCGCAGACCCGACATCACCGGCGCGATCGTCGCCACCGGTGCGAGCAGCCGCGCGGTCCGCGCATCGGGCTCGGCCGGGATCTCCCAGGCGTCATCGAGCACGGCGGTCCGCATCCTGCGTGGCCCGTCCCCGGCCTCGGCGAATGGCACCGTCATTTCGGCCTCCCCGCCGCGCCCGGGCGTCATCGCCACGGCCAGCGTGAGGCTGACCCGCCGGATCGCGAAATCGCTCGCCCCTTCGGCACAGCGCGGCTCGATGCCCTCGCCGCGCAGCAGGTCGAGATCGCGGCTCCGCGCGGCCGTCGATTGCTGCGCGAACAGCGCCACCTCCTGGCGCACGCGCAACAGCACCTGATCGAACCGCACGCCCGCCACATGCCCGCCCGTCGGCTGCAGGGCGGGTGCATCGACCGGCCCGCACAGCATCGCCAAAGCGCACAACCTGGCCAGCAGACCAGACAACCGCCCCTCCCTTCACGACCTGTCCCTCAGTCTAAAGGCGAAAGGTTTACGGCTGATTGACGGCGCAAGGCTTGTGTTCGACCATTCCGGCACCGTTCTCCGCACCAGGACCTCTCCCAACGATGCCCCAGCCCACCACCCCGCCGGGGCGCGCGCGATGAGCAATCTCGCCCACGGCATCCTCGGCATGGCCTGCCTGCTGGCGATCGCGGTGATCTGCTCGCCGCGCCGGCGCGAGATCCGCCTGCGCGTGGTCGCCGCAGCCCTGCTCGCCCAGATCGCGCTCGGCGCGCTGGTGCTGTTCGTGCCGATCGGGCGCGCGGGGATGGCGATCGCGTCGAATGCGGTGGCCGCGGTGCTCGGCTACGGCGAGCAGGGCATCGCTTTCCTGTTCGGCGGCCTGGTCGGCCCGCAGATGAACGACATCTTCCACAACGGCTCGGGCTACGTGATCGCGCTGCACGTGCTGCCGCAGATCATCTACATCTCCGCGCTGATCGCGGTGCTGTATTACCTTCAGGTGATGCAGGCGATCGCCTTCGGGCTGGGCTGGGTGTTCCGCAAGGTCATCGGCACCACCCCGATCGAGAGTTTCGCCGCGGTCACCACCATCTTCCTCGGCCAGTCCGAGGCCCCCGTCGCGATCAAGCCGTTCCTGCCGCTGATGACCGGCCCTGAACTCTTCACCGTGATGTGCTCGGGGGCGGCCTCCGTCGCCGGCTCGATCCTCGCCGGCTATGCGGGCCTGGGCGTACGCATGGACTACCTGCTCGCCGCCTCGCTGATGGCGATCCCCGGGGGGTTGCTGTTCTCCAAGCTGCTGATGCCGTCGGACGGCCATACCGACATCACCACCACCCGCGTCGAGTTCGACGGCAGGCGGCCCACCAACATCATCGAGGCGATCGCCGTCGGCACGATGAACGGCGTGCATGTCGCGGTCGCGGTCGGTGCGATGCTGATCTCGTTCATCGGCCTGATCGCGCTGCTCGATGGCTGCCTCGCCGGTATCGGCCACTGGTTCGGCCATCCCGGCTGGTCGCTGGCGGCGATCTTCGGCGTGGTGTTCGCACCCCTCGCCTGGCTGATCGGCGTGCCCTGGACCCATGCGACGCTGATCGGCGACATCATCGGCCAGAAGATCGTGTTCAACGAGTTCGTCGCCTATGTCGGCCTGTCGCCCTATTTCCACAACGGCGTGCTCGACGCCCACACCCTCGCCGTCGCCACCTTCGCCCTGTGCGGTTTCGCCAATTTCTCCTCGATCGGCATCCAGCTCGCCACCTACACCTCGCTGGTGCCCGAAAGACGGGCAGAAGTGGCAAGATACGGCCTGCGTGCCATTCTCGCGGGCACCTTGTCGAACCTGATGAGTGCAACAATCGCCGGAATGTTCATTTCTTGACCAGACAGTCAGGATTCGACTAGCCTCGTCGCAACGGAGGGGCCCATGCACGCACGGATCGAGGCAGGACGGCTGGACGCGGCCACATTGGCGCGCAATTTCGCCGACGCACATGCTCCGCTCACCCCGGCCCGTGCCGCGGTCGAGGCGGATCGGTGCTACTACTGCTACGACGCGCCCTGCATCGAGGCCTGCCCGACCGGCATCGACATCCCCGGCTTCATCCGCCGCATCGCCGCGCACGACCTCAAGGGGGCCGGCGAGACCATCCTGTCGGCCAACATCCTCGGCGGCAGCTGCGCCCGCGTCTGCCCCACCGAGATCCTGTGCGAGGGTGCATGCGTGCGCACGCTGGCCGGCGACGGCGCGGTGGAGATCGGCGCGCTGCAACGCCACGCCACCGACCATGTCATGGAGCGCGGCCTGCAGCCTTTCAGCCGCGCCCCGTTCACCGGCCGGCGCATCGCCATCGTGGGCGCCGGCCCCGCCGGCCTCGCCTGCGCGCATGCGCTGGCCATGCGCGGCCATGGTGTCACCATCTTCGAGGCCCGGCCCCGCCCGGGCGGCCTCAACGAATACGGTGTCGCCGCCTACAAGCTCGCCGGCGACTTCGCGCAGGAAGAGATCGCCTGGCTGCTCGGCATCGGCGGCATCGAGCTCGCCTACGACCATCCGATCGCTTCGCCCGCCGCCCTGTCCACCCTGCGCGCCACCCATGATGCGGTGTTCCTCGCCCTCGGCCATGGCGGCGTGCGGGCGCTCTCGGCAGGCGCGAACGAATTCCCCGGCGAAAGCCTCGGCGGCGTCGAGGATGCCGTCGCCTTCATCGCCCGCCTGCGCAGTGCCGCCGACAAGGCGAGCGTGCCGGTCGGCGACCGCGTGGTGGTGATCGGCGGCGGCAACACCGCCATCGACGCCGCCATGCAGGCCTCCCGCCTCGGCGCGCGCGAGGTGACGATGCTCTACCGGCGCGGCCCCGGCGACATGTCGGCGACGGCCTTCGAGCGCGAATGGGCGCAGACCAGCGGCATCCAGATCCTGTTCGATGCCGTGCCGCACTCCTTCGATGCCGATGACGACGAGCCCGGCCATGTCGCCGCGGTCAACGTCTTCGTGCGCGGCGAGCCGCGGGTGATCGCCGCCGACATGGTGCTCAAGGCCATCGGCCAGTTCTACGATGCCCCGCTCGGCGACACGCTCGCCCTCGAATCCGGCCGCATCGCCGTCGACCCCGAGGGCCGCACCTCGCTGCAAGGCGTGTATGCCGGCGGCGACTGCACCAAGGGAGCCGATCTCACCGTGGTCGCGGTCGCCGACGGCAAGCGCGCCGCCATCGCCATCCACACCGACCTCATGCAACCTGGGAGCTGACGAACATGGCCGATCTGCGCTGCAACGTCGCCGGCATCCGTTCGCCGAACCCGTTCTGGCTCGCCTCCGCCCCGCCGACCGACAAGGAATACAACGTCCGTCGCGCCCTCGCCGCCGGCTGGGGCGGGGTGGTGTGGAAGACGCTCGGCGAGGACCCGCCCGTCGTCAACGTGTCGTCGCGCTACGGCGCGGTGAGCTATCACGGCAAGCGCGTCGCGGGCCTCAACAACATCGAGCTGATCTCGGACCGTCCGCTCGCCGTCAATCTCGCCGAGCTGAAATCGGTCAAACGCGACTACCCCGACCGCGCCATCGTCGCCTCCCTGATGGTGCCCTGCACCGAAGACAGCTGGCGCGCCATCGTCCCGCTCGTCGAGGAGACCGGCGTCGACGGGTTCGAGCTCAATTTCGGCTGTCCGCACGGCATGTCGGAGCGCAACATGGGTGCTGCCGTCGGCCAGGTTCCCGAATATGTCGAGATGGTCACGCGCTGGGTGAAGGCGTCGACCAACCTGCCGGTGATCGTCAAGCTGACCCCCAACGTCACCGACATCCGCGCCTCCGGCCGCGCGGCGAAGCGCGGGGGCGCGGATGCGGTCAGCCTGATCAACACCGTGCAGTCCATCGTCGGCGTCGATCTCGACGCGATGTCGCCGCTGCCGATGGTGGACGGGCAGGGGACGCATGGCGGCTATTGCGGCCCCGCCGTCAAACCCATCGCGCTGCGCATGCTGGCCGAGCTCGGCCGCGATGCCGAGATGGGCGGGCTGCCGATGAGCGGCATGGGCGGCATCGAGACCTGGCGGGAGGCTGCCGAGTTCATCGCGCTGGGCGCATCCGGCGTGCAGGTCTGCACCGCCGCGATGCATCATGGTTTCCGCATCGTCGAGGACATGATCGGCGGACTTTCCAACTGGATGGACAGCAAGGGCTACGCCACCCTCGACGATGTCCGTGGCCGCGCCTTGCGCAATTTCGTCCATTGGGGCGATCTCAACCTCGCCTTCGAGACCAAGGCCCATATCGACCACGATGCCTGCATCGGCTGCGGCAAATGCCATGTCGCCTGCGAGGACACCGCCCACCAGGCGATCGCGATCGAACCTGGCCGTCGCTACACGGTGATCGAGGAGGAATGCGTGGGCTGCAATCTGTGCTCGCATGTCTGCCCGGTCGATGACTGCATCACCATGGTCCCCCAGGAAGCGACGGCGACGCGCCAGAGCTGGGCCGAGCGCATGCGGGAACCCGCCGAATGAGCGAGATCATCGGCCACACCGGCAATGTCGCGATCGACTCGCAACGCCTTTGGGCCTCGATCATGGACACCGCCCGTTTCGGCGCCACGCCGAAGGGCGGCATCCGTCGACTCACGCTGAGCGAGGAGGACCGAGCGGTCCGCGACTGGTTCCGCGACGCCTGCGAGGCGATCGGCGCCGGCGTCGAGATCGACGAGCTCGGCACCATGTATGCGACACTGCCCGGCACCGATCCCGCCCTGCCGCCGATCGCCATCGGCAGCCATCTCGACACCCAGCCGACTGGCGGCAAGTTCGACGGCGTCATTGGCGTGCTCGGCGGGCTGGAAGTGCTGCGCACCCTCGCCGAGACCGGCACCCGGACGCGCCATCCGGTCACGCTGATCAACTGGACCAACGAGGAGGGCTCGCGCTTCGCGCCCGCGATGCTCTGCTCGGGCGTGTTCGCCGGCGCCTTCCCCGCCGATTTCGCGCTTTCCCGCACCGACCGCGACGGCATCACCTTTGCCGACGCGCTCGACGCGATCGGCTATCGCGGCCCGCTCAGGGCTGGCGCGAAGACGCTCGCCGCCCATTTCGAGCTGCACATCGAGCAGGGCCCGATCCTGGAAGCCGAGGAGAAAACCATCGGTGCCGTGACCGGCGTGCAGGCGATGCGCTGGTTCGAGGTGACGCTGACCGGCAACGAGGGCCATGCCGGCGCGACTCCGATGCGCCTGCGCCAGGACGCGCTGGTCGCGGGTGCGCATGCCATCCTCGCCATCGAGCGGCTCGCCGCCGAACACGCCCCCGATGCGGTGGCCACGGTCGGCCTGCTCGAATGCCGGCCCAACTCGCGCAATGTCGTCCCTGGCGAGGTGTTCCTCACCGTCGACCTGCGCCATCCGAGCGACGCTGTGCTGGAGGTGATGGAGCAGTCCCTGCGCCACATCCTCGCGAGCCTGCCGGCCGGGATCGGCGTCACCGTCGACAAGGTCTGGGACAACCCCGCCGTGCCCTTCGACGCCCGCCTGCTCGACGCCATCCGCGCCGGCGCACGTGCCGAGGGCTTCACCCCGCGCGACATCGTCTCGGGCGCGGGCCATGACAGCGCCTACACCGCCCGCGTCTGCCCCTCGGCGATGATCTTCGTCCCCTGCGCCGGCGGCCTCAGCCACAACGAGGCGGAGAGTGCCACCCAGCACGACGTCGCCGCCGGGACCGCCGTGCTCCTGCGCGCCGTTCTGGAGGCCGACCGGCTCCTGTGACGCGGCAGGGGGCGACGCCCTGCTGCGCGAGCCCTTACGCCCGCGCCCCCAGCCCCAGCCAGCGCAGGCCGAGCGTATAGCTGACCGCCAGCACCGTCGGGCCGAGGAAAATGCCGATGAAGCCGAAGGCCAGCATCCCGCCCAGCACCCCGAACAGCACCAGCACCATTGGCAGCCCGGTATCGTTGCTCATCAGCCCTGGCCCGCCGAACATCGCCACCGGCACCACCAGCGCGAGGTGCCAGGCCAGCACGAACAGCGCCCAAGGCCAGCCATCGTGCCACCACACCCAGGCGGCCACAGGCAGGAACACCACCCCCGGCCCGAGCTGCAGGATGCCGGAGGCGAACGTCGCCACGCCCAGCAGCGCGCTGCCCGGCACGCCGGCGATCGCCAGCCCGACCGCAGACAGTACCCCCTCGACGAATGCAGCACCCACCACCCCGATCGACACCGCCCGGATGGTGCGCGCGGCCAGCGCCATCATCTCGCCGCTCTCGCTGCCGCCGATCCGCCGCTCGATCGCGCCCAGGATCGCCTGCGCGCGCTCGGCCCGGGCCAGGCAGAGTGCTGCCAGGATGATTGCCAGTGCGAACTGCACCAGCGTCAGCGTGAACGACCCCGCCCGCGCCGCCAGCCAGCCCACACCGACCCGGATCTCGCTGCCATAGCGCGACAGCACCGCCGCGCCCTCGCCCGACAGCTCGGCCCAGAACTGCGCCAGCCGGCTGCCCACCACCGGCAGCCCGGTCAGCGCCTCGGGCAGCCTCGGCAGTCCGTCATGGCGGACCCGCTCGATCCCGGCCAGCAGATCCGGCGCATGGCGCGCCGCCGACAGCCCCGCCGCGACCAGCGGCAGCAGCAGCACCGCCATCCCCGCCAGCGCGAACACCCACGCTGCCAGTCCCGCCCGCCCGCGCAACAGCCCGCGCAGCCGCCGGAACGCCGGCCAGCACGACACCGCCAGCACCGTCGCCCAGATCAGCGGCGCGACGAATGGCCGCAGGATGGTGAAGCAGCCGACCAGCAGCCCGCCGATGCAGGCCAGCCGCAGCCAGCCGATCTGCCCGTCCGCCTGCATCGACTTCTCCCGCCCCGCGCCGCCCCAGCGTAGCCCGCCTCGTGCGGATGCTGAACCACGGTTTCGCAATCCGCCGCACGCGGGCATGATCGCCATCGCTGGGCGGGCAGGGAGGTGCGCGGTGGAGTGGAGACGGCTTCTGGACGACACCCGCTTCGGCGGCGTCGCCAGCCTGGACGGCACCCGGGGACGCTCGGAGTTCCAGAAGGACCACGACCGCATCATCTTCTCCGAGGCCTTCCGCAAGCTCGGACGCAAGACCCAAGTGCATCCGCTGCCGAAGAACGACCGTGTCCACAACCGTCTCACACACAGTCTGGAAGTCTCCTGCGTCGGCCGCTCGCTCGGCGAGATGTGCGGACGTCGCCTCGCCGCGATGGGCGAGCTGCCGGCCCATATCGCGCCCAGCGACATCGGCGCGATCGTGCAGGCCGCCTGCCTCGCTCACGACATCGGCAACCCGCCCTTCGGCCATGCCGGCGAATACGCGGTGCGCGACTGGTATCGGCGCACGGAGCGCGCGCGCCTCTCCGGCATCTCGGACGCCGCCTACCGCGACCTCAGCCTGTTCGAGGGCAACGCGCAGGGCCTGCGCATGCTGACCACGCTGGTCGAGACGGTCGGCATCCGGCTCACCCACGCCACCTTGGCAACCTTCGTGAAATATCCGTGGTCTTCGGCGGAAGCCGCCCAGCATCGCGGCAAGTACAGCTACTACGAATCCGAACGCGAGGCGTTCACGCGCGTGTTCGACACGCTGGGCGTCACCCGCCATGCGCCGGGCGTGTACGCACGCCACCCGCTCGCCTATTTCGTCGAGGCTGCCGACGATATCTGCTACGCGCTGATCGACATCGAGGACGGCTACGAGATGGGCGTGCTATCCGAGGCGGAGGTGACCGACACGCTGCGGCCGCTGCTCTCGACGCCCGATCGCAACGAATACGAGCGTGACGAGGCCGGTTTCAACACCGCCCAGCGCTTTCGGCGGCTGCGGGGCAGGGCGGTCGACAATCTCATCGCCGCCTGCGTCGATGCGTTCTTCGCCGATTACGACGCGATCCTTGCCGGCCGCTTCTCCGGCAGCATCGTCGACCGCGCACCGGCGCCGATCCGCGACGGCATCGCGCATGCCAAGTTTCTCGCCAAGGACAAGATCTTCCTGCATTCGCGCAAGATGGAGCTGGAGATCGGCGCCTATGCCGCGGTCGGCACGCTGCTGGAAGCCTGTGCCGCGCTGATCGGCGGCGACAGCGGCGATGACGGGCTGCGCTACCGCACCTCGCGTCTGGAGACGATGATGGGCGAGTTCCGACCCGACCGCACCGCCGGCGCCGACGAGAACGCCCGCAGCGTCACCGATTTCGTCGCCTCCCTCACCGACAACCAGGTCACCCGCCTCGCGCAGGTCATCCGCGGCAACACGGCGGAATAGCATGCCACCACGTCTCGCAGCACTGCTCCTGCTGTTCGCCACCTGCGCATCCGCCCGCGCCGCACCGTGGGACATCCGCGCCGTCGTGCTCACCACCTACGAGGCCGGTGCCGACCGTGGCGACGCGCCAGGCGAGCTGCAGCCCTGGGTGGAAGGCGAACACCTCACCGAGACGGTGCCGTTCCCGCTCGGCCTGCACGACATCTATACCGATCGCGACCACCACCTGCTGGTCGTGCTGACCGGCACCACCACGGGTCCGGCGGCCGCCTCGGTGATGGCGCTCGGCACCGATCCGCGCTTCGACCTCCGCCACGCCTACTGGCTGGTCGACGGCATCTCCGGCTTCGACCCGCAGGCAGCCCCGCTGGGCTCGGTGGTGTGGGCCGACTGGGTGGTCGGCGACATCATGCGCGGTGTCGATCCGCGCGAGGCGCCGAAGGACTGGCCCTATGGCTTCTTCATGGAAGGTGCGTCGCGGCCGAACCAGTATCGGCCGCCCGATCCGTCCAGCGGCGTGGTGCACGACCTCGCCTGGCGGATCGATCCGGCCCTGCTGGCCCGGGCCGTCGGGCTCACCCGAACCCTGCCGCTCGCCGACACGCCCGCCCTGGCCGCCGCGAGGCACCTGTGGACCGCCCACCCCGCAACGCAGGGGCCGCCGATCGTCCTGACCGGCGGCGACTATGCCGCCGACACCTTCTGGCATGGCCGGCTGGACACGCAGTTCGCCCGCGACTGGGTCAGGCTGGTGACCCGCGGCCAGACCCGCTTCGTGACCTCCAACATGGAGGATGCCGGCATCATGGAGGCCCTGTCGCGGCTGTCGCGCGGCGGCCGCGCCGATCTGCATCGCGTGCTGGTGCTGCGCTCGAACGCCAATTTCACCGAGCAGCATGACGGCCAGGGCGCGGTGGCGTCCCTCAACGCCCCCGACGAGGCCGATGCCGAGGCAATCGCCAACGGCTACCGGGTGGGGGCCGCCGTCATCCATGCCCTGCTGGCGGATACGCCGCCTCAGGCCGGCAGCGCGCGCTGAGCGGAGCAGTCTGCCGGCCATCGCCCGTTCAGGCCGGCCCGCTCAGATCCCCGGTCCAGTCGATCCAAGCCCCGTGCGGATGGCAGGTGGCCAGCTCGCACGCCTCGCCCTGCGGCCACAGCTTCAGACGCAGCACCATGCATCTGCGCGCCATCTCCCACTCGAAACTCACCCAGGCGAACGGGTGCTGCCCGTCGGCGCGCCCGCCGGCCTGCTCGATCGCGGCGACCACCGCCGCGCGCTCCTCGTCCGGCAGGTATTGCAGCACCACCGAATGCCACACCACCCGCGTGACACCCGCCTGCTGCGGCCGTTCGAGCCGCCCGGGCAGCCACGCCCCGGCCCGGGCCTGCGACAGGTTGGGCGGATAAGCGAGGGCGAGGTCGATCGCCGCCTCGAGCCGCGCCCGCCGCGCCGGCTCGTCGGGCCAGACGAAGGCCCGCAACCGGTCGCGATCCGTGGCCTCGCCGATCCGGAGCGGCGCGACATCGATCCCTTCGCTGCTGGCGATCTCGACGCCGGCCCCGGGCGGCGTAGCCCCGGTCCAGCGCGGCGCGAGCCGGACCGCGGCATCCGCCGGCCCCGCGCGAAGCTCGCCGAGCGCGTAGCCGAACCGCCCCATATTGAGGCTCAGCCCCGCACTCGCGCCGATCTCCAGCAACTCGATCGGGCCGTCGAACCGCGCCGCCACCACGGCGAGGGCTGCGCGCAGGGCCGCCGCACGCCCGGTCTCGTTGGTCTGCGGGGGCGAAGCCAGCCACGACGCGATGACGGTGTCGTGGCGTTCGAGCGCGTCGGCGATCACCCCGGCGACATCGCCGTCGAGACGGGCATACAGCCGCCCGAGGCCGGACCGAGGCTCCGCACGCGCCAGCGCGTGCAGCGCGCCGCCCACCCGCAGCGACAGCGCATCCGCCCGCCGGTCGCCCGGCCATCCGTGAATCGCCGCGGCGGTGACCGGTGCGCGCGCCAGACTGGCCGGGATCGCCTCCATCACCGCGGCGGTGAAATGTGTGCCCCCCGAGCGCGCATACTCCGCCTGCCACGCAAACACGCCGCCATCGTCGATCATCCGATCGTTCCCGCCTGGGTGCCTCAGCGTCCCAGGATAGCGCCTTCCCAGCAGGCGTCGATCTCGCTTGCTCCCGCGGTCGGCCCTGTCTCGAGGGTCGCGATCATGGCGAGCAGCCCGATGAACGCGTCGAACGCATCGCCCCCGGGATCGCGCCCGAAGCCCTCCTCGAGTGCTCGCTCCGCCCGTGCCGTCAGCGTGACCCGACGGGAGCCCAATCCTGCGCGCAGCCGCTCGACGATGGCCGGCACCAGGGCCATCCGTTCGGACTGGCGACCCTTGCTGAAGGTCGTGGGCCGGCTGATCCGCAGGGTCGGCAGCGCATCGGCCGGGTAGGTCTCCGCAATCACCAGACCCGGCGTCCAGGCGAGCCGATCGAGTGGCCCATCGAACGGCCAGATCCTCGCCGCGTGGCGTGACGGACGCAGGATCTCCTTCCAGCCGGTCAGGGCCGCCTTGCCGACCTGCGCCGGTCCCATGGTCCAGAACAGCGCAGACGCACGCTTGCGACCCGGTCCGGGGCGTTCGCACCGGCGCAGCAGGGACTCCATATCCGGCACACCGAGTCCATCGACCAACATCGAAGCAGTGGGTCGAGGGTGGTTGCGGTAGGGAAAGAACGGGCGTCGCAGGCTGATGTCCTGTGGCCGTTCGCAGACCTCGCCGAACGCGTGCCAGGGCGGTGTGCCGATGACGTCGAGGAGTTCGCGGAAATCCCGCAGGCCGCTGCGCTCGCCCCACGCCATTGGCACGCCGATCGGAAAGTCGAAGCCGGCCAGCACCGGCTCGCCGGGACAGTGCAGCCTGTCGAGAAACGCTTCGCTCGCCCCGACGGGTTGCGGTGCATCCACGCTCCAGACCGACCCTCGCCGCTCCGCGCCGGCGGCAAATCGCCCGCCCGGTGCCATGCTCCAGTCCGCATGCACGACCCGGTCGAACATCCGCTACTCGCTCCGCAAAGGCCGGCTCATCAGATCGCGCAGGGCGCTCGCGATGTCGAGCGTCCCGTCGAGCACCTGTGCGACCGCCGCCACGATCGGCATCTCCACCCCCGCCGCCCGCGCGCGGGCCAGCAGGGCAGGGGCCGTGCTCACGCCCTCGGCGACGGTGCTGCGCCGCGCGAGAACATCGTCCAGCCGCTCGCCCCGCCCCAGGCCCACGCCGAGGCTGAAATTGCGGCTCGACGCGCCGGTACAGGTCAGCAGCAGATCGCCGATCCCCGAGAGCCCCGAGGCGGTCGCCGCCTGACCGCCGAGGGCGACCACCAGCCGCGACAGCTCGGCGATCCCGCGCGTCACCAGGGCGGCGCGCGCGTTCTCGCCCAGGCCCGCGCCGATGGCGATGCCGGCGGCGATCGCGATCACGTTCTTCGCCGCCCCGCCGAGCTGCACGCCGAGCGGATCGTCGCTCGCATACAGCCGCAGCGTCGGCATCCGCAGCGTCTCGACCAGGGCCTGGGCGGACTCCATCCCGTCTCCGGCCAGGACCGCGGCGGCCGGCAGTCCGGCCGCGATCTCGTCGGCGAAATTCGGCCCCGACAGCACGAAATGCCGTGCCGCCGGCTGCGTGGCGGCGAGAATCTCGCCCGGCAACGCGCCCGTACCCCGCTCGACCCCCTTGCAGCAGGCGATCAGCGCCGCCCCTCGGCCCGGTCTGAGGCGCGTGGCGACCGCGCGCAGATGCTGGGTCGGAACCACCAGCAACTGCACCGCCGCCGCGTCCGGAAACACGCCGCCGACGCTGACCGCAGGCGGCAGCACATGGTCCGGCAGCCGCGGCAGGGTGCGCGCGGCCGACAGCGTCGCCGGGTCGCGCACCCACATCCGCACGCGCCGGCCGCCGCGCGCCAGCACCACCGCCAGCGCGATCCCCCACGCGCCACCACCGATCACCCCAATCTCACTCATCGGCCAGCCGCACCAGCCGCGCCTGGGCACCCGGCTCGCCCGCGAGCGCACGGTGCAGGGCGGCCAGGATCTCCCCCGCAGCGGCCTCGAACCCGTAGGGCGGCCGGATCACCACCAGCCCCGCCCCGTTCAGCCGCGCGGGATCGACCGGCTCGCGCAGCAGCAGCTCGGCCGCCACCACATCGCGCAGGCCCAGCCCGTTCGGTGCGGCCTGCACCAGCAGGTCATGCAGACGCCGCGACGGCGCCCGCCCCTTGATCGGATACCACAGCGCCAGCACCCCGGTCGCGAACCGCCTGCGCGCCACCGAGGCGGCGGCCACCAGCCGGTCGAACTCGTCCGGCTGCTCGAAGGGCGGGTCGATCAGGGTCAGGCCCCTGCGCGAGGCCGGCGGCAGGAACGAGGCGAGCGCGCCATAGCCGTCGCGACGATGCACCGAGACCTGCGCATCGCCCGCGAACAGACGCCGCAGGCTGGCATGGTCGTCCTCGTGCAGCTCGCAGGCCACCAGCCGGTCCTGCGGCCGCAGCAGCGCGCGCACCAGCGCCGGCGAACCCGGATAGTGCTCCGGCCCGACATGGAATTCGGCCCCGAAATGACCTTGGGCCGCCGCGATCGCCTCGCGATACGCGTAGAGCGCCGGCTCGCGGTCATCGACCCGCCCGATCCCCTCGCGCCACTCCCCGGTCCGCCGCGCCTCGGCACCGGACAGGTCCGTCATGCCGGTGCCGGCATGGGTGTCGAGCACCTGCAACGGCCCCGGCTTGCGCTGCAGCGCGGTCAGCAGCCAGACCAGCAGCGCATGCTTCATGCAGTCGGCGAAATTGCCGGCATGGAAGGCGTGACGGTAATTCACGCGCCCATCTCCGCCGGCGGCCGCATCTCGTCGAGCGGCCAGCGCGGCCGCGCCGGGGTGGCGAGTCCGTCCGCCTCGCCCAGCCGCAGCCGCTCCAGCGCCGCCCAGCCGACCATCACCGCGTTGTCGGTGCACAGGCGTTGCGGCGGCGCCGAGAACCCGATCCCCTCCGCGTCGGCGAGCGTGCGCAGCGCCGCCCGCACCGCCGCGTTCGCCGCCACCCCGCCGGCGACGACCATCAGCCCCGGCGCGCTCCCCGTCTGCCGCATCATCGCCAGCGCATGGCCCGCCCGGTCGGCCAGCACGTCGGCCACCGCCGCCTGGAACCCGGCCGCGATGTCCTCGGCGCGCGCATCGCCACGCGCGACGATCTGTGCGACCGCCGTCTTGAGCCCGCTGAAGCTGAAATCGCATCCCGGCCGGCCGAGCAGCGGCCGCGGCAGGCTCACCGCCCGCGCATCGCCCGTCGCTGCCAGCCGCTCCAGCGCCGGCCCGCCCGGCCAGCCCAGGCCCAGCAGCTTGGCCGCCTTGTCGAACGCCTCTCCGGCCGCGTCGTCGATCGTCCCGCCCAGCCGCCGGTAGCGCCCGACCCCTTCGACCGCCACGCACTGGCAATGCCCGCCCGACACCAGCATCAGCAGATACGGAAACGCCACCTCCCGTTCGCTCACCCCCGGCAGGCGCGGGCTGAGCGCATGCGCCTCGATATGGTTGACGGCAATGAACGGCACCCCCAGCGACAGCGCGAACCCCTTGCCGAAGCTGCTGCCGACGATCAGCCCGCCGATCAGCCCCGGCCCGGTGCTCGCCGCCACCGCGCCCAGCGCTGCGGCCTCGATCCCGGCCCGCCGCAGCGCCTTGTCCACCAGCCCCGGCAGATGGGCCAGATGCGCGCGCGCGGCGATCTCCGGCACCACCCCGCCATAGGGCAGATGGTCCATCTGGCTCAGCAGCGTCTCGCCGAGCACGCGGCCCTGCGTATCAAGCACGGCCGCCGCCGTCTCGTCGCAGGAGCTCTCGATGGCGAGAAGGTAATCCATCCGGTCCATCATCACCGCTTAACGAAGCTTCCCTTTCCGCGCGCACCGGAATAGGACACGCCGATGCTCGGCCCCCATCCCGCTGCCGCCACCCAACCCGACCAGGCGCCGGCCGCCACCCATGTTCCCGTCGCCCCCCACCGGCCGCCGCTGCCGTTGCGCGTCGGCACCCGCGGCTCGCCGCTGGCGCTGACCCAGACCCGCGCGTTCCTGCGCATGCTGACGCATTTCTGCCCCGTCCTGCGCGACCTCGAGGCGTTCGAGGAGCATGTCATCACCACGACCGGCGACGCGGTGCAAGACCGCCGCCTCGCCGAGATCGGTGGCAAGGGCCTGTTTTCCAAGGAGATCCACGAGGCGCTGGCGCAAGGTCGGGTCGATTTCGCCGTCCACAGCCTCAAGGATCTCGAAACCGTGCTCCCCCCCGGCGTGGTGCTGGCCTGCACGCTGCGCCGCGAGGATGCGCGCGACGCGCTGATCCTCGGTCCCGATTGCGGCGCCCCCGACCCGGCCGACCCCTACGGATGCCTGCCCGCCGGCGCCCTGCTCGGCACCTCCTCGGTCCGCCGCCAGGCCCAGATCCTCGCCCTGCGCCCCGACATCCGCATCACCACCCTGCGCGGCAACGTGCAGACCCGCCTCGACAAGGTCGCCTCCAACCAGTGCACCGCCAGCCTGCTCGCGCTCGCCGGCCTGCGCCGTCTCGGGCTCGACCAGCGCGCCAGCCTGGTCCTCGATCCCGAGATCATGGTGCCGGCCGCCGGCCAGGGCATCGTCGCCGTCACCGTGCGCGAGAACGACCTCGCCCTGCGCGAACTGCTCGCCGCCATCGAGGACCGCACCGCGCGCGCCGTCTCCACCGCCGAGCGCGCGCTCCTCGCCGAACTCGACGGCTCCTGCCGCACCCCGATCGGCGGCCATGCCCGCGTCATCCGCGACGAATCCGGCACCCGCCTGCGCCTGACCGGCCTGGTCGCGCGCGAGGACGGCTCGTTCCTGCTGCGCCGCACCGTCGAGGGCGCGGTCGATGACGGCGAGCGCCTCGGCCGCGCGCTCGGCGCCGAGCTGCGCGCCGAATCGCCGGCCGACATCTTTACCGGTGACTGAATCGCGCGGCCGCGTGCTGGTCACGCGGCCCGAACCGGGTGCGGCGCGCACCGCCGAGGCCCTCCGCGCGGCCGGCTGGCAGCCGCTGCTCGCCCCGATGCTGGAGATCCTCCGCCGCGACCCGAGCCTGCCGGTCCCCGGCGCGGTGCAGGCCGTGCTGGTGACCAGCGCCAACGCGCTGCCCGCCTTCGGCGCCGCCTGGCATCGCAAGCCCCTGCTCGCCGTCGGTGCGGCCACCGCGGCCGCGGCGCGGGCGCAGGGTTTCGCCGTCGTGGAGAGTGCCGAGGGCGATGCGCTCGCGCTGGCGGCGCTCGTCACCCGCCGCCTCGCCCCGCGCGACGGCCCGCTGCTGCTCGCCACCGCCGAGCGACAGGGCACGATGCTGGTGGAACTGCTGCGCGCCGGTGGTTTCGGCGTGCTGCGCCGCGCCGTCTACACCGCCCGCCCGGTCCGCCGCCTCCCCGACGCCGCGCTCGCCGCCCTCGCCGGACGCGACCTCGCGGCTGCGCTGTTCTTCTCAGCCGAGACCGCACGGGCGTTTGCGAACACGACCCCGCCGCCGCTGCGCCCGACACTGGCGAGCGTCCGAGCCCTCTCGCTCAGTCCCGCAGTGGACACGGCGCTGGCCGATTTGCCGTTCGCATCCAGGCAGGTCGCAGCCTGTCCGACAGCCGCTGCCCTGCTGGCGATACTGTAGGAAAAGTCCTGCCGAATTCGATATGTCGAGTCGGAGGCGCCGTCTTTCGGCGCCGCCCGGCGGTGATCTGCGAGCATCGCAGTGGAGCGACCTTTCGGGTCGTGAGCAGCGAAGCGCAGCAGATCGCCGTCGGATGGCCGACAGATCGAATTCCTGCCTATGCGTGGCCGACCTGGCCGGTGGCGGCAGCAGCATCCTGCTGGCGCTTGGCCTGCCACAGGGCGACGAAATCGATCGGCTGCAGCACCACCGGCGGGAAACCGCCATCGCGGGTGATCTCGCTGACCACGGCGCGCGCATACGGGAAGATCAGCCGCGGCACCTCGACCAGCAGCAGCGGCTCGATGGCCTGCTCCGGCACCTCGCCGAGGGTCACCACCGCGGCGTAGTTGAGCTCGGTGACGAACACCACGCGCCCGCCGGCGGCCGGGGTGCCGGCCTGCTCGCCCTCTTTCGGCTCCGTCGCCTCGACGCGGATCACCAGGGCCACCTCGAAGATCGGCTGCTCCTGGAGCCGGCGCGCCTGCACGTCGATATTGACCGCGATCTGCGGGGCCGCGCGCAGGGTGGCGAAGATCTCCGGCCCCGATGGCACCTCGAACGACAGGTCCTTGATGTATTGCAGGTTCATCGCCAGCGGCATCGCCGCCGGCACGCCGGCCTGGGCGGGAGCGTCGCCGGTGGGCACGCCGGGCGGAATGGTGTCGGACATCGTCGGTTCCTGACAGAGAAATGAAGACGGCAGGGAAGTGCGCCGCTCGTGGCTGTCGCGCCTATCACGCCGGCCGCGACGCCTCAAGCCATCGTGCCGCCGACCCGGGGACATGTTGCGGAATGGGAAATAGTGTTTCGGCGCAGGGCGTCCGGCTTGGCCGCGCCCGCCGGGTTGATACAGTCGCGTCATGACATCGATATCGAGGGGTCCGACGATCACGGCGGCGCGAATGGCGAGAGCCTCCCTGGCGGTCATGGGCTGTCTGTGGCTCGGCGGCTGCGTCAACAATACCGTCGCGACGCAGAACACCCAGCTCGAGGCGAACGGCCTCGCGTCGCGCCCGCCGCCCCGTCGCGTCACCCCCACCGCGGCCCTGGCCTCGGCGCGGCTCATCATCGTGCATCGGACCACGAGCGCGGCGGCGACGCTGCTGCTCGCCAGCCCGCAGGCGCTCGACCCGAGCTGCGCCCCGCTGGGCGACATCGCCGTGAAGGTGACCTCCGCCCCCGATCACGGCACGGTGCATGTCGCCGCCGGCAGCGCCTACTCCAACTTCCAGCCCGGCGACCCGCCATTCATGTGCAACGCGCGCAAATCCCCGGCGACGCTGATCACCTACCAGGCGGCCGCCGGCTACACCGGTCCCGACGTGGCCGTGGTGCGGATCTTCTTTCCCGACGGCCACGCGCCCACCATCAGATACGACATCACCGTCGACTGACGCTCGCCCCGCTACCAGAACTCCCCGCGATGGGGCGCCGTGGGGTCGACCCGGGCCCAGGTGCCGTTGTCGAGGCTCTCGCCGCAGATCGCCAGCGCGATGCCCCAGTGGCACACCGCCACCGTGGTCTCCCAGTCGGGGCGTGCCGCCGCCAGAGCGAGGAATTCCGCCGCCCGGCCCATCACCTGCGCCTCGCTCTCGGCCCGGCGCGGCCACCAGATCTCGTCGAGATGGCTGAGATCGAGATGCGGCCACTCGCTCGCCACCACCATCCGCGGCCGGCCGATGTCGCAGGACGACGCACAGCGCTCGCGCAGCAGCCCGGTCACTTCCGGCACGATGCCGAGCCGTGCCGCGAGCGGTGCGGCGGTCTGCAGCGCACGCCGGTAGGGCGAGACCAGGATGCGGGTGATCGGCGGATCGCTCTCGGCGAGAGCGCGTGCCGCCGCCTCCGCCTGCCGCTCGCCGAGCGCGGTCAGCGACGGGTCCGGGATGCGCGGATCGCGCCCGGTGGTGCTCATCGCGTGGTTGTACTCGCTTTGGCCATGACGCAGCAGAATCATGCCGCGAGATGTAGGCGCTGCGCCCGTCCCGGGCCAGTCCGGAGCACATAAACGCGCTTTGATTTGCGCCCGACCGCTGCCCGGCGTAGGTCTGGCCCGATATCGGCCCCCGAGGGGGCACAGGATCGGACCGGGTTGGGGATGGATTTCAAGAACGGCAGTTTTCCCGTCGGCGTGGTGGTGTTCGGCCTCATCGCCCTGTTGCTCGCGTTGCGGCTGCGCAGCGTGCTGGGAAAACGCACCGGGCTGGATGCGCCACCGCCGCGCGGCGAGGCCGCCCGACCGCGCCTCGGAACCCTGCGCAACCCGCTCGCGCCCAGGCCCGAGGCGCCGGCCGCGATCCCGGGCCGCGCCGCCGCGCCCGAGCCGAAGGCCGCCACCGTCTATGTCCTGCCCGAGAGCGGCAGCTCCGCCGGCCAGGCGCTGGTCACGCTCGGCGCGCTGATGCCGCAGTTCGACGCCACCGCCTTCCTGCACGGCGCGACGCGCGCCTTCGAGCGCGTGGTCGCGGCCTATGCGCAGGGCGACCGCGACACCCTGCGCAGCCTGCTCGCCGCCGACACGCTCGCCGCCTTCGAGGGCGCGATCGCCGCGCGCGAGGCGGCCGGCGAGACCCAGCATGCGGAGATCCGCCAGATCTGCGAGGTCGCCCTGATCGGCGCCGAAATCGGTCAGGGGGAGGGGGCCGGGCGTCCGACCATCGAGGTGCGGTTCGTCTCGGACCAGGTCAGCTACGTCACCGGACGCAACGGCGAGCCGGTCAGCGGCGCCGATGCGGTCACCGAGCTGTGCGACGTCTGGACCTTCGAGGCGGCGGCAGCCGGCGCGCAGGAAGGTGGCCGCCCGTCCTGGCTGGTCGCGGCCACGCGCAGCGCCTGACCCGCCACCCGACCGGGCGAGCGCCGAGCCGGCACACTCGCCGGGCGATCCCGAATTTCTGACATGGACGACGCATGATCCCACGCCCCTGCCGCCCCCGGCCGCTTCGCGCCGGAGCCGCGCTGCTGGCCGCCATGCTGACGCTGGCCGGTTGCGAGACAGCCTCCGAAACACCGTCGCCGCCCGATCTCCAGCCGGTCGCGTTCGCCGACCTGCCGGGCTGGACCGCAGACCGCCAGGAGGTCGCCCTGCGCGGCCTGCTCGCCGATTGCGAGCGCCTGGCCCTGCTGCCGCAGGACGAGAGTCTCGGCGGCGCGGGGCTGGATGCGCAGCTCGCCGGCCATCCGACGACCTACGCCGCCGCCTGCCGGGCCGCGCGGATGGCGCCTGCGGGCGATGCCGCCGCGGCAAGGCGCTTCTTCGAGACCTGGTTCGCCGCCTACCGTGTCGATGGCGAGACGCAGTTCACCGGCTATTACGAGCCGGTCGTCGCCGGCTCGATGACCCCCACCGCGCGCTTCCGCACTCCGGTCTACGGCCTGCCGCGCGACCTGGTCACGCAGGTGGTCACCGACGCCGACGGCAAGCAGAGCCTGCGCCGCGGCCGGCGCGTCGATGGGGATCTGGTGCCGTACTACACCCGTGCCGAGATCGACCGCGGCGCGCTGGGCGCGCAGGTGCCGCTGCTCTACGTCGCCGATGCGGCCGACCTGTTCTTCCTCCAGATCCAGGGCTCCGGCCGGGTATCGCTGCCTGATGGCAGCGAGGTCAGGCTCGCCTATGCGGGCCGCAACGGCCAGCCCTATGTCGCGCTGGGCAAGCTGCTGGTCGAGCGCGGGGAACTGGCGTCCAGCGACGTGTCGATGCAGTCGATCCGCGGCTGGATGACGGCGCATCCCGACCTCGCCACCGGGCTGATGGAGCAGAACCCCAACTACGTGTTCTTCCGCATCCAGCCCCCGGCGGCGGCCGGCGAGATGTCCGGCGCGCCCGGCACGCTCGGCGTCGGGCTGCAGCCGCTGCGCTCGGCGGCCGTCGATCGGGCCGTACTGCCGCTGGCCATGCCGCTCTGGGTCGACACCACCGATGTGTACGACCGCCCGCTCCGCCGTCTGGTGCTGGCCCAGGATACGGGCGCCGACATCACCGGCGCGCGGCATGTGGATCTGTATTTCGGCTGGGGCGCGCAGGCCGCCGCCCTGGCCGGTCCGATGCACGCAAACGGCGCCTTGTACGTGCTGCTGCCACGCCCGGTCGAAGGCCCCGCAACCGCACGTTGAGACTTGCGGGCACAGTCCTGAACGGGTGCAAGGACACCGATCCGAATCGCTGGCCGTAGCGGATGTTCGTCGCAATACTGCCACGATGACGACGCTGCACGCCTTCGATTCGCAGGTTCGCGATCTCTCCCGAACCGCCGCTGCGGCATCCTGTGAGACCCTGCCCCGCTACGATCCCCGTGCCCGCGCATCGCGCAACAGCCGCATCGGAGTCGGGCCACATCTGCTGTATCGCGGCGACTGCCAGCGCGTGCTGCCGGGGCTGTCGGCGGACCTCGCCGACGTGGTCATCACCTCGCCGCCGTACAACATCGGCCTCGACTACAATTCCTATGCCGACCGCCGCGGCGAGGAGGACTATCTCGACTGGATGGTGCGCATCGCGCGTTCGGTACGCCGGGTGATGAAGCCCGAGGGATCGTTCTTCCTCAACATCGCCGGTTCCTCGTCGCGGCCCTGGCTGCCGTTCGAGCTGATGGTGCGGCTGCGCCCGTTCTTCGAGCTGCAGAACCACATCACCTGGATCAAGTCGGTCACCGTCGGCACCGACAGCGCGGGCCATTTCAAGCCCGTCCGTTCGGACCGCTTCCTCAACCGCAATCACGAGCACATCTTCCACCTCACCCGCACCGGCCGGGTGAAGCTCGACCGGCTCGGCGTCGGCGTGCCCTACAAGGACAAGAGCAACATCGCCCGGCGCGGCCACGCGCAGGACCTGCGCTGCCGGGGCGATACCTGGTTCATCCCCTACGCCACGGTGCAGGACCGCGCGCAGAAGTTCCACCATCCCGGCACCTTCCCGGTCGAGCTGCCGCGCATGTGCATCCGCCTGCACGGGCGGCGCGACCCGGTGGTGCTCGACCCGTTCATGGGCACCGGCACCACGCTGGTCGCCGCCTCCGAGGAGGGCGGTCGCGGCATCGGCATCGAGCTCGACCGCGACTATGTGGCGGTGGCGCGCTCGCGGCTGATCGCCGCACAGCGCGAGCAGCCGGCCGGCCCGCTGCCGATGCAGCTGCCGATGCAGGCCTCCGCCTGACGGCGCGGCCCGGCGGCGCGAGCCGCGCGCAGCCTGCGGGCCAGCGCATCGACCGCGTCGCCGCCCGCCACCGCCATCGGCAGCACCAGCAGCAGATTGTAGCGTGGCTGGTTGACCGCCACCGCGGCATTGAACAGCAGCATGAACAGGGCCGGTCCGGCGATCAGCCAGACCTGCGGATCGCGCCGGCGGCGGACCGCCCACACCAGGCACACCGGCAGCAGCATCACCCCCCACCAGTGATCGATCCACGCGCCCCGCAGCGCCAGCGGCAGGGTCACCAGCGCGTGGCGCAGCGGGTGGGCGGCGATCTCGTGGCGCAGCAGCCAGCGCAGGTGATGTTGCGGGCCGCCCGCCTCGGCCAGCGTGCGCGCCAGCAGCCGCCCGAGGCCGATCGCATAGAAGCTGTCGGCGTGCTCTTCCCAGCCGAAGCGGTCGCATGCGCCCCGGCCGCCGATCGCCGCCCCCAGCCCGCTGCCATCGGGCAGCCAGCAGACGAAGCTCATCGCGTATTCGTGCGGCGTCATCGAATCGAAGCTGATCCGCTGCACCAGCGTATGTCCCGCATAGCCTTCGGTCAGCCCGGCATGGCCGAGCCGCGCATTGCGCAGCAGCCAGGGTGACAGCACCAGCACCAGCGCCAGCCCGCCCGCGCCCAAAGCCTGCGCCAGCCGGCGGCGCCGGCCCGGGCGGCAGGCGACGAGCCAGCCCAGCCCGCCGGCGACGATCGCCAGTGCCAACTCCAGCCCGCTCGGACGCAGCAGGGTGGCGATCCCCAGCATGGCCCCGCACGTCGCCGCCCAGCGTGTGCTCCGTTCGGGACTCCACAGCGCACGCAGGGCGCAGGCGATGGCCAGCAGATCGGCCAGCAGCACCGCGATCTCGGTCATCGTCACCATCACCGAGCGCAGCAGCACCGGCGCCGTGCACAGCGCGAGCCCAAGTGCCGCCATCCCGGCCCCCCCGCCCGCCACCGAAGCCGCGATCCACCAGACCAGCCACAGGATCGCGACCAGGGCGAGCGCCTGCGCCGTGCGCGGCAGCGTCGCCTCGGTCCCGCACGGGCCATGGCCGTCTGTCGTCACCACGCAGGCGCTGTCGCGGTCGAAGCCCGGTTCGAGGCGCGCGGCGGCGGCGAGCAGTGCCGGATACAGCGGTGCGAACCGCATCCCCGGCGGCCTGCGCCCGTCATCGCCGGGGCTGGCAAACATGAACCCGTCGGTGAAGCGGCCCGTGTGGACGAGGTCCTGGGCGATGCCGAGATAGAACGGCTGGTCGTACAGGCTCAGCGGCGGCACCGGCATGCGCGCGAACAGCAGCCCGACGATCGCGCCGATCGCCGCCAGCACGCCGAGCGCGCGCCGTGCGGTCGGTCCGGGCGGGCGATGAACTCTCACGCCGGCTGGTGTAGGCTGGGCGTCCGGCAGCGTCCAGCGACAAGGAGGGCAGGGTCTTTGCGTCGAGCCATTCCCCCCTCGCCGAAGCCGCACCGCGCGCGCATCAGCGAGGACGACCACGCGCTGTGGACGCAGCTGACGCGTCAGGCGACCCCGCTGCATCGCCCCGCAAGGGCAGGGGCAGGGGCAGGGGCGGGGGCAGGGGCAGGGGCGGAAACCCGCCCGCCGCCCCCCGCCGCCAGCCCCGTCCCGCCCGTCCCGGCACCCGTGGCACCCACACCCGCGCCACCGGCACGTCGCACGCTGCTGGTGGTGGGCGAGCGCGCGCCGGGGCTCGACGATCTCGGCTGGTCGTCGCTCACCTCCCGGCGCGCGGTGCGCCGCCGCACGCTCGACCTGCACGGGCGCACGGTGCAGGCGGCCTATCTCGCCTTGCACGATTTCCTCGACCGCGCCTGGCGCGACGGCATCCGCCATGTCGAGATCATCACCGGCCGGGGCAGCGGCACCGATGGCGGCGGCATCCGCCGCGAACTGCCGCACTGGCTCAACGCGCCCGCGCTGCGCGCCATCGTGCTCGGCGCGGCGCATCCGCATCCACGCAATCCCGGCTCGGTGCGGCTGCTGCTGCGCCGCAGGAGCCGCGGCGCGCCGGGATGAATTGCTTCGTTGCGTTTGCGGACAGGCACGCTATGAGCAGGACAGACAAACAGGCGTGCCGCCTGCGCGCGTCCCGGGGCATCCTCCGCGGCACGGGCCGGCAAGGACATGCGGGGAGGGTTCGATGAGATTGCTGCTGCTGCTGCTGCCGTTCGCAGGCCTGCTGCTGGTGCCGCTCTACAATGCGCTGACGCCGAAGCTGTGGGGCATTCCGTATTTCTACTGGTATCAGCTCGCCTGGGTGCCGGTGACGTCGCTGCTGCTGTGGATCGTCGATCGCGCCACCCGCTCGGCCAACGCGGCGGAGGACATGCGATGACCAGCAATCCCGTCGCCCTCGCGGTCTTCGCCGTGCTGTTCTTCGGCGCCGCCTTCCTCGGCACGCTCGCGATGCGCCTGCGCCCGCGCGGCGAGGGTGCGGGCACCGGCACCGCGCACGAGGAATGGGGGCTGGGGGGCCGCCGCTTCGGCATCTGGGTGACATGGTTCCTGGTCGGCGGCGACTTCTACACCGCCTATACCGTGATCGCGGTTCCGGCCCTGGTCTACGGGCAGGGCGCATATGGCTTCTTCGCGCTGCCCTACACGATCATCGTCTATCCGTTCATCTTCGCCACCATGCCGCTGCTGTGGCGCTACGCGCAGAAGCACGGCTACATGACCGCCGCCGACATCGTGCGCGGCCGTTTCGGCAGCCGCCCGCTTGAGCTCCTCGTCGCGCTGACTGGGCTGGTCGCGGTGCTGCCCTACATCGCGCTGCAGCTCGTCGGCATCCAGACGGTGATCCACGCTCTCGGCCTGCCCGGGCAGATCCCGCTGATCGTCGCCTTCCTCTCGCTCGCGGTCTATACGTGGCTCGGCGGGCTGCACGCGCCCGCGCTCACCGCCTTCATCAAGGACGTGATGATCTACATCGTGGTCATCGCCGCCGTGACCGTCATCCCGATGCATCTCGGCGGCTACGGCCATGTGTTCGACGCCGCCGCCACCGCCTACACGAAGCCCGGCACCGGCCTGCTGCTGGCGGACGGCAAGATGATGCCCTACGCCACCCTGGCCCTCGGCTCGGCCCTCGCCGCCTTCCTCTACCCGCACACGCTGACCGGCGTGCTCGCCTCGCGCAGCGCGCAGACCATCCGCACCAACGCGGTGATGCTGCCGGCCTACACGCTGCTGCTCGGGCTGATCGCCATGCTCGGCTACATGGCGCATGCCGCCGGCGTCGTGGTGGCCAGGCCCAACGATACCGTGCCGGCGCTGTTCGCGGCGATCTTTCCGTCCTGGTTCCTCGGCTTCGCCTATGCGGCGGTGGCGATCGGCGCGCTGGTGCCGGCCTCGGTGATGGCGATCGGAGCGGCCAACCTCGTCACCCGCAACATCCTCGGCGCGCGGTCGGGCCGCGAGCACGACGCGCGCGAGGCCAGGATCGTCGGCCTGCTGGTCAAGCTCGCGGCCCTCGCCTGCGTGCTGCTGCTCAACCCCCAATACGCGATCTGGCTGCAGACGCTGGGCGGGGTGTGGATCCTGCAGACCCTGCCGGCGCTGATCTGCGGGCTGTTCATCCCGTGGCTGCGCGCGCCCGGGCTGATCGGAGGCTGGCTGGCCGGCATGGTGATCGGCAACTGGCTGGTGTTCTCCGACGGGCTGGTGCCGACGCATTCGCTCGCCGCGATCGGCCTGCCCTGGACGTTCTATACCGGGCTGATCGCGCTCGCCGCCAACCTCGTCGTCTCGCTCGGGCTCAGCGCGCTGCTGCGCACCGGCCGGGCCGGCGTGCAGCCGCGGCCGGCGCTCTGAGCCGCGCCGCCCCGCTGCGCGCGCGCCTGCCGGTGCCCGCCAATCCGGCCGAGCGGCTGCTGCTGCTGGTCGCCGCGGGGCTGTTCGCGCTCGCCGTGCTGCTGATGCTGCTGCCGTGGGGCGGCGATCCCGGGCCGGGACGCTTCCCCCTGGTCGCCACCGTCCCGCCGACCGACAACGCGGCCGGCCGCGATGTGGCCGCGGATTCGGCCGTCGCCCTGGCGCGGCCGCTGTTCGCCCAGAACCGCCGCCCACCCGACATCGCCGCCTCCGGCCCCGCCGAACTGCCGCGCCTGGCCGGGGTGATCGTCGGGGGCGGCACGCCGCCGAAGGCGATCTTCGCCGCCACCGGCGACGACAAGCCGCCTGTGCTCGGCATCGGCCAGTCGATCGCCGGCCACACCCTCCGTGCCATCACGCCGAACGGCGTCACCCTCGACAACGGCACCGTCCTGCACCCGACCTTCGCCACCGGCGCCGACGGCGCCGCTCCCGCCGCTCCGCCCGCCGGCCTGCCGACGATGTTCACCACCGCCCCGCACATGCCCGGCATGCCGCTGCCCTTCGGCGGCACCCGCCCGGGCATCCGCCCGCCGAACTGACGCGGGCATGCCGGATCGGCTGCTCCGGCTGCTGGGCGGGCCGTGGTGCCGGCTGTCTGCTGGTCGACCGCCACTGCGCGTATTTCGTCCCGGCCATGCGGATGGCCCGTATCCGCGCTGATCTGCCCTGAGCAGACCATGGCCGGCGTGTCGACGTGCCTCGTCCGGGCTCCGGGTCAGGCCGGGCGCCAGCCGGCGGTGTCGGCCAGCCAGCGGCGCAGCGCAAAGGTTGCCGCCTCGCTGCCCAGCGCCGTCTGGCAGGCCGGCAGGCAGGCCGGAGCAGCAAGCAGGCCCGGCGTGGCGGGCAGGCCGCGCGCCGCGCGCCGCCAGGTCGCCACCATCGCCGCGGGTGCGAGGGCCGGCAGCATCACCCCCGACAGCAGCCGCGCCGCCGCCGTTCCCGCCTGCCAGGCGTCGAACAGCGCGCCGGAGGGGGTTCGCCCCGCAGTGGTCGCATACTGCACGAACGAGGGCAGCGCGGGCAGGGCCGGGTCGCGCTCGGAGCCCAGACTGAACGCCGCCGTTGCCGCCTCGCCGGCGAAGCTGCCCAGCGTGGAGGCGGTGTCGGTGCCCAGCAGCAGGGCGGCATCGATGCGCCCGTCGATCAGCGCGCGCCGTCGCTCCTCGTCATCGCCGAGCCCCGGCACCGCCACCACCTTGGCGCCCAGCAGCGACAGCGCCAGCCAGGCCGGCAGCTCCACCCCGGTCGGGCTGGTGGCGGCGAGACGGATCGTCACGTCCGGCCCCGGCGTCGGGGTGTCGTGGCGCAGCACCAGCGCCCCCGACCCGAGCCGGGCCGCCACCGGCATCCAGCGGGAGGGATCGAAATGCACCCGCGGATCGCCGGCCAGCCACGCCAGCCACGCGGTACCCGGCGCGACCAGCGCGGTGTTGCCGTCCGGCGCGGTGAGACTGTCGAACTGGTTCGCGCCGGTCACGCCGTCCTGTCCGACGGTGTCGGTGACGCCGAGCGGCGCATGCGCCGGCAGCGCATGACCCAGCGCGTCGGCGATGGCACTGGCGAACGCACCGCTGGCGCTGTCGGCCGAGCCCGCCACCAGCAGCCCCGGATCGTGCATCGGTGGCGGCGCGATGCCGAGCATCGCCGCGGTGAGCTGCACCCGTTCGCGCAGGGCATGGCCGAGCCGATGGACGTTGTCATGCAGCCCCTGCGCCCGGGCAGACCCGGCCGTCACCACCAGCGCCGCTCCGCCGCCCAGCAGGGCGCGGCGGGTCAGCCGCAAGGTTCGATCGGCACTCGATGGATGCAACAACAGGGCTCCGCTCGGCATGGACGCATACGGGATGCCATCCACCCCGCCTTGCGCTCAATAGCTGATCGGGGCGTTGTGGCTCAAATCGGGCGGGATCAGGGCCATTTCGCCTCGGGCGGCAGGCTCATCAGGATCGCATCCACGTTGCCCCCCGTCTGCAGCCCGAACAGCGTGCCGCGGTCGTGCAACAGGTTGAACTCCGCATAGCGGCCGCGGCGGACGAGCTGATGGGCGCGATCGGCCTCGCTCCACGCGTCATGCATCCGCCGACGGATGATCGCCGGGTAGGCTTCGAGGAAGGCGAGGCCGACATCGCGGGTGAAGGCGAAATCCGCCTCCGGCTCGCCGCTGTCGAGACGGTCGTAGAAGATGCCGCCCAGGCCGCGCGGCTCGTTGCGGTGCGGCAGCCAGAAATAGCGGTCGCACCACTCCTTGAAGCGCGGATAATACTCCGGGTCGTGCGCGTTGCAGGCGCGGCGGAAGGCGTCGTGAAACGTGGCCGCATCCGCCTTCGCGCTGTCGGCCTCCATGAACATCGGCGTGATGTCGCCGCCGCCGCCGAACCAGCCGCGCGTGGTCATGATCATGCGCGTGTTCATGTGCGCCGCCGGCACGTGCGGATTGCGCATGTGCGACACCAGCGAGATCCCCGCCGCCCAGAAGCGCGGATCCTCGGCGGCCCCGGGGATCTGCGCGCGGAAGGCCGGTGAGAACACCCCGTGCACCACCGAGACGTTCACCCCCACCTTCTCGAACACCCGCCCGCCGCGCATCACCGCCATCGTGCCGCCGCCGCCCTCGCCGGCCTCGGCGTCGGGACGCTGCCACGACGTGCGCTCGAACCGCCCGGCCGGCAGGTCGGCGAAGGGCAGGGCAGCACCCGTCGGATAATCGTCCTCGATCCCCTCGAACGCCGCGCAGATGCGGTCGCGCAGGCTCGCGAACCACGCCGCCGCCGGCTCGCGCAGCGCACGGTGTCGGTCGGCGTCGCTCTGACCCCGGCTGCGGGCCATGGTCTCGGTCAGGGGGTCGGCATTCATGGCGAAGAGGTACTTTCCATCGGGTTGCGGCCGAAATGACCGCTGCTTAGAGTGCCCCGGTCCATTCCGGGGAGCCGCATTTGCCATCCATGACTCCGGCGACCCGCCTCGACCTTGATCCGGATCAAGCCCCGGAGCCTGCCACCGGATCGTGGCTCGAACGGCGCCTGCCGGTCGGCCGGGCCCTGCGTCGGGAATACCGCGACTATCCCCTGCCGCGAAACCTCAACGCGCTGTGGTTCTTCGGCGCCTTCGCGGTCGTCACCCTCGCGGCGATGATCGTCACCGGGATCTGCCTCGCGCTGCACTACACCCCCACCGAGGCCGGCGCGTTCGATTCCGTCGAGGCGATCATCCGCCGCGTGCCGTCGGGCTGGATCCTGCGCAGCGTGCACATGGCCGGCGCGTCCTGCTTCTTCGCCGTGCTCTACGTCCATATCTTCCGTGGTCTGTACTACGGCTCCTACAAGGCGCCGCGCGAGGTGCTGTGGCTGTCGGGCTTCGTCGCCCTGCTGATGGTGATGGCCACCGCCTTCTTCGGCTACGTGCTGCCCTGGGGGCAGATGTCGTACTGGGGCGCGGTGGTGGTCGGCAATGCGGTCGCCGCCATCCCGCTGATCGGCCACCCGCTGGCCGGCATGCTGCTCGGCGGCGACGCACCCGGTGCCGCCACCCCGATGCGCTTCTTCGTGCTGCACATGCTGTGCGGCGGGCTGATCTGCGCGGTGCTGTTCATCCACATCGCCGCCCTGCACGTCACCGGCTCCAACAACCCCGCCGGCATCGAGCCGCGCAGCCCCGCCGACACCCTGCCGATGCACCCGTTCTACACCACCAAGGACGGCGTCGGGCTGTGCCTCTTCCTCGCCGTCCTGCTCGGCCTCGCCTTCCTCGCCCCCGCGCTGCTCACCGAGGCCGACAACTACCTCCCCGCCAACCCGCTGCTCACCCCGCCCGACATCACCCCGGAATGGTATTTCACCCCGTTCTACGCCCTGTTGCGCTCGGTGCCGTCGCGTCTCGGCGGGCTGCTGCTGGCCGGGGCCGCGCTGGCGGTGGTCGCCGCCGTGCCCTGGCTCGACCGCGCGCCCACCCGCTCCGCCCGCTTCCGACCGCTCGCCCGTCCGGCCTGGTTCGCGATGGCGGCGAGCTTCCTGCTGCTCGGCCTCGCCGGCAGCCACGAGGCGACGGGGTTCTGGCTCTGGCTCGGCCGGCTGGCGGGGCTGTACTGGTTCCTCCATTTCCTCGTCCTGCTGCCGCTGATCGCCCGCATCGAACGCCCGCTGCCGCTGCCGACCTCGCTCGCATGAAACCCGTCCTCCTCGCCGCTTTCGCCGCCCTGCTGCCGGGCGTGACCCTCGCCGCGCCGATCCGCGAGGAGGGGGCGGCCCGCCGCGGTCTCGCCGTCTATCATCAGGTCTGCTCGGTCTGTCACAGCCTCTCGCATGTCGAGATCGGCGACCTCGCCGGCCTCGGCCTGTCCGACAGACAGCTCCGCGACCTCGCCGCCGACATCCAGGTCGCCGGCCCCCCCGGCCCCGACGGCACCCCCACCACCCGCGCCGCCAACCTCTCCGACCGGCTGCTGTCGCATTTCCCCGACGAGGCCTCCGCCCGCGCCGCCAACAACGGCGCCCTCCCGCCCGACCTCTCCGAGATCGCCCGCACCCGGCAAGGCGGCGCGCACCGCATCTTCACCCTGCTCACCGGCTACACCGACCCGCCCAAGGGTGTGAGCGTCCCCGACGGCCAGTTCTACAACGCCGCCACCCACACCCATCTGATCGCCATGCCGCCGCCGCTCGCCGACGGCGCCGTCACCTACGATGACGGAACCAACCCCACCCTTGCACAGGAAGCCCACGACGCGGCCGCCTTCCTCGCCTGGAGTGCCGATCCGCATCGCAGCGCACGCCACTGGCTGGGGGGTGTGACGATCGCCTTCCTTGCTGTATTGGCCGGCCTGGTTTTCGCACTCAAGCGGAGGGTCTGGTCGCGTGTCTGAAACCTTCGAACCCGTCATCGGCCTGATCGGCGGCTCCGGCGTCTATGACATCGACGGCCTGACCGACAAGGAATGGAAGACCATCGACACCCCCTGGGGCGCACCGTCGGACGCGCTGCTGCATGGCCGCCTCGACGGCGTGCGCTGCGTCTTCCTCCCCCGCCACGGCCGCGGCCACCCGATCCCGCCCTCGCGCCTGAACTACCGCGCCAACATCGCCGCGCTGAAGATCGCCGGTGTCACCGACATCGTCTCGCTCTCCGCCGTCGGCTCGCTGCGCGAGGACCTCTCGCCCGGCACCTTCGTCATCATCGACCAGTTCATCGACCGCAGCTTCGCGCGCGAGAAATCCTTCTTCGACACCGGCTGCGTGGCCCATGTCGCGATGGCCGACCCGCTCTGCCCGCGCATCGGCGACATCCTCGACTCCACCGCCCGCGAACTCGCCCTGAGCGTGGTCCGCGGCGGCACCTACCTGGTGATGGAAGGCCCGCAATTCTCCACCCGCGCCGAAAGCGAGCTCTACCGGAGCTGGGGCTGCGCGGTGATCGGCATGACCAACATGCCCGAGGCCAAGCTCGCCCGCGAAGCCGAGCTCTGCTACGCCACCGTCGCCATGGTCACCGACTATGATTGCTGGCACGACGACCACGACAGCGTCACCGTCGACGCGGTGGTCAAGGTCATGACCGCCAACGCCGCCAACGCCCGCGCCCTGGTCCGCGCCGTCATCCCCCGCCTCGGCACGCCGCGCGGTCCCTGCCCGGCGGGCTGCGACCGCGCCCTCGATCACGCCATCATCACCAGCCCCGATGCGCGCGATCCGGCGCTCGTCGAGAAGCTGCGCAGCATCGCCGGTCGCGTGCTCGCCTGAACGCAGGGGGCGCCGCCCCCTGCACCCCCGGCAAAGGGCTGAGCCCTTTGCAATCCCGATTGCGCATGAAACCGAGGTGCAGGAGGCCGAGCCTCCTGCCGGGGTGCAGGGGCAGCGCCCCTGCGACCACGACGCAACTCCCGCGACCCGGTCTCGTTGCGGACCGGGAAGAGAAATCGGCCGCACAACAGGCCGCCGCGCGGGAGATGGCCATGAGGAACGTCTGTATCCTGGCCGCGATGGGCGTCCTCTCGCTGCCGACGCTCCACGCCCAGCCCGCCCCGCCTGTCGTCCCCACCGGAACCGTGCGGATCTCCGGCAGTGCCAAGGGCAGTGCGACCCAGTTGCCCAAGCATCCCGCCTCGCTCTGGGGCAGCCCCTATGACCGCTCGCTCGACACGCTCGGCATCGCCCGCGTGCCGCCGCCACCACTCGTGCCGGAGCCGTTCCTGCCGCAGAGCCTGGCCGCCTGGCTGAAACAGAAGACCTTCACCGGCAACTGGGGCGGCGAGCGTGTGCGCCTCGACAACGAGGGCATCGATTTCGTCGGTCGTTACTTCCAGGAAACATCGGGCAATCCCGTCGGCGGCAGCGCTCAGGCCCTGCGCTATGCGCATGAGGTGGCCCTCGGCGCGGACGTCAACTTCGCCCAGCTCACCGGCACCAATTACGGCATGCTGCACGTGCTGATCACCGAGCGCGCCGGGCTCGGGCTCGTCAACACGCTGCCCGCACTCGACTCGCCTCAGGAAATCTACGGCGGCGGCCAGACCGTGCGCCTCAGCCGGCTGTCCTGGGAGCGCGAGTTCGGCCGATATCTCGAAACCGAGCTCGGCTGGATGAACACCGAAGACGAGTTCGCCCAGTCCAACCTGCACTGGGGCCTCAACCTTTACTGTCAGTTCCAGTCCGATGCGCTCTGCGGCGTGCCCGAGGCGGTCTACAACAACGCCGCCTACAGCTACTATCCGACCGCGGTGCCGGCGGCGCGCATCAGGCTGTTCCCGTTCGGCGACCATCGCATGATGATCGCCGCCGGCATCTACAGCGCCGACCCGACGATCGTGAATTCCCACAATGGCTGGAAGCTCGGCCTGCATGGCGCCACCGGCACCTACATTCCCGTGCAGGTCGGCTGGCATTTCGGCGGCACCGACACCAAGGGCGCGCTGCCGACCAACATCGTGATCGGCGGCTACCGCGACAGCTCCGAGGTCGACAACGTCGTCGCCGCCCAGCTCAAGGCGATCGAGCCCACGGGTGCGAGCCTCGGCGAACTGCCCGCCCAGCAGATCCGCGGCCGCTTCGGCGGCTGGGTCCAGGCCGAACACATGCTGCAACGCGACGCCCATGATCCCGCCCGCGGCACGGTGGCGTTCGCGACCTTCATCTGGGGCGACCCGCGCACCGCCATCTCGCCCTATTACGTCACCTTCGGCCTCGTCCGCCACGGCACCTTCGCCAGCCGCCCCGACGACACGTTCTCGATCGGCGGCAAGCTCGATTTCGTCAACCGCAAGCTCGCCGACTACGTCTCCACCCAGCAGCTCGCCGGCAACACCACCCTGCTGCGCCCCAGCAGCGAACACGCGGTCGAGATGAACTACGGCTGGCACCCCGCCGGCTGGCTCCTGATCCGTCCCGGCCTGCAATATTACTGGCACCCCGGCGGCACCAACCGCACCCCCAACGCCCTGCTGCTCGACCTTGAGACCGGCGTGACATTCTGACGCCTGCGATGACACGACCTCGGCTCGCAGAGCGAATGCAGCGCAGAGCGGTCCGTCAACGGCCCCCGTCGTGAGCCACCATCAGCACCGCGAGCGTCAGGGTCTCGACGCCGGTGCGGATGGTCGGTTCGGGAACCGGCGCGAAATAAGGCGAATGGTTGACCGGCAGCGGTCTGCCCTCGGCCTTGTACTGCGCGATCGTCTTCGGATCATAGCCGCCGATGCCGAAATAGACCGATTTCGCCATCCCCGCCGCGACGAATTCCGAATAATCCTCGCTGGCGCTGATACCGGGCAGAGTGGCCGGAACGAGCGTGACATGCCCGGCGCCGAGCGCGGTCTTCAGCATCCCCGCCGCCGATGCGGACAGGTCCGGATCGTTGATGACGGACCCCGCACCGAAGGCGTGTTTCACCTCCGGCGCCGGCGCGTGCGCCATGTCGGCGACCGCCTTGGCCGTCGTGGCGACGCCATCGGTCAACAGCTTGCGGACGTCCGGGTCGAACGAGCGCAGCGTGAGCTGCAGGTCTGCATGGTCGGGAATGATATTGGCCACCGTCCCGGCGTTGAACGATCCGACGGTGATCACGCCGAATTTCTGGGGGTCCTTCTGCCGGCTGATCACGGTCTGCACATCGTCGACGAAGTGCGCACCTTCCACGATCGGGTCGATGCTCTTGTCCGGCATCGAGCCATGGGCGCCGACGCCATGGAAGGTCACCAGGAGCGTGTCGGTGGCCGAGCTGGTCACGCCCTGCTTGACGGTGATCTGGCCGATCGGCGCCGGGCCGACATGGGCGGCGAAGCCGAAATCGGGCCTGGGGAACCGGGTGAACAGCCCGTCGTCGAGCATCGCCTTCGCACCGGAGATGATTTCCTCGGCAGGCTGGCCGACGAACATCAGCGTGCCGTGCCACTGGTCCTTCATCGCGAGCAGCGCCTCGGCCGTGCCCACCCACCAGGCCATGTGGCTGTCATGACCGCAGGCATGAGCGACAGGGGTGAGCTTGCCGTCGACGCTCTGCTGCGCGTGGCTCGCATAGGCGAGCCCGGTCTTTTCCTCCAGCGGGAGTGCGTCCAGCTCGGTCCTCACCAGCACCACCGGGCCCGGCCCGTTCCTGTAGATCGCGACGATGCCGGTCCGCCCGACATGCTCGGTCACCGTGAACCCCAGCCTGCGCATCCGTTCCGCCAGCAGGGCTGCGGTCCTGACTTCCTGAAAGCCGATTTCGGGATGCTGGTGGATATCCTTGTAGAGCGCCTCCAGCGCCGGATAATCCCTGTCCAGCTCGGCATCGATCCGCGCCTTCGCGGCAGCCGCATCGAAGGACGCGGCCGGAACCTCCGCCCGACCGAGCGCGGGGGCCCCCGCCAGTGCGGCCATCAACAGCGTCATCCTGCGCATCGTCATCTCCCTGCACGAGCCAACCGTTCGTCACACAACGCCAACGATCCTGCGCAGGAAATCCATGGCTTCGCCGCCATCGCCCGGCTGAACAACTGGGTCGGCCCCGAGACCGCGCTGACGTTGCAGGCCAAGAAAAAGGCCATCCGGAATACACCGGATGGCCTTGTCGAGATCCTTGCGGGATGCGGTCAGATTCGACCCATCACCAGCAGGATGATCACGATGATCACGATCAGCCCCAGCCCGCCCGACGGGCCATAGCCCCAGCCGCTGGAGTAGCCCCAGCTCGGCAGGGCGCCGATCAGGAGCAGGATCAGGATGACGAGCAGGATCGTACCAAGCATGTGTCTACCTCCCAGTTGACGCCGAACGGGAGGATGCGCCCTTGCGCGACAGGCCACCCGGTCGATACACGCCGCTAACGATGCGCGGGCCCATTGGTTCAAAGCCCGTCGTGAGAGCGTGGAAAAGGTGTAGCGATGGCGGCGGCAGGTGCTGTGCGTGAAGCTCCGACGCACATGAGCGGCCGCGACTGGGCCGCACTGCTGTTCCTCTCGCTGCTGTGGGGCGCATCGTTCTTCTTCTACAAGATCCTCGACGCCGCCCTGCCGCCGATGACCATCTCGCTCGGCCGCGTCGGCATCGGCGCCCTCGCACTCAATGTCGTCCTGCGCGCCCGCGGCCTGCGGCTGTCGCGCGCGCTGCCGTGGGGCCGGCTGACCATCGTCGGGCTGCTGTCCTCCGCGCTGCCCTTCATCCTGTTCGCCGCCGCCGAGCAGCACATCAGCTCCTCGCTCGCCGCCCTGCTCAACGCGATGACGCCGATCAACGCGGTGCTGATCGCGCCGCTGTTCCGTGACGGCGGCGGCTGGACGCGCTGGCGGCTGCTGGGTGCGGCGTCGGGGCTGCTCGGGGTGGCGATCCTGCTCGGCGTCGACGCGCTCTCCGGCCTGGGACGCGACGGGCTGCTCGGACAGGTCGAGGTGCTGGCCGCCACGGTCTGCTACGCCGTCGCCGGCCATGTCGGACGCGGCCTGCGCGGCGTCCCGCCGATGATCGTCGCCACCGCGCAGATGACCGCGGGCGCGGCGGTCATCGCCCCCTTCGCGCTGGTCATCGACCACCCCTGGACGCTGCCGGTGCCGGGCGCGGAGGTCTGGGCCGCCCTGCTCGGCATCGCGCTGCTCGGCTCCGCCCTCGCCTACATCATCTTCTTCTCGCTCATCGCCCGGGTGGGCGCGACCAACACCATGCTGGTCACCTTTCTCTCGCCGCTCAGCGCGCTGCTGCTCGGCTGGCTGCTGCTTGGCGAACATCTGCCCGGCCGCACCTGGATCGGCGTCGCCTTCATCGCGCTCGGCCTGCTCTGCGTGGAAGGCCTGCTGCCGCGTGCGCTTGCCCGTCTGCGTGCCCGGAGGCGGTGAGCATCATGGCCGACATCATCAACCTCCGCCGCCACCGCAAGGCCCGCGCACGCGCTGCCGAATCGGCCGAGGCCGACGCCAACCGGGCGAAATTCGGCCGCACCCGTGCGGAGCGCGACCGCGCGCAGGCCGAGACCGCCGGGCGCGACCGCCTGCTCGACGGCGCGCGAGTCGACGCGGACACGTCATTTGCCCCCGGCTCGGAGACGGATTAATCCCGTCCCGACACCGCCCGCGGATCGGTGAAAAAACACCGCCCGCAGCCCCGTTGACACACCCCATACGGACGCCTACATGCCGTTTTGGCACTCGGACGCTTCGAGTGCCAGACAGCCTCCGGCGGCTGGCTTGCCGCCCGTCATGCGAGACGGGCGCGGCGCCGGTGGCTGTAGGTGGCAACCAACCGGGCTGTGCCGCTTGCAGATGAGGGCGCGGCCCATCAGAGAGGAGCGCTTCGCATGGCGAAGTTTCGTCCGCTGCACGACCGCGTGGTCGTCCGTCGCCTCAATGGCGAGGAAAAGACCAAGGGCGGCATCATCATCCCCGACACCGCCAAGGAAAAGCCCTCCGAGGGCGAGGTCGTGGCCGTCGGCCCCGGCGCGCGCAACGAGCAGGGCCAGATCGTCGCCCTCGAGCTCAAGTCGGGCGACCGCATCCTGTTCGGCAAGTGGTCGGGCACCGAGGTGAAGGTCGACGGCGAGGAGCTGCTGATCATGAAGGAAAGCGACGTGATGGGCGTGATCGAGGCCTGATCTGCGGTCGTCCGGGCGAAGCCCGGGCGTGAATCGCAGATCCAGACAAGGCCTCTCGCGCCGATCCGCTTTTCCAGGGCTTCTGAACGAATTCGCTCCAAGGAGTAGGTAACATGGCAGTCAAAGACGTCCGTTTCGGCGGTGATGCCCGCCAGCGCATGCTGCGCGGTGTCGACATCCTCGCCGACGCAGTGAAGGTCACCCTCGGCCCCAAGGGCCGCAACGTGGTCATCGACAAGAGCTTCGGCGCCCCGCGCATCACCAAGGACGGTGTGACGGTGGCCAAGGAGATCGAGCTGGCCGACAAGTTCGAGAACATGGGCGCCCAGATGGTGCGCGAAGTGGCCTCGAAGACCAACGATCTGGCCGGTGACGGCACCACCACCGCGACCGTGCTCGCCCAGGCGATCGTGCGCGAGGGTGCGAAGGCGGTGGCCGCCGGCGTGAACCCGATGGACCTCAAGCGCGGCATCGACAAGGCCGTCGCCGTCGTCGTCGATGAGCTCAAGAAGAACACCCGCAAGATCACCACCCCCGGCGAGACCGCGCAGGTCGGCACCATCTCCGCCAACGGCGAGACCGAGATCGGCGAAATGATCAGCCAGGCCATGCAGAAGGTCGGCAACGAGGGCGTGATCACCGTCGAGGAAGCCAAGGGCCTGCACACCGAGCTCGACGTCGTCGAGGGCATGCAGTTCGACCGTGGCTACATCTCGCCGTATTTCATCACCAACGCCGAGAAGATGATCGCGGACCTCGACAGCCCGTACATCCTCATCCACGAGAAGAAGCTCTCGTCGCTGCAGCCGATGCTGCCGCTGCTCGAGGCGGTCGTGCAGTCGGGTCGTCCGCTGCTCATCATCGCCGAGGACGTCGATGGCGAGGCGCTGGCCACCCTGGTGGTCAACAAGCTGCGCGGTGGCCTCAAGATCGCCGCCGTCAAGGCGCCGGGCTTCGGTGACCGTCGCAAGGCGATGCTCGAGGACATCGCGATCCTGACCGGTGGCCAGGTGATCAGCGAGGACCTCGGCATCAAGCTCGAGAGCGTCACGCTCCAGCAGCTCGGCCGTGCGAAGAAGGTGCTGATCGAGAAGGAGAACACCACGATCGTCGAGGGTGTCGGCGAGAAGGACGAGATCCAGGGTCGCTGCGCTCAGATCCGCGCCCAGATCGAGGACACCACCTCCGACTACGATCGTGAGAAGCTCCAGGAGCGTCTCGCGAAGCTGGCCGGCGGTGTCGCGGTGATCCGCGTCGGCGGTGCGTCCGAGGTCGAGGTCAAGGAGCGCAAGGACCGCGTCGACGACGCGCTGCATGCGACCCGTGCGGCCGTCGAGGAAGGCATCGTCCCCGGTGGCGGCACCGCCCTTGCCCGTGCGTCGGTGGTGCTGCAGGCGCTCAGCCACGACAACGAGGACCAGAAGTTCGGCATCGAGATCGTCCGCAAGGCGATCCAGGCGCCGCTGCGTCAGATCGCCCAGAACGCGGGCGAGGACGGTGCGGTGATCGCCGGCAAGGTGCTGGAGAACTCCTCCTACACCTTCGGCTTCGACGCCCAGAAGCTCGAGTACAAGGACCTCGTCGAGGCCGGCATCATCGACCCGACCAAGGTCGTGCGCACGGCCCTGCAGGACGCGGCCTCGGTCGCCGGCCTGCTGGTGACCACCGAGGCGATGATCGCCGAGAAGCCCGAGAAGAAGGCCCCCGCGGCCGCTCCGGGCGGCATGGGCGGCATGGGCGACATGGACTTCTAAGTCCGCGTCTCCTCGTCACGAAAGGGCGGCCCTCGGGCCGCCCTTTTTTGTCTCCGGATCGGGGGGGCGGGGCCGTTGGCCCCGGCGGGTGCAGGGCAGCGCCCCGCAGCCTCAGTCGCCGCCCCGACGCCACGGCTCAAACGGATCCGGCAGTCGCTTCCAGCGATCCGGGCCGCCACGATATTCGGCGTCGGTCAGCAGGCAGGCATCGAGACGCCGGCGCAGGGCCCGCTCGTCCATCTCCACGCCGATGAACACGATCTCCTGCCGCCGGTCGCCGTAAGGCTCGATCCAGTTGGCCTCGATGCCCGCGCGCCATCGTGGATCGTCCGGCCAGCGCTCGGGCCCGACGGCGGCGAACCACAGGCCACCCGGCCCGTGCCGGCCGACCGCACCGGCGAGCTGCCAGGTGCCGGCCCAGTCCATCCGGCTGGCGAGCCAGAAGAAGCCCTTCGCCCGGATCACCCCCGGCAGATCGCTCTCCAGCAGGCGTTTCCACCGCGCGGGATGCAGCGGGCGGCGCGCCTTCCACACGAAGGAAGCGATGCCGAACTCCTCGCTCTCGGGGATGTGCCCGCCCGCCAGCGCCTGCGACCAGCCGGCGGCCTGCTGCGCGCGCTCGAAATCGAAGCGCCCGGTGTCCAGCACCTCCGAAAGCGCCACGCGCCCCTCCGCGCTCGCGACGATCGCCGCCCCCGGATTGAAGGTCGCGATGATGCCGGCGAGGCGGCGGAGTTCGGCGTCGGAGACCAGGTCGGTCTTGTTGAGCACGATGGTGTCGGCGAACTCGATCTGCTCGACCAGCAGATCGACCAGCATGCGGCCATCCTCCTGCCCCGCCGTCTCGCCGCGATCGGCGAGGCTGTCGCGCGAGCCGTAATCGCGCAGGAAGGCGGCCGCATCCACCACGGTCACCATCGTATCGAGCCGCGCGATGTCCGACAGGGATACGCCCTCCTCGGAGCGGAAATCGAAGGTTGCGGCGACCGGCATGGGCTCGGACACCCCTGTGCTCTCGATCACCAGCGCATCGAAACGCCCTTCGGCGGCGAGTTTCGTCACCTCCTGCATCAGGTCGTCGCGCAGCGTGCAGCAGATGCAGCCGTTCGACATCTCGACCAGCCGCTCCTCGGTGCGCGACAGCCCGCCCTCGCGCGCCACCAGCGCGGCATCGATATTGACCTCGCTCATGTCGTTGACGATGACCGCCACCCGACGCCCCTCGCGGTTGGCGAGGATGTGGTTGAGCAGCGTGGTCTTGCCCGCGCCCAGAAAGCCGGAAAGCACGGTGACCGGCAATCGCGCCGGCAATGTCCGGGCAATGGTCATTCCTGATCTCCCATGATCTCGTCGATGCAGAAAACGATCCGTTGCTCGTCGCCGCCCCTCTGGCGCGGGGAGCGATGGATGCAGCCGCCCTGGGTCAGGCCCGGCCAGCGCTCCCCCTTGAGCAGGGCGACATCCCAGGGGGCGAGCGTGTGGGGCACCAGCCCGGCGGGCAGCTCCGCGTCGTCCTGCGGCAGCGCCGCCGCCGCCGGTCCGCCACCCCCGAGCGCCAGCCATTCGGTGCCCGGTCCGGCATAGGTGCACAGCAGGCGCAGCGCGACCTGATCGGTGTGAAAGCGCGGGCAGCCTGCCTCGATCAGTCCTTCGAGACGCAGCCGCAACCGCGTGCTGCCGCTGAGCAGCCCGAACACCATCGCCAGCCCGTGCATGTCCTCGATCAGCGCGCCCGGCGCCGGGCCGGGCAGGGCGGCGGCCAGCCGGGTCGTCACCGTCGTCGCATGTCCCTCGACCGCGACGCAGAACGGTGCCTGGTCGAGCAGTGCCGCGAGCTCGACCGGCCGTGGCCTTCGACACCAGACGGCCAGCGACAGGGCGGGCCGCCGTGCGGTCGACCACAGCACGTCGAGATCCGGGCCGGCGATGGAAAACGCCGCGTCCGGGCAGCCCGGCAGGAATTGTTCGACGACCAACATAACCGAACGAGTAGAACGTTATAACATGACATTCAAGGCGAGGTGTCAGTCGAGTTTCACCCGCACTCCCGCCGTGGCGGTGAACGGTCGCCCATAGAGCGGCGCGGTGAAGCCGTCATTGGTGCCGATATAGCGCCGGTCGAACAGGTTCTCGATCTGCGCGAAGCCTTCGACGCCATGTCCGAGCGGCACGCGCCCGCCGAGATCGACCACAAGGTGCTGCTGCGTGCGATAGATCGCGTCGGGATCGCCGCTGGTCGCCCCAAGCCAGCGCAGGCGCGGCGACAGCACCACCCCGCGCGGCCCGGTCCAGTCGAGTCCCGCACTGACCCGGTGCTTCGGAATGCCCGGCTGCTGCACGCCCACCGAGGCGGGATCCTCCGCGTTCCGCGTCACCACCGAATCCGCATAGGTGTAGCCCAGCGTGACCAGCAGCGCGTCGGCGGCCCTGAAGCTCAGTTCCGCCTCGACCCCGCGCGCGCGGGCACGCCCGGCATTGATCAGCCGCGCGCCGATGTCGAAGCCCGGCGGCAGCGCGTCGGCGTCGAGGTAGCGATAGGTGATGAAGTTCGAGATCACGCTGTCATAGGCGGTGGCCTGCAGGCGCACCGTGTCATGGATGTAGTCGAACCCAGCCTCGGCTCCCCTGAGCGTCTCGGGTGCGAGTGCGGAATTGCCATACAGGATGTATCCGGGCACGGAGGCCGCCCGATACAGGTTGTCCAGCGTCGGTGCGCGGAAGGCCCGATAGACCGCGCCGCGCAGCGCGAAGCCGGCCGGCAGGCGCCAGCGCAGCGAAAGGCGCGGATCGACATCGTTGCTGTGCCTGTGCGGCAGGTTCGCGCCCAGGCCCCCGGGCGTGTCGTCGGTGCCGTCATAGCTGAGGAAGTCCTGGTAGCGGACCGAGGCGAGCACCTGCACCTGCGGCAGCGGACGCAGATCCGCCTGCGCGAAGCCGCCGACGAAGCGCTGCGCGCCGGCGCCGAGATCGGTGCGCGTGAGCGCGCCGGTCTCGTCGAAGATGCGCGCGCGGTCGTTGCCGCGGATCGTGTGCCAGTCGATGCCGGCCGACAGCGCACGCAGCCATCCCGACCATTCGCGCCGCGCGCTCAGCGACGCGCCGCGATCCTGCGCACGGGTGAGGTGGCTGTTCTGCACATATTCCTCGGCCAGCGGATCCGCGCCGTCCGGCGTGCCGGGGTTGTCGGTCAGGAAGCGCTCGTCAATGAAGAAGCCGTTCAGTTCCAGCAGGCTTCGTCGATCCGGCCGCCAGCCCAGCGAGCCGGTGGTGCGCAGGTTGCGCTGCGTGTTGGTGTTGAGCCGGGTGAGGAAATTCTGGTCGTTGTCATACCAGCCTGCCCGCGCCCGCGCGGTGAGCGTCTCCGACAGATGCGCCTCGCCCGACACTGCTGCCGTATGCGCGGTGAACGATGTCGGCACGCTGACCGGACCCCGCGCGGAGACGATCTGCTCGACATAGCCGTCGGAGTGGCTCTGGCCGACATCGAGCCCGATCCCGTAAGACTGCCCGGCGACGGCGGCGTGACCATCGGTCCGTGTGGTGCCGCGGCTGCCGCCGGACGATGCCATCACCAGCTCCGTCCTGTCGATCGGCCGGGTGAGAATGTTGATCACACCGCCCATCGCATAGTTGCCCCACAGCGTGGCACCGCCGCCGCGCACCACCTCGACGCGCTCGATGGTGTCGAGCGGCACCTCGCTCCACTGCACATAGCCGAAGAACGGGTCATTGAGCGGAACGCCGTCGAGCAGCACCAGCGCGCGGATGCCGGACAGTCCGCGCATCGACACGATGGTGTCGGTCGGATGCTGCTCGTCGGTCGATGCGATCGGCAGGTCCACCGACGGGACGCGCCGCAGGATGTCGTCGATGCCGCGCGCCGGCGTGTCGGCGATCTGTGCCGCGCTGATCACGCTGACCGAGGCCGGCACATCGCCGATCGGATCGGGCGCGCGCGTCGCGGTCACGACGATCTCCTCGGTCGGCGACGGCGGGGGCGTCGTGCGCGCAGCCTGCGCGATGGCGTGGGCAGGCGCCCAGGCGATGACGCAGGTCATGACAGGCAGGATTCTGGACATGGGTTCGGCTCTCGCCGCGCATGGGCAGATCTGCCCATGGCGGATCAGGAAGGTTCAGAAGGTGGTGGCGAGCGAGACATTGACCGAGCGGCCGGGCGCGAGCAGCGCGCGCCGTCCCTCGCCGGCATCGAGCATGCGGCCGCCCAGCGGCAGGACGTATGTGTGGTCGAGCGCGTTGTCGACGCCGACATCCAGCGTCGTCCCCCGCCAGCGCCAGCTCGCCCCGAACCCCAGCAGCGCATAGCCGGGCGTCGCCGGCTCGTCGCGCAGCGCATCGACCAGCGTCTTCGCCGCCGCCCAGCTCAGCGAGATGCGGCCCGCGAACGCGCCGAGCCGTTCCGACAGCGTGGTGACGCCGTTGAGCGGCATCTGGTGATACAGAGACGTGCCGGTGGTCAGGTCGGTGCCGCGCACCCAGCTGAGCGTGGTGTCGAGCGTGCCGCGGCCGAAGCGGCGATCCGCCCACAGTCGCGCATGACCTCCGACATCGACGCCGAAACTCTCCGCGTCATGATTGGCGAACTGCAGCAGCGACGCGCCTGCGCCCAGCGCGCCCAGCGACACGACGTTGATGTAGCCCTGCGTGTAGTTGGTGAAGGGGCGCACGCTGAGCCGCCATCGCTGCGCATCCGCATCGCCCTGGGCCGGATCGTGCCAGAGCAGGGTGAAGCTGGCGATGTTGGCGGTCTCCGGCCTGAGGTTCAGGTTGCCGACATAGCCGTTGCCGTCGCCGAACCAGCCGATCATCTCGGCCGCCATCGCATCCACGCCCCAGGCATAGCGCTCGTAGAGATTCGGCGACCGCGTCTTGCGCGCATACCCGCCCTCGATGTCGAGCGCATCGGTAATCAGGTATTTCGCCGTGGCCGTCACGTCGAAATTGACGTCCGTGCGCCCCCGGTGCGCCGCATTGAACGCATCGGCCGCCATCGCGTCGTCCGACGGCATCGCCATCGCGTCCATCGGCATCGCGTCCATCGGCATCGTGCCCATCGACATCGCCATGCGGGAATAGGGCGCGACCGGTCCGGTGTTCATCATGACGATGTCGTTGCGCCAGCCCAGCTCCGTCGACAGCCTCCGGTTCCACTGCGCGTCCCATTGCAGGTACTGCGCCTCATGGTCGCGGTGTGCGTCATTGACGTTGTGCCAGGTGCCGGGCCCCATCATCATGCTGCCCGGCAGCGGCGGCCACCAGTCGTTCAGCCCGTCATGGTCGAAGCTGGTGCCGAGCTTCACCGTGTGGATGCCGCGCGGGATGGTCAGATCCAGCGCATACCCCGCCTGGCGCGCGGCGGTATTCATCGGCATGCCGGTGGTCGCGGAATGCCCGCCCTTGTCGTCGAGCATGTTCATCACATGATCCACGCGCTGCCAGTGGCCGCCGAGTTCGAGGCTGGCGCCGTCGAGGAACCCGCGATCGAAGCGGTGCGTCCAGCGACCGTTGAGGAAGCTCGAACGGTTGTTGGTCATATCCATGTACTGGTTGGCAAAGGCCTCGTAGGGAATGTCCTGCTGGCCGAAGGTCAGCTCGAACTGATCGTTGCGTCCCTGCAGGCCGAGTGTTGCCGCGTGATTAAAGGCGAGGAAGCTGGTCGAACGCACGATCCCGCCATCACCGCCCGCGCGATAATCGTCCGCCTGCCGGTAGGCGCCGCTCCAGCGCAGCGAGAGATGGTCGTCGGCGACCGTGACCTCGCCCGACACCCCGCGCCCGTCGGCATTGCTGCCGTAGTTCGCAGCCAGGCGGCCGGTCACGAGGACATGGCCCGGCTCGGCATAGCGCGGTGGCCGGCGGCGGATCTCGATCGTGCCACCGGTACTGTCGCCGCCGAGACTGACCGGCGTGATGCCGGCGATCGCACGCGCCGTCTGCACCATGTCCGGATCGATATACGACATCGCCGGATTCATGTGGTTCGGACAGGCGGACTCCATCCGCACGCCGTCGATGAGGGTATTGATGCGGTCGTCGGCCATGCCGTCGAGCACCGGCAGCGCCGACACGCCGCCTGCGCTGTAGGCCGAAAATCCCGGCGTGCCGGTGAACAGCGCGGTGGTGTCCGCATCGTGCGCCGGCAGCGTCGAGACGCCGAGCACGGTAATCGACTGTTCGATGACGGCGGTGGGCGCATCGGCGGCGAGGGCAGGGCGGCACGGCGCGGTCGTGCCGAGCAGCAGCACAACCGGCAGGCGGCCGGCCATGCGCGCCCGACCGCGCGCGGGCGGTTGGATCGACATGAGACGATATCCTTGAAGGTCTGGAACGGAGGGTTCGGAATCAGACCGTCAGGGGTGGCGCGCGCGCGGGCGGCAGGGTCGAGCGCCGCGCGACGATCAGCGCCTGCAGCGCCATCAGCCGCCGGGCCGCGAACATCCCGCGCACCGGCAGCGGCAGCGCCGGCAGCAGGGGCAGCAGCCCCGGCGGCAGGTGCAGCAGCCCGCACAGGGCGCAGCAGGTGCGGAAATCGCCGTGATGTGACTGATCCCGATCGGGCGCCTGCGGCGGGCAGCATTCCGCCACGCCCGCCATGTCGTCGGCATCGGCCGCCATGCCGGTCATCGTCATCTCGGCGGGGATCGCCTGCCCGGCGATGTCGCCGACCAGCCGTTCGAGCGTGCTGCGCGGCATCTCCCCGGGGCGTGCGGCCGCTTCCAGCGTCAGCAGGCCGATCAGGCCCTGCAGCACCAGCAGCACGATCCCCCGGCGTCGCCAGCCGGGCCGTCTCGCGATCGTGGCGATCGGTCCCATGCGCGGTATGGACGCCACTGCCGAAACGATGTCAATCGTGGCCCCCGCGCCGCTCACCCGCCGGGGTCAGCCCAGCAGACCGCCATCGACCGGGATCAGCGTGCCGGTGACATAGGCAGCGCGCGGGCTGGCGAGAAAGGCGGCGACGGCGCCGAATTCCTCCGGCGTGCCGAAACGCCCGGCGGGGATGGTCTCGATGTCACGGCGGCGGACATCCTCGACGCTCAGCCCGTCCTTCGCCCGCGCCTCGGTCAGCGCCCTGGCGCGCGCCGTGTCGAACCGCCCCGGCATCAGCGTGTTGACCGTCACCCCGTCGCGCGCCACCTCGCGCGCCAGCGTGCGGCCCCAGTTGGCCAGCGCGGCGCGCAATGCGTTCGACAGCACCAGCCCGGGGATCGGCTCCACCACGCTGGTCGACGAGACCATGATGATGCGGCCGAAGCGGCGCTCGCGCATCGCCGGCAGGAAGGCGTCGGTCAGCGTCATCGTCGGCAGCAGCATCTTCGCCGCCTGTGCCTGCCACAGCGCCGGGTCGAACCGGGTGGCGACGCCCGGCGGCGGGCCGCCGCCGTTGCCGATCAGGATGTCCGGCGTGCCGATCCGTTCGACGATGTCGCCGATCGCGGCGCCGACCGCCTCCGGCTCGGCGAGATCGACGGCGAGCGTGCCGACCCCGGCGCCGCTCGCCTGCCGCAGCCGTTCGGCCGCCGCCGCCAGCCGCCCGGCATCGCGCGCCAGCAGACACACGCGCGCACCCGCCTCGGCGAGCGCCGTTGCGATGCCCAGGCCCAGGCCGCTGCTGCCACCCATCACCAAAGCCGCACGGTCACGCAGGAGCAGATCCATCGACGATCTCCATCGGCCCTTGGTCGGGTCCTGTCCCTGTCCCTACAGGATCACGCCGCGCCACCACATCTGCGCCAGCACACCGCTCAGCCCGAGGGCGACGATGACCAGCGCGGTGAGCATCGCGCGCGCCTCGTCGCCGGTCTGCCAGCGCACCAGCAGATGCGCCAGCAGCGCGATGACGATCATGGCGGCCAGCAGGCCATGGGTCAGGGTCATGCCATACATACCATGTGTGTCGGGCCGGCCGCGCAAGAGACAATTGACAAGCCGGCGCTTCCCGATGCCACATTGCAACGAGCGGTGGGTTCCGTGCTGACGGTTCCGCTTGAGTAACGATGGGTCCGGCGAAAATACCGCCGCGGCTGGATAAGGATTGCGGCTATGGCGACTGGAACCGTCAAATGGTTCAACACCACCAAGGGCTTCGGCTTCATCATGCCCGATGATGGCGGCAAGGACGTGTTCGTCCACATCACCGCCGTGCAGGCGGCCGGCCTGCGCGGCCTCAACGAGGGCCAGAAGATCGCCTACGAGATCGTCACCGAGCGCGGCAAGGCGGCCGCCTCCAACCTCAAATCCGTCTGAACGGACGGGGCGTCGTCGCGCGCCCCGTCCCCGGTCCTCAGACCAGCTCGGCCAGTGCGGCCGGGCTGAAGGGCCTGAGCTCGTCGGTGCGACCGTCGCGGACCTTGTCGACCCAGTGCGGGTCGGTGATCAGCGCGCGTCCCACCGCGATCAGGTCGAACTCGTCGCGCTCCATCCGCTCGAGCAGCGCATCGAGGCTGGCCGGCTCCGAGCTCTCGCCGCGGAAGGAGGCCATGAACTCCCCCGACAGCCCCACCGAACCGACCGAGATCGTCGCCGCCCCGGTCAGCTTCTTCGCCCAGCCGGCGAAGTTCAGCCCGTTCCCGCCGTCGATCTCGGGAAATTCCGGCTCCCAGAACCGCCGCTGCGAGCAGTGCAGGACGTTCGCCCCCGCCTCCACCAGCGGCGTCAGCCAGGCTTCCATCTCCGCCGGGCTGGTCGCCAGCCGGGCGGCATAATCCTGCTGCTTCCACTGGCTGAGCCGGATGATCACCGGCATCTCGGGCCCCACCGCCGCACGCACCGCACGGATCGCTTCCACCGCGAAGCGCGACCGCTCGGCGATCGTCGCACCCCCCCAGCGGTCGGTGCGGACATTGCTGCCCGCCCAGAAGAACTCGTCGATCAGATAGCCATGCGCGCCATGCAGTTCGACGGTGTCGAAGCCGAGCGCCTTGGCGTCGCCGGCCGCGCGACCGAACGCCGCGATCGTGTCGGCGATCGCCGCCTCGCTCATCGCCTCGCCACGCGGCTTGCCCGGCCCGATCAGCCCCGACGGGCTCTCGACCGGCGTGCCCGGCTCGAAATTGCCGTATTTCATCGCCCCCGTGTGCCAGATCTGCGGCGCCATGTGGCCGCCCTCGGCATGCACCGCGTCGATCACCCGCTTCCACCCGCCCAGCGGCGCCTCGCCGTGGAAGAACGGGATCTTGGGATCGTTGCGCGCGTTCGGCCGGTCGATCACCGTGCCTTCGGAGATGATCAGCCCGACCGATCCGGCGCGTCGGGCATAATATTCGGCGACGTTCTCGCCCGGCACGCCCTCCGGCGAAAAGGTGCGCGTCATCGGCGCCATCACGATCCGGTTGGGCAGGCTCAGGCTGCCGAGGCTGAAGGGGCGGAACAGCGTGTCGGTGGATGCCATCTGGATGGCCTCTCTGATTTCAGGAACGATCATTCAGATAAACGACGCTGCGGCGCCGTCAAGCCGGCGGCAGGAAATCCCTGATCGCCGCCGCCGCCTGTGCGAGGCCCACCCGCTCCACCGCCACTCCGCGCGGAAACGCGCCGAGCAGCCGGCTCGGCATGCGCCGGTCGAGCAGCACGAACACCCCGCGATCGCCCGCCGAGCGGATCAGCCGCCCGAACGCCTGCCGCAGCCGCAGCCGCGCGATGCGGTCGTCATACGCCGCACCCTCGCCGGCCAGATGGATGCGCCGCTCGCGATGCAGGATGTCGGGCCGCGGCCACGGCACCCGCTCGAACACCACCAGCCGCAGCGCGCGCCCCGGCACGTCCACCCCGTCGCGCATCGCATCCGTCCCCAGCAGGCACGAATCGGTCTCGGTGCGGAAGATGTCGACCAGGGTGGCATTGTCCATCGCATCGACATGCTGGGCATACAGCCCGATCCCCTCCGCCTCCAGCGCCGGCGCGAGCCGCGCATGCACCGCGCGCAGCCGCGAGATCGCGGTGAACAGCCCCAGGCCCCCGCCGCCCGAAGCGGTGAACAGGGTGCGGAACGCGCCGGCCAGCGCGCCGGTCTCGCCATGCGCGACATCGGTGACCACGAAGGTCCGCGTCTGGCGCGCATAGTCGAAGGGGCTCGCCACCGAGGCGCGCAGGGCGGGCGAGGGGAGGTGGTTCGCGCCCACATGCGCCTCCGCCGCCCGCCAGCCCTCCTCCGCCGCATCCAGCCTGGGCGCATCCGCGCGCGTGACGTCCTCCGCCGGTCCGGTCTCGTCGCGCAGCGTCGCCGAGGTCACCAGCAGCCCATGCGCGGGCGCGGCCAGCGTGGCCGCGAACGGCACCGTCGGGTCCAGCCAATGCCGGTGCAGCCCGACCTCGCCGGTCTCCAGCGTCTGCCCCTCGCGCGCCTCCAGCCGCAGGAACAGCACATGCACCGGCATCATCCCCGGCTCCGGCGGCGGATCGCCGAGATCGCGCAGCATGCCGCTCCAGGCCTCCAGCGGCCCGATCGCGCGGCGCAGCAGGGTGCGCGCCGCGGCCTCGATGCGCAGCCGGGTCGGCGTATCGAGATCCTCGCCCTCGTCCTCCAGCCGCGCCAGCAGCCGCTCGACCAGCGTGTTGAGCGGTGCCGCGATGCGGTCGAGCGCGCGTTCCAGCCGCGCGGCCATCGCCGCGACCTCGTCGGGCACCGGATGGATGTCGCATTCCGCCTGCCGTCCCGGCTCGCGCGATGACGCTCCCGCGCCCCGGATGCGCGCCAGCACCTGCACGCGCAGCCGATGCAGCAGCGCCTCCGATGGATTGTCGAGCACCGGCTCGTCGGCCGGGGCATCCTCGTCGCCATCCACCGTCGCGCGCGCCGGGCTCAGCCGCAGCGCCCAGCCGGGGGCGGGCAGGGCACGCGCGGCCTGCAGGGCGGCGTCGAGCGGGCCTTCCAGCCCCTCATGCCCGGCGACCAGCTCGTCGAGCCGCCGGCGCAGGCCGCGCGCCCGCGACCGCGCCCCTTCCGCGCCCAGCAGCCAGCGCCGCAGCTCCGCCGCCTCCGCCCCCGAGAACGTCACCGCAAAGGCGCTGTCGGCGGCATCGAACAGATGGTGCCCCTCGTCGAACACATAGCGCGTCGGCAGCGCGTCCTCGTCGCCCGCGGTGCCGAACCGCCCGTGCATCGCCGCCTGCACCATCACCAGCGCATGGTTGGCCACCACCAGGTCCGCATGCCGGGCGCGGCGGATCGAATGCTCGACGAAACAGGTCTGGTAATGCGGACACGCCCCATGGATGCATTCGCCGCGCCGGTCGGCGAGCCCGGCGGTGTAGCCCCGCCCGAACAGCTCGACGAACCAGCCAGGCAGGTCGCCGCCGAGGATGTCGCCATCGGCACTCGCCCGCGCCCAGCGCGCGATCAGCCCGAGCCCGATCGCCGCCGTCGATGCGGGCGCGTTCGCCGCCGCATTGACCGCATCCTCCATGTTGAGCAGGCACAGATAGTTCTCGCGCCCCTTGCGCAGCACCACCCGCGCCCGCGCCGCCCGTGCGTGATCGGCATAGACACGTCGGCTCTCCGCCTCGATCTGGCGCTGCAGGTGCCGTGTATAGGTGCTGATCCACACCGTGCCCTGGTTGCGCTCCGCCCACAGCGAGGCGGGGGCGAGATAGCCCAGCGTCTTGCCGGTGCCGGTACCGGCCTCCGCCAGCAGCACCACCGGGTCGCCACGCACCGCCCGCGGCGCGAACGCCGCCGCCGCCGCATGGGCATAGTCCGACTGTCCGGCCCGGCTTTCGGCCGCAGCACCCAGCAGCCCCGCCAGCCGCGTGCGCGCCTCGGCCGGGCCGACCGGATGGGTCGCGGGCGGCGATCGCGGCGCGGTCTCCTCCCATTTCGGCAGCCGCCGCCAGATCCGCAGCGCGTCGGCCGGGTCCATCCGGCCCGGAATCGCAGCCCCGCCCTCGCGCAGTGCTGCCAGCACCGCCGCCCCCCAGCCCCAGCCGGCCTGCGCCATGCGCTGGGCGATGGCGGTGATCTCCGGCGCGTTGGGCGTGGCGGCCAGGTCGCGCACCCGGTCGAGCAGCCGGGCCGCGATGTCGTGCAGCATCATCGCCGCGCTCTCGCGATCGCGCGGCGGCGCGAGATCCAGCGCCAGCGCCAGCCCCCGCGGCGTCGGCGCCGCGGCCACCGCCGGGCAGGCAAAGGCGAACAGCTCCAGCAGGTCATAGGCCGGTCGCGGCGGCAGCCCGAGCCGCCTCCAGCTCGCCGGCCCGTGCACCAGCAGCGGCGGCTTCTCCCCGGCCAGCGCCGCCTCCACCGCCCCGGCGGCGAGGTCGAGCACCTCGCCATCCCCGCTCAGCAGGCTGGCCCGCCGCCACCCCGCCACCAGGCAGGGCTCTGTCGTCGTGGCGACCACGTCGGGAGGGGAAGGCGGGGTCATTCGCCCGCATGATGGCCCGCCCGCGCGGCGGAGGCCAGCGGATCGGCGAGCCGCCGATGACGGTTCAGATTGACCCGCGCCGCCCCGATACCTAGCTTCCGCAGACCATGTCCGACACCAGCACCGCCCCGCGCGCCCGCTCCTGGCCCTTCCAGGAGGCGGAAAAACTCATCCGTCACCTCGAGGCCGCCGGCAAACCGGCCGACCACGTGCCGCTGTTCGAGACCGGCTACGGCCCGTCCGGCCTGCCGCATATCGGCACCTTCGGCGAGGTCGCGCGCACCTGCTGGGTGCGCCAGGCCTTCACCACGCTCACCGGCCGCCCGACCCGCCTGCTGGCCTTCAGCGACGACATGGACGGGCTGCGCAAGGTGCCCGGCAACGTGCCCAACCAGGCGATGCTGGCCGAGCATCTTGGCAAGCCGCTCACCGAGGTGCCCGACCCGTTCGGCACCCATGCCAGCTTCGGCGCCCACAACAACGCCCGCCTGCGCGCCTTCCTCGACGGGTTCGGCTTCGACTACGAATTCGCCTCCGCCACCGAATACTACCGCTCCGGCCGCTTCGACGCCGCCCTGCTGCGCGTGCTCGAGCGCCACGACGAGATCGTCGCCATCATCGCCCCCACCCTGGGCGAGGAGCGCCGCGCGACCTACTCGCCGATCCTGCCGATCCACCCGCTCACCGGCCAGGTGATGCAGGTCCGCATCGACGCCATCGACACCGCCGCCGGCACCGTCACCTGGACCGACCCCGAAGGCGTGGTGTTCGTCACCCAAGTCACCGGGGGCGCTGCCAAGCTGCAGTGGAAGGCCGACTGGGCGATGCGCTGGTTCGCCCTCGGCGTCGATTACGAGATGTCCGGCAAGGACCTGATCGACAGCGTGAAACTGTCCTCGCGCATCTGCCGCACGCTGGGCGCCGAGCCGCCGGTCAACCTTACCTACGAGCTGTTCCTCGACGACCAGGGCCGCAAGATCTCCAAGACCAAGGGCAACGGCCTGTCGATCGAGGAATGGCTGACCTACGCGCCGCCCGAAAGCCTCGCCACCTACATGTTCGCCGCCCCGCAGCGCGCCAAGCGGCTGTTCTTCGACGTCATCCCGCGCGCGGTGGACGACTACCTGGCCTTTGCCGGCAAGGCCCGCGCCGCCCAGGCCAGCGGCGATGCGGCCGCGCTCTCCGACAACCCGACCTGGTTCATCCATGGCGGCGAGGTACCGGCCAGCACCGACCTGCCGGTCAGCTTCGGCATGCTGCTCAACCTCGCCTCCGTCGCCAACACCGACAAGTCCGAGGTGCTGTGGGGCTTCCTGCGCCGCTACGCACCTGATGTAACCCCCCAGAGCAGCCCGCTGCTCGCCCGCCTCGTTGATCACGCCATCGTCTATTACCGCGACTTCGTCGCCCCGAAGAAATCCTTCCGCATTCCCGACGCCCGCGACCGCGCCGCCCTCACCGACCTCGCCGACACGCTGCGCGCCGCCAGCTCCGGCGCCCTGACCCAGCCCGCCCTGGATGCCGATGCCCTGCAGAACCTCGTCTTCGAGGTCGGCAAGCGCCACGACTACCCCTCGCTCCGCGACTGGTTCGGCTGCCTCTACGAGGTGCTGCTCGGCCAGACCGAAGGCCCGCGCTTCGGCATCTTCATCGCCATGTACGGCGTGCCCGAGACCATCGCCCTGATCGAGGCGAAGCTCGCCACCCCTGCCGAGCAGGCGGCCTGAGCCGGCCGGCCGATGAGCGTCCACCCGCCCGCCTCCGACCTCGCGCCGGACCCGGCCCCCCACAGCAGCCGGTGCGCGGCCCCCGGGCCCTCCGCGATGCAGCGCCTGCGCGGTCACCTGCCGCATCTGCTCGGCCTGATGCTGCTCGGGGGCGCGGTCTGGGTCGTGCACCGCGAGATGCGCGCCATCCACCTCGCCGACATCCGCGCAGCACTCTCCGCCACCCCGCACCACGCGGTGCTGATGGCCGCGCTGTGGACGCTGGTCTCCTACGGCACGCTGAGCTTCTACGACCGGCTGGCGACCATCTATGCCGGTCACCGCATCGCCTACCTGCGCACCGCCTTCGCCTCCTTCGTCTCCTACGTGCTGTCGCACAATCTCGGCTTCGCGGCGGTATCGGGGGCGGCGGTGCGCTACCGTCTCTATGCCAACTGGGGCCTGGGCGCGGCCGAGATCGCCCGCGTGGTGGCGTTCTGCTCGCTCACCTTCATCCTCGGCGCGCTTGTGCTCGGCGGCGTCGTGCTGCTGGCCGCCCCCGGCGCGGTCGCGCATCTGCTGCACGCGCCGCGTCCGCTGCTGTGGGCGATCGGTGCCGGCATGTGGCTGGCCGTCGCCGCCTACGCCACGCTGTCGACCCGCATCCGTCACGTCACCCTGTTCGGCCACCGCATCGACCTGCCGGGCCCCGCCACCGCCCTGCGCCAGATCGTGCTGGCCACCGCCGAACTGGGGGCGACCGCCGCCATCGCCTACGCCGCCCTGCCGTCCGAGACCCTGCCCGGTGCCGCGCCCTTCGGCTACCTGACCTTCCTCGCCATCTATCTCGCCGCCTACACGGCCGGGCTCGCCGCCAACATCCCCGGCGGCCTCGGCGTGTTCGACGGCGCGATGCTGGTCGGCCTGTCGCCGTGGTTCCCGACCCCTGCCATCCTGTCGGCGATCGTCATCTTCCGCCTGTTCTACTACATCATCCCGCTGTTCCTCGCCGGCGGGATGTTCGCCGCCCACGAGATCCTGCTGCGCGGCGGCGGCCTGATCGACCGCCTGCCCGCCGGCCTGCGCCCCGGCGAGCGCCTCGCCCTGATCCGCGAGGCCGATGCCGAATTCGCCGCCAGCACCGCCGTCGGCGCGGTCGGACTGTCGGGCGCGATGCTGCTGGCCCTCACCGTCCTCGACGACACCCCCGGCCTGGTGCGTCCCGACATCCCCTGGTACTCGATGGATGTCGCCACCCTCGCCGCCGCCGCCTTCGGCTACGTCCCCTCGCTGATCGGGGTCGCCCTGCTGGTGCTCGCCGTGGGTCTCAAGCGCCGCGTCTCGCTGGCCTGGAGCATCACCATCGGCACGCTGGCCGCAGCGGCCGCGATCACCGTTGCGCAAGGCTACTCGCCGGTCGTGCCGCTGATCCTGGCCGCCGCCGCCGCCATCATCGCCCCCTTCCGCCGCTCCTACTACCGGCAGGCGCGCCTGCTGTCCGAGCCGCTGCACCCCGCCACCGCCCTGCCGGTGCTGCTGCTGGTCGCCAGCGTGGTCGCCTTCGTCTCGATGAACCATCGCCTCGAGGCGATGGGTGCGACGAGCTGGTGGGCGGTGATCTTCGCCCCCGAGGGTGTGCCCGGCGGCATCCGCATCGGCGTCGCCCTCGCCGTGCTGTGCAGCATCGGTGCCGGGCTGCGCCTGATCCTGCCCGGTCGCGTGCATCCGCTGCCCTGGGGCCATACCGCCCGCCAGCGCTATCTCGCCCTCAACGAGGGCACCTCCGCCGTCCCCAGCCCCGCCTGCGTCGACTACGCGCATGGTCTGGTGCCGAGCGACAATGGCCGCGCCGCCTATCCCTTCCGTCGCGTCGACCGCCTGCTGGTCGGCCTGGGCGACCCGGTCGGCACCCCCGCCGACCGGGTCGCCGCCATCTGGCGCCTGCGCGACCTCGCCACCCAGGAAGGCCGCGAACTCGCCATCTGGCGCGCCGCCGGCGGCGCATTGCTGCGCACCTACAGCGATATCGGCCTCGTCCCGGTCCACATCGCCACGCCGCAGCCCGGTGCGCCCGCCGGTGCGCCGCCCACCTATCTGTGCTGCGACGCCCGCCATGCGCCCGCCCTGCTGGCGCGCCTGCCATCCCTGTTCAGCCCGCCACCGCCCCGCCGCCGCCCCGGGCTGCGCCACGTCGCCGGGACCGTCACCCGCCTGCTGACCCGCACCCTCGCCGGCCGCTCCACCACCCTGCTGTAGGGCGAGGTCCCGCCGGGCCGGTTGGTCGGTCCCGCGCCCTCAGCCCGCGCTCGCCTCGTCCACCTGCCGCGGCAGCGCCTGCGCCTGGTTGGCCAGCACCGTCTCCTCGTAATCGATGTCGCGCAGCAGCTCGCGCTCGGTGGTGTCGCTGATCTGGCGGCGCTGGCGCAGTTCGCCCAGCCGCGTGCGCTCCGCCCGCAGCGCGCGCAGCCGCATCGAGCTTTCGAGGCGCTGGCGGATCAGCGCGTCGCGCCGCCAGCCACGCCCGTCATGCTCGCCGCGCGTGGTGTCCTCCTCGCCGCTGTCGCCCAGCAGGCGCAGCCGGCGCTGGAACTCGGCCACCAGCCCGCCGCGCACCTCCGCCCGGGCCTGCGCATCCGGGTCGGGCTCGGGCGCGTGGTCCGCCTGCACGCTGTCCAGCGCGGCATGCGCCATCGCGACGCGCGCCGCCTCGACCTCGTCGTCATGCGGCCGTCGCGCCACATCCGGCCGTTCCCGCAGCCGTCGTGTGACCAGCGGCAGCAGCAGGGCCGCCCCCAGCAGCGACACCACGATCACCCCGGCCGCCAGCGTCACCAGCAGGTCGCGATGCGGAAATCCCGCCCCTTCCGCGCCCGCTTCCGGCAGCGACAGCACGCCGGCGAGTGTCACCGCGCCGCGCACGCCGGCCAACGCCAGCCCCAGCGTGCCGGTGAAGGTCGGCACGATCGCGGTGCGGCCGCGCAGCCGTGCCACGCCCCAACGCACCCCCAGCGCCAGCCAGATCCACAGCAGCCTCAGCACCAGCAGGCCCACGGTGAGCATGGTCGCCAGCAGCCCCAGCCGCCACAGCGGCACATGCACCGCCCGCGCCAGCGCGATGCCCGTCGCGGTGATTTCCGGCAGTTGCAGCCCCAGCAGCAGGAACACCATGCCGTTGAAGACGAACGTCACCATTGCCCAGACCGAGGTCGCGCGCAGCCGGGTCAGCGTCTGCGCGCGACCGAAGATGCGGCTCTGGTTGGCATAGAGTCCGGCACTGACCGCGGCCAGGATGCCCGAGACCCCCAGATGCTCGGCGCCGAGATAGGCCGCGAACGGCAGCAGCACCACCAGCGTGCACTGCGTCGCCGGGTCGTCGAAGCCGATCCGCTGGAGCTGGCTGTTGACCAGGTTGAACCCCATCGTCAGCACCACCCCCACCGCCAGCCCGCCCAACGCGACCAGCGCGAAGTTTGCCGAGGCCGAGGCGAGCGAGAAGCTGCCGGTCATCGCCGCCGCCGCGGCGAACTTGAAGCAGACCAGCCCCGAGGCGTCGTTGAGCAGCGCCTCGCCCTGCAGGATGCGCATGAACCGGCTCGGGACCTGCGTCTCGTCGATCATGCTGCCCACCGAGACCGCATCGGTCGGCGACAGGATCGCCGCCAGCGTGAAGCCCACCACCAGCGGCAGTTCCGGCACGATCGCATGCAGCAGCCAGCCGCCGCCCAGCGTGCTGAACAGCACCAGGCCGACAGCCATCGCGATCACCACCCCCTGCACCTGCCGGAACTCGCGCAGCGGCATCAGGAACGCGTCCGAGAACAGCAGCGGCGGAATGAACAGCAGCAGGAACAGGTCCGGCTCGAAGCGCACATGCACCCCGGCCACCGCCAGCGCCGCCCCGGCGGCGATCAGCAGCAGCGGCAGCGGCAGCCGCACCAGCCGCGACAGCGGCCCGGCCACGGCGATGACCAGCAGGAGAAGCAGAACGGGCGTCGCGACATGCATGTCGTTGTGTAACGCGCCCGGTCACTCAGGCCAATTCGGCGAACACCCGTGCCAGTGTCGCGACTATCGCGTCCGCCTCCTCGTCACTGAGCACCAGTGGCGGGGCGAGGCGGATGGTGTGGTCGTGCGTCTCCTTGCACAGCAGCCCGGCCGCGGCGAGCGCCTCGCAGTAACGTCGCGCGCCGCCCGCGCGCGCATCGAGATCGAGCGCGATCATCAGCCCCCGCCCGCGGATCGCCACCACGCCTGGCAGGGCGGCCGCCTCGAGTGCTGCCATCACCCGGCGTCCCTGCGCGTCCGCGCGGCCGATCATCTGCTCGTCGCGCAGCACCGCCAGCGAGGCGCGCGCCACCGCGCAGGCCAGCGGATTGCCGCCGAAGGTCGAGCCATGCGTGCCCGGGGTCAGCACTTCGATCACATCCGCCCGCCCGACCACCGCCGAGACCGGATACAGCCCCCCGCCCAGCGCCTTGCCCAGCAGGGTGAGGTCCGCGCCCACCCCCTCGTGTTCGGCCGCCAGCCAGCGCCCGGTGCGGCCCAGCCCGGTCTGGATCTCGTCGAGGATCAGCAGGCAGCCGGCTGCGTCGCACAGTCGCCGGATTTCCGCGAGCCAGCCCGGCGGCGGGATGATGACGCCGGCCTCGCCCTGGATCGGCTCGACCAGCACCGCGGCGGTGTTCGGCCCGATCGCCGCCGCCATCGCGGAGGCGTCGCCATACGGCACGGTGCGGAACCCGGCCGGGAAGGGGCCGAAATTGCCGTTCGAGCCGGGATCGGTGGAAAAGCCGACGATGGCGATGGTGCGCCCGTGGAAATTCTCCGCGCACACCACGATCTCCGCCTGCCCGGCCGGGATGCCATGCCGCTCGTAGCCCCATTTGCGGGCCAGCTTGAGCGCGCTTTCCACCGCCTCGGCGCCGGAATTCATCGGCAGCACGCGCTCCGCCTTCGGCATCGCCGGGCGCAGCACCGCGATCAGCTCCTCGTAGAACGCGCCGAGCTGGTCGTTGCGGAACGCCCGCGAGGTCAGCGACAGCCGCGCCGCCTGTTCGCTCAGCGCCGCGACGATGCGCGGGTGGCAATGCCCCTGGTTGACCGCGGAATAGGCGGCCAGGCAGTCGAGATAGCGCCGCCCCTCGACATCCCAGACCCACACGCCCTCGCCGCGCTCGATGACGATGTCGAGCGGCTTGTAGTTGTTCGCCCCGAACCGCTTCTCGAGCGCGATGGCGGCTGCCGCGCGATCGCTCACGCCGGATCGCTGCTGCGGTCCAGCCGCAGCGTCATGCAGTAGGCCGCCCCGCCCGACAGGATGAACGGTCCCAGATCGACCTCGCGCACCTCATAGCCCGCGGCCTCCAGCCGGGCGCGCAGGGCAGGGGGCGCCTTGGCCATCACCACCGTGCGGCCGAGATTGACCGCGTTGACGCACAGCGCCGCCGCATCCTCGTCGCTCGCCACGATCCGCTGCTCGGGAGCGACATGCGCCTCGATGGTGCGCAGGCCCTCCTCGGTGAACGCCTTGGGATAATACAGCACATGTCCGCCCGAGAGCGGGCAGAAGCACGTATCGAGATGGTAGTAGTCGGGGGTGGCGAGTTCGAGGCGCACCGTCTTCTGCCGGAAGAAATCCTCCACCGCATGCACGCCGGCGAGGTTGGTGCGCTGGCCGTGCCCGGCCCAGAAGAACCGCCGCCGCTGGTCCCAGATCGCATCGCCCGCGCCTTCGTGCACCGAATCCTCGGGGAAGGTGGCGACCTCCTCGATGATGTTGTGCCGTGCCAGCGCGGCGAAGGTCTCGACGAAGGCGTCGGTCTCGCCCTGGCGCTGCGGCCAGGCGAAACGCGCCACCAGCACGCGCCGATCCAGCACCACCGCCGCATTGGCCGGAAACACCATGTCCGGCAGTCCGGCAATGCCGGCCACCGTCGTCACCCGCGCCCCCGCCCCGGTGAGGGCGGAACGCAGGGCGGCGAACGAGGCGCGGGCGCGTTCGCCATTGGCCTGCGAATCCGCGGCCCAGGTGCCGGGCTCCATCCACGGATTGATCTGGTAGGAGACCTCGTAATGGGCAGGGTCGACCATCATGATCAGCGGCGAGGCGGTCATGTCGATGCCTTTGTTCGGATGTATCGGGCGCGCGTGTTGTGACAAGGCGCGGGCCTGCTGGCTAGAGGGTGTCACGTACTTCCCGACCGGCCTGGTTCAGGCGGGAGGGCAGGACGAGTGCCCGCAAACCGTATCCTTCTGACATTTCCGACGACGGGTGGCCGGTGGTCGTGCCCTACCTGACGCTGGTTCGCTCAGGCGGAGCTCGACCCCCCGTTCAGGCGATGATCATCGATCAGCATCGTGGGGTTTACGGTGTCGGGCCAAGTTATGCCGACGTCGTGCGTCTGAAAGGTTGAGGCACCCGGCCCTCATCCTGATTTTCGATCATCCAGCCGGGATACTCAGCCGGAAGTGCGCTGACTGCGTCCAACCGGCCCATCTCGTCAGCCGTCAAGACGACCTCGGTTGCACCGAGATTGTCCTCAAGCTGCACGACCTTCTTCGCTCCAACAATGACGCTCGTCACATATGGCTTCGCCAGCAACCAGGCCAGGGCAATTCTCGCGACCGAGACGCCTCGTGCATCGGCAATTTCACGCATCTCCGCAACACAGGCCCAGGCTCGATCCAGATTGACTGGCGGGAAGTCGAATTCGGTGCGACGTGCCCCTTCGACCGTAGGTGCGCCTGGACCGAACTTTCCCGACAACAGGCCACCCGCAAGCGGCGACCACACCATCAGTCCCAGTCTTTCGTCAGTGACCAGGGGTACAAGGTCGCGTTCGAGGTCGCGGCCAGCGATGGAATAATAGGCCTGAAGGGTTTCAAACCGGCCGATCCCGGATGCGGCACTCAATCCGAGGGCTTTGCCAATTTTGCCGGCGCGCCAATTGGAGACGCCAAAATAGCGTACGAGTCCCTGACTGCGCAGGTCGTCCAGAGCGCGGAGCGTTTCCTCAATCGGGGTTACGGGATCGCTGCTGTGGATCTGATAGAGATCGATGTAATCGAGTTGTAGCCGCTTCAGACTGGCGCTGACCGAATCCATGATGTGGGCACGCGACGCGCCGCGATCATTGGGACCGTCCCCTGTCGATACCCCTGTCTTCGTTGAGATCACGACGTCGCTGCGCTTGACGTCGAGGTTTCGCAGGGCCTGGCCCACCAGGCGCTCGGAGTGGCCAAATGAGTAGGCATCAGCGGTGTCGATGAAGTTTATGCCCGAGGCGAGAGCGTGGCCGATCAGCGCATCGGCTTCATCCTGACCCAACGCACCGATCATTTTCCACATGCCCGCATCGGTATTGCCGCCGAGCGTCATGGTCCCGAGGCAAAGTTCGGAAACGAACAGTCCTGTGCGTCCTAGTTGATTGTATTTCATGGAGATTCACCTCTGCCGTTGACCGGGTCATCTGGATGATGAGCCAACAGCATGGTGTGTGATTTTCTTATGATAAATATCGTGTAACCAAACGCATTGTTATCATTTTCCAAAACAATCCTTCCAGGAGTGATGGATGCGAAATCTCGAGGCCCTGGCCGTGTTCATCCGCGTGGCCGATATGGCAAGCTTTACACGTGCGGCCGACAGTCTCGGGATGCCGAAGGGAAGCGCCTCGCTGGCCGTTCGCAAACTGGAATCCGAGATCGGGGTGCGGCTTCTGCACCGGACGACGCGTTCCGTGCAGCTCACGGAAGACGGGCGAGCCTTTCTGGCGCGTGCCCATGATCTGCTGACGGATTTCGATGAGCTGCAGTCAATGTTTTCCGGCGACCAGGCTGCCATCCGAGGGCGGCTCCGGGTTGATTTGCCGACCGAACTGGCGCGCCGCATCGTTATGCCGGCCTTGCCCACCTTCATGGCCAACCATCCGGAATTCGTCCTGGAAATGTCCAGCACAGACCGGCGGGTCGATTTGGTTCAGGAGAGTTTCGACTGTGTCCTGCGCTTGGGTCCGATCGGCGATGAAACGCTCATTTCCCGACCTCTTGGTCACTTGCGGATGGTGAATGCTGCCAGTCCCGAATACCTGGAGCGCCATGGCACTCCCCAGACGCTGGATGACCTTCAGTCGCAAGGGCATCGTATGGTTCACTACACCATGACGCTTGGCGCCAGGCCTCCTGGCTGGGAATATCCCGATGGCGGTGCCTATGCCACGCTTCCTCTGGCTGGAAACCTGCAGGTGAATAGTGTCCAGACATACGAGGCGGCTGGCCTGGCCGGTATTGGCCTGATCCAGGCCCCCTTGTTTTCTCTTCAGCATCACTTTCACGACGGCACATTGGTGGAAATCCTCCCAACCTTGCGCCCCGAAGCATTGCCAGTGTCTTTCGTCGTTGCCCATCGACGAAACCTGTCGCGTCGCGTCCGGATATTTATGGATTGGATACGGGACGTGCTGAAGCCTTATCTGGACGAAAGGGTGTCATGAACCTGTCATGAGGGGCGGCGGCGTTTTTCATCGAGAAGCATGCGGGGAGCTCAGAGCAGTTCCGCCACCCGCCGTCGCAACTCCGGCAGCACCTCCGCAGCAAACCACGGGTTGCGACGCTCCCACACGCCGGTGCGCCAGGACGGGTGCGGCAACGGCATGACCTGCGGCAGGTAGTCGCGGAACCGCCGCACCCGCTCGGTCATCTGGCCGCGCCCGAGCGCCCAGGCCTGGGCATACGATCCCACCAGCAGCGTGAGCTTCACCTGCGGCATCGCCGCCAGCAGCCGCGCCCGCCACAGTGGCGCGCATTCCGGCCGCGGCGGCCGGTCGCCACCGTTCGGCAGCCGGCCCGGATAGCAGAACCCCATCGGCGCGATGGCGATGCGGCTGTCGTCGTAGAAGGTCGCCTTGTCGACCCCGAGCCAGTCGCGCAGCCGGTCGCCGGACGCGTCCCAGAACGACAGTCCCGACAGATGCACCTTGGTGCCCGGCGCCTGGCTCGCGATCAGCAGCCGCGCGGTGGTCGAGACATGGATGATCGGCCGCGGCCCCAGCGGCAGGACCTCGGCGCAGACCCGGCAGGCGCGGATCTCGGCGGCGAGGCTGGCGAGATCCTCGCGATCGGGCTCAGGGTTCGTTGACGGGGTTTCCCGGCGCGCCGAGCGAGAACACCACCAGCCGCTCGCCGGCATTGAGGAAGCCGAGCGTGCACGACACCGTCATCCCCGGCGCGAGATGGCTCTGCAGCCCGGTCAGCGAGATGTCGGCCTGCGCTGCCGAAGCGAGGTCCGCATCGCTGCCGGGCGTGCGGCCGGGGATGTCGAGCCCGTTCTGCTGCACGCCGTCGACCTGGCGCACGATGCCGTCGAGCAGTGCTGCCTGGCCGATCGGCGCGCAGTTGATGCGCACCAGCCGGTCCGGCACGGTGCCGGTATTGTCGATCCGCACATGCAGGGTCGCGGTCCGCGCCTGCGGATTGGCGTCGCCCCAGGCGGGGCCGACATACAGCGGCGCCACCGCCATGGTGGAGGCCCGCGCCGGCGCCGGATAGGGATTGACCTGCGCCGCACGGGCAAGGCCGTCGCCTCCGGTCACGGCGAGCGCACCTGCCAGCAGCGGCGCCGCCGGATGTAGGAACCGCCGCTCAGGCAAGCGCATAATCGACCTCCGGTGTGTAGACGGACTGCTCCTTGCCGAGCGCGGAGCTGAACAGGGTGAAGTGCTGCACCTCGACGGGCGCGCTGCGCATCAGGTTATGCGCGGCGACCCAGCTCGCCAACGCGGCAGGGGCGACATGGTCCACGCGGGCCAGCGTGATATGCGGACAGAAGCGCCGGCGCTCGGCATCGAGCCCGGCGCGGCGCAGTGCGGTATCCACCTTGCCCTGGAGATGGTCGAGCGCCGGATTGGGCGCCACCCGTGCCCACAGCGTGGTCGGCCGGCCCTGGCGCTCGAACGTGCCGAACCCGGCGATCTCGACGTTGAAGCCACGCGCCTTCACCGCCGCGAGGGCCAGATCGATCTCCTCGGCGACATGGTTGGGCGTCTCGCCGATGAAGCGCAGCGTGATGTGGTAGTTCTCAGCCGGGACCCAGCGCGCGCCCGCCAGGCTGCCGGCGAGATCCGCGAGACGCTCGCGCACGGACCAGGGCAGATCGAGTGCGACGAACAGGCGCATCAAACCCTCCATCCACCGAATGCCCGGGATCACAGCGTGCCAAGCCCCATCCCGGGGGTCAATGCGGCCCGCGAGTCGCGGGCCCCGGTGTCGGCGAGCATGCTCCGCGACGGTTATCGCCGAGTTAATCCGCCGGTCGGCGCCATGCGGCTTGACCGGTGGTATTGTAACACCAAGATTGCTGTCAGCTTCCACCGCCTGCCTGTGCTAGCGTGAGGGAAGCGATCCTTGGGAGTTCGATCATGGCCTTCATGCCTGACTACCGATCGGCCGGCATACCGGGTGCGACCGCGCAGGCAGGCGCGATCGATGCCGGTCTGCGGGCCTACATGCTGCGCATCTACAATTGGATGGCGTCCGGCGTGCTGCTGACCGGTCTGGTCGCCTATGGCGTCGCCCATACCGGGCTGCGCGCGCTGTTCTATCACGTGGTGCCGAACGCCTACGGCAACATGCAGCTTCATCCGACGCTGCTGGGCTACGCCAGCATCTTCGCGCCGCTCGCCTTCGTCCTGGTGCTCAGCTTCGGCGTCAACCGCCTCTCGCGCGGCTCGGCACAGGCGCTGTTCTGGGCCTTCTGCGCGGTGATGGGTGCGAGTCTCACCAACATCTTCTTCATCTACACCGACATCTCCATCGTGCAGACCTTCTTCATCACGGCCGCGACCTTCGCCGCGATGAGCCTGTACGGCTACACCACCCGCGCCGACCTCTCGCGCTTCGGCAGCTTCCTGATGATGGGTCTGATCGGCATCATCATCGCCGGCCTGGTCAACATGTTCCTGCACTCCCCGATGGTGCAGTTCGTGGTCAGCGCGATCGGCGTGCTTGTCTTCGTCGGTCTGACCGCCTTCGACACCCAGCGCATCAAGTGGAACTACACCCAGAATCTCGCCTATGCCGGCGGCGGCGACATCGTCGCCAAGGCGGCGGTGTATGATTCGCTGAGCCTTTATCTCAACTTCATCAACCTCTTCACCCTGCTGCTGCAGTTCACCGGCAGCCGCCGCGACTGACCCGAAACGGGGCGCGTGACCTCACGCGCCCCGTTTCTGCGTGTACACCCCGTGTACACGCCCCGCCTCAGCGGCTCTCGGTAAACGAGATCGACGGCGTCGACCCGCCCGAGGCGGTGCACTTGCCCAGGGTGAGGTTGTTGGTCTCCCCCGTGGTGCCGGCATTCGACAGGCAGGTCGGCGCCGTCGTGGTCCCGTCGGTGAGCGCGATCTTCACCGTCAGCGACGACCCCTTGTTGAACGTCGCCGCCGAACCGCCGCCATCGCCCACGATGTTGAACTCCGACTGCTTCCACACCGACGCGATGTCGAGCGTGTTGTCGGACTGCGTGACCGTATAGGCCTTGTTGCTGTAGGTGAAGGTGACCGTATCCTTGCCATTGGCCACCGACGCGCCGGTCAGCTTGGCCGAGGCGAGGGAAGTCGCCGGCACCTTGGGCGCCGACACTGCCGAGCTGTTGCCGAAGCAGCCCTCATAGCTGCCGCCATTGAAGGTGTAGCTGTAGCCGCTGTCCTCGAATCCCGACGGGCAGCCGAGCGAATTGAAATCCGAACTGTCGGCGAAGAACCAGTTCTGGATGAAGGCGTGCGGCCCCTGGCTGCCGCCGCTGGTCGGATAGTAGGTCGTCACATAGATGAACTGCTGCCAGACATAGCAGCTCGAATACCCGTCCGCCGCACAGGCCGGCGACGAGGCGGTGATGTTGGTGTTGAGCTGGAGCGAATAGTCATACGCGGTGACGGTGACCCCCGACACGGTCGGAAACGACCCGACCGCCGTCTTCGTAATCCCCGCGCTCTGGGCGGCATAATCGGCGCCGTTGCCGACCGTCAGCCCCGATCCGCCGCTGCTCTCGGCCTGGATGGTGGTGTGTCCGTTGCGGGTCTGCGTCAAGATCGCCGGATGGCCGAACGGGATCTGTGCGGGCTCGTCGCAGACCTCACGCTGCCAGGCGAGCGAAGGATAGGTCGCCGAGAAGCAGCCGATGCCGGGCTTGGCGGTGCTGGCGATCTGCGCATGCCAGCTCGCCAGGGCTGATTCGGGAATGGCGGCGGCCGCGTCCGCCGCCCGGGCCGCGTCGGCACTCCACAGCGCGCCGGCGCCGAGCAGACAAGGCAACAAAATTCTCATCGCATGTGACGAAGACATCGATCCACCTCGTTCCAGCCGCAGAAAATGTCACTGAAGGATGAACTCCAGGTAACACAATGACCGTAGCGAAAGAGGTGTGCCGACTGTCAACGCCGCGGGCCCACTGTTTTGGTAACGTGTTTTTCCGATGCGTGACGTGATGTATCGGTTCGGTTGCTGACGGATTGTCAGCAACCGCTCCGCTCAGGCGATCTTCACCTCCGAGCCCAGTTCGGCGAGCGAGGCGCGGGCATCGCCGAACAGCATGCTGGTCTTGGGATCGACGAACAGGTCGTTCTCGACTCCCGAGAACCCGGTGCCACGGCCGCGCTTGAGGACCAGCACCGCCTTGCTGTCGGCGACCTTGAGGATCGGCATCCCATAGATCGGCGAGGCGGCATTGGTGCGCGCGGCGGGATTGACCACGTCGTTGGCGCCCACCACCACCGAGATGTCGGTATCGGCGAACTTCTCGTTGATCTCCTCCATGTCGATCAGCTTGTCGTAGGGCACGCCGGCCTCGGCGAGCAGCACGTTCATGTGTCCAGGCATGCGACCCGCGACCGGATGGATCGCGTATCTGACCTCGCCGCCGCGCTTCTCGATCAGCTCGCCCAGCTCGCGGATCTGATGCTGTGCCTGGCTGACGGCGAGGCCGTAGCCCGGCACCATCACCACCCGGCTGGCATAGGCGAGGCGCAGGGCGGCATCCTCCGCGCTGGTCGCCACCATCTCGCCCGACGCGCCGCCGGCGGCCGCGGCATCGACGGTGGGCGCCGCCCCGAACGCGCCGAACAGCACGTTGGCGAAGGAACGGTTCATCGCCCGGCTCATCGCCATCGACAGGATGAAGCCGGACAATCCGTCGAGCGCGCCGACGACGATCAGGATCGTGTTGTCGAGCGCGAACCCGGTCGCCACCGCCGCCAGCCCCGCATAGGAGTTCAGCAGCGACACCACCACCGGCATGTCGGCCCCTCCGATCGGCAGCACGAACAGCACGCCGACCAGAGCGGCGAGCACCGCCATGGAGCCGAACACCAGCGGGTGCCCAGGCGTGACGATCTCGGCCACCAAGGCGGCGGCGGCGAGCACGATCAGGCCGAGATTGAGCCAGTTCTGCCCGCGGAACAGCAGCGGCCGGCCGGGCAGGATCTCCTGGAGCTTGCCGAAAGCCATCAGGCTGCCGGTGACGGTCAGGCTGCCGAACAATACCTCGAAGCCGAGGGAGGCGGTCTGGAACGAGGTCAGCGTGCCGTGGACGAGGCCGTGCGCATACTCGCCGATGCCGACCAGGCTGGCGGCGAGCGCGCCGAACGCGTGACTGAGCGCGATGCGCTGCGGCATCGCCGTCATCTTGATGTGCATGCCCAGCGGATAGCCGGCGACGGTGCCGACGATCAGCCCGGCGACGATCCACTGCCACGAGACGATGCGTGCATCGAGGAGCGTGGCGGCGACCGCCACCGCCATGCCGAAGGCGGCGAACTGCATGCCGCGTCGCGCGGTGTCGGGATGGCCGAGCGCGCGCAGGGCGGAGATGAACAGCAGGGCTGCGCCGAGATAGGCGAGCTGGATGATCGTGTGGGTCATGGCGTGGCGCCGTTCTTCGGGTTCGGCCGGCGGTTGAACATCGCCAGCATGCGGTCGGTGATGAGGAAGCCGCCGACGATGTTGGCCGTCGCGCAGGCGACCGCGATCGCCCCGAGCAGGCCGGCGAGCCAGCCTTCGCCGCTGCCGGCGAGCACGAGGGCGGCGACCAGCGAGATGCCGGAGATCGCGTTGGTGGCGGCCATCAGCGGCGTATGCAGCAGCGGCGGGATGCGATGGATCGTCTGGATGCCGACGAAGCCGGCGAGCATGAAGACGAACAGCTGGATGATGGTGGTGTCGGACATGATGCCGAAACTCCGTTCAGGCGGCGACCGGTTGCGGGGGTGCGGCGGCCTCGGCTGGGGCGGGCAGCGCCTGTGCGCCGATCATCGGGCCGAGGATCGCGTCTTCGCGGTCGAGCCGAAGCGCGCCGTCGCTGCCGACCAGGTGGGCAAGCAGCGCGCGCATGTTGCCGCTCAGCAGCATCGAGGCGTCGCGCGCCACCCGGCTCGGCAGGTCGGTCGGGCCGAGGATGATGACCCCGCCGCACTCGACCACCTCGTCGGCGCGTGTGGCGGAGGTGTTGCCGCCCGTCTCGGCGGCGAGATCGACGATCACCGTGCCGGGGGCGAGGCGGGCGATCATGTCGTCGTCGACCAGCAGCGGTGCTGCCCGGCCGGGGATCTGCGCGGTGGTGACGATGAGCTGCATGCCATCGAGATGCGGCGCGAGCGCGCGGCGCAGCCGCACCTGCTCGTCATCGGACTGCGCGACCGCATAGCCGCCGGCAGCCTCGGCGGAGGGAGCGGTCTCGACGCCGACGAACTTCGCACCCAGACTCTCCACCTGTTCGGCAGCGGCGGCGCGCACGTCGAAGCCCCAGGTCTGCGCGCCCAGCCGCCGCGCGGTGGCCAGCGCCTGCAGCCCGGCCACACCGGCGCCGAGCGCGATCATCTTCGCCGGCCGGACGATGCCGGCGGCGGTGGTCAGCATCGGCAGCATGACGTCGAGATGGCGCGCGCCTTCCAGCACCGCCGCGTAGCCGGCGCAGGAGGCCTGCGACGACAGCGCGTCCATCGCCTGCGCACGGGTGATGCGCGGCATCCGCTCGAGGGCCAGATGCAGCACGCCGTGAGCCTCAAGCCGGGCCCGGTAGCCGGGATCATGGCCACCGAAACCGATCAGCGTGCAGCCCTCGCGCGGCAGGTCGGCGAGCGGCCGGATCGCCAGGGCGATGTCGGCGCCGCCCAGCACGTCGGCGCGGGGCAGCACGCTCGCGCCGGCGGCAGCATAGGCGGCATCGTCATGGCCGGCCTGTGCGCCGGCACCGGTCTCGACGACCACGCGCATCCGCGTGGCGAGCTTGCCGACATCGTTTGGAACGAGGGCGACGCGGCGCTCGCGCTCGACACGCTCGCGCAGCACGCCGACGGTGACGGCATGGGCCGGGCTGGACATGTTTCTCTCCACCTGCTTGGCGTTTGGCCATTTACCGAATGTCATAACTGAAAAAATCAGCAAAACATCCAGCTCACAGCTAGAGAAAAACTTTACCTCGTGTCAAACCAAATTTCCGGTCATAAAATTACCCGGGCTTGGGCGGTCGGGGTCGCGCCAGACGACGTTGGTGTCAGACGCCGAGGGCCTGGGGTGTGTGGTCCACGGAGTTCGCTCCGTCCGCCGGGGCGTCGGGCGCCTCATCCCCCGTTTCCATCACAAGCAGCGGGGTGAGGTCATCTGCGGCCCTAGCCGTGTGATGCCGCATGATCAGCATGCGAATGCGTGATTTCGGCATCGGACGCCCAAGGAGAAAGCCTTGCAGCTCGTCGCAACCCAGCTCGCGCAGTGCCGCGAGCTGCGCGGGAGTCTCCACGCCCTCGGCGGTGACTTCGAGTCCCAGATCCTTGCTCATGGAAATCATCGCGCGAACGATGGTTCGTGCGTCTTCGTCCGTGTCGAGGCGCTGGACGAAGGAGCGATCGAGCTTGAGCTTGTCGAAGCGGAAGCGGTGCAGATAGGACAGGCTTGAGTATCCTGTGCCGAAATCGTCGAGAACGAGGCGGAGTCCGAGGGCGCGCAGGGCACTGAGGACGGTCAGTGTCTGGTCGGTGTTCTCGATCAGCACGCTTTCCGTCACCTCGAGTTCGAGACGCTCTGGCGCCAGCCCGGTCGTGCTCAGCGCCTGGCTGACGGTGGTGACGAAATCCTCGCTGAGCAGCTGAACGGCCGAGATGTTCACCGCCACCCGTTGATCGCACGGCCAGGCCACCGCTTCCTGACAGGCCGTCTGCAGCACCCAGGCACCTATGGGGACGATCAACTCGCTGCTTTCGGCGAGGGGAATGAACTCGGCGGGGCTGATCGCTCCATGCACCATGTGTGTCCAGCGCAGGAGCGCTTCGAAACACACCAGATCACCGTCGGGGCGGAAGAGGGGCTGGAACAGCAGGCTCAGCCCGCCCGCAGCGATCGCCCCGTGCAGTTCGCGCTCGAGTTCGCGGCACCGGTCCTGCTCGGCGTTCATGCCGACCTCGAAGACGCAGACGCGCCCGCGGCCGTTCGACTTGGCCCGGTAGAGTGCGATGTCGGCGGTGCTGAGCAGGCTCTCTGCATCCATCCCGTGCACCGGGTAGATCGAGACACCGATGCTCGTGCTGATCTGGACGCGCTTCTGGTTGAGGATGAGCGGCTCGGCCAGCCCGCCGAGGAATTGTTGGGCGAGGTCGAGGGCATCCTTCGTGTCGGACAGAGGTGCACGCAAGGCGACGAATTCGTCACCGCCGATACGGGCAATGAAGTCGCTGCTGCCGACGCAGGCGCGCAGGGTGCGGGCCACGTGACTGAGCAGCTCATCGCCTGCGTTGTGGCCGAGCGTGTCGTTGATGGTCTTGAAGCTGTCGAGGTCCAGACGAAAAAGCGCGAACCGCGTTCCCGACACGGCCGCGCCGGTCAAGGAGCTCTGGAGTTTCTCGTTGAACAGTCTTCGATTGGGCAGACCGGTCAGCGCATCGTGCTCGGCGAGAAAGCGGATGCGGGCCTCGGATTCGGTACGTTCGCGGATATCGCGCACGGCGATGACCTGCGCATCGATATGGCCGTAGACGATGTTGCGGCCCAGGATCTCGACCGGAATCGTCGTGTCGTTCGACGACCGAAGACTGGTCGCGACCGGAGAAAGCTCGTTGGCGGCTTGCTGCCACGTCGCCGGATCGATGCTGTCGGGCAGCAATCGGCTGATCGGTTGTTCGCGCAGGGTGGCGATATCGATGCCGAGCAGGGCACCAAGGGCGCGATTGGCATCGAGGATCCTGCCTCGCGAGACGACCAGGATCCCCTCGAAGGTGCTGTCGGCCAATTGTCGCAGGCGATCGGCTTCACGTCTGTCGCGCGCCGCGGCGCGGTTGTCGATCAGGGAGCCGGTCAGACTGAGCAGCAACACCACGATCGCCTCGGCGCCAGCAACGATCGCCACCGGCATCGTGGCGATCTGGTCGGGTCGCAACGCGGCCGTCATCCATTGCTCGAATGGCAGGATGGAGCCGAGAGAGCCAAGAATGAGGACGAAAATCGCCAGTCCAAGCAACAGGCAGGGCAGGACCCTGCGCACGCCCGCGAGCGGTCGCGTGGCCTCCCACAACGAGAAGCAACACAGCGTGGAACCGATCAGCATGACCAGCAGGACACTGCGCAGGTCGTAGGCGAGCGCGAACGGTCGAACCAGCCCGGCCAGGGCGGTCAGGATCATGCAGGAGATGCCGCACGCCAGGATCGATCCTGCCAGCATGGCATTGCGTGCAGAATGCTGACCGCCGCGCAGGACGGTTCCGCTTGCGGACGCACCGACCAGCGAGAAGACGAGGCTGCCGGCCAGCCAGCGCGCCGGGACGTCGAGGACGAGTTTCGGAAACATCGCCTGCAGACCGAGATGCGTGCCGATCCATAGCGCCAGCGTCAGGATGCTGGCGAAGCCGAGATTCGACAGCAGCAATGCCCTGCGCGTGGATTTCAGCGCCAGCAGGGATGCTGCCGCACCGACGAGACAGACAACGAGCAGCAGCGGCAACGACGCCGGGTCCTTGAGGTGCAGGATCTGCGCCAGAAGCTGTGTCACAGGCTCAGCCTCGCGCTGAGCAGGGCGCGTCGCTCGACCGCGCGACTACCCCCGGTTTCGATGATGTGACTCGCGTTGAGCTGTTCGACGATGCCGCTGAGGTTGAAATGCGGCCCGATGCTGACGGCAGCGTGGAGATTCGCCGTCACGTAGTTTTCGATCTGCCGGGAGATCACCCCACCGGTGACGGCGTTGAGCGTTCTGTCTTCATATGAGGACTGCCAGCGCAGGTCGAAGCCCGTGCTCCATCGACCATGATGGTAGTCGAGTCCGCCGATGACGACGTGTTGGGGCGTCTGCCTCGGGTTCAGGGCGATGGCATCATGGTCGGCACCGTCGCCATTGCCGTTGTCGAGAATGTTGAAGGCGTAGCCGAGCTTTCCGTGCAGATTTGGTGCGATCTGACCACCGATCGTGACCTCGGTGCCGTAATTCGAGGTGCTGCCGAAATTTCGCGTCTGCAATACGTATCCGTCCGCCTCGGCCCGCAGTGATCCGGACGACAATGGCGAGCCGATGAGGTCGTGGATGAAGTTTGCGAAGACGCTGGCATGCAGGGCGCCATCGATGGCCGGGATGCGATGGTCATAACCCAGGTCGAGGGAATCGAGCGTCGTGGGTTCGACCATGCTGTCGCCGCTGACGTCGGTTCGAAGTGTTGTGATGGGGCCTTGCGGGATTTCGGCCGCGAGGCCGAAATCGATCAGGCTGGGCAGGCGCGTGGCACGGGCGGCGCCCAGCCGGACGATGTCGTTTGCGGAGAGCGAGGCTACCAGGCCCGAGTTGAAACTGGGTACGGTGATGTCGCGGTTGCGGAAGGGCGCGATCTTGTCGAAGACATCGGAGAGCGGGCGATCGCGATAGAGCGCCAGGGAATCGATGCGCAGGGCGTTGGTCAGGGACAGGTTCGGCGAGATGTGCCAGTTCCACATCAGCGAGCCGGAGGCGACCCGGTAGCCGAGCCGACCCTCGAAGGTCGCCAGAGAGCTGATCGAGACGTCGCGGTATTCAAGTGAGGGACGCAGGGTGTGATTCTTGCCCAGCGCGAGCAGATCGCTCAGCGCCATGACGTTGGTGGCCTGACGCCAGTGAAACGTGGTGCCGAGAACGTCGAGGTTTGTGCGCTGCTCGTTGCGGTAGGCATCGAGCCGCCACAGGCCCGACCGCCGCAGATCTGCCTGCAGGATGCCGCGCACGCTGTTGATCTGGTTCAGATACCTGCTTGGATTGGAGACATCGACCTCGTATGGCATCCGCAGCGTGCCAAGGCTGCCGGACAGATCGAGTTCGATCCGGTCGGAGAGCTTGAAGCGTCCGTCCAGAGCCAGATGACCGTTCTGCACCCGGCCGTCGGGCATGGGGGAGGTGGAGCGGAACTGCTGGGCATCGAAACCGGTCGCGGTCAGACGCACACCCCACGCGCCAGGTCGTCCGACAGTCGCGACGGCCTCACCCAGCGCCTGATTCTGGGTGCCCGCCTCCACGACGAGGCTGTCCTGCCGGACGAGCAGGGGATTGCGGGTGACGATATTGATGACGCCGGACACCGCGTTGAAACCGTAAAGCGCTGCGTTCGGGCCCTTGATCACCTCGATCTGCTGGATCTCGGACAGGGCGACCGGGATGGCGCTCCAGATCGTCAGTCCGTAATCGTCCGAATAGACCTGGCGCCCGTCGAGCAGTACCAGAACATTGGGGTTGAGGGCGCTGTTGAGGCCGCGGATACCGACCGCGGCGTCTCCCTGTCCGTAGGATCGCACATCGAGCCCGGCGACAAAGCGCAGGATATCGGGAATGTTGTCGAGGCCGGAGTTCAGGATGTCGTCATGGGTGACGATGCTGATATCGACCGGTGCCTGGCTGACGCGTTGCGGCTTGCCCGTTGCGGCGGCGGTCACCGGCTCGCCGAACATCTGCTGGAAAGTGTCGTAATCGATGACCTGGGCGCTCGCAGCGGGCGCGGCAAGCGCGAATGCGGCGGCGATGAGGACGGCGCAGCGATGCGACGAGCTGCTCATATCTCCCTCACCATCATGCGGAAGGCAGTCGCGAAATGGACGTCTGCGGCCGTTGCGTTGGCATCGTTGATGACGATGTCGACAGCCGGCTTGGAACAGATGGCAACCGTGCACGCGCCGTGAGCAACCTCGTCGAGGTGCCGCGTCAGGCAGAGCAGATGATGTCCGGCCAGAACGGTCCGTAACAGCGCCTGGTCCACATCGCCTGTGACAAGGAGCGCGCCGACATCCGGCCTGTCGCGAAGCGCGCCCTGTGGTATGGCGCGGGCGGTGAGGAAGATCTTGCCAACGTTCAGGCCGCGGCCGATCAGGCCGAGGATGGCCTCGGCCTCGCTTCGAGATGCGGAACTGTCAGGGTTGAAGACGACCCCGAGGGTCATGCCCCCGCCGGTGTGATCGCTCTGGAAGGCCAGAACCTGGCCGGCGATCTCGATATCCCGCAACGAGGGCGGTTCCGTCGCGTCCGCCTGCAGGGGCGCCAGCAGGCAGACGACGCCGAGGAGCGGCAACCAGCAGAAGATTCTGATACGAGATTGCATTCGATGAACGGGACACTGCCGAAGCGATCCGTTCGTTATGCAATCAAGAACTTAATTTAGCGTGAACGGTGACCGACACGGGTTCGAGTCGGTCGCGCCACGCGGCTCGTCAGGGACGGGTCAGGTCAGCGTCTTGAGGTAGGCAGCCAGCTTCGCTGCCGCGGCCGCCTTGTCGATCTTGTCCAGTGCGCCGAGTTCGGAGGCGAGGCGATCCATCGCCGCCTCATAGATCTGACGTTCGGAGAAGCTCTGGTCGGGCTGGCCGGCATTGCGGTGCAGGTCGCGCACCACCTCGGCGATCGCCAACGGATCGCCGGAATTGATCTTCGCCTCGTATTCCTGTGCGCGGCGCGACCACATGGTCCGCTTGACCCGCGCGCGGCCCTTGAGCACGGCCAGCGCCTCGTCGAACATCTTGCGGGTGGCAAGCTTGCGCAGACCGGCACTCTTGGCCTTCGCCACCGGCACGCGCAGCGTCATGCGGTTTTCCTCGAAGGTGATGTGGATCAGCTCGAGACGATGGCCGGCAATCTCCTCGATGGCGATCCGGTCGACCTTGCCGACGCCGTGCGTCGGGTACACGACATGGTCGCCCTCGGCGAACCCGTCGGCATCGATCTTTTTCGCCTTGCGGGCCGGCGCCTTGGCCTCGGCCGCGATCTCGGGCGCCCTGTCGGCAACCTTGTCGGCGGCGGAGGGCCGGGCGGTGCCCTCGGGGGCCGCAGCTTTGCTCAACACGGGCAGTCTCGTTCTCCGGTCCGGTCGCGCCGGACAGGCTGGCCCCTCCGGGCCAGTCGGTCATGTCCGACGCATGTGATCTGTGTCGGCCAGCGCTAGCACAGAACCGGTCCGGGCGAAACCCAGGCGAGCCTTATTGATCCGAAAGGTTCAGGGCGTCCCGGGTTCGGGGGAGAACAGCTCGGCCTTGCCGGGCTTGTTGTTCCACTCGTCGGCGTCGGCCGGCGCGGTGCCCTTGCGGGTGATGTTCGGCCAGCTCGCGGCGAAGGTGGCGTTCTTCTCCGCCCAGGCCGCGGCGCGGCTGTCGGAGTCGGGGAAGATCGCCTCGGCCGGGCACTCCGGCTCGCACACGCCGCAATCGATGCATTCGTCGGGATTGATGACCAGCATGTTCTCGCCGACATAGAAGCAGTCGACGGGGCAGACCTCGACGCAGTCCATGTATTTGCAGCGAATGCAGTTCTCGGTGACCACGTAGGTCATCGCAATCTCCCAAAGTCCCGGCGCCACCACCCGGCCGTCTCCCGCCGGGCGGCGGGAGATATGAGGGGGTTTGGGATCAAGCGCAACCATCTTGTCCCGACCGGCGGCCGAGGGGCGCGCGGAAGGCTATTTGGTCGTGTAGCCGCCGTTGACCAGAATGGTCTGGCCGGTCATCCACCACCCCTCGGTCAGCAGGAAGCGGATCCAGGGGACGATGTCGGCGATGTCGGTCAGGCCGGTGGCCGTGAACGGCGACAGCGCCGCGGCTGTCCGGTGATAGGCGACGGCGTCCGCGCCCTCGGCCGGGTAGAAGAAGGGCGTGTCCATCGGGCCAGGGCCGATGGCGGTGACCGAGATGCCGCGTGCGCCGAATTCCTTCGATGCCGCGCGCGTGTAGTGCTCGACCGGCGCCTTGGTGCCCGCATAGGCGGCATAGAACGGCGTGTAGGCACCCAGCAGCGACGTCACCAGCGTGCAGATGCTGCCGCGTTCGGCGAGCGTGCGTCCGGCCTCGCGGATGAAGAAGAACGCGACCTTGGAATTGACCGCGCTCATCTCGTCGAACTCGGCCTCGCCGATCTCGGCGATCGGCTTCTTGAGCACCTTGCCGACCGTGTTGACCGCGGCGTCGATCCGACCCATCGCGTTGCGCGCGTCGTCGAACAGCGCACCGACCGCCGCGGCGGAGGTGAGGTCGGCGGCGATCAGATGCGCGCCGGCACCGGACTGGCGCACGGCATCGGCCGTCGCTTCCGCCTCGGCGCGCGTGGCGGGCGAATTGTAGTGGATGGCGACCTGGGCCGCGCCATGGGCGGCGAGATCGCGGGCCAGCAGGCCACCGAGATTCTTGCCACCGCCGGCGATGAGGACGTGCTTGCCCTCGATCGAGCGCTTGTTGGGTCCAGACATGGCGATATCTCCTGCAAATGAGGTCGGGAGGCAGGGTATTCGTCTGTGATTTCGGATAAATCCCTTGCGAGTGACATCTTTCGTCAGTCAGGCTGAACAATATGGACCGGCTCGACCTCTACGCGCTGTTCGTCCGCATCGCCGAATGCGGCAGCTTCACGAAGGCGGCAGAAGCGGCCGGGATCTCTCGTTCGGCGGCATCGATGGCGATCGCGGCACTCGAGGCACGTCTCGGCACCCGTCTGCTCAACCGCTCCACGCGGCGCGTCAGCGTGACCGAGGAGGGACGGGCGCTTGCCGAGCGCTGCCGCCGGCTGCTCAACGACGCCGACGAGGCGGAGGCGATGTTCCGTCCGTCGGGCAGCCCCCACGGGCTGGTCCGTGCCGGCATGCCCGGCCGGCTCGGGCGTCGCGTCGTCGCACCGTGCCTGGGCGAGTTCCTCGACCGCCACCCGGGCGTCGACGTGGAGCTCCGCCTGGCCGATCGCTCGATCGACCTGGTTGGATCGGGGGTCGATTGCACGGTACGCGTGGGCGAACTGGCCGGTTCCACCCTGGTGGCGCGCCGGCTCGGCAGGATCGAGTTCATCAACGTTGCCAGCCCCGCCTATCTCGCAGAGCATGGTACGCCGCTGCATCCGCGCGATCTCGGTGCGCATCGGATGGTGCGGTTCGTCCCGCCATCGGGCGGCCGTCCCGAGCGGTTCGAATGGCAGGAGCCGGCGGGGCCGCGTCATCTCGAGGTGCCCGGCCGCGTTCTGGTCGATTCCGCCGAGGCGCAGATCGCCTGCGCGCTGGCCGGGCTGGGGCTGATCCAGATCCCCGCCTACGACGTGCGCGACGACCTCGCCCGCGGCGCGCTGGTCGAGATCCTGCCGCAATGGCGGGCGGAGGCGTGGCCGGTGCATCTGCTGTTCCCGGCCCGCGACCACATGACCCGGCGGGTCGCGGTCTTTGCCGACTGGCTCGGCGCGCTGGTGCGGGGCGCGGTGGCCTGCCCTCAGCCCGGGGCGGCGGGAATGTCCTCGTAGAGCGTGCGCGCCTCGCTCGCCGGCCCCCGCCTGCTGCCGAGGGCGCGGATGGTGATGACGCGCACGTCATGACCGCCGGGCGGAGCGATGGTCAGCACGTCGCCGACCCGCACCCGCGCATGCGGTTTTTCGGTCGGCTGCCGGTTGATGCGCACGCCGCCCGCCTCCGCGAGACGGGCGCAATCGGCGCGTGATCTGAGAAATCGCGCCTGCCACAGCCAGGTGTCGAGCCGCAGCCACTCCTGCGCCGGTGCCGTCAAGCCGCTCAGCCCCCCTGCCGCTCGCGCAGCTTCATCAGGGCGGCGAACGGATGGTCGGGCGACGGCACAAATGGCTTTCGCTCGACCGGTGGACGCACCGGTGGCGGGCGGCGGGCGGGTTTGGCCTTTGCCGGCGAGGCCGCCGCCACAGGGGCGGCAGGGCGGGGCGGCTTGGGACGGCGCGGCCTGCGCGCCGTGCCGGCGTCGGCGGCCGGTTCGGCCGGCGTCACCTGCGCGGGGCGCGCAGGGCCGGGATGGCGCCGCGCGCTCAGCATCGGCAGGCCGGGCGGGCCGAACATCCCCTCGGGCAGCGGCGCGGGCTCGATGAGACGGAAGCCGATCGCGGCCAGCACCGGGGCGAGCATCGGCCCTTTCAGTCCCAGCCGCGAGGCGAGCTGCACGGGCAGCGCCACCGGCCGGCGCCGGGTCCGCCAGGCCAGCTCGCCCGCCACCAGCTCCAGCACGTCGAGCCGCAGCAGCACCGGTCCCGCCGCCACCCAGCCCAGTGCGCGCAGCATCGCCGGCGCGCGGGCCGGATCGCCGGACAGCGCCGCATCGCGCGCCTCGTCCTGGCGGGGCAGGCTGACCAGCCCCTCGCGCGGCAGTTTCGGCGCACCCTTCATCCCTGCGCGCAGGGCCAGCAGCGTCGCGCGCCAGGCGGCGGCCTGCGGGCGCAGCATTGCCGGCATGAACAGGGCGAACCGGCCGGCGCGCACGCCCAGGGCGCGCAGCCGCGCCTTCGCCTCGCGGTCCAGCGTCGCGGTCGTGCCGGGGGCGATGCCCGAATGCTCGCCCAGCACATGCAGCGGCCCGCGCAGGGCGGCGTCCTGCGCCCCGGCGGCGATCGCGGCATGCAGCGGTGCGAACACCCGTGCCAGCTCGGCGGCGACGAAGCCGGTCAGACGGGTGCGGATGCGGCCTCGCTGCGCCTCGTCGAGGAATTCGCTGCCCAGCACCTCGACCTGCGGGTGCAGCAGCTCCGCACCCGCCCGCAGCCGTGCGATCGGTGCGCCGTTCCACAGGATCTGGCGGCGGTCCTCGGCAAAACGGAAGGCGGTGTCGGCCGCCGCCTCCACCTCGGCCACCCTGCGCGGCATCTCCTCGCGCAGGGCGCGGCGGGCGGCGCGCAGCACCAGCCGCTTCTCCGGCCCCTCGGCCAGCGGGTCGGGGATGAAGGCGAAACCGCTGGCATGGCCCACCGAATGGCCCTCCACCACCACCTCGCCCGACGGACGCACCGCAGACAGCATCTCCTCGCCGTCGCCGCCCTCGAGCGTGCGCATCAGCTGCGCGGCGCGGCGGTCGACGAAGCGCGCGGTCAGCCGCTCGTGCAGCGCATCCGACACCTTGTCCTCGATCGCGCGGGCCCGCTCCTGCCACTCGGTGCCATCGGAGGTCCAGTCGGGGCGCGCGGCGACATAGGCCCAGATGCGGACCCCCGACAGGCGCTGCATCAGCGTGTCGATGTCGCCGTCGTCGCGATCGAGCGCGTCGAGGCTGCCGGCCAGCCAGTCGGCGGGCAGGCGCGCGTCGCGGGCGAGATGCTCGAAGATGCGCGCGCACAGTCTTGTGTGGCTGTCGTCGCCGATCTTGCGGAAATCGGGGATCTGGCAGACGTCCCACAGCAGCCGGGTGCGGCTGAGTCCCCGCGCCAGATTGCCGATCGCCGGCTCACGGGCCAGCGCCGCCAGCGTCTCGACATCGCTCGCCTCGTTGCCCGGCACCAGCCCGGGCAGTGGTGCTGCGCGCGACAGCGAGGCGAGCAGCGCGTCGGGCGCGGCGAAATCCAGCTCCGAATTGCGCCAGTAGATCTGCGCGATCGGGTCGAAGCGATGCGCCTCCACCGCCTCGACCACCTCGTCGGGCAGGGGCGGGCAGGTGCCGGTGGTGCCGAAGCTGCCGTCGCGCATGCCGCGCCCCGCACGTCCGGCGATCTGGGCGATCTCGGGCGGGGTCAGCTTGCGCGGCCGGCTGCCGTCGAACTTGCCCAGCGAGGCGAAGGCGACATGGCCGACATCCATGTTCAGCCCCATGCCGATCGCATCGGTGGCGACGAGGAAATCGACCTCCTTGTTCTGGTACAGCGCCACCTGGGCGTTGCGGGTGCGTGGCGACAGTCGGCCCATCACCACCGCGCAGCCGCCGCGACGGGTGCGGATGGCCTCGGCGATCGCATAGACCTCGGCCGCCGAGAACGCGACCACGGCCGAACGCGGCGGCAGCTTGGTCAGCCGCGTCGCCCCCGTATAGGTCAATTGCGACAGACGCGGCCGCGTCTCGATTTCGGCCCCCGGGATCAGTCGCTGCAGCAGCGGGCGGATGGTCTCCGCGCCGAGGAACATCGTCTCCACCAGCCCGCGCGCATGCAGCAGCCGGTCGGTGAAGATGTGGCCGCGATCGGGATCGGCGCAGAGCTGGATCTCGTCGACGGCGACGAACTCGACGCCGCGCTCCAGCGGCATCGCCTCCACCGTGCAGGAGAAATACCGCGCGCCGGGCGGGACGATCTTCTCCTCGCCGGTGACCAGCGCCACCAGATGCGCGCCCTTTTCGGCGACCATGCGGTCATAGTTCTCGCGCGCCAGCAGGCGCAGCGGGAAGCCGATGATGCCGGAGCGATGGCCGAGCAGTCGCGTCATTGCGAGATGCGTCTTGCCGGTGTTGGTCGGTCCGAGCACCGCGCGGACGCGGGCATCGAACATCTGGGAGGCACACATGGGATGAATGGTGGCAGTCCCACAACCAAATGCAAGGCACGCCGTCGAGATCGTCTCTGCGCGACCTTCCCGGACGGGTCGGATTTCGCTTCGCGGCGCAAGCGCGATAGCAGTTGCGCAGGCGGGGGCGGACGGGCCCTTGAGTGCGAGTCGATCGGAGACGATGACCATGGTCCAGTGGTGGCGGCATCCCGCTTCGGTGGCGATGCAGATGGAGCCGACAGCGGAGCCGGTGCGCCAGGTGCATGCCGTGCATGTCGAGGGGCTCGATGCGCTGGCGGAGCGTCTCGGCGCGTCCGGCTGGCTGTCGCAGAGCGGTTTCAGGCCGGTGGCCGGGGCGCTGGCGCTGGTCCCGGGGGAGGGTGGGGTGGCTGCGGCGATCCTCTGCCTCGGCGCCGCCGCCGCGCCGCGTGGTGCACCGGGTGCGCTTTACGGATTGCTGCCGGGCGGGCTGCCGCAGGGGGTGTGGGAGGTGGTCTGGGAGGCGCCGGAGAGCCGTGACGAGGCGGGGCTGGCCTGTGGTTTCTGTCTCGGCGCCTATCATTTCGACGCCTATGTGCCGCCGCGGCGGCCGCCGGCGCGGCTGCTGGCCACCGAGGCGATGGCCGGCGGCATCGCGCGCGCCCAGGCCGCCTGGATCGCGCGCGACCTCATTAACCGGCCAGCCAATCATCTCGGTCCGGCCGAACTCGCCCAGTCGGCCGTCAGCCTCGGCCGCGTGCTCGGCGCGGAGGCGGAGATCATCAGTGGCGAGGCGCTGGCGCAGGCCTATCCGGCCATCGCTGCGGTCGGTGCGGGCTCGGACCGGCCTCCGGCGGTGGCGATCCTGCGCTGGGCGCCGCCCGAGGGTGGTGACGAGCTGCCGCTGGTCAGCCTGGTCGGCAAGGGCGTGTGCTTCGATACCGGCGGCTACGACCTCAAGCCGTCGGCGGCGATGCTGCGGATGAAGAAGGACATGGGCGGCGCGGCGATCATGCTCGGGGTCGCCGCGCTGCTGATCGCGCAAGGCGCACCGTGCCGGATCGAGCTCCGGCTCGGCTGCGTGGAGAACAGCGTCTCCGGCCATGCCATGCGCCCGTCCGACGTGCTGGCGACCCGGCGCGGCCTGTCGGTGGAGATCGGCAATACCGATGCGGAAGGCCGGCTGGTGCTGTGCGACCTGCTCGCCGAGGCGTCGGATCTGTCGCCCGACTGGCTGATCGACGCCGCCACCCTGACCGGTGCCGCGCGGGTCGCCCTCGGGCCGGACCTGCCGGCGCTGTTCGGCAACGACGACACCCTCGCCGAGGCGCTGCTCGCCGCCGGCCACGAGTGCGGCGACCCGGTGTGGCGCCTGCCGCTGTGGCCGGGCTATGACGACTGGCTGTCGAGCCGCGTCGCCGACATCAACAATGCGTCATCGAAACCGATGGCGGGCGCCATCACCGCCGCGCTCTATCTCAACCGATTCGTCGCCGAATCGGTGTCCTGGGCGCATCTCGACACCTATGCGTGGTCCGACAGCACCCGGCCCGGGCACCCGGAGGGCGGAGACTGCCAGGGGCTTTTTGCACTCGCAGGCGGAATATTGCGGCTTGTTAATGCAAGGGTCAGGACATTGATGGCGGAACGGGAATAAACACGAAGACAGATACGTGACCGATTGTAATTTCGGCCCGGGGACGCAACTTCCTCTTTGGTGTCTGGTTTAGTCGCCGGGTGCAGGGACGGGTTGGCAACGATCCGCCTTCGACACCGCCGGCGGCGGGACGCGAACGTCGAACTGCGTGCCTGCCGACCCGACCAGATCCGGGTCAAGCCGATCCGGATGCTGCGGCTGATCTCAGCGTGGCAGGCTTTCGATCACCGGGTCTCAGTATGAGGAGTTTTTTCGATGGCGAACACCACCCAGTCCGACCAGCAGGTCTCGCTCCTGCGCGATACGGTCGTCGCCATGGTCCGTCGTGACGGGCCCGACCTGTCGGCGCGTCAGCTCGGCGTGTTCCTGACCTGCTACCTGCAGGACGGCGCGCACACCGTGCGTGGTCTCGCCGCCCATCTCAACGTGTCGAAGCCGGCCATCACCCGTGCCCTCGACCGTCTCGGCGAGCTCGATCTCGCCCGCCGCAAGGTCGATCCGCTCGATCGGCGTTCGGTTCTCGTGCAGCGCACGCTCAAGGGCGCGGCCTTCCTGCGCGAGCTGCGCTCGATCATGGGTGAGGCCGCGACGGTGGCACGCACCGAGAAGAGCGCCGAGATCGTGCGTGCGCCCGTGTCGCGCCGCGCCTCGGCGGGCTGAACACGGCTGCAATGCGTGCGCGGGATGGCTTGTCCAGCCCGCGTCGCGAACTTTACGGTAACTGATTGCGTTGTTCCGCCTCCAGTCGCAATTGCGTGGAAACGGAACATAAGATGCGTCTCAAGTCTTTCGCCGGCGTCATTGCCGCCGCCTCCTTCGCCTCTGCCTCGCTCGCCGCGGCGCCGGCTTTCGCCGCCTCCCATCACGGCGCGCCGACCGGCACCGTCACGATCGACGCCAAGTCGGCCAATGCCGGTGTCGGGTTCAGCTGGGGCGACGGCACCCTGACCTACAAGGGCGTGGCCTATCCGTTCAGCGTCAAGGGCGTGGATGTGGTGGCCGTCGGCTATTCCGAGGTCATCGGCCACGGCAAGGTGTTCCACCTCAAGGATCTCGCCGATTTCGACGGCACCTATGTCGCGGGCACCGGCGAGGCGACGCTTGGCAACGGTGTGTCCGGTCAGTGGCTGACCAATGAGAAAGGCGTCGAGATCCATATCGACGGCGTCACCAAGGGGGCGCAGCTCAAGGCGGCTGCTGGCGGCATCCGCCTCGAACTCAAGAAGTAGTCACACCTGCGCGGAGGGGCTCTGGCCCCCCGCTGCTGTGTTGAGGAAACCACAGGTTGCCACCCGCCGGTCTGTCCGGTCGGGGCCTCCATCGTCATATCTGCCGCCATGACGCAACTGGATGGATCGGCACGGGCGATGAAGAAGATCGGCTTTCTCTCTTTCGGGCACTGGACGGCGTCGCCGCAATCGGGCACCCGCTCGGCGAGCGATGTCCTGCTGCAGTCGATCGACCTCGCCGTCGCCGCCGAGCAGCTTGGTGCGGATGGTGCCTATTTCCGCGTCCATCATTTCGCACGCCAGCTTTCCTCACCGTTTCCGCTGCTGGCCGCAGTGGGTGCGCGCACCTCGCGCATTGAGATCGGCACCGGCGTGATCGACATGCGCTACGAGAACCCTCTGTACATGGCCGAGGATGCCGGGTCCGCCGACCTCATCGCCGGCGGCCGTCTCCAGCTCGGCATCTCGCGCGGCTCGCCCGAGCAGGTGATCGAGGGCTGGCGCTATTTCGGCTATCAGCCGCAAGAGGGCGAGACCGACGCCGAGATGGGCCGGCGGCATGCGCTCGCATTGCTCGACGTGCTGCGCGGCGAGGGGTTCGCCGCGCCCAATCCGCGTCCGATGTTCGCCAACCCGCCCGGCCTGCTGCGCATCGAGCCGTATTCAGAGGGCCTGCGCGAGCGTATCTGGTGGGGTGCTGCCTCGGATGCCACTGCGATCTGGGCCGCCGAGCAGGGCATGAACCTGCAGAGCTCGACCCTAAAGCAGGACGAGACCGGCGAGGCCTTCCACATCCAGCAGGCCAGGCAGATCCGTGCCTATCGCGCCGCCTGGGCAAAGGCCGGCCATGCCCGCACCCCGCGCGTGTCGGTCAGCCGCTCGATCTTCCCGCTGATGAACGACACCGACCGGGCCTATTTCGGCCGGGGTGGCCGTGAGGGCGACCAGATCGGCGACATCGACAACATGCGGGCGGTCTTCGGGCGCTCCTATGCCGACGTGCCCGAGCGGCTGGTCGAGCAGCTGCGCGGCGACGAGGCGATCGCCGAGGCCGACACGCTGCTGCTGACGGTGCCGAACCAGCTCGGCGTCGACTACAACGCCCATGTGATCGAGTCGGTGCTGACGCACGTGGCACCGGCGCTCGGCTGGCGCTGAGCGAGCCTCCGGCTCAGCGCAGCAGCGGGGCTGCGCGACGGAGCACCGCCACCGCCCAGATCACCTGCGGCACAACCAGCACCGCCACCGAGGCGAGCGGGTTCGCCGGCCACAGATGCCACGCCGCCCAGCCGATGCCGACGAAGCCGAACTCGACCAGCGCCACCGCCCAGGCCGGCAGGAAACTGCGCTGGGCGAGCTGATACAGATGCCCGCGATGTGCCTGTGTCAGTCGCTCTCCCGCGCGGGCGCGGCGCAGCAGGGTGAAGAACACGTCCGCATAGATGCCGAAGAACAGAAACGGTGCGAGCAGGGCTGCGTGGACGGCGTGCGCGCTCCATCCGCCTGAGCCCAGCGCCAGCCCGAGCGCGGCCACGGCGAAGCCGCAGGGCTGGCTGCCGACATCGCCGAGGAAGATGCGGGCTTTCGGGTAGTTGAACGGCAGGAACCCCGCCAGCCCGGCGGCGAGCGCCAGCGCGGCGCAGCCGATCCATCCCGGCCCCGCCACCGAGGCGATGGCAAGGCTGCCGAGCAGCATCGATCCGGCTGCCAGCCCGTTCAGCCCGTCGATGAAGTTCATCGCGTTGGTGGCGAAGATCAGCCACGCCACACCCATCACCGCTGCCATGGCGACCGCGAGCCCACCTTGCGGGTGCGGCCAGGTGAGGCCGCAGGTCACCACGATGAGCGCTGCCGCGAGCTGACCCGCGAGCTTGACGCGGAAATCGCCCTGCCGGACGTCGTCGCGATGCGACACCGCGGCCAGTACCAGGCAGGCGAGCAGCAACCCCGCCGCCGGCCGTATCGCACCCGGCAGGATCACCATCGCCGCGACCAGCCCCGTGCAGAGGGTCGCCACCGGCCCGATGCCGCCGCCGCGCGGGGTGGGCGTGTCGTGACTGCTGCGCGCGCCGGGCACGTCGAGCGCGCCGCGGCCGATCATCGCCCGCACCATCGCTGCCGAGGCCAGCGCCATCGCGACCGTGCAGGTGATCAGCGCCCAGCCCATCGCCTCACCGATCCTTCATCACGCCAACAACCCCCGGACGCTATCGCCCGCACTCCGCCGTGGGCTATAGGGGCGCGGTGATGCCCTCGCAACGCTCGGTCAAACGCATTGCCGTCAATATCGCGCTGGATGGCGGCCTGGCCGCGATGGCCGCGATCGTCGCGCACTGGCTCGCCGATCCGCGGGGTGGCTGGCTGCATCCGCTGTGGTTTCTTGCCGGCGGCGGCATCACCCTGGTGCTGGCCGGCGCACCGTTCCGGCTGCCGCAGCATTACTGGCGTTTCTCCTCGGTCGCCGACCTGATCGCGGTGACGAAGGGTTCCGCGGCCGCCGCGATCGCGTTTGCCGCCGGGCTGTTGCTGACCGGCACGCGCTGGCCGAGCCCGACCTTCCCGATCATCCACATGCTGACCCTGCTGGTGTTTCTCGGCGGTCCGCGCCTTGCCTGGCGCATCCGGCTCAGCCGTGCCGGCGCGCGTCAGGCCGCCGATCCGGCCGAGACCCGCCATGTGCTGCTGGTGGGTGCGGACGAGATCGCCGACCTGTTCCTGCGTGCGGTGGGCAGCCGGGCGGTGCCGCTGCGCATCGACGGGCTGCTGGCGATGGGCACCAACCAGCCGGGCCGGCGGATCCACGGCTTCCCGATCCTCGGCATGGTGGACGAGGTCGAGACCGTGCTGGAGCGCCTTGCCGCCGAGGGGCGACGCCCCGATGCGCTGGTCATCACCGATCCCGACCTGCGCGGCGCGCCGCTGGCTGCCCTGATCGAGCGCGCCGCCGCCGCCGGGGTGGCGGTGCAGCGTGCCCCGCACCCGACCATGCTCGGTCCCGCCGATCCGGTCGAGCTGCATCCGGTGGCGATCGAGGACCTGCTCAACCGGCCCGAGGTGGTGCTCGACCGCGCCGGCCTGTCCAGGCTGGTTGCCGGCCGGCGCGTGCTGATCACTGGCGCCGGCGGCACCATCGGCTCGGAACTCACCCGCCAGATCGCCGCCCTCGGCCCGTCGGCGATGCTGCTGCTCGACCAGAGCGAATACGCGCTGTGGCAGATCAGCATCGAGACGGGGGAAGCCGCCCCGCTGGTCGAGCGCCGCGAGGTGATCGCCGACATCCGCGACGCGGCCCGCATCGACACGCTGTTTCGCGACTTCGCGCCCGAACTCGTGGTGCATGCGGCCGCCCTCAAGCACGTGCCGATCGTGGAGGCGAACCCGCTCGAGGGCATCCTCACCAATGTCTGCGGCACCCGCAACGTCGTCGATGCCGCGCGCCGGGCCGGGGCGCGGGCGATGGTGCTGATCTCGACCGACAAGGCCGTCTATCCGAGCTCGCTGATGGGGGCGACCAAGCGCCTTGCGGAGATCTACTGCCAGGCGCTGGACGGGGTCTCGATGTCCGAGACGGTGCCGGGGATGCGGATCGTCACCGTGCGGTTCGGCAACGTGCTCGGCTCGTCCGGCTCGGTGGTGCCGCTGTTCCGCCGCCAGCTTGCCCGCGGCGGGCCGCTCACCGTCACCCATCCCGACATGACCCGCTATTTCATGACCGTGCCGGAAGCGGTGTCGCTGGTGCTGCAGGCGAGCGCGCTGGGCACCCGCACCGAGACCACGGCGGGCGCGATCTTCGTGCTCGACATGGGCGCGCCGGTGCGGATCGTCGACCTCGCCCGCCAGCTGATCCGGCTCGCCGGCCTGCGCCCGGAGATCGACATCCCGATCGTGTTCACCGGCCCGCGCCCGGGCGAGAAGCTGCATGAGGAGCTGTTCCACGGCGCCGAACCGCCGGTGCCGACCGGCCATCCCGGCCTGCTGCTCGCCCGTCCGCGGATCGCCGATGCCGAGGCGGTGGCGATCGTCGCCGATCGTCTCGAGGAGGCCTGCCGCGCCGGCGATACCCATCGCGCCCGCGTCCTGGTTGCCCGGCTGGTGCCGGAATACCGGCCGCCGGAGACCGTTCCCGCCGTGGCGGCCGCACCCCTCCTCGCGGTCGCCGACCCGATCGAAAGCCCGACATGACCGACCCGATCCGCTTCCTCGATCTCGCCGCCCAGCAGGCGCGGCTCGGGCCCGCGCTGCGCGCCCGTGTCGACGCGGTGTTCGATCACTGCGCCTTCGTCATGGGCCCCGAGGTCGCCGAGCTCGAATCCCGCCTCGCCGCCTATTGCGGGGCGGGGCACTGCGTCGCCGTCAGCTCCGGCACCGATGCGCTGCAGATCGCGATGATGGCCGAGGGCATCGGCCGCGGCGACGCGGTGTTCCTGCCCGCCTTCACCTACACCGCCACCGCCGAGGTGCCGCTGGTGCTGGGGGCGACGCCGGTTTTTGTCGATGTCCGCCCCGACACCTTCCAGATCGACACCGACCATCTGCGCGCCCGCATCGCCGAGACCCGTGTCGCCGGCCGGCTGCGCCCGCGCGCCATCGTCGGCGTCGACCTGTTCGGCCAGCCCGCCGACTGGCCCGCACTGCGCGCCATCGCCGCCGCGGAAGGGCTGTTCAGCCTCGATGACTGCGCGCAGAGCTTCGGGGGCGCGCTCTCGGGACGCCGTCTGGGCCGCGAGGCGGACGCCACCGCCATCAGCTTCTTCCCCTCCAAGCCGCTCGGCGGCTACGGCGATGGCGGTGCGCTGCTGACCGACGATGCCGATTGCGCGGCGCTGTATCGCAGCCTGCGCACGCATGGCGAGGGCACCACGCGCTACGAGGTGTTGCGGACCGGCATGAACGGCCGGCTCGACACGCTCCAGGCGGCGGTGCTGCTCGCCAAGCTCGACGTCTTCGACGACGAGCTCGCCCGCCGCGAGGCCATTGCGCGCCAGTACGACGCCGCCTTCGCCCGCATGCCCGCCATCACCCCGCCGCGACGGGTGCCTGACTCCACCAGTGCCTGGGCGGTGTATGCGATCCTGCTCGCCGACCAGGCGGCGCGCGACGGGCTCGCGGCGAGGCTGCGCGAGGCCGGCGTGCCGAGTGCGATCTACTATCCGCGTCCGCTGCATCTGCAGCCCGCCTATGCCCCGCATCATGACGGAGCGGCGCTGCCGGTGTCCGAGGATCTCGCCACCCGCATCCTCGCCCTGCCGATCCATCCCGACCTGACGGATGCCCAGGTGGCCCGCGTGATCGCCGCCTGCACCGCCTGACCGGAGCGCCGCGCGGCGCCGCTTCGCGACTCGGCAGCACCTCTCTATCCTCGTGACGGGCGTGGGCCGCGCCGGCCGGGAAGGGGAGGGCGATGACCAGCTATTTCGCACTGCTCCTGCTGGTCGCGGCGCTGTGCGGCCTGGCGGTGGTGGCGGCATTGCGCCGGGGCGGCCCGCTGTTCCTGGCCGCCTGCGGCGCCGGCGTCGCCGCCTGCGCGGCCGTGGTGCTGGCCGGTCTGCCGGTCGCCTCGCTGAACCTGCCCTTCGGCCCGGATGCCGAGATCGCGCCGGGGGCGACGCTGGTGGTCGCCTTCGGTCCCGCCCAGGCGCCGTTCCTGCTCGCCCTGTTCTGGCTCGCGCTCTCCGGCGGCCTGTTGCGGCCGTCGCGCCAGCCCGCGCTCGCCGCACCCGTCGCCCTCGCCGGCGCAGCACTGCTCTGCCTCGATCGCGACCATCTCGCGCCGATGCTCGCGGTGCTGGCCGCCGCACTGTGGTCGGCGGGACGCCGCCGCAAGCGGCCCGGGCGGCACTGGCGCCCCGCGGTCTGGCCGGTCGCGGCCGGGCTGGCGGCGCTCGGCCTGGGTGCCGGCCGCGCACCCTGGGTCGCGACCGGCTGCGCGACGATCCTCTCCGTCGCTCTGGCGCGCTCCGGTGCGACGGCCGGCTGGCTCCCGGCTGCCGGCGACCGCGCCTCAGGCGACCGCGCGGCAGGCTGGGCCGGGGGCATCGGCCTGATCGCCGGGCTGGCGCTTGCCTGGCGGGCGCTGGGCCGGAGCCTGGCCGCGCCGGAGGCGGCCGACGCGCTGCCCTATGCCAGCCCCGCCGCGATCGCGCTGCGCGGCGCGGCCGGACTCGATGGCGCGGTGATGCTGGGGGCGGGTGTGCTGGTCGCGGCCGTCGCGGTCTGGCACGGGCTGCGCGCCGGCGGGCTGCGGGATGCGCTGGCGGAGTCCGGCCTGGTGCAGCTCGGGCTGGTCTGGGTGACGGTCGGGCTGGCGGCCCTCGCTGCCGGCGCCTCGCTGCCGGCGCTCGCCGCCGCCGCCCGCGATGCGGCCTGGCTGGGGGCTGTGGTGGCGATGCTGGCCCGGATCGCCGGGCTGTGCGCGCTCGAAACACTCACCGCCGGCGCCGGACATGACGGATTCGACCGTCTCGGCGGCCTGGCCTGGCTGATGCCGCGGCAATCGGCGGTCCTCGCCGCCAGCCTCGCCCAGCCACTCGCGCTGCCGCCGCTGGCCGGCTTCGCCGCCGCCTGGTCGCTGATGCAGGTGCTGGAGGCGAGCCCGGCGATCGGTGATCTCGGCCTGCGCTGCGTGGTGCTGGCCAGCACGGTCGCCGTCGCGGCGGCGCTGGCCGGGCTTGCCGCGATCGCCTGGCGTGGGGTCGTGCTGGCGCTGCTCGGCCGCCCGCGCACGCCACGCACCGCCGGGGCGGAGGATCGCGGCGGCATCGCGCTGTGGCTGCCGGGGCTGCCGCTCGGCCTGCTGGCGCTCTGCGGGCTGTGGCCCGGGCTGGTGCGGCGCGGAGGCGCGGTCCTCGTCTCGCCCGCCGGAGGAGTTCTCGCCCCGCCCGTCATCGTCGTGCCGGCGCTGCTGCTGGCGGCCGCGGCCTGGCTCGGCTGGCGGCGGCTCGCCCCGGCACGCGACGTCGCGGCGTGGCAGGACGGCGCCCCGCCGCCCCCGCCCTGGCTCCCGTTCGGCGATCCGCAGACCCAGCCGGGGCCAGATTTCCTGCGGCCCGGCCCGCCGTGGCCGGATGGGCCGGGGCCGGTCGCGGCCATGCGCCTGCTGTCGCGACGGCTGCGCACGGCGTTGCGTGTGCTCATGCACGGCCGCGCCTCCATCCTGACCGATCCGCGCGGGCTTGCCGGTGCGGGCCTGTTCGCGCTGGCCTGCCTGTCGCTGCTGGCGGTCGCGCTGTGAGCGGGTGGGCGCTGCTGGCCGATGCGCTGCGCATCGGCCTCGGCCTGGCGCTGCATCTGGGATTATGCGCCGCCCTGCTGGTTGCCGGCGCGGGGCTGCCGGGGCGGCTGTCGGCCTGGCTCGCCGGCCAGCGCGGTTCGCAGACGCTGCTGGCCCCGTTTCAGGGCTGGTCGGCGCTGTGGCGCAAAAGTCCGGCGCGCGCCGAGCCGGGTGGCGGGCTGGTGGTGGCGTCGCTCTGCGTCTCGCTGGTGGCTGCCATCGCCGCCATCCTCCTCACCCCGGGCTTCGTGCGGCTCTGGCCGGCCGCCGTCGCGCCCGACCTGCTGACGCTGATGGGATTGCTGATCGTCTCGCGCCTCGCCGCCCTGGTGCCGGCCTTCGGCGCCGGCATCGCCGCCGACGCGCTGCCCGCACAGGCCGGACTCGCCTCGGGCCTGCGCGATCTGGTGCTGGCCGCCGTGCTGGCCTTCGCGATCGCCCAGGCCGCCGGCGGCAGCCAGCCCGGTTCGTTGCCCGGACTTGCCCGGCTCGGCGGCCCAGCCCCGGCGACGCTGCCACTGGCGCTGGCCTGCGCGATCGCCGCCGCGGTGCTGCTGGCCGCCTCCGAGCTCGCCGCGCCGTCGGCCGATCGCCAGCTCTCCGGCCCCGATCTCGCTTGTGCGCGTCTGGCCCGCGCGATCCGCGTCTCGGGCTGGGTGGTGCTGGTCGCGCTGCTGCTGCCGCCGGCGCCGCTGCCGGTTCAGACGTGGTCGTCGCTGGCGGGCTGGCCGGTGGCGATCGCGATCTGGCTGGTCAAGCTGGCCGTGGCCCTGCTGGCGCTGATGCTCGCCGTCGCGCCGGGCCGGTCCGATGCGCGCTCCGGTCTGCGACGACAGGGGGCCTGCCTGCTGTTCTGCGTCCTGTCCGCGCTGCTCGTGTTCATCTCGGGCCGGATCGCATGAGCGCCCCTGAACTCGCCCTCGCCGATCTGGCGGATGGCGTGCTGCTGCTGTCGGCGCTGGCGCTGCTGGTCTGGCCGCGCCTGGCAGTGGCGCGTCCGGTGCTGCTGGTGGTGGTCGCCCTGGTCGGGCTGGGCGGTGCCGCGACCGGGCCGGGTGTGTGGCCGCGTGTCGCGGCGCTCGCCGTCGCCGCGCTGTCGGCCGCGCTGGTGGAGGCGCTGTTTCGCACCGGGACGCCCGAGGCGGCCGACCCGGACCGGCCCGCCTCCGCCTGGCCGCGCTGGACTGACCGTCCGTCGACCGGCGAGCCGGGTCTCGACCCCAGCCTCGCCTCGACGCTGCGTGCGGCGGGGTTCCTCGTCCTGCTGCTGCTCTGCGTGGGAGCGGTGCAGGGGATCCGCGCCGACGGGCTGCATCCGCGCGGCGTGCTGGCGATCGGACTGACCGTGCTGCTGGCCGGGGCGGCGATCGCCGCACAGGCCAGCCGGCCGGGACTGGTGCAGATGGCCGGCGCGGCCCTCGCGCTGGCGGCGCTGGGCTGGGTGAGCCTGCGTCTCGGGCTGCGGCCGGAGGGCGCGTGGCCGCTCTGCGCGCTGGCGGGGCTGCCGGCCGGCCTGCTGCTGGCCTGCATGCTGGCCATGTGCGCGCTCAGCGCGGTGCTGCGCGACTGGCTCCGGGACGGCGTCCATCCGTCCGTTCCGCCCCAGGGCCCGCCGCGATGACCCTCGCCTGCTTCCAGGGGGCGGCGATCTGCGCCGCCGGCGCGCTCGCCGCCGCGCTGGCGCCGCCACGCGGCGGCTGGTCGGCCGTGGGCTGCGGGCTTGGCGGAGTTGCACTGGCGCTCGCCGCTGGGCCGCTGATGGTCGAGTCCGTGCCCGCTTCCGGTGCTGCTGCCGCCAGCCTCGCCGTCCTGGCTCTCCTCGCCGCCCTGCTCGGCCAAATGCGGCTGCTGGCCGGACGCGCCGGGCTGCTGCCGGGCGGTTTGCGCGGCCGTCTCGCGATGGCCGCCGCACCGGCCTTCTGCGCGGTCACCCTCGCCGGGCTGGGTCCGCAGGCCGATCTCGCCCGCCCGGCCTCCGGCTTCGCGGTGCTGCTGCTCGCCGGCCTGTCGATGGTCGCCTGGCGCGCCCGCGCCGCCGTCGCCGGGCCGTTCGACCTGCTGCAGACCCGTCTTGGCGGCGTGCGTGTCGCGCTCGGAGCGTCGGTCGGCTTCGCCCTGTCCGGGGTCGGCCTGCTGGCGGTGCTGGCCGGCGGCCCGGCCGGTGGCGATGCGGCGGGCCTGCCGCCGCTGGCGCAGGTGCTGCTCGCGGCCGGCGCATCGGTGGCGATCGGCGTCGCGCCGGTGCACGGGCTGGCCCGCGCCTGGCTGGCCGCCGCCCCGCCCTGGCTTGCCGGTGCGATCACCGCCGGCACCGTCGGGCCCGCGGTCGTGCTGCTGCTCGACACGGCGTGTGCTCCGGGGCCGGGGGCGGTGGTGCTGCTGTGCTGCGGTGCGGCCTCCGTCGCCCTGGCCGGCTGGGCGGCCCTGCGCGGCGGGGCCACGCGGCGCGATGCGCTCTGGCTGGCGCTGTCGGGACTGATCGCCGCCGGGCTCGGTGCGGGTGGACCGTCCGGCCTGTCCGGCGCGGCGCTGGCGCTCATGGTGCAGATCCTGCTCGCCTGTCTGCCCGCCAGCCTGGGCCGGGGTGAGGCGCTGGCGGTCATCGCGGCCTCCCTCGCTCCGGCGCTGCTGGTCGGTGCCGCCGTGCCGGCCGCGGCTCTCGTCGGGGTGCTGGCGGGGGCAGGCGGGCTTCTGTTCGCAGCGTTCGCGTCCCTGCCGGAGGGTGCGGCGGGGCGCGATCCGCAGCGCTGGTGCGTGCTGATCCTGCTGCTGGGCGGAGCGCTGGCGCTGCCGGCCCCGCTGGCGCGGCTGCTGGCCGATATCGCGGCCACGGGCGGGCCGTCATGAGCCGCGCCGCCGCCCTGATCCGCGCGGTCCCGGCCCTGTCCTCGACCGGGCTGCTGCGCCGCCATCGGCTCGGCGAGGCCGGCTGGGGCGATCTCGTCGCGGCGCTGGCCGATGATCCGCTGCTGCTGCTGTCGGTGTGGTCGGATGGGCCGGAGGTGCATGCGCTGTTTCTCGACGAAGCCGGGCAGCCTCTGGTCGCGAGCACCGCGATCGAGCGGCAGCGCTACCAGGCGCTGTCGCCGGCCCGTCCGGGCGCGGTGCTGAACGAGCGCATCCTGCGCGACCTGTGGGGGCACGAGGCGATGGGTGCGCGCGACCTGCGTCCCTGGCTCGATCACGGCGCCTGGGGGCTGACCGCGCCGCGCGCCGCCCGGCCCGGACCGGCGATCTACCCGCCGGAACCGATCGAATTCGCCGCCGTCGCGGGGCGCGAGCGCGCCGGCGGCGTGCTGCGCATCGACGGGCCGGCGCGCAGCGAGGCGCCGGAGCCGCCCTGGATGGCGGCCGTCAGCGTCGCCGGCGGCCGGGTGCTGGCGGTCGAGCCAAGGCTCGGATTCGCGCATCGCGGCATCGATTCGCTGCTGTCGGGCCGTCCGGTCGGGGCCGCGGTGCGTCTGGCCGGCCGGATCGACGCCGGCTCGTCCGTCACCCATGCACTCGCCCTGGCGCGGGCGATCGAGGATGTGGCGGGGTTCAGCGAGGCAGGCAGCGGCGAACTGGCCTCGCGTCGGGATGCGCTGCTGGAGCTGGAGCGCTGCGCGGGGCATCTGCATGCGCTCGGGCGCCTGGCCGCAAGCCTCGGCGCGGCGGCACTGGCGGAGGATTTCGCCGAGGCGCTGGAAGGCCTGCGCGCCACCTGCGCCGATGGCTGGGACCACCGGCTGCTCTACGACACGATCTCGCCGGGCGATGCGGCGCCGGCGATGCCGTCGCTGGGCGCACACGCCGCGGCGTGGCGGACCGGCTGGGCCCGGCTTGCGCGCCGCTTCGACGCGTCCCTGTCGGGCGCGCTGTGCGGTCTCGCCCGGCTCGCCCCGTCGGAGGCGCGCGACCATGGCGTCCTCGGCGTGGCCGGCCGCGCCTCCGGCCAGGCATTCGATGCGCGTCGCCTCGGCGGACGACAGCTCGGGGCGGCGCTGTCCTGCGGCGATGCGCTGGCGCGCGCGCGGCTGCGCCTCGACGAGATCGGCGCATCGCTCGACCGGCTCGATCCGCAAGCGGGCCTGCGCCCGGCCGGTCAGGCGACCCTGCCGCTCAAGCCGGCCTTCGCCGGCATTGGCGGCGAGGGGCTCGGCGTGGCGGAAGGGCCGGACGGACCGGTCTGGGCGTGGGTGCGCCTGGAGGCCGGTCTGGTGGCCTCGGTGTGGTTCGCCGAGCCGTCGTTGCCGCTGTGGTCGGCGTTGCCGGGGCTGCTCGCCGGGCTGCCGGGCGAGCGGCTGTCGCCGGCGATCGCGTCGCTCTCTGCGGCGATCACCGCCGCCGATCGGTGAGGCTCCGGCAGGCCCGGTCCCAGATTTCACAGGTCGATCCTCCCGGCGCATGAGAGAGATGCGCGTCGGCGTGGCCTGCCCGGCCTGTCCAGCCTTGCGGCACCCTGCTAGGGTGCGCCGCCCGCGAGCGGGCTCACCTGTCCCAGCCCCAGATTTCACAGATCGAGACGTTGCCGACGCCCTCCGCCCCGCCCCGACCCGCTCCGATCCGCCCCGCGCAGCGCCCAGCCAATCCGAACTTCTCCTCCGGCCCCTGCGCGAAGCGCCCCGGCTGGCGCCTCGACGCGCTGTCGGATGCGCTGGTCGGCCGCTCGCATCGCTCTGCCGAGGGACGCGCGAAGCTGCGTGCGGTGATCGAGCGATCGGCCGCCCTGCTCGGCATTCCCGAAGGCTGGAAGACCGCCATCGTGCCGGCCTCCGATACCGGGGCGGTCGAACTCGCGCTGTGGGCGCTGCTGGATGCGCGCGGCGCGGAGATGATCGCTTTCGAGAGCTTCGGTGCCGCCTGGGCGCAGGACGTCGCCCGCCATCTCGCCCTGCCGAACACGCGTATCCACAAGGCCGCCTATGGCGCGCTGCCGGATCTGTCGGGGCTCGACTGGTCGCGTGACGTGGTGTTCGCCTTCAACGGCACCACCTCGGGCGTTCGCATCCCCGATGGCGGCTGGATCGATCCCGATCGCGGCGGCCTCGCCATCTGCGACGCCACCTCCGCCGCCTTCGCGATGGAGCTGCCCTGGGACCGGCTCGATGTGGTGACCTGGTCGTGGCAGAAGGCGCTCGGCGGCGAGGCGGCGCACGGCATGATCGCGCTGTCGCCCCGCGCGCTGGCCCGGCTCGAGGCCGCACCCGCGCCGCGTCCGCTGCCGCGCATCTTCCGCCTCACCACCGCCACGACCGAGGCTGCTGGCGCGCTGATCGGCGGCATCTTCTCCGGTGACACGATCAACACGCCGTCGATGCTCTGCGTCGAGGACGCGCTCGACAGTCTCGCCTGGGCCGAGCGGATCGGCGGTCTGCCGGCGCTCAAGGGCCGCGCGGAAGGCAATCTCGCTCTGGTCGCCGACTGGGTGGCGCGTTCCGGCCGCGTCGGCTTCCTCGCCGCCACCGAAGCCACGCGCTCCTGCACCTCGATCTGCCTGCGCATCACCGCGCCGTGGTTCGTCGTCCTCGATGCGGCGGGGCAGGGCAGGGCGGCCAAGGCGGTCGCAGCACTGCTGGAGGCGGAGGGTGTCGCCTACGACATCGCCTCCTACCGCGACGCGCCGCCCGGCCTGCGCATCTGGGGCGGGGCGACGGTTGAGGCCTCCGACATCGCGGCCCTGCTGCCCTGGATCGACTGGGCGATCGACGCGATCGAAGGCCAGCACGCATGACCCGGCCCGGACAGCTTCCCGACTCCCTGCCTGAGTCCCTCGTCGAGTTCGACCGCGCCACCGATGGCGGTGGCGAGCCGCCGCCGAGTGCGGCGCTGCTGCCGTCCGGCCTGCGCGACGTACTGCCGCCCGAGGCCGAGACCGAGGCGCGGGCCATCGAGACGATGATGGGCATCTTCGCCGCCCATGGCTACGACCGCGTCAAGCCGCCGCTGCTGGAGTTCGAGGACAGCCTGTTCGGCGGCTCAGGTGCCGCGGTCGCCGGCCAGGCCTTCCGGCTGATGGATCCCGACACGCATCGCATGATGGGCCTGCGCCCCGACATGACGCCGCAGGTCGCGCGCATCGCCGCGACCAGGCTACGGCGCGCCCCGCGCCCGCTGCGTCTGGCCTATGCCGGGCCCTGCGTGCTGCTGCATGGCGCCACCCTCGATCCGGAACGCCAGGTCAGCCAGGCCGGAATCGAGCTGATCGGCATCGACGATCCGCGCGCCGATGCCGAGATCGTCGCGGTGGCCGCCGAGGCGCTGGACGCGCTCAACGTGCCGCGCGTGAGCTTCGATCTCACCCTGCCGCGCCTTGCCGCGGTCATGATCGAGCAGGCCGAGCTGGGTCTGGACCAGCGCCGCCGCCTGCTGCATGCGCTCGACCGCAAGGATGCCGCCATCGTCGCCCGGGAGGGCGGTCCGCTGGCCGGGGTGCTCGGCGACCTGCTGCTCTCCGCCGGTCCGGTGCCGCGCGCGCTGGCGATGCTGATGGCAGCCCCGCTCGCGGGCGAGGCGCGCCGGCTCGCCGAGCGGCTGGAAGCCAGCGTGCAGGCCATCCGCGCCCGTCTTCCACTGGCGACCCTCACCCTCGATCCGGTCGATTTCCGCGGCTGGCAGTACCATACCGGCGTCAGTGTCACGGTCTATGCCGGGCGCGAGCAGGTCGGCCGCGGCGGCCAGTATGTCGGCGGCGCCGACGAGCCTGCCTGCGGCCTCACCCTTCGCCCCGAGGCGCTATTGCGCGCGGCACCCGCACGGCCGGCGCGTCCGCGGGTCTGGGTGCCGGCTTCCGCCATCGGCCAGGCCGAGGCGCTGCGCGCGCAGGGCTTCGTGACCATTGCCGGCTTCGACTCGGGCGCTGCCTGCAGCGACGCCCCCGGCGACGACATCGCCGAGGCTGCGCGTCTCGGCTGCACCCATATTCTGCGGGACGGACAAGCATGGCCAATGTGACGGTGATCGGCGCCCAGTGGGGCGACGAGGGCAAGGGCAAGATCGTCGACTGGCTGGCCAGCCGCGCCGATGTGGTGGTGCGCTTCCAGGGTGGCCACAATGCCGGCCATACGCTGGTCGTCGGCGATCAGGTCTACAAGCTGTCGCTGCTGCCCAGCGGTCTGGTGCGCGGCAAGCTCGGCGTGATCGGCAATGGCGTGGTGGTCGACCCGACCGCCCTGCTGTCGGAGATCGCCCGCGTGCGCAGCCAGGGGCTCGAGGTCGGTCCCGAGACGTTGAAGATCGCCGAGAACGCGGTACTGATCCTGCCGGTGCACGGTGCGATCGACCGCGCCCGCGAGGCCGCCCGGGGCGAGCGCAAGATCGGCACCACCGGACGCGGCATCGGGCCGGCCTACGAGGACAAGGTCGCCCGGCGCGCCATCCGCGTGTGCGATCTCGCCGAGCCCGACACGCTCGACCACAAGCTCGACGAGCTGCTGCTGCACCACAATACCCTGCTCGCCGCCCTCGGCGCGGAGACCTTCGACAAGGCGGCACTCAAGGCCGAGCTGCTCGAGCTCGCCCCGCAGGTGCTGCCCTATGTCGCCCCGGTCTGGGAGCTGCTCGACGAGCAGCGCCGCCAGGGGCGGCGGATCCTGTTCGAGGGCGCGCAGGCGGTGATGCTCGATGTCGATCATGGCACCTATCCGTTCGTGACCTCGTCCAACACCGTCGCCGCCCAGGCCGCCACCGGCAGCGGCACCGGACCGTCCGGCGCCGGCTTCGTGCTCGGTATCGCCAAGGCCTATTCCACCCGCGTCGGCTCCGGTCCGTTCCCGACCGAGCTGTTCGACGAGACGGGGCGCCTGATCGGCGAGCGTGGCCACGAGTTCGGCACCGTCACCGGCCGTCCGCGCCGTTGCGGGTGGTTCGACGCCACGCTCGTACGCCAGGCGGTCAAGGTCGGTGGCGTGCACGGGCTCGCGCTGACCAAGCTCGACGTGCTTGACGGTTTCGATACCCTGCGCATCTGCACCGGCTACGAGCTCGACGGCGCGCATCTGTCGCATTTCCCTGCCGGCCAGGCGGCGCAGGCACGGGTCACGCCCGTCTACGAGGAGATCCCCGGCTGGAGCGAGACCACGCGCGGGGCGCGGTCCTGGGCCGAGCTGCCGGCGCAGGCCATCAAGTATGTCCGCCGCATCGAGGAACTCGTCGAGGCGCCGGTCACGCTGCTCTCCACCAGCCCGGAGCGCGACGACACCATCCTGATGCGCGATCCGTTCGCCGACTGATCCCGCGCGGGCAGGGGCCGCTGCTGCCGACATAACCTTCCATTAACCCTCTGCTGCCATGCTGCCCGCATGAGCCAGGCAGCAGAGGATCCGGCCGAACTCGTCATCGATGAGCGCTTCGTCGTCGCCACCCGGCGGCCGGCGCCCTCCATCGGCGGCGTCGATGCCGTCGAGGTCACGCACCGCGGCGGCAGCGGCCGGTTCGTCGCCCTGCGCGTCGGCAACGGGGTTCCGCCCCGCGGGCGCGCCGCGGCGTTCACAGGCGCAGGGGCCGGGCTGATTGCGCCCGCCGCCCAGCATGTCTCGGCCGCGGCGTCCTGGTTCGTGGTCGGGCAGCCGGCCTCGCCGGCGCTCGGTGCCCAGACGGCGCCCTGGAGCGAGGCGCAGATCATCACCCATCTGATCCGGCCCGTGGCCGCGTGCCTGGTCACCCTCCAGGCGCAGGGACTGACCCATCGCGCCATCCGGCCCGACAACGTGTTCGGCGGTGCCGACCAGCCGGCGGTCCTGGGGCCGTGCTGGACCAGCAGCGCTGCGTCGGGGCAGGACGCCCGTGCCGAATCGCCCTGGGTTGCCGTCTGTCCGCCGCAGGCACGCGGCGAAGGCACCATTGCCGATGACGTCTACGCCCTCGGTGCCCTCGCGCTCGCGCTTCACCTCGGTCATCAGCCGATGCCCGGCCTGCCCGATTCCGTCATCATCGAGCGCAAGCTCGAATTCGGCAGCTTCGGCGCCATGACGGCCGATGAACGCATCGTGCCAGGCCTTGCCGACCTGCTCCGCAGCATGCTTGCCGACGATCCGGACCAGCGGCCCGCGGCGGCGACGCTCGCCGATCTGGCGGTGCGGCGGGAGCGGCGCGGCGTGCGCCGGGTCGCCGCGAGAGCCTTGCGCCCGCTCGAGATCGGCGAGTGCGCGGCGTGGAACCTGCCGATGCTCGTCCTCGCCATCGGCCGCTCGCCGCATGACGGGGTTCGACTGCTGCGCTCAGGCGCCGTGAGTCAGTGGCTGCGTCGTGCCATGGAATCGCCGGCCATCGCCGCGCGCCTTGACGAACTGATCAATGCTGCGCCCGACGCCGACCATGACGGCGCGGACAGCCTGCTCGCCCTGCGCGCCGCCGTCATTCTCGATCCCAAGGCGCCGTTGCTGTGGGAGGGCCGCTTCCTGTGGCCCGACGCCATGGGTGCGATCCTCTATGCCGCCGTGCTGTCGCGCGATACCGCCGCGATCGAGAGCGTGCGTCGCGCCCTCAGGGCGGATGCGATCGGTCGCTGGGGCCACGCCACGGGCCGACCCGCCTCGCAGGTCGATCTCGGTGGCTGGCTGCAGCGGGCTCGAAGCTGGCGCGGCGAAGGGGTCGCAGATCCGATCCTGCGGCTGTTCTACACGCTCAATCCCAGGCTGCCCTGCCTGTCGCCGGTGCTGGAGGTGCTGCGCATCGTGTCGCCGACGGAGATGATCGCCGCCATCGAGGCCGGGCTGGCCGACGGCCGGCTGCCGGTGGACGCGGGCCGAGGCTGGATCGACGGCCATGTCGCGGCCTTCCTGGCCGCGCGCGACGATGTCGCCGCGCTGCGCAGCGATGTCGATGCCGCCCGTCACGTGGCGGGCGGTGCCGATCTCGCGCTGCTCGCCGGCCTGCAGGCGCGTCATCGCGGCGTCGCCTGCCCCCAGCTCGCGCGCACGCTGCTGCCACCCCTGCGCGAGACATTGCAGGGCCGTCCCGGCCGCACGCGCCGTGCGGCGATCATCGCGGAGGTCGAGCAGCATGCCGCCAGAGGCGATCTGCCCCGCATGATGTCGGCGATGGCCGACAAGCGGCGCGTCCAGCTCGACACGGCGGCGCAGGACGCAGCGCGTGAGCGGGTCGCAGAGCTGCGCCGGAAGCTGGAACTGCTGCGCGACGGGCGTGCCGGTTTCGCGGCGCGGGCCCAGCGCCTGGCCGGCGAGATCGGCATCGGGACCGGGCTGCTCGCCCTCGCCGCCACCGCCTTTGTCGTGTTCATCACCTGATGGCCCGCGCTGCATCGCCTCGCGCCCGAACCGCCCCGGCACCTGGTGCCAGACGTCTGCCGGCCTTCCTGTGGCTGAAGGGCGTGTTGTGCGGCGCGGTGCTGATGGTCTCGCCGGCGACGATGATCGTCATCGCCGCGCTGTTCGCACCGCTGGTCGCCATCGTCGCGACCGACGCCAGCCCATCGAGAGCCACCACACGCACGGCCATCCTGTTCGCCCTGGCCGCCAGCCTGCGATTGCTGGTTTCACTGTGGTCGTCGGGTGGCGACGTCGCCACAGCGATCGCCATGGCACGTGATCCGCGCAGCCTGCTGTGCGGCTGGCTCGCCATCGGCGCCGCCTGGCTGCTGCTGGAGGTGATATCGATCGTGCTGCGTCTGGCCTTCGAGATTTCCGCCCGGATGGCGGAGACACGTCATCGCTCGGAAATAGAGACGCTTCTGGCAGAATGGGGCGAATGAGCCAGCCGGCCACCGACGCCGACGCCCGCCGCGGCAGGGCCGGGCGGGCGTCGTTGCACATCGGCGCAGGTGGTCAGGCGGCGATCTGCTCGACCCTGCGGCTGGTGACCTGTGCCTTCATGTGCTTTTGAACTTTCTCGAAGGCGCGCACCTCGATCTGCCGCACGCGCTCGCGCGAGATGCCGAATTCCTGCGACAGCTCCTCGAGCGTGGTGGGCTCCTCCCTCAGCCGGCGCTCGGTGAAGATGTGGCGCTCGCGATCCTTCAGCGTCTTGAGCGCCTCGCCCAGCATCGCCTGCCGCCCGCTGAGTTCCTCGCGTTCCGCGAAGGTCTCTTCCTGGCTCTCGGCGTCATCGACCAGCCAGTCCTGCCACTCGCCATCGCCATCGGCGCGTACGGGCGCATTGAGGCTGTGGTCCGGCGCGGTGAGGCGACGGTTCATGCTGATCACGTCGGCTTCCGGCACGTCCAGCGTGGTGGCGATCTTGCTGACCTGTTCGGGATGCAGGTCACCGTCCTCGATCGCCTGCATCTGGCCCTTCAGCCGGCGCAGGTTGAAGAACAGCTTCTTCTGCGCCGCGGTGGTGCCCATCTTCACCATCGACCAGCTGTGCAGGATATATTCCTGGATCGAGGCGCGGATCCACCACATTGCGTAGGTCGCCAGACGGAAGCCACGCTCGGGATCGAAGCGGCGGACCGCCTGCATCATCCCGACATTGCCCTCGCTGATCATCTCGCCGAGCGGCAGCCCGTAGCCGCGATAACCCATTGCAATCTTGGCAACCAACCTCAAATGAGAGGTCACCAGACGGTGTGCTGCCTCGGTGTCGCCCTTGTCACGCCAGCGACGTGACAGGTCGAACTCCTCCTCCGGGGCGAGCATCGGAAACTTGCGAATGTCCTGAAGGTAACGGGTGAGGTTGCCTTCCGGTGCCATGTTGATGCCGAGTGCGGCCATGTTGACGGCTCCTTTCGGGCGCTCCGCCCGCCTGATGCGCTCCCGCAGATCGGCAAGCGCAGGCGTGAGAACGGCCCCTTGTGTGCATCGGTCGGTGTCACGTTTGGAAAATCACGCCCCGAAGCGGCGTCGGTTCCCTCTGTGGCAGGGCGGGCTGCAGCACGAACTCCGCCCTCGACGTTGATACAGGACCAGCACGGTCCTGTCAAGAATTCCGGAACGAGCCTTCCGGAAATCGGCCGGTCATATCGAGATCACGTGTCTGACGGAGCAGAAATCAGCTCTTTCAAGGACTTGAAATCCTCCGGCGGCTCGGTTTCGAACAGCAGCTCGGCCCCGCTGCGCGGGTGAATGAAGCCCAGGCTGGCCGCATGCAGCGCCTGGCGCGGAAAATCGAGGCAGGCATCACGAATCGGTGCGGGCAGCATCCGAGCCGCGGCGGGCGTGCGTCGCAGATAGACCGGATCGCCCAGCAGCGGGTGCCCGCGCGCCGACAGATGCACCCGGATCTGATGCGTCCGCCCCGTCGCCAGTCGGCATTCCAGCAGGCTTGCCGCACCCGCATAGCTCGCGAGCGTCCGATACCGGGTCAGCGCCGGCTTGCCGTTGCGCGTGACCACCGCCATGCGCTTGCGGTCGCGCGGGTCGCGCCCGATATCGCCCTCGATCTCGCCGGTGGTAGGCGAGGGCACGCCCCAGGCCAAGGCGAGATAATGCCGCGCGATGCTCCGCTCGGCAAACGCCCGACCGAGTGCCGCCAGCGCCATCTCGCTCTTGGCCACCACCATGACCCCGGAGGTGTCGCGGTCCAACCTATGCACGATGCCCGGCCGCTTCTCGCCCCCCAGGCCCGGCAGGCTGTCGCCGCAATGTGCCAGCAGCGCGTTGACCAGCGTGCCGTCCTCGTTGCCCGGTGCCGGATGCACCACCAGCCCGGCCGGCTTGTCGAGCACGATCAGATCGTCATCCTCGAACAGGATGTTCAGCCCGATCGCCTGTGGTTCGGGGGTCGCGGCCACAGGTGGCGGCGGGTCCAGCCGGTAGCATGCGCCGGCCCGCACCGAAGCCGCCGGCTCGCGCACCGTCACCGCATCGACACTGGTATATCCGGCCTCGATCAGCGTCTTCACCCGGGAGCGGGACAGTCCGCTCAACTCGGCCAGAAACCGATCCAGCCGCTGTCCCGAGGCGGAGGCGTCGGCAACGATCTCGATCACCTGACCCGGCAGCACGGGCAGCCCGGCCCATCCTCGTCGTCGAACTCGAACTCCGGCTCGTCCGCATCGTCGGTGACCGCCCGGCAGACGAAGCGCGACCCGACCGGCGTGACCGCCGCGACGCCCCGAGGCGCCAGCGGGTCAGTCCTCTCGTCCATAATACACCTTGCCCAGCTCGATCGCCGGCCGCCCCTGGCTGCGCCGATGCGCATTGGTATCGCGCAGCGAATAGGCACAGCCGCAATATTCCTGCTGGTAGAACTGCTCGCGCTTGGAAATCTCGATCATCCGGTCCGACCCGCCGCCCTTGCGCCAGTTGAACTCCCAGTAGCTGAGGCCCTCATAGGGCGCTGCCGCCCGCACGCCGCAATCGTTGATCTGCGACATGTTCTTCCAACGCGAGATACCCAGCGACGAGGTCATCACCGGGAAGGCGTGCTCGTGCGCATAGAGTGCGGTCCGCTCGAAGCGCATGTCGAAGCACATCGTGCAGCGAATGCCGCGCTCCGGCTCCCACTCCATACCCTTCGCGCGTGCGAACCAGTTGTCCTTGTCGTAATCCGCATCGACGAACGGCACGCCATGCGTTTCCGCAAAGCGGATGTTCTCGTCCTTGCGCAGCAGGTACTCGCGTTCGGGATGGATGTTCGGATTGTAGAAGAAGATCGTGTAATCGATCCCCGAGGCCGTCATCGCCTCCATCACCTCGCCCGAACACGGCGCGCAGCACGAATGCAGCAGCACACGCTTCTCGCCGCCGGGGGGCGTCAATACCGGTCGCTGCGTCATCATGCGGGCCTCCCTCGCGGTTTCGGGTGGGTCTGTAGCATGCGGGGCGATGCCCCGCACCCCGGCAGGGGCCTCGGGCCCCTGCACCCGCGATCCGATAAGGCTACGCTCTGGCAAAAAACCGCAGGTGCAGGAAGCCGCGCCTCCTGCCGGGGTCCGGGGCAGAGCCCCGGGGTAGCCTTACACCGCCCGTAGCGCGGGCTGGCCCTTGTTGATCATCTGCCGGTAGACCGCGAGGTAGTCTTCCGCCATCCGCTTGGCGGTGAAGCGTTCCTCGAAGCGCTGACGGATCTTCTTCGGGTCCATCGCGTGGATGCGGTCAATCGCGCCGATCGCGCTGGTCTCGTCCTCGACGATGATGCCGGTCAAACCGTCTTCTAGCACCTCCGGCACGGAGCCGCGGTTCAGCGCGAGCACCGGGGTGCCGCAGGCCATCGCCTCGATCATCACCAGGCCGAACGGCTCCGGCCAGTCGATCGGCATGAGTAGTGCCTTGGCGCCCGACAGGAAGCCGGGCTTCTGGGTGTCGTTGATCTCGCCGATCAGCTCGACATCACCCTCGCCGAGCATCGGCTTGATCACCTGCTCATAGTATTCGGCATCGGCACGATCGACCTTGGCGGCGACCTTGAGCTTCATGCCGGCGGCCTTGGCGATGCGGATCGCCTTGTCGAAACCCTTCTCGGGGCAGATGCGGCCGAGGAAGGCGAGGTAGTCGCGCGGGCCGTCCTGCGGAGTGAGCAGGTTGGTCGGCAGGCCATGCAGCACGGTGCGGACGAAATTCGCCTCCGGCAGCGGGCGGCGCTGGCTGTCGGAAATCGAGATCACCGGCACGGTGGAGAAGGTCTGGAACACCGGCTTGAGCTCGGGCAGGTCCAGGCGGCCGTGCAGGGTGGTGACCATCGGCGTGGGCTGGCGCGAGAAATGGGTGAACGGCCAGTAATCCATATGGAAATGCAAGATGTCGAACTGGTCGGCCATGCGGGCGACGTGTTCGAACATCAGCATGTGCGGGGCAATCGGATCGCGGATCGCCGGATCCAGACGCAGGGCGCGCGGCCAACTCGCGTTGAGCTTCGCCGAGGTCTTGCTGTCGCCCGAGGCGAACAGCGTCACATCATGGCCGAGTGCGACCAGCTCCTCGGTCAGGAACGAGACCACGCGTTCCGTGCCACCGTAGAGTTTCGGCGGAACCGCCTCGTGGAGCGGTGCAATCTGGGCAATACGCATCTATTCAATCTCCCGCAGGATATGACCCTGTTCAACACCGTGATCTTGGCGATTTATGGGCATCCGCGCGACCGTTTCGCGGTGGTCGCGGCTCTTTATCGCCGCGTTAACGCGGATGGGGCGATTTGGTCGTTCGTCCACCGACGCATAAAGTGCCAGACTGCATGACCAGCCCGACCCAGGAATCCTCGATGGCCGCATCGCATGACGACACACCGCGTGCGCACGAGCCCGATGCCGGCTCCTCGCCGCCGCCGGGGCTGATGCCCGGACAGGGCATGGTCACCGACGGCCATCACCGCGAGCCGGATCCGGGCGACCCGCCGCCCATCGTGCAGGGGCCCGCGGTCCCGCTTCCGCCCGATACTCCGCCGCCCGCGCCCGAGTCACGCAGCGAGACCGACCGCATCACGCTGAGCTCCGCCGAGCTGGTGGCGATCGCCGGCCGGCCGATCTCGTTCATGTGGGCCTATGTCCGCCGCCGGCCCCTGGCACATTTCTGTATCCTGCTGTCGGTGCTGTGTGCGGTCGGCTGCGCGGTAGGCTCGTCCTATGCCGTCAACCGGCTGGTCGACACGCTCAAGATCGCCCAGAACTATGGCGCCCAGGGTTCGCCCGAGGCGCGCTCGGTGCAGGGCGCGCTGCACGGCGCGATGTTCGGCGTGTGGTCCACCACCGCCTTCCTCGCCCTGCTGATCACGCTCGACAACCTCTCCTGGCGCGTCGGCGGCTTCATCTCCACCCGCACCTTCGTTCAGGTGACGGGCGATGTCCGCCGCGACCTGTTCCGCCACCTGCTTGGCCATGCGCCGTCCTATTTCGCCGAGCGCATGCCCGGCACGCTGGCCTCGCGCATCTCGGCCACCGCTCAGTCGATGTTCACGGTCGAGAACCTCATCACCTGGAACGTGATGCCGCCCTGCCTGAACGTCGGCTTCTCGATCCTGCTGATGATCACCGTCAGCCCGCTGATGGCCGGCACGCTGGTGGTCCTCGCCGCAGCCCTGTCGTTCCTGATGTTCCGCCTCGCCGCTGCCGGCCGGCCGCTGCACCACGCCTATGCGACCGAAGCCGCCCAGGTCGACGGCGAGCTGCTGGACGTGATCAACAACATGCCGCTGGTGCGCGTGTTCGGCGCCTTCCGCCGCGAGCGCAACCGCTTCGCCGCACGGCTCGAGGGCGAGATGACCTCGCGGTCGCGTTCGCTGCGCTATCTCGAGCGCCTGCGCCTGATCCATGCCGTGCTGACCGCGCTGCTCACCGCCGGGCTGCTGGCCTGGGCGGTGCTGCTGTGGCAGTCCGGCCAGGCGACGGTCGGCGATGTGGTGATGGTCACCACGCTCGGCTTCAACATCCTGCACGGGACCCGAGATCTGGCCGTCGCCCTGGTCGAGACCATCCAGTACGTCGCGCGCCTGTCCGAGGCGCTGACCACGCTGCTCACCCCGCACGACATGGTCGACGCGACGGACGCGGTCGGCTTCGATCATGTGCCGAACGGCTCGGTGGTGTTCGACCACGTCACCTACAGCTACCCCGGCGCGCCGAAGCCGGTGCTGGAGGAATTCGACCTCGACATCCGTCCCGGCACCCGCGTCGGGCTGGTCGGCCGCTCGGGCTCGGGCAAGACCACCGTGCTGCAGCTGCTGCAGCGTATGCGCTTCATCCAGGGCGGCGCGATCCGTATCGACGGCCAGGACATCGCCAGGCTCACCGAGGATGCGCTGCGCAGCGCGATCTCGGTGGTGCCGCAGGACGTGTCGATGTTCCACCGCTCGGTGATGGACAACATCCGCTACGGCAAGCCCGAGGCGACCGATGCCGAAGTGATGGCCGCCGCCGAGGCCGCCGGCTGCCGCGAGTTCATCGAGGCGATGAGCGAGGGCTTCGACACCGAGGTCGGCGATCGCGGGGTGAAGCTCTCCGGCGGCCAGCGCCAGCGCCTCGCCATCGCGCGCGCCTTCCTGCGCAACTCGCCGATCCTGCTGCTCGACGAGGCCACCTCCGCACTCGACAGCGAGAGCGAGTTCAAGGTCCAGGAAGCGCTCAACCGGCTGATGCAGGGTCGCACGGTGATCGCCGTCGCCCATCGCCTCTCCACCCTGCGCGATTTCGACCGCATCGTGGTGATGCAGTCGGGCAAGATCCTCCAGGACGGTCCGCCCGAGGTGCTGGAGCGCACCCCGGGCCCCTATCGCGACCTGCTGTCGCGTCAGGCGATGAATCTCGAGGCCGTCGAGTAGTTACTGGAGCACCATCTCGACGCGCCGGTTGCGAGCCTGTCCGGCCTCGTCGGCATTGGAGGCGACCGGCGCGAGCGAGGCCACGCCGCGCGCGACGATCCGGTCCGCGCCGATCTTGCCCTGTTCGACCAGTGCCTTGGTCACGGCATCGGCGCGGGCCTGCGACAAGGCGAGATTGTGGGCGAGGCCGCCGCGATTGTCGGTATGGCCGACGATATAGACCCGCCAGCCCGGATTGTCGTGCAGCACGGCGATCATCTGGTCGAGCTGCGGCTTCGAATCGGCGCGAACCTCGCTGCGGTCGGTGTCGAAATACAGGCCATAGAGCGCCACGCGACCGTCACGCGCGATGTCGCCCTTCAGCGTCGCGGCATCGATCGTCCTGATCTGGTTGGTATCGAGCGCCTTCGGCTCGACGATCTCCTCGTAGATGTTGTTGCGCTCGTTCGAGCTCGAACCATCGGTGAGGTAGAGAAACACCCAGGTGTCGCCCGCAGCATCGCTGCGTTTGCCGAGATAGGCGCGTGCCTTGTCGTTGAAGGCGACCGGAAAGGCATCCGGCATCACCTTGCCGCTATTGACGACGACGGAGGCGAACTGTTCTCCGCACGCATCGCCCCGGCAGGAGAAGACCTTGGTGAAGTGTTCCCTGTCGAGAAGGCTGGCATAGTTCGCCGCGAGTTCGGCGACCGAAGTCGTCGCGGGCACCTCGTAGCCGATCTGCGTCACCCTGCCGGCGAGTTGCAGCAACGGTGCGTCCCGGCTGTCGATCCGGCTGTTGGGAAGCTCTGCCTCGTCGTAATTGGCGGCCTTGTAGGCCTTGATCGTGGCCCCGGGAAAGCGCGGCAGCAAGGCGTGGTCGCTGCTGCCCTTGACGTCTTCCGCCAGGGCCATCGGCACGATGCTGAACCATCCAGCGAGCAGCGAGACCGCTACCGTCCGTCCCGAACGCCACCACATCCCGACCTGCACTTCCTGCGATTGAGGTCTTTCAGCGCAGCACATTCTCCAGCGCCGGTCGAGACGCACCCGAACCGGCGTTCAGCCGTCGCTGCAGGACGAACAGATGCACCGCCGGCCAGAAGCTGAGGATGGAGGCGACCAGCAGTGACACCCGCAGCGCGCCCTCGCCGAAATGCGGGGTGAGCAGATCGCTGATCCAGCCGAACAGCGGCGGTCCGATGGCGATACCGGCGGCATTGCAGGCCAGGCTGAACAGGGCGGAAGCGGTGGCGCGGCGCTCGGGGGGCACCACGGAGGGCACGGCGCCATAGGCCGGACCCACGGCAAGCGAGGAAATCGTGGCAGTCCCCACCAGCATCGTCAGTGACAGTGCCAGGGAGTGCGTCGCCATCTGCACCACTCCCAGCGGCTGCGCGAGCAGGTAGGCCCAGAAGGCGAAGCGGAGAATGCCGCCCATGCCGCGGCCGCGCGTCATCCGCTCGGCCAGCGGACCGCCGGCGAAGCTGCCGGCCATGTAGGCGAGACCGATGCCGAGCCCGAACCACAGCCCGGCCTGCGCCGCACTCAGGCCGAACGAGCGCATGTAGAACGACACGCTCCATAGCGTGATGCCATAATTCACGATCTGGCTGGTCAGGCCATAGAGCAGCAGGTCGCGCAGGTCGCGATTGGCGAGCAGCTCGCGCCAGGAGCCGGGTTGCAGCCCGCCTGACGCGGCCTGCGGCTCGCGCACGAACAGCGCCATCAGCAGCGCTACCGGCAGTCCGGCCAGCCCAAGCAGGATAAAGGTCTTACGCCAGCCGAGATGGCCGACCATCCAGCCGCCGCCGGCCAGCCCGATCACATAGCCCAGGGTCGAGATGCCGTAGGTCACCGAGAAGGCCGTCGCCCGGCTTGCCTCGGTCGAGTAGGCGGCGGTGAGCGAGGACGAGGTGGGTGAGAACGCCGCCTGGCCGAGTCCGACCCCGATCCGGCCGCAGGCGATGCCGGCGACGCCATGCGCGCGGCCGACCAGGGCGGTGGCGATGCTCCAGATCGCAATCCCCGCACTGGCCAGTCGGGCCGCGAAGCCGCGATCGGCGACGAGCGCGAACGGGATCACCATCACCGCATAGAGCAGCGCGAACGAGGTGCCGCCCAGCAGGCCGATGGTGGCATCGGACAGGCCCAGTTCGTGTTTGATCGCATCGTTGGCGGTGGAGAACACCAGCCGGTCGATATAGTCGAGCATGCCGGCCAGCCCGAGCAGCCCGATGACGACCGGCGACCAGCCCAGCCGCGAACGGGCCGGCTCAGCCAGCGCGCAGCACCGTCTTGGGGTCGGGCTTCGGCGCCTCGGCGGACTTGCCCGCCGTCTTGATCAGATCCGGCACCTCGATGTCGATCTCAAGCGTGGAGACCTGCGCACCGCGATCGAGCTTGATCAGCACCTTGTCGCGATCGACGGCAACGTGCTTGGCGATCACCGCGAGGATCTCTTCCTGCAGCTTCGCCACGAGATCGCTCTGTCCGGCGAGACCACCGCCGCCGCGCTCATGGGCGAGCAGGATCTGCAGCCGGTCGCGCGCGACGGGGGCGGACGAGGATTTGCGGGTGAAGAAGCTCAGCAGGCTCATGCCACCCTCCGCTTGAACAGCCGGTCGAGGAAGCCCTTGCGGTCGGTCGGCACCACCATCTCGAGGCTCTCGCCCTGCAGGCGCTTGGCGGCATCGAAATAGGCCCGCGCAGGCGCGCTGTCGGGGTTGTTGAGGGTGACCGGCGCACCGAGATTCGAGGCGCGCAGCACCTCCTCGCTCTCCGGGATGATGCCCAGCAGCGGGATCGACAGGATCTCCAGCACGTCCTCGGTCTTGAGCATCTCGCCGCGCGCCGCCCGGGCCGGGTCGTAGCGGGTCAGCAGCAGGTGCTTGTCGATCTTCTCGCCCTTGACCGCCTTCTCGGTGGTCGAATCGAGCATGCCGATGATGCGGTCGCTGTCGCGCACCGAGCTGACCTCGGGGTTGGTGACCACCACCGCCACGTCGGCGTGGTGCATCGCCATCTGCGCGCCCTTCTCGATGCCCGCGGGGCTGTCGCAGACCACCCAGTCGAACTTCTCGCGCAGTTCGCCGATCACCCGCTCGACCCCGTCGGGGGTCAGCGCATCCTTGTCGCGGGTCTGCGAGGCCGGCAGCAGGCTCAGCGTGTCGACGCGCTTGTCGCGGATCAGCGCCTGGTTGAGCTTCGCGTCGCCGTTGACGACGTTGATCAGGTCGAACACCACCCGGCGCTCCGCACCCAGGATCAGGTCGAGATTGCGCAGGCCGACATCGAAATCGACCACCACCACGTTCTGCCCGGCCTTTGCCAGCGCCGCACCGATGGCCGCCGTCGAGGTGGTCTTGCCGACGCCGCCCTTGCCTGATGTAACGACCAGAACCTTGGCCATGCGTTTGCGCCTCCCCGTCGGCGGTAGTCTATTTGCCCGATTCGTCCTGCTTACGCAGAAGCGGAGGCAGTTGGAAACCCGTCAGTCGAGTCGCGTCACCAGAACGTTCTCGTCGTGCAGCCTCGCCTGCGCCGGCTGCCCGGTCAGGGCTGCGGGAATATCTTCCGCTGTGAGATAATAGCCGTCGATCGCGATCAGTTCGGCCTCCATCCGTCGGCACAGGATGCGCGATTCGGGCCGCCCCGACAGCCCCGCCACCGCTCGTCCGCGCAGCGCGCCGTAGACATGGATCGACCCGCCGGCGACCACCTCCGCGCCCGAGGCGACCGAACCCATGACGATGATGTCGCCCTCCGGATAGACGATCGACTGGCCCGACCGCACCGGCTCGTCGAGGATCAGCGATCCGGGGGCCGCCGGCGGGGCAGGGGCCTCCTCCTCGGGGATGTCGAGCGCGCCGACCGCACGGCCGCCGGTCAGCGCGTCGGGCCAGTCCCAGCCGCGCGTCGCCTCCCAGTCCGGGCTGCCGCCCTCGATCGCGATCAGCCGGATGCCGCGCTCCGTCAGCGCCGGCACCAGCCCGTCCAGCCCCTCGTCATCGGCGGCGAGCAGGCCGAGATCGAGGATCACCGGTTTGCCGGCGAAAAACGCCGACGATCGGGCGATCTGTGCGTCGAGCGCTGTCAGCCAATCGGCGATCATCGGCTCCGGGGACAGCACCAGCGCCATGAATGAGCGCCCCCGTACCCGAATCTGCGGCAGCGTCGCCGTGGGGCTCGTGGAAGGGTCGCGATCGGCGGGAGGGGGCAAGGGCGCGGTCTTTTCGGTTTCGTGTCAGGTATTTGGCCTCCGAATCCGCTCGGAAGCCATATGGCGGCGCGGCGGAGGATGCCATAATCTGCGCCACATGCGGATTCTCTACCACCTGCCCCTCTCGCCGGGCGCCCGTCAGGTGCGGCTCGCCCTCTCCGAGAAGCGTCTGCCGTTCGAATTGCGTGCGGAGAAGACCTGGGAGCAGCGGCCGGAATTCCTGGCTCTCAACCCGGCCGGCACCGTGCCGGTGCTGCATGAGGAAACAGGGCTCGCGATCCCGGAGGCGCCGGTGATCTGCGAATATCTCGAGGAAGCCTACCCTGACAATTCGCTGCTCGGCCGCACCCTGGGCGAGCGGGTGGAGGTGCGCCGGCTGGTGGCCTGGTTCGATCTGAAATTTGCCCGCGAGGTGACCGACAACCTGCTTGGCGAGAAATACTTCAAGCGCCTGATGGGTCGCGGCACCACCGACGGCACCGCGATGCGCAACGGCTATGCCAATCTGCGCCATCATCTCGACTATATCGGCTGGCTGTCGGAAAGCCGGCGCTGGCTGGCGGGCGGGTCGCTGTCGCTGGCCGATTTCGCAGCCGCGGCGCATCTCTCCGCCCTTGACTACATTGGCGATGTCGACTGGTCGTTGAACCCGGCGGCCAAGGACTGGTATGCGAAGGTCAAGTCGCGCCCCTGCTTCCGCGCCCTGCTCAACGACCGGGTGACCGGCATGAGTCCGCCGGAACATTACGCCGACCTCGATTTCTGACCGGTTCACGGTTTTTTCATCAGTATGGGCGATCCTTCATGGGCAAACTCGTCGAGATGTCCGCAAAGATGACCCAGCGATGAAGCGTTTTCTCAGCCCCGGATGCATGGTGATGCTGGGCCTGGCCTGTGGGCAGCCGTTGGCCGCCTCGGCGATGGCCAGCACCTGCAGCGTTGTGACCGGTCTGCACGCCGCCGGCGTCGCTGCGGCTGTCACGCCGGCACGGCCGCGCGTCGTGCTGACGCCGCTGCAGACCGGGCTCTGGCATGGGCTGATGCGTCAGGCGGCGCGCGTCATCGCCGGTGTCGATATCGATGCCCCGAGCGAACGCAGGCGCGCGCCCGCGGCGTTCTCCCTGCCTGACCGGCAGACCAATCGGGTCAAGCTGGTCGGGGAGGCGGCCTGAGACCGGCCCGGCGACCCCCGCTGAAGGACATCTGCTGCATGGCGTTCCGTTCGGCCGCTCTCGCGACCCTGCTGCTCGTCGCGACAGGCCCGGCCTCGGCGCAGACCGCGCCGCCGCACAGCCTCGCCGAGGCTGTCGCCTCGCCGGTGCGCAGCCCCAGCCTCGTTGCGCGCGACGCGGCGCGCCATCCGCAGGCCGAACTCGAATTCTTCGGCATCACCCCCAGCTCGAACGTGGTCGAGATCTGGCCGGGCGGCGGTTACTGGACTGAAATCCTCGCCCCCTATCTGCACGATCACGGCACCTATCATGTCGCTCTGGGTGACGCCGAGGGCGATCGAACCGAGGCGGCGTTCGCCAGGATCCCGACGCGGCTGGCGGAAAAGATCAAGGCCGAGCCCGCCCTGTTCGACCATATCCGGTTCACCGAGCTCGCGCATGGCCACGACGTCATCGCCCCGCCGGGGACCGCCGATGTCGTGCTGACCTTCCGCAACCTGCACAACTGGATGGCGGCGGACGACGCGACCGAGATGCTGGACGCGATCCATGCCGCGCTGAAGCCGGGCGGCATCCTTGGCATCGAGGACCACCGCGCCCGTCCCGACCAGAAGCAGGATCCGCAGGCCGCCGACGGTTATGTCCGTCAGGACTACGCGATCGCGCTGATCGAGAACGCCGGGTTCAAGCTCGTCGGCTCGTCGGAGATCGACGCCAACCCGCGCGACACCACCCATTGGCCGAAAGGTGTGTGGACGTTGCCGCCGAGCTACGCCCTCGGTACGCAGGACCACGACCGCTATGCTGCGGTCGGGGAGGCTGACAATTTCGTGCTGAAGTTCCGCAAGCTCGGCAGATGAGAGGCCGCTATGGTTCGGCCGGCAGATCGAGATGCAGGAAGCGGTTGAAGTCGCTTTCCGCATAGCCACCGAACGCCGCACCCGGTTCGAAACCGCGGCGCCGATAGAGCGCGAGTGCCGGATCGAACGCATTCCCGGTGCCCGTCTCCAGCGACAGCCGCCGCAGGCCGCGCGACCGCGCCTCGCCGATGATGTGCTCGAGCAGGGCGGCACCGACCCCGCTGCGCAGGAAATCAGGATGCGTGCGCATCGACTTCACCTCTCCCTGCGAGCAGTCGAGCAGACGCAGCGCGCCGATCCCGGCGAGTCTGCCGTCCCGATACAGCCCCCACACCGTCACGCCCGGCCGATGCAGCGCCGACACATCCAGCGCATGCACGCTGCCCGGCGGCGAGAAGGCGTGCATGCCGCGCAGATGCAGGTCCAGCAGCGCCAGCGTCTCGGGCGCCTCCAGATCGGCGATGCGAATCTCCGAGGTCATGCCGGGTGCAGCGACGCCAGCGCCTCGCACAGCAGGGCGAGGTCGGCGGGTCGCGACAGCCGGTGATCGCCGTCCTTGACCAGCAGCACTCTCACGTCGTCGGCCTCGAGATGCTCGGCGATCGCCAGCGAGAGCGGCCAGGGCACCTCGCCGTCGCGCTGGCCATGCAGCAGCCGCACCGGCGCGGTGATCATCAGCTTCTGCCGCATGACGAAATGCGCCGCCGCGTCGTCGAGCATGCTCTGCGAGATCCTGAACGGCGGCCCCCAGGGCGTGGGCACCTCCGCCACCCCGTCGCGGGCGAGGGCGGCACGCTGCTCGGGGGAGAACCCGGCCTGCATCTGTGTGGTGATGTCGGGGGCGGCGGCGATCAGCACCAGCCCGTCGCAGCGCTGCCCCAGCGCGCGGGCCGCCAGCAGCGTCACCCAGCCGCCGATCGAGCTGCCGACCAGCCGCACCGGCCCCGCCACCGCGGCCGCCTTCAGCACATCGAGCGTATCGCGCAGCCACAGCCCCGGGCCGCCGTCCTCGAACCGGCCGCCGCTCTGGCCATGACCGCGGTAGTCCAGCGCCAGCATCCCCGCATCCCCGGCCTCCGCCCAAGCGGCGATGGCGCGTGCCTTGTCGCCCGCCATGTCGCTGCCGAGCCCGTGCAGATACAGCACCGTCGGGCGCCCCGGACCGGCCGGGCGATGGCGCCAGGCGAGGTGCGGGGCGTCGTCTCTGTGCAGGTGCAGGGCGGGGGTGTCGAACAGGTTCATGCCGTCTGGCTAGCACAGCCGGCCGCATGGTCCAGTCGCTTCCGCAACCAGCGCCGATGCTGTAGGCGGAACGCCATGAATGCCCCGACCATCCTCCAGGTGCTGCCGGCCCTGCAAAGCGGCGGCGTCGAGCGCGGCACGATCGAGATGACACAGGCGATCACCGCTGCCGGCGGCCGCGCGCTGGTGGCGAGCGCGGGCGGGCGGCTGGTGCCGCTGGTCGAGCGCGCCGGCGGGCTGCATGCGCGGATGCAGCTGATGAGCCGCGACCCGGTCACCATCCTGCTCAATGCGCGCCGTCTCGCGCGGCTGATCCGGCAGGAGCGGGTCGATCTGGTGCATGCGCGCTCGCGCGCGCCGGCCTGGTCGGCCTGGCTGGCGGCGAAGCTGACGCGCACGCCGTTCGTCACCACCTGGCACGGCGTCTACAGCGAGAATCTGCCCGGCAAGCGGCGCTACAATGCGGTGATGGCGCGTGGGGCGCGGGTGATCGCGATCAGCCGCTTCGTGGCGGCCCGCGTGGCCGGGGACTACCTCGTGCCCCCCGAGCGGCTGCGGGTGATCCCGCGCGGCGCCGATATCGGCCAGTTCGATCCGGCCCTGGTCTGGGGGGAGCGTATCCACCGCCTCGCGCGCGACTGGCAGTTGCCCGAGGACGCGCCGGTGATCATGCTGCCCGGCCGCATCACCCGCTGGAAGGGCCACGCGCTGCTGGTCGAGGCGCTCGCGCGGATGCGCGACCGCCGGGCGATCGCGTTGTTCGTCGGCGCCGCGCCCGACCGCCGCTCCGGTCGGCGCTTCGTGCGCGAACTGCTTGATCTGGCGCGCAGGAGCGGCGTTGCCGAGCGAGTCCGCTTCGCTGGGCACTGTGCCGACATGCCGGCCGCATTCGCCCTGGCCGACCTGGTGGTGGTGCCGTCGCTGAAGCCGGAGCCGTTCGGCCGGGTGGTGGTCGAGGCGCAGGCGATGGCGCGGCCGGTCATCGTCGCCCGCCACGGGGCGGCGATGGAGACCGTCACCGACGGGCAGACCGGCTGGACGGTGCCGCCGGGCGATGTGGCAGCCTGGGCCGCGACCCTCGACGCGGTGCTCGGCTTTCCCGCCGACGATGTGGCGGCTGTCGGCGAGGCCGGGCGGAGGGCGGTGCATGCCGGCTATACCACGGCGTCGATGCAGCAGGCGACGCTGGCGGTCTATGACGAGCTGCTCGGCACACGTCTTGCGGCCTGTCCGCCGGCGCAGGACGAGGATGCGATGGTGGTGGCGGGTGCTGCGTCGTGATCCGGCGCGTGCTGGTCATCCGGCTCGGCGCGCTGGGTGATTTCGTTCTGTCCTTCGGCCCGTTCGCGGCCATCCGGCGGGCCCATCCCGACGCTGCGATCACCCTGCTGACCACTGCGCCATTCGCCGAACTCGGTGCGCTGAGCCCGTATTTCGACCGTGTCGAGATCGATCGCCGGCCGCGCTGGTGGCAGCCGGTGGCGACGATGCGGCTGCGCCGACAGTTGCGCGGCTTTGATTTCGTCTATGACCTGCAGACCTCGTCGCGCTCCAGCCTCTATCACCTGCTCGCCGGCCGGCCGCGCTGGTCCGGCATCGCACCGCTGGCCTCGCATCCCGACCGCGACCCCGACCGCAACTTCCGCCACAGCATCGACCGCCAGCGTGGCCAGCTCCGCGATGCCGGCATCGGCGCAGTGCCGCTGGCCGATCTGTCCTGGCTGCGCGCCGCCGGGCAGGCGCGGCTGGGTGCCGAACTGGGCAGCGAAACGGTGCTGCCGGCCGATGCCTACGCCGTGCTGATCCCGGGCGCCTCGGCGCATCGCAACGTCAAGCGCTGGCCGAGCGGCGGCTATGTCGAGGTTGCGAAGATGCTGGTCGCGCGCGGCCTGGTTCCGGTCGTCGTCGGCACCGAGGCCGAACGCGGGCTCGCGCAGGCGATCGTCGGCGCGACGCCGGGCGCGGTCGATCTGACGGGGCGCACCTCGCTGCCGGGGCTTGCCGCCCTGGTCGCTGGCGCCCGGCTCGCGGTCGGCAACGATACCGGACCGATGCATCTCGCCGCGCAGATGGGCACGCGCTGCCTGACGCTGTTCTCGTCCGCCTCCGATCCGGCCCTGTCGGCGCCGGTCGGGCCGGACCCCGCACGCCTCGCGGTTCTGCGCGAGGCGGTGCTGGCCGACCTGCCGGTCGGGCGCGTTTGTGCGGAGGTCGCGCGTCTGCTGGATCATGCGGCCTGACCGGCCAGTCTCTTGATCGCCCCTGGCGCAAGGGCCATACGAAGCGCTCCATTGTTGCCGAGGATCGCCTTCATGCCCGCCATCACCCTGCCCGACGGCGCCGTTCGCAGCTTCGAGCGCAGCGTCACCGGCACGCAGGTGGCGGAAGCGATCGGGCCCGGCCTCGCGCGCGTAGCACTGGCGATGGAGGTCGATGGCGAACTGCGCGATCTCGCCAGCGAGATCGACCATGACGCGCATCTGCGTTTCATCACCAGGCGCGATCCCGAGGCGCTGGGGATGATCCGTCACGATGCAGCCCATGTGCTGGCCGAGGCGGTGCAGGAGCTCTGGCCCGGTACCCAGGTGACGATCGGTCCGGCGATCGAGAACGGGTTCTATTACGATTTCTACCGCAATGCGCCGTTCACGCCGGAGGATTTCCCGGCCATCGAGGCGAAGATGCGCGAGATCATCGCGCGCAACGCCGGCTTCGAGCGCGAGGTCTGGCCGCGCGCCGACGCGATCGCCTTCTTCGAGGCGCGTGGCGAGCGCTTCAAGGCCGAGCTGATCCGCGATCTGCCCGAGAGCGAGTCGATCTCGATCTACCGACAGGGCGAGTGGCTCGATCTGTGTCGCGGTCCGCACATGCGGTCGACCGGCGATGTCGGGGGTGCGTTCAAGCTGATGAAGGTGGCCGGCGCCTATTGGCGCGGCGATCACCGTAACCCGATGCTGACCCGTATCTACGCCACCGCCTGGCGCGACGACAAGGAACTCGCCGCCCATCTGCATCAGCTCGAGGAGGCCGAGCGCCGCGACCACCGCCGCATCGGCCGCGAGATGGACCTGTTCCACATCCAGGAAGAGGCGGTCGGACAGATCTTCTGGCACCCCAAGGGCTGGCGCCTGTATTCGACGCTGATCGACTACATGCGCCGTGCGCAGATCCGGGGTGGCTATGAGGAAGTCCGCACCCCGCAGCTCGTCGACCGTTCGCTGTGGGAGGCGTCCGGGCACTGGGACAAGTATCGCGAGCACATGTTCATCGCCACCGTCGAGGACGAGGACAAGACCCTCGCCCTCAAGCCGATGAACTGCCCCTGCCATGTGCAGATCTTCCGTCATGGACTGCGCAGCTATCGCGAGCTGCCGTGGCGGATGGCGGAGTTCGGCGCCTGCCACCGCTACGAGCCGTCGGGCGCACTGCACGGGATCATGCGCGTGCGAGGTTTCGTACAGGACGATGCGCATATCTTCTGCACCGAGGCGCAGATCGCCCCCGAGACGGCGCGTTTCGTCGCCATGCTGGCCGAGACCTATCGCGATCTCGGTTTCGACAGCTTCCGGGTGAAGTTTGCCGACCGTCCGGAGCAGCGCGCCGGCGACGATGCCACCTGGGACCGCGCCGAGGCGGCGCTGATCGAGGCCTGCCGCCTTGCCGGCGTGGACTACGAGCATAATCCGGGCGAGGGCGCATTCTATGGCCCGAAGCTCGAGTTCGTGCTGCGCGACGCGATCGGCCGCGACTGGCAATGCGGCACGCTGCAGGTCGACTACGTGCTGCCCGAGCGTCTGGACGCCTCCTATATCGGCGAGGACAGCGCGCGCCATCGTCCGGTGATGCTGCACCGCGCGGTGCTGGGCAGCTTCGAGCGCTTCCTGGGCATCCTCATCGAGCATTATGCCGGCCGCTTCCCGCTCTGGCTGGCGCCGGTGCAGGTGGTGGTGGCGTCGATCGTCACCGATGCCGAGCCCTATGCGCAGGAGGTGGCCGCGCGGCTTCGCGCCAGCGGTCTCGCGGTCGAGGTGGATGGGCGCAACGAGAAGATCAACGCCAAGATCCGCGAGCACAGCCTCGCCCGCGTGCCGGTGATCCTCGTCGTGGGTCGCAAGGAGGCCGAGGCGCGCACGGTGGCGATGCGGCGCCTCGGCGGCGAGGCGCAGACCGTGTTCGGGCTCGACGAGGCCGGTGCTGCGTTGATCGCGGAAGCGCTGCCGCCCGATCTGCGACGTCTGTCGGCCGCGTAGACGGCGGGCAATCGGCGCGTCAGCGCTGCCGTGACCTCGGCTGCGGCAGTATCGACTCGAGGGAATTTCAGGGCGCAGGCCGGGGACATCCCGGTCTTTCATTCGTCTAAAGTCCAAAAAAACGGCAAATTCCGAACGCAGGATGCCGAAAATGCTTTACATTTGTTGCGCGGCACAATCCTAATTGCTTCGTGATCGAAGCGGTCGGGCGAGGCGCCCTCCCATCGACACCACGATCAGGCGAAAGACGCCGGCACTCGGCTTCGTTGGAAACACCAAGATGCGCTGACTGGCGATGACCTGCTCGCACGTAGGTCTTCGTTACGAGATCGATACATTTGGTGGCGCCGCCACCGATGATGATGATTCCAGCCTGAGCGAGGGATGAGACATGACAGATTATGTATCAGTCGTCGGATCGACCGGAAGCTCGATCAGCCTATACCTGCCGCCTGCCACCGTGGCTGACCTGCTCGCCTCCAGCGTGACCCAGTCGCTGTCGACGACCATCTCGCCCGGTCCGGCGTTGAGCGGCGGCGGCAGTGTGCTGGCGGTTTCGGTCAGCAGTGCGGCCAGCATCGTCGGCGGAATCGGTGAAGTCATGTCCCAGGCCGGCCTGCCGATGATGTACAACCCTGCCTCGCTCCCCGCGGGCAGCGACACCATCACGGCGGTGACGGGCCACATCACGGTGAGCGGCGCGTTGTCCGCGCCGATGACCTTCACCGGCACCGGCGGGCTGATGGGGCTGTACGGCGAGGCGGCCGCCCATGGCGGCTCGGTCACCGGCGCGGTGTTCAATGCCGGCTCGGTGAGCGTCAGCCTGCTGGGGGGTGCTGCCGGCGACGTCTTCATTCCCGACGCCAGCTCGCTGCCCGGCGGCTCGCATCTGACTGGCTTCACGCTCGATTTCGGCACGCCGGCCGGTGTGACGGAAATCACCCTGGGCACGTTCGGCGCCGGGTTCGGCGATACCGTGGTCATCAAGGGTTTCGGCGCCAACCAGATCCAGACCGCGCTCGCCAGCCAGGTCCATGCGAACGGGGCCACCACCATTACCCTGTCCGACAGCACCAAGATCACTTTCGTCGGTATCACTCCGCAGAGCTGAGCCTGAAACCTGTGGCCCGCGACCTGTCGCGGGTCACACGTTCCGATCCTCGGGGATGGGCCTCCGGTCCGTCAGAAGGCCTTGTAGATCCGGAAGTTCAGTCTGTAGGCCTCGCGAAACCCGTTCTGCACCTCGGTGTCGCGTCCGTAGAGTGCCAGCAGATTCCAGCCGGGTGCGACGGCATAGGATAGTCCGACCTTGAAATTGACCGTCGCCGTGTGCGAGACGTTCAACTTGATGTCGTCCAATGACTGCGCGCCGCCGAAATACTGAAACGATCCAGCGCGGAGTTGAAGCTTTGGCGTGAGGTCGTAGGTCAGCCACTCCTGCGTCTCCCCGAGCGGATCCTGCGCGAGGCTCTGCCGGGCGGGGCCGTAGTCGTTGTTGCGGGTGAAGAACGTCACCCCCGCCGCGAGCATCAGCTTGAGCCTCGGGGTCACGACGGGCGTGATGTAGCCTGCCTGGAGCTCGAACTTCCACCGATGCTCGCCCACCGACAGCGCGGCGTTGTGGTCGTACTGCCCGGTCGGTGCGGTGATGAACGGCGTGATGCCGAAGAAGTGGCCGGTCTTCGCGTCGTGCTGGAACCAGAATGTCGAGGTCCTCCGCCCCACGGTTGTTTGAGACACTCCGTTAGCGGACGGTCTCCGCCTCAGGGGTGAGGACGATGACGACGAACACGGGAACGATTGCCGG
>NZ_JACHXV010000006.1 GCF_014192375.1 Endobacter medicaginis | reverse complement strand
TCCCATTCCGACCGGTCTATTTACGGAATCTATAGTCTAATTATGCGGACTTTCGGCCAGGCCACTGCTCGCAGCACCATCACGCGCAGCAGCTGCTCTGGCGCCGGGTGACACAGCCCATCATCGCGATACCTGCATACACCGCCGCCCACCCACCGCATCCGGGCATCGAGCTCATTCCGCGACAGCACGAGCTCACCGCTGCAGATATCGGCTCGGCCGACGATGACCGGCATATCGCCCGGGTCCGCGGCAGCTACCGGCAGCCGGCACAGACGCATGATTTCGAGCGCCGCAATGTCGCAGTCGGGAGACCAGGACCTGAACATCCGCATCTGATGTCTGATGAGCTGCATCTGCGGCGCGGTCAGGGTCCATAGCGTCGGCGGGCGGGGTGCTGGCGGCCGGATGATGCGGCGCCTCAAGATTCTACGCCGGCGAATTTCAGCAGATGGCGGCGGTTCTGCTGCGCGTATGCGTCGTCGGCGCGCTTGTATTTGTGCAGCTGAGCGGACCGCTCGCCCGCTTCGATATCCTGCTCTTCGAGGTGCTGATACAGGTCCGCCCAAGCCCGTTCCCACGGTTCCGAAATGCCGTGCAGCAGACATGCTTGGGCGCATCCGCGCGCCAGGAATGCATGTCCGCTGAGCGCGGCGTAGACGAAGATTCTGATGCGAGCCCAGAGAACCTGGCTGTTATCGCCGAGGCCGAGCGCAACCAAGTCTGTGTTCGCTTGCATCATGTCTGCAATCGCGGCTCCGCCTTCCAGCGGAGCGATGCAGCTCAGAATCTGCTGGGCGGCATGAGACTGCTCGGCGGCAATGCGGAATCGCATCACCCAAGACGTCATGTCGGCGCTGATGGAGTTGTGCAGGAAAACAGCGCCAGCTAGCAGCTCGCGCTCGGTCGGCAGGGTGGGGTCGGGCACATGTGACTCCTGAGATATCGATGATGAAGACGACAGCGGCCGCGCGATGGCGGCCGAGGCTTCAAATCGATATCGAGGAGCGAATGCTGGTCATGTGCGGCGGTGTTGGTAGCCGAGATGGATGCGATTTGTCAATGAGTATGAGCGCCCTGCCCCGTCTCCCAGCGTAGCAGCGCTGGCAGGTCGACGTCATCGTATCTAATAGAATCAATCGTCCGGCACAGATTCTTGGCGCCGATTTTGTGCAGATACGTGCGGGCGCCCTCACTACGCTCTGAGCTGCGATGGCCGAGCACGGCATCAATCCAGCTCTCTCGAATCTCCGCCGCCTGGTTTCGCAGCATCGTTGAAATGTTGTGCCGCCAGGAATGAAAGACGGTCGAGTCTGATACGCCGGCGGCGCGTTTATGATTCGAGAACGCCTTGCTCAGCATAGCTGACAATTCACCATCTCGGCTGCCTGGTCGCAGGTCATGGAACAGATGCTGTGAGTCTCTCCGCTTCATTCGTTCGACGTGCTCCATCAGACCAAGGGACAGCAGTTCCGGATGCACCGGGACCGCACGCTCGCCGGAGTCGGTTTTCGGGCTCCATCCATCTGGATGACGCTGAATAATCATCATCCAGCGCCCATCGTGCCGCTCGAAATCGTGAGCAGGACGCAGTCGGCAGATTTCTTCCATCCTCATGCCGCTGTAGGCAGCGATGCCCACCGACAGCCTGAACGTGTTGTTCGAAACCGCGGTCGAGCGCCATGGCCGAGCGAACAGTGCCCTGATGTCAGACGGGCTCCAGACGTCCCTCGGCGACGGCGCCCTCGTGCCGGCAAACCGGAAACCCGACCAAACATTTCGCTCGACCAGCTCTCTTGGCCGGGCGTAGGTCCAGATGGCGCTGACCGACGAACAGTGCCGTTTGACCGTTTTCTCGCTGATGCGCGGGACGGTGGCCCGGCTCGCATCCGCGGCAGCGATGGCCTTGGTGGCGGTCATCGGCCTGCCAGATTTCCCATGATTCGACGGCAGCCTCCGCAGCCAATCCAGGAACCGCCCTGCATCTCGGCCGGTGTACTCGCCGATTGGACGGTCGCCGAGGTGCTCGGTCAGCAGGTCCGCCGTGAGACGAGTCTGCCGGCGAGTGGTCTCCGTATAATGAGTAGCTCCGGCTAGGAATTCGGCCGCGACTAAGCTGAACAGCGGCAATGGCGATGCCTCGGAAGCCGGGGGCGTTGGCGTCGCCGGCGCTTGGGCGGTAGTAGCCGGCTGGTGAGCGACCTGCAGGCCCGCCAGTAGCTCGGCCAGCATCCGCATCATCTCCGGTCGGTCGGGTGCGGCGGCCTGGAGATGGGTCTGACTAGGCAGCTCCAGCCGCTGAAATCGCTCCGCCCGACGGCTGAACCCAGCCACCGCGGCCGCCCACTCCTGCTCAGCTGCTCGCAGGCCAGTTCGCCCCGCCCCGTCGGCCTGGCCGGCGGCCAAGACGGTCCGGGCCGCCTGAAACAGCGCATCGCCGAGCACATACAGCTGGGCAGCTCGACTGGCAGCCTGAGGCCTGGATGAGGTTCCGAGCGATGCCAGCAGCTCCCTGCGGCCTAGAATATCTCGCAGCTCAGCCGGAATCGCTCGGCGAAAATAGTACCCGGAGGCTCGGCGCTGGAGCACGGTAGCGGCACTCTCTGTATCGAGCTCTGTATCCAGGATACAGAAGCCCGGTTGCGGGTGCCTGCTAAGCCGTTGAAATCGTTGATGTTTTTGGAGCGTTTTGGCTGGGGGACCTGGATTCGAACCAGGGCTGACCGGGTCAGAGCCGGTAGTTCTACCGCTAAACTATCCCCCAAGCGGCGTGCGGGGCGGGTCGTAGCACCGGGTGACGGGTTGCGCAACCTCTGTCGTCGCGGACAGTGGGTCATCCTTTGCTTGCGATCGCCTCCGGGTCGGGGGACTATGGCGCCAGCGACACGATAGGGATGCATTCGGTGGATATGGCGGTCAGCGAGGGGGAGGGGGTCAGCAGGGCGCAAGTCGCCGGCGCGATCGGCCTCGCGACGCCGTCTGCCCCCGGGCGGTACCGCGAGTCGCGCCGGACGCGCATGCGGGGCGCGCCGGTGTTCGCTGCGATCGATCTCGGCACCAACAACTGCCGCATGCTGGTCGGCACACCCGAGGCGCGGGGCTTCCGCGTGCTCGACAGCTACAGTCGGCTGACGCGGCTGGGCGAGGGGCTGCACGGCGAGGGACGGCTCGGCCAGCCGGCGATGGAGCGCACGCTCGCCGCACTCGAGGTCTGTGCCGGGCGGCTCGAGCGCACCGCACCGCGCGCGATCCGGGCGGTGGCCACCGAAGCCTGCAGGCGGGCGAGCAATGGCGGCGATTTCCTGCGCGAGGTGCGCGCCCGCACCGGCCTGCCGATCGACATCATCACCACCCGCGAGGAGGCCGAACTCGCCGTCGAGAGCTGCGCGCCGCTGCTGACCGCGGCCTCTGCCGCGGACGGGCGGGCGATCCTGTTCGATATCGGAGGCGGCTCGACCGAGATCGCCTGGCTGCGCGTGCCCCGGGCAAGTGCGGGTGCCGACCGGCGTGCGCCGGCGCGTCCGGAGGTGATCGGCTCGGTGTCGATCCCGTTCGGGGTGGTGACGCTCGACGAGGCCTATGGCGGCATGCTCGATCCCGCCGGCTACAGCCGCATCGTCGACCAGGTGATGGGCGCACTCGGCGATTTCGAGCGCACCCACTGCATCCGCCGCGAGATCGCGCGCGGGCCGGTGCGCATGATCGGCACCTCCGGCACGCTCACCACGCTTGCCACCATCAGCCTCGGCCTGCAGCACTACCAGCGCGAGCGGGTGGACGGGCTGGTGCTCGACGCCGGCACCACGCGGGCCGCCACCCGCACCCTGCGCGGGCTCGGCATGGCGGGCCTGCGAGAGCATCGCTGCATCGGGCCGTCGCGGGCGAACTACGTGCTGCCGGGATGCGCGATCTTCGAGGCGTTGCAGGTGATGTGGCCGGTGGGCCGCGTCACCGTCGCCGATCGCGGCCTGCGTGACGGGATGCTGCTGCGCATGATACGCGACCACGCGAGCCGGCCCGCGGCGATGGGGCGGCCGCATACCGTGGTGCATTGCCGGGGCTGATCGAGACAGACCATGACACAGGGGACAGGGGGCGGTGGCAGATCGTCGGGGGGGAAATCCGGCGGGCAGCGCCTCAAGACCGTCAGCCTGCGCACGGCGCGCAAGCGCACCACCGCCCAGCAGCGCTGGCTTTCACGCCAGCTCAACGACCCCTATGTCGCCGCCGCCCAGCGCGAGGGCTGGCGATCGCGCGCCGCCTTCAAGCTGATCGAACTCGACGAGCGCTTCCACCTCATCAAGCCGGGCATGCGCATCGTCGATCTGGGTGCCGCTCCCGGCGGCTGGAGCCAGGTGGCAGTCAAGCGCGGGGCGGGCGAGGTGGTGGGCGTCGACCTGCTCCCCGTCGACCCGGTGAGCGGTGCGACCATCATTCAGGGCGATTTCAACGATCCCGACCTGCCGGACCGGCTGCGCGAACTGCTCGGCGGCCCGGCCGACCTCGTGCTGTCGGACATGGCGCCCAACACCACTGGCCATGCCGCGACAGACCATCTGCGCATCATCGCGCTGGCCGAACTGGCCCTGCATTTCGCGACCGAGATCCTCGCCGAGGGCGGCGGTTTCGTCGCGAAGGTGTTCCAGGGCGGCTCGGAGCGCGACATGCTGGTGCCGATGAAGCAGGCTTTCGCTTCCGTCCGGCACGCCAAACCCCCGGCCAGCCGCAAGGAATCGAGCGAGCTCTACGTGGTGGCGACCGGTTTCAGGGGCCGTCGCTCCGGCGAGTGAACGTTCGCCTGATCGATACGCTCGACCAATATGCTTGACCGGGGCAGCCGGCTCGGACCTTCATAGGGCAATGAGCGCTGCCCCTCCCGAACAGCCGAGCCCGCCCGATGCGGAGCGCAGGCGCCTCGATGAGCAACGTCATGGCATGCGCGACTGGCGCCTGTGGGGGCCTTATCTCGCCGAGCGCCAATGGGGCACGGTACGGGAGGACTACTCCGAGCACGGCGACGCATGGAACTACATTCCGCACGAACACGCCCGCTCGCGCGCCTATCGCTGGGGTGAGGACGGCATCGCCGGGCTGTGCGACGACAGTCAGGCGCTGTGCCTGTCGCTCGCGCTGTGGAACGGCGCCGACCGCATGCTCAAGGAGCGCATGTTCGGCCTCACCGGCCCGCAGGGCAATCACGGCGAGGACGTCAAGGAACTCTACTGGTATGTCGATGCGCTGCCCTCGCACGCCTATCTGCGCATGGTCTACAAATACCCGCAGGCGGCCTTTCCCTATGACGAGCTCGTCGACGCCAGCCGCAACCGATCGCGCCTCGAGCCCGAGCTGGAGCTGATCGATACCGGGGTATTCGACCAGGATCGTTACTTCGACGTCACGATCGAATATGCCAAGGCCGACGAGGCCGATATCCTGATGCGCATCACCGCGACCAATCGCGGCCCCGATCCCGCGCGCCTGCATCTGCTGCCGCAGCTCTCCTTCGCCAATCATTGGTCATGGACGCAGAGCCACCCGAAGCCCTCGATGCGTGTCGAGGCCGACGCGGTGATCGCGGACCACCGCCGCCTCGGCCGCTACTCGCTGCACCAGGAAATCGCGGCTCCGGTGCTGTTCTGCGAGAACGAGACCAATCCCGCGATCCTCGGCCTGCCTGCCCAGGAAGGCGCGGTCTACAAGGACGGCATCCACCGCCGCGTCGTCGATGGTGTCGAGAGTGCGGTGCGCAGCTATGGCCCGGCGACCAAATGTGCGCTGTGGCACGAGGCGGAGATCGCGCCCGGCGAGAGCTGGACGGTGCGGGTTCGGCTGATGCGCGGCGATCCGATCATTCCGCCCTTCGCCGGGTTCGACGCACTGGTCGACACGCGCCGCAACGAGGCCGACCGTTTCTACGGTCTGTTGCAGACCGACATTCCCGACGCCGACGCGCGTCTGGTGCAGCGTCAGGCCTTGTCCGGCATGGTGTGGAACAAGCAGTTCTATCACATCGACATCTATCGCTGGCTGCGCGGCGACCCGGCTCTGCCCGATCCTCCACATGCGCGCCGGCAGGGGCGCAACGCCGACTGGCGACACCTCTATGCCTGCGACATCATCTCGATGCCCGACAAATGGGAATATCCCTGGTTCGCGGCCTGGGATCTCGCCTTCCACTGCGTCACCTTCGCGCTCATCGACACCGACTTCGCCAAGGCGCAGCTCCTGCTGCTGGCGTCGGAAACCTACATGCATCCGAACGGGCAGATGCCTGCCTATGAGTGGAACTTCTCCGACGCCAACCCGCCGGTGCATGCCTGGGCGGCCTGGCGTGTCTATCAGATCGAGCGCGAGCTGCACGGCACCGAGGATCGCGTGTTTCTCGAAACCGTGTTCCACAAGCTGCTGCTGAACTTCGCCTGGTGGGTGAACCGCAAGGATGCGCAGGGTCACAACGTGTTCCAGGGCGGCTTCCTCGGCCTCGACAATATCGGCGTGTTCGACCGCTCGCGTCCGCTGCCGATGGGCGGCCATATCGACCAGACCGACGGCACCGCCTGGATGGCGATGTTCGCGCTGTCGATGCTGCGCATCGCGATCGAGCTCGCCTTCAGCGACCACGCCTTCGAGGACATCGCCTCGAAGTTCTTCGAGCATTTCCTCTACATCGCCCAGGCGCTCAACGACGCGCAGGACGAGGGCGTCGGCCTGTGGAGCGAGACCGACAAGTTCTTCCACGATATCCTGCGCCTGCCCGATGGCCGCGTGCAGGAACTGCGCCTGCGCTCGATGGTGGGGCTGACGCCGCTGTTCGCGGTCGAGACCATCGAGCCGGAGACCATGCGCCGACTGCCGCGCTTCGCCGCCCGCATGCGCAGCTTTCTCGACCGTCGACCCGACCTCGCCCGCCATGTCGCGCACTGGACCGAACCCGGCGTCGGCGAGCGGCACCTGCTGTCGCTGGTGCGCGGCCACAAGCTCAAGCGGCTGCTGCACCGCATGCTCGATCCCGAGGAGTTCCTCTCCGATTACGGCATCCGTTCGCTGTCGCGCGTACATGCGACACAGCCCTATGTCTATGAGAACGACGGTTCGCGGGTCAGCGTCGGCTACGAGCCGGGCGAGAGCCGCACCGACATGTTCGGCGGCAACTCCAACTGGCGCGGTCCGGTCTGGCTGCCGATGAACTACCTGATCGTCGAATCGGTGCTCAGCTTCCACCATTATTACGGCTCGGATTTTCTCGTCGAATTCCCGACCGGCTCGCGTCGCTTCCGCACCCTGCGCGATGTCGCGCTCGACCTTGCCGAGCGGCTGACGAAGCTGTTCCTGCGCGACGCCGACGGTCGACGGGCCGCACTCGGCGACCGCGAGATCCTCCAGTCGAACCCGCATTTCGACGGGCTGCTGCTGTTTCACGAATATTTCCACGGCGACAGCGGCGCCGGACTGGGCGCCGAGCACCAGACCGGCTGGACGGCGCTGGTCGCCAACCTGATCATCATGCTCGCCGCCCCGCGCGGTCCGGCCGAGGCTGCCGACGCGCAGACGGTGCCGGAGGAGCCCGTCATCCGCGCCCGCGAACCGGTGGTCCCGCTCGGTCCGATCCGCAGTGGACGCGGCCCGATCACCTGACGTCACATTCTGCTATCCTGCCGCAAAACCAACGGGAGGACGCGATGCTCGTGCATCATCTGGCGAAATATGCCGCCTATCACCGCAATCCGCGCAACATCGCCACCCACATGATCGGCATTCCGCTGATCGTGCTGGCGGTGGTGGTGCTGCTGTCACGGCCGGTGGTGCCGGTCGGCGCTGTCGCGCTCACGCCGGCCATGCTTGCGGCCCTGGCCGCGACGATCTGGTATCTGCGGCTCGACCGGCCGTTTGGCTGGGCGATGGCGGCGGTACTGGCACTTGCCTGCCTGGCCGGGCTCGCGATCGGCCGTGCCGCAACACCGGTCTGGCTCGCGACCGGGATTGGCACGTTCGTGCTGGGTTGGGCGATCCAGTTCGCCGGCCATGCCATCGAGGGCCGCAAGCCGGCCTTCATCGACGATCTGCGCGGCCTGCTGGTCGGCCCGCTCTTCGTGCTCGCTGAAATCGTGTTCGCGCTGGGCGGCCGCCCGGCGATCCATCGCGCAGTGCAGGCGGAACAGACGCGCTTCTGATCAGGGGCTGGCGAATCCTCGCGCCGCCAGCCAGGCCCGTCCGGGCCCGGGCCATAGCATCGACGCCGTGCCGGGGCGACCCATCCCGAAACCATGCCCGCCGGTGGCATAGAGATGTCGCTCGCAGGGTACGCCCGCCGCCTGACAGGCCGCGAGCATGATCGCGGTGTTGTCGGGGCTGGCGACCGGATCGTCTTGTGCCTGGGCCATGAAGACCGGCGGGGTGGCGCGACCGACATGGGTCTGCGCCGACCAGCGGGCGGCATTGGCGGCGCCATCATCCCCGGCGAGCAGCACCCTGGCGGTATGGGTGGTCTGATAGGGTGCCTCGACGGTGATGACCGGATAGACCAGCATCGCCAGGGCAGGGCGGTCGGACAGCCGGTCCGCCGCATCGATCGGCGGATAGGCCGGCCAGGAGGGGCTGGTCGCCGCCATCGCGCTCAGATGTCCGCCGGCGGAGAATCCCATCACGCCCACGCGGTGCGGATCGAGTCTGTCGGCCGCGGCACCGGCCCGGATCAGCCGGATGGCGCGCTGCGCATCGGCGAGCGGTGCGAGGCCGACACCCGCCCAGCCCTCCGGTGGCAGGCGGTAGCCGAGCACGTAGGCGGTGATGCCGAGACTGTTGAGCCAGCGCGCCGCCGGCAGTGCCTCCGGCCCGATCTCGATATACTCATATCCGCCGCCCCCGCTGACCAGCATGGCCGCGCCGTTCGGTCGTTCGGGACGGAAAATGGCAAGAAATGGCGCGGCGATATGGTCGATCGCGCCGTGACGGGTCGGGCGCGGCGGGCCCGACAGCCCGGCGCCGGCACGCAGCCGGCCGGGCGGCGGCCCGGGCCAGAGCACGCGCCGAGGCGCCGAGTCCAGCTCCATCAGTGCCCGCGCCTCGTTGGCCCGCGCGGCCGACAGGACGGCTCCGGCCGCGCCCCCGGCGATGACCGCCCGCCGGGTCGGCAGCCGCATCAGTGCAGGATGATTTCCACGCGGCGGTTCTGCGGCTCGCGGGCGTTCGGGCCGGTCGGCACCAGCGGATGGCTCTCGCCATAGCCATGGATGTCGATCGCCGAGGCCGGCACGCCGTCATGGATCAACTCGGCCTTGACGGTGGTGGCGCGACGGACCGACAGGCCCTCGTTGTATTTCGCACCCGCAGCGCCGCCGCGGGCGGAGGAGGTGTCGGTGTAGCCGTTGACCTCGATGCGCGTGGTCTGCACGTGGGTGGAGGCCTGGGCCGCCTCGGCGACGATCTGGCGTGCGCGGGGCGTGAGGTTCGAGCGATCCCAGTCGAAGAACACCAGATAGGTGCGCGCCGCCTCGGGGGCCGGGGCGCTGACTGGGGCAGGGGCCGCGACCGGCGGCGGCGCGGTGTCGAACGCATAGCGCAGGCCGAGCATCGCCGAGTGGTTGTAGTCGGTCTTGATCGACTGACGGCCCTGCTGGACGCCGTGGGTGAGGCTGTTGTTCGCACCGAACGCGTTGCCACCGAAATGCTCGTCGCCGAGCACGCTGAAGAAGCGGTATTCGGCGGTCATCGACAGACCCGGCGCGAACGCGATCGGGAACGACAGGCCGAAAATGCCCTGGTAGGCGAAATTGCCGTCGGTGCCCTGGATATTGTTCACGTAGGGATAGTTCGACCCCGAATACCAGGTATCGAGTCGCGTCCAGCTGTAACCGACACCGGCGCCGAAATACGGATAGATCCAGTTGCGGCCGATATCCATGTCGAACAGCACGTTGAGCATGCCGCCATAGTTCTCTTGCTTGCCGCCCGAACTGGTCGGAAACGCCGTGCCGAGAAAATGCTGCAGCCCGTTCTGGCGGTAATTGCCCTCGACCTCGACGCGGAAGCCGTTGCCGAAGCCCCAGCCGACCGCGCCCGCCCCGGCGAGGCCGCCGCCGAAGCGCAGCCGCCCGGAGGGGAACTGCGACGACTGCTTCAGCGTCTCGTCCTGCAGCAGATTGCCGCCGGCGCCGAGGCTGACATAGATGCCGTGGATCGGCTGCGCGAAGGCGACGGTCGGAGCAACAAGCAGTGCCGTTGCGCCGCAGGCGGCCAGGCTGGCGAGCGCGGTTGATACCCGCAGGTTCAGCTTCGTCATCTCAATTCCCCAACCGACCCGTCAGCGGGTCGCATCCCATCCGGCACCGATCCTACGCCCCGGCGACGGTTTCGTTCTGTCCCACGTCTGGACTGAACGATCGGTCAGCGCAATCTGTGGCACAGACGCCACAGGGCTGGACTACAGCAGTTTCGCCTCGAACGGCGGCATCAGGGTCGGGCCGTCGAACTCCACCACCCACAGATCCGGGTCGCGCGCCGTCTGCCGCGCAACATAGGCATTCGCGGTCGCCTCGTCGACCGGCTCCGGACCGGTGCCGCGCAGCCAGGCCTGCCGACCCTCCGCATCGCGGGTCTGGCTCAGCACGCTGAACTGTCCGGAATGGTCGCGCAGCACCGCCAGCACGCCACCCGCATCGTCGTCGCCATGCCTGAGCACCAGCGCGAACACGCCCTGCTGGCCGGCGTGCAACGCGGCCATGCCGACCCATAATCCGGTGCGCAGCCTGGGTTCGCTCATCGGGACGGACCTTCACTCTGGGGGTGCATTGGGGTCCTGCGGCGGCACCAGCGCGGCGTGGTAGCGGGTGGGGTCGCCGACCAGCGTGCGGGCGACCTCCAGATCGGCATCCGTGCCGATCGCGGCCGGGCAGTTCGCACGCAGATCCAGCACCCGTGACGACGGCAGCGGCGCGCGCGACCGGCGCCACTCCACCAGCGCGTCCTCCAGCAGGTCGTGGCCGCCGCCCAGTGCGGCCATCTGGTTGGCGATCTGGTCGGCACCACCCGCGGTGCAGATTTCCGGCAGCACGCCCAGGCCCTGCAACGGCCAGCCCTGGGGGGCCAGCATCCGGCTCCAGGTCACGAACAGCTCGCCGCCATCCGGCATCTGGCCGATCGTCTGCACCAGCCCCTTGCCCAGCGTCGCCGAGCCGATCACCACCGCACGGCGCTGGTCGGCGAGTGCGGCCGCCATGACCTCGGCCGCACTCGCCGTGCGGCCATCGACCAGGATCGCGATCGGCGCGCCATCGGTGAGATCGCCCCCGGCGACCGACCAGACATGGTTGGCCTCCGGATCGCGCCCCCTGGTGATGACCGCCACGCCCCGATCGAGCAGCAGCGCCACGGTGGTCACCGCCTGCTGGAGCACGCCGCCGCGATTGCCGCGCAGGTCGATGATGACCCCCTTGAGCTTCGCCGAGCCCTGATGGGTGGCCTCGTCGAGGAACTCGCTCACCTCCTGGGCGGTGTCGCCGGCGAAGCCGGTGATGCGCAGGATCAGGATGTTGTCGTTGCGGAACGCGAACACCGTCTCTGGCGGCACCGACGCACGCTGCAGGCTGACGGAGCGGGTCTCGCTGCGACCTTCACTGCGTCCTGCCTGCCGCCCGCGCGCGCCGCGCAGGGTCAGGCTCAGCGGTGTGCCGGCCGTCCCGCGCATCCAGCCCTCGACCACCGCAGCCGGCTGGCCGCGCGTCGAGCGGCCATCGACCTCGATGACCGACCAGCCGGCACTGACTCCGGCCGCCCAGGCAGGCCCGTTGGCGTTGACGTCGCTGATGGTGGGGTAGCGGTCGCCATCGACAAGGCTGATCCCCGCGCTGGCTGCCCCGCCGGTGCGACGGTCGCGCTCCGCATCCGCCGGCTCGGGCGGCACGTAACGCGAATACGGGTCCATATGGTTGAACATCTCGTCGAAGAAGCTCTGCAGCATCGCCTGCGCGCCTGCCGCGCGCACCGTCGGCGATCCGCCATAGGCGCGCGCGGCCATCGCGCTGGCGCTGCGCGCCCAGCCCTCGATGTCACCGGCTGCCGGGGCAGGTCCGACGAACAGCGTCAGCCGCCCCTGGGTGAGGCGCAGCGCGCCGCCCTGCTGGGATACGAGCAGCGACGGATCGATCGCGGTCAGCCCGTTCAGCCCCCACAGCGCGAGCTGGGCCGCGGTGTAGGGTTCGAGCGTGCGTGGCAGCATGAAGCGCAGGCCGGCGCCGATCACCGAGGCCGACAGGGCCGGATCGAAGCCGCCCGCATCGGGTGCGGCCGTACCGGCGGCCTGGTCGGCGCCGTCGAGCGTGGTCTGTGCCACCGCCCGGCCCAGGGACGCCGTCAGACAGACCGCCAGCAAGAGGGCGGCGACGCCGGCGCGCACGCGGCGCGTGCGCCACGCCGGTGTCAGACCGGACGGGAGGCGAGGCGGCCGCATCGCGCGCGCCTCAGCGTCGCCGGCCCGGCTTGCGGGAGCTCGTGCGGCCGTCCTGCCGCCCGGTCCCATGGCGGGACGGGCCTTCTCCGGCCAGCGCGAACACCATCCCGCCGGTGATCGGCGTCGCCTCGACCAGCACCACCTCGACGGGTTGCGCGAGGGTGAAGCGGCGGTGGGTGCGCCGTCCGATCAGCGCCTGTGCGGTCTCGTCGTGCACCCAGTAATCGTCCGGCAGAGTGGCGATCGGCACCAGCCCGCTGGCGCCATTCTCGATCACCGTCACGAATAGCCCGAAACGGGTCACCCCGGATATACGGGCGGCGAAGCGGGCGCCGATTTTGTCGGCCATGTAGGCAGCAAGGTAACGGTCGATCGCATCGCGCTCGGCGAGTGCGGCGCGCCGTTCGGTGGCGGTGATGTGTTCGGCGGTCGCCTCGAACTCCGCCGCCTCGCCGTCGCCCAGGCCGCCCAGGCCCAGTTTCAGCCCGGTGATCAGCGCGCGATGCACCATCAGATCGGCATAGCGACGGATTGGCGAGGTGAAATGGGCGTATTTCGGCAGAGCGAGGCCGAAATGACCGATATTGTCGGGGCTGTATTCGGCCTGACTCTGCGCGCGCAGTACTGCCTCGTTGACCTGCGCCGCCGCCTCGGTCCCCACTACCTGTTGCAGCACCGCATCGAGATCCGCCGGCCGCAACTCACCGCCCGGCTTGAGGCTCAGGCCGAGGGTGGAGAGAAACCCGCGCAGGTTCTCGAGCTTCTCGTCGCCGGGCGGGGCATGGACGCGATATTGCGCCGGCTGGCGCAGCCGTTCGAGTTCCTCCGCGGCGGCGACATTGGCCAGCACCATGAATTCCTCGATCAGCCGGTGGCTGTCCAGACGCGGGCGCGGCTTGATTTCGGCGACCTTGCCCGCCTCGTCGAGCACCACCTTGCGTTCCGGCAGGTCGAGATCGAGCGTGCCGCGGTCCCGCCGTGCGCCCAGCAGCGCCCCGAACGCCTCGTACAACGCGTCGATCAACCCGGGCGGCACGCCTTCGGGGGTCGAGCCCTCGTCGCGTGCCTGCTGTACCTCGGTGTAGGTGAGGCGCGCGAAGCTGCGCATCAGTCCGCGCCCGAAGCGATGGGCGATCTTGCGCCCCTGCGGGTCGATCTGCATCTCGACGAACAGGCAGCCGCGTTCCTCGCGGGGCTTGAGCGAGCACCAGCCGTTCGACAGCGCCTCCGGCAGCATCGGCACCACGCGGTCGGGGAAATAGCACGAATTGCCGCGCTTCCTCGCCTCCACATCCAGCGGCGTGCCGGGCCGAACATACCAAGCGACATCGGCGATCGCGACCACGAGCCGCAATCCGCCGCCCTCGACCGGTTCGGCGAACACCGCGTCGTCGAAATCACGCGCATCCTCGCCGTCGATCGTCACCAGGGGCAGGTCGCGCAGGTCGGTGCGCCGGCCCAGCGCGACACCGCGGGCCTTTCTCGCCTGTTCCAGCGCTTCCGGCGGGAACACCTGCGGAATATCGTGCGTGTAGAGGCAGATCAGGCTCACCGAGCGCGCATCGCCCATCCGCCCCAGCCGCTCGACGATGCGCACCGGCTTCAGCCCGTAGGGTGCGCGGTGCAGCGATTGCGGCAGGGGCTCGGCGAGACAGATTTCTCCCGGCTCGGCGCCCATCGTCTCGCCCTCGGGCACCAGCCACTCCGCCTTGGCGCGCCGGTCGGTCGGCACCAGCCGCAGCGCACCCTCATGGCGCACATCCTCGCTCGCGCGCAGCAGCCCGAGCACGCGCGGGGCGCTCTCGCCGAGCCGCTTGAGCGTGCGCCCCTCATACTTGTTGCCGCCGATCGGGCGCAGTTTCGCCAGCACACGCTGTCCCGGCGCGAGTGCTGCGCGCCCGCGCGGTTCCGGCGCCATCAGCACCATCGGGACCGGACCTTCGCCCTCCCACTCCACCGGCCGGCCGATCGGATCGCCGTCGCGGTCGGTGCCGGTGATCTGCACCACCGCCGCCTCCGGCAGCCGCCCCGGAGCCCGGAACCGGCGCGCGCCGGCGGGCGCGACCTCGCCCTCATGCGCCAGCGAACGCAGGATGCCGCGCAGGGCGACGCGGTGCTCGGGGCCGAGACGGAAGGCGCGCGCGATCTCCCGCTTGCCGACCCGGCCCTGCTGCGAGGCGATATAGGCCTTGATTTCGGCCCGCGACGGCATCGCGACGGGCGCCTCGCCGCCGCCCTTCTCCCGCTTCGGCTTTCCGGGTCGCGCGGGGGAGGGCCCGCCACCCCCCTTGCGACGCCCGGCCACCGCTCAGCCGGCCTTCTTCGCGGCGGGCTTCGCGGCGGCCTTCTTCGCGGCGGGCTTGCGTGCCGCGGGTGCCTTCGCCGGCGCCTTGCGCGGAGCGGCTTCGCCTGTCGCCGGCGCCGCCTTTTTCGCCGGCGCCTTCGCGGCCTTGCCCTTGGCGCCCTTCGGCTTCAGCGGCTTGCCCTTCTCGGCCAGCAGTGCGACCGCCTCATCCATCGTGAGATCGTTCATGTCGACGCCGCGCGGCAGGTTGGCGACCATGCTGCCATGCTGGACATAGGGCCCGAACCGACCCTTCTTGATCACCACCGGGGCGTGGTCCTTCGGGTGCTCGCCGAGTGCGCGGATCGAGGCCAGCTTGCGCGCCAGCACGTCGACGGCGCGATTGAGCCCCACCACAAGAACGTCGTCGTCGCGATCGAGCGAGGCGAAGATCGCCCCCATCTTCACGAACGGCCCGAATCGGCCCAACCCCGCCTCGATCGGCTCGCCGGTCTCCGGATGCAGGCCCACCAGCCTCGGCAGTGACAACAGCCCGAGCGCCTGTTCGAGCGTGATGCGGTCGCCCTCCAGCCCGCGCGGCAGCGAGGTGCGGCGCGGCTTGGCCTTCTTGTCCGCCGGATCGGGCTCACCCTGCTGCACATACAGCCCGTAAGGGCCGCGCCGCACGGTGATCTCCTCGCCGGTCTCGGGATGGGTGCCGAGCGAGCGTTGTCCCTCGCTGAGCGTATCGCCGCCCTCACCGCCGGCCTCTGCGACCTTGAGCGGCCGGGTAAACTGGCAGGCCGGATAGTTCGAGCAGCCGATGAAGCTGCCATGCCGGCCGAGCTTGAGCCCGAGCCGACCGGTGCCGCAGGCAGTGCAGGCCCGCGGATCGCCGCCATCTTCGCGCTCCGGGAAGAAGTGGTTGCCCAGATCGCGATCGAGCGCGTCGATCACATCGGAGATCTTCAGCTCGGTGGTCTGCCCGACCGCGCGGGAAAAATCCTCCCAGAAGGCGTGCATCACCGCATGCCAGTCGATCCGCCCGTCCGAAATCTCGTCGAGCTGCGTTTCCAGACCGGCGGTGAACTGCGGATCGACATAGCGCTCGAAGAAGCTGACCAGGAAGGCGGTCACCAGCCGGCCGCGATCCTCGGGCACGAAGCGCCGGCTCTCCAGGCGCACGTAATTGCGATCGCGCAGCACCGACAGGATCGAGGCATAGGTGGAGGGCCGGCCGATGCCGATCTCCTCCATCTTCTTGACCAGACTCGCCTCGGAATAGCGTGGCGGCGGCTGGGTGAAATGCTGCTCGGCGTCGATCTGGCCGGTGGCGAGCCCGTCGCGCTCCGCCATCGGCGGCAGCATGCGGCTTTCATCGTCCTCGCCCTTCGTATCCTCGTCGGTCCCCTCGCGATACAGCCGCAGGAACCCGTCGAAGGCGATGATCGAGCCGGTGGCGCGCAGGATCACACCCCCCGCGCCCGCGATGTCGACACTCACCTGGTCGAGCTCGGCCGAGGCCATCTGGCTGGCCACCGCACGCTTCCAGATCAGCTCGTAGAGCTTGGCCTGCTCGGCCGACAGATAGCGGGCCACCGAGGCCGGCGTGCGTGCGACATCGGTCGGCCGCACCGCCTCGTGCGCCTCCTGAGCGTTGCGCGCCTTGGTCGAGTATTCGCGCGCCGCGGCCGGTCGATAATCGGCGCCGAACTCGGCGGCGACATGGGCGCGGATCGAATCGATCGCCTCGCGCGCCATCTGCACGCCGTCGGTTCGCATGTAGGTGATCAGACCCACCGTCTCGCCGCCGACCTCCACCCCCTCGTAAAGCTGCTGGGCGACGCGCATGGTCTGCTGCGCGCCCAGGCCCAGCTTGCGCGAGGCGTCCATCTGCAGCGTCGAGGTGGTGAAGGGCGGCGGCGGGTTGCGCTTGACCCGCTTGCGCTCGACAGAGGCGACCGACAGCGCGGCCTGCTGCACCGCCGCCTTCGCAGCCTGCGCCGCCGCCTCGTTCGCAAGCGCGAACTGGTCGAGTTTCTTTCCGTCCAGATGCGTCAGCCGGGCGGTGAACGGCGCGCCGGCCGGGGTGGTCAGATGCGCCAGCACGGTCCAGTATTCCCGGGCCCGGAACACCTCGATCTCGGCTTCCCGCTCGCAGATCAGCCGCAATGCCACCGACTGCACGCGCCCGGCCGAACGCGAACCGGGCAGCTTGCGCCACAGCACCGGCGACAGCGTAAATCCCACCAGGTAATCGAGCGCGCGCCGCGCCAGATAGGCCTCGATCAGCGGATGGTCGAGATCGCGCGGGTTGGCCATCGCATGGCGCACGGCGGTCTTGGTGATCTCGTTGAAGGTGACGCGTTCGACCTCGACGCCCTTCAGCGCGCCCTTGCTCTCCAGCATGGCACGCACGTGCCACGAGATCGCCTCGCCCTCGCGATCCGGGTCGGTGGCCAGATACAGACGCCTGGCCCCCTTGAGCGCCTTGGCGATCGCCGCGACCTGCCGCACGCCGCGCTCGTCGGCCTCCCAGTCCATGGCGAAATTCTCGTCCGGCCGCACCGAGCCGTCACGCGGCGGCAGGTCGCGCACATGGCCGAAACTGGCGAGCACGGTGAAATCGTCGCCGAGATATTTGTTGATCGTCTTCGCCTTGGCCGGCGATTCGACGACGACGACATCGGTCATGCGCTGCTTCATGCCCCTCGCGGCGGTCTGACCGGATGGTCAGCCAGACAGCCCATATAAGATGAGTCCCGGCCAAGTCGAGCCCCGACCCACAGGCAGCGAGAGTTGGCAGTGCAACCCCGGGGCGTCAATGCGCCATCGTCAGGGGGGGGATCACCGCTCACCAGTGCGCCTGCAGGCACGGAATCGGGCGTCGGCAGACGGAGTGTTTCCGAGACCGGCGCAGACGCCCGACGATCGCGTCAGAATCGCCCGAGCAGGCAGACGCGGTGGCCCGGCAGCGTCTCCGCCCGCCCGGCCAGCTCGAGTTCAGTCAGCACGGTCAGCACCGCCGGGGCGGAGGCGCCGGCGCGGCGGATCAGGTCGTCGATCGGGGCCGGCGAGGGGCCGAGCAGTTCCACCACCCGGTCGCGGATCGCGTCCAGCGCCGCCCAGTCCTCGGGGCCGCCGCCCCAGCCGGATGCCGACTCGGCAAATCCCGCCGGCGTCCCGGGCGGCAGCTCGCGCAGGATGTCGGCGATCCCCTCGGTGAGCACCGCGCCCTGTCGCAGCAGGTTGTTGGCTCCCCGCGAGCGTGGATCGAGCGGCGAGCCGGGCACGGCGAACACCTCGCGGCCATTCTCCACCGCCAGCCGCGCGGTGATCAGGCTGCCCGACTGCATCGCCGCCTCGATCACCACAGTGCCCAGGCTCAGCCCGGCGATCAGCCGGTTGCGCCGCGGGAAATGCCTTGCCTGCGGCACCGTGCCGAACGGCGCCTCCGTCACCACGCAGCCGACCTGCGCGATCTCGGCCTGCAGTGGTGCGTTCTCGGGTGGATAGGGCTTGTCCAGCCCGCCGGCGATGCAGGCGATGGTCGGACCGCTGCGCCCCGGATGCGGCGCCACCGCGAGAGCGGCCCGATGCGCCGCCGCGTCGATGCCCCGCGCCAGCCCCGACACCACCACCAGCCCCGCCAGCACCAGCTCGCCCGCCAGCATCTCGGCCATGCGCAGCCCGTTGCTCGACGCGTTGCGCGCGCCCACCACGCCGACCCCCCGGCAGGCCAGCAGCGTCGCATCGCCCAGCACGCTCAGCGCCGGCGGCGCATCCGGCAACCGGGCCAGCAGCGGCGGATACAGCGCCTCGCCCAGCAGCACCAGACGCGCATCGGCGCGCGCCAGCGCCCCCAGCTCGCGCTCGGCCTCGTCGCGTCCGGCCACGCGCAGCTTTTCCGCGCGGCCCCGGGCGCGCGCCAGCCCCGGCATCGCGTCGAGCGCCGACAATGCATCGCCGAACCGCCCCAGCAGCGAGCGATAGCCGACCGGCCCCACCCCCTCGCTGCGGATCAGCCGCAGCCGCGCGAGGCGCTCGGCGAACGGGAGCTCGCCGCCGCTCACGCCGAGCGCGAACGTTGCCCGATGCGCGGCTCGGTGCCCGCCCGCAGCCGGGCGATGTTCTCGTGATGGCGTCCGAACACGATCACCGCCACGGCGAGCCCTGCCACTGCCGGCCAAACCCCGTCCAGCGCCCACAGAAACACCGGCAGCAGCCCGATCGCCACCAGCGCGCCGGCAGAGGAAATCCGCGTGAGCCTGGCCGTCACCAGCCAGCACGCCGCGCACAGCAGCCCCACCCGCCAGTCCAGCGCGAACGCCACCCCCAGCGCGGTCGACACGCCCTTGCCGCCATGAAAGCGCAGCCAGACCGGAAAGCAGTGCCCCACCACGGCGGCCACCGCCGCGATGCAGGCCGCGGCCACCGCCACCGAGGGGATGGCGGCGAACCACAGATGCGCCGCCATCCGCGCGCCCGCCACCGCCACGACCCCCTTGAGCCCGTCCAGCAGCAGCGTCGCCGCGGCGAGACCCTTGCGCCCCGTGCGCAGCACGTTGGTCGCACCGATATTGCCCGAGCCGATGGCGCGGATATCACCCGCGCCGCCCAGTCGCGTCACGATCAGCCCGAACGGGATCGACCCCAGCCCATACGCCACCACCGCCACCGCGAGGCGGAACATCGCCGTCGAATCCATCATCCGAACACCCGCGCGCCGTCTTTCCACGTGCCCAGCACGCGCCCCTCCAGCGCCCGCCCGTCGAACGGCGTGTTCTGCGCCCGGCCAGGCAGTTCGCCCGCCTCCACGCGCCACCCCCGCTCGGGATCGAACAGGCACAGATCCGCCGCGTCGCCCACCGCCAGCCGCCCCGCCCGCAGCCCGAACAGTGCCGCCGGGCGCGCGGTGACCAGCCCGATCGCCTCGATCAGCGACAGCGTGCCGTCATGCACCCGCGCCAGCGTCACCCCCAGCAACGTCACCAGCCCGGTTCCGCCCGACGCCGCCTGCGCGAACGGCAGCCGCTTGTCGTCCGCATCGCGCGGCATGTGGTCCGACGCGATCGCGTCGATGGTTCCGTCGGCCAGCGCCTCGCAGACCGCGCGGCGGTCGCTCTCGGGGCGCAACGGCGGCGACAGCTTCGCATAGGTGCGGAAATCGCCAATCGCCGTCTCGTTGAGATCGAAATAGGGCGGTGCGGTGTCGCAGCTCACCGCCAGCCCTTCGGCCTTCGCCGCCCGGATCAGCCCGATCGCTTCGCCCGTCGAGACATGGCCGAAATGCAGCCTGCCGCCCGTCAGCTTCGCCAGCCGGATGTCGCGCGCCACCATCAGCGCCTCCGCCGCCGCCGGGATTCCCGGCAGCCCCATCCGCGTCGCCAGCTCCCCCTCGGTCGCCGCCCCACCCTTCGCCAGTGCCGGCTCCTCCGGATGCTGCACCACGATCGCCCCAAACGCCCGCGCGTAACTCAGCGCCAGCCGCATCAGCCGCGGGCTGGCCAGTGCGCGACGCCCATCCGTCAGCGCCACACACCCCGCCTCGTGCAGCAGCCCGATCTCCGCCAGCTCCTCGCCCGCGCAGCTTCTGGTCAGCGCCCCATACGGCAGCACATCGACACTGCCCGTCTCGCCGCCGCGCGCCGCGATGAACCGCGCCATCGCCGGATCATCCACCGCCGGCGCGGAATCCGGCAGCACCGCCAGCGTCGTGATCCCGCCCGCCGCCGCCGCCTTCGCCGCCGACTTGAACGTCTCGCGATACTCATGCCCAGGCTCGCCCAGCGAGGCCCGCAGATCGACCAGCCCGGGACACAGCACGGCCCCCCCGCCATCGATCCGCTCCACCCCCTCCGGCGCCGCCCCCGAGGGGCTCTCGTCGATGCCGACGATCCGCCCCCCCTCGACCCGCAGCCGCCCCGGCCGGTCGAGCCCGCTGGCAGGGTCGATCAGCCTCACATTGTCGAATATCGTGGTCATGTGTGGTTCCGTCCCGGGGGCTCTGCCCCCGCACCCCCGGCAGGAGGCTCGGCCTCCTGCACCTGCGATTTATGAAGACCGATGACAGGGAGGGGCGCGCCCCTCCCTGTCATCGGTCTTAACAAGCGGATTGCAAAGGGCTGAGCCCTTTGCCGGGGGTTCGGGGGCAGGGCCCCCGAGACAGGCCCGCTCATGTCTCGTTCCTGCGGCGTGAGAGCAGATCGAGCACCGCCATGCGCACGGCGACGCCCATTTCGACCTGTTCGGCGATGACGCTGTGGCGAGCGTCGTCGGCGACGGGGCTGTCGATCTCGACGCCGCGGTTCATCGGGCCGGGATGCATCACCAGCGCGTCGGGGCGGGCGAGGGCGAGGCGTTCGGCATCGAGACCGAAGAAGCGGAAATACTCGCGCGCGCTCGGCACCAGGCCGGCGCTCATGCGCTCGCGTTGCAGGCGCAGCATCATCACCACATGGGCGTCGGCGAGGCCGCCGGCCATGTGGTGAAACACCTGCACGCCGAGCTGGTTGATCGCGCCGGGCAGCAGGGTGGGGGGTGCGACGACGCGGACTTCCGCGCCCATCGCGGTGAGCAGATGGATGTTGGAGCGCGCGACGCGGGAGTGGGCCACGTCGCCGCAGATGGCGACGGTGAGCCCGTCGAGATGGCCGAAATGGCGACGGATGGTGAGCGCGTCGAGCAGCGCCTGGGTGGGGTGTTCGTGCATGCCGTCGCCGGCGTTGATGACGGCGGCATCGACCTTCTGGCTCAGCAGGGCGGGGGCGCCGGACTGGGCGTGACGCACGACGAGCAGGTCGGTGCGCATGGCATTGAGGGTGGCGGCGGTATCCAGCAGGGTCTCGCCCTTGTTCACCGACGAGGTCGAGACCGACATGTTGATGACATCAGCGCCAAGACGCTTGCCGGCGAGCTCGAAGCTGGTGCGGGTGCGGGTGGAGTCCTCGAAGAACAGGTTGATCAGCGTCAGCCCACGCAGCACGTCGCGCTGTGTCTTGCGCGAGCGGTTGAGCAGCGCGTAGCTCTCGGCGAGATCGAGGATCGGGACGATCTGGCTGGGGTGCATGCCCTGCAGCCCCAGCAGATGGCGCTGGGACTGCATCCTCGCGAAGAAATGCGGCGTGCCGTCACGCATGCTGGGCGACGGTCGCGATGGCCGCACCGATGCGGGCGAGACATTCGTCGCGGCCGAGTGCAGCGGCGGTGGCGTCGATGCCGGGGCTGGTGGTGGACCCGGTGAGGGCGGCGCGCAGCGGCTGCGCGACCTGGCCGAGCTTGTGTCCCGAATGCTCGGCGAAGGCGCGGAGCGCTGCGTCGATGGCGTCGGCGGTGAACGGTTCGACGGGTGCGAGCGTGGCGGCGAGGCCGCGCAGGAGTTCGGCTCCCCCCTCGATCAGTGCGCGCGCCTTGGGCTCGTAGTCGAGCGGCAGCGGACGGGCGAGGAAGGCGGCGTTGTCGGCGAGATCGGCGAGCGATTTCGCCCGCTCCTTCAGTCCCGGCATCAGCGCGCGGATGCGGACCCGCGCGGTGTCGTCGAGCACCAGCCCCGGCCGCCCGGACAGACGCGCGATCACGTCGTCGGCAAGCCGCCCGTCATCGGCGCCGCGGAGATACACGCCGTTGATATGGGTGAGCTTGGCGTAGTCCATGCGCGAGGCGCCGCGCCCGACCCCGTCGAGATCGAACAGCCGGATCTGCTCGGCGCGGTCGATGATCTCGGTGTCGCCATGTCCCCATCCGAGGCGCAGGAGGTAGTTGCACAGCGCCTCCGGCAGCAGCCCCTGGTCGCGGAATTCCGTCACCGACTGCGCGCCGTGCCGCTTCGACAGCTTCGCCCCGTCCGGGCCATGGATCAGCGGGATATGGGCGAAGCGCGGTCGCTCCCAGCCATTGGCGGCGTAGATCTGCGCCTGGCGGAAGGTGTTGGTGAGGTGATCGTCGCCGCGGATCACATGGGTGATGCCCATGTCGTGGTCGTCGACGACCACGGCGTGCAGATAGGTCGGGCTGCCGTCGCTGCGCAGCAGGATCATGTCGTCGAGCTCGGCATTGGCCACCGTGACCGGGCCCTGCACCAGATCGTCGATCGTCACCTCGCCGGTCTGCGGCGCGCGCAGGCGGATGGTGAAGGGGGCGCCGGGCGGGGCGGTGGCCGGATCGCGGTCGCGCCAGGTGCCGTCATAGCGCGGCGGCCGCTTCTCGGCGATCGCGCGTTCGCGCATCTCGCGCAGCTCCTCGGCGGTGCAGAAGCAGCGATAGGCCTGCCCGGCCGCCAGCATCGCGTGCGCGACCTCGGCATGACGCGCCGCCCGGGTGGACTGGAACACCGGCGGATGGTCCGGATCGAGGCCCAGCCAGTGCAGCCCGTCGAGGATCACGTCGACGGCCGCCTGCGTGCTGCGCTCGCGATCGGTATCCTCGATGCGCAACAGGTACTCACCGCCATGGTGCCGGGCGAAAAGATAGTTGAACAATGCGGTGCGTGCGCCGCCGATATGCAGCATTCCGGTCGGCGAGGGAGCAAAGCGGGTGCGGACGGGGCCGGGCAGGGGGGTCGACATGAGAGGCGTCTGTATCACGCCAGCCGCGCGCCGGGGAGCGGGCTTCGCGATCGGTCTGGCCTGCGTCTCGCTGGCCTGGGGCGGCGTGTGGTGGATGGGCGGGCTGATGGTGCGCAATGTCGGCCGCCAGCGCGGGCTGGAGCGATCCGCGGTCACGAAGCCGCCGGCGGTCGATCTGGGCCTCGTCGCCTCCGACGGCACCGCCATCGCCGCCACCTACACGCCCGGCCGCACGCCTCATTCCCCTGCCGTGCTGCTGCTGCACGGGATCGGCGAGTCGCGTGCGGCTCTGGCGCGGCACGCATCGTGGCTCGCCTCGCTCGGCTATGCGTCGCTCAGGCTCGATTTCCGCGGCCATGGCGGCTCCGAGCGGGTGGCGTGCAGCTTCGGGCTGCGCGAGGCGCGCGAGGCGCGGGCGGGATTCGACTGGCTGCGCGCGCATCAGGGCGGTGCGGCGATCGCGGTGATCGGCATCTCGCTCGGCGGGGCGGCGGCACTGCTCGGGCCGGACGGTCCGCTGCCGGCCGAGGCGATGGTGCTGCAGGGTGTGTATCCCGGCGCGCGGCAGACGATCCGCAACCGCATCGCCGAGTGGCTCGGCCGCCCGCTGGCCTGGCTCGCCGAGCCCTGGGTAAGCTTCCAGTCGCGGCTGCGTTTCGGCGCCTGGCCGCAGGCCTATGCGACGCTGCCGGCGCTGCCGCGGCTGCGGGGGGCGGTGCTGGTGATCGGTGGACTCGATGACAGCGCCGTGCTGGCATCCGAAACGATGCAGATCTTCGATGCCGCACCGGAGCCCAAACAGCTCTGGCTGGTGCCGGGCGACCATATGGCGATCTGCCGGCTGTGGGGCGAGGCCTATCGCAGCCGGGTGGGCGCGTTCATCGGATCGGTGCTCGGCGCGCCGGAGGCGGGGGAAGGGGCATGAGCGAGTCACTGGTGGTCCTGCTGCATGGCGTCGGTGCGAGCGGTGCCGATCTGGTGCCGGTCGGACAGATGGCCGCACCGGTGCTGCCGCGGACGCGCTTCGTCGCCCCTGATGCCCCGTTCCCGTTCGACCAGGCGCCATTCGGCCGGCAATGGTTCAGCCTGGCCGGCATCGGCATCGACAATCTCGGTGGCCGGGTCGCCGAGGCACGCGCGGCGTTCGACCGCACCGTCGCCGACGCCATCGCCGGGGCCGGTTTCACCGACCGGCTCGACCGCGTCGCCCTGGTCGGCTTCTCTCAGGGCGCGATCATGTCGCTCGATGCGGTCGCGACCGGGCGCTGGCGCGGCGCCGGCGTGGTGGGGTTCGCCGGCCTGCTGCCGTTGGTGACCCCGATCTCGCCCGCCGTTCGCGGAGCCAGGGTGCTGATGGTCAACGGTGAGGCCGACGAGGTGATCCCGCTCGCCGCCGGCCGTCACACCGCCGCGATGCTCGAGGGGGCAGGCGCGGATCTGCGCTTCATGACCGAGCCCGGGCTGGGCCACACGATCTCGCCCGACGGGTTGCGTCAGGCCGCCGCTTTTCTGGCGTTGATCCTCGGGTGAACAACGAGACACGCGCGCCCGTCATCGAACCGGTCACCGTCATCGGCTGGGGTCTGCTGCTGATGCCGCTGCTGACGATGTGGCACGAGATCGGTGGTCATGCGACGTCCTGCATCGCGCTTGGCGGTCATGTGGCAACGATCGGCGCCTTCTATGTCGATTGCACGGGGCTGTCGCCCTTGCGTGACGTCGTCGTCGCCTGTGCCGGTCCAATGGCCAACGTCGCGCTGGCGATCCTCGCCTGGTCGCTCGGCCATCGTCCGGCAGGGGGGCCGACTCGCATCGTGCTGTGGTGGATCTGGGTCAGCGAGGCCTTCGTCGCTTCCGGCTACGTACTGTTTTCCGGGGTCAGCGGGTTCGGCGATCTCGGCATCGGCGAGGGCGGCAGCCTGTCGGGCCTGGGTCTCGGCTGGTGGTTCCGCCTCGTCGAGATCGCGATCGGTGCAGCGAGCTATGCCCTTCTCGTCGTCGCCGCGATCCGCGCGCTGAACCGCATCATCGGCCTCGGTCCGCAGACCCGCATGGCGCGACGCCGGCTCGCCCATCTGTATTATCTCAGCGCCGGCATCGCCGCGGTGCTGGTCGGGCTGCTCAACCCGCTCGGACTGGTCATCACGCTGATGTCCGCCGCCGCCTCGTCGCTGGGCGGTCTGGCCGGCTTCATCTCGATCGGCTACGCGACCGGCGAGACTGGCGAGGCACGGCAGGTCGCGCTGCCACGCAGCCGCGCGATGCTCGCGGCGGGCCTTGCGGTGTCTCTCGCCTTCGCCCTGATTCTCGGCCCGTCACGACACTTCGCGCCCTGACCTACTGGCCGAGATAGCGCCCCGGATCGATCACGTTCGTGCCCTGGCGGAGCTGCACGTAGAGCGTCGGTCGCGCGGCCCCGCCGGTCGGGTTCCAGGCCGGCATCCGTCCCAGCGCCTGACCCTTGCTGACCCGGGTGCCGATCGTAGCGTCGATATGGTCGAAGCCGGCCAGGATGAAGCGGAAATTCCGTCCGCAATCGAGGATCATCATCTGTCCGTAGCTGCGGAACGGGGCGGCGAATTCCACCCGTCCCTGACAGGGCGCCGACACCACCGATTGTGACGCCGTCGCATAGGTGATCCCTTCCGACAGCCCCGCTTCGGTCTGGCTGTGCCAGCCATGCAGCACCGTGCCGGTCACCGGCGCACTGCCGCCGGCCGCAACGCCGGGCCCGGCGGGCGCGCTTACCTCGGCATGCGACTGCCGCAACTGTCGCATGCGCGCCGCATCGCTTGCCTTCGCCGCGGCCGCGAGGTCGCGCGCATATTGTGCCTGCGCCGTACGCTCGGCCTGCGCGATCGCGTCGATCGCGTCGCGCAGCGAGGCGGTACGCTGGGCGGCATCGGCGGCGGCGCGTGCGGCGGCATCGGCATTGGCCTGCGCCGTGGTCGCCACCTTCGTCGCCGCCCGGGTACGGCTGGCCAGCGCGTCGCGCGCCTGCTGTTGGTCGGCTCGCGCCGCCTCCAGCGCCTGCGCCCGCGCGGCGAGTTCCGCATCCAGTCGCGCGATCGCCTGCTGGTCGGCGCGGATGTCGGCGATCTGCGCGGCGATGTTCGCACTGATCCCGTGCAGCAGGGTGATGCCGCTGGTCGCCTCCGCCGCATCGCCGCCGATCGCCAGCAGCGTCTGGTCGGGATAGAGCGACAGGCGCTGCATCAGCGGCAGCAGCGGTGCGAGGCGCGCCGTCGCCGCAGCGAGCTTCGCCTGCGCGTCCGCACGTCGCCGGGCAGTGTCGGCCACCTGATCGGCCACGTCGTCGGCGCGCCGCTCGGTGGCGCGCAGCGTGGCCGCGGCGTCCTTCGTCGCCGCGGCGAGTGCCGCGGCCCGCGCGGCATCGGCGGCGGCAACCCGCGCGGCCGCCGCCCGCGCCGCCTCGCGTGCCGCCCGGTCGGTCTCGGCGCGCTGCAATCGCGCCCGCGCCTCCGCCTCGCGCCGCACCGCGGCCGCATGCGCCGCCTGCCGCGCCTCTGCCGAAGGATGCGGGTGATGCGGGGCGGCGAGGGTAGAGCCCGGCAGCAGCGCGATCGCGGCGAGGACCGCCCTGCCGGCGCGCAACACGGCGTCAGTCCAGCAGCGAACGGCCCGTCATGTCGTCCGGCTGCGCCACCCCCATCAGCGCGAGCAGGGTCGGGGCGAGATCGGCCAGGCGTCCGTCATGCAGCGTCGCGCCTTCGGGCCCGCCGGCCAGCGCCACCGGCACCAGGTTGAGCGTATGCGCGGTGTGCGGGCCGCCGGTCTGCGGATCACGCATCGTCTCGCAATTGCCGTGATCGGCGGTGACCAGCAATGCGCCCCCCTGGGCTGTCACCGCTTCGGCCAGCCGGCCGAGCCCGGTATCGACCGCCTCCACCGCCCTGATCGCCGCCCCGAGATCGCCGGTATGCCCAACCATGTCGGGATTGGCGTAGTTCAGCACGATCAGGTCGTATTGCCCGGTCCCGATCGCCGCCACCGCCTTGTCGGTCAGCTCGGGCGCCGACATCTCGGGCTGGAGGTCGTAGGTCGCCACTTTCGGCGAGGGCACCATGATGCGGTCCTCGCCGTCGAGCGTGACCTCGCGGCCGCCGTTGAGAAAATAGGTCACATGCGGGTATTTCTCGGTCTCCGCCATGCGCAACTGGCGGCGTCCGGCCGCTGCCACCGTGTCGCCGAGCAGATTGTCGAGACGCTGCGGCGGGAAGATCACCGAAATGAACGGCGCCAGCTTGTCCGAGTAGCGCGTCATCGTCGCGACCGCGGCGAGGCGCACGGGCTGGACGGCAAACCCGTCGAAATCCGGCAGCAGGAACGCCCCCAGCAACTCGCGGATGCGGTCGGCGCGGAAATTGAAGCTCAGGATGGCGTCGCCATCGCGCATGCCGGCGTAATCGCCGATCACGGTCGCCGGCACGAATTCGTCGCTGACATCGGCGTCATAGGCCGCCTCGATCGCCGCATCGGCGGAGGCGGCGCGATGCTCCGCATGCGCCGACCGGATCGCGTCATAGGCGGTCCGCACGCGCTCCCAGCGATTGTCGCGGTCCATCGCGTAATATCGCCCCGTCACCGTGCCGACGCTGACCGAGGCGGGCAGGGACGCGACTAGGGACGCCACGAAATCGCGCCCGGAGCGCGGTGCGGTGTCGCGGCCATCGGTGAAGATGTGCAGGATCGTGGCGATCCCCTCCGCGTCGAGCAGCTTCGCCAGCCCCAGCGCATGGTCCTGATGCGCGTGTACGCCGCCATCGGAGACCAGCCCCATCAGGTGGCAGCGCCCGCCGGATGCTTTCAGCGCCGCGACCAGCCCGGTGAATGCCTCGGTCCTGGCGATCGAGCCGTCCTCGATCGCGCTGTCGATCCGCGGCAGTTCCTGCATCACCACCCGGCCGGCACCGATATTGAGGTGGCCCACCTCCGAATTGCCCATCTGCCCGTCCGGCAGGCCCACATCGCGGCCGCAGGTGCGCAGGAAGGCGCGCGGGCCGTTGCTCCAGATCCGGTCGAAATTCGGCGTGCGGGCCTGGGCGACGGCGTTGTCGGCGCTGTCCTCTCGCCAGCCGAACCCGTCGAGGATCACCAGCATGACGGGTTTCGGGGTCGGCATGGTCGATCGTCTCCTGAAGCGTCGGGTGGCGCGGAGCATGCCACCAAACCCGCCGCCTGCGAACCGCGTTGCCGAGTGCAGTGGATCAGGAGGACACGAGATGAACGACCCCAAGCCCGACCCGAAAGTCGAGGATGGCGAGATCGATGAGGCCTTGGAAGAGACTTTCCCGGCCTCCGACCCGCCGGCGATCGGAGGTGTCACCGGTCCCGAGGACGGCGTCGCCAAGACCGGCGACGCCTGACGGCTACTCCACGTCGGCGTTCCGGGCGAAGGTATCGCAGGCCCCGATCGCGCCGCCGGCGAAGCCGCGCTTGAACCACGCCACCCGCTGCGCCGAGCTGCCATGGGTGAAGCTGTCGGGCGACACCGTGCCGCGCGACATCCGTTGCAGCCGGTCGTCGCCCACCGCGGCGGCGGCAGTGATGCCCTGCTCCACATCACCGGTCTCAAGGATGTGCTTCGCATCGTCGGCCTGCTTGGCCCACACCCCGGCATAGCAGTCCGCCTGCAGCTCGACGCGCACCGACAGTGCGTTGCGTCCACGCTCGTCGAGGCGCTGGCGCAGTTCGTCGGTGCGCTGCATCAGCCCGAGCTCGTCCTGCACGTGATGGCCGATCTCGTGCGCGATCACGTAGGCGCGGGCAAAATCGCCGCCCGCCCCCAGCCGTCCCTGCAGTTCCTGGAAGAAGGCGGTGTCGAGATACACGCGGCCGTCGGCGGGGCAGTAGAACGGCCCGGTCGCGCTCTGCGCCACCCCGCAGCCCGACTGGATCACATCCGTGAACAGCACCAGATGCGGCGGGTGATAGGTCCGGCCCATCGCCTGGAACTGCTGCGTCCAGACATCCTCGGTCGAACCCAGAACCTTCGCGACGAAGCGGCGCTGGCTGTCCTCCTGGGCGGTCTGCTGTGGATGAGGCGCCTGAGACTGCTGGGTCTGAACGCTTCCGCCGGAGCCATCGAGCAGGCCGAGGATCAGCCGCGGATCGATGCCGAAATACATCCCCACCAGCACCACCGCGATCGCGCCGATGCCACCGATGCGCATCCGGCCGCCGCCAAATCCGCCGCCTGCGCCGCCGATGCCACTGGTATCCGCACCGCGCTCGTCGTCGATATTGGAGCTTTCGCGCTGGTCGTCGAGCCGCATGGTGTTCCTCCGGCGAAGTGTTCTGCTTGTGGGCCGATCTGGCGCCTCGGGCGGGGGGCGGTCAATCGGCCGGTTGCAGAACCGATGCACCATCGCCACGTTACCGATCGAGGGATCGCAGTTTCGCGGGAGGCCTGATGGCATTCAATTCCAGCGGTGGCACACCCACCGGCACCAGCCCGGGCGGCCGTCCAGGCGGACGTCTGGGCATCATCGGGATCATCATCGTGGCCCTGGTCGCGCTGTATTTCGGCGTCGATCCGCGCTCGGCGATCGCGCTGTTCAACGGCACGCCCACCGCCCAGACCGCACCCGCCACCACGGCACCGACGACGACCGCCCCCACCCAGACCGCCCCGACCCAGACCGCCCCCACCCAGCAGGCACCCGCCAATGGCCAATGACACCGACCTCCCCGCGGGTGCCACCTGCAGCGACGCCGAGTGGCGCTCGCGCCTGACCCCGCAGCAATATCGCGTGCTGCGCGAGCACGGCACCGAGCGGCCGGGATCGAGCGCGCTGAACTACGAGAAGCGCGACGGCACCTTCCGCTGTGCGGCCTGCGGACATGCGCTGTTCTCGTCCGACACCAAATACGAGAGCGGGTCCGGCTGGCCGAGCTTCTTCGCCCCGCTCCCGGGCGGTGTCGCCACCAGCGCGGACGACAGCCATGGCATGCGACGCATCGAGGTGCACTGCGCCAACTGCCAGGGGCATCTCGGCCATGTCTTTCCCGACGGGCCGCGTCCGACCGGGGAGCGCTACTGCATGAACGGGCTGGCACTGGATTTCATCCCGGCGGCGTGAGTGTTAGCGTCGGTGCCATGACCGATGCCCCCCTGCCTCGCCCCGTCCTCGCTTCCGGATTCGACATCCCGGCCAATGTCGTGGTCGTCGATCATCCGCTCGTGCAGCACAAGCTCACCCGACTGCGCGAGGCCGCGACCTCCACCGCCGGCTTCCGCCGCCTCACCCGCGAACTCAGTCTGCTTCTCGCCTACGAGGCGACCCGCGACCTGCCGCTGGAGATGGAGCAGATCGAGACCCCGCTGGAGCCGATGACCGCGCCCAAGCTGTCGGGCAAGAAGCTCTGTTTCGTCTCCATCCTGCGCGCCGGCAACGGCATCCTCGACGGCATGCTCGATCTGGTGCCGGCCGCCCGTGTCGGCCATATCGGCCTGTATCGCGACCCCAAGACGCTTCAGCCGGTCGAGTATTACGTCAAATTGCCCGAAGACATGGCCGAGCGGGTCTGCATCGCCGTCGATCCGATGCTCGCCACCGGCCACAGCGCCGCCGCCGCCATCGAGCGGCTGAAGCGCTCGGGTGCGAACGCCATCGTGTTCGTCTGCCTGCTCTCGGTGCCGGAGGGTCTGCGCACGCTGTGTGCGGCGCATCCCGACGTGAAGATCGTCACCGCCTCGATCGACCGCGAGCTCGACGGTCACGGCTATATCCGTCCCGGCCTGGGCGATGCCGGCGACCGCCTCTTCGGCACACGCTGAACGCCTGGCGGGAGGCTCCGGAAACGGGCGTTCCCGGGCCCGCACTGACGCATGGGTGAGCCAAATCTGCTGACTCGCTCTCGCAGTTTGCTGCGCCGCATCATGTCACAAGCTGTTTGACGAAGCGTCGCCAAGTCGTCAGGTTGACCTGACACAAGGATGCGCTCCCGCCTCGAACGGGGGCGTTGTGGGCGGAAACCATGTCTCGCTTGCTTCATGACCACGCCGAAATCGTCCTCGACACCGTGCAGTCGGCGAGCCGCGCCGCGGTCTCGCCGGTGGCGGCATCCTGGCGTCGCTCGGCCTTGCATCATCACCTCGACCCCTCGCGCGAGGCGCCTCGGGAGTGCACGCAAAGCTCCGAGCTGCAGCAGTTGCGCGAACTGCATGGCGACCTGCTCGATGTCGCGGCCCCGGTTCTCGACCAGGTGTTCCGTTCCGTCGGCCGCGCGGGCTGCGGCGTGATCCTCAGCGAGGCGGGTGGCGTGATCCTCGACCGGCGCATCGGTGATGCCGACATCCATGCGTTCGCCGATGCCGGGCTGATCGAGGGGGCCTGCTGGAGCGAGGCGCGCGAGGGCACCAACGGGATCGGCACCTGCCTGTTCGAGGGCAAGACGGTGATCATCCATCGCGATCAGCACTTCGCCAGCCGCAACGTCGGCATCAGCTGCATGGACGCGCCTGTGTATGACCCGCAAGGCCGGCTGGTCGCTGCACTCGATGTTTCAAGCTGCCGCGACGATCACTCGCCGGTCACGGCGGAGATGATCGCCGCCCTGGTCCGTGACGCCGCCCGCCGCATCGAGCGCGACTATTTCTGCCGCCACTTCGCCCAGGCCCGCATCGTTCTGGTCGCCGACGATACGTCCGGCGGCAGTGCTCTGCTGGCAGCCGATCGCGACGATCTGGTGATCGGCGCCACGAGGGCGGCCAGAGCGCGCTTCGGTCTCAACGACGACACCTTCGTGAGCCCGATGCCGGTCGCGCAACTGCTTGGCGGCAACGAGATGGCGAGATTCGGTGATGGCGACCGTGCGGTGCTGCGTCAGGCTCTCGCCCGCGCGCACGGCAATGCCTCCGAGGCGGCAAGACTGCTCGGAATCGGCCGTGCGACCCTGTACCGGCGGATGGCACGCGCCGGATTGCGGCCGTCCGGCGAGTAGACGGTCTCTTCGGGGGCCTTGTCTCGCGGGCGAGACACAAACAGACCGGAGTGCTGCGCAACTGCTTTCCTTTGCCCACGCCCGGGAGTTGACTGCCTCTCAAGCGCTTCAACACGGCGCATCGAGGGAAAGGATCGGCTCCAATGGACATGCAGGTCTCGGAGTTCACGGAACTCAAGTCGCCGTTCAAGGCGCGCTACGACAACTTCATCAATGGCACCTGGATGGCGCCGAAATCGGGTCGCTATTTCGACAATACCTCGCCGATCACGGGCAAGGTCGTCTGTCAGATCGCCCGCTCCGATGCGGCCGATATCGACGCGGCACTCGATGCCGCCCATGCTGCCAAGGATGGCTGGGCGCGCACCGCGCCGACCGAGCGGGCCAATCTGCTGCTGAAGATCGCCGACCGCATGGAGGCGAACCTCGAGCGCATCGCGACCGCCGAGACCTGGGACAACGGCAAGCCGATCCGCGAGACGATGGCCGCCGACATTCCGCTCGCCATCGACCATTTCCGCTATTTCGCTTCCTGCATCCGCGCGCAGGAAGGCTCGCTGTCGGAAATCGACGACGACACGATCGCCTATCATTTCCATGAACCGCTCGGCGTGGTCGGCCAGATCATTCCATGGAACTTCCCGATCCTGATGGGCGCTTGGAAACTCGCTCCCGCCATCGCCGCCGGCAACTGCGTGGTCATCAAGCCGGCCGAGCAGACGCCGGCCTCGATCCTGGTGCTGGCGGAGACCATCGGCGACATCCTGCCACCCGGCGTGCTCAACATCGTCAACGGATTCGGGCTGGAAGCCGGCAAGCCGCTGGCCTCGTCGCCGCGCATCGCCAAGATCGCGTTCACCGGCGAGACCACCACCGGCCGGCTGATCATGCAGTATGCGTCGGAAAACCTGATCCCCGTCACGCTGGAGCTGGGCGGCAAGTCGCCCAACATCTTCTTCGCCGACGTGATGGATCATGACGACGATTTCCTCGACAAGGCGATCGAGGGCTTCGTGATGTTCGCGCTCAACCAGGGCGAGGTCTGCACCTGCCCGAGCCGCGCGCTCATTCATGAGAGCATCTACGAGCGCTTCATCGAGCGCGCGCTCAGGCGCGTCGCCGAGATCAGGCAGGGAAATCCTCTCGATCCTGCCACGATGATCGGCGCGCAGGCGTCGTCGGAGCAGCGCGAGAAGATCCTCTCCTACATCGATATTGGCAAACAGGAGGGTGCCGACCTGCTGATCGGCGGCAGCGCGGCCTCGCTCGACGGTGATCTCGCCGGTGGCTTCTACGTGCAGCCGACGGTGTTTCGGGGCCACAACAAGATGCGGATCTTCCAGGAGGAGATCTTCGGCCCCGTGCTGGCGGTCACCACCTTCCGCGACGACGACGACGCGCTCGCCATCGCCAACGACACGCTCTATGGACTTGGCGCCGGCGTCTGGTCGCGCAACGTCAATACCTGCTACCGCTTCGGCCGCAACATCAAGGCCGGGCGTGTCTGGACCAACTGCTACCACGCCTATCCCGCCCATGCGGCGTTCGGCGGGTACAAGCAGTCGGGCATCGGTCGCGAGACCCACAAGATGATGCTCGATCACTACCAGCAGACCAAGAACATGCTGGTCAGCTACTCCCCGAAGAAACTCGGCTTTTTCTGAAAGCCCGCCCGGAGGATTGCAGACCTTCGGGCCTTCTTCGAGCCCATCAGACCAAAGACAGAGGAGACGTCCCATGGCAAAGACCATGAAGGCTGCGGTTGTGCGCGAATTCGGCAAGCCGCTCACCATTGATGAGGTTCCGATCCCCGAAGTCGGGCCGGGCCAGATCCAGGTTGCCGTGCAGGCTTCCGGCGTGTGCCATACCGACCTGCATGCGGCCGATGGCGATTGGCCGGTCAAGCCGAATCCGCCCTTCATCCCCGGCCATGAGGGCGTCGGTTTCGTCTCCGCCGTCGGCGCGGGTGTGAAGCACGTCAAGGAAGGCGACCGGGTCGGCGTGCCGTGGCTGTATTCGGCCTGCGGTTACTGCAAACACTGCCTCGGCGGCTGGGAGACGCTGTGCGAGAGCCAGCAGAATACCGGCTACTCCGTCAATGGCGGTTTCGCCGACTATGTGGTCGCCGATCCGAACTATGTCGGCCATCTGCCGGGCAATGTCGATTTCAACGAGATCGCGCCGATCCTGTGCGCCGGTGTGACGGTCTACAAGGGCCTCAAGATGACCGACGCCAAGCCCGGCGACTATGTCGCGATCAGCGGCATCGGCGGCCTGGGCCATCTTGCCGTGCAGTATGCCAAGGCGATGGGCTTCAACGTGGCGGCGATCGACGTCGACGATGCCAAGCTCGATCTCGCCCGCAAGCTGGGTGCGAGCATCACCGTCAATGCCCGCAACGAGAACCCCTCGGAAATCATCAAGCGCGAGACCGGCGGCGGCGTGAACGGCGTGCTGGTCACCGCGGTGAGCGAGAAGGCGTTCGAGCAGGCGATCGGCGTGGTCGCACGCGGCGGCACCGTGGCGTTCAACGGCCTGCCGCCGGGCGACTTCCCGCTCAACATCTTCGGTCTGGTGCTCAATGGCATCACCGTACGCGGCTCGATCGTCGGCACCCGGCTCGATCTTCAGGAGTCGATCGACTTCGCGACACAGGGCAAGGTCCGCGCCCATATCGAGAAGGCGAAGCTCGACGACATCAACACGATCTTCGAGCGCATGCACAAGGGCAAGATCCAGGGCCGCGTGGTGATGGACCTGACGGCCTCGTGACCGACACGGCGGTGGCGACGCGGCCCCCGCGCGTCGTCGCCACCGACGCCGCCCTCGCCCTGATCGACGAGATCAGGGCGGAGCACGGCGAGGTGATGTTCCATCAATCCGGCGGCTGCTGCGACGGCTCCTCGCCGATGTGCTATCCGCTCGGCGGCTTCCGCCTGGGCGAGGGCGACATCCTGCTCGGCGAGGTCGGCGGCGCGCCGGTCTATATCGGCGCCGCCCAGGGACGTGCCTGGGCGCACACGCAACTCATCCTCGACGTGGTGCCGGGTCGAGGCGGCATGTTCAGCCTCGACAACGGCCGCGAACGACGCTTCCTCACCCGCGGTCGCGTCTTCACCGCCGCCGAACAGGAGGCGCTGGCGAACCCTGCCTGACCTGCCTCGTTGACGGTTTCTCATCAGGGAGAACGTCATGAGCGATCATGTCTACCGGGTCGTCGAACTGGTCGGGTCCTCCGAGACCGGTGTCGACGCCGCCATCGCCGCCGCCATCGCCAAGGCGTCGAAGACCATCCGCCACCTGCGCTGGTTCCAGGTGATCGAGACCCGCGGTCAGATCGAGGACGGCAAGGTCGTCTACACGCAGGTGACGCTCAAGGTGGGCTTCACGGTCGAGGACGAGGCGGCGCAGCTGCAGCCATAATACAACACGACCAACAATAGTGCATACAGACCAGCACGCTTGCAGATCGGTCCACTGCATGCGATGAGTCGATCTCCTTGCGCGACCGCAACCACGTGGTCGCGCGACCGTGTCGGGAGATCGTGTGGTGTCGGCGTGGCGCAATCTCGCAGTCGTTTCGGCGTTCGTCGCGCTACCGCCGGCGGTGCACGCGCAAACCACGCCGGCCACCACCACCGAGAACGTCGTCGTCACCGGCACGCGCGAGCCCGGACGGCTCGCCCGTGACAGCTTCTCCCCGATCGACGTCCTCACCGCTCGCGACCTCGCCGGCACCGGCCAGACCAACCTCACCGATGCGCTGTCGCAGCTGCTGCCGTCGGTCACGCGTCCCGCCGTCGGCATCTTCGATGGAGCGCCGACCGATTTCATCTCGCTTCGCGGCCTGAACCCGGACCAGACGCTGGTCCTGGTCAACGGACGGCGGCGGCACTCGACCGCCTTCATCTACATCCAGGGCTTCGCCGACGGGGCGACGCCTGTCGATCTCGATCTGGTTCCGCCGCTGCTGATCGATCACGTCGAAGTGCTGCGCGACGGCGCCTCGGCGCAGTATGGGTCGGACGCGATCGCCGGCGTGGTCAACGTCATCCTCAAGGCCCGCGATCACGGCACACATGTCGCTGGTGAGACCGGGCAGTTCTACCCCGGCGACGGTTTCACCGCCCGTGCCGGCGCCGAGCGCGGGTTCGCCCTGGGCTCGGGCGGGTTCCTCGACCTCAGCCTGGACTACCGCCACGCCGACCGCACGGTTCGCAACGGCCCTGACAGCCGCACCGGGACGGTGGTGACCAAGATCCTCGGCACCCCCGGCTCGACCCGCTACGTGGCCGGAGCCAATGCCGGCTATGACCTCGCCGACGGCCCCGAACTCTATGCCAGCGCCACCTACGCCTACCGCTTCACCGACATCACCCAGGTCTACCGGCTGCCGAGCCGCCTGCCTTCGATCTATCCTGGCGGCTTCACCCCGCACCAGACCACTCACGAGAACGATTTCTCCTCCGCCCTCGGTGTTCGTGGCCATGATCTGCTCGGCTGGCGCTGGGATCTCAGCTCGAGCTACGGTGGCGACTTCCTCGACAACAATCTGCGCAACACCGCCAATACCGGCCTGCTTGCCGCGACCGGCTCGACGCCGCTCTTTGTGCATCTGGCGGATTTCTCCGCCACCCAGCTCAACGACGATCTCGATCTCAGCCGCGCCTTCCACGTTCCGCACTGGGCGTTTCCGCTCAACGTCGCCGGCGGCATCGAGCACCGTTTCGAAACCTATGGGACCGGCGCCGGCAGCCCGGCCTCGTATCTCTACGGCGGCTCGCAGGCGCAGGCGGGTCTGCTGCCCACCGATGCCGGCCCGCATTCGCGCGTCGTCTACAGCGCCTATCTCGACCTTTCGGGTCATCTGACCCGTGCCTGGCAGGTCGATGCGGCCGGACGGTACGAGCACTACACCGATTTCGGCAACACCTGGAACGGCAAGCTCTCCACGCGCTACGACCTCACGCCGAGACTCGCCCTGCGCGCCACGATCAGCAGCGGCACCCGCGCGCCCAGCCTCGCCAACGAATTCTACAGCGCCCTTGCTGTCGGCCCCGACAGCGCGTCGGGCACGCTGCCGGCCAACTCGGCCGCCGCCGCCCTGCTGGGTGCCAACGCGCTCAAGCCCGAGAATGCGACCAACCTCACCGCCGGGCTGGTGTTCACGCCGTTGCGCGACCTGCACCTCACACTCGACGCCTACCAGATCGCCATCCGCGACCGCATCGTCAGCGGTCCCGGAGTCGCGGGCGAGGCGGCGATCGCAGCACTTCGCCTGCAGGGAATCGCCGTTGATCCCGGCCTCGATGCGCAGGACGTCTCGGCCTCGTTCTTCACCAATGCCGCCAGCACACGAACGCGCGGCGTCGATCTCACCGCAACCTATGTCACCGTCCTCGGCCGGCTCGGCGCGATCGACTGGGATGCGTCGCTGAACGCCACCTACACCCGCATCACCCATACCAACACGCTTGCCAACGGCGAGGCCGACCTGTCGGCGCAATCGGCGGCTTATCTGACCACCAGTACCCCGAAGAACCGCGTCATTTTCGGGGGACGCTGGCACCGAGACCGCTGGGACGTGCTGCTGCACGAGCAACGGTATGGGCAGACGGTCGACGAACTGACCTATTTCTCCGGCCCCAACGCCTACTCGACCACCGACTTCGCCCGTTTCGTCAATCACCCGCGCTGGCTGACCAATCTGGAGTTCGGCTACCGGCCGCTCGCCACCTTGCGCGTCGCACTGGGGGCCAACAACCTGTTCGACGCCACTCCGAGCCGAATCCCGCCCGAGAACGGCTATTACGGGTCGGAGAAATACGACAGCAGCCTCAGCCAGATCGGCATCAATGGCGGATTCTACTATGCACGCATGGACTGGACCTTCTGAGGCACGCGCGATGGGACTGACGAGACGACATCTGCTGGCCGCCGGCGCGACCGCCACGTTCGCCACGCCGGTCGGCCGCGCGCTGGCCAAGCCGGCGCGTCTGTCGCTGAATGAAAACCCGTTCGGCCCATCGCCCAAGGTGCTTGCGGCATTGCGCAGCCAGCTTCCACTGGTCGGACGCTATGGTGACGACGCTCCGGTGCAGGCACTGCTCGACCGGATCGCGGCGATGGAAAACCTGCCGCGCGAACAGATCGTTCTCGGCGAGATCCTCGGCCCGCTCGGGGTGTTTCTCGCCGCCAGGCCGCCGGCGGGCGGACGATTCGTACTCTCGGTGCCAGGTTATCCGCTCGTCGCCGACGCTGCCGCCCCCGAGGGCGGGGTCGCGATCGGCGTTCCGTTGAACGCGAAGCTCGGCAACGACCTGCCAGCCCTGTCACGCGCGGTGATCGGCGACACCCGTGCGGTGTATCTGGTCAATCCGCACAACCCCAGCGGCACCACCAATGGTGCAGCGGAATTCGACGCCTTCATCCGCGACGTCGCACGCCGCACGCTGGTGATCGTCGACGAGGCCTATATCGAATATGATGATATCGCCCACAGCGCAGTCCGCTACACGCGCGAGGGGCTCAATGTCGCGGTGTTCCGGACGCTCGACAAGATCTATGGTCTTGCCGGGCTGCCGATCGGCTACGTGCTCGCGCCGAAATCCCTGGCCGACAGCATGCACAAAGCTGGTTTCGGCGATCCACATGAACTCGGCCGCCTCGCCGTCACCGCCGCCAACGCCGCACTCGCCGACCAGGACTGGGTTACCGATGTGCGACGGCGGGTCATCGATGGCAGGCAGCGCCTGACCGCCGCTCTCGACAGGCTGCATCTCGAACATTCGGATTCGAAGGCCAATTTCGTCTTCTTCCGCAGCCCGCTTCCGGTCGCTCAGGCGCGCACCGCACTTGCCGGCCACGGCATCGAGGTTGCCCGACCGTTTCCGCCGCTCGATGCATGGATCCGCATCAGCGTGGGCACCGAGAGCGAGGTCGAGCGCACCATCGCCGCCCTCAATGCGGTCTATCGCCCGACATGATCGCCCTCGCGGTCGCGACATCCGGCCGCGTATTCATGTGCGGCAGCAGTCGTGCGGTCGCGGTATCGTTGCCGGCGGCGATCACCGCGTCCACATGCCCATCCTTGACCACCAGGGCAGTGAATTTCGCCTCCTCGGGCGTGCCGTCGACGATGATCTCGTCCCAGTCCTTCGCCTGACCGAGATATTCGAACCGTTTGCCAGCGACGAACGTCCAGAAGAACGGCACCAGTTCGAGTGTCAGGTCACGGCCGAGCATGTTCAGCGCCGCCAGTCGTCCATGCTGCTCGGCGACCCGCCAATGCTCGATCCGCGCCAGCTTGCCGGTCGCTGCCAGGGGCGCGGTGGCAACGTCGCCGGCCGCATACAGCCCGTCTGCCGCCAGGAGTCGATCGGACACCACGACACCGCCCTGTTCGTCGTGCTCGACGCCGTCGAGAAACTCTGTGACGGGCCTTGCTCCCGTCGCCACCAGCACCAGTCCCGCCTTCACCTCATGCCCGCCGGTGACGCGTACGCCGTCGACCCGGTCTGCGCCAGTGAACGCGATGACCTCACCGGTGACGAAACGGACGCCCTTGTCGGCCAGCAGGTGATGAATGCCGCCTGCCACCTGGTCACCAAAACGGTTCGCCAGCGGCAGGGGACTGCTGGAGATCAGCGTGACCTCCAGCCCGCGCTTACGCAACGAAGCGGCAGCCTCGATGCTGATAAAGCCGCCGCCGACGATCGCGATTTCGGGATTTGCGGCGATCGCATCGATGATCGCGGCCGCATCATCGCGGTTGCGCAACATCTGCACGCCCGGGAGATCGGCGCCGGGGACGTCGAGTTCGGCCGCGCGCGAACCGGTGGCGAGCAGGGCCGCATCGTAGGTCAGTGCGTCGCCGTTCTCCAACTCGACCCGTTTGTGCCGCGCGTCCAGCCGGGTGATCGACGCAGTGACCCGATCGATCGCATGGTCCTCGAAGAACGCCGCGGGCTTGAGCAGCGGAAGTTCGTCAAGCGGCTTGTCGCCCGCCAGAACCACCTTGCTCAGTGCGGTGCGGTCATAGGGCGGCGCGGCCTCCGGTCCGATCATGGTGATGCGGCCGGCAAATCCGTTCTCCCTCAGGGTCTGCGCCGCCACCAGGCTGGCCGCGCCTGCGCCGGCGAGCACGATATGCTGCCCCGTACCGATCCCGCCCTCCGAGCCGGACGGGGCGGGGAGGGGTGTATCGCCGACCAGAACGTCGTCGCCTTCGAGGCGCACCGGATACTGCTTCAGCGGCGCAAGGGCGGGTGGCGCGAGCATGGCACCGGTATGGATGTCGAACTCCGCCTTGTGGAACGGGCAGATCAGCTTCCCACTGCAGATCGCCCCTTTGGCCAGCGGCGCCTTGGCATGTGGGCATTGCCCATCGAAGGCGCGCAGCGTTCCGCGATCGTCGAGCAGAACCAGCTTGCGCTCGCCATGTGTCGCCGCCAAAGGCAGGCCGGGCTTGATGTCGTCGCGCCGGGCGACGGAGGCAAAGGTCGTCATCCCGCGACAACCAGCCGCCCGTCCACAGGTTGCCGGGCAAACCATCCAGCGTGTCGGATGTTGACGCAAGCGTGATCCGGATCGTGTGGGAGACCCGATGTACCGCCTGCTGCCCCTGTGTGTCGTCCTTGGCCTGGCCGCGCTGCCTGCCCGGGCGGAGACCCAGCAACTGACCCTGACACCGGCCAATACCCGTGCCGAGCTGCATGCGAAATCCGCGCTTACCGATGTCGACGGGCAGTTCGAGCAGGTGTCAGGCAAGCTGAACTACGATCTCTCGACCCAGGCCTGCCACGTCGATCTGACGATGGACGTGAACTCGCTCAAGGTCGGCAGCGCCGTGCTGCGCAGCCTGATGCTGTCAGGGCTGATGCTCGATGGCGATACCCATCCGACGATGCGCTATGTCGGGCATTGCCAGCCAAAGATCGTCAAGGGTCAGGTCAAGACCTATCTCGTCGGCGATCTGACCATGCGCGGCCAGACCCATCCCGTCACGTTCGCGGTGACGATGGCCTTCAAGGGCAACACGCTGACCCGGATCGTCAGCGACGCGACCTTCGATCAGCGCCAATGGGGGCTCAGCACCTTGCTGCATTCGGTCGATCCGATGGTCAAGACCCAGACCGTGATCGACGTTGGCAAGTAGACCTCAGACCCGCGCCACCACATAGCTCTCGCGCAGCGCGGCCAGGATCGCCTCCGCATGCGCGGGATCGCGCGCTTCCGCCATCACCTCGAGCTGGGCGGCCTGCACCGAGGGCGAGGCGAACAGGCGCTGGTGCGACACCTCGATGATGTTGCCCCCCGAGCTGCCGATCTTCGTCGCGATGTCGGCCAGCACGCCGGGGCGGTCGGGGATCTCCATCTGCACCCGCAACAGGCGTCCGTCGCGCAGCAGGTTGCGCAGCAGCACGTTGGCGAGGATGCGGCTGTCGATATTGCCGCCGCAGACCGGCAGGCCGACGCGGCGGCCGGCAAAGCGTTCCGGGTTGGCCATCACCGCAGCCAGGGCGGCCGCACCCGCACCCTCGGCGACCTGCTTCGCGCCCTCGGCAAGCAGGGCGATCGCGCTCTCAACCTCTGCCTCGTCCACCACCAGCACGTCGCTGACATGCGCGCGCACGACCTCGAGCGGCAGGCGGCCGATGCGCATCACGGCGATGCCCTCGGCGATGGTCGAGCCGCCGGTGGGGGTGCGTTCCGGGCCGGGATGGGCGGCGAGGCTGTCATGCCCGGCGACCTGCACGCCGACGATCTCGATCGACGGGTTCAGCGCCTTCGCCGCCACCGCCGAGCCCGAAATCAGCCCGCCGCCGCCGATCGGGATCACCAGCACGTCGAGATCGGGGGCGTCGGCGAGCATTTCCAGCGCCATCGTGCCCTGGCCGGCCATCACCGCCTCGTCGTCGAACGGATGCACAAACACCCGTCCCTCCGCCTCGCACAGGTGCTGTGCATGCGCGGCGGCCTCGGCCAGCGTCGCGCCATGCAGCACCACCCGCGCGCCCCAGCCCTCGGTGCGGGTGACCTTCGCCACCGGGGTGAAGCGCGGCATGACGATGGTGGCGTCGATGCCGAGCAGGCTGGCATGGCGCGCGACGCCCTGGGCATGGTTGCCGGCCGACATCGCCACCACGCCGCGCACCCGCTCCTCGTTGCCGAGCATGGCGAGACGATTTGCCGCCCCGCGCTCCTTGAACGAGCCGACCGCCTGGAGATTGTCGAGCTTGAGCGTGACGTCGGCGCCGACGATGCGCGAGATCGTGCCCGCAGGCAGGGTCGGGGTGCGCAGCACCTTGCCTTCGATACGCGCGGCGGCGCGCTCGACGTCGGACAGCGTGATCATCGCAGCCGCGCCGTCAGGCGTATTTCACTTCCAGAATCTCGTAGGTCCGGTCGCCGCCGGGGGCGGGCACGGAGACGCTGTCGCCCTTCTTCTTGCCGATCAACGACTTCGCCAGCGGCGACGACACCGACAGCAGCCCCTGCTTGATGTCGGCCTCGTAGACGCCGACGATCTGGTAGGTGGCTTCCTTGTCGGTTTCCTCATCGACCAGGCTGACATGGGCGCCGAACATCACCGAGCTGCCCGACAGGCTCGCCGGGTCGATCACCTCGACGGCGCCGACGATCTCCTCGAGCTCCTGGATCCGGCCCTCGATGAAGGACTGGCGTTCGCGGGCGGCGTGATACTCGGCGTTCTCTGACAGGTCGCCATGGCTGCGCGCTTCCGCGATGGCGCGGATGATCGACGGCCGCTCCTCGCTCTTGAGCTGACGCAGTTCCGCCTCGAGCCGGGCCAGACCGGGGGCGGTCATCGGAAATTTCTGCAACGAACGGGTCCCCAAACCACCAGTTAAAGACATTGCAGGCGCCCGAAGGCAGGCCCGTAGGCCCGACCGCGGACGCCTGGAAGGACGCGAACGTCCCTAGAACGATCCCTGAAGGTAGGACTGAAGCGGCGCGACTTCAAGCGCTCCCGCGCGCATCGCCGCGATCGCATAGACCGCGGCCCGCGCGCCGGCCATGGTGGTGTAGTGCGGTACGCCTTGGGTGAGGGCGGAGCGGCGGATGTCGAAACTGTCGGTCACCGACTGCGCCCCGCCGGCGGTGTTGATCACGAGCTGCACGTCGCCGGAGCGGATCGCGTCCACGCAATGCGGGCGGCCCTCCAGCACCTTGTTGACCGCGGTGACCTCGATGCCGGCCTCGCGCAGGGCGGCCGCGGTGCCGCGCGTCGCCATGATCGCGAAGCCCATTTCGGCCAGGCGACGGCCGAGCGGCAGCAGCGCGGTCTTGTCGGTGCCACGTACCGAGAGGAACGCGGTGCCGGTCTGCGGCAGCTTCACCCCCGCGCCGAGCTGCGCCTTGGCAAATGCCCGCTCGAAGCTGGTGTCCAGCCCCATCACCTCGCCGGTGGAGCGCATCTCCGGGCCGAGGATCACGTCCACGCCCGAGAAGCGCGCGAACGGGAACACCGCCTCCTTCACCGCGACATGCGGCAGCGCGGTGCGGGCGTCGAGGTTGAAGCTGGCCAGGCTCTCGCCGGTCATCAGCCGCGCGCCGATCTTGGCCAGCGGCACGCCGGTCGCCTTGGCGACGAACGGCACCGTGCGCGAGGCGCGCGGATTGACCTCCAGCACGTAGATCGCATCGCCCTTGATCGCATACTGCACGTTCATCAGGCCCACGATGCCGAGTTCGCGCGCCATCGCCTCGGTCTGGGCGCGCAGCTCGAAGATGATGGCCGGCGACAATGTGTAGGGCGGCAGCGAGCAGGCGGAATCGCCCGAATGGATCCCGGCCTCCTCGATATGTTCCATCACGCCGGCGACATAAACGGTGTGGCCGTCGGCGAGGCAGTCCACATCCGCCTCGATCGCGTCGTTGAGATAGCGGTCGAGCAGCACCGGACCGGCCTCGAACGAGCCGTCTCCGGAGGGGCGGATGGTCTCGCGCAGGTAGCGGGCGAGCTGGTCGGGGCTGTGCAGGATCTCCATCGCGCGGCCGCCGAGCACGTAGCTGGGCCGGATCACCAGCGGGTAGCCCAGTTTCGCCGCCAACGTCTCCGCCTCGGCCGCCGAGCGGGCGATGGCATTGTCGGGCTGGCGCAGGCCGAGCTTGTGCAGCATCGCCTGGAAGCGCTCGCGGTCCTCGGCGCGGTCGATGGCATCGGCCGGAGTGCCGAGGATCGGGATTCCGGCCTTCGACAGCGCGGTGGACAGCTTCAGCGGGGTCTGGCCGCCATACTGCACGATGCAGCCAAGCACCCGGCCGGATTGCTGCTCGCGGCGGATCAGCGAGATCACGTCCTCGTCGGTCAGCGGCTCGAAATACAGCCGGTCCGAGGTGTCGTAATCGGTCGAGACGGTCTCGGGATTGCAGTTGACCATGATGGTCTCGAACCCCGCCTCGCGCAGGGCATAGGCGGCGTGCACACAACAATAGTCGAACTCGATGCCCTGGCCGATCCGGTTCGGACCGCCGCCGAGGATGACCACCTTGTCGCGCGCGGTCGGCTCCGCCTCGCAGCGCGGCGCGCCATAGCCGCCCTCATAGCTCGAATACATATACGGCGTGGCGGAAGCGAACTCGCCCGCGCAGGTGTCGATCCGCTTGTAGACCGGCGTGACACCGAGGCGCTCGCGCAGGGCTGCGACCTTGTCGGGCGAAGTGTGAGCGAGACGGCCGAGTTGTCGGTCGGAGAAGCCGAGCGCCTTGAGCGCGCGGAGCGACAGCGCATCGGTGGGAAGGCCGTTCGCCGTCACACCCCGCTCGGCCTCGACGATGCGGGCGAAGGCGTCGAGGAACCACGGGTCGAACTTCGCCGCGTCATGGATGTCGGCAAGCGGAATGCCGGCACGGATCGCCTGCGCGGCCATCAGGATGCGCTCCGGGCGCGGCTGCGAGAGTGCTGCGCGGAACGCATCCGCACCGCCATCGCCGGGGGGCGGGACCGGATCGAGACCCGAAAGCCCCGTCTCCATGCTGCGCAGCCCTTTCTGCAGCGCCTCCTCGAAGCAGCGGCCGATCGACATCGCCTCGCCGACCGATTTCATCGCGGTGGACAGCAGCGGCTCGGTGCCGGGGAACTTCTCGAAGGTGAAGCGGGGGATCTTGACCACCACATAGTCGATGGTGGGCTCGAACGAGGCCGGGGTGGCGCCGCCCGTGATATCGTTGGCCAGCTCGTCGAGCGTGTAGCCGACCGCCAGCTTGGCGGCGATCTTGGCGATCGGAAATCCCGTCGCCTTCGAGGCCAGTGCCGAGGAGCGCGACACGCGCGGGTTCATCTCGATCACCACCAGCCGGCCGTCCTCGGGATTGACCGCGAACTGCACGTTCGACCCGCCGGTCTCCACCCCGATGCGGCGCAGGCACGCGATCGAGGCGTCGCGCATGCGCTGGTATTCCTTGTCGGTCAGCGTCAGCGCGGGAGCGACGGTGATCGAATCGCCGGTATGGATGCCCATCGGATCGATGTTCTCGATCGAGCAGATGATGATGCAGTTGTCCGCGCGGTCGCGGACCACCTCCATCTCGAATTCCTTCCAGCCGAGCACGCTCTCCTCGATCAGCACCTCGTCTGTGGGCGAGGCGTCGAGGCCGGAGGCAACGATCTGGTCGAACTCGGCGCGGTTGTAGGCGATGCCGCCCCCCGTTCCGCCGAGCGTGAAGGAAGGGCGGATCACCGCCGGCAGGCCGATCTCGGCGAGCGCGGCGCGCGCCTCGTCCATGCTGTGGGCGATCGCCGAACGCGGCCCCTCGATGCCGATCTCGGCCATCGCGTCGCGGAACTTCAGCCGGTCCTCGGCGCGGTCGATCACATCGGCCTTGGCACCGATCATCTCCACACCGTGCCGCTCCAGCGCGCCCGACTTGAACAAGGCCATCGCGGTGTTGAGCGCGGTCTGCCCGCCCATCGTCGGCAGGATCGCATCGGGCTTCTCGCGCGCGATGATGCGCTCGACGAATTCCGGCGTGATCGGCTCGATATAGGTGGCGTCGGCGAGATCGGGATCGGTCATGATCGTCGCCGGGTTCGAGTTGACCAGGATCACCCGGTAGCCTTCCTCGCGCAGCGCCTTGCAGGCCTGCGCGCCGGAATAGTCGAACTCGCAGGCCTGGCCGATGACGATCGGCCCGGCGCCGACGATCAGGATGGAGTTCAGGTCAGTGCGTTTTGGCATCGGTCGGAACCCCTCAATGGCCTTGGAGACGGTGCAGGTACTGGTCGAACATCGGAACGGTGAAGGCGGTATCGCCATGGGCCGGGCTGTAGACCATGCCCTTGCGGATCAGGTTCTGGCGCAGCGGGCCGACCGTCTGCACCCGCAGGCCGAGCCGTGCCGCGATGTCGCCGGAACGGTGCGGGCCGGGGCCGAGTTCAGCCATCGCCTGGCAGTAGGCGCGCTCGCGCGGCGTCAGCCGCTCGTAGCGCATGCGGAAGAAACTGCCATCGAGCTGCTCGATCGCCGCACCGGTGGCCTCACTGACGTCGGCCGCGTCGATCACCGGACCCTCGGCGACGTTCCAGGCCTGATACGCCCATTCCTGGAGGAAATAAGGATAGCCCTCGGTGATGCGCAGGATCGCGTCCAGTGCGGCGTCGGAGAATGCCACCTCCTCGCGCCGCGCCGGCTCGACCAGGGCGGTGCGCGCATCCTCGTCCGACAGCGCGCCCAGTGCGGGGTAGTCGAACAGCCGCTCCGCATAGGATTTCGACCGGCCCGACAATGCGACCACCTGCGGCAGCCCGGCCGCGACCATCACCACGGGAAGCTGCTCCTGCATCACGCGGTGCATGGCGATGATCAGTGCGCTCATGTCGCGCTCGCCGAGGAACTGGATCTCGTCGATGACCAGCGCGATGCCGGTCTCGCGCGCCTTCGCAGCCCGGCCGAGGGCGGCGATCAGCTCCGGCAGGTCGGCTTCGAGATCGCCGCTGTCGGCCACGCCGGCCTCGGCCTGCACGTCGAGCTGGAGGTCGCCGTAACGCACCTTCAGCCCGGTGGTGAAGCTTTTCAGCACCCGCAGCGCGCGCTTGACGTGTTCCGACAGCGCGCCGATCCGGTCGAGTTCCAGCGTCATCCGGCGCAGGTGCGGGATCAGCAGCTCGGGCAGCGATTTCGCCTCCTGCGCCTCGATCGCGCAGGAGCGGTATCCGAGCTCATCGGCGAGGTTGCGGACCCGGTTGAGTACCACCGTCTTGCCGACCCCGCGCAGGCCGACGGCGATGAAACTCTTCGCCGGGCGTCCCTGCAGGGCGCGGCGCAGCGCGATCTCGGCACGGCCGATCAACCGCTCGCGCCCTGCGATTTCGGGCGGTGCGGCCCCGGCGCCGGGCACGAAGGGGTTGCGGATCGGATCCATGTGAATGAAGTTTACGGAAATATACGACCTGCGTCATATACTTCAGTAAACATGCTCAATCCGCGTCCATCAGGGCGACGAAGCGGTCGAACAGATGCGCACTGTCGGACGGTCCGGGGCTCGCTTCCGGATGATACTGCACCGAGAACACGCGGCGGTCGGTGCAGCGCAGCCCCTCGTTGCTGCCGTCGAACAGGCTCACATGGCTGACCTCGACGCCGTCCGGCAGGCTGTCGCCATCGACTGCGAAGCCGTGATTCTGGCTGGTGATCTCCACCTTGCCGGTGGCGAGATCCTTGACCGGCTGGTTCGCGCCGCGATGGCCCTGCGGCAGCTTGTAGGTGCGCGCTCCAAGGGCGAGGGCGAGGAGCTGGTGGCCGAGACAGATGCCGAACACCGGCGTGCCGCTGTCGATCACGCCGCGGATCGCCGGCACCGCATAGGCGCCGGTCGCCGCCGGATCACCGGGGCCGTTGGAGAGAAACACCCCGTCCGGCTGATGGGCGAGGATATCCTCCGCGGTGGCGGTGGCCGGCACCACGGTGACGTCGCAGCCCGCCGTCACCAGCGAGCGAAGGATGTTGCGCTTTGCGCCATAATCCACCGCCACCACCTTGTGCCGCGGTGCCGGGGCTGCAGCGCCACTGAAGTCCCAGCGTGCCTCGGACCAGTGATAGCTCTGCCGGCAGGAGACCTCCTTCGCTAGATCCATTCCCTCCAGCCCGGGCCAGGCGGCGGCGCGGGCGCGCAGGGCTGCGAGGTCGAAGCGTCCGTCGGCCGGATAGGCCAGCACCGCGGTCTGCGGGCCGCCTTCGCGCAGGGCGAGGGTGACGGCGCGGGTATCGACGCCGGCGATGCCGGGGATACGCTGGCGCTTGAGCCACGCATCGAGCGTCTGCGTGCTGCGCCAGTTCGACGGCGCGGTAACGTCGGCCCGCACCACCAGCCCGCGTGCGGCGATCGTGGCGGCCTCGAGATCGGCCTCGTTGGTGCCGACATTGCCGATATGCGGGAAGGTGAAGGTAATGATCTGCCCGGCGAAGGACGGGTCGGTGAGGGTCTCCTGATAGCCGGTCAGCCCGGTGGAGAAGCACAGCTCGCCGATCGCCTCGCCGTCGGGACCTGTATGGGCACCGAAGCCACGGCCCCAGAACACCGATCCGTCGGCGAGCACCAGCGCGGCAGTCGCCCCTGGCGGAACAGAGGATTCGGGATCGGTCATGCCGGGCTCCTGCGCGGGTTGGGAAGGGGTGAAGGCGTCCAGCCCGAGGCCGCTGGCCTCGATCAGCTTCGGCCAGTGCTTCGCCGGGATCGCCCGGCTCTGGCGCCATTTGCGGATCGCCTCGAGCCCGACGCCGGTGAGAGACGCCACCGCGGCCGCGCCGCCGATCCGTTCGATGATGCTGTCGACATCGCTCATGCACTCTATATAGCGGCCACAACGATGGCCGGGAAAGTAAATTGGGAAATTTCTTCCCGGTTTGCGACGCATGGCTGGGTTGGGAAAAGGTTTCCCGTCCGGCCACACAAGAGGAAAGAAGACGACGCTCATGGCGCTGCGCGACCAGTTCACCGATTCTCTCAAGACGGCGATGAAGGCCGGCGACCAGCCGCGCGTCTCGACGCTGCGCATGATCGCTGCCCGGCTGAAGGACGTCGACATCGCCGCCCGGCCGAAGGGCATCGACAAGGTGGGCGACGACGAGGTGATCGGCATGCTGCGCGGCATGGTGAAGTCGCGCACCGAATCGGCCGGCATGTACCGTCAGGGCGGCCGGCCGGAACTCGCCGAGAAGGAGGAGGCCGAGATCGCTGTGATCGAGGGCTTCCTGCCCAAGGCGATGGACGAGGCGGCCCTCGCCGAGGCCGTCGACCAGGCGATCGCCGCCACCGGGGCTGCGAGTGCCAGGGACATGGGAAAGGTGATGGCCGAACTGAAGTCGCGCCACGGCGCCGCCCTCGACATGGCCCGCGCCTCGCCGCTGGTCAAATCGAAGCTGGCCTGAGACAGGGCCGGCTGACGGGTGGCCTTCGACCCCGCCTTCCTCGACGAGTTGCGCGCCCGCACCCCGCTGTCGCAGGTGATCGGGCGGCGCACGCGGCTGGTGCGCTCCGGGCGCAACTGGAAGGCCTGCTGCCCTTTTCACGGCGAGAAATCGCCCAGCTTCTATGTCTATGACGACCATTATCACTGCTTCGGCTGCGGCGCGCATGGCGATGCGATCAGCTTCGTCATGCACAGCCAGGGGGCGAGCTTCGTCGATGCGGTGAAGTCGCTGGCCGCGGAGGCGGGGCTGGAGGTGCCCGAACAGGCGCCGCGCGACCGCGAGGCGGAAGAGCGACGCCTCGGCCTCGCCGACGTGCTCGCCGCCGCCCAGACCGAGTATCGCCGCCGGCTGGACACGGCCGAGGGGGCGCCGGCGCGCGAGTATCTGCGCCGGCGGGGTCTGTCGGAGGGCACCATCGCCGGCTTCGGCCTCGGCTGGTCCGGCGACGGGCGCGGCGGACTGGTCGCACTGCTGGAGAAGGCCGGATTCTCACGGCAGATGATCGCCGGTTCGGGACTGATGCGTCTGGGCGAGGACGGATCGGTACGCGGCGAGCTGTTCTTCAACCGCGTCACCTTCCCGATCCATGACCGGCGCGGCGTGCTGACCAGCTTCGGCGGTCGCCTGCTGGGCGATGGCCAGCCGAAATACCTCAACGGTCCGGAGACGGCGCTGTTCTCCAAGCGACGCACGCTGTTCGGCCTCGATCGTGCGCTCGCGGCCTTGCGGGCGCCACGCCCGCCAGGGGTGCGGCCACCGGCGCTGCTGGTGGTCGAGGGCTACATGGATGTCATCGCCCTGCACCAGGCCGGGCTGGTGGCGGTGGCACCGCTCGGTACGGCGCTGACATCCGAACAGATCGAGCTGTTGTGGCGGGCGGCGGCGGTGCCCGTGCTGTGCTTCGACGGCGATGCCGCCGGAACCCGCGCGGCGCGGCGCGCGGTCGAGGTCGCGCTGCCGCTGCTGACCCCGGAACGCTCCCTGCGCATCATCCGGCTGCCCCCCGGCGAGGATCCCGACAGCATGCTGCGCGCCTCCGGCCGGGCGGCGTTCGAGCCGTTGCTCGCCGCGGCGAGTCCGGTGTCCGAGGCGTTGTTCGACCTGCTGCGCGAGGGCGGCGAGGACAGTGCCGAGGGGCGCGCCGCGTTTCGGGCCCGGCTCGATGCGGCGGCGTCGGCGATCGGCGACCGCGCTTTGGCCCAGGAAGTGCGCAGCCTGCTGCGCGACAGGTTCTGGACCACCTTCCACAAGCGCTCCGACCGCCAGCCGCCGGTCGCGTCGCGTCCGCGCCGGGGCGGCGGTCGCGGCGATCCGGACCTTGCGCCCGCGTTGATCGGCACGCGGCCGGTGATGCGGCCCGGCGGTTCCGATGCCGAGCGGCTGCGGGCGATGACCGCGATCCTGCTGCGCCATCCGTCGCTGCTGCACGATCTCGAGGAGGCGTACGCCGGTCTGGTGTTGCCCGAAGGCCTCGCCCGGCTGCGCGCGGCACTGTTTGACTGGGCGGCGGAGACACGGGAACTTGACTCGCACGCCCTCATGGACCACCTGCACTCAGCCGGATTAGCGCCGGTCGCGACCGATGTTCTCGCCTCGTCGCCCTACCCACTGCCGAGCGAGGCGCGGGAGGGGGCGATGCCGGCGGAGGCCGCGGCGGGGTGGTGGCACTTCTTCGCGCTTGTCAGCCGCCACCGGCTCGACGCGGAGGTGGATGCGGCACGCGCGGCCATGTCCGCGTCATTCGACGCCGCTTCGGAGCGCCGGCTGGTGGCACTCTGCGCGGCGCGAGAGGCGTTGGCACGGGGCGAACAGGGCGAGGACGCCTGAGGCGAAGAGCGCCGGTAGGCGCGGTGGTCGATGCAACCTTCGGCCACCGGGTTGGATTTGAGGGTTGAGGATCGGGGATGAGTTCGGCGATGGCCACCAAGACAGCCGCGAGCACTGAGACCGCATCCAGCGATGCGGATGTCGATACCGGATTGCTGGATGTCCAGTCTGCGGCCGTGAAGCGCCTGATCGCGCGCGGCAAGGAACGCGGCTACATCACCTTCGACGAGCTCAATGCCGTCCTGCCGCCCGACCAGATGTCGTCGGAGCAGATCGAGGACGTGATGGCGACCCTGTCCGAGATGGGCATCCAGGTCGTCGAGAACGAGGAACAGGAAGACGGCGAGGCCGCCGCCCGCCCCGAGCCCGCCGAGGGCGAGGAGGAAGAGGAAAAGACCGGCAATCTCGACGAGGAGAGCCTCGGCCGCACCGATGACCCGGTGCGCATGTATCTGCGCGAGATGGGCAGCGTCGAACTGCTGTCGCGTGAGGGCGAGATCGCCATCGCCAAGCGCATCGAGGCCGGCCGCGACGAGATGATCGGCGGGTTGTGCGAGAGCCCGCTCACCTTCCGTGCGATCATCTCCTGGCATGACCGGCTCAAGGCCGGCAACATGCTGCTGCGCGACATCATCGACCTCGAGGCCACCCAGTCCGGGGGCGCTCCGACCGAGGAGGCCGAAGGCGACAGCGAGTCCGAGGGCGAGGCTGCCGAGCCGGCGGCGTTCGACGCCCCGCGCGGTGGCGACGACATGGACGAGGGCGAGGATGGCGAGGGCGCTGGCCTGTCGCTCTCCGCACTCGAGGAGAAGCTCAAGCCCGAGGTGCTCGCGCAGTTCGAGGAAATCGAAAGCCTCTACAAGAAGCTGCACAAGGTGCAGGCAAAGCGTCTCGACACGCTGACCGCCGGTGCGGTGATCTCCGACCGTTCGGAGAAGAGCTACGAGAAGCAGCGCGAGGAGCTGGTGCAGCTCGTCGAGCGCGTGCGGCTGCATAATAACCGCATCGAGGAGCTGGTCCTTTACCTCAAGCAGATCAACCAGCGGCTCAACGCGGCCGAGGGCAAGCTGCTGCGCCTGGCCGAGAGCTGCAAGATCGGCCGCGACGACTTCCTGCTCAAGTATCGCGGCCATGAGCTCGACCCGGCCTGGATCGAGACTGTCTCGGCGTTGCCCGGCAAGGGCTGGAAGACATTCGTCGCCAAGCATGCCGAGGAAGCGGCTCAGCTGCGCGGCCGCATCGCCGAGGTGGCACAGGATTCCGGCCTGCCGATCAGCGAGTTCCGCCGCGTCTATCAGACCATCAGCCGTGGCGAGCGCGATTCGGCGCGCGCCAAGAAGGAGATGATCGAGGCCAACCTGCGGCTGGTGATCTCGATCGCCAAGAAATACACCAATCGCGGGCTGCAATTCCTCGACCTGATCCAGGAAGGCAATATCGGCCTGATGAAGGCGGTCGACAAATTCGAATACCGCCGCGGCTACAAGTTCTCGACCTATGCCACCTGGTGGATCCGCCAGGCGATCACCCGTTCGATCGCCGACCAGGCGCGCACGATCCGCATTCCGGTGCACATGATCGAGACGATCAACAAGCTGGTGCGCACCTCGCGCCAGATGCTGCACGAGATCGGCCGCGAGCCCGCCCCCGAGGAGCTGGCCGAGAAACTCGGCATGCCGCTCGAGAAGGTGCGCAAGGTGCTCAAGATCGCCAAGGAGCCGATCTCGCTCGAGACGCCGATCGGCGATGAGGAAGACAGCCATCTCGGCGACTTCATCGAGGACAAGGCGGCCGTGATCCCGCTCGATGCGGCCATTCAGGCCAATCTGCGCGAGGCCACCACGCGCGTGCTCTCGTCGCTCACCCCGCGCGAGGAACGCGTGCTGCGCATGCGCTTCGGCATCGGCATGAACACCGACCACACGCTCGAGGAAGTCGGCCAGCAGTTCAACGTCACCCGCGAGCGCATCCGCCAGATCGAGGCCAAGGCGTTGCGCAAGCTCAAGCACCCCTCCCGCAGCCGCAAGCTGCGCAGCTTCCTCGACGACTGACCGGGTGGGCGAAATGCGTGGCCTGGCGCGGCAGGGTCCGTCCGGGACGATCCGGATCGTCGTGGAGGTCACTTTCCTGCGCATGTCGCGCCCGCTCCCGCGCCCGGCGGCGCCTCTGCCCGAGGGTCTTCGCCTCGAGGTGGCGCAGGCGGTTCCGGTCGCGTTCTACCGCGATCTCTACGACGCGGTCGGTGCCGATTATTGCTGGTGGCTGCGTCGCATCCTGCCCGACGAGGATATCAGGGCGGTGATGCGAGCGCCGGGCTGGTCGCTGCACGTCCTCTATAACGGCGACAGCCCGGCCGGGTTCTATGAACTCGAGCGACGCGGCGCGGACATCAACCTGTCCTATTTCGGTCTGATGCCGTCGATGATCGGCCGCGGCGCCGGCCGGCCACTGCTGGAGGCGGCGATCGAGAGCGCCTGGCGGCAGAACCCGTCGGCGCTGCGGGTCAATACCTGCACCGCCGATCATCCCCGCGCGCTGCCGCTCTACGAGGCGGCGGGTTTCCGCAGGATCCGGCAGGTGCGCGAGATCTGGGACATTCCCGACAGTCTCGGGTTGCGCATCCCCGCCTCGCTGCGGGTCTGATCGCTGGTATCGGCCGGATGCGGCGCTATTGCAGGGTCGTGCATTTCCAGGTCGATCCGATCAGGGCGCAGAGCTTGCTGTCGGCGGTGTCGACCAGCAGCGAGGTGGTGCCGGTGACAGTCGGGCTGGCGGTGCTCGGCACGGAGGCCGTCGTGGGCAGGTTGAGCTGCTGTTGGGCGGTGATCACGCTGGTCTGGAGTCGTGCGGTGCCGCCGCTTTTGAGACTGCCCAGAATCGCGCCACCGGTGCTGTCCGGCGACAGATAGGCGGCGGACCCGGCGCTGTCGCGCAGGATCAGCGCGCCTCCGTTGCCGGGATAGATGTTGGCGCTGGAGAACAGGTTGCCCGTCGAGGTGAAGTCGTTGCTGTGGGTGCTGGTATCTCCGACCAGCCCGGTCGCCGCGAGTGCGGTGAGGATCTGGTTGAGGGTGGAACTGCTGGTGCTCGCTCCCGTCACCACGGTCTGGGCGGCCGTGGCGTGGCCATAGAAGCCAAGCGCCTGTCCGGCAGCGGCCAGCGTCACGCCCGGGCTGCCGCCGCCGAAATTCACCGTCCCGTCCTTGTTGCCATTGATCGCCGAGCGGAGCGCGCCATTGCCGTCGCGGAAGCTCAGGCTGGCATTGCCGGCGTTCGTCAGCACCAGTTGCGGCGAGAATACGGCCGAGCCCGCGATCTGCATGTTGCCGTTGCCGTCGAGGCCCATGTCGCCGACGTTGCCATTATAGCCGTTGCCGCTCATCACGATTCCGCTGCCGGTGGGCAGTACGGCCGGGGTCGAGACACTCACCCCCGAACAGGTGTTGGCGGAGATGGTGGCGTTTCTGATCGAAGTCCCGAGATCGAAGCACGGTCCGTTGAGGAACACCACGGCGTTGTTGCTGACCACCTCGAACTGACCGTTGGTAATGCGGGCGAATGTCTCCGAGCCGACGCCGCCGCCATTGGTGGTGTTGGCGGTCAGCGTGTTGTAGCCGCTGGAGAGGAGCTGCACGGCTCCATAGTTGCCCGATGCGACCGGATTGAAATGCAGGAAGAGATTGTTGCTGATGTTGTTCTCGTTCCAGTTGCTGAGGTAGATGCCGGCGGTGGTGTTGTTCCAATGTGAATTGTTGACCGTCGCCAGTTCTGCATAGTGCGTGCCGTCATCGACACCATAGATGCCATAGTCCGATCCGATGCCCTCGCTGTTGGTGATGAACACACCCTGCACCGAGCCGATCAGCTGAAGGTTGATATGGCCGCCCTGGAAGGTCGAGTTGCTGATCTTCGCGTCGATCGCGAACTGCTGGTTCGACAGGCCCTGGATGATCATGCCGACCGGGCCGCTGGCCTGCATCGTGGCATCGGGCTGCTGCACGTTCAGCGCATCGATGGTCGGATTGACCAGCGAGACCAGCGACAGCCCGACATTCCAGGTATCGGCCCGGTTGAGGCCCATGAAGCTCAGATTGGTGAGATGGGTCGGTATGGAGTTGACCACGCCGGATGCCGCGCGAATGCTCAGCCCTGTGCCGACCGCGCCCTTGCCGTCGGACAACCGGATGAACCGCAGGTTTGCCGCGGAAAACGTGGCAGTGCCTGCGTTGAGGGCGATCGAGGGACCGTCGACCCCGCCTGGAAACAGAAGTGTCGATCCGTTGCTGCCCTCGAGGAAGACACCGCTCGACGCGCCGATCGACAGGCTGATGGCCGTTCCGATCAGGCAGCTTCCCCGCGGCACGGTGACCTTGGCATAGCCCATGCCTGACGCGACATTGAGCGCGGTCTGCACGGCCGCGCTGTCATCGGTGACACCGTCACATCTGGCGCCAAAGTCGCGTATGCTCACCACATCCGCAAAATGATCCGCGAGTGTCCGCGCCACCGCATTCGGCAGCGCCGCCGTCGAGCGGCCGGTGATCGTGTTGAACTGTCCGTCGCCGGCGCGCGAGAACACCGGCTGGCCGAGCGCCGGGCCGGCCGCCGCGGCGAGGGAGATGATCATCAAAAGTGAAGGCCGCACGGCTTACCCTTCCGGTGCTGGTCCGCGCCCGGCCGTATGGCGATCTGGCCTGACGGCGTGACGGCATTGCAGGTCAGCCGCATGATAGCCGACCCTAGCCGCCCCGATCTCGGAGACGCCGGTGCGGCGCGCGGCTCAGGTCACCCGGCGCGCCGTCGCGCCAAGCGCGGAGACCAGAGCCGCGCGCCGCGCCGGCGACATGCTGGCTGCGATGATCGGCAGCATGTCGAACAGCGGCAGGGCGGCCTCGGGGAGGATCGACGGCAGCGCCACCTCGCCGGTGATCGATCGCAGCAGCGCGATGCCGTTGTCCGATTCCAGCCACCGCGCCAGCGCTTCGCCCGGCGGTCGCAGCCTGAAGCGTTCCCACGCCTGGGCCCGCACGACATCGCCGATCACGGCACCGCCGTTCTCCGGCGGCTTCACGCCGAGGATGCGCCGGGTTTCGGGATTGCGGAACGAGAAATCGTCGTAATGATCCTCGAGGAGATAGCGCCGCATTCTGGTGGTGCGGAAATCGCCCTCGACATAGGGCCAGCCGCCCGGTCCTTCCGCCCAGAGCAGGAAGGCGGTGTCGGGCAGCGAGGACAGGGTCAGGCAGGCAAGCGGAAACGCCGGATGGTCGTCGCGTCGCGATACCAGTCCGTCATGCGTATCGAGCGCTACGAGATGACCGAAATCGCTGACCACCTCGCGCACCGTGATCCCGCTTGCGATCGTTGCGGATGCCGTGGCCGACACGGCTGATGGCTGTGCGGCCGTATCGACCGACAGTCCGGCGATGACGCGCTCCACCGTCAGCCGGTCGATGCTCCGGACCAGCTCGAGAACCTTCGCCGCCAGCTCGGATGCACGCAGGTCGGTCATCTCCGCGTAGTCCATCGCATCGAAGAGCGCGGGCGATGGCACGAGGTCCATGCGCTTCTTCATCCTGTCGACGAAATGCTCCATGCTGCGGAGCTGGAAATGCATCACCCGGGCATCGGTCCAGTCGACCTCGGCCAGCGTGATCCCGTCGCGTTCCCACTGGACGTCGCGGCCATTGGGATAGACGTAACGGCTGTTGCCCACATCGAACTTGTGGACGTTCATCCAGCCGCCGCACCACAGTCCCGGCCGAACGAAGGACTTCACGTGCCGATTGATGCCCGTTGCGGGATCGGCGTGATGAACATAGGTGGCGAAGGATGGCCCGCCATTGGCGATGACCCATCCGCTGCTGCCGTAGTTGCACCAGTGGAATGCCATCGCACCGACATCCGCATCGACGCTGTCGAGGCGCTCGCGAAGACCGCCGAGGCAGATCTTTCCGTCCTTGTAGAACGCGAGATACTCGTCGGCATCGAAGAACCCGATCCACTCGAACTCGTCGCGGTGGTTTTGCAGCATGTTCAGATAGCAGTCGCGCTGGCGTAGCTCGTAGCGCTCGGAGCGCCGCGACAGCCGCAGCACCCGGACGTCGAACATCCTGCCCGCATCCTCGGCAATCTCGGCCGTGCCATCGGTCGAGCCGTCGTCGAAGACGAAGATCGTGTCCGCGCCGAGCAGATGATACCAGGCGAGCCAGTAGGCGAGTTCCGTCGCCTCGTTCTTGACGATCACGGCGACGGCGATGCGGCCCGTTCCGTGCGGCGCGACGGACTGGCTCATGCCCGCTTGCCCGGATCGCCGGACCGGACGGGACGGTAGCCCAGCGCCGCGCCGCTGGCGACAAAGTGGTGAAGCGCGTCGTGGAATTCGTTGCGGCTAAGTGCCGCGGCGGCGGACGGATAGGCCAGGCAGTACCACTCGGGGTCGAGACGCAATGGCGGGTGGCCGCTCGCGAAGCCATGTTCAAGATAGTGGTTGTAGACCGCGCAGTCGCCATATTGCGTTCGCAGCGCTGCCAGACCGGGATTCGCCGATACGTAGTAATCGAGATCCAGCCACCTGGCGTAGTCATCGATGCGCCTCGGCGTGGTGCAGCTTCGCTCGGTGATCAGCCGCATCGTCGTTTCGTCGACGGCCTGCCAGCTTCCGGCCAGCGCCCGCTCGCTGTGCTCCTGGCGATCGATATCGGTCCAGTAGGTGTGGGGGAACAGGAAGTAGCGGAAGCGCTCGTCCCCATAGGGGATGAACATGCCCTGTCGATGCTGGCACGGATTCAGCAGGCCCAGCACCGGCATGAAGATCCGCTGGGCATCCGACAGCCACGCCGCGAGCCAGGCGAAGGTGCTGACGCTCGGAATGATGTTGACGGAGCGCCGGATGAAATCGAAATCGGCGGCAGCGTTCGTGCCGGCCCGGAAGATCGCATCGGGAAAACGCTTCCTCAGCCGGTCGCAATACGGATTGTCGCCGAGCTGGCCGAAGAAGACGGGCTTCAGTCCTGATTGCCGGATGATGTCGGCGTAGAAGTCGATCGGCACCTGCACATAGTCCGGATGTGCGATGTCGCGCAAAATCTCGCCGCCACGGATGCTGATGACCAGCTCGTCGTCGGCCCCTCCGGCGACCGGCAGGGCAGGGTGCGGAAAGATGGCCGCATAATCGACACTGTCGCGGCGGGGCAGGTTGCCAACGTGTTGGCAATAGCCTTCGATCTGGATGAAATCGGGCTGGTTGGCCCTGCACAGCGCCGAGATGGTGTCGAAAGGCAGCAACCCCCGAGACGTGAATTCCCCGGCCTCGCGAAGATGCAGCCCCGCGCGACCATGCAGGTCGATGTCGGGCAGCGAGATGTCGAACATCGGGATGCTGACGTTATGGACCTGTCCGCGCCCGAGCGTGTTCCGGATCGACAGTGCGGCAAGATACATGAACATCATGTTGCCCGGGTTGCCGGGCAGCTTGACGCGGATGGTGGGCGTGATCGAGGTCATTGAGAGAAGGCCCGGGCGAAATTACGAAACGACATGCACTTTATGTTCCGACCGGCCGGCATCCTGTGTCGCCAGCCGGTCGTCGGGAACATCGGTCCCGAAAATCTCGATACGGTCGAAATGAAGATAGGTGTCGCCCAGCACCGTCACGCGCACGAAACGGACCGCCAGCGGGCCCTCGACGAGGACCCTGAAGGGCGTTCCATCGAGGCCGCCATAGATCTCGCCGTCGGTCTTGACGAGCAGCGTCTGCCATTCGATGTCGTCGAGGGCGTATTCGATGCGGATGTTGGCGACGCGTTCGAGGGCCGTGTCGAGCCGGTTGAACAGGCGCACCTCTCGCAGCTCGACCACCCTGCCGAGGTCCACGCGCCACCACGGATCGACCTCCCGGTCGGTGTGATTGTGCGGCCGGCCGGTGGGGGCCTCGTTCAGCACGCTGGCGGCATCTTGTTCAATGCTGCGGCGTTCGGCATGCGGGGCGATGATCGAACTCTGCGTGGCCTGGCAGCCTTCCGACACCAGCGGCCAGGGCGACGCCTCGAAGCTGCTGTAGGCATACGCCTGGTCGAGATATGACTGCCAGTAATCGCGCAGGTAAGTGTCCGTGACCGCATTGGTGCGGTCGTGGAATTCCTGCCGCTCCGCCTGGGTCAGCTTGCCCCACATGCTCTCGACAAGGAACTCGCCCTTCAGCCCGCGCGCCACGCGCCGGTCGAAGTCCTCGTCCGATTTCATGGAGAAATGCGCCACATAGGCACGTTGGCGGATGCGCTCGTTGGTGTCGCCCTCCCGCAGGTAGGCCCAGGCATCGACGGGCCACTGCCGATAGTAATGGGTCATCGAATCACCCAGCACGTTGCACAGCCGCAGTTCCGGCCCGGCCTCGGCCCAATCGTGCATCATCGCGACGTGTGGTTTGTCGTGCAGCGCCGCGTAAGGAATGGCCGACGAGCGGATCAGCACCTTCGTGAAGGGCGAGACGATGCCCTCCGTCGCGGTGTAGTTCAGCAGCACGCTCCCGGCCGGCCGCCTGGCAAAGCCGCTGGTGCCGAAGGTCTTCCAGTTGAAGTAGATGGCATCGGTCCTGGACTCGAAATCGGCGACGAAGCGGCCGATATTGTCCACGCCCGGCAGGCAGAGGAACTCGTCGATATCGAGCATCATCACCCATCCCGCTTCGTTGCTGAAGCGCTGGAGGGCGTCACGGTAGATCGCAAGCTGCTGCCCGGAATACGCGTAGTGGCGGTAGGTGACGAACGGTTCGGGGCCCTGGAGATAGGGAAGCAGGCGCTCGTAAAGTGTCACCGGGCTGTCGTCGTTGCTGTACAGATAGACATGGTCGAACCCGATCGAGCGGTGATAGTCCAGCCACTCGCAGATGTGGGCCTCTTCCCAACGGGCGCAGGCGATCAGCACGAAGCCGTATCTGACACCCTTGGGGCTGGCATGTCGCTGCGTCAGATAGGTCTGGGGATCGTGCGCCTCAGACCATGTGCCAGAATCGGTCATTGATGCTCCCAGAGTGCTACCGGAGGCACGGCCACCGATGGCACGGACGCCGCAGTCATGACAGTCTACCCGAGCGTCCAGACCTCCGGAAGGTGCCTATTTCGGGAGGATTCCACTTGAACGGCGCCACCAGATGTGATTGAAGCCCCGACTTCCCTGCCGCGGACATGGCACGTCCGCGGCTATACCCGCGCCTTCTTCAGGAAGGCACCACGCCGGATCCCCGCGCGCGGCATCGGGTTGAACCAGCCGAAGGGAGAACACATGCCGCTTTATGAACACGTGCTGATCGCACGTAACGATGTCACGCAGCAGCAGGTCGAGGCGATCGCCGACCTCGTCGCCGCTCAGGTCGAGGGCGATGGCGGTGCAGTCCGCAAGCGCGAATACTGGGGCCTGCGCAGCTTGGCCTATCGGGTCAAGAAGAACCGTAAGGGCCATTACATGCTGCTCGGCCTCGAGGCGCCGCCGGCCTCCATCGTCGAGATGGAACGTCAGCTGAACCTCAACGAGGACATCCTGCGCTTCATGACCATCCGCGTCGACGAGATCGACGATGCCCCCTCCGCCATCCTGGCGCGCAAGGGCGACGATCGCGAGCGCGGCTTCCGCGGGCCCAAGCCCGCCGGGCGCTTCGACAGCGGCCGTGGCGGCAAGCGCGGCTATGACGATCGCGAGGAATTCCGCGCCCGTGACGAAGGTCCGCGCGGCGGCCGCGATCTGAACGACGAGTGAGGGGCGAGACGATGTCCGAGACCACCGAAATCAATCCCGCCGCCCGCCGCACCGCGGTCGGCGCGCGCCGTCCCTTCTATCGTCGCCGCAAGTCGTGCCCGTTCTCGGGTCCGAACGCGCCGAAGATCGATTACAAGGACGTCCGCCTGCTGTCGCGCTTCCTGTCGGAGCGCGGCAAGATCGTGCCGAGCCGCATCACCGCGGTGTCGGCGAAGAAGCAGCGCGAGCTGGCGCAGGCGATCAAGCGCGCCCGCTTCCTCGCCCTGCTCCCCTATGTTCTGAACTGAGGGGAGAAAGAGACCATGTCCGCCGTAGAAGTCATTCTCCTCCAGCGCGTCGAGAAGCTGGGCCAGATGGGCGACACCGTGAAGGTGAAGCCCGGCTATGCCCGCAATTTCCTGCTCCCCGAGGGCAAGGCGATCCGTGCGAACGCCGCCAACAAGGAGCGTTTCGAGCGTGAGCGTGCCAATCTCGAGGCGCAGAACCTCCAGCGCCGCGAAGAGGCCGAGGCCGTCGCCGCCCGCATCGGCGAGCTCTCCGTCGTCGTCATCCGTCAGGCTGGCGATTCCGGCAGCCTCTACGGGTCGGTAACCACTCGCGACATCGCCGATGCGGCGACCAGCGAGGGGCTCTCGATCCACCGGGGCCAGGTGCAGCTCGACCAGCCCATCAAGACCCTCGGCCTGTCCGAGGTCCGCGTGGTGCTGCATCCGGAAGTGGTGATCAAGGTCACCGTCAACGTCGCCCGCTCGGTCGAGGAAGCCGAACGCCAGGCGCGCGGCGAGACCGTCGCCGTCGAGGAAGACGAGGGTCGCGCCTATGTCGCCGAGCAGCTCGGCGACGATTTCGGTGCCCAGGCGCAGGGCGAGGAGGCTGCCGCCGGCTGAGCCCGGCGTCATCCGCTGAAGAAAAAACCCCGCAAGGCTCCGGCCTTGCGGGGTTTTTTCTTGTCCGTCGCCATCGTTGGGTTTTGACCCGTCCGGCAGGCTCGCTCATGATCCGACCCGGACTTGGAGGCGCGCGGGATGATCAGGTTGCTCGACATCTTTCTTCGCCTGTTCATCCGGCGCGGCACGCTGCGGGTGCGGCTGCCGGACGGCAGCTATCGCAGCTATGGTTCGGGCACACCGACCGCCGGCGTCCACCTGCGCAACGAACGCGCGGTGCGTGCCCTGCTCGTCAACCCCGGCCTGTCGTTCGGGGAAGCCTACATGGACGACGACCTGGTCCCGCTCGACGGCCCGCTTTACGAGCTGGTCGAGCTGCTGATGATCAACGCGGTGGCCGGCGGCCACCCCGGCATGCGCCTCGAAGGAGGCTGGCGCTGGCTCAAGCGCGGCGTGTCCCAGTTCAACCCCGAGCGACGCTCGCGGCGGAATGTCGCGCATCACTACGATCTCGACGGGCGGCTGTACTCCCTGTTCCTCGATCGCGACCGCCAGTATTCCTGCGCCTACTTCGTTCACGGCGACGAGACGCTGGAGGAGGCGCAGGAAGCCAAGAAGCATCACATCGCCGCCAAGCTGAAGCTCGATCGCCCCGGTCTGCGCGTGCTCGACATCGGCTGCGGCTGGGGCGGCATGGCGCTGACGCTGGCACGCGACTACGGTGTCACCGTCACCGGCATCACCCTGTCGACCGAGCAGCTCAACGAGGCACGCTCGCGCGCCGAGAGCGCCGGGCTGGCCGGCCAGGTGGAGTTCCAGCTCCGCGACTACCGCACCCTGACCGAGACCTACGACCGCGTGGTCTCCGTGGGCATGTTCGAGCATGTCGGGGTTGGCCATTTCGAGACATATTTCGGTGCCATCCGCGATGCGCTCGTGCCCGACGGCGTCGCCCTGGTGCATTCGATCGGGCGGATGGACGGGCCGGGGGCGACCAACGCCTGGCTGGAGAAATACATCTTCCCCGGCGGCTACTCGCCCGCCCTGAGCGAAACGCTGGCCGCCGTCGAGCGCTCGGGCCTGTGGATGACCGACTGTGAGGTGCTGCGGCTGCACTATGCGCGCACCATCGAGCACTGGCGCCGGCGCTTCGCCGCCAACCGCGACACCGTCGCATCGATGCACGACGAGCGGTTCTGCCGGATGTTCGAACTCTATCTCTGCGGCTCGGAACTCGCCTTCCGCCGCCAGGGCCACATGAACTTCCAGCTCCAGCTCACCCGCCGGATCGATGCCGTGCCGTTCACCCGCGACTATCTGTTCGAGGCCGAGCGTGCGGCCACCGAGCGGCGCAGCGTTGCCGAGAGCAAGGCCGCCTCGCTGGGTTAGGACACGAGACAACCTGCCAGGCGCTCGAACTCCGCCACCGACAGCGTCTCCGCCCGCCGCCGCGGATCGATCCCGGCGCGCTCCAGCAGCGCCTCGCCACCCAGGCCCGCCAGTGCGCCGCGCAGCATCTTGCGGCGCTGCCCGAAGGCGGCTGCCGTCAGACGCTCCATGGCGCCGAACAGCACCGGGTCGGGCTGCTTCTCACGGGGCGTCAGCCTGACCACCGCCGACCAGACCTTCGGTGGCGGCACGAAGGCGCCCGGCGGCACGCGCAGCACGATATCCGTGGTGCATACCCATTGGGCGAGCACCGCCAGCCGCCCATAGGCATCGGTATCCGGTGCGGCGCAGATCCGTTCGGCGACCTCGAGCTGGAACATCAGCGTCAGCCGTTCCCACAGCGCCGCCTGGCGCAGCCAGCCGACCAGCAGCGGCGTGCCGACATTGTAGGGCAGATTGGCCACCACCTGGCGCGGCGTGCCGGTCAGGCCGGCGAGATCGAGCCGGGTCGCATCGGCCTCGATCAGCCGCAACCGCCCGTCCTCCCCCGCGGCCAGCTCGCCGATCAGCGCGGCCGCGCGGGGATCGACCTCGATCGCGGTGACCGAGGCCGCGCCGGCATCGAGCAGTGCGCGGGTCAGACCGCCCGGGCCGGGCCCGACCTCGACGACGTGACGCCCCTCGAGCGGCCCGGGCAGGGCGGCGATGCGGCCGGTGATCGACGGGTCGAGCAGGAAGTGCTGGCCGAGCGACTTGCGCGCGTCGAGCCCGTGCCGCGCGATCGCCTCCGCCAGCGTCGGGCGGAGGCGCTCAGGAATTGCGGATCTCGATCACCGAGCGCCGGTGCAGCTCGCGCAGCAACTGGCGCGAGGCCATTTCCACACGCTCGCCGAGGAGCTGGTCGGCGATTTCCTCGCGCGACTGGGTGGCGAGGTTCTTCTGGTCGCGCGCGCACACCATCAGCACCGCGATGCCGTCTCCGGAGACCAGCGGCCGGCTGGCCTCGTTGATGGCCAGCTTGTCGACCACGGCGCGCATCGCCGGGTTGAGCCGGTCGGCCTCGACCTCGCCGGGATTGGCGGGCCGGATGTTGCCGTTCGCCGCGTTGGCGGCCTCGATGGCGCCGCAATCATGCGCCGACTTGCTCAGGGCTGCGGCCTTGACCAGCGTGTCGCGCTGCTGAGGGGTGGGCGCCTGCGGGTTCAGCGCGCTGGTGAAGGGGAAGAAGGCCTGGCGCAGCGACAGGATGTTGGCCATCTGGTGACCCACCGTGCGCTTGCCGCGCAGGGTGACGATCTCGTAGCCGCCGGCGACGCGGACCGGATCGGAGATCGCCCCCACCGGCATCTCGTTGAGCAGCGACACCACCTGCGGGTCGAGGCTGTCGGCCCCCACCCAGCCGCGCGCGCCGCCCTCGAGCGCGCTCTGGTCCTGGCTGAATTCGGCAGCGACCACGGCGAAGGGCGCGCCGGCGCGAAGCTGCTTGATGACGGTGGCGGCGAAGGTCTGGGCGTCGTTCTGGTGGGCGGGATCCTCGATCGGGACGAAGATCTCGCCGATGTTCCACTCCGGCTGGCCGTCCTCGGTCTTGAGCGCGGCCTCGCGCTGCTCGATGTCGTCCTCGCTGATACGGGCGCGGTCGGCGAGTTCCTGGCGCAGCACGTGCGACCAGCCGAGCTGCACGCGTACCTGGTCGATCAGCGTGTTGAAATCGACCCCGAGCCCGCTCAGGCGCCGGCGCAGCGAGCCCGGCTCCATGCCGTTGCGCTTCTCGATGTCGTCGATCGTGCCGGCGATCTCCTTGGTGGAGATGATGATCTTGCGGTTGAGGATCTCGCGCATCTTCAGCCGCTCGTCGATGAGCTGGCGGGTGATCTGCGGGCGCAGACGGGCCAGGACCTCCTCGCTGAGCGGCAGCCCGGTCGACATCGCGAACAGCCGGCCGCGATTGTCGACGTCGCGCTTGGTGATGACGTTGCCGTCCACGACCGCCGCGATCTCGTCGTCGGCGACCATCGGCTTGGCCGTGTCGGTCTTGCCGCCGCTGTCCGGCATCGCATCGCCTGGCGCCGGTGCTGCGTCTGCGGCGGCAGGCTGGTGATGGTGATGGTGCGCCGGCTGGGCGAAGGCCACCCCCGCGCTCCACCCGGCCAGGATCGCAGTCGCCGCCAGCAGGGTCGGGCGCCGTGTGGCGGAGCGGAACAGGGACATGCAAACGGGTCTTTCAGTCATGGAACCAGGCCGGCCTCGCGAACGCCCATCCGAATAGTCCTTCGCGGCCGGTTTGGGAATGTGTCTGCGCGGCACGGTGCCGGGAGCTTCGAGATGGCCCCTCAGCCGTTCACCGCGAAGATGCCCAGGGTCTTGAAGGTGAAGGTGAACAGGATCGACTGGTCGCCGGTGTCGCCGTTGATGGTCGTGTAGCGCTTCACATAGCTGATGTGGAAGCTGAAGCAGTCGTTGGTGTAGCCGGCATTGGCGCCCAGTGCGACCATGCGGCCGCGCTCGATGTCGCGACGGGCGAAGGTGTTGAGGCTGTATTCACGCCAGACCGACGATGTGCCGAGGGTGATCTCGTTGCGGGGAACGTAGTAATTCGGGTTGATCGTGCTCAGCCGGTAGTTGTTGTCGTAGTAATAATAGATGTCGTGGCTGTTGTAGGTGTAACCGCCGCTCACCCGCAGCAGCGGCACGCCGACGCTGACCAGCCCGTCGGCAAAATGGGTGTTGCCGTTCTTCGGATCGAAACGGCCGCGCGCGGTCATGTCCAGCCAGCTCGCCGGGGTGTAGCTGAGCCGGCCGACGAAATCGGAGATCGGGTGCTCGAGGCCGCTGTCGGGCACCTGGTTGCGGTCCACATGCGCCTGGTAGGACTGGCCGATCAGCGCGTCGAGCTGCTGGTCGCCCTTGAACGTCCAGTTGCCGTGCAGCCCGACATTGGCGCGCGCGCCGCCGTCGAGACGGTCGACGCCCTGGTGGCGGTTGATGTTGAACAGGGTCGCGTCGGTGAACTCGTAGTCGAGACTGTCCTCGTTGGGGATGTTGTCATTGACCGAGTTGCCTGATTGCGGGGCGGCGACGAGCTGCACGATCGGCTCGATGGTCTGGCTGCCGCCGCTGTGCAGACTGCGCACGAACGGCCAGTTCATCTTCAAGGCCACGGTGGGCAGGGCACGCGCGGTGGTCGCCGCATTGGTGGTGCCATAGACCGGGATCAGGTCGAGCTTGCGGGCGTTCCAGACGCCCGTGTCGACATGGGCGGTGAAGACGAACTGCTGGCCGAGGCTGTCGTGAAACGGCCGGTCCCAGTTCAGCCCGACCGCGAAGCGCTCGTCGCTGACGCCGTTGGGGCGATAGATGTTGAAGCTGGTGGAATCGAGCGAGAACCGCCCGCCAAGCGCGTCGGGCTGGCTGAAATAGCTGTAGGTGAAGCGCGGCAGCACCAGCGGCAGGGTGGAATCGTTGACGGTGACCTTGTTGAGGCCCTGGAACACGGTGCCGTCCAGCCGAGCATAGGAGCCGACGCCGAAGCCTTCGAGATAGGCGGTCGAGCCGAGCACGTCCGCACCGTAGCCCGGCACGCGGTAGTCGCGCATGTAGTTGGCCGAGGTCGACAGCGAGATGTCCGCACCGGCCCGCCAGACGCTGTTGAGCGCGAACAGCGCGTGCGCCTGCAGATAGGCCTGCACCGCACCCTCGTCGCCAGCCACCGCGCCGATCGCGTGCAGCACGCCGTCATTGAAGGATTTGCGGTAGTCCAGCGTGAGCTGCGGGTCCTTGCGGGTGGCCAGCAACGGCACGATGGTCAGATCGGAGCTGTCGTTGATCACCCAGTAATAGGGCAGGGTGGCGAAGGTGCCGAGATGTTCGTCATGCGGCGACAGCGTGCCCATCAGGAAGCCGCTCTGCCGGTGTACCGACGGATCGGGCGCCGAGAAGAACGGGAAATACATCACCGGCACGCCGAACATGTCGAGATAGGCGTCCTGGTACTCGATGCGCTTGTGCGGGATGTCCTGCACCGCCGAATAGGCGCGGATCTGCCAGAACGGCCGGGTCTCGGGATGCTGCGCGCAGACCTTGCAGGCAGTGTAGACGACACGTGACAGCTCGTTGATCTGCCCGTCGGTGCGTCGCGCGCCGTTGGCGGCGAGCTTGCCGTTCTGCGTCATCAGCGCGCGCATGTTGTCCATCACGCCCTGGCGCATGCCTTGCGTCAGCTCGGCATAGTCGGAGAACACCACCTGTCCGTCGGGCTCGACGAGGGCGACGTGGCCGGAGGCGGCGGCGACGTCGGTGTTGCGGTCGTAGGTGACGCGATCGGCACGCAGGATGTGGTCGTTCTGCCAGATCTGGACATGGCCGGTCCAGGTGACGAGGCCGTTATGGCTGTCGTAGTCGACATTGTCGGCGCGAAAGGTGACGGGTGCGCTGCGCGACGCCGGCGCGCCGCCATGGCCGTGCTGGACGGCGAACTGCGCCAGCGCCACGCCGGGGGCGACCAGAGCGCCGAGCGCGTAGCCGCCGCCGAGCAGGGCGGGTCGCAGACGCACGCCCCGACGCACGCCCTCGGCCGGAGGCGTGCAAAGCGGTGCGGTCCGGCGCTGCTTGGGCAATGGCTTGCGGCGGATGGCCGTCTGTCGCTTGCGGGCCATGGTCTCAGCCGTCCTCCAGATGCAGCAGCAGGGCGACCGCAAGCAGCAGTCCCGCGCCTGTGGGCGCCCAGGCGGCCATGATCGCCGGCAGTGCACCCGATTCGCCGAATTGTTCGGCCACCTTCGATACCGTGAAAAGGGCGAAGCCCGCGACCAGTCCGCTGCCGATCATCTGTGCGACACCGCCGCGACGCGCCGGCCGCATCGAGAACCCCGCCGCCACCAGCGACATCGTCGAGGCCAGCAGCGGCAGCGCGAGCAGCGACTGGAAATGCAGCCGGTGCCGTACCGAGGAAAAGCCCGAGCGGTCGAGCAGACGGATGAAGCCCGGCAGCGCCCAGACCGACAGCGTATCCGGCGAGGCGAAGCTCTCCTGCACGCGGCGGACCGTCAGGTCGGTCGGCAACTCGATGGTGCCCACATGGACCGGCAGGCTGTCGGGGGCGATGGTGGAGGCGTCGTGCAGCACCCATTGCCCGCCTTCGAGGGCGGCCCGGGGCGATTCGATACGGCTGAGCAGCCGGTCGGCGCCATCGAGGCGGAAGACGCTGGCGCCCGTGACGTAGAGCGACTTGCCCTCCAGCCGCACCTGGCGCGCATGCACGATCGCCACCCCATCCGGCACCAGCCCGTGATCGAGCTGGCGCAGCCAGAGCTGCCCGCCGCTGGTGGCGAGCGGGCCGCCGGTGGAGCGCAGCCAGGTGCGGTCGAGCTGTTCGGCGCGGCTGTACATTGCCGAGGAGACCGGGCTGATCACCCCGGTGAAGATGATGCCGAGCAGCATCGCGCTGGCCAGCGGGGCGGCGAGGAACTGCCATGCCGAGATACCGGCGGCGCGCGCGACGATGAGCTCCGACGAGCGCGTCAGCCGCCAGAAGCAGACAATGCCACCGAGCAGCACGCCGAACGGCATGATCTCGATCGCATAGTAGGGCACATGCAGGGCGGCGATCTGGGCGACCAGCGCGAAACCCACATCCTCGCGCGTGGACGCCCGGCGCAGCAGGTCGATCAGGTCGAACAGCCCGACCAGCCCGGTCAGGGCCGCGATCATGCCCAGCACCGACAGCGTGAACAGGCGCGCGATGTAGAGCGACAGGGTGACGGCGACGCCCATCGTCTCAACCCGCCACCGCGTGTGCCGGCCGGGCGGCGCGGCGTGGGGCCGGCGTGTCGCGCCGGAACAGCCACCATGCACAGACCAGCCCCGGCGCGATCGCCTGCACCCAGACCAGCGGCATCAGCGCCATCGCACCGGCGGCGATCGACTGGACGGTGAGCTGGACGGCGAGCAGCCCGACGACGATGCCGATCGCGCCGAGTGGGCGCCAGATATTGCCATGCCGGGAAAACCCGCCGCTGAGCACCGCCACCAGTGCCACCAGCGCGAAGCTGAGCGCCATGAACGGGCTCGACAGCCGGCGATTGGCCTCGACGGCGAACTTGCCGCGGTCGCGGTCGTGGAAGTTCATGCCCTGCGGGTGCAGCAACTCGGGGATCGACATCTCGGCCGCGTCGCGCTCGGGCGAGGACCCCTTGCCGTTGGAGGCGAGGTCGATCGTATTGCGCTGGAAGGTCAGCACGTTGAGCCGGCCCGTGCGGTGATCGAGCGACTGCCGCGAGCCGTTGAACAGCACCACCTGGGGCGCACTGTTCTCGTCGGTGGTCACCAGCGCGCCGGTCTGGGCGAGGATGGTGGCATGGGCATTGGGCTGGCGGTCGTCCTCGATCAGGATGCCGTGCAGCAGCCCGCTGCGGTCGCGTGAGCGCACATAGACGGTGAGGTTGTCCGACATCGAGGTGAACACGCCCTCCTGGAGCAGGAAGGCGGCCATGCGGTTGCGGATCTCGAATTCATAGGTGCGGAAGCGGTGATAGCTGGCCGGCACCAGCCAGACATTGAGAATCAGACACAGGATCGCCGCGACCGCCGCCGTCATCAGCGCCGGGCGGGCCAGTGCGAACGGCGACATGCCGGTCGCGCGCATCACCGTCAGCTCGCGGTCGCCGGACAGGCGCTGGTAGATGAATTGCACCACGACAAAGGTGGTGATCGGCAGGATCACCGCGATGAAGCCCGGGATCAGCAGCCCGGTGAGCTGGATGAACACCCGCAGCGACAGGCCGTGATCGACCACCAGCGTCACGAAGCGCAGCGACTGCGTCAGCCAGATCAGCGCTGCCAGACCGCCGGTGGTCACCAGCAGCGCCAGCAGCAGCTGCCGCAGCAGGTAGCGGTCGATCCGGCTCAAGGCGAGCAGGGGGTGGGGCGCAGTCATGGCCCTATCTAGCCGCCGCCGTGTCGCGGCAAAAGCCCAGGGCCCTGGAAGACGATGTTTCAGCCGGTGACCGTGACCCGCTCGCCCACATGCAGGGTGGCGGGGCAGGTCGAGGCCACCGGCACCGCATTGACGCCGAACACCATCTTGCGGCCGATTCCCGCCGCGCCGGCCAGCACCCGCAGCAGCCCGCGCGCCGCCGCGCTGCGTGGGTCCACCTCGCCGGTGTGCTGGTCGATGGTCGGCACCTGGCAGCGCTCGCAGGGGTGGGCGAGGCGCAGCTCCGCCGCGCCGATGCGCAGGCCCCGCCAGCCGTGCTCGGCCCAGGGTGTATCGTGCTCGACGATGAGATTGGCGCGGAAGCGGTCCATCGGCACCGCATCGAGCCCCGCCTGCGCCAGCAGCGAGCCGAGGGCGGCGAGCGAACCGGTGGTGGTGACCAGCACCGGCAGGGAGTCGGCCAGGCTGGTATATTCGGTCGACCCCGACGGCGCGGTGCCGCAACGGCGCGCATCCTCGCGGTCGAGACGCACCAGCCGCGCCTCCGTGTCCAGCAGCCCGGAGAGGAACGCCGATGCCTCGGGTGCGGCGAGGGCGGTATCGACCCGCGTGCCCCAGACGATCGCCTCCGCGCGGCCGTGCTCGCCGACGGGCGGGGCGATGTCGATGATGCCGGTGCGGGCGTGCAGCCTGAGGCTGCCGCCGGCACCCGGCAGGGCGCGGATCGCCGCCATGCGGGCGAACTGGCGCTGGGTCAGCACGGTGCCGTCGGCACCGATCACCGCCCAGCGCCGGTCGCCGTCCAGTCCGAGCGAGGTCAGCGTGACCGTATCCGCGATGACCCCGCCCAGCGACTTGACCGGGTAGCAGGCGAGGCCCGCAAGGCGCATCACGGCCGAGGCAGCATCACGAGCGGGTTGAGCAGGTGCTGCGGATCGAGGGCGGCCTTGATCGCCCGCATCGCCTCGAGCTCGGCTCCGCCACGCCACAGCGGCATCATGTAGGGCTTGAGCCGGCCCACCCCGTGCTCGGCGGAGAAGCTGCCATCGAGCCGCTGCACCACCGCGCCGACCGCATCCATCAGCGCGTGGTCGCGGGCGAGGAAGCCGGCCGGGTCGGCGCCTTCGGGCTGCACCAGATTGAAGTGGATGTTGCCGTCGCCGATATGGCCGAACGGTGCGACGCGGATGCCGGGAACCATCGCCTCGCAGACCCTGGTCGCCTCCTCGAGAAAGGCCGGGATGCGCGAGACCGGCACCGAGACGTCGTTCTTGACCGACGCGCCGGCGCGCTTCTGCGCCTCGGAATGTTCCTCGCGCAGCATCCATAGTCCCAGGCGCTGGGCCTCGCTCTCGGCGAGCACCGCGTCGAGCACCTCCTCCGCCTCGATCGCCGCCTCCAGCACGCTCTCCAGCCCGGCGCGCAGATCGCCGCCCTCGCGCGGGGTGGCGAGCTCGACCAGCACGTAATGCGCGGCCGGCTCGGCCAGCGGCAGCGTTGCGCCGGGGATCAGTGCGTTGACCAGCGCCATGCCGGTGCCGGACATGTATTCGAACGCCTGCACCGCGCCCGGATCGTGCTGCTGGAAGCGGCCGAACAGTGCCAGCGCCGCCTCCGCCGTGGGCAGCGCGCACAGCGCCACCTCGCGCTGACGCGGGCGGGGGGCGAGCTTGAGCACCGCGGCGGTGATGATGCCGAGCGTGCCCTCGCTGCCGACGAAGAGCTGGCGCAGGCAGTAGCCGGTATTGTCCTTTCGCAGCCGCCGCAGCCCCTCGAACACGCTGCCATCCGCCAGCACCACCTCGAGCCCGAGCACCAGATCGCGCGCATTGCCGTAGCGCACGGTGAGGTTGCCGCCGGCATTGGTGGCCAGCACGCCGCCGATGGTCGCCGAGCCCTCGGCGTTGATCGACAGCGGCAGCATCAGCCCGGCCGCCTCCGCCGCCTCCTGCCCGGCCTTCAGCGTCATGCCGGCCTCCAGCGTGATCGACATGTCGGCGCGGTCGAGCTCGCGGACCCGGTTCATCCGCGACAGCGACAACACGAACTGCGCCCCGCTCTCGTCGGGTGCGGCACCGCCGACCATCGAGGTATTGCCGCCTTGAGGCACGATCGACGCCCCGGCCGCGGCACACAGCCGCACGGCCTGCGCCACCTGCGCCGTATCCGCCGGCCGCAGCACCGCCGCTGCCCGGCCATGATACAGCCCCCGCCAGTCGGACTCGAAGCCGGTCATGTCGGAACCGGTGAGAAGGCCGGAGGGGCCAAGGAGGCTGGCAAGCTGATCGAGCAGAGGCATGGGCGGTCTTCCGGTGCGTTGCTACCGCGTTATGGTCACGGCGCGCGCATGTCCAGATGCCGCAAGGCGACATTCTCAAGCGCAACGGTCATCACCCCGGCCATCACCTGATGATCGCCGGTCAGGCCCGCGGTCGTGGCGTCGTCGTGGTCCGCGGGCGATCTGAGCGACCTCACCTGGCTCGACGGCCTGCGGAGCAAGGACCGGGAGGTGGCCTCTACCTCAGATAGCGCAGATTGTCCGATGCCACCGGTCGCTGGTCGAGCAGGGTGACGGCCATGGTGCAGGCGATGCCGATGGTCAGGCCGAGCAGCCCCACCAGCACATAGAGATAGTTGCGCGGCCGCGTGGTGCGGTGGGCGAGTTGGAGCGCCTGCTGCAGCTCGGCGCGCGACTGGCGGGTGAGCTGGAGTTCCTGGCGCAGCGAGTCGATTCGGCTGGAGGCGTTGCGCAGCTCGAGGTCCATCTTGTTCACATCCGCCGCGAGCTGGGCGATGCGGGTGCGGGCGGCCTGGATCTCGTTGGCGGCCGGCGCCTCCCTGGCTGCCGCGGTGGAGGCGGTCGAGCGCCGCGTGCGTGGCTTGGGCGTGGTCGCGGCACGCGCCGGCTCCCGGGCGACGGCCACGAAGAGGTTCTTCAGCGCGCCGCCGGTCTGCCCGTTGCGCCGCGCCCGTGCGCGCAGCGCATCGAGGGCGGCGGCGGACTGTCCGGGCTGATCTTCCAGCACCAGCGCGAGGATGTCGGAGAGGACCTTGAGCTCCTTGGGGTCGAACTCGCTCATGCAGCCCCCCTCGCGGCCGTCGCCGGGGTCGCCGCACGGCTGAGGCGGTCGTTGATCGCGGCCCCGATCCCGTCGGGCGGCACCGCCATCGCCGCGATGCCGCGCAGGCCAAGCCGCGTGCCCTCGCGGTCGAGATGGCGCAATCCGGCATAGAGCCGTGCGGCCGCCTCGGCGAGATCGCCACACTCGCTGAGCTGCCAGACCAGGGCGGCGCCCTGAGCGGCCTCAGGGACCGGCCCGAAGGCCAGCAGCGCCTCGTCGGGCCGCGCGCCGTCCGCCGCCAGCCGCACCGGCAGCGAGGGCGCGTAATGCGAGGCAAGACCTCCGGGGCCGCGCAGCGGGCCGGGGGCGGCGCCCGAGACGATCGGTCCGATGACCCGTTCGATCGCCCCGGCGGTGATGCTGCCGGGCCGCAGCAGCCGAGCTGTGGCGCCCGAGAGGTCGAGCACCGTGCTTTCCACCCCGACCGGGCAGGGGCCGCTGTCGAGCACCGCATCGATGCGACCGTCGAGTTCCTCGATCACGTCCGCCGACGTGCTGGGGCTGACGCGGCCGGAGCGGTTGGCCGACGGGGCAGCGATCGGGCATCCGCTGGCTTCGATCAGCGCGCGGGCGATGGCGGGTCCGGGGACGCGCACCGCCAGCGTGTCGAGCCCGGAGGCGGCGGCCGGCGCGATCCGCACGTCGGTGCGCCGCGGCAATACCAGGGTGAGCGGGCCGGGCCAGAAAGCCTCGGCCAGCGCGGTCGCGCGCGGGTCGGGACGGACGAGCGCGAAGGCCGCCTCCGTGGTGGCGAGGTGCACGATCAGCGGATTGTGCGACGGCCGTCCCTTGGCGGCGTAGAGGGCGGCGATCGCGTCGCCGCTGTTGGCATCCGCGCCCAGCCCGTAGACCGTCTCGGTGCCGAACGCCACCAGCCGGCCGTCGCGCAGCAATGCTGCCGCGGTCGCGATGCCGCCGGTGTCGGCCGCGAGGCGCAGGGTCGGACGCGATCTCATGCGCCGAGGCACAGGAAGGGCGGGTTGCGCCACTCCGGCTTGCCGTAGGCGAGGACGTCGCCGTCGAAGGTCTGCACCCGGCCGCCGGCGGCTTCCACGATCGCCTGCGGGGCGGCGGTGTCCCATTCCATGGTCGGACCCAGACGCGGGTAGAGATCGGCCTCACCCTCCGCGAGGCGGATGAACTTCGCCGCCGAGCCGAAATTGCGCCGTTCGGCCACCGGCCGCGCGGCGATGAAGGCGGCCAGTGCGGGATCGTCGGCATAATGACGCGACGCGAGGATGGTCAGCCCGGCTTCGGGGGCGGCGCGCACGCTGATCGGATGCATGCCCGTCGCATCGAAGCGGCGCGCCGGGGCCATCGTCCCGCCGGTGTAGAGCTGCCCGAAGGCCGGCAGGGCCACGGCGCCAAGCACCACCCGGCCGTCACGGACCAGGCCGATATTGACGGTGAAGGTGTCGCGCCCGGCGGCGAATTCGCGCGTGCCGTCGAGCGGATCGACCAGCCAGTACTCGTCGCCGGGAATGATCGAGATACCGGCCGCGGCCTCCTCCTCGGCAATCACCGCGATCTGCGGAAAGCGGGCGCGCAGCCCGTCCACGATCAGCGTCTCCGCGGCACGGTCGGCCTCGGTGACCGGGCTGTCATCGGCCTTGGTCTCGGTCGTGAAGCCCCGGCTGCGGATGCGCATGATCTCGCCCGCCGCCCGTGCCGCGAGGCGGCCGGCGAGGGCGAGCAGCTCGCCGTCACGGCCGGACGCACCGACGGCGGCCATATCGGGGAGCGCGAGAGCGGTCCGCGACCAGGGGTTCTGCGGGTCACATGGCGACTCGGATGCCGGCACGAAGTTCATCCCTTCTGGATAGCCGAGCGCCGCCGCCCGCGAAAAGGGCAATCCCGTGTCCGCTCAGGGCAGCCCGTGCAGAAGTGAACGCCGGTTGTTCCGGATCGGCCGGGTTGCCTCGCCGGTGGGCGAGGGGGATAACGCTCCATTCGGTCTGTGATCCGATCCCGGTCTGGAGTTGCCCCTTGCTCGACATCCGTTTCGCCGCGCCGCCGCTGCCGTCCGCCGAGGGCGAGGAGGCGTATGGCGTCGCCCTGCTGCTGAGCGCCGACGGTCCGAAGCCGCCCGGCTTCGAGGCCCTCGATGCCGCGACCGGCGGCGCATTGTCGCGCGCCATCGCCGCCGCCCAGTTCAAGGGCACCGCCGGCAAGACGCTGTCTCTGCTCGCGCCGGCGCCGGGGCTGGCGAGGGTGATCGCGGTCGGGCTCGGTGCGCAGGGCGAGCTCGATGCCGCCGCCGCGGAGCGTGCCGGCGGCATCGCGGCCGCCAGCCTCGCCGACACCGCCCGCGCCGTGATCGTCGCCGAGGCGGTGCCGAGCGCGCTCGCGGTGTCGGTCGCCACCGGTGCGGCACTGCGTCACTATCGCTTCGACCGCTACCGCACGCGGGAGAGTGCCGAGGACAAGCCGCGCCTCGCCGCGATCACCATCCACACCGCCGAACCCGATCACGCCACCACCGCCTGGGCAGCGGCGCAGGCGGTGGTGCGCGGCGCGTTCATCACCCGCGACCTGGTCAGCGAACCGGCCAACATCCTCACCCCGGCGGTGTTCGCCGAACGTATCGCGGCACTCTCCGAGCTCGGGCTCGAGATCGAGGTGCTGGACACTGCGGCGATGCGCGAGCTCGGCTTCGGCGCCCTGCTCGGCGTCGCCCAGGGCAGCGACAACCCGCCGAAGCTGGTGGTGATCCGCCATCGGGGCGGCCCGGACCCGGAGGCGGCGCCTGTCGCCTTCATCGGCAAGGGCGTGACCTTCGATTCCGGCGGCATCAGCATCAAGCCGGCCGGCGGCATGGAGGAGATGAAGACCGACATGGCCGGCGCGGGCGCGGTGGTCGGGCTGATGGCCGCACTCGCCGGACGCGGTGCGAAGGTCAACGCGGTCGGGCTGGTCGGGCTGGTCGAGAACATGCTGTCGGGCAACGCGCAGCGCCCGGGCGATGTGGTGACCTCCGCCTCGGGGCAGACCATCGAGGTGATCAACACCGATGCCGAGGGCCGTCTCGTGCTGGCCGACGTGCTGTGGTATGCGCAGGAGCGGTTCAAGCCGAAGCTGATGGTCGATCTCGCGACATTGACCGGCGCGATCGTGGTCAGCCTGGGCTACGAGCATGCCGGACTGTTCGCCACCGACGACACGCTCGCCGAACAGCTTGCCGCGAGCGGCCGCGCGACGGGCGAGAAGCTGTGGCGGATGCCGCTCGGCGAAGCCTATGACAAGCAGATCCGCTCCGACATCGCCGACATGAAGAACATCGGCGGCCGGCCGGGCGGTGCGATCACCGCAGCCCAGTTCCTCAAGCGCTTCGTCCGCAGCACGCCGTGGGCGCATCTCGACATCGCCGGCACCGCCTGGGGCAACAAGGACGTCGCCACCGCGCCGAAGGGTGCGACCGGCTTCGGCGTGCGCCTGCTCGACCGCTTCGTCGCCGATCATCACGAGGGCTGATCGGGCTCGGTCGTGGCGGCGATCGGCTTCTATCACCTCACCCGCGACAGCGCCGAGACCGCGCTGCCGCTGCTGCTCGACCGCACGCTGGCGAGCGGCGAGCGCGCGGTGGTGCGGCTGCGCGATGCGGAGCGGCTGAAGGTGATCGATATGGCGCTGTGGCAGGCGCCGGAGCTGTTCCTGCCGCATGGCAGTGCAGCCGACGCCGAGGCGGCCCGTCATGCGGAGATCCAGCCGATCTGGCTGACCGTCGGAGCCGACGACAACCCGGCCGGGGCGCGATTCCTGTTCCTGCTCGACGGCGTGGAGGCAAGCGGCTTCGACGGATTCGAGCGGGTGTTCGACCTGTTCGACGGCAATGACGACGTGCAGCTCGCCTCGGCCCGCGCCCGCTGGACGGAGCGCCGCGCGGCGGGGCATGCGCTGAGCTATTTCCGCCAGGAGGGTGGTCGCTGGCTGCGCGGCGGTTGACGCGGGGCGCAGCTTGGCCCTAGAGCAGCGTCATGCATCAGGAGTTGGGCGGTGGCCCGACGCCAACCTGCCTGCCCGGGCAAGGTGGCGCCTTCCGCAAGAGCGGAGGGGATGCGGCCTTGCCGTCCCATGACCGGGACGGGGCAACCAGACGGGTTGATCCGCCGCATCTCGAACACCGCCCGCTCCGAGCAGGAGAGGTGTGATGTTCGACGCGGCCGGTTTCGAGACGACGGATGACGCGTGTCGAGGCTTCGGCCCCGAGACCCTGGTCTGCCACATCACCGATCCCGGGCGCGGCTGGCGCCGTCGTTGCGGTGAGGTGCATGTGATCGTCGTCGAGACCATCGATGGCGCCTTCACCCAGGTGGTGCGCCTGCCCACCTTCGGGCGCGAGGTGTTCGTCGAACGGATCCTTTCGGGCCGCGATGTGGTGGCGGCGCGGGCCTACGCGCTGCAGCGGTTCGCAGGGGCCTCACGATCGGGGGAAGGGCAATGATCAAGCCGGTGATCGGGCTGGCAGCCGCTCTGACGGCACTCGCAGTGCCGGCCTGGGCGCAGGACGCAGTGCGCTGTCCAATGCGGTCGGCCGTCTACGAAGCGCCGAACGGGGCCTACAGCGTGGCCTTTCATCATGCGACCGCGATCCCCGATCACTATCCCGGATTCGACATCGTGATGCCCGGCACCGCCTCCGTGGCGCGGTTCGCCGTGGATGCGGGCAATGACGCGGCGCAGTCGGCCTTCCGGGTCGGGGCGGGTGGCGGCGATGGGCCGTACTTCTTCTATGCGTTCGACGACCGGATGGTCGAGGCTTTCGGCGGCGCTCACGACGACGAGCCGGCACCGCGATACCTGTTCTTTCCGAGGATCGAGGCGATGGTGGCGCCGGTGGTCGCCCCGGGCGGCCATCCGGCCCTGCGCCAGGGAATGGTGGTGCTGCACCGCTGCGCGCGATAGGGCGCACCCCTCCCGATCAGAAGAATCCTTCCGGGTTGCTGATCGGCCGGTCGTCGACGAGCGCGATCACCGGCCGCACCAGACGCACCAGCCACCACAAGCCGGCCAGGATCAGGATGATCACGCCGATGCCCACAAAGATCAGCACGGTGCCGATCACCGTCAGGATCAGCCCGATCCAGAAGCTGCGGATCGCATAGATCAGGTGGCTCTCATAGACCGTCCCCGCCGCCTCGGCACGCTTGGCGTAGGCGATCACCACCCCGATGATGCAGGTGATGCCGGTGAAGTAGGTGGCGATGTAGAGCGCCTGCACGATCCAGGTCCAGCCGCGGAGCGTGATGCCGCTGCTCGGGGCCGGCGCAGGGCTGAACGGGTCGGTGGCTGACATGAAAGGCGCTCCATCGGCTCGGGGGCGGACTTGTCGCAAACGGTATTGCCCGCGATACGGTTGCGAGGGTGCATCGACCGGCTCCGTGCTGTCGATCCCATGGTGAGGATCAAGGACGTGGCAGGGTCGTGATGCAGAGGAACGCCCGCGCCGAACGGCTTGCCGCCACCGTGACGTCGGTCGCGATCGTCGGGCTCGCCATCCTCCTGCACGCGCTCCTCGCCCGACCCTGGGGCGGGCTGGTGGCGGCGTCCTGCCGGTGGGACTGTGTGTGGTATGACCGCATTGCCGCGCATGGCTATGCAGCGCTCCCGCAGCTCTGTGACCCGGTCCGTCTCGGTCAGGCCGACTGGGCGTTCTTTCCGCTGTTCCCGCTGCTTGCCGGCCTGCTGGCACGGGTGACGCATCTGCCGGTGCCGATGGCGGCCCTGACGCTTAACATCGCACTGCTGCCCTGTCTGATCACGCTGTGCGCAGACGATCTCAAGCTGCAGGGCAGGGCGGTCGGGGCGTGGTTCCTGGCTGCGTTCTTCGTGCTGTATCCCTTCAATGTCTGGTACGTCTCCCAGTACTCCGAGACCGCGTTCGGCGTGGCGCTGATCGGTGGCGTGGTGGCGCTGCGGCGGGGCCGGGTCTGGCTGGCGGCGGTGGCGTTCTTCCTGCTCGGCATGGCGCGGCCGACGGGCTTCGTGCTGGCTGCCTGCATCGCAGGATACGACATCGTCACCGGCCGGATCGGCGGCGATCGGACGGCATCGACGCCTGCACGCCGGCTGGCGGACGGCGTGCTGCTGGTGGCCGCGGCCGGGGCGGGGCTCGGAGTGTTCGTGGTCTATCTTGATCACCTCACCGGCGACGGCTTCGCCTTCATGCACGTGCAGATCGCCTGGCACCGCCGGTTCCGCTTCTTCATTCTGCCCATCCTGCATGCGCTCGGCCACAGGCACTGGCTGCCGCAGGGGCTGTTCGCGATCGCCGGCATCGCGCTGATCGTGTGGCTGATCCGGACCGGTCGGCTCTTCGTCGGGCTGGTGGTCGGCGTCACCGCCCTGCTGGCGGGCTCGACCGGGGCCGCATCGATCGAGCGGTTCGTGTTCAGCAATCCGCTGGTGATCGAGGTCGGTGCCTCGCTGGCCTGGCAGCTCAACCCCAGGCGCCGATGGGCGGTGCTGGCGGCGATGGCGGTCGGGCAGGTACTTGCGACCGAGCTGTGGTTCTCCGGCTCGGATATTCTGACGTGACGGCGCTGAAGCTGCTGGCGGCAGCGGGGCTGCTCGGCTTCGATCTGTATGCACTCTGGCTCGGGCTGCATCCGCGCGTCGCCCCGGTCTGGCGGGCCTATTACATCACTCACGCCATCGACGTGGACGCGTTCGTCGCCGAGCTGCGCAGGACCCACCCCGTGCAGGACTCGCCTGCCGACATGCCGCCTCTGCGAGCCTATGGCCGGCCCGGCGGGCGGTGACGCACCGGCGGGCTCAACCCAGCGATTCGCGCTGGATCTCGAGTTCCAGCCACCGTTCCTCGGCCGCTTCGCGCGCGGCTTCGGCCTGTTCGAGGGCCGCACTGCTGCGCGCGAACGCACCCGCATCGCGCCCGTACAGGCCGGGATCGGCCAGAGTGGCACGCAGGGCCTCGATCTGTGCGGTCAGCGCCTCGATCTGCTTGAGCAGCGTCTCCAGCGCGTGCTTGTCCTTGAACGACAGTTTCGCCCGCCCGGCCGCGGCGGTGCCGCCCGCGCCCCCTCGGCCCGCCTTCGCCTCGCTGCGGGCCTCGCGGGCTGCGGGTGCTGCACGGCGCTGCGCCAGCATGTCGGAATAACCGCCGGCATACTCGATCCATCGCCCATCCCCTTCGGCCACCAGCACCGAGGTCGCCACGCGGTCGAGGAAATCGCGGTCGTGGCTGACCACCAGCACGGTGCCCGCATAGGCCGCGAGCATCTCCTGGAGCAGGTCGAGCGTCTCGAGATCGAGGTCGTTGGTCGGCTCGTCGAGCACCAGCAGGTTCGATGGCCGCGCCAGCGCGCAGGCCAGCATCAGCCGCCCGCGCTCGCCGCCCGACAGCACGCCGACCGGGGTGCGCGCCTGCTCGGGGCGGAACAGGAAATCCTTCATGTAGCCGATCACATGACGCTTCTCGTCGCCGACCTGTACCATGTCGCCGCCCCCGCCGGTCAGCGTGTCGGCCAGGGTGGCCCCCGGGTCGAGCGTGCGGCGCTGCTGGTCGAGGGTCACGGTCTGCAAGGCGCTGCCGATGGTGACGCGGCCCTGATCGGGCGCCTCCACCCCGGTCAGCAGGCGCAGCAGGGTGGACTTGCCCGCGCCGTTGGCGCCGACCACGCCGAGCCGGTCACCGCGCAGCAGCCGCAGGTCCAGATCGCGCACGATGACCTGATCGCCATAGGACTTCGCCAGACCCTCGGCGACCGCGACCAGCTTGCCGGAGGTCCCGCCGTCGCTGGCCGACATCGCCGACGCGCTGCCCGTGCGCACCGCCTCACGACGCTTCTGGCGCAGTTCCGCGAGCTCGGCGACGCGCCGCACATTGCGCTTGCGCCGCGCGGTCACCCCATAGCGCATCCAGTCCTCTTCGCGGGCGATCTGGCGGTCGAGCTTGTGGGCGTCGCGCTCCTCCTGCGCCTCGACCTCCTCGCGCCACGCCTCGAAGGCCGCGAAGCCGCGCTCCAGCCGTCGGGTGCGGCCACGATCGAGCCAGACGATGCCGCGGGCGAGCTTTTCCAGCAGGCGACGGTCATGGCTGATCAGCACCATCGCGCAGCGCATCGAGGCGAGCTCGCCTTCGAGCCATTCGATCGCCGGCAGGTCGAGATGATTGGTCGGCTCGTCCAGCAGCAGCAGGTCGGGCTCGGGGGCCAGCGCGCGGGCCAGTGCTGCGCGCCGGGCCTCGCCGCCAGAGAGATTGGCGGGGTTCTCGGCGCCGGTCAGGCCGAGCAGTCCCAGCAGCGCCTCGCCGCGGGCCGGGCTGTCCGCCTCGCCGAGCACGTCGAGCACATAGTCTCGCGTGGTGGCGAAGCCGGACAGGTCCGGCTCCTGGGGCAGATACTGCACGGTGGTGCCGGGCTGCAGGAAACGGATGCCGGAATCAGCCTCGAGCTGCCCGGCGGCAATTTTCAGCATCGTGGACTTGCCCGAGCCGTTGCGCCCGACCAGGCAGAGGCGCTCGCCGGGCTCGACGGCGAGAGCGGCGCCATCGAGCAACGGGCGACCGCCGAGGGAGTAGGTGATGTCGGACAGCGAGAGCAGGGGAGGCATGGCGCTGTTCCTGCCAGATGATATGGACGCGAGGCAATCATGCGGTGCCGGTGGCACAGGAGGACCGGCGATGGACGACGAACTCCCGCGACTGGTGACCTCCGGCTACGATGCGGCGGCGGAGGCCTCTCTTCGGCGGATCGATGCGGCGCGGCGCCATGTTCGCAAAGCGACGTTCATCGAGGTTGATATGTGCGAGGCGGACAGCTCGCGGATGACGACACCCTGCGACTGATCGGATCGGCGGGGTTGGCCATCGACATCGCACAGGTCGAACGACAGGACGACGAGGACGCCGCCTTTCTCTGGGTCCTGGCCCGAAAGCCCGCCATGGCGGGCTGACCCCGCCCCGGCGTTCAGTTCACGGACAGCGAGGTCGGCGGCACCAGGCGCAGTTCGGCGCCGCGGCGGTCGGCAGCCTTGCTGCCGACATTGGGGAAGGTCGCCGGGCTCAGATCGCCAGGACGCTGCACTCGACCCCCCTGGCTCTCGCCGCTGTCGGCGAGCGCGTTGACGAAGCTGCGGCCCCAGCCGAGGGCAGAGGTGTCCTTGATGGTCTCCCATAGCGCCATCCAGCGGTCCTGGCGCTCGGGTCGGCTCATCCGCAGCGCATTGTCGAGCGCATCGGCGATCTCGTCGGCATCGACGGGATTGACCAGCAGGGCCGCGCCGAGCTGGCGGGCGGCGCCGGCGAACTTCGACAGGATCAGCACACCCGGATCGTCGGGATTCTGCGCGGCGACGTATTCCTTGGCGACGAGGTTCATGCCGTCGCGCAGCGGCGTCACGAGGCCGATGCGGGCCTCGCGCATGTAGCCCGCGATGGTGTCGCGCGAGCCGCCGCGCGCGGTCAGCCGCAACGGCAGCCAGTCGGCCTCGCCGAAGGTGGAGTTGATCGACCCGCTCATGCGGTCGAGGTCCTCGCGCAGATACTGGTAGTTGTCGACTTCCTGCCGGCTCTCGGCGGCGATCTGCACGAACGTCATCGCGCGGCGCAGGGCCGGGCGGGTCTCCAGCAGGCGGCGATAGCCGGCAAGGCGGTGGCGCAGGCCCTTGGTCGGGTCCATGCGATCGACGCCGAGGATCAGGCTCTGGCCGTCGAGCGAGCGGCGCAGGCGCTGTGTGTCGGAGTTGTGCGAAGCGGTCTCGGCGGTGCGGGCGAACTCCTGCGGGTCGATCTCCACCGGAAAGGCGCCGACGCGGATATCGCGGCCGGCGATGCGCAGGGAGCCGCCGGGAAGGCGGGTGGCGCCGGCGATGCGATGGGCGGAGGCGGCGAAGTTCTCTGCGTCGTTGGCGGTCTGGAACCCGATCAGATCCGCCGAGAGCAGGTCGCGGATGATCACCGCCGCATCCGGCACCGAGGAGAGGATGTCGGGCGAGGGGAACGGGGTGTGCAGGAAGAAGCCGATCGGCGCGGTGACGCCGCGCGCGCGCAGGGCGGCCGGCATCGCCAGCAAGTGGTAGTCATGGATCCAGATCGCATCGTCCGGACGCAGCAGAGGCAGCAGGATGTCGGACAGGCGCTCGTTGACGGCCCGGTAGGCGGCGAGCGAGCGACGGTCGAAATGCATCTGCTCGGTCAGCGAATGCATCAGCGGCCACAGCGTGCCGTTGGAAAAATCGGTATAGTAGCGGCGGTATTCCTCATGGGTGAGGTCGACCGTCGCATACTGCACCGAGCCATGGTCGACGATGGCGGGCTTCGACGTGCTGGCGGCGTCGTCGGAGGCGCGGCCGCTCCAGCCGAACCACAGCCCGCCCTGGCGCTCCATCAGCTCGTTGAGGGCGACCGCGAGCCCGCCGGCCTTCGCGCCGGCGCTCGGGATCGTCACCCGATTGGACACCACCACCAGCCTGTTCATGCCCCATCCCCACATCAACACGACACTCCCTAGTCTCGTGCGGTCGTCCGGAACTGCGTAAGGGCAGGTGTCAGGCGTGGCGGCGCGCGATCGGAGTATCTTTAGAACCGAGATTACGCCGAATTGGCGGCAAGGGTTTGCACAAACGCCACAATCGGGAAAAAAATTTTCGACGGCTCAGCGTGCGTCCCGCCGCAGCGCGTCGAGCACCGCCAGACGTGCGGCGGTGGCGCTTTCATCGAGCAGGTGGCCGACCGGACGCGGCAGCCTGCGGCGCCAGTTCGGGTGCTGGTCGGTGGTGCCTGGCAGGTTGGGCTGCTCGATCAGCGCCAGCGCATCCTCCACCGTAAGCAGCATCAGGTGACAGGCGGCGCGGGCGGTATGGGCGATGGCGGCGGCCACCACCGGATAGGCGTCCCATCCCGGGGGGCGGGGTCCATTCGCGGCCCCGGAGGCCAGCATCGCCGACCAGAGCTGGGCGCGGTCGCGGTCGCGCTCGGCGCGCTGGTGGTCGCCGCCGCCATCGCCGAGCCGCTCGCGCCACTCGATGTCATGGCCGAGCCACCAGCCGCAGATGGTCGGCAGGTCGTGCGTGGAGGTCATCGCCGCCGCCTCGTGCGACCAGATCGAGGGTGCGTGGAAGCCGCCCCCATCGGCGTCGCGCTCGAACCAGAGCACGCGCATGCCGTTGATCGCGCCCTCATCCATCCGCGCCTGGAAGCCGTCCGGCAGGGTGCCGAGATCCTCGCCGACCACGATGGCGCGATTGCGCACCGATTCCAGCCGCAGCAGGCGCAGCATGTCGGTCTCGGGGAAATGCAGATAGGCGCCCTGTGACGACTTGCCGCCCTGCGGGATCACCCACAGCCGCGACAGCCCCATCGCATGGTCGATGCGCACGCCGCCGGCATGCGCCATCGCGGCCCGCAACATCTCGATGAAGGCGCGGTAGCCGGTGCGCCTGAGGCCGACCGGAGAGAAGGCGGTGATGCCCCAGTCCTGCCCGTCGGGTTGCAGCAGGTCGGGCGGGGCGCCGATCGACAGGCCGATCAGGCTCTCCTGCTGGTGGCTCCAGCAATGGCTGCCGCCCGGATCGGTGCCGACGGCGAGATCGGAGATCAGGCCGATCGACATGCCGGCCTCGCGCGCGGCACCCTGGGCGGCGGCGAGGCCAAGCCCGGCCTGATACTGCGCCCAGGCGTGGAAACTGACTTCGTCGGCGTGCTCGGTGGCGAAGGCGGCGATTTCGGGGGAATCGGGGGTGCGGAAGGGCTCTGGCCAGTCGCGCCAGTTCCACGAGCCACCCTGCTGGCGCCAGAGGTGCTCGTGCAGGGCCTCGAAAATGGCATGGCGTTCGAGGGCGACGCCCTGGCTCTCACGCCAGGCCATGAAGTCGGGGGCCTGACGGGCGTGCGCGAACTGACTGCGGAGGGCCGCCATCCTGTCGAGCCCCACCGCCGGCCAGTCGATCAGGTCGAGCGCCTCGAGTGCGGGGGCGGCGGTTTGCGTGGCCACGTGGATGACGTTGAACATCACCCGGCTGGACGGCGCGTAGGGGCTGAAGCGGTCGGGGTCGGCGCTGAACTGCGCGTGCACCGGCGAGATGGCCAGCGCATCCGCACCGTGGGCGGCCGCCTCGCGGGCGAAGCCGGCGAGGGCCGCATAGTCGCCGACCCCGCCATCGCCCGTCCGGCGCAGGCTGTAGAGCTGCACGGCAAGGCCCCAGGGGCGGTGGCGGTCGGAGGCGAGGTCCTCGATGTCGAAGCAGCGATGCGGAGCGACGGCGAGCTGGCCGGAATGTTCGCCGCAGGCCCAGACATGATAGCCGATCGCCCCGGGCGCGGTGAGGATCGCACCGTCGGGGCCGGGCTCGAGCGTGGCTTCCAGGGTGGTGCCGTCCTCGAGGGTGAGGCGGCAGGGGCGGGCGGGATCGACGTCGCGCCCCAGCGCCACCCGCCCGCCCGGATCGGCGGTCAGCAGCGGCAGCGAGGAGGCGGTCTCGCGGTCGAGGCGGGCGAGCGAGGCAGCGATCGCGTCGTCATCGCCGGCATCGAGGCCGAGATGGCCCAGAATGGCACGCAGATCGGACTCCGCGACCTCATGGTGTCGCGAAAACACGTCCTGCCAGCCGATCTGGACCCCGGCCCGCTCGCACAGGGTTCGCAACGCTTCCGGCAGCGCACTCACGAATGACGCTCTGGCGCCAGATACAGCGTGGCCAGAGGCGGCAGGGTCAGGGCGAGCGAATGGGGCTGGTCGTCCCAGCCCGGTCCGTCCGCCCAGGCCGAGCCCGAATTGCCGACATTGCTGCCGCCATAGCGCTCGGCATCGGTGTTGAGGATCTCGACCCACCTGCCCGGCAGCGGCACACCGATGCGGTAGTCGTGGCGTGGCACGGGGGTGAAGTTGCACACCACCAGCACCGGGTCGCGGCCATCCTCGGCGCGGCGAAGCCAGGCGAACACGCTGGCCTCGGAATCGTGCAGCTTGAGCCAGGTGAAGCCCGCGCCATCGGGGTCGCGCCGGTGCAGGCCGGGCTGCGCGCGATAGGCCGCGTTGAGATCGCCGATCAGCGCCTGCATGCCGCGATGCTCGGGGCGGTCGAGCTCGCCCCAGTCGAGCCCGGCATCATGGTTCCACTCGCGCCACTGGGCGAACTCGCCGCCCATGAACAGCAGCTTCTTGCCGGGATGGCCCCACATGAAGCCGTAATAAGCGCGCAGATTGGCGAAGCGCTGCCAGTGGTCGCCCGGCATCTTGCCGATCATCGAGCCCTTTCCGTAGACCACCTCGTCATGGGACAGCGGCAACACGAAACGCTCGGAAAAAGCATAGACCAGGCCGAAGGAAATCTCGCCATGCGCCCATTTGCGGTAGATGGGCGGCTGTTCGATGTAGTGCAGCGTGTCGTGCATCCAGCCCATGTTCCACTTGAAGTCGAAACCGAGGCCGCCCTCGTCCGCCGGGCGGGTGACGCCGGGGAAGGCGGTGCTCTCCTCGGCGATCAGCACCGCGCCGGGGGCATCCTCGCGCACCGCGCGCGACAAATCCTGCAAAAACGCGATGGATTCGAGATTTTCACGTCCCCCGTAACGATTGGGGACCCATTCGCCGTCCTTTCGGCTGTAGTCGCGGTACAGCATCGAGGCGACCGCATCCACGCGCAGCCCGTCGACATGGTAATGCTCGAGCCAGAACAGCGCCGAGGCGATCATGAAGCCGCGCACCTCGTTGCGGCCGAGATTGTAGATCAGCGTGTTCCAGTCCTGATGGAAGCCCTCGCGGGGATCCTCGTGCTCGTACAGCGCCGTGCCATCGAAGCGGGCGAGGCCGTGCGCGTCGGTGGGGAAATGCGCCGGCACCCAGTCGAGGATGATGCCGATCCCCGCATTGTGGGCGCGGTCGACGAAGCGGGCGAAGCCCTCCGGCGGGCCGAGGCGGGAATTGGGCGCGAACTGGCCGAGCGGCTGATAGCCCCAGGAGCCGCCGAACGGGTGCTCCATGATCGGCATCAGCTCGATATGGGTGAATCCGAGTTCGGTGATGTAGGGCAGCAGCCGGTCGGCGAGCGCGTCCCAGTCGGTCGTCGCCGCCTCGCCGCCGGGCAGCCAGGAGGTGGCGTGCATCTCGTAGATCGAGATCGGCGCGTCGGCCGCCTGATGTGCGCCGCGATTGGCCATCCAGTCGCCATCGCTCCATTTCGGGGTGAGGGCTGCGACGATCGAGGCGGTCTGCGGCGGTTTCTGCGCCGCCCAGGCGCAGGGGTCGGCGCGCAACGGCAACAACTCGCCTGACGGGCCGACAAGTTCGTATTTGTAGAGCGCGCCCGGGCCGACACCGGGAACGAACAGCTCCCAGACGCCGCATTCCACGCGCTTGCGCATCGGCAGGGTGCGCCCGTCCCAGGCGTTGAAGTCGCCCACCACGGAAACGCGTTGCGCATTCGGCGCCCAGACCGCGAAACGGGTGCCGGCGACGGCATCACCGAAACGGTCGGCGATGGTCATCGGATGGGCGCCCAACACCTCGCCGAGCCGGCGATGCCGCCCCTCGGCGAGCAGATAGACGTCGAGATCGCCCAGGGAGGGACCGAACGCATAAGGGTCGTCGATGACGCGCACGACGCCGGCGCCGTCATCGACGCGCAACCGGTAACCCTGATCGGCGGGAATGCGGGCGCTGAACAGCCCCTCTGGCCGCACGCGGGTCATCTGCGACAATGTCAGCGAGGTCGCGCGGGCGATGACCTCCACCGACGCCGCGCCCGGCAGGAAGGCCCGCACCACCAGCCCGCCCTCGACCGGATGCGGGCCGAGAAGCGAGAACGGATCACCGTGTCTCGCCGCGAGCAGGCTGTCGATCGCCGCCGGATGCGGTGTGTCGACAGCGGAGGCGGCGGTCAGCTCGTTCATGGACGGGTCTCCCTGTTGGGCAGGTCAACGCGGCCGGAACGCCGACGGTTTATTCCCCGACGACAACACGTCACTCATCGCGCCAGCCGTTCGGCGAGACGGGCGAGGCCCGAGAGCGGGATGCCGAGCCAGTCGGGACGGTTGGCGGCCTCGTAGCGGATTTCGTAGGCGGCCTTCTCGATCAGGAACAGGTCGATCAGCGCCGTCTCCGCCGCGCCCGTCACCCAGGGGCGTTCGGTGGTGCCCAGTGTGGCGCGATAGGCGGCGAGAAAGGCCTCCGATGCGGCGGGGACGAACCCGTCGATGACCTGGGCGTGGCGGTCTTCGAGATGCGCACCCACCGAGGCGCCGCGCGCGGATGCGGTGGCGGCGGCGTAGCTGAACGACCGCAGCAGGCCGGCGACATCGCGCAGCGGGCTCGAATGGCTGCGCCGCTGGGCCATGGTCTTGGCCGGCTCGCCCTCGAAATCGATCAGATAGGCATCGCCGCCGGAGACCAGCGCCTGGCCGAGATGGAAATCGCCATGCACGCGGGTGCGCAGACTGCCGATGCCACTGGCGGCCAGACGATCGATCGCCGCCCGCAATGCGCCGGCATGGGTCTCCACGGTATGGCGGTCGGCCAGCAGCGTCTTGTCCTGGCTGTCGAGGCGGGCAAGGGCGGCGAGCGCGCCATCGAGCTGCTCGCGCGCGCCGTCGGCCCAGCCGGCGACATCGGCTTCGGTGGCCGGGGCGGGGGCGAAGGCCGGTTCGTCATCGGCGGTGGCGAACACCGCGTGCAGTTCGGCGAGCCGGGTGCCGAGTGCCGCGGCAAAGCCGGCATAGTTGGCGAATGCGTCGGCATGCTCCTCGGGATCGTTGGCGAGCTGCGCGAGGTAGTCGAGCGTCCAGTGCCAGCCATCGCCCTGGTTGCGCACGAAGCCCTGCAGCAGCATCAGCGTGTTCGGCGTGCCGTCCGCGTCGATACGGGTGACCTCGCCGAGCAGCGGCGGCGTGTTGGCGTAGCCGCGATGGGTGAGGTAGCGCGAGATCTCGGCTTCCGGGTGCACGCCCGGCAGCACATGGCGGACGATCTTGACCACGATCTTGTCCGACACGATCAGCGACGAATTGGACTGCTCGGCCGACAGGCGCCGGATGTCGAGCGTCTCGCCGGCGAGATCCGCCCCGTCGATCTCGGCGAGCCGGTCGGTGTGGCTGAAACGCAGCGCACCGCCCTCGATCGGCAGTTCGGCCGCCTCGCGCACCAGGGCGAGGATGCGGCGGACGAAATCGTCGGAAGCGAAGGTATCGGTGATGTAGCCGACCAGCGGGCCGCGACGGATGCGCGACAGGGCGAGTTGCTGGGCGAGGGCGGAGGCGTGGTCCTCGGCGACCACGGCCAGCGGGATCGTGTAGCGGCTCGCGCCGCCGCCGGCCGAAGCGGTCTCGACCTCGGCGAACAGCAGGTTGTTGTCGCGGATGTCGGTCAGCGGCAGCACATAGGCGATGCGAACGGCGCCGAGCTTGCTGTCCTTGCCGGCGAACCAGCGGCGCTTGGGCAGATACGCCGGCAGGATGTCGGTCTCGAACAGCTCGCGCGTGGACCCCTGGGCGATCTCGCGGAAACGGTCGCGCACGATGATGGTCTGCAGGTCGGGAAGCGGCTCGGGCGTGGGCGTGTGCCAGTCGGGCAGCGCGTTCTCGGCGTTGAGCGAGAACCAGTAGAACCCGTAGGGCGGCAGGGTGAGCAGGTAGGTCAGCTCACCGATCGGCGGGAAGGCCGAGCCGCCCACCGCGTCGATCGGCACACGACCGTGGAATTCGGCCAGGTCGAGCTCCACGGCCTGTGCGGCGCGCGACAGGTTGTAGACGCACAGCACCGTCTCGTCCTCGAACTCGCGCAGATAGGCCAGCACCTTGCGGTTGGCGGGATAGAGGAAGCGCTGCGTGCCGCGGCCGAAGGCGCGATGGCGCTTGCGCACGGTCAGCATCCGCCGCGTCCAGTTCAGCAGACTGTGCGGATCGGCGTCCTGGGCCTCGACGTTGACCGCCTGGTAGCCATAGATCGGGTCCATGATCGGCGGCAGCACCAGGCCTGCCGGATCGGCACGCGAGAAGCCGCCATTGCGATCGCCCGACCACTGCATCGGCGTGCGCACGCCGTCGCGGTCGCCGAGATAGATGTTGTCGCCCATGCCGATCTCGTCGCCATAGTAGATGACCGGCGTGCCGGGCATCGACAGCACCAGCCCGTTCATCAGCTCGATCCGCCGCCGGTCGCGCTGCATCAGGGGCGCGAGGCGGCGGCGGATGCCGAGATTGATGCGGGCGCGCTTGTCGGACGCATAGGTCTCCCACAGATAGTCGCGCTCCGACGAGGTCACCATCTCCAGCGTGAGCTCGTCATGGTTGCGCAGGAACACCGCCCACTGGCAGTTGGCCGGGATGGCCGGGGTCTGGCGCATGATGTCGGTGATCGGGAAGCGGTCCTCGCGGGCGATCGCCATGTACATCCGCGGCATCAGCGGAAAATGAAACGACATGTGACATTCGTCGCCATCGCCGAAGTACACCTGCGCGTCCTCCGGCCACTGGTTGGCCTCGGCGAGCAGCATCCGGCCCGGCGCATAGGCGTCAATCTCGGCACGCACCCGCTTGATGACCTCGTGGGTCTCGGGAAGGTTCTCGTTGTTGGTGCCGTCACGCTCGACCAGATAGGGGATCGCATCGAGACGCAGCCCGTCGATGCCGAGATCCAGCCAGAAGCGCATCACCGAGAGCACTTCCTCCATCACCGCCGGATTGTCGAAGTTCAGGTCCGGCTGGTGGCTGTAGAAACGGTGCCAGAAATACGCACCCGCGACCTCGTCCCAGGTCCAGTTCGATTTCTCGGTGTCGAGAAAGATGATGCGCGTGCCGGCATATTTCTCATCGGTATCGGACCAGACGTAGAAATCGCGCTCCGGCGAGCCGGCGGGCGCGCGGCGGGCGCGCTGGAACCACGAATGCTGGTCGGAGGTGTGGTTGATGACCAGCTCGGTGATCACCCGCAAGCCGCGCTCATGGGCGGCGGTGATGAAGTTGCGGATGTCGGCGAGCGAGCCGTAATCCTCGTGCACGCCGCGATAATCGGCGATGTCGTAGCCGTCGTCGCGCCGCGGCGAGGGATAGAACGGCAGCATCCACACCGCGGTCACGCCGAGATTGACGATGTAGTCGAGTTTCGCGTTCAGCCCGGCAAAATCGCCTACACCGTCGTTGTTCGCATCGAAGAACGACTTGATATGGAGCTGGTAGATGACCGCATCCTTGTACCACAGCGGATCCCCGATCGGCGCCAGCGAATGGGTCGGGGTGGTGGAGGCGGTGGCGGCGGTCTGGCTCATGTGGTCGGGCTCGTTCGATGGCTGGCGTTTGTGGCGTGGCGGGCGGGAGGGTGAAACGCGGCGTGTCAGGTGACCAGACGCCACAGGATGAAGGGCATGTCCGGCGTCAGCCGCAGATCGTGCCAGGCGCCGTCGAGACCGAAGCGGACGCCGCTCATCAGATCCTCGATCTCGACATGCGCCTCGCCGGGCAGGCCGGATTTCCACAGCGGCAGCTCGATGCGGGTGTCGTGGATGGCGTGCGGGTCGAGACTGACGAAGCAGCAGATGACGTTGCCGCGGTCGTCGGTGGCCTTCTCATAGGCGATCACCGCCGGATCGCTGGATGGCAGGAAGGCGAGGCCGCCGGTGCGATGCAGGGCCGGGTTGGCGCGGCGGATGTGGTTGAGACGGGTGATCTCGGAGACGATGTTGCCGGGCCGCGCGGTGTCCCAGGCGCGGAGCTGGAATTTCTCGCTGTCGAGATATTCCTCCTTGCCGGGTGCGAGCGGCGTCGCCTCGCACAGTTCGAAGCCGTTATAGACCCCCCACAGCCCCGACAGCGTGGCGGCGAGGGCGGCGCGGACCAGATGACCGGCGCGTCCACCGGTCTGCAGGAAGGTCGGGTTGATGTCGGGCGTGTTGACGAAGAAATGCGGCCGGAAATACTCGCGTTCGGGACCGGTGGTGAGCGTGGTGAGGTATTCCTCCAGCTCGGGCCGCGTGTTGCGCCAGGTGAAGTAGGTGTAGGACTGCGAGAACCCGATCTTGGCAAGGCGGTTCATCACCTTCGGCCGCGTGAACGCCTCGGCCAGGAACACGGCATCGGGGAAGCGCGCGCGCACCTCGGTGATCATCCATTGCCAGAACGGCAGCGGCTTGGTGTGCGGGTTGTCGACGCGGAACAGCCGGATTCCCTGCCCGGCCCAGAACAGCACCACCTTCGCCAGCGCCACCCACAGATCCGGGATCGCGCCCTCGGCGTAGAAATCGACGTTGACGATGTCCTGATACTTCTTGGGCGGATTCTCGGCGTAGCGGATCGACCCGTCGGGGCGCCAGGCGAACCAGTCGCGATGCTCGCGCAGCCAGGGATGGTCGGGCGAGCACTGGATGGCGAAGTCGATCGCCAGCTCGAGCCCATGCCCGGCCGCGGCCTCGCGCAGGTGCAGGAAGTCCTCCAGCGTGCCGAGTTCGGGATGCAGCGCGTCGTGGCCGCCCCCTGCGGTGCCGATCGCATAGGGGCTGCCGGGATCGCCCTCGGCAGGGGTCAGGGTATTATTGGGGCCCTTGCGGTTGGTGCGGCCGATCGGGTGGATGGGAGGGAAGTAAAGCACGTCGAATCCCATCGCGGCGATGCGCGGCAGATGGCGTTCGACATCGGCGAAAGTGCCGTGACGCGAGACGTCGTCGCTCATCGAGCGTGGAAACACCTCGAACCAGCTCGCGAACCCCGCACCGGTACGTTCCGCATCGACTGTGTACACACCGGTGACACACATGCCGGGGCGGGTGTCGGCGCGGCGCATGGCGTCCGCGGTCTCGGGTGCGAGCAGCGTTTCCAGACGCGTGGCCTCGTCGGCGCCATCCATCGTGTAGAGCGGTCTGGTGAGCGGCCAGTCCAGTTCGTCCCCCTGATGGCGGGCGCGGGCGGCCACGATCTGCTCGGTGCCCTCCTGGATCTCGAGCGCGATCGGCACGCCCGCGGCATGTTTCTTGGCAATCTCGTCGCGAAACGTCTCGTAGGCATCGCGCCAGCCCAGCACGCGGAACTCGTAGAGGCCGAGGGTCGCCACCGGAAAGCTCGCCTGCCAGCGGTCATTGCCCAGCGGCACCATCGCCACCTCGTTCCACGCCGGATCGCCCAGCGCGTTCTGCATCGGTCCGCGCCACTGCACCGCGCCGGAGAGCTTGTCGTGGCCGTCGCAGATCAGGTCGGCCTCGACCACCACCCGCTCGCCGGCGATGCGCTTGACGGGGAAGGCGCCATCATCGACCGCGGGCGAGATCGCCTCGATCGCCACCCGCGCGAGCGAGGCGGCCGCCGCGGCCCGTGCGGAACTGATCGCCGGGTTGGGTCGCGCCGGCAGCCTGGTCGCGGCAAACTCCGCCGACGCACCGGGCGCCAGCTCCACCGGCCGCCCGGGCACCAGCTCGATGCCGTCCGCCGAGACGAAGGGCCCGAACAGGCCGCCGATACCGGGCAGGAACGTCGCGGGGTCGATCAGCGCCGTACGATCGGCGCCGGTGTTGAGCAGATGCAGCGTGGCGGCCTGCGCCAGGCGCGGATCGCCTGCACTGCCCAGCGTGACCAGCACCGACGCCTCCGGTGCAGACAGGATTTCGCGGATCTCGGACACGGCCGGGGGGGTCTCCATGTTCGGGGTGTGGGCACCGATGAGAGGGATGGCGAGCGCCCGCGCGAGGGACGCGGCCAAGCCGCCCGCATCGACGGCGACGACAGGCGCGATCGCGCGCAGCCGCATCAGCAGATACCCGAACCAGGCGCTGCGCCCGTCCCAGGCGCCAAGCGGGCAAGCGAGCGCATCGGCGACAGCGAAGGCCGGCCAGTGCTGGGTGTCGCATCCGGCCATGTCGACGATCAGCCACCGTCCGGGCGCCGCCTCGCGCAGCCCGGCGAGCACGAGACCGGTCGCCCAGCCGGGGATCTCACCCCATCCGCGCAGAATGGCGCCTTTCGCGCCACCCGCCGCCATCGCCTCGCCCCATACGCGACCAAGGGCCTGGGCGGCGGCTTCGTCAGTGATGTGCAGCGTGGCGAGATTCGGCAGCTCGCCGCGGGGATCGAGCCGCCGCGCGCGGTCGGGAGGCCGGTAGGCCCGCGTGGCAAGACCGGTGGGAGTGCCGTCGATCCGAGCCATCGGCAGCTCGACGACCGCATCGCGCCACGATGCGGGGGGGCAGGTGACCCAGGCGGCCGGCAGGGGGGCGCCTGACGCGACAAGGGTCGCTCCATGCAGGGTGGCGATCGGGTCGTGGCTGTCGACCATGTCCATCTCGCCTCCCTCACTTGTCCGGCTTGGTGTTCAACGCCGGGTGTTTTTCCCCGGTTGCGTGATCCGTGGCCTCGTCTCCGGGCTCAGGTCAGGGTGACGCCTCCGGTGACCGCCTGATAGGTGGCGATGGCCAGGGTCATCGGATCGAACGGCTTGGTGATGACGAAGGCCGGCTCGACCGCATCCCCGGTCAGCAGCCGCTCGGGATAGGCGGTGACGAAGATCACCGGCGCATAATGCGTCTCGAGGATGCGGCTGACGGCAGTGGTGCCGTCGCCGCCGATGCCGAGATTGATGTCGGCGAGGATCAGGCCCGGCTTGCTCTCGTCGGCCTGCCGCACCGCCTCCTTCTCGCTGTCGGCGACACCGACGACGCGATGGCCGCAGGACTGCACGAGCTCTTCGAGGTCCATGGCGATGATCGGCTCGTCCTCGATGATCAGGACGTCGGTCGCCGCGGCGTCGCGCAGCTGGGCGCGGGCGTCGTCGAGCTCGTTGGCGGCGTCGTCCTCGGCCAGCCCGGTGATGATCGCGGCCGCCTCGAGCGGCACGTCCTCCAGAGAGGTCAGCAGCAGCAATTGCCGCTGGCGCTGGCTGAGCCCGCCCGAGGCCGCGTCGGTGCCGAGCGAGGCGGCGCCGAGCCCGCCGGTGTTGAAGCGCGCCGTGATCCAGCCGTAGAGCGCGAAACGGGCCGGCAAGCTGCCATAGGGGTCGTTCTCGGCCTCGTTCATGGCGCGCAGGCTGTCGGAGACCAGCAGGTCCCCGCGCTGTTGGCTGCCGGTCACGGCACGTGCATAACGCCGCGCATAAGGAAGCGCACGAATGAGGTCGTTGCGCCGGGTCTCAGGCATAGTCGCTTCTCTCAACACTGGAATCGCGGTCATCGGAAAGACAGGACAGCCAGGGCCCGCAGGTGGCATCCCGACCGGGACGGACACCCGGGCGGAACGCGACCGGACGACCGCAGACAGTGCCGCGCAGCATGACCCGAAAGCCCTTCGACGGCAAATCGCGGCACTGCTGCCCGAGTTGCGCGGCTTCGCGCGCTTCCTTGCGCGTGATGCAAGCCAGGCCGACGACCTGGTGCAGGACACGGTGGTGCGTGCGCTGGCCGCGATCGGGCAGTACCGGCCGGGCACCAACCTGCGGGCCTGGCTGTTCACCATCCAGCGCAATGCGTTCTACGAGCAGATCCGCCGTCATCGCACCGAGCAGCGTCTGCTGGCCGGTCGCGTCGCCGCGGAGGAAGTGGTTGCCCCGCATGTGGAGCATCGCGCCGAGGTGGAGGAACTCCAGCGCCTGCTGTGGAAGCTCCCGGCATTGCTGCGCGAGGCGCTGGTGCTGGTGGGCGCGCAGGAGATGTCGATGGAGGAGGCGGCCGCGGTGTGCGGCGTGCCCGTCGGCACGATGAAGGCGCGTGTCTCGCGCGCCCGCGCGCAGCTCGCCACCCTCGGCGCGGCGGGGGCCGGTGCCGGACCTTGAATGTGCCGCACGGCGCAATCCCGGACACGCTCCGAGACGCTCGCGTTTTCGTGATCGAGACGATGCAACCTCGTCGTCGCGGCATCCATTGCTCCGCTGAATATCCGCTGCCTCGTGCGGCAGGATGAGGAGACGACAATGGCTTTCGATGCGACCCCGGCGACCGTGGACACCACCTCCAGCCAGGCCGCGGGGCCCCAGCCCCGCCAGGGCGGCGCCAGCCGCGACTTCCACGATCAGGTGATCGCGATCCTGCCGAAGCTGCGCGTGCAGGCGATGGCGCTGACCCGCAATCGCACCGCCGCCGAGGACCTGGTCCAGGACGCGGTGTGCAACGCGCTCTCGGCTCAGGCGAGCTTCATCCCGGGGACGAATTTCGCCGCCTGGATGCACAGGATCTTGCGCAACCGGTTCATCTCCAACCTGCGCAAGCGCCGCGACACCACCGATATCGACGACGTGCCGGCGTCGGTGTTCGCCACCGAGGCGTCGCACGAGAACAGCCTCGCGCTGAAGGATCTGAGCAAGTCGATCGCGAAGCTGCCGTCCGACCAGCGCGAGGCGCTGGTGATGGTGGTCGTGCAGGGCATGAGTTACGAGGCCTTGGCCGAGGCGACCGGCTGCGCCGTCGGCACCGCCAAGAGCCGCGTCTTCCGTGCCCGCCGCCAGCTCGAGGCAGGTCTGCTCGGCGAGGAGCGCAGCATCGCCACCGGCGGCCGCTCGGTGAAGCTCGTCGCCGAGAGCGACATCATGAGCGCGCTCCGCGCCTGAGCCCACCGGACGCCTGCGCGCGTCGGGCCCTCGGACCAAAGCCACCCGGGACATGCGTTCCGGGTGGCTTGTGGTCTGGTCCGCCGCGACGAGTGTGGCCTCGTGGCCACAGTCACGGAATGAGACGGGTGGGAGACGCCTCATCGGCCCGATGCGGATGGCGTCGCGGGCAACCCCTGTGGATCGGCCGCGTATCTGATCTCCGGGTGGCGTCAGGACGATTCCACCCCCGTCCATGCCGCCAGCAGGTCTGAATTCACTGCGATGCCCTCAGCCCCCGAAAAGCAACCTGGCCGTGCCCGGCGACTCCGCCCGGAGGCGGACGAGGGGGCCGCGCCGACGGCTCCGGGCGGAGGGGCAAGCGGGCGTGCGTTCGACCTGTGGCTCAACCGGGGCCTGCACAGCCTGTTCGATGGCATTGCCAGCGAACCCGTACCCGAGGAACTGCTGCGCCTGATCGAGGAGGATCGCGACGGTGGCGGTACCGCCGAAGGTGGCGCCGACGATCCGAGCCACGCCAGCCGTCGATGAAGCAGGCGGGATGACGGGAGCGCACACCGCGCCGCCGCGGCGTCGGCCCGCGCGGGGCAGGTGGCTGTTCGGCGGCGTCAACGAGCGGATGCTGGTCATCATCCTGCTGGCCACGCTGCCGATGGCGGCGCTCAGCGCGGTCACCGCGTGGCAGAATTACGGTGCCGTCCGGATGCACAACGTCGTGCAGACGCGCGACCTGCGTGACCATATCATCGAGCGCAGCCGAACCCAGATCGAGGTCGCAACCAACGTTCTCGACCGGCTCGCCGAGCGCCAGAAGACCATGTCCGACAGTGGCTGTGCCGACATGCTGCGGTTCGTCGTCAGCCTCGACGTGCTGAGAAGCACACGTCTGTCGATCCTCGACAATCATCACGGCATCCTGTGTTCGGAGGCGTCGCATGGCATGGCCGCCGATCCGGGCCTGACCGCCATCGCCTTGCCCCCGGCCGGTCAGATGGCGATCCTGCCCGCGGACGTGCAGCCATTGACCCTGGACATCGTCTCCCGCCCGGCAGAAGCCGTCGAGCAGGCGGCCGGCCCGGGGTTGCTCGTCGCCCAGATCGAGATCGGCTGGTGGAGCGCCAGCGGCCCGGGGCCGCATCAGCGTGTCCTGGGGATCGATGGCGGCCGCACGAGGGTGTGGATGCGCTTCGCCGATGGCGAGGTGCGCGCCTTATGCGGCGATTGCGGCTGGGCACCGCCGCCGGCGACCATGTGGCCCAGCCGTGACGCGGTGACGACCGAGGGTGTGTCGTCGCAGCAGCAGGATTATGCCTCCGGTCGTATCGCCAATGGGGTCGACCTGCTGGTCGTGACCCTGCCGGGCACCAGCGACGCGCAGGCGCTGGCGGCGTTCTTCCTGCGCGTGATCGAGATCGTGCTGATCCTTGGCGCGGCCCTGTTGCTGGTGGTGGTCGCGGCCAATCTCGCCATCGTGGCCCCGATCGACGAGCTGACCCGGGCGGTCGACCGCTGGCGGCACGGGGGCGCATTCCAGCGCAGCCGGATCGCGCTGATGCCGGCCGAATTGCGCCGCCTGTGGGAGGCCTTCGGCTCGGCGACCGAGGCGCTGACGCGTCACGAGGCGGAGCTGGCCGCAGCCGAGGTCAGGCAGGGTCTGCTGATCAAGGAGATTCATCACCGGGTGAAGAACAATCTCCAGATCATCGCCTCGCTGCTCAATCTTCAGGCCAACCGCATCAAGCAGCCCGACTCGAAGGCCGAATTCGCCTCCGCCCGCGACCGGGTCCGCGCGCTCGCCACCCTGCACCGGCATCTGTACCAGGAGGGCGAGCCGGAGACGATGGGCCTGCGCGGCTTCATCGAGGAACTCTGCGCGCAGCTGTTCCAGGCGATGGGCGAGCGCGCCGTAGGCGCGACGGGCGAGCGCGCGGTGGGCGCGACGGGCGAGCGCGCGGTGGGCGCGACGGGCGAGCACGTCGCAGGCGAGACGGGAGAGCGCGTCGCGGGCGTGACGCGGGAACGCGCCGGGCGGGCGACGGGCGGCCGCATCCGGCTCGAGGTCGCGGTGCCCGACATCGAAATGCCTGCGGACCAGGCCGTGCCGATCGCGCTCATCATCACCGAGGCGGTCAGCAATGCGGTCAAATATGCCTTCCCACCCGGGCGCAGCGGCCGCATCGCCCTCAGCCTGACGGAAATCGGTGCCGAAGCGGCACCCGATGGCATCGAGCGCCTGCGGCTGGTCATCGCCGATGACGGCATCGGCTTTCCCGAGGGGCGCGCCGAGACGGAGAGCGGCGTGCGCGACGGGCTGGGCATACAGCTGATCCGCGGCTTCGCCCGCCAGCTCGGCGCCACGCTCGACGTCGTGCAGGACCAGGGCACCACCTACACGGTCGACATCCCGCGCCACCTCGCCTCGCAGGGGGTCAGGCTCTGAGGCCGGGGGGAGGGTGATTTTCCGGCGCGGATGGTTCTAGGATGCTGCCCGCATGATCGACCGACCTTCTGCGGACCGCTCGCCTTCCCCCGCGCCCGATGTTTCGCCGGGTGCTCCCGCCACCGGTCGTGCCGCCACGCGACGCTGGATCGCCACGCAGTCCCGCCTGGGCCGGCGCGTGGCCCTGCCGGCCATCGCCCTGCAGACTCTCTCCGTCGCACTCGCCATCGCGCAGGCCTGGTGCGTGGCGGTCCTGCTGGCCGACGCGCTCGGCGGCGTGCACGCGCGCGATGTCCGCGTCTGGCTGCTGGCCTTTGCCATGCTCGGGCTGCTGCGCGGCCTCGCCCTGATGCTCGCCGAGCGGCGCGCCGCGGCGGCGGGCCGGGCGGGCCGCCGCCGCCTGCGCGGGATATTGCTGGGCGGGCTGCTGGCGCAGGGACCGGCATTGCTGCGCGGCCATGCCAGCGGCGAGCTCGCCGCGCTCGCCGTCGATCGCATCGAGGCGCTGGACGGGTTGTTCGCCCGCTGGGTGCCCGCGGCCAGCCTGGCCTTGCTCGGACCGCTGCTGGTGCTGCTGGCGGCACTCGCCGCGCAGCCCTATGCGGCGCTGGTGCTGCTGATTGCCGGGATCTGCGTGCCGTTCAGCCAGGCGGTGTTCGGAATCGGCGCGGCGCGGGCGGCAGCCCGTCAGTTCGTGGCGTTGTCGCGGCTCCAGGCGCGGTTCCTCGACCGCATGCGCGGCGTTTCCACCATCGTGCTCGCCGGCCGCGCCGCGGATGAGGCCCGCGCCCTTGGCATCGCGGCTGCCGAGCTGCGTCGTCGGACACTGCGTGTGCTGCGCGTGGCGTTCCTTTCCTCGGCGGCGCTCGATCTCGCCATGGTCGCTGCGCTGGTGGCGATCGCGCTGCATGACGGCGCGGCGCTGACACGGGCCGGTGCCGCCCCCGCCACGCCGCTCGGCGTCGCCCGCTCGCTGTTCGCGCTGCTGCTGGTGAGCGAGTTCTTCGCTCCGCTGCGCGCCTTCGCGCTTGCCTATCAGGACCGCATGCACGCCTCGGCCGCGGCCGAGACCCTGGTCGGGCTGCCGGCGCCGCCGGACGCCGTCGTGCTGCCCGAGGGCGGCGAGCATATGCCGCCGGCGATCCGCACCGTGCAGGCGCATGGGGTGACGGTGGCGTTCGAGGACGTTCGTTTCGGCTGGTCGGCGCACCGGCCGCCGGTACTCGACGGCCTGAGCTTCCGGGTGCCGCATGGCGAGACGCTGATCGTCGCCGGACCGTCGGGGGCGGGAAAATCGACCGTCATCGAACTGCTGCTGGGGTTCATCCGGCCGCAATCGGGGCGGATCACGCTCAACGGTGCGCCGATCGAGAGCATCGTGCCGGAGGCGCTGGCGCGGATGACCTCCTGGATCGGCCAGGGGCCGGTGCTGTTCGCCGGCAGTCTCGGCGACAACATCCGCTTCGCCCGGCCCGAGGCGAGCGAGGCGGAGCTCGAGGCGGCGGTACGTGATTCGGGACTCGCGGAGGTGGTCGCCAGCCTGCCGCGCGGGCTCGCGACCCCGATCGGCGAGGGCGGGTTCGGGCTGTCCGGCGGACAGGCGCAGCGTGTGGCGATCGCGCGTGCCTTCCTCAAGAACGCACCGCTGCTGCTGCTCGACGAGCCGACCGCGCATCTCGATCCGGTGACCGAGGCGCATATCCTGCGCTGCCTGCAGCGCCTGGCAATCAACCGTACCGTGATCCTGGTCGGGCACAGCCAGGCCGTGCATGCCTTCTCCGGCCGCCGCATCGATCTGGCGCCGCGGACGCGGCCGCAGGTGGCATGATGGTGCAACAGACGAAGACCGGCTGGGCGCCGCTGCACCGGATCGTGCTGTTGTGGCGGCCGCAATGGCCGCTGATGGCGGCGGGGCTCGTCGTCGCCCTGGCCGCCGGACTTGCCGGGCTGGCGGTGATGTCGGGGGCCGGCACCCATCTGGCCGGGCTGGTGGTGGCCTCGGAGGGTCATGCGCCGTCGCACGATATCGCCGCCCTCGCCGTGCTGCTGGCGACACCGGCGCTAATGCGGCTGACCGGGCTGGCGCGGATCGTGCTGCGCTACGCCGAGCGGCTGGTCACCCATTCGGCGACCTTCCGCGCACTCGCCGGGCTGCGGGTGTGGCTATTCGCCGGCATCGCGCGCAGTGCGGCGGGAGGCTTGGGCTTCCTGCGCTCCGGCGATCTGCTGTCGCGCCTGGTCGGGGATGTCGACGTGCTCGACGGGCTGTATCTGCGGCTGGTCGTGCCGGCGGGGGTGGCGCTGCTGAGTTTCGTGGTGCTGGTCGCCACCCTGGTGGCGATCCCCGGCGTACCGGCGGCGCTGGTGGCGGCGATCGCGCTGCTGTTCGTCGCAGCCGCGGTGGTCGGGCCGGTGCTGGCCGCCCGTGCCGGGCTGCATGCCGGCCCGGTGCTCAACGAGACCGTCGCCGCCCTGCGTGTCGCCGTGCTCGACGTGATCGTCGGCCTGCGCGAGATCCGCGTGTTCGGCGCCGAGGGGCGCATGCGGGCCATGGCTCAGTCGCGCGAATCCGCGCTGTTCGCCGCCCAGGCCGGGCTGTCGGCGCGGCTCGCGGCGGCCGGGCTGGCGGCCTTCCTGTGCGGTCAGGCGATCCTGCTCTGCCTGCTGGCGGCGGCCGTCGGCTGGGCGCCGTTCGCGGTGCCCCCGCTGGCGGCGATCGCGATGGTGTTCGTCGCCATCGCCGCCTTCGAGCCGGTCTCCGGCCTGCCGCGCGCCGGCGTGATGGCCGGTCAGATGGCGTCTGCCGCCGGGCGGGTGATCGAGGCCGCCAGCCTGCCGGAGGCCGCCCCCGATCCCGCCGTGCCGGTGTCGCTGCCTCCCGGCCACGCGCTCAGCTTCGACCAGGTGGGCTTCACCTGGGCTGCCGACCGCCCTGCCGTGTTCGATGGCCTGAGCCTCGACATCCCCGCCGGGCGGCGCGTGGCGATCCTGGGTCCGTCCGGGTCGGGCAAGTCCTCGCTCGCGGCACTCGCCCTGCGCCTGGCCGAACCGCAATCGGGGCAGGTGCGGCTCGGTGGCGTGCCGGTCTCGGCGCTGGCCGCCGCGGATCTGCGGTCGCGCTTCGCCTGGCTCGGCCAGACGACCCATCTGTTCTCCGACACCATCGCCGCCAATCTGCGGCTCCAGCGTGCGGAGGCGGACGAGGCGGAGCTGTGGACGGCACTCGAACAGGCCGGCATCGCAGAGGTGGTGCGCGGTCTGCCGGACGGGCTCGACACCTGGCTGGGCGAGGCCGGGGCGGGCCTGTCCGGCGGCCAGCAGCGACGCATCGCGCTGGCGCGGGTGCTGTTGTCGCGCGCGCCGGTCCTGATCCTCGACGAGCCCTGCGCCGGGCTCGACATCGACACCGAGCGCGCCTTCCTCGAGACCCTCAATACGGTCGCCGATGACCGTACGGTGGTGCTGATCACCCATCGCCTGCTCGGCGTCGAGCGACTTGACCGCATCTGGCGGCTGGTCGGCGGCCGCGCCACAGCGGCGGCGGGATGAGCGTCGCAGGCCCGCGCAGGGGCGCTCGGGCCATTGACGCGACGCTGCGCTTGTTGGCACTGACCTCAGTCATGGCGCGCCGTCCGGCGTGCGTGGTGCGAGTCGTGCCGGCCGGGTCCTGACCCGGATCGGGGCGCCTCCGGCCTGAGCTGGGATGGGTTCGATGCGTCGCTGGGCAATGCTGTTTGGTCTTACGGTCTTCTCCGGCACGATGCTGGCCGGCTGCGCCGATGACGGGCCGGGCCGGCGCTACGTTGTGTTCTTCTCCAAGGGCTCGGCCGGAATCGACACCGCCGCCGATCGCGTGATCCGTGCGGCCGCGACCGCTGCCGCGGGCTATCCGGCCTCGCCGGTGACCGTGGCGGGCTACGCCGCCGCCAATGGCAGCCGTGACGCCGAGGAGGCGCTGGTCGGCAGCCGCATCGCCATCGTCTCGGCGACACTGCGCATCGACGGTGTCGATCCGGCCCGGATCGTCACCCAGCCGCGTCCGCCGAGCAACGAGACCCCGACCGTCGGCGCGCGTCGCGTCGAGATCACCATCGGCGCCGCGCCGTAGGCCTCCTTACCGGGACCGGACGCATGTCGCCTCCGGAGGACATGGATTTCGGCGCCGACGCCGATCCGGACGCTTGGCGGCTGGAAATGGAGTCTGGCGCTTTGGGAGACGACGAGGCGCACGACACGCCGGTCGCGCCTGAGCAGACGACGCGCTGGCCGGCCGGACATCTCGCAGGGCGCGCACCGCTCGAGGTGCTGTCGAGCGTATTCGGTTACGAGAGCTTCCGGCTGGTGCAGGCGGCGGCGATCGAGCGGGTGATGGCCGGTGGCGATGCGCTGGTGCTGATGCCGACCGGCGGCGGCAAGAGCCTGTGCTACCAGATCCCCGCCTTGTGCCGTCCCGGCATGGCGATCGTGGTGTCGCCGCTGATCGCGCTGATGGATGACCAGGTCGCCGCCCTGCGGCAGCTCGGTATCGCGGCGGCCGCCCTGCATTCGGAGCTCGGCTACGACGAGGCGGACGCGGTCGGCTATGCGCTCGATCGCGGCCGGCTCGACCTGCTCTACATCTCGCCGGAGCGGCTGCTTTCGCCGGGCATGCTGCCGCGTCTGGCAAAGCTCGACCTCGCGCTGGTGGCGATCGACGAGGCGCATTGCGTCTCCGCCTGGGGGCATGAATTCCGACCCGAATACCGTGCGCTGGTCTCGCTGGGCGACATGCTGCCCGGCGTGCCGCGAATCGCGCTGACCGCCACCGCCGATCCGCGCACGCGCACCGATATTCTCGCCGCCCTGGGGCTTGCGGACGCGGAAGTGTTCGCGACCTCGTTCCATCGGCCGAACCTGTTCGTCTCGGCGCAGCCCAAGGGCTCCGAACTGGGCCAGCTCACTGCCTGGCTGGAGGCGCGGCGCGGGCAGGCGGGGATCCTGTACTGCGGCAGCCGGGCCAAGACCGAACGTATCGCCACCGCGCTGGCCGGGCGCGGGGTGCCGGCGGTGGCGTTCCATGCCGGGCTCACCCCCGAGCAGAAACGCTCCGCGCTGCGCCGGTTCCGCTCCGGCGAGGAGATGGTGATCGTCGCCACCATCGCCTTCGGCATGGGCATCGACCGGCCGGACGTGCGTTTCGTCGTGCATCTCGACATGCCGGACAGCCCGGAGGGCTACTACCAGCAGATCGGCCGCGCCGGACGTGATGGAGAGCCGGCCGACACGCTGCTGCTGCATGGTGGCGAGGACATCTCGCGGGCCCGGTTCTGGCTGGAGCAGTCGGGCGCGCCCGAGCAGCAGAAGCGGGTCAGCGCGCAGCGGCTCGAATCGATGATCGCGCTGACCGAGACCACCGCCTGCCGCACCCGCGCGCTGCTGGCGTGTTTCGGCGAAACGCTGGCGGTCGATTGCGGCCATTGCGACAACTGCACCCGGCCGGTGGCGACGTTCGACGGCACCGAGGCGGCGCGCAAGGTGCTGTCGGCGATCTACCGCACCGGCCAGCGCTTCGGTGCGCTGCACATCGTGAGCGTGCTGCGCGGCGAGGACAGCGAGATGGTGCGCCGCCACGGCCATGACCGCCTCGCGCTGTTCGGCATCGGCCGTGACCAGGCAAAGGGCTTCTGGCGTTCGGTGATCCGCCAGCTCATCGCCCGCGATGCGCTGCGGACCGGCGGCGAGTATGCCACGCTGAGCCTGCACGAGCCGGTCGCACGGCCGATCCTGCGCGGCGAGGCGCCGGTGCTGCTGCGCGAGGACCCGGTGGTGGCGACCGACAAGGCGGCCCGCAGCTCGCGGCCGGTCGCGGAACCGACCCTGCTCGACCCCGGCGCACAGTCGCTGTTCGACCGGCTGCGGGCCTGGCGCATGGAGCAGGCCAAGGCGCAGTCGGTGCCCCCTTACGTCATCTTCAATGACGCCACGCTGCGCGAGATCGCCGCCGAGCGGCCGGCCGACCGCGCCCGGCTGGCGGAGATCCGCGGCGTCGGCGCATCGAAACTCGAACGCTACGGCGCGGAGGTGCTGGAAATCGTCACGCAATCGAACGTATCCTGACACAAACACTTCCTTGATGTTCGGCATGACGTTCGTACGAACATTTGCTCAGAAAAGATCGGCACCATGGCCAGAAGCCGGCTTGTCAGCCCACGCAATTCGAATGCCCGACAGGAATCGATCCTCGAACTGATCAGCGCCGATGGCCGCATCGCGGTCGAGGAACTGGCCGAGCGCTTCGCCGTCACCCCGCAGACCATCCGCCGCGACCTCAACGAGCTGGCCGCCGCAAGGCGGCTGACCCGGGTGCATGGTGGCGCGGTCGTCGCCTCCGGGATCGAGAATCTCGCCTACGAGACCCGCAAGGGCACCGCCTCCGAGGCCAAGGAACGCATCGGTGCGGTGGCCGCCTCGATGATCGAGCAGGGCAGCTCGCTGTTCATCAATCTCGGCACCACCACCGAGGCGGTGGCGCGTGCGCTGGCGCGCCATACCGGGCTGCTGGTGGTCACCAATAATTTCAACGTGGCCGGCACGCTCTACGCCAATCCGGAGATCAAGGTGATCATGGCCGGCGGTTCGATGCGCAGCTCCGACGGCGGCATCGTGGGCCAGGCGGCGGCGGCCGCGATGGCCGGCTTCAAGATGGATCTGGCGGTGATCGGTACCTCGGCGATCGACGAGGAAGGGGTGCTGCTCGATTACGACGTGCGCGAGGTGCAGGTCAGCCGCGCGATCATCGAGAACGCACGGCGGGTGATGCTGGTCGCCGATGCCGGCAAGTTCGCCCGGCGCGCGCCGATCCGTATCGCACGGCTGGCGGAGATCGACCTGTTCGTCACCGACCGGCTGCCGACCCCGCGCGCCGCCGCCCTGTGCCGTGACAGCAAGGTGGAAGTGGTCGAAGTGCTCGCTTGAACATTCGTTCGCGCCGTGCCATCGTCATCCGGGGAAGAAACGATCAGGGTGACAGGCATGGCCGATCACAGCAGTCCGGCGATCGCTGCCGGCGGGCCGGACCAGGGCGCCGACGAGCGCATTTTCGACATCGCGATCATCGGCGGCGGCGTCAATGGTTGCGGCATCGCGCGCGATGCGGCCGGACGTGGCTGGAGCGTCTATCTGTGTGAACAGAACGACCTCGCCTCCGGGACCTCGTCGGCCGCGACCAAGCTGATTCATGGCGGACTCCGCTATCTCGAATATTACGAGTTCCGGCTGGTGCGCGAGGCGCTGCAGGAGCGTGAGGTGCTGTGGGGCATCGCGCCGCACATCATCTGGCCGCTGCGTTTCGTGCTGCCTTACCACAAGAAGTTGCGACCCGCCTGGATGCTGCGTCTGGGGCTGTTCCTCTACGACCATATCGGCGGCCGCAAGCGTCTGCCGGCGACGCGCACCGTGCGCCTGCATGAGGATGTGGTCGGCGGTCCGCTGAAGGACGAGTTCGGGCTCGGCTTCGAATATTCCGATTGCTGGGTGCAGGATTCACGCATGGTGGTGCTCAATGCCCGCGATGCACAGCGTCTCGGCGCGGTGATCGAGACCCGCACGCGCTGCGTCAACGCGCGGCATGAGGGCGGGCTGTGGGTGGTCGATGTCGACAGCGAGCAGGGCGGGCGCCACACCATCCGCGCGCGCAGCCTGGTCAATGCCGCCGGCCCCTGGGTCGGCGCGGTGGCGCAGAACGCTTTCCACGCCAACACCCATTCTCCGGTCCGCCTGGTGCAGGGCAGCCACATCGTGGTGCCGCGCCTTTACGAGCACGACCGCTGCTACATCTTCCAGAATGCCGACAAGCGCATCTTTTTCGTCATTCCCTACGAGCAGCATTACACGCTGATCGGCACCACCGATCGCGATTACAGCGGCGATCCGGCGGATGTGCGTGCGACCGATGACGAGATCGCGTATCTGTGCCGCTCGGCTTCGGATTATCTCAAGACGCCGATCACGCCGAAGGATGTGGTGTGGACCTATTCCGGTGTGCGCCCGCTCTATGACGAGAGCGGCGTGGGTGCCGCCCAGGCGGCGACGCGCGACTACGTGCTCAAGCTCGACAGCGAAGGCGGTCGCGCGCCGCTGCTGTCGGTCTATGGCGGCAAGCTGACCACCTATCGCCGTCTCGCCGAGCATGCGCTGGAGCATCTGGTGCCGCTGCTGCCCAAGGCCGCGACGCGCCAGCCCGGCTGGACCGGAGACTCCAAGCTGCCGGGCGGCGATTTCCCGATCGACGGGGCGCCGGCGCTGCTCGCGCGGCTGCGCAGGCAATATCCTTTTCTCAGCGCCGATCATTCCGACCGGCTGCTGCGTGCGTACGGCACCGAAGCGTTCGACATCCTTGGCGATGCCAGGTCGATGTCGGATCTCGGCGAGCTGTACGGGGCCGACTTCACGGAGGCCGAACTGAAATTCCTGGTGCGTCACGAGTGGGTTCGTCGCGCCGAGGATGCCGTGTGGCGCCGCAGCCGGATCGGGATCCGGCTCAAGCCCGCACAGATCGAGCGGATCGGTGCCGCGATCGAGACGATGCTCGCCCAACAGACCGCATCGGAGCCTGTCGCCGCGACGAACTGAGTGTCACCAACAACCGTCCCCTGAGGGGCTGGGACAGGAAACGTCACAATGGAAGCAAGAAAAGCAATCATCGGGGAGCTGATCGCGGAAATCATCGCGGTCGCCATCATCATCCTGATCGGCGACAGTGTCGCCGGCATGATCGTCCTCTACGATCCGCCCATCAATCCCTATGCCAACGCCTACTGGGGCGTGTGCATTACCTGGGGGCTGGCGGTCACCATCGCGATCTATGTCACCGGTTCGGTGTCGGGCTGCCACGCCAATCCGGCGGTCACGCTCGCACTGGCGCTGTTCCGTGATTTCTCATGGAAGAAGGTGCTGCCCTACTGGGTTGCGCAGATCATCGGCGGTTTCATCGGCGCGGCGATCGTCTATGCGCTCTATGTGCCGGTCATCGATCATTTCAACGCCGTGCACCATTTCGCACGCGATCTCGATGCCGGCGCGGCGGGCATGTTCTTCACCAGCCCGGGTCCGTTCATCACGCCGATGCACGCCTTCACCGACGAGATCATCCTGACCGCGTTTCTCGTGCTCGGCATTTTCGCGATCACCGAGCAGTACAACGAGGCTGCGCCGATGGCCAATTCCGGCGCGCTGATCATCGGCCTGCTGGTCGCGGCGATCGGTGCCTCGGCCGGCTTCCTCGAAGCCTGGGCGATCAACCCGGCGCGCGATTTCGGCCCGCGCCTGTTCTGCTTCTTTGCCGGATGGGGGACCGGTGCGATTCCCGGCAAGCTCAACTACTTCTGGGTGCCGATCGTCGCACCGCTGATCGGTGGCCCGATCGGTGCGGCCATCTACCAGTTCGCCGTGCGCCCGTTCCTGCCCAAGCGGGTCGCGGCCGGGATGCCGCAGCGCATCGCGGCCGATGCCGTGGTGCCGCCCGTCGACCGCGTCGCCTGAGCCCGACTTCAACGAGGAAGACCATTCGTCATGAGCACGAAGAAATACATTCTCGCCATCGATCAGGGCACGACCTCGACGCGCTCGATCGTCTATGACGGGAACGCCGAAGCGATCGCCACCGAGCGCAACGAGTTCGAGCAGCATTATCCCGATCGCGGCTGGGTCGAGCACAATGCCGAGGACATCTGGCGCGATGCCGTCACCACGGCGAAGGATACGCTGGAGAAAGCCAAGGTCGGCGCCGGCGACATCACCGGCATCGGCATCACCAACCAGCGCGAGACGGTGGTGCTGTGGGACCGCGAGACCGGCGAACCGGTCTACAACGCGATCGTCTGGCAGGACCGCCGCACCGCGCGCTTCTGCGACAAGCTGCGCGCGGACGGCACCGAGGGGACGATCCAGAGCAAGACGGGGCTGCTGATCGACCCGTATTTCTCCGCCTCCAAGCTGCGCTGGATCCTTGACGAGGTGAGCGGCGTGCGCGCTCGCGCCGAAGCCGGCAAGCTCGCCTTCGGCACCATCGACAGCTTCCTGCTGTGGCGTCTGACGGGTGGGAAGGTGCACGCCACCGACGCCACCAACGCCTCGCGCACGCAGTTGATGAACATCCATACCGGCGAGTGGGACGACGAACTGCTCAAGATCTTCGGCATCCCGCGTTCGGTGCTGCCCGAGATCAAGAGCAACTCCGAAATCTATGGCGAGACCGATCCGAAGCTGTTCGGCAAGTCGATCCCGATCGCCGGCATGGCGGGCGATCAGCAGGCGGCCCTCGTCGGCCAGGCCTGCTTCGAGAAGGGCAATGTGAAGTCCACCTACGGGACCGGGTGTTTCATGCTGTTCAACACCGGTGAGGAAGCGGTCAAGTCCGAGAACCGGATGCTGACCACCATTGCCTACCGGCTCGGCGGCAAGACCACCTACGCGCTCGAAGGAGCGATCTTCGTCGCCGGTGCGGCGATCAAGTGGCTGCGCGACGGCGTCGGCCTGATCGCACGCGCCTCGGAGACCGATTCGATGGCCACCCGGGTGCCCGACAGCCACGGCGTCTACATGGTGCCGGGCTTCGTCGGCCTCGGTGCGCCGCACTGGGATCCGGATGCGCGCGGCCTGATCTGCGGCCTCACACTCGGCAGCGGTGCGGCGCATATCGCCCGCGCCGCCCTCGAATCCGTCGCCTACCAGACGCTCGATCTGGCGAAGGCCATCAGCCAGGACGGCGGCGGCAAGACCACCGGCGTTCGCGTCGATGGCGGCATGGCGGCGAATGACTGGTTCTGCCAGTTCCTCGCCGACATGCTCGAAGCCCCCGTGTCGCGCCCGGCCGATCTGGAATCGACCGCGCGGGGCGCGGCCTTCCTTGCCGGTCTCGCGACCGGTGTGTGGTCCGATACTGCCGACATCGCCAAGTCCTGGACCGAGGCCTCGCGCTTCGAGCCGAAGATGGACCCCGCCCTGCGCAAGACGCTGGTCGCCGGCTGGGAAGAAGCGCTGGCGCGCGCCAAGCTCAAGGTCGCCTGAACGACCGCATATCCCGACAAGAGGGGAGCGACGGGCGCCCGGGACCGCAAGGTTCCGGGCGTTTCGTTGTTCGGCCGGGGAGGATGGCGAAGGACGCAATCGTTGCCCTGGACCCGTGATGGGCCGATGTCGCAGGTGTCGGTTCGTCGCTGTCGTGTTGCTTGCGCCGGCATGACGCCGATGTTACCGAGAGCGCCTCGATCGCCTGCCGGAAAGTCGTCGCAGCATGCCTTCTGTTGTCCGCGTGCTGCCGGTGCTGCTCTATGCTCTCGGCTTCGATCTGCTGGTCATGGGGTATTACTGGCTCGCCTCGCGTGGCACCGAGGGGCTGACTTCGGTGGCCTGCCAGTGGGATTGCGGCTGGTATCACGGAATCTTCGATCTCGGTTATCCACCAGCCGGGGCGCTCAATCACGACGGGCAGGCGTCATGGGCGTTCTTTCCGCTGTTTCCGCTGGCGGCGCTCGGCGTCAGTCATCTGCTGCATCAGCCCTTTGTCGCCGCCTCCCTGATCCTCAACAACGCCGCCCTGGTGGTGATGACCGTGATCTGCGTCGGCTACATGCGCCGCCGCTACGGCGTGCGCGATCCATGGCTGACGGTGGCGGTGTTCATGACGCTGCCGACGACCCTGTATTTTCGCGTGCCCTATTCCGAGGCGCTGTTCGGCCTTCTGGCCGCTGCGGTGATCGCGCTGTTCGCCGAACGTCGCGTGCTCGCGGCCGGGCTGTGCGCGGCGGTGTTTACCGCATGCCGGCCGACCGCCTCGCTGCTGGTCGCGATCGTGGCGGTGTCCGGCTGGCTGGGTCTGTGGTGGCCGGTGCTGCGCCGCCGCGCGGCCGCCGATCAGGCGAGGTTGCGCGAGTCGCTGCGGATCGCTGCGTTCGCCGCGCTCGGCACGATCGGGCTGCTGTCCTACATGATCTACCTGCATGTGCATGCGGGTGACGCGCTGGCCTTCGTGCATGTGGAATCCGGCTGGCACCGTCGCATGGACGATCCGATCGGCAACATCCTGCGTGCCTTCAGATTCGACGACCTCACGGTGCACAATTTTCTCGACCGTTCGGACCGGAGCGCGCGGTATGTGGCTCTGGAGGGGATTGCCGGCGGCCTCGGCGTATTGCTGGCGCTGGCTCTGGGCTGCTGGCTCGAGGCGGTGCTGCTGTTCGCGATCTGGTGGGTGTCCGGCAGCTCCGGGCTGGAATCGATCCAGCGCTACATGTTCGCCAATCCGATGATGATGGTCGTGATCGCCGTGGGGCTCGCCCGCGTGCCCCGCGCGTTCGTCTGGCCGGCGATCACCGTCTTCGCGATGCTGCAGGCGCTGCTGGTGCCTCTGTGGTTCGCCGGCAAGGCGTTCCTGACCTGAGCAAGCGGTGGCACGCCCTGCTGGATTCGAACCAGCGACCGCCAGCTTAGAAGGCTGATGCTCTATCCATCTGAGCTAAGGGCGCAAACCGGGGGCAGGCGGGATCAGTGGGTCCAGTTCTGACGGCGCCCGGGGGCGAAATTGTCGGAATAGACCTTGGGGACGAACCGCTTCGGCGTCGGTCGTTCGAGATCGTAGGCCAAGCCTTCGCGTTCGGCATAGGCAATGGCCTGCGCCTGCTCGACGAAGAACAGCCTGACCTGGCTGCGGGTATCGGTGCTGCCGGTCCAGCCCATCAGCGGGTCGAGATGGCGCGGTGCGGACTGGCCCCATTCGAGCACCCACTCACCGGTGTTCGCCTGGCCGGACTGCATCGCCGTTTTCGGCTGCCGATAGATCCGTGCCCGCATCGATGCCGATTCCCTCTCACACTGGTCGGGGCGGCCGGACTCGAACCGGCGGCCTCCTGTTCCCAAAACAGGCGCGCTACCAGGCTGCGCCACGCCCCGAACCGGTGCGGACCCTAAGGCGGGCCCGCAAGCCGCGCAAGCTATTGCGCGCTCTCGGCGCCCTTGCGGGCCAGGGGCGGGACGAACAGCGGAGCAGTATCCCACGGAAACAGGATCCAGGTGTCCTGCGGCACCTCGACGACGAACCTGTCGGTCAGCGGACGCCCGGACGGCTTGGCGTAGAGACAGGCGAAATAGGCTTTCGGCAGCAGCGCGCGCACCTCGCGCGCGGTGACGCCGGAATCGACGAGGTCGTCGATGATGAGGAATCCCTCGCCATCGCCCGCGGCGGTCGGAGGCTTGATCACCTTCGGCTTGCCGATCTGCTCTTCGTCATAGGTGACGACGGAAATGCTCTCGATCAGCCGGCAGTCGATCTCGCGACCGATGATCGCCGCCGGGATCAGACCGCCGCGGGTGACGGCGACGATGCCGCGGAACGGGCCCAGCGGGATGAGCTGCTCGGCGAGCAGCCGCGCGTCGCGATGGAGCTGGTCCCAGGTGACGGTGGCATAGGCGACGGCCATCAGAACAACCTTCCTCCGTCGGAGACGGGATGATCGGGCCGGATCAGCACCACCTCGCCGGACGAATCCGGCACGCCGAGGGTGAGCACCTCGGAGGTGAACGGGCCGATCTGGCGGGGCGGGAAATTGACCACCGCCAGCACCTGCCGGCCGATGAGCTGGTCGGGCGTGTAGTGGCGGGTGATCTGGGCGGAGGATTTGCGGATGCCGATTGCGGGTCCGAAATCGATCCAGAGCTGGATGGCCGGCTTGCGGGCCTCGGGAAACGGACGCGCATCGGCGATGGTGCCGACGCGGATGTCGAGGGCGGCGAAGGTGTCGATGCCGGTGATCGGTGCGGGCGGGGGGTGCTCCATCGCGACGTTGTCTCCGATCGCGCCGCACTTGCCAAGCGGGAGCGATCTCGAATTGCATCGTCGCAGGCAGGATGCGCGGCGGAGGCGCGGCGAGCGAGGATGACCGGCATGAACACGATCGCCCCGCCCCACGACAGTCTCGACACCGATCCGCGCTGGCAGGCCATCCTGACGCGCGATCGCGCCGCCGACGGTACGTTCTGGTACAGCGTGCTGACCACCGGCATCTACTGCCGGCCCTCCTGTGCCTCGCGCCTGCCCAGGAGGGAGAATGTGCGCCTGCATGACAGCCTCGCATCCGCCCGTGCCAGCGGCTGCCGTGCCTGCCTGCGCTGCCGGCCGGACGGGGAGGGCGCCGACCCGGAGGCCGGGGCGGTGATGGCCGCCTGCCGGCATCTCGAGGCGGCCGAGGGGCATGTCACGCTGGCCACGCTGGCGGCCGTGGCCGGCCTCTCCCCCGTCCGCCTGCGCGCCGCCTTCCGGCGCCACACGGGGCTGTCGCCGCGGGCTTATGCGGCGGGTCTGCGTGCCGCACGGCTGCGCGCCGCCCTGCCCGGCGCGGGGCGGGTGGCCGATGCCGCGTTCGAGGCGGGGTTCGGGGCGCTGAGCCGGTTCTATGCCGAGGCGATGGCCGCGCTGGGCATGACGCCGGAGCACTACAGACGCTTCGGCGCCGGCGAGGTGCTGCGTCTGGCCCCCGCGCGGTCCGGGCTGGGCCATGTTCTGGTGGCGTTCAGCCACCGCGGCATCGCCGCGATCGCGCTGGGCGACGATCCGGACGCGCTGCGTGTCCGCATGATGACCGATTTTGCCGAGGCGCGCTGGGTCGAGCCGCTGCCGGAGGATGCCGCCACCCTGCAGGCGGTGATCGGTGCGATCGACGGCGCGGGGGGCGCGGCGCTGCCGCTGGACATCCGCGGCACCGCCTTCCAGCACCGTGTCTGGACCGCATTGCGCGGAATTTCGCCGGGCCGCCCGGTCAGCTACGCCGACCTCGCGACGACGATCGGACGTCCCGAGGCGGCGCGTGCGGTGGCCGGCGCCTGTGCCGCGAACCGGCTGGCGGTGGTGGTGCCGTGTCACCGCGTCGTGCGCGGCGATGGGGCGTTGGGCGGTTATCGCTGGGGCGTGGAGCGCAAGCGGCGCCTGCTCGCGCGGGAGCGGTCGGACACGGATGCGTGAACGGGTATCGTGTGTCCGTGCTGCCGGTTTGTCGTGAAATCGCTGTCAGGCAGGCGTATGATCCGGACCATGTATCAAGCCCGTGCCCTGATTGCGCTGGTGATGGTGGCCGGACTGGCCACGTTCGGCATGCACCATATGCGCCTGAACCTGTGCCATGTCGGTCCGTATCGCTGGCATGCCTCGTCGGAGCCATGCGGCGAGCCGGAGCAGGAGGCGCTGGCTCCCTGAGTAGGACTCGAACCTACGACCGAGCGATTAACAGTCGCTTGCTCTACCAACTGAGCTATCAGGGATCGGCGCGGCGCTCCGTATAGCGACCTCGTCGGCGGGCGTAAACCCTTCTTCGACGGACCATCTGTCAAAGCCTTCATTGGCGCGCGATTTCCCCTGTCGCGCGGTTGCGGGCATGATGGCGCGGCGATGAGTGAACCAGACAAACCGCCTCACGACGCTCCCAGGCGGTCGATCGGAAAGCTCGGTCGGCGGGCGCTGCTGATCTCCGCCGGGGCGGGGCTGGCGACAGCCGGGGTGGTGGCGACCGGCATCGTGCTCGATGCGATCCCCGATCACGATACCGATGCCGATGCCACCCTCAGCAACGGTCCGCCGAAGCTGGTGCGGCTGTCGACCGGCACGCATGCGCCACCGCTCGCCGCCCTTGCGGTCGGGCAGATGAACGGCATCTTCACCGCGTATAATCTTCTGATCCAGCTCGAAAGCCATGATCGAAGCGACGACGCCTTCGCCGATCTCGCCGCCGGGCGTCTCGACGCGGTGATCACGCCTGCGGTGCGCTGGCTGCCGGCGCTGCAGGGCGGGCTGGGCGCCAGCCTGGTCTGCGGGCTGCATGCCGGGGGCACGCGGCTGCTGGTGCCGAGGCGCTCGCCGATCCACCGCATCGAGGATGTGGACGGCAAGCGCGTCGCGGTCGCGCGTCGCGACTCGTCGGTGGTGCAGATGCTGGCGGTGATGATGCGCCGCAAGGGCATGAATCCGTTGCAGCAGATCCGGTGGGTCGAGACCGATCCGGCGCATTTCGTCGATGCGCTGAATGCGGGCGAGGTCGATGCGATCGCCGGCGTCGATCCGCTGCTGTGGCAACTTCAGCACGACCTGCATCTGAACCAGATCCTCTCGTCGGATTCCGGCAGCTTCCGCCAGCGCGTGAGTTCGATCCTGGGCGTCAGCCAGGCGATGCTCGGCGCGCGGCTCGACGTGGTCACCGCGCTGGTGCACGCCATCCAGGATGCCGCCAGCTGGACCGCGCGCCATCCCAAGGAGGCGGGTGCGATGCTCGCGCCGCAGATGGGCGGGATGCCGGCCGATCAGGTCAGCGCGATGCTGGCTGCCGAGGGGCAGGACATCCACCCGATCGGCGCGCCCCTGCGCGAGCAGGTCGCGCAATACGCCGACGATCTCAAGCTGCTGGGCGTCTTTGCCGACACGCTTAATTCGGCCCGCTTCGCGCGGATGGCGGTCCGCGACATCACCCCGGCCTGAGATCGGCCTAAACAACGATGGTGTTGCGTTTATACCGCAATGCAGCGTGATAACATCTGACATGCATCGTGAAACGTGGATTTCACGTTTACGATTCTGATCGGCGCGCGTTAAACACCCGAAAATCAATCGGGGAATGCACGATGCAACGCGATGTCGATGACGACGCGCTGATCGATCTGGACCAGGTGGCGGCCAGTCTGGGCCGGCTCCAGGGGGTCTCGCTTTTGCGCGCGGCGGAAGCCGCGCTGGGCGCGGGCAGGGTGGCCGTGCTGTCGTCGTTCGGGGCGGATTCGGCGGTGCTGCTCGCACTCGCCGCGGAGGCCAATCCGGCGATGCCGGTGGTGTTTCTCGAAACCGGCCGCCATTTCGAGGAGACGCTGGCTTATCGCACCGAGCTTGCAGCCCATCTCGGCCTGCGTGCGGTGCGCGAGGCGCTCCCGAGCCAGGGTGCCGTGGACCGGGAGGACCCGGTCGGCACGCTGTGGCATTTCGATCCCGATTCCTGCTGCCGGCTGCGCAAGGTCGAGCCGATGGACGCGGCACTCGTGCCGTTTGCCGCTTGGGCCACGGGGCGCAAGCGCCATCAGGCAGCGACCCGCGCCGGGCTGCCGACCGTCGAGCGCGTCGGCCGGCGGCTGCGGCTCAATCCGATCGCCGACTGGGACGAGGGACGCATCGAGGCGGAGATGCTGCGCCGGGGGTTGCCGCGCCATCCTCTGGTGGCGCGGGGCTACCGCTCGATCGGCTGCGAGCCTTGTACCGAGCCGGTCGGTGCCGACGCCGATGCCCGTGCCGGGCGCTGGGCCGGCCGGCTGAAGACCGAATGCGGCATCCATCTCTGACCTGCTCTCGCCTGCGAACGAAAGCCTTCCGATGAACGATCTCGACGAACTCGAAGCCCGCTCCATCCAGATCCTGCGCGAGGCCGCCTTCCGGCTGAAGCCGCTGGCGATGCTGTGGTCGCTCGGCAAGGACTCCAACGTCATGGTCTGGCTGGCGCGCAAGGCGTTCCTCGGCCAGGTGCCGTTCCCGGTGCTGCATGTCGACACGGGCAAGAAGTTTCCCGAGATGTACGATTTCCGGACGCGCTATGCGAAGGAATGGAATCTCGACCTGACGATCGGCGACTGCCCGCCGGTCGAGGCGATGGACCCGTCACTGCCGCCGGCGGCACGTTCTGCGGCGCGCAAGACCGCAGGGCTTGCCGCCCTGATCGAGCAGCACCGCTTCGCCGGCGTGATCGCCGGCATCCGCCGCGACGAGCAGGCGACGCGGGCCAAGGAGCGGGTGTTCTCGCCGCGCGGCGCGGGCGTGGGCGGCGGCTCGCACTGGGATGTGCGCAACCAGCCGCCGGAGTTCTGGGACCAGTTCGCCGTGCCCGCCGATCCGGACGCGCATGTGCGCGTGCATCCGCTGCTGGCGTGGACCGAGCTCGACATCTGGCGCTACATCGCGCGTGAGGGAATTCCGGTCGTCGACCTGTATTTCTCGAAGAACGGCAGGCGCTATCGCTCGCTGGGCGACCAGGACATCACCTTCCCGGTCGACAGCGACGCGGCCACCGTTGACGACATCCTCGCCGAACTGCGCGCGACGAAGACCTCCGAGCGGGCCGGGCGGGCGATGGACCACGAATCCGAAGATGCGTTCGAGCGGCTGCGCGTCGCCGGTTATCTGTGAGCGGGACCAGGATCATGAGCGACACACGCATCACCGCCGCACCGACGCCGATCGTCATCGTCGGCCATGTCGATCACGGCAAGTCCACCTTGATCGGACGGCTGCTGCACGAGAGCGGCAATCTCCCCGAGGGTCGGCTGGAGGCGGCGAAGGCGTCGTCGGCGCGGCGCGGGCTGGCGATCGAATGGTCGCATCTGCTCGACAGCCTCCAGGCCGAGCGCGACCAGGGGGTGACAATCGATTCGACCCGGCTGCCGTTCCGGCTCGGTGACCGGCAGTATGTGATCGTCGATGCGCCGGGACACCGGCAGTTCATCCGCAACATGCTGACCGGGGCGGCGGATGCGTCGGCGGCGGTGCTGGTGGTCGATCTCGCTGAGGGCGCGCGCGAGCAGACGCGTCGGCATGCGATGCTGCTGCGGCTGATCGGTGTGCGGCATGTCGTGGTGCTGATGAACAAGGCCGACCTGCTGGACTACGATCAGGGGCGCATCGGCGAGGCGCGCGAGCAGATCGCCGCCCTGCTCGCACAGCTCGACATCGCACCGGCGGTGATGATCCCGGCCTCGGCGCGCGAGGGTGTCAACATCACCGCCCATTCCGAAGCGCTGGCCTGGTATGACGGCCCGACCCTGACGGAGGCGCTGCTGGCGGTGCCGGCGACGAGTCCGGCCACCGCGCAGCCGGCGCGTCTGGGCGTGCAGGACGTCTATCGCCGCGAGGAGGGTCGCATCGTCGTCGGCCGCGTCGACGCGGGGCGGTTCTCGGTGGGCGATACGGTGGCGATCGGCAAGACAGGGGCGACGGCGCGCATTGCCCGTTTCCCGACCTGGCACGATGCATCGCCGAGCGAGGTCGGGGCGGGGCAGTCGGTGGCGCTGCTGCTGGAGCCGGATGTGGTGGTCGCTCGCGGCGACCTGCTGCATCATCCGCACACCGCGCCGCTGCGCGGACGGCGTCTGCGCACGCGACTGTTCTGGCTGCGGCAGACCCCGCTGCTGTTGGGCGAGACGCTGCGCCTGCGGCTGGGCACGTTCGAGACCAACGTGACGGTCACCGAGATCCTCGAAGTGGTCGACACCGATGCGCTGGCCGGCGCGCGGGCCGATCAGGTGCCGCCGGAGGGCTTTGCCGAGCTGGTGCTCCAGGCAGCCGAGAGCGTGCTGTTCGACGCCTTCGTGCCTGGCGAGGGGTCGGGGCGCGGCGTGCTGGTGGATGCGTCGGGACAGATCGTTGCCGCCGCACCGCTGACCGGGCTGGCCGATGCCGAGGAGGCGCGTCTCGCCAAGGGCGCGACCGCCGCACCGCGCGGCGTATACTGGCTCACCGGCCTGCCGGGCTCGGGCAAGAGCACCGTGACCGAAGGCGTGGCCGCAGCACTGACGGCGCGCGGCGAGCGGGTGATGGTGCTCGATGGCGATCTGCTGCGTCGGGGGCTGAACGAGGATCTGGGCTACTCGCTGGCCGACCGCACCGAGAACGTCCGTCGCACCGCGCATGTCGCGCGCCTGCTGGCGGAAGCGGGCGCGGTGGTGCTGGTGGCGCTGATCTCGCCCCTGCGCATGCATCGTGCGCTGGCCCGCGAGATCGTCGGGCAGGGGTTCCACGAAGTGCATGTCGCCGCCGACGCCGCCACCTGTGCCGCACGCGATCCCAAGGGGCATTACGCGGCCGCCAATGCCGGGCGCATCCAGGGTTACACCGGTACCGATGGCAGCTACGAAGCCCCCGAGACGCCCGATCTGCGGCTGGTGACGGCCGACGAGACGGTGGCGGCCTCGGTGGCGCGCCTGCTGGACTATATTCGCACGCCCTGAGCAGCACGTCTTGGGCCGATTGATCGCCCGCGCGGGACGCGATAGGAGTTCTTCCGCGCGGGCGTGGCGGAATCGGTAGACGCAGCGGACTCAAAATCCGCCATTCGCAAGGATATGTCGGTTCGAGTCCGACCGCCCGCACCAGCCCCCGCGGCCCTCCAGGCGGAGGCCGGCCTGGCCCGTCCACCCTACGCCCCCGGATGGGCCGTCCTGATGCGGGCGGGATGATCCGCAGGCGGCCTGTCACGTGAGTCTGCGCGGCTGGGGGCGTCATGCAGCAGCCTGGCCAGGGTGCTGATACCGGCTTCGATGCGGTCGGCTGGGATCGACGTGAAGCCCAGGCGCAGATGGCTCCTCTGCACCCCGGGGTCGGCGAAAAACACGTCGCCGGGCTCGATCAGGACGCCGTCCCGCCGTGCCCGCGCGGTCACTGCCGCGGCTGTCAGGTGGGAGGGGAGCTCGAGCCAGGCGCCCGTCGAGCCGGGCGTGCGGCGGCACAGCAGCTCCGGCAGGTCATTCGCCAGGCTCCGGTCGATCAGCCGGGCGCGCTCGACCATCACGCTGCCCAGCCGGTGTCGATGTGCGCGGTAGTGACCCAGCGCGATGAAGTTCGCCAGGGTGCGCTGGTTGTTCAGAGGCGGATGGCGCAGCTCCAGCCGGCGCACGGCGCGCAGTTCCTCGATCACCCGGGCGGGGGCGACCACGTAGCCGATGCGCAGCCCGGGCGCGATGAGTTTCGAGAAGCTGCCGATATGGATCACGCGGGGGTCGTGGCTGCGCAGGCAGCCGGATGCGCGGCCCTCGTCGAACAGGCCGCCGTCATAATCGTCCTCGATCACCACCGTGCCGCGGCCCGATGCCACGCGGAGCACCTCGAGCTGTCGCTCCAGCGGCATCGCGACCGTCGTCGGGCACTGGCGCGCCGGGGTCAGCATCACGACGTCGCAGCCGGCCAGCGTCTCGTCCGCCACCGCGCCGTGTCGGTCCATCCGCAGCAGCCGCAGATGCGGGGTCAGCAGCGCGGCCATGTGGCGCGCATCCGGATAGCAGGGGTCCTCGATACCGAAGACGGTCGACGGGCCGGTGAACAGGCGAATGACGAGCGACAGCGCCTGCTGCGCGCCAAGGGTGATCATCACCTCCTCGGGGCGGGCCCAGATGCCGCGCTGCGGCAGGACCTGCGCGCGCAGTTGCTCGATCAGTTTCGGATCGTCCTCGTCGATGCGGTCCGAGGCCCAGAGGCTGACGCCACCGACGCTCGATGTGGCACGCGCACTCTCGCGCCATTCCCGGGTCGGAAACAGACTCGGATCGGTCTGACCGAAGAGGAACGGAAACGGGTAGCGATGCCAGTCGGCCGGTTTGGAGATGTGGCGCAACCGGGACGGCTGGATCGCGAAGCTGCGCTCCCAGGCGCTCGCGCTCGCCGCCGGCGCGATCGGCCGCGCCGTCTCCGCCGGCTCCGCCATGTCGCGCTGGGCGACGAACAGCCCGCTGCGCAGCCGGGCGGTCAGGTGTCCGCTCTCCACCAGCTGGTCGAGTGCCTGCACCACCGTATTGCGCGAGATGCGCAGCAGGTTGGCGAGGGTCCGGCTGGATGGCAGCCGGGTGCCTGCCGACAGACGCCCGTCCTCGATGGCCGCGACCAGGGCCTCGCGCAGCCGCTGCTGGCGCGTGCCCTCGCCGGTATCCCTGAAGCCGGCGAAAATCCGCTCCCAGCCGATGCTCAGCATTCCGCCATACGACGCCCCCCCCTTGCGCAGCGAGTATGTTCCGGGGCCGCCAGCGCGGCCAAGCCGCTTCTGGCGCCACCGATCGCGGGAGGCTGGCCCTGTCGGGCGCCGGCGTGCCGGGCGATGCCTTGGCGCATGGAGAGACTGCTCGTTTCGCTGTCCGGCGATGCGCATGGCGCCGCCCACTCCGTGGTTCTGCTGGCAGCCTGTGCGGCGGTCGTCGCGGTCGCCGGCGCGATCCGCGGCTTCACCGGCTATGGATTCGGCATCGCCGCGGTGCCGCTGCTGGGACTGATCCTGCCGCCGGACCGGGTCGTGCCGCTGGTGCTGGTCCTGCAGGCGGTGGTGGGGCTGCAGGGCGTACGCGACTGCCTGGCCGATGGCGAACGTGCGCTGGTGGTGCCGATTGCCGTCGGTGCGGCGCTGGCGACCCCGGCGGGGCTCGTGCTCGGTGTCTGGCTCGAGCCCTGCTGGCTGCGGGCAGGGATCGCGGCCTGCACCATCGGCTCGGTCCTGATGCTGTTGCGGCCACCTGCGTCCGGCTGCCGCGCGATGCGTCCGCCATCGGTCCTGGGTGCCGGGCTGGTCGCTGGCATGGCCAACGGTCTGGCCGCGATGCCCGGCCCGCCGATCGTCGGCTGCTGCCTGCGGGCCGGCCTGTCGGACACCGCACTTCGCGCCAGCCTGGTGCTGTGTTTCGCGCTGATCTCCGCCGCCAGCCTGGCCTGCCTGCCCTGGTGCAGCCTGCATGGCCGCACGGCGCTGTGTCCGGCCGTGCTGCTGTCGCCCTGTGTGCTGGCCGGCTCCTGGGCGGGCGCACGCCTGTTCGCATCTCGCTGCGGCCGCCACTACCGGGGGGTGAGCACGGCGCTGCTGGTCATGATGGCTGCAACGGCTCTTTTTCGATCGGTGGCGGACTGGATCTGAGCAAGAAAGCTACGCGTTCCGGTGGTCTGACTGGCCACATATTATGTCCAGCCTGGCGCTATGGCCGCGCCGGCCGCAATGCCTACGATCGATCCGGAGCCGATTCTGATGGCTGGCCAGAGACAGGAAACCGTGCATGCAGATCGAGACCGGAGCAGTCGGATGAGCGACAGGACCCTCATCGTCGCGCGACGGATCCACACCATGAATCCGGCAGCACCTGTCGCGACCCACCTCATCCATCGCGAAGGCCGCATCGAGGCGATCGGTGATCTGGAGGCGGTGGCACCGTTCCTCGACGGCGCCATGCGGGACGACCGTTTCGCCGATGCCATCCTGCTGCCCGGTTTCGTCGAGGGCCATTCGCACTTCGCCGAGGGGATCGCCTGGCGCTTTCCCTATGTCGGCTTCTTCGACCGCAATGCCCCGGACGGGCGCGTTCACAAGGGCCTCAAGACCATTGCCGAAGTGGTCGCGGGGCTGCGCGCCAGCGCACCTGCGGACGCCGCGGCGCCGATCCTGGCCTGGGGGTTCGATCCGATCTATTTCGACGGTCCGCGCATGACGCTCGCCGATCTCGATGCCGTGGCGACCGACCGGCCCGTGGCGGTTACCCATGCCTCCGGCCATACCATGAACGTCAATTCCGCGGTGCTCGAACTGATCGGCATCACCGAGGCTGCGGAATTGGACGGGCTGCAACGCGATGCGGACGGGCGGATCACTGGCGAGCTGATGGGCCCGGAGCTGATCGGCCGGGTGCGTCGCATGATCGGCGCCGACGCATTCGCGATGGGGCTCGATGCCGACGGTATCCGCAGCTTCGCCTCCCTCGCCTGCCGTGCGGGCGTCACCACGGCGACGGATCTGGTGGCCGACTTCTCAGAGGGATCGATCGAGGCGTATCAGCAGGTCGCGCAGGATGACGACGTGCCGCTGCGCATGGTCCCGGCACTCGGCTTCTTCTTCTACCCTGGCGACAGCGGCGTGCGTCGCCTGGCCGAACTCCGTGCGCTGGCGGGGCCGAAGCTGCATCTCGGCATGGTCAAGCTGGTCGTGGACGGCTCGATCCAGGGTTTCACCGCCCGGCTTCGCTGGCCGGGCTATCATAACGGCGCCCCCAACGGACTGTGGTATATCGCGCCCGCACAGCTGGAGGCGCTGATCGAGCTGTATCACTGCGCCGGGGCGCATCTGCACATCCACACCAACGGCGACGAGGCGAGCGAAGCGACGGTTGCGGCGATGGAGCGCGTGCTGGCCCGCCATCCGCGGCCCGATCATCGTCACACGCTGCAGCATTGCCAGATGCCGGATGCCGCCCTCTATCGGCGCATCGCGGCGCTGGGCCTGTGCTGCAACCTGTTCTCCAACCACATCTATTACTGGGGCGACGAACACGTCGCCAAGACGATGGGCCCGACCCGCGCGCAGCGATTGAGTGCCGCGCGCACGGCGACGATGTACGGCGTGCCGATCGCGCTGCATTCTGACGCGCCGGTCACCCCGCTCGGGCCGTTGTTCACCGCCTGGTGTGCGGTGATGCGGCGGACCGCGTCGGGACGGGTGCTCGGCGAGAACGAGCGGCTGACGGTTGCCGAGGCGCTGCGGGCGGTGACGCTGGGGGCGGCCTACACGCTGAAGCTCGATCACCTGATCGGCAGCCTGGAGATCGGCAAATATGCCGATTTCGCTGTCCTGGAGCACGACCCTTTCGAGGTCGATCCCGAGGATCTGCCGAAGGTCGGCGTGCGCGGTACCGTGGTTGGCGGTCGCTACGCGGCGGCCGGGTCGCCCGCGTGACGGTCGCGCTCGATGTCCTGGGCGGGTTTCTCGGCGCGGGCAAGACCGCGACGATCAATCGTCTGCTGAGCTCGGCACCGGTGCCGATCGGCGTGATCGTCAACGATTTCGGCGCCGTCAATGTCGACGAGGCGCTGATCGCGCAGGCTGGTGGCGATGTCGTCGGGCTGACGAATGGCTGCGTGTGCTGCGCTGTCGGTGACGATCTCGGGGGCGCGATCGGCCGGCTGCGTCAGGCCGCACCCGCCGTCACGCGGATCGTGGTCGAGGCCAGCGGGGTCGGCGATCCGCGTCGTATCGCGCAGATCGCGCGGCTCGAGCGCGACCTCGCGCATGGCCTCGTGATCGTCGCCGTCAATGTGCGCGACCTCGCCGGGCAACTGGCCGATCCCTATCTCGCCGATACCGTGCAGCGCCAGCTCGCGCGTGCCGACCGCTGCCTGCTGACCCATGCCGATGTTGTTCCTGCCGCGCGCCTTCGCCAGGCCGTCGCGCTGCTGGAACGTCTGGGCATCGGGCCTGAGCGGATGTTCCTCGCCGGTGAGGAGGATCAGGCCTGTTTCGCACCCGCATCGGGCGCGTCGGGGCGCTTTTCGGCCGAGGCCGTGACCGGCGACGCGCCTCACGCCGATCTGTTCTGGCGTCGCCACTGGCCGCAGGCGAGGCGTGTGACCCGTGCGGCCCTGGAAGCATGGCTCGGCGGACTGCCCGAGCAGATCCTGCGGATCAAGGGCATCGTCAGTGTCGCCGATCACGACCATCCGGTGCTGGTGCAGCGTGCCGGTGCGGCGCAGACGCTCGCCGAGGCTCCGGGCACCCAGCCTTGCGGCCTCGTGGCCATCGGACGTCCGCCGCTGCCCGATCTGACATGGCCGGACACGACCGGATTTGACGTCGCCATTCCGACCGGGGAGCCTGTCCGATGACGAACCCGACCTCGCGCACCATCGCGGCCGTTTGGCCGAGCCGCGCCGCGGCCTGGTCCGCCTGCGCGATCCTGTTCCTCGCCTATGTGCTGTCCTTTGTCGATCGCGGCATTCTCGGCATCCTGGCGGCCCGGGTCGAAGCCGATTTCCACATCGGCGACGTGCAGTTCAGCCTCCTGCAGGGCTTTTCGTTCGCGGTGTTCTACGCGGCCTTTGGCCTGCCGGTGGCCTGGCTGATCGATACCGGGCGCCGCGGGCTGGTGGTGGCCGGCGGCATCCTGGCCTGGAGCCTCGCCACCGCGTTGTGCGGTCTGTGTCACAGTTTCGCGCAGATCTTCGTCTGCCGCATCGTCGTCGGCGCGGGCGAGGCGACACTGCTGCCGGGGGCGACCTCGATCCTGAAGGACAGTTTTCCGCCGCAGCGCCGGGGTATTCCGCTCGGCGTGTTTGCCGCGGGCCTGTTCATCGGCAGCGCCGGTGCAGGTCTGGGCACCGCGGCGATCCTGCGCTCGATCGGCAGCGCCACCCCCGTGCTGCCGCTGCTCGGGCCGTTGCAGCCCTGGCGGGTGGTGATGCTGAGCGTGGGTCTGGTGGGACTGCCGGTGGCGCTGCTGGCAGCGACGATCCGCATTCCGCGCCGCGAGGCGGCGGCCTCCGCGACCCTGTTCGACCTGCGCCCGCTGCTGTCGCTCTACAGGGCGCGCGGCCGCGCGCTGTGGCTGCACCATCTCGGATTCACCGCGGCGTGCTTCGCCAGCTACGCCATCGCCGCCTGGATGCCGCTGGTGTTCGTCCGGCAATTTGGCTGGGGTCTGCCGAAGATCGGTCTGGTGCTTGGCCTGCTGACTTTGATTACCGGCCCGCTCGGCTCGCTCGCCGGTGGCCTGCTGGCCGATCTGCTCGCCCGACGCGGCGCGCGGGATGGCAAGATGCTGGTCGGCATCGTCTCGGCGCTCGGCATGATGGTGCCGGCGCTGCTGTTCGGCCTGGCGCGGACCGAGACGCTCTCGCTGACGCTGCTGGCAATCTATTCCTTCTTCGCGAGCTTCATCTGGGGCCTGGCCCCGGGCTCCCTGCAGGAGATCGTCCCCGGGCCGGTGCTCGGACGGGTGACGGCTTTCTATACCGCGGTCGTCAATCTCGTCGCGATGAGCCTCGGACCGCTGGCGACCGCGCTCACCGCGCGGCTGTTCGCGCCAGGCCCGCAGGCGCTCGGCCATGCCATCTCGGTGGTGGTGCCGCTGGCATGTGCCGCCGCCGCCGGCGGGTTCGCCGCCTGTCGCGCACCCTATCGCGCGATCCGCGACGCACCGCCCGACTGAGCTGCACGCCGGAGCCGCAACCGCTCCTGCCGACCCGATAATATTACGTAAAGGCAATGAAAACGGAGGCCTTCTGATGCGCTCGACCTCTCGTCCCGACAGCAGGATCGCCCTGCTGCTGGCATCCGCCGCCCTGGTCTCGAGCACGGCGCGTGCCGCCGAACCCGTCGCCCGGCACCGTCATGCGGCCGCCGCCAAACCGCCGAGCGAGGAAAACATCGAGGTGCGTCGCGCGCATCCGTCCTTCCGCTTCGGCGCCGCCCAGCATCAGGCGGCGACGGTGACCGAGTACAGCGGCGCCGATCTGGTCCGCCTCGGCGTGACCAAGGCGACCGATCTGCAGAAGATCGCGCCCAACGTCTCGATCATGTCGATGAACGGCACCCAGACCACGGTCTATTACATTCGCGGCATCGGCATGAGCGACTTCACCCAGAACGCGATGCCGTCGGTGATGACCTATATCGACGGCGTGCCCTACCCGGTCTCGTCGATGAGTGCCGGCATGCTGTTCGACATCGCCACCGTCGGCGTTGTCGCCGGTCCGGTCGGCACCGAGCACGGGCTCGCCGATTCCGCTGGCGAGGTCAATATCCGCACCAACGACCCGACCCCCGACTGGCATGGCGGCGTCAGCCAGGACATCGCCAGCTACGCGCGCAGCCGCACGACCCTTTATGTCTCGGGACCGATCGCGCCCACGCTGTCGTTCCGCATTGCCGGTCAGACGGAACATGGCGGCGGCTGGCAGTACAGCCCGGCCAATGCCACGCATCTCGGCAATGCCGACATGGGCGCGCTGCGCGCCAAGCTGCGCTGGACCCCCGATGCCAGGACCACCGTGCAGTTCTCCGCACACTGGCTCCAGGACGACTCACAGACCATTGCGGTCAAGCCGGTTCTCAACAGCCTGCCGAGCAAGCCATATCCGTCGTTGCCCTATCAGGAGGCCAACTGGAGTCTCAAGCCGGCCTTCGCCAGGCTGATCGGACGCCCGGCCTCGCTCTATCCCAGTGAACACGACACCAACTGGGGCGCCGATCTGAACGTCGCGCATGATTTCTCCTTCGCCACGCTGCAGTCGATCAGTGCCTACGAGACCGAGCGGATCGCCGAATACACCGATCAGGACGGCACGAAATGGGCGACGGGCGATACCTATCGTTCGATCTGGGCGAATTCCTTCACCCAGGAACTGCGCCTGCATTCGCGCGACGATTCGGCGGCGCTGCAGTGGGACCTGGGCGCCACTTACAACCGTATCCGGATGAACACGAACTTCTTTGGCGATTCCACCGACTATCTGCCGCTACGCGGCTACATGCTGCAGACGCACTACCATCAGGACGGGCAGACCTTCGCCCAGTTCGCCCATCTTTCGTATCGTCTGCCGGGGCGTGTGAGCCTGTTCGGCGGCATCAATCACGAAGCCAACGACCAGCAGCTGCTGGGCCTGAACACGAAGCATATCGGCATCAACAGCCTCTCCTTTGCCGACGAGGGGGCCAACGCCAACCAGTTCTCCGGCGTGCTCGGCGCGCAATGGCAGGCGACGGCGCGCACGATGCTGTATTTCAAGGTCAGCAAAGGCTTCAAGCCTGGCGGGTTCACCGCCAACAACACGGTCGTGCAGAGCCAGCTGACGCCCTACAAGCCGGAAACCCTGTTGTCCTACGAAGCAGGGATCAAGAGCGATGTCATTGCCAACCGACTGCGCCTCAACGCGGCCGCCTTCTATTACGACTATCACGACCAGCAATATCTCGGCACCTATGTGGTGCCGAGTTTCGGCCCGCTCGGCCGTTACACGAACATCCCGAAATCCGAGATCTGGGGGGTGGAGTTCTCGGCGGACATCCATCCGTTCAAGGGCTTCTACATCCATCAGAATCTCGGTTACCAGCGCGGCAAGTTCCAGGACTTCCAGAGCTCGAACACGGCGGCGGTCTACGCGCATTTCCAGCAGACCGGGATCTGGGCGCCCTTCTACACCAGCTACAACGGCTACGATCTCGGCCAGCCCAAACTGACCCTGAACGGATCGGCCGACTACACGCTGCAGCCGCCGGGTCCGCTGAGTGTGGAGACCGGGCTGGACTGGTCGTATCGCGGGGCGCAGGCGCTGACGCCCGGTGGCACGGGTGTGTACATGCTGCCGTCATATTTCCTGCTCGGTGCACACATGACCGTGCGTCCGACGCACGGTCACTGGGCGGCGACGCTCTATGCCACCAATCTCCTCAACCGCCAGTACTACACGACGGGCGGTTCCTACACGGTCACCGAATTCTGGCTTCCGGGGCCGCCCCGCTTCATCGGCGGCCGCGTCAGCATCGATTACTGAGCCATCTGCTTCATCAGGATCATCATGAGCACGCTCTCTCCCAACGACCAGACGGATATCGTCGCCGCCGACCGGGCCCATGTCTGGCACCATCTCACCCAGCATCGCGCCTTCGATCAGGCCGATCCTGCGGTATTCGTCGAAGGCCATGGCCTGCGCCTGTGGGACATCGAGGGCCGCGAGTTCCTCGACGCGGTCTCGGGCGGTGTCTGGACGGTCAATGTCGGCTATGGCCGGCGGAGCATCGCCGATGCGGTACACGAGCAGCTGGTCAAGCTGAACTATTTCGCCGCCAGCGCGGGCTCCATCCCCGGAGCGCGTTTCGCCGAGCAGCTAATCGCCAGGATGCCCGGCATGAGCCGCGTCTATTACAGCACCTCGGGATCGGAGGCGAACGAGAAGGTGTTCAAGATGGTGCGCCAGATCTCGGCGCAGCATCACGGTGGCCGCAAATGGAAGATTCTCTTTCGCGAACGCGACTATCACGGCACCACGCTCGGGACTCTGGCCGCCTGCGGGCAGCCGCAGCGCTCGGCGGCGTATGGCCCGTTCGCTCCGGGCTTCGTCGAGGTTCCGCACTGCCTCGAATACAGAAGTCAGTTTCCCGACGCGGCGCGATACGGCGAGGCGGCGGCCGATGCGATCGAACACGTGATCGAGCGCGAGGGCGCTGACACGATCGGCGCCCTCTGCCTGGAGCCGATCACCGCCGGTGGCGGGGTGATCGTGCCGCCGCAAGGGTATTGGCAGCGCGTCCAGGAAATCTGCCGTCGCCATGACATCCTGCTGCATGTCGACGAGGTGGTCTGCGGCCTGGGGCGCACGGGCACCTGGTTCGGCTACCAGAATTTCGGCATCCAGCCGGATTTCGTCACCATGGCGAAGGGCGTCGCCTCCGGCTACGCCGCCATCGCGTGTACGGTGACCACCGAAGCCGTCTTCGAGAAGTTCCGCCACGCGGATGGTGGCGAGCTGGGGTATTTCCGTGACATCTCGACCTTCGGCGGCTGTCTCGCCGGGCCCGCCGCGGCCCTCGAGAACATGCGCATCATCGAGGACGAGCGTCTGCTCGATAATGCCCGGGAGATGGGCGTCGTCCTGGAACGCGAGCTCCGAGGCCTGATGGAACGCCATGCGGTGATCGGCGACGTCCGCGGACTGGGCCTGTTCTGGGGGATCGAGCTGGTCGCCGACCGCGAGACACGGTGTCCGCTCGACGAGGCGCTGGTCGGGCGGGTCGTCGGCCTGTGTCGCCGCCAGGGCGTGCTCATCGGCATGACGAACCGCAGCCTGCCCGGCTTCAACAACACGCTCTGCCTCAGTCCGGCGCTCGTGGTCAGCCACGCCCAGATCCTGCAGATCGTGCGCGCCATCGATGTCGCCCTGTCGGAGATCGCGGCCTGATCCCCCGCGTCAGTGGCCGGGAGCGAGGGTGCGGATCGCGTCCTGCAGCAGGTCGGCCAGCAGCGTGATCGACAGGTCGCGCTTGCGTCGGCGATGGCGTATCAGACTCAACGTGTTCTGAGGCATCGTGCCCGCGAGCGGGATATGGACCAGCGATGTCGCACCGCTCACCGACAGCATGTCGAAGCGCGAGATGAAGGTGATGAAGTCGCCAGACGCGAGCATGTTCTTCATCAGTTCGATCGAGTTGGTGGTGCAGACCGGGCGGGCGGTGGCGTCCTCGTGGGCGAAGAGGGTGCCGATCGTGGTCGCCATCGCCATGCCGGGCAGCGGCATCACCAGCGGGTAGGCGATGCAGTCCTGCACGCGCAGCACGCTCGCACCCGCCAGAGGGTGGTCGGCGCGCATCACCGCGCCGAGCCTGCCGTCGAAGCTGGCGACCGTGGCGAGTTGCGGATCGGCGGGCAGGTTGTAGCCGAGGCAGAGATCGAGCTCGTCCTCGATCACCATCCGGGTCAGTTCCGCACTCGACATCGTGTGCACCGAGACCGTCACCGCGGGATGATCGCGATGGAACGCGGTCAGGATCGAGGCCAGCAGCCCGCTGGTCAGGCCGCTCATCGTGCCGAGCCGGATCGAGCCGGCGCGAAGGCCCCTGAGCTGTTCGATGTAGATCTCGGTCTGGCGGTAATCCTGCAAGGTGCGCCGGATATGGCCGATCAGTGCCTCGCCGGCGGTCGTCAGCCGCATGCCGCGCGGCAGGCGCTCGAAGACGCGGATGCCGTGATCGAGCTCATAGGCGAGGATCTGCTTGTTGACCGCGGTCGGCGAGACATTCAGCCGCTCGGCGGCACGCCGGATCGAACCGGCGCGGGCGACCTCGTCGAGATAGCGCAGCGTGCGCGAATGCAGCATGGCGCGAGCCTGCGTCACGCGCCGGCCGTCTGTCCAGACAGGTCATCGAGGGTTTCGTAGTCCGGCAGGGCTGCGTCGAGCACCTGGCCCGCGCGCAGCACCACGCGCTCCGCGCCCGGGCGGGCAAGGAATTCGGACGCCGAGCGGGCGGCCATCACCACCAGATCGGCCGGCGCGCCGATCGCGAGCGGCGGGTGGCCGAGCAGGGCGGCGGGCAGGCGGGTGACGCTGTCGGCCCAGGCGCCGAGCTCGAGATCGGCATGGGCGATGCGGGCGAAGTCGCGCAGCACGTCGGCGAGGTCGTGATCGCCGAAGGCGTAGAACGGATCACGGCAATTGTCGCTCGCCACCACCACCTCGACACCCGCGGCGCGCAGTTCGTGCACCGGGGCGATGCCACGCCAGCGGGGGGTACGGCCAACCACGCGGTCCTGGAGGAACTGGTTGGCGAGCGGCAGGCAGATCACGGTGATGCGGGCCTCCGCGGCCAGCGCGATCGTCTCCGTCATCATCGCCTCGTCCTGCACCGACAGGGCGCAGCAATGCCCGCAGGCGATGCGGCCGCCGAAGCGGTGGCGCAGGGCGGCGCGCGCCACCGCGCGCAGGCCGGAGGCGGCGGGGTCGCCGGTCTCGTCGACATGCAGGTCGATGTCGAGCCCGAAGCGGGTCGCCAGCGTGAACAGCCGGTCGAGGCCGCGATCGACCGCGTCCACCTCGGTCTCGCCCGCGTGGGGCGTGATGCGCAGGATGCCGCCCAGGCAGCCGCCGGTGCGCGCGACGAGAGCGGCCAGCGCCTCGCCGTCCTCGCCCAGGTATTGCTCCAGACGCGCCATCATCACGCCCTGGAGCGCGATGCGGCCGGCCCAGTCGCGGCGCATGGTCTCGAACACCTCCCAGGCGGTGCGCGCCTGATCGGGTTCGTAGCTGTCGAGATGGGTACGGATCGCGACGGTGCCGCGCGCATGGGCGCAGCGCAGGCCGAACGCGAAGCGTCGCGCGATGTCGTCGGCCGTCCAGTGCGCGCGCCGGTCGGCAGCGACCGCGGCGGCCGCGCCCGCATGGGTGCCGTCCGGGTTGCGTCGTCGTGCCCAGATGTGGCCCTTGTCGAGATGGGTGTGGGCATCGACGAAGCCCGGCCAGAGCAGGGCGCCGCCGAGGCCGAGGCCCTCCATCCCGGCCTGATGCGGGCGGAGGGCGGCGATGCGGCCATCCTCGATCAGCAGATCCACCGCCGCGAAACCGTCCGCGTCGACATCCCAGCCCTGTGCCGGCCGGTCTCGTGCCGGCAGCACCGATTGCGCCAGGCGGCCGTCAGACAGCAGGGCGCGTGGGCCGGTGGCGCCGAGCAGGGTGCGGAGCCGCTGCATCGCGTCACGAGGCCAGGGCGGGCTGGTGCCAGCCGGTGGTCGGCAGGCTCGCACCGATATCGGCGGTCTCGACGTCGCTGGCCTCGAATTTGCCCGGATTGCACAGGCCGTGCGGATCCATCGCGGCGCGGAAGGCGCGTTCGCGTGCGGTGATCGGCTTCATGCCGTTTTCCTTGACGTGCATGGTGTGGGTGTTGGCCGACTGCACGCCTTCGGACTGCAGCTCCTCGATGAAGCGCGCCATGTGCTCCGGGCCCTGGTATTCGAACAATGGCGCACCCTGGCAGGTGAGCTGGCCGTCCATGCGCTTGAAGTCGAGGCGCAGCGGGCCGAGGTCGCGAAAGCGCGCGTAGACGCGCCCGACCGCGCCGAGGATGTCGTTGTGCGGAAAGATGCCGATATTGGTCAGCAGCTTCGGATTCACCTTGTTGGCGTGGAAGCGGGCATGACCGAAGCTGAACTCGTAGAGCGGGCGGCCGAAATCGCCCATCCCCTCGGGGCCCTGATAGACGATGGTGCCGTTGTGCTCGGCCGCAAGTTCCTCGAAGAACACCGCCGACGGCTCGGCGACGATGACATGCACGGTGTGGCGCCCGTCGCGGATGAAGCGCGCGAGCGGGGTGAAATAGCTCGGATACGGCCAGGCGTTCACCGCCACCATCTTCACCAGCAGCCCGTCCGCGCTCGCCATCGCGTGGCCGAAGCGCGCGGCGTCCATGAAGTCCTCGAAATCCACCACCGCCTCGCGCCAGGCCTGGGCATGGGCGAGCGGCAGCTCGATTTCGGTGACGATGCCGGTGGTGCCGTAGGTGTGGTGCATCAGGTTCACCTCGGAGCCGCGCAGCTCGACGATGCGCGGGGTCTCCTCGAGCGAGATCGCCTGCAATGCGGCCAGGTTGCCGCGATCGTGCAGGATGCCCCAGGCGACCGAGCCGATGCCGACATGGCCGCCGCCGACGAAGCCGCCGATGGTGGAGATGCGTTTGCTGGACGGAAACATCCGCAACTCGCGTCCGCGGGCGCGGGCGGCGTCGTCCACGGCCTCGATGACCATGCCGGGCTCGACGCGGATGGTGTCGCCCTCGTTGCGCACGACGCGGTCGAGCCCGGTCATCTCCAGGATGATGCCGCCGGCGAGCGGGATGCCCTGGCCCCAGTTGCAGGTGCCCAAGCCCCGCGGCAGCACAGCGATGCGGTGGCGCGCGGCGGCGGCGGCGATGCGGATCACCTCGTCGCGGGTGCGTGGGCTCACGACCAGCTCGGCGGTGCGGTCGCGCGCCTGCTCGCGCAGGATCGGGCTGAAGCCGACGGTCATGTCGCGGCTCTTGCGACGCACCAGGGCGGGGTCGTCGGTGTGCGGGATGTCGGCGATCAGGGTGCGGAAGTCGGCGAGGCTCATGGTGGGTTTTCCTTTGCGAAGATCAGTGAAGTCGGGAGATCACGACGTAGTAGGAGATGAACACGGCGGCCGCGCCCCACAGGATCGGCGAGGTGTGACGGATGCGGCCGCGCAGGGTCTCGATCAGCAGATGCGCGAAGGTGCCGAGCGCCATGCCGTTGATCAGATTGGCGGTGAAGCCGGCGCCGATCGCGGTCAGCAGCGCCGGCAGTGCCTGGTCGGGGTCGTCGAAGCGGAGTCGGCGCAGCGCCCCGAGCATCAGCAGCCCGACCGCGATCATCGCCGGTGCGGTGGCCTGGGCGGGAACGGCGATCAGCAGCGGCCAGAAGAACAGCGACAGGGCGAACAGGGCGGCGGCGGTGACCGCGGTCAGACCGGTGCGTCCGCCGGCCTCGATGCCGGCGAGGGACTCGACGAAGATGGTGACCACGGACGTGCCGAGCACGGGACCGATGATGGTCGCGGTGGCGTCGGCGGTGAAGATGCGGCGGACGGTGGCGTGGTCGGCGGCGAGCCCGGTGCCCTCGGTGACGGTGATCAGCGTGCCGAGGGTGGAGAAGAATTCCGAGCAGAAGAAATAGATCATCACCGGCGCGCAGAGGGCGAAATGGGTAAACACCCAGGCGAAATCGGCATGAAGGGCGATGCTTGACGGAAAATGCGGCCACGCCACCAATCGGGCGGGCAAGGCCGCGATGGCGCGCCCGTCGGGGTGGTGCAGGACCAGCGCGAAGGCGGTCAGCACGGCGATCGAGATCATCAGCGCGCCGCGGATGCCGCGGATGATCAGTGCGGTGGTCAGCCCGATGCCGCACAGCGTCAGCAGCACGGCGGGATCGGTGAGGCTGCCGAGGGTCACCAGCGTGCCCGGCGCGGCGCGGATGACGCCGCTGCCGCGCAGGGCGACGAAGATGATCAGCAGGCCGATGCCGGACTGGATGCCGATGCGCAGGCTGTCGGGCACCGCCTGCATCACCTTGCGGCGCAGGTCGGACAGGCTGAGTGCCAGAAACAGCGCGCCGGTGAGGATCACCATCGCCAGCCCCGCCTGCCAGGGGATGCCGAGCTGCCCGACCATCACCGAGGCGAAGACCACGTTCGAGCCCATCGCGGGGGCGGCGACGAGCGGGCGGTTGGAGGCGAGCCCGACCAGCAGCGTGCCGATCGTCGCCGCCAGCGCGGTGGCCATCACCAGATCGGCGCGATCCATGCCGGCCACACTCATCACCGCAGGATTGACCACCAGGATGAACGACATGGTGGCAAAGCTGGTGATGCCCGCGAGGATCTCGCGCCTGACCATCGGTGAGCCTCCCTCGTGTTGACGGGTCCTATCGAAGGCCGAAACAGTGCGGAGAAAAAGCGGATAATTCTCTCATCACCGTCAACTCAGGGTTCACACTCGCGGCGATCCCGATTTCGCGCTACCGATGCGGGGATGAAGCTGTGCGTCGTATTTTTGCTGTGCCTGTCCGCGTTCGGCCTGTCGGGGTGTGGCGGCGGGGAGGACTACCGCGCGACGCTGGCAAAATGCCGCGCCGATCGCTCGATCGCGCTGACCCCGCAATGTCGCGATGCGCGTGCGGCGGCCTTCAGGGCGCGGTTCGGCGCACGGGGGTGAGTGTGTCGCCGGTGGCGGCGATCACCGCATCCGCGATCCGCTCGCGCAGCCAGGCGAGGGCAGGGTCGTCATCGCGGGAGTCGTGCCAGTAGGCCAGCAGCGGGTAGGGGCGGATGCGCAGCGGCAGTTCGCACACCGCGATCGGCAGCAGGTCGGCCATGCGGCGCGCATAGGACCGCGGCAGGGTCAGCAGCATCTCGCCGGCGGCGGCGATCTGGCAGGCGGCGAAATAGTGCTGGCAGACGATGCCGATGCGTCGCTCGCGCCCGTCATTGCGCAACAGCAGGTCGATGGTGCCGGTCTCGCCGAGCGGGGCGACGCTGACATGGGTGGCGGCGAGATAGTGGCTGCGGGACAGGTTGGCGGCGGCGGGGTGGTCGCGTCGCATCGCCACCACCAGATCGTCATCGACCAGGGCGAGTTCGCGCATCTGCGGGTGCGGCGGCAGGCGGCGCTCGATGGCGAGATCGAGCTGGCCGGAGCCGAGCTGGCGTGCGACCTCGCCGGTCGCCACCCGGCGGCTGATCAGGCGCAGCTTCGGGGCGGCGGTCGCCAGCGTCGCCGCGAGGGCGGGCAGGGCGATCGATTCCAGCATGTCGCGGATGCCGACCACCACCTCGCCTTCCCAGCGCGCCGGGTCGAACGCGGCATGCAGGTGGATGATGCCCTGCAGGCCGCGCAGGTGGCGACGCACCTCGCCGATCACCGCCTCGGTGCGGGCGGTGGGGATGAGGTGGTTGCCCTGGCGGACGAACAGCGGATCGTCGAAGGCGACGCGCAGACGGGCCAGCGCGTGGCTGATCGCCGGCTGGGTGAGGTTCAGCGCGCGGGCGGCCGCGGTCACGCCGCCGGTCTCGTGGATCGCGTCGAGCACGCGGTAGAGGTTGAGGTCGGGCTGCATCGCTCGCACATTAGACCCGTTTATGGCGGGTAATGCCGAATATTCATTTCACTGATCGGCGCGAGCGTCCTACGCCTGTTGTGCCATGGATTTCTCGCCCTCCGAACGCAGCCTCGCGCTGTCCGAACAGCTCCGCCGCTTCCTGCGCGAGGAGGTGATCCCCGCCGAGCCCGCGTATCACGCCCAGCTCGCCGGCGGGGCGGACTGGCGGGGCTGGCGGCAGCCACAGGTGATGGAGGACCTCAAGGCGCGGGCGCGCGCGGCAGGGTTGTGGAACCTGTTCCTGCCGGATGCGACGCATGGGGCAGGACTGACCAACGCCGAGTATGCGCCGCTCGCCGAGATCATGGGCCATTCGTTCATCGCGCCCGAGGTCTTCAACTGCAACGCGCCCGATACGGGCAACATGGAGGTGCTGGCGCAGTATGGCTCGCCCGCGCAGCAGCAGCGCTGGCTCGAGCCGCTGCTCGCCGGCACGATCCGCTCGGGGTTCTGCATGACGGAGCCGGACGTCGCCTCGTCGGATGCGACCAACATGGCAGCGACCGCCACGGTCGAGGGCGACGAGGTGGTGCTCAATGGCCGCAAGTGGTGGACCACCGGGCTGGGGCATCCGAACCTGAAGATCCTGATCTTCATGGGGCTGACCGACCCGCAGGCCGATCCTTACCGACGTCATTCGATGGTGCTTTGCCCGGTCGAGGCTCCGGGAGTGCGGATCGAGCGGATGCTGCCGGTGTTCGGCAATTACGACGAGCCCGCCGGACATGGCGAGGTGAGCTTCGACAACGTGCGGCTGCCGCTCGACCACATCATCCTCGGCCCCGGGCGCGGCTTCGAGATCGCGCAGGGGCGGCTCGGGCCAGGGCGCATCCATCACTGCATGCGTGCGCTGGGGGCGGCGGAACGCGCGCTCAGCCTGCTGTGCCGACGGGCGACGTCGCGCACGGCGTTCGGCAAGCCGCTTGCCGCGCTCGGGTCTAATGGCGACATCATCGCCGAGCTGCGCATCGCCATCGACCAGGCGCGGCTGCTGACCTTGCACGCCGCCTGGACGATCGACACACAGGGGATCAAGGCGGCGATGAGCCTGATCTCGCAGATCAAGGTGGTGGTGCCGATGGTGGCCCAGCGCGCCGCCGATGCGGCGATCCAGATCCATGGCGGCGCGGGGGTGTCGGAAGATTTCCCGCTGGCCGCGCTCTATGCCTATGCGCGGGTGCTGCGGCTTGCCGACGGGCCCGACGAGGTGCATCGGCGGCAGGTGGCGAAGCTGGAGCTGGCGCGCCAGAAGAGGGAGGCGGCATGAACACGCTGATCGACACCGCCCGCGCGGTCCGCGACGAGGACCGGATCGACATCGCGGCGCTGGACGACTTCCTCAAGGCGCATGTCGACGGGCTGGAGGGTGTGCCCGAGATCCGGCAGTTCGCAGGTGGCGCCTCCAATCTTACCTATCTGGTGCGCTACGGCGATCGCGAGATGGTGCTGCGCCGGCCGCCGGCGGGAGTAAAGGCGGCAGGCGCGCATGACATGCTGCGCGAGGCGGCGGTGATGACGGCGCTGCGGCCGGTCTATCCGCTGGTGCCTCAGGTTCTGGCGCGCAGCGACGATGCGTCGATCCTGGGCGCGCCGTTCTTCGTCATGGAGCGCATCGCCGGCATCATCCTGCGGCGCGACCTGCCTGCGGGGTTCGCGCTCGATGCCGATGGCGTCACCAGGCTTTGCGAGAATTTCGTCGAGGGGCTGGTGGCCCTGCATTCGGTCGACACCGCCCGACCCGAGATCGCGGCCCTGGGTCGAGGCGAGGGCTATGTCGGCCGCCAGGTTGCCGGCTGGACGAAGCGCTGGCGCGATGCGCTCACCGAAGGCACCGATGCGATCGAGGACGTCACCGACTGGCTGGCCGCGAACCAGCCGGCGCGCGAGACGCGCATCTGCGTGATCCACAACGACTACCGGCTCGACAACGTGGTGCTGGATGCGAACGATCCGCTGCGTATCATCGGTGTTCTGGACTGGGAGATGGCGACGCTTGGCGATCCGCTGATGGATCTGGGTGGCTCGCTGGCCTATTGGGTCGAGGCGGGTGACGATGCGGCGTTCCGCGCCCTGCGCCGGCAGCCGAGCCAGGTGCCGGGAATGCTGACGCGCGCGCAGATCGTGCAGCGCTACGGCGCGCGCACCGGCATCGATGTGAGCGGGTTCACCTTCTACGAGGTGTTCGGCCTGTTCCGGCTGATGGGCATCGCGCAGCAGATCTGGCGGCGTTTCGTGCTCGGCCAGACCACTAATCCCCAATTTGCGGGATTTGGCGAGGCGGTGCGTTATCTGGGGACGCGCTGCCGGCGATTGATCGCCGAGAACCAACACGAAACGGGGAAACAGGGCTGATGTCGCTGGCTGGATTGTTCGACCTGACCGACAAGGTGGCGGTCGTCACCGGGGCCAGCCGTGGTATCGGCGAGGAGGCGGCGAAGCTGCTCGCCGAGGCCGGCGCGCATGTGGTGGTCTCCAGTCGCAGGCTCGACGGCTGCCAGCGCGTGGTGGACGAAATCACGGTCGCCGGCGGCTCGGCGGAGGCGATCGCCTGTCATGTCGGCGATCTCGACCAGATCGCGTCGCTGTTCGCGCGGCTCGGCGAGACGCATGGCCGGCTCGACATCCTTGTCAACAATGCCGCCGCCAACCCGTATTTCGGGCCCGTGACCGAGACCTCGATGGAGGCGTACGACAAGACGGTGGACGTGAACATCCGCGGCTATTTCTTCATGTCCAGCCACGGGGCGAAACTGATCGGCAGCAGCGGCGGTGGTGCGATCGTCAATGTCGCGTCCGTCAACGGTGTGATCCCCGGTGCGGGGCAGGGCATCTATTCGATCACCAAGGCGGCGGTGATCTCGATGACCAAGGTGTTCGCCGTCGAGTGCGCGGCGGCCGGCGTGCGCTGCAACGCGGTGCTGCCGGGGTTGACCGACACCAAGTTCGCCTCCGCCCTCACCGGCCAGCCGCAGATCCTCAAACAGGTTCTCGCCCATGTGCCGATGCGCCGGGTCGCAGCGCCCTCGGAGATGGCGGGTGTGATCCTGTATCTCGCGTCGCCGGCGTCGAGTTACGCCACCGGCAGCATCATCAACGTCGACGGCGGCTATCTTTCAGTGTGAGGTCACCAGCGGGCTGGTCTCGATCCGGCCCGTCATGCCGTCGGTGATGCCGAGATCGGTGACGTGGGGGCCGGGGTTGCAGGCCAGCGAGGCGCCGATCGCGAGCTTGACCAGCGGGATCGGCAGGCCGGTGGCAATTGCGTCCGAGGCGGCGCGCAGGCGGGCGAAGCGTTCGGCAATCACATGCGGCGGGGCTTCGGACAGCACGCCGCAGACCTCCATCTCCAGCACCTCGGCGGCCCCGTCGGCATCGACCGCCGCCATGCCGCCGCCGCTGGCGATCAGCGCGTTCGCAGCCTGCGCCATCAGTACCGGATCGCGGCCGAAGACCGCGAGGTTGTGACTGTCATGCAGCGTGGTGGTGGCGAAGGCGCCCGTCCACGCGCCCCAGCCTTCCAGCACGCCGAGACCGGGCCGGTCGGAGGCGCCATAGCGGTTGAACACCGCCATCAGGATGCAGTCCTCGGGCAGCAGGACGATGCCGTCGCGCACCTCCGTCTCGCGCGTCGCCCAACGTGTGAAGCGCGGGGTGTGGACGGTGTGCAGCGTGGCGCGATCGCCGCTCGCCGCGATGCGGAACGCCTCGGTGCCGACCGGAGCGAGGTTCATCGTCGAGACCGGCGCACCGGGCGGGTCGAGGCGGAGGGGCACGGTCAGGCGTCCGTCCACCGCGCTCTCGACTCCTGAAGTGAAGACCCGGCGGACGTCGAAATCGGCGAGGTCGCCGAACACCACCAGATCGGCGCGGCGCCCGGGCGCGACCAGGCCGAGATCGCGCCGACCGAGCCACATGGCTGCGTTGAGCGTGCCGCAGCGAAGCACGTCGATCGGGTTCATGCCGGCGCCGACCAGCAGTTTCACCAGAGGCAGCAGCCCGCCGCGCGCGACGAGGTCGTCGGGGAAGATGTCGTCGGTGCACAGGGTGACGGTCTGCGGCACCCGGCCGAGTTCGGCGAAGGCAGCCACGGCTTCGAGCGCCATGGCCTCGTGCGAGGCACGGATTTCCAGCGTGAAGCCGGCGCGCAGCTTGGCGAGCACATCCGCATGGCCGGTGAGTTCGTGATCGGAGGCGATGCCGGCGGCGGCGAAGGCCTGGAGGTTGGCGCCCTCGAGCCCACGCGCATGGCCGAACACGATCTTGCCGCTGTCGAGCCCGGCCTGCACGATGCCGCTCATATGCGCCGAGCGCTCGATCACGCCGCGCATGTCCATCACCTCGGCCACCCCGATCACTTCCGGCCAGGACAGCATCTCCGTCATCGCGGCCGCGTCGAATACCGCGCCGGCGCGCTCAAGCCCGGGCGCGGAGGGCACGCAGGACGGCGCCTCGACCAGAATTCGCAACGGCAGCCCGCGCGAGGCGGCCACCGCCCAGCGGACGGCATCGAGACCGCCGACATTGCCCACCTCGTGCGGATCCCAGCAGATCGTGGTGGTCCCCTGCGGCACCACCACTTCCGCATAGCCCCGCGGCGTGATCATCGAGCTCTCGATATGCAGATGGGTGTCGATCAGCCCCGGGGCGACGACGGCGCCGTCGAGCTCGATGATCCGCGCGGCATCGCTGCGGCTGCCGCGCGGATGCACAGAGGCGATCATCGGCCCGACCAGGCCGAGATCGGCGACCCGCAGCTCGCCGGTGACCATGTCGGCGACCTGCCCGCCGCACAGCAGCACGTCGAATTCCGCATCGCCCCGTGCCGCCCTGACTGCGCGATCGCGCAGCGCGGGATCGTCGAGTTCGGCGTCGGGATGGGTCATGGTTGCCTCGTTCAGTGAGAGGTCATGGTGCTGAGCACCAGATAGAGCACGAGCATCGCGTCGGTCAGCCACATGATGGCTGGAACCCGCAGCTGTTCGGCCAGCGCGAGCAGGGTCCAGGCGAGGCAGCCGGCGGCCAGGCCGGCGACCAGATTGCCGGTCGCCACCGTCAGCAGCAGGATCAGCACCGTGCCGACCATGTCGCGCAGCCGGCCGAATTCGAGCTGCCGCAGCCCGTCCATCATCAGCACGCCGACCATCACCAGCGCCGGCGCGGTCGCCTGCGGTGGGATCGCGGCGATCAGCGGCCAGAAGAACGCCGAGGCGCCGAACAGCAGCCCGGCGAACACCGCCACCCAGCCGGTGCGGCCGCCGCTCTCCACCCCGGTCGCCGATTCCACATAGGCCACCACGGTCGGGCTGCCGATGCAGGCACCGGCGATGGAGGCGAGCCCGTCGGCGAGATAGGCGCGGCGCCCGTTCGGCAGATGGCCCTGCGCATCCATCAGCCCGGCGCGCCGGGTGACACCGATCAGCGTCGCGGTGGCCGAGAAGAAATCGCCGAGGAAGAAATAGCCCACCAGCGGCAGCGCCAGCCCGAGATGGGTGAGGAATTCATGCCAGTCGAAGGCGAGGACATAGGCGCCGGGCCAGGGCGGCACCTGCACCGGGGCGGACGGCAGCCGGGTGACCATGTGGCCGCCTGGCCCGGGGACGAACACGCCGATCGCGGTGATCGCCGCGATCGAGATCAGCAGCGCGCCTGGGATGCGGCGCACCATCAGCAGCGGGGTGACGATCAGGGCTGCGAAACTCAGCAGCACTGCCGGCTGCCTCAGGTCGCCGAAATGCCCCGCCGAGGTCAGCAACCCGCCGTTGCGCAGCCCGATCGCGGCGATGAACAGCCCGAGGCCACCCTGCAGTCCGATGCGGATGCAGTCGGGAAACCCCGCCACCAGCCGCTCGCGCAACCGGCTTGCCGAAAACACCGTGAACAACACGCCGCCGATCAGCACCATCGCCAGCGCGGTGCCGTAGCTGACGCCGTCGCCGGCCAACGCGGCCTGTGCGAACACCACGTTGGAGCCCATCCCCGGTGCGAGCGCGATCGGCAGCCGGCCGATCAGGCCCATCAGCAGCGAGCCGATCATCGCCGCCATCGCGGTGATCACGATCAGCATGTGGCGATCCGCGCCCGTCGCCGACAGGATCTGCGGATTGACGATGATCACGTAGCCCATCGCGCCGAAGGTGGTGAAGGCGGCGACGAGCTCGTCGGCCAGGCGCGGCCGACCCTGCATCGAGGGCACTGACAGCCAGGCGAGCCACCGACCGGCCGGGTCCGACGCTTCTGGTTGCCGATCCGGAATTATCACGCGAGACGAGCCATGTGGCGAGGGTGCGGCAGCCTCCGGACGCATCGCAAGCGCCTTTTTTAGCTCGCTGTGCGCGCACGAGTGCAGCACTCTTCGGACAGACTCAGGGCCGAGCGCGCCTCGACGACGCAAGCTGCGCCGTTCGATCCCGACGACGTCGCCACCCACTGGCCGCTCGCCAAAAGCCAGTGTCGGCCACATCGAACCAGTCCGCGCCCGGGATAGCACCGTCGCGCTGCTGGTCGCCGGTGGCGGCGCTGGCTTTCGACGCTGCCTGAAACGCGTTGGCTGGAAACCCTCGGTCTCTCGCGGCACAATGGCGCGGTGGACGATCTCGAATCTCTGACTCGGCCCGACGATGCGCAGGTCGCCGCCTTGCGCGCGCGCATGGAAGCCGCTTCCCAGCGCCGGCTCGGCCGCAGTCTCGCCCTCGCGCGGCTCGATCTGGGCGGCAGCGGCGGCTGCGGGCTCGAGCTCGCAGCCCTGGGCGGCCTGACCTACCAGCTTGGCCGCTACGGGCTGCGCTTCGTCGACTCGCCGCGTCAGGCGGACGTGCTGCTGGTCGGCGGCGCGCTGACCCGCACCATGCGCGGCGCGCTGGACGCCGCCTGGGCGACGATGGCGGCGCCGAAATGGCTGGTGGCGATCGGCGACTGCGCCGTCGATGGCGGGGCGTTCAAGGGCAGCTATGCCGTGGCGGGCGGGATCAATACCATCCTGCCGGTCGACCTGATCGTCCGTGGCTGCCCGCCGCGCCCGGTGGAGATTCTGCTCGGCCTGCGCGCACTGCTGGAGGCGAACGCCGACTAGAGGGTGTTATGAACCCGCGTTTTCTGGCCTGCAAACCGCGCATGTCCTGCGCTTCGATGCTCATGGCCGATCACGGCCACTCCGCTTCAATGTTCGAAAACGCACGGTTTTCGGCTCAGACTCCGCAAATTCATGACACCCTCTAGCCCGCCGGCTCGGGCTCCTCGGGGGCATCCTCGATCAGCAGATCCGCATCGCGGCGCAGCGAATGGTAGCTGCGGCGGCTGAACGGGATCGTCACGAGATAGATCAGCCCCGCCGCCGCAAGCGCGGCCCAGGGGTCGGCGACCAGCACGGCGACATACGCGCTGATGCCGAGCAGCACCGGCAGCACATAGGCGGCCGGAACCTTGAAGTTCTTGAAGCTCCAGATCGGCAGCGTCGAGACCAGCAGGAAGGCGACGCCGATCAGCACCAGGGCGACGAGGCCGGGGTTGTGGGCTACGCGCCACAACCAGTCGAGATGCTGATGCCGCGCCTCGAGGCCGAGGAAGATCGGAAACATCGCCAGCCCCGCGCCGGCCGGCGCGGGGACGCCGGTGAAGAAGTTCTGTGCATAGGCCGGCCGGTCCTCGTCGGCGCCGAGCCCGGCGTTGAAACGGGCCAGGCGCAGGCCCATGCAGACGGCGAACATCATGCAGGGCAGGAAGCCGTAGGGGCCGGTCTCGTGCAGCGTCCAGGCATAGAGGATGAAGGCCGGGGCGACGCCGAAACAGAAGAAGTCCGAGAGGCTGTCGAACTCGGCGCCGAAGCGCGAGGTGGCGCGCAGCAGCCGGGCGATGCGTCCGTCGAGCCCGTCGATGCAGGCGGCGATCAGCAGGGCGACGGCGGCGGGGCCGAATTCGCCGTCCATCGCCATGCGCATGCCGTTGAGCCCGGCGCACAGCCCGATCAGGGTGAGGATGTTGGGGATCAGCCGGTTGAACGACTGTCCCTTGAAGCGGGGGCGCGAATCCGGGCGGCGGCGCAGGCGGCGCAGCCGCCGGCGTCTGCGTCGCGCCGCGGTGAGGCGCTCAGAGTTCGGCAATGACGGTCTCGCCGCCGATCATCGTCTGGCCCACCGAGACCAGCGGCACCGTGCCCGGCGGCAGGTAGAGATCGGTGCGGCTGCCGAAGCGGATGATGCCGAAGCGCTCGCCGCGCGCGAAGCTCTGGCCCGGTTTCGCGCTGCACAGGATGCGGCGCGCCACCAGGCCGGCAATCTGCACCACCGCCATTGCCCGCCCGTCCGGCAGGCGCAGGGCCAGGGCGTTGCGCTCATTGAGATCGGAGGCCTTGTCGAGGCTGGCGTTGAGGAACTGGCCCTTGTGGTAGGCGACCGCGGTCACCTCCGCAGCCACCGGCATGCGGTTGACATGCACGTCGAGCACCGAAAGGAAGATCGCCACCCGCGGCAGCGCGGCCGGGCCGAGGCCGAGTTCGGGCGGCGGCACCGCGTCGCCGACCATCACCACATGTCCGTCGGCGGGCGCGATGGCGAGACCGGGGCGCGTGGGCGCGATGCGCTCGGGGTCGCGGAAGAAATACAGGCAGAACAGTACGAAAATCAGCCCGAGCACGCCGGCGGCATGCGCCCAGGAATTGGGCAGGATCGCACCTGCGACAGCGACGATGCCGCCGCCGATCAGGAACGGCTTCGCGGCGGGGTGCGGCGGGGCGACGACGAGCTTGATGGAGTGCAGCAGCGACATGATGCGTCGTTCATCCTCGACCCGCCCGACCGGGTCAAGCGGGCCGGCGGCAGAGGCGAGCCGCTTTCAGGCGGTCGCCATCACCCGACGCGGGATCCGCGCGCCCGCGCGGATCAGCGGCAGCCCGGCATAGACGTCCTTGACCGCGACGGCGACGATCACGCCGCCGAACAGCGGGTCGCCGATCGCGCTCAGCCGCGGCCGCGCGCTCGGCAGGGCGACGGCGAGACGCCGGGTCTCGGTGCGGAACAGGTTGTCGGCCAGCAGCCGGTCGAGCTCGCTGATGCCCATCGCCCGACCGCGGCCGAACGGGGTGGAGGGCAGATGCGCCAGCGGTCCGCCTCGATTCGGCACCACCACCACCAGCCTGCCGTGATCGGCGAGCAACTTCCACGCTTCGCGCAGCACAGAGCGGGGATCGTCGCTGAATTCGAGGGCATGCACCACAATCACCAGATCGGCCGGGTCGATCCGCTCGGTCGGCACCGGCATCAGGCTCGCGTCGATGCGCCGCGCCTGTGGCCAGCAGCGCAGGAACGGGCCCGGATAGCCCAGGCCCGCGACGAGCGAGCCCCGGCCGAACTCGCCCACCAGCCGGCGCATCGTCGCCGAGAGCTGCCGTGCCACCTCCGCGCCGCGCGCGGTGCCGTAGAAACGGCCGAGCTCGACAAGATCCGGGGGCGCCTCGCGCTCGGGCCATGCGGGTGGGCGCAGATGGCGGGCGCCGCGCGTGCCGGCAACCACGCCGCGCCGGGCGATTGCAAACAGGCCGGCCGAGAAGGTGTTCAGTCGTGCGCGGACTCCGGGGCCCGGCTCTGCCGCCTGTCGTCCGACCTGTGGTCTTGCCTGTCGTCTTGCCATCAGGCGCTTGGGCAGGGCATCGAACATCCGCATCCCATAGCACGGGGCGTGCGTTGCCGACACCGTCGCCGAGGTTGCAAAGAGGAGAGATCGCCGATGAGTGAACAGATCGAGGCTCCACCGGGGGTATTCACCGGCGCGGACGGGCTGGAAGTGCGCCGGCTGCCGATCCTGTCGGACAATTACGCCTGGTGGCTGCGCTGCCCGCATTCCGGCCAGACCGCGGTGGTCGATCCGGCCGATGCGGAAGCAATCACGCGCGCCATCGACGGGCTCGGCGGCCGGCTCGACACGATCCTGATCACCCACCATCACGACGACCATATCGCCGGCGTCGACGCGGTGCGCGCGCGCTTCGGTGCTCGGGTGATCGGCAATGCGGCCGATGCGCATCGCCTGCCGAAGCTGGACGAGGCGGTGCGGCCGGGCGACACCATCCATATCGGCGACCATGCCGCCCGCATCATCGACACGCCGGGCCATACGCGCGGCCATATCGTCTATGCATTCGAATCGGCGAAGGTCCTGTTCAGTGCCGACACGTTGTTCAGCCTGGGCTGTGGACGGCTGTTCGAGGGCAGCCCGGAGGAGATGTTCGCCTCGATGCGCGCCCTCGACGGGCTCGACGACGACACCTGGGTGTGCTGCGGGCATGAATATACCGCGTCGAACGCGAAATTCGCCCTGCACGAGGACCCCGACAACCCGGCGCTGAAGGCCTGGGCCGGGGAGGTGGCCAGGCTGCGGGCGGCGGGGCTGCCGACGGTGCCGACCAGGCTCGGGCTGGAGCGGGCCGCCAATCCCTTCCTCCGCGCACCCGATGCCGTGGAGTTCGGGCGGCTGCGACGGGGCAAGGACAGCTTCTGATGGTGTCCCCCGTTGCCCGGGCCGAGGCGTTCTGCGCCCGGTTCGGGCTGCGTTTGCCGGTGCTGCTGGCGCCGATGTCGGGCGTGCCGTCGATCCCGCTGGCGAGCGCCGTTGCGGCGGCGGGCGGTATGGCGGGGTGTGGGGCGCTGACTTTCGACAGCGAGGCGATCGCCGACTGGATGCACCGTTTCCGGCAGGCGGGCGGGGGCAGGGCGCTGCTCAATCTGTGGGTGCCAGATCCAGCGCCGGCGCGGGATGCGGAAGCCGAGGCGCGGATGGCGGCGCTGCTGGCGGCAGAGGGGGCCGCGCCGGGTTCGCTGTCGCCGGGCCTGCAGGATTTCGGGGCGCAGTGCGCGGCGGTGGTCGCCGCGCGGCCGGATGCGGTGTCGTCGATCATGGGGCTGTTCGAGCCGTCGCAGGTGACGGCGTTCCGTGCGGCCGGGATCGCCTGGTTCGCCACCGTCACCACGCCCGCCGAGGCGCGCGCGGCAGTGGCGGCGGGCGCGGATGCGGTGATCGCACAGGGCGCGGAGGCGGGCGGTCATCGCGGCGCGTTCGACGCGGCGCGGGCGGAGGCGCAGATGGTCGGGCTGATGTCGCTGCTGCCGGCCGTGGCCGACGCGGTGGAGGTGCCGGTGATCGCCGCCGGTGGCATCGCCGACGGGCGCGGGCTGGCGGCCGCTCTCGCCTTGGGGGCGAGTGCCGTCTCGGTCGGCACGGCATTCCTGCGCTGCGAGGAGGCGGGGATCGCACCGGTCTGGGCGGCCGCCCTGGCCGAGGTCGCCCCGGAAGGCACGGTGCCGACGCGCGCCTTCTCGGGTCGGCTGGGTCGCGCGGTGGACAATCGCTGGACGCGGACGGTCGCCGCCTCGGGCGGCGCGCTGCCCTATCCGCTGCAGCGCGCGGCGACGGCCGCATTGCGCGAACGCGCGGCACGGGACGGCGATGTGGAGCTGATGCAGATGTGGGCGGGACAGTCGGCGGCGATCGGCGCGGCGATGCCCGCAGCACAACGCGCCTCCCGCCTGTGGCAGGAGGCGCGCGAACTGCTCGCCTGAACGGTCAGGCCGCCTTGGGCAGGCCGGCCGCGATGTCGATGACGAAGCGGTATTTCACGTCGCTGGCCAGCATGCGCTCGTAGCCGTCGTCGATCTTCTCGATCGGCAGCATCTCGATATCGGCGGTGATGCCGTGCTTCGCACAGAAATCCAGCATCTCCTGGGTCTCGGCGATGCCGCCGATCAGCGAGCCGGCGAAGGTCTTGCGCCCGAAGATCAGCCGCCCGACCTCGATCGGCAGCGGCATCGGGGGCACGCCGACCTGCACCATGACGCCGTCGCGCTTCAGCAGGTCGAAATAGGCGTTGAGGTCGTGCTTGGCCGAGACGGTGTCGAGGATGAAGTGGAAACTGCCGGCATGCGCCTTCATGTCGGCCTCGTCCTTCGAGATGATGACGCCTTTCGCCCCCAGCCGCTCCGCATCCGCCGCCTTGCCGGGCGAGGTGGTGATGAGGAACACCTCCGCGCCCATCGCGCTCGCGATCTTCACCCCCATATGGCCCAGGCCGCCGAGCCCGACCACGCCGACCTTCTGCCCCGGCCCCACCTTCCAGTGCGCCAGCGGCGAATAGGTGGTGATGCCGGCGCACAGCAGCGGTGCGACGGCGGCGAGATCGCCGTCATGGCTGATGCGGACGACGAAATCCTGGTCCACGGTGATGTGCTGCGAATAGCCGCCATAGGTGTTGCCGCCGCTGACCTTGTCGGGCGAATTGTAGGTGAAGGTGGCCGGCCCGATGCAGTACTGCTCCAGCCCGTCCCGGCAGGCCTCGCAGCTGCGACAGGAATCGACCATGCAGCCGACGCCGACCCGGTCGCCGACGGCGAACCTGGTCACCTCCGAGCCGATCTCGCGCACCGTGCCGACGATCTCGTGGCCGGGCACGCACGGGTAGGTGGTGCCGTGCCATTCGCCGCGCGCGGTGTGCAGGTCGGAATGACAGACCCCGCAATACTGGATGTCGATCGCCACGTCCCTCGGGCCGGGATCGCGGCGCTCGAAGGTGAAGGGCGCGAATTTCGCGTCGGCGGCGGACGCGGCATAGGCGGTGCAGGAGAGCATGCGGATGGCCTCAGTTTGTCATGGGACCGGTCATATATGGGGTCCCGCCCCGGAGCCCTCAAGTCGGCGCGATCCGACCGCCTTCGATGGACGCAGGAGCCGCTCGCATGCTAGGCAAACCGATCCGACGAACAAGGTGGGACCCGAGAGCGCTTGGCTGACAACGACCCCCCACGCCTGCCGATCGTCATCAAGAAATACGCCAACCGGCGCCTCTACGATACGGAGGCTTCGGTCTACATCACGCTCGACTCGCTGGCCGAGATGGTACGCGCCGGGCGCGAATTCGTGGTGCTCGACGCCAAGACCGGCGACGACATCACCCGCGCGGTGCTGACGCAGATCATCGTCGAGGAGGAGACCCGCGGGCGCAACATGCTACCGCTGGCCTTTCTGCGCCAGCTCATCGCTTATTACGGCGATCGCATGCAGGGCGTGGTGCCCGACTATCTCGAACGCATGATGAGCGACTTCGCCAACCAGCAGGTCCAGCTCCGCAGCACGGTGCAGCGCACGATGGAGACGCTGCTGTCGCCGGAAGTGTCGAAGAACCTCTCCCCGGCGATCACCACGGGCATGCAGGAGGTCGGTCGGCAGAACCTCGAGATGATGGATCGCGCGATGACCCTGTTCGCGCCGTTCTATCGCGTGCCGGACGCAAGCGAGGCGCCGGACGTGGCGGTGGTGCCGGTGGCGGAAGTTGGCGGCGAACTCTCGGCACTCCGCGCCGAGGTGGCCGAGCTGCGCCGCGAGCTCGCCGGGCGCCGCGAGGCGGCGGCAAAACCGGCCCGCCGCTCGCGCGCCGCGAAATGAGGCCCGTGCCGGGCTAGCCCAGCCGCCACAGCGGGACCGTACCCAGCCACAGCACGTTGTCGTGCAGCAGAACCGGCAGGTCGTGCAGCGTGTCGGTGTCGACCGCGCCGCCGTCATGGGCCTGTTCGAGCAGGCCGGCAAGGCCGTTGAGCGCCATCGCCTCGCCCCGCGAGAGGTCGCCATCGCCGGCCGCCGCCCGCAGGGCCGCACGTACGCCGTGCACCGACAGCGAGAACTGCCCGACCGGAAACGGGCCGCCGGGCGGCATCGGATGGACGCTGCCGCGCAGCCGCAGGTGCAGCGCCGACCATTCGACCGTGAGATCCTGCAGCAGCAGCGGTTCCATCCCCGGCCAGGAGGGCGAACCGAGGCCGGGCGGCAGTGCGGCGGCGATGGTCATCCGCTCGATCGTGCGACCGAACGGATGCTGGCCGGCCTGCGGCAGGGTGATCGCCTGCATCGAGAGCCGGACCGCGAGGTTCCCGCCGCCACTGAACAGCAGCGAGCCGCGGGCGTCTGCAATGGTGGTGATCCAGTCCGGTCCGTTGGCGCCGAGTGCCGCATGCAGGGCGCGGGCCTCGACCGGCAGAGGCATGGGCAGACGTGGCTGCCAGGGCAGATAGGCGGCCAGCCGGTCCCCCCACAACGTCAGCTCGGGCAGCTCGCCCAGACTGACATGCTGCGTGCCGCGCGCGATCAGGATCACGCTGCGCGGATGCAGCAGCGAGGCCTGCAACACCAGCGCCTCGGCGCGCCAATGCAGCGTCAGGTTGTGGACTGTGCCGTCGGGGGCTCCTGTCCGCACCGGCCCGTCGAGCCGCACCGCGTCGAGCCGAAGCGTCGCCGAACCGGGCCAGCCACCGCGCACGCGACGGCCGGCCGCCAGCTCGAAACCGGCCGCATGCAGGCTCGGTATGGTGCGGTCGAGCACATGGTCGAGCGCCGTTTCGGCGGCCACCCAGGCCAGCGAAATCACAACCAGCAGCCCGGCCGTCGCCGCAATGATCCACCGCAGCATCGCGGCCGGCCGCCCTGCGGTCCGGGGCTTGTCAGGCGGTTGGGGGGTCTTGGTCATCCAATCCATCATATCAGGTGCGCAAACGACTGTCGGCGCTGGTTTTCCTCAGCCGGCCGATGCCCGGGACCGGAGATGTCCACAGGCTCCGGATGCCCGTGGAGCGGGCGTGCGTGGCGATCGCGAGTCCGGTTGTCCGAATGCCGCACCGCAACAAGTCACAGGCTTATCCACAGGTCATGCACCGGGTTCGAGGCGAGTCTGGCCGCTCTGCCAGGCGGTCTCGATCGCGTCGAGCAATGGCCGACGGCGCAGGTCGCCGGGCAGGGCCGGGCCGATCGCGATGTGGATCGTGCCGGGACGCTTGTCGAACCAGCCGAGGCCCCAGTGCCGACCGGAATCGGTCGCGACCGGCAACACCGGGATCGCCAGATGCGCCGCCAGAGCCGCGACCCCGGGTTGCAGCTTCGCCACGTGGCCGGCAGGCACGCGGGTGCCTTCGGGAAAGATGATCGGGCTGTGTCCCGTCGCGACCGCGGCCTCGGCGGCAGCCAGCAGACCGCGCAGGGCCGCAGCACCCGCCGAGCGGTCCACCGGGATCATTCCGGCCGGCTCCAGCAATGGCCCCACCAGCGGAATCTTCCTGAGTTCCTGCTTCATCACATAGGCCGGATGGTCGAGGATCAGGAACCAGACCAGCGTATCGAAGGCGGAGCGGTGCTGGCTGGCGATCAGCACCGGCCGGCCGCGATGGGCCTCGAGGTTCTCACGCCCCTCCACCACCCAGGAGATGCCGGCGATCGTCCGCAGTCCGGCCAGGGTCAGCCTGATCCACAGCCGCGCCAGATCGGCCGAGCGATGGCGGGCGAAGCCCCGAACGAACAGTCCGATGACGCCCAGGGCGATGGTGAGCACGACGAACCACAGATCGAAGGCGATGGCACGGAGGAGGTTGGGGAAGCGGCGCGTGCTCTGCATCGCTCCTGTCTAGACAATCATTGCGTCGCCGTCAGGATGGCCCGCCCGATCAGTCCGCCAGCAGCAGCTCCGCGAGCCGGCCGAGATCGGGCGCGACGAAATCCCAGTCCGCGCTGGCGACGAGGTCGCCTGTCTGGCGTGGTCCGTGCTCGGTCGGCCGCAGGACCAGCGCGGTGCGCAGGCCGCAGCGACGGGCCGCGGCGAGGTCCGCGTTATGGGCCGCCACCATGCAGACCTGCTGCGGACGCAGGTCCAGCGCCTCCACCGAACGCAGGTAGGCCTCGGGCGCCGGCTTGTAGGTGCGGGCGATCTCGGCACCGAGGATCGCATCCCACGGCATCGCGTTGCGCCGCGCGAGGTCGACCAGCAGGCGGATCGACCCGTTCGAGAGCGGTGCGAGCACGAAGCGCTCGTGCAGCCGCGCGAGGGCGGGGGCCACGTCGGGCCACGTATCGAGCCGGTGCCAGGCAAGGTTGAGCGCATCGAGAGCCCCTGCGCTGACCGATTGCGGATCGATGCCGAATTCCGGCAGCACGGCGAGCAGGTTCTCGCGGTGCAGGATGTCGAGCCGGGTGAAGGGCCGGCGCCCGTCGATGACCTCGCGCATCGACGGGACGTAGCGGCGTCGCCAGGCATCGGCGAAGGCGTGCGCATCGGCCGCGCCTCCGCCGGTCCGGCCGCCATGGCGCTTGAGGAACGGCGCCGCGTCGCGCGCCACCCCGGCCCGCCAGTCGACCAGCGTGCCGAACACGTCGAATACCAGGGCGTGCAGTTCCTCGCGCACAGCGCTCATGGTCGCACCTTAGCCCATCTCCCGCAGATGCGTCCCGCGCAGCCCGGCGCTGACGACGAGAAACTTGGCGTATTCACGTGCGAGCAGCCACCATCCGTGCAGCGAGAGCGGCCGCTGCAGGGCAGGCGGCGTGACCGGCCAGCCGGTCAGCCGCACATCGGGCAGCGCGCGGCCGATCTCGCTCAGCGCGCGCTGCAGGTGATAGGCGGCGGTGACCACCACGAGACTGTGCAGGTCGTTCATCCGCGCCCAGGCGGCGGTCTCGCGCGCATTGCCCACCGTGTCGGTCGCGGTGTGGCCGAGGGTGATGCGCGGCGCCAGACGCGCCAGGGCCGCGCGGTTCAACGCCAGCGACGGCGGCATCAGCTCGGCCAGATCCACCCCCGGCCTGACCCCGGAAATCAGCAGCAGCCGGGCATGACCGCCGATCAGCAGCGTCATCGCCGCCTCGATGCGCCCCGCACCGCCGGTGAGCACCACCAGCCCGTCGGCCTGCGGCGCCTGGGCTGGGCGGGGCGGGGTGCGCAGGGCGCCATGGGCGAACCAGGCGAAGCCGCCCGCCATGGCGAGCCCGGCCAGCACGCACAGCAGCGCCGCCCCGCGCGCGACATTCGGCCTCACGGGCGCCTCACAGCCGTCGCAGCCATGCCCGCACCGTCGCCTGCGTCGCCGCCCAGCCGATCGCGGTCGCGCCGAGCGGCAGGGCGGGTATCGCCCGCCACAGGGCTGACGGCAGGCTGTCGCGCAGGGCCGTGACGACCGCGGCCGGCAGGCGCGCCTGCCATGCGGCGACCAGCGCATCGTCCGCCTCCTTCGGCAACGCGGAGAACGGTGCGGCCAACCGTGCGAGCGCGACCAGCACCGGCAGCGCGGCGAGGCTGCCCGCCACCCCGCCGATCGCGCACAGCACGCTCGCGCGACGCGCGAAGCGCCCGGCGATATCGCCCGGCGCGGCGCCGAGCCCGTGCACGATCTCCACCGTCTGGCGCTTCGCACCCAGCGAGGCGCGTGCCGCGACCGCGATCACGCCGGCCGCCACCAGCCCGACCAGCAGCAGGGCCAGGGCTGCACAGGCCTGCAGGCTGGCGGCCAGGCGCGCCAGACGCACGCCCCACACGCCGTTCGCCTCGACCAGCGTGCCGGGTGCGGCATTGGCGATCGCCGCCGACAGGCCAGGCGGCAGCCCGGCTGCGGCGTCATCCGCCCGCAGCCGCACCTGCACCACCGCCGGCAGCGGCAACGTGTCCAGCTTCGTCCCGTCACCCAGCCAGGGCTCGAGCAGGTGCTGGAGCTCGGTATCGTCGAGCCGGTGATGTGCTGCGATCCGCGCGTCGCCGTCCAGCAGGGCCTCGACCCGGTCGAGCCGGCCGCCCGCACCGCCGGCGGCGGCCTCGCCGGGTTGCGGCACCTGTACCGTGACCAGCGTGCCGGCCCCGTCCTGCCAGCGCCCGGCGAGCTGCGAGGCGCCGACCATCCCGGCCAGAGCGAGGGCGGCGAGAAAGGTCATCGCCGCCACCAGCGCGGGCAGCAGCCGCGAGCCAAGGGCCCGGCCCAGCCCGAGCCGGTCGGCGCGCAGGCGGGTGACGGGCCGCTCAGCCATGCCCCACCAGCCGTCCGGCGGCCAGCCGGATCGCCGGAGCGGCAAAGGCCTGCACCAGGGCGGTGTTGTGGGTGGCGACCACCACCGTCGAGCCGGCGCGGTGCAGTTCGACGAAAAGTTGCAGCACGCGTGCCGCCTGCGCGTCGTCGAGATTGCCGGTCGGCTCGTCGGCCAGCAGGAGGGCCGGGCGGCCGACCACGGCGCGGGCGATCGCCGCGCGCTGCTGCTCGCCGCCGGAGAGCTGCCGCGGCAGCGCGTCGAGCCGGTCGCCCAGGCCCAGCCAGGCCAGCATGTCGCGCGCCTGCGTCACCAGCTCCGACTCGCGACGCCGCGCGAGGCGCAGCGGCAGCGCCACGTTGTCGAACAGCGTCAGCTCCGGCAGCAGGCGGAAATCCTGATACACCACCCCGATCCGGCGGCGCAGCTTCGGCGTCAGGCCGCGACCGGAACGGCGGCGCGCCGCCTGGGTATCGGCGCCGAACAGGCTGACCTGCCCGCGCGTCGGCCGCTCGCCCATGCCGATCACCCGCAGCAGGCTGGTCTTGCCGGCACCCGACGGTCCCAGCAGCCAGCGGAACGCGCCGGCGCCGATCTCGAGCGAGATGTCGTCGAGCAGCGCCGAACGGCTGCCGCCGGCGCGATCGAGACCGACATGGTGCAGGCGAATCATCGCACCCATCCTGCCATGACGGCGGGCGAACCGGAACTCGCCGCGTCCGGTTGTTCCGGTGGCGCCCTGTTCAAGCGACGTGCGGTGTCGTAACGGGAAACAATCCGCATGCGTGTGACCTGTCCCTCCTGCCTGACCCTCTACGAGCTGCCGTCCGACCTCGTCGCGGCGCTGTCGCCGCATGGGCGTTCGCTGCGCTGTGCGGAATGCGGGCATGTCTGGCGCGAACTGCCGCCCAAGGCGGCCGCGTCCGGAGAGGCCGCGCCCGGAGCGGCGTCACCGATCCTCGCCGCGACTCCTGCCAGCCTCGCCGCGGCGCCTGCGGATGCCCGGATCGACGGGTCCGGGATCGAGCAGCCTGAGGCGACGTCCGCCGAGGTCGGGCCGGCAGCGCCGCAGCCCTCGAGTTTCGATCGTGCGCTGCCGCCGCTGGCGGTCCCCGGAGAGGATCGTCCGCCGGCCGGACGGGCGGTGTGGGTCGGCTGGACGGTCTCGGTTCTGCTGGTGGTCGGATTGCTGGTCGCGGCCTGGGTCGAGCGGGCGGCGGTGATGCGCGCCGCCCCCGCCACCGTGCCGCTCTACCACGCCCTCGGGGCCGGGCTGCCGCCGACGCATCGCTGAGCCCCGGCGATTGATTGGACGGGCGGCGCGGTTTTTTGTATGACCGCTCGGTCAGACCGGATCGCGCACAGGCGATCCGCCCGGCAGTCATGAGGAAATCGGGTTTGACTGAGTACGACGAGATGGTGGGTGCGATCGCCGAGGTGGTGCGCTCGCTCGGCAAGGCGGAGGTGCCCGCCGGGCTGGTCATTACCGACGAGACGCGCCTTGCCGACGACCTGAAGCTCGATTCGCTGGCGGTGATGGATTTCGTCATGGCGCTGGAGAACCGGTTCGACCTGGTGATCCCGATGGACGAACTCACCGAGGTGGTCAGCGTGGGCGATCTCGCCCGGCTGCTGCTCGGCCATCTCAAGACGCAGTCCGCGGGCTGAGCGGGGCCTCTCGATGTTCGGCAAGTTCGCATCTCTGCACGAGGCGTATGGGCGTGTGCGCCAGGCCGGCGCCGACCCGTTCGGCGTGGCTTTCGACGAGGTGGTCTCGCCGACCACGGCGCGGATCGGCGGCCGCGACATCCTGCTGCTCGGCACCAACAACTATCTCGGCCTGACCTTCGCGCCCGAGGCGATCGCGGCCGCTTCCGACGCGCTGCACCGCTACGGGACCGGGACCACCGGCTCGCGCATCGCCAACGGCACCTATGCCGGGCACGCCGAGCTCGAGCGCCGCGTGGCGCGGTTTCTCGGCCGGCGCGACGCGATGGTGTTCACCACCGGACATCAGGCCAATCTCGGCATTCTCGCCACCCTCGCCGGTCGCGAGGACCATCTGCTGCTCGATGCCGACAGCCATGCCTCGATCTATGACGGCGCGAGGCTCGGCTCGGCCTCCGTCACCCGTTTCCGACATAACGACCCGGGCGATCTCGCGCGCCGGCTGCGCGTGCTCGCGGACAAGCCCGGTGACAGGCTGATCGTCGTCGAGGGGCTCTACAGCATGCTCGGCGACGTCGCGCCGCTGCGCGAGATCGCGGCGATCAAGCGCGAGACCGGGGCGTATCTGCTGGTCGACGAGGCGCATTCGCTCGGTGTGCTCGGCGAGCGCGGCCGCGGGCTGATCGAGGCGGCAGGGGTGCACGACGATGTCGACTTCGTCGTCGGGACCTTCTCCAAGTCGCTCGGCTCGATCGGCGGATTCTGCGCCTCCGACCATGCCGGCTTCGACCTGCTGCGCCTGGCCGCCCGCTCCTACATGTTCACCGCCTCGCTGCCGCCTTCCGTGGTGGCCTCGGTGATGACCGGCTTCGACCTGATCGACCAGCGTCCGCAGCTTCGCGCGCAGCTCAGCGCCAATGCCGCGCGCCTGCATGCAGCGCTCGCCGCCAGCGGCTTCCGGCTCGGCCCGTCGGTGAGCCCCATCGTGTCGGTCCGCCTGCGCGATCCGGCGCTGGCGGTGACGTTCTGGAACCGGCTGCTGTCGGCCGGGATCTACGTCAATCTCGCGCTGCCGCCGGCCACCCCCGAGGGCGAGTCTTTGCTGCGCAGCTCGGTCTCGGCCGCGCACAGTTTCGCCGAGCTCGACCGCGCCGCCGCCATCATCACCGCCATCGGCCAGGAACTGGGGATAGCGGGGCCGCAGGCGGCCGCAGCCGAATCCTATGTCTCTGCGGCGGACTGATCGCGGCGCCCGGACCGGCGGGACGCACTGAACACGCCGCCCCGCCAGAGGCGCCACAGCACCGCGGGGCCGGCCAGGAGCGGGTGGCGACGTTGCCACGCATCGAGTTCGAGCCGCACGCCGGCGTGGCGCTCGAGTTTCCACGCGACATAATCCGCACCGCCCTCGAAGGTGAAGGCGGCCTTGGCCAGGCGCAGGACGTTCAGCACCTTGCCGCCCGACCGCCGCCACGCCCAGCCGTGCGGCGATGCGGCCGACGGGCTCGCGGCCAGCAGGGCATCGAACCACGTCGGCGCGGCGTCGTAGACTTCCGACGGCCGATTGCCGCGTTCCGGCCGCAGCTCGGCGGCGTAGGTATGGGCGAAAAGGCGCTGCCAGATCCCGGCTGGCGCGGCTGCGGCGGGCGAGAAGGCGCGCGCCCAGCCGGTCGCGGTCAGGATCGCCTGTCGGATGCAGGCGGTGATCTCGTCGCGGGCCTCGCCGTCGCGGGCCTCGAGCAGGCTCGCGGGCTGGGTGAAGCGGGCCCACATCGTGGTGTCGATGCTGCCGGGGCGCATCGCGCGGGCGAACTGGTCCAGAGACAGGCTCGCGACCTTGGCGTGCAGACCGTCATGGGCCGCCATCGTCACGTTGGGCGGCAGCAGCGCGTTGAGAAGCGCGTGCCACCGGTTGCCATGGAAGCGATGGTGGCGGTCGTAGACGATGTAGAAATCAAGCAGTCCCTCGCCGTCGAAATGCCGCCGGCAGGAGCCGTAGAACAATACGCCGAGCACGCTGTCGCCGTGCGCCTCCGCGAGGCTGCGCGCAAACGCGGCGACCCGGGGCGGGGCGGGGCGGTCGAGCTCGGTGGCGATCAGCGCATCGAGCCGGTCGGCAGGATCATCAGGCGGCAACGAACACCACCGGGGCACCAGCGGCGACCGTCACGCCATCCGGGCCGGCGTCGAAGAACTCGCCGTCGAGCACGAAGGGCTGGCGCAGGGTCAGCTCGATCCGACCGGCGCGGCCGGACTGCACGCCGTTGCGGCGCAGCAGGCGCGACCCGAATCCGCCCAGCAGGGCCGGCAGCGTCGCCCAGAGCCGCCGTGCGGGCGCCGAGATGGAGACGAAATGCACGTCGCCCGCCCCGTCGGCGCGGAACGGCCACAACCCGAACATCAGCCGGGGCAGGGCGGTGGCGAGGAACACGAACTGGCGCCCGGCAAGGGTCGGGCGTCCGTCGACCCGCATCGCGCAGGCCTCGCCCGCGCTGCGTGCGCGTCGGCCGAAAATGCCGCGCAGCACCGACAGCAGCACCGTGACCGCCACTGCCGGGCCCTGTTGCAGATGCCCGTGCACCACCCCGTCAGCCAGGCGCTTGCCCGAGGCATAGGCGCCGCTGCCGAGGAAGAAGCCGCGCAGTTTCGGCCGTCCAGGCTGCCCGGTCCAGCCGATCTCCAGCACCGGGCAGGGGACGCGGCGCAGCACCGCTTCGCCGCCGGCCTCGGCCGCGACGGCGGCGAGCAGATGGCCCAGCGCGCCGCGCCGTTCGCCACCCAGGCCCAGCGCGCGCGCGGCGAGATTGGTGTTGCCGGTGGCGATCAGGGCGATTTCGGGAAGGGCGCCGGTATAGGCCAGCGGCAGCGCGCTGAGCACGTCGCGCAGGGTACCGTCGCCGCCTGCCACCACCAGCAGGTCCACCCCGCTGCGCGCATAGTCGCGCAGCGTGCGCAGCAGCGAGCCGCGGCTGCGCGGGGCGGCGAAGCGGATGTCCGGCCAGTCCTTCGCCTCGCGCGGGTCGAGCCCGCGCGAGAAGCTGGACGGGTTGGAGATCACGCCGACATGGCGGTAGCCGGCGCGCACCGGCTCGTGCAGAAAGAGGCCAGACCCGTCAGCCATGCCGGCGCGCCCCGGTACTGATGGCTGACCTCAGACAGAGATCCACCGTTTGGCCGGCTTCACTCTCGCGCATCTGTCCGACCCGCATCTGGCGACCGAACTGCCGGCAGGCGCCTGGCCCCGACTGACTTTGAAGCAAACCCTGGCCCTCTCGTCATGGCGACGGCGCCGCTCCCGCCTGCACCGCATGACGGCACTGGAACTGTTGCGCGATGATGTCGCAAAAACCGATCACTGTCATGTGGCCGTCACAGGCGATCTGGTCAACATCGCCGACCGGGCCGAATTCCCGCCCGCAAGCGACTGGCTCGCCAGTCTCGGAAGCCCCGATCGCGTGTCGGTGGTGTCCGGCAATCACGACCATACGCGCCGCGCGCCGCCGGGCGGCGGTCCGGCGCTGTGGGAGGCGTTCTCGCGTGGCGATCGCGGCGAGGGCGCGCCCTGGCTGCGCGTGCGTGACGGGATTGCCCTGGTCGGCCTCGAGTCCGGCCGCCCGACCCCGCTCGGCTGGGCGGGAGGCGCGCTCGGCCGCCGGCAGATCGCCGAGGCGGCCCACCTGCTGCGCGCTGCCGCCCGGCGGGGCCTGTTCCGCATCGTGCTGATCCATCATCCGCCGGTGCCTGGCCCCGGCGGCGAGCGCAAGGCGCTGCGTGACCGCGCAGGCCTGCGGGCGATGCTGGCCCGCGAGGGGGCGGAACTGGTCCTGCACGGCCATCACCACATCACCCTGCACCGCGAGATCCCCGGGCCACACGGGCCGATCGCGGTCATCGGCGTGCCGTCGGCCTCCGCTTTGCCGGAAAGGGGCGATCACCATGAGCCGGCCACCTGGCACCTGCACAGCATCGAGGCCGAGGCCGGCTTCTGGCGGCTGACGACCTCGTCGCGACGGCTCGATCCGCGCTGCGGTGCGTTCATCGACGGCGAGAGGCTCGGGCGTCGGATCGCTCGTCCCGGCCCGGCTCAATAGCGCAGATGGATCGTGGCCGTGCCGCCGGCGGGGCCCACCGTCATCGCAGTAGTGGAGAAGGCGGGCAGCCCCATCGTGGTCGGGGCGTCGTTGCTGACGCCGTAGCCTTCCTCCGGCATGCCGAGCAGGGTGCGGTCGAAATGGCCGTTGCCGTTCTCGTCGTGGTAGAGTGATACCGCATAGGTTCCGGCCGCCGACAGCGCGAAACAGACGCGCGCCGCGTGACCGGCGAGCGGGGCGCTGCCGCGCGCGATCCAGCCGTGATGCTTGAGAAACCGGTCCGGATCGCCGCCCCACAGCGTGACGACCACGCGGCCGTGATCGCTGCGCGCGCCCAGCACCTTGACCTCAAGCACCGGCGGGGTGCCGCCGGGGCAGGCGATCGCGGTGGCGGTCCCGGCCGCCCCGGCAGCACCCGGCATCAGGGCGAGCAGGGTGGCGAGCAGGGGGCCAAGCTGGCCTCCGGGTCGCAGCCGCCCTATATGGCGTGCTCGCCCAGTTTGCGTCAGGAACTCGTGCAGGGGCATGCCGCAGGTCTTTCCCTTATCCGTCGGTCACTCGTCCAGGCCGTCTGTCGCGTGGCGCGGCGCCGGGTGCAAGCCCGCGTGCTGAACCAGTCCGGGACAGCCGCCGCGCCGCGCCTCTCCGGCATGCCTGTGTCTCCGCGCCTGTCCGGCACGCTGATGGCCTATCTCGTCCGGCTCGGTGTCCGGCCGTTCCTGGTGACACTCGGCATCCTTCTGCCCGCCCTGCTGCTGGAGCGGCTGCTGCGGCTGTTCAACCTGGTGGCGACAGAGAACGTCCGCGCCGGCTCGATGCTGCGCATCATCCTCGACCTGGTACCACATTATCTGGGCCTCGCGCTGCCGGCGGCGATGTTCGTCGGCATCTACGCGGTGATCGCCCGGCTCAGTGCCGATCACGAACTCGACGCGATGCAGAATGCCGGTTTCTCGCTGGGTGCGATCAGCGTGCCGTTCATGGCGATCGGCGTGGTATTCGCGATCGGCGGCTTCTTTCTCTACGACGAGCTCCAGCCGCTGGCCCGGTATGCGTATCGCGCCGATTTCACCGCCGCCACCTCCGGCAACTGGAACGGCGTGGTGCCGCCGGGAGAAATCATCCACCTCGCGCCGGGGACGGTGATGACGGCCGACCAGTCCCATCCCGGCAGCGGCCGCCTCGCCGGCGTGCTGCTCGACCAGCATCTCGCCGATGGCACAGAGAAGATCACCACCGCGCGCAGCGGCAGGCTGCTGGTCGCGCGCGGCGGTGGCCGCGTCGAGATCTGGCTCGACGATGCGAGACAGTTCACCCGCACCCCGGACGGCCGGCTCGATGTCGCCACCACGCCGAGCCTTGCGACCTCGCGCAGCTTTGCCGCGACCCTCGCCCGCTTCCGCCCGCGCGGCAATGACGAGCGCGAGATGACCTGGGGCGAGCTGCGCCGCATGCGCGCCATGCCGGACCCGCGCATCCCCCGCCGCCGGCTCGACGGCGAGATCAGCGCGCGGCTGGTGCGCGCGCTGTCGATGGCGCTGCTGCCGGTGCTGGCGGTGCCGTTCGGGGTGACCGCGCAGCGTTCGGGGCGGCAGTCCGGCATCGTCGCCGGCATCGTCGTGCTGGTGCTGTACTATCACCTCATCCAGCTTGCCCAGTCGGTCGGCACCGCTGGTCTGCTCGATCCCCGGCCGCTGCTGTGGGGGGTGTTCGCGCTGTTCGCCGCCTTCTGCTTCGTGGCCTTCCGCCGTGCCAGCCGCCGCATGGGCGATGGTCTGCTCGATCGCGCGATCGACATGATGGCCGGCCTGCCGGCGCGCCTGCGCCGCATCCGGTCACGGCAGCAGGCGTCGGGGACGCCATGAGGGGCGGTGAGGTGCTGCGACGCTACCTGTCGCGGATGTTCCTGGCTCGCGTGGGCGGCTGCCTGCTCGGGCTGGCGGCGATCGGGCAGTTGCTCGACCTGCTCGACAAGACCGGCGAGCTGCTGACCCGCGGCGGCATCGGCGCGATCGGCCGCTACATCCTGATGCGCATGCCGGCGACGCTGGCCGAGATGTTCGCGCTTGCGACGCTGATCGGCGCGCTGGTGACCTTCACCCGGCTGGCCCGCTCGCTGGAGATGACGGTGCTCGCCGCCGCCGGGCTGTCGCTGCGCGCGGTGGGGCTGGCATTGCTGCCGGCCTGCGCGCTGATCGCCGCGCTGCAGTTCGTGTTCGTCACCGAGCTCGCCCCGCGCAGCGAACGCGCGGTCGCCGACTGGTGGGCGCGCACCGCTCCGCCCGGCACGGCGCAGGACGACCCGCATACGCTGTGGCTGCGTGTCGGGCGTGACGTCGCGGCGATCGACCGCGTCGGTCTCGACGGGCGGCATGTCGACGGCATCGAGATCCTGCGTCGCGCGCCCTCGGGCGAGCTCGCCAGCCGCATCGAGGCGGCGAGCGGCGACTGGAACGGCCGTCTGTGGGTGTTGCATGACGTGCGTGTCGCCATCGCGGGTGTCGCCGCGTCCGAGTCCCCCGACCAGGCGCTGGCGACGATGGACTGGCCGCAGGGACCGGCGCCGAAGAACCTCGTCTCGCTGGCGCGGCCGGTGGAGAGCCTCTCGCTCGACCGGCTGATCGCGGTGACGGTCGGCGCCTGGGTGGGCGCGCGCGGTCCGCGCTACCAGGCCACACAGATCGAGGCGCTGCTGGCCTCGGTGTTCGACCCGCTGGTGATGGTGCTGATCGCGCTGCCGCTGGCGATGGTGCCGCCGCGGGCCGAGCAGGCGGCCTGGGCGCTGCTGCGCGTGCTGGCGCTCGGCCTGGGCTATCTCGCCGCGGTCGGGCTGCTCGACGCGCTCGGCAATGCCGGCACGCTGCCGGGGCCGGTGGCCGCCTGGGCCGGGCTGCTGATTTTCGGCGGCTATGGGCTGACGCGCCTGCTCGCCGCCGATCTGGGCTGAGCCGCCGATGCAGCCGGGCCTGCGGATCGCCTATGTCATCAATTCCGTCGAGGGCGGCGGGGCGGCGTTTCCGGTGCCGCGCATCTGCGCGGTGCTGCGCGACAACGGCGCGGAGGTGCGAATTCTCGCGCTGACCCGCCGCGACGGGCGCGCGGCGGGTCCGATCGAGGCGGCCGGGTTCGAGCTGCGCGTGCGCCCCGGCGGCCGCGGCGATCATCTCGCCGCCCTGCGCTGGCTCGATGCCGAGATCGCCGACCTTCGCCCCACCCATCTGTGGACCTCGCTGAGCCGCGCGACCCTGCTCGGCCAGCTCGTCGGGCTGCGGCGCGGCCTGCCCGTCGTGAGCTGGCAGCACGCCGCCTGGCTCAGGCCCGCCAACCGCCTTCTGCTGCGCGCCACCCGGCGTCTGAGCACGCTGTGGATCGCCGATTCGCAACAGGTGTTCGAGCTCACCCATGTGCGGCTCGGCGTGCCGTATGAGCGCCTGGTGTGCTGGCCGATCTTTGCCGCCGACCCGGATGCGCCCCGCGCGGCGCCCTGGCGCCCGGGCGAGGTGGTGCGCGTCGGCAGTCTCGGCCGGCTGCATCCGGTGAAGGGCTATGACCTGCTGATCGAGGCCCTGGCCCGGCTCGCTGACGGCGCGACCCCGTTCGAGGTGGTGATCGGCGGCGATGGCGAGCAGCGCGCCGCCCTGCAATCCCTCGCCACCGTGCGCGGCGTACGCAACCTCCGCTTCGCGGGCTTTGTCGAGGACACGCGCGGCTTCCTCGCCGGGCTGCATCTGTATGTGCAGCCGTCGCGCTCGGAAGGCTTCTGCGTCGGCGCGCATGAGGCGATGGCCGCCGGAGTGCCGGTGCTGGCTTCGTCGGTCGGCGAGCTTCCACATTCGATCATCCCGGGCGCGACCGGCGCGCTGGTTCCGCCCGGCGATCCCGTCGCGCTCGCGGCGGCGCTCGCCGGCCTGCTCGGCCGGCCGGAGCATCTGGCGGCGATGGGCGAGGCGGGGCGGACGCGGGTGCTGGAACGCGCCAGTGCCGCGGCATTTGCCGACACGGGCGCGGCGATCGTCGCGCGGTTGCGCGGCGCCGGTTGAACCGCCGCGTCCACCCGCTCGCCTCCGTCAACACCATCGCCGATCCCGATCGCGGGCGGACGTTTCTCAACATCGCCAGCGGCGTGGGTTCGCTGGCAGCGGCTGCGCATGCCGCTCGCATCGCTGGCCAGACCTGCATCGAGGGTTCGACCGTCGGCTTCCGGCGGCTCGACAGTCTTTCGCAGCTCCCGCCGCCCTCCTGACCCTCAGGGCAGGGCGCCCCTGAGCGCTGCACGGTGCACCGCCTCCGCCGCACGTTCCGAAGACGGCGTCTCGGTCAGGTCGAAGCTGGCGGCGAACAGTCTCTCCTGCGCCGGCCGCCAGTCCCCATGCAAGGCAAACGCGCGGTCGAGGGCGGGGCCGAGGGCGGCAGCACCCTCGATCACCTCGCCGGCCTGCCAGTGCCGGTAGTCGCGGCTGTCGCGCCAGGCGGTGCGGTGGCTGTCGATGAACAGGCACGGGCGGGGCGTGCGCAGGAACTCGTAGACCTGCGAGCTGACGTCGCCGAGATACAGATCGGCGGCGTTGGTGTAGCTCATGTCGGTGCTCGACGGGCTGCCGAGGTCGACGTGGATATTGGGTGCGTCACGCACCGCGCGGGCGATGCGGCCGGTCAGAGCCAGGCCCGGCGGGTCGATCGACAGCACGGCGCGCCGCGCGAACAGCATCACATGCGGCGCGAAGATCAGGTTGAGGTGCGGGTTGGCCACGAACCAGTCCAGAACGCGCCGCCCGTCGCGATACCATGACGACAGTTTCGGCGAGGGATGCGGGTTGTAGAGCACCACCGGTCTTGACGGGTCGGCGAACAGGCGCTCGCGCAGGGATGGCGCGGGCGGAAGATCGAATTTCGGGTAGCCGACGACCGAGATGCGGTCGGCCGGCACGCCCGCATCGGCGATCAGCCGGGCACGGATCTTCTCCCCGGCGGCCAGCACGTGATCGAATCGCGCGCTGGCGCGGTTGAAGCCGTTGGCGCGGTCGCCGGCGCCGTGGCGGGTGTGGATCAGCACCAGCCGGTCGAGCCGGTAACGGGTGTGCAGGATCGCCGACGTCTTCTCCGCCACCACCAGCGCATCGAGCGCGCGGAACCGTTCGAGCTGGTCGCCATAGATGCCGAGCTTGCGGATCGGCAGCAGCCCATCGAGTGCTGCGGCCAGCGCGCGGGTCAGCGGATGGCGCAGTTCGAGCCGCTCGACCGGTACCGTGGCGCCCAGCCGCCGCTGCAGGCGCGCGATCTCCGCCTCCAGTGCGGCACTCGTCGCCAGCAGCCGGATCTCATGCTCCGGGTGCAGCCGCGCGAGGGAGGCGGCCACCGGCAGGCTGTGTGCAACCTGGTGGAGCTGGTCGTGGTTGAAGAGGAAACCGATCTTCATCGCGCCTGCGATGCGGGCAGACGCGGCGCAACGCAACCTCGGGCGGATAAACGCGGTGTCATGCTTCTCACGTGATCCTGAAGCGACAGGACAGGGTCCGAAGACATTAATGAGTTCGGTGAACTAACCAAAGAAGGGGTTATCATGAGTCGCAATGTCGCCCAGATGATGGTCGAGACCCTGGCCGGTGCGGGTGTGCAGCGCTGCTACGGCGTGCCAGGCGATACGCTGAACCATTTCACCGACGCGCTGCATGCGAGCGCGATCCGGTTCGTGCATGTCCGGCACGAGGAAGTCGGCGCCTTTGCCGCGGGCGCCGAGGCGCTGCTCGCCGACCGGCTGACGCTGTGTGCCGGCTCCTGCGGACCGGGCAGCCTGCACTTCATCAATGGATTGTGGGAGAGCAACCGCAACCGCGCTCCGGTGCTGCTGATCGCCAGCCAGATCATGCGTGACCAGCTTGGCTTCGAGTTCCCGCAGGAGGTGGATTTCCGCTCCGTCTACAGGGCCGGCACCGTTTTCTGCGAGGAGATCCGTACGCCGGCCCAGGCGCAGCGCATGACGGTCATGGCCGCCCAGGCGGCGGTGGCGCGACGTGGCGTGGCAGTGCTGATCGTGCCGGCCGACATCTTCAGCGCCAAGGCCGAGACCGATCTCGACTACCGCACCCATTTCGCCCGGCCGGTCAGCATTCCGCGGGCCGACGAGCTCGATGTGATGGCGGAGATGCTCAATTCCGCCGGGCGGGTCACGATCTATGGGGGCTCGGGCTGCGAGCATGCGCATGACCAGGTGGTCCGGCTCGCCGATGTGCTCAAGGCGCCGGTCGCGCGGACCTCGCGCGCCAAGGATTTCCTCGAACACGACAATCCGTTCGACGTCGGCATGACCGGCATGATCGGCACCCAGGGCGGGCTGCATGCGGTGTCGTCGTGCGACACCCTGCTGCTGCTGGGCTGCGATTTCGCCTGGACACAGTTCTACCCGTCGAAGGCGAGGATCATCCAGCTCGACCTCGATCCGACCCATCTGGGCCGCCGCCATCCGATCGATCTGGGGGTGTCGGGCGATGTCGCGGCCACGATCGAGGCGCTGCTGCCGCGTCTGCAGGCGCGCACCGATCGCGGCTTTCTCGACGAAGCGCTCGATCATGCGGCCCGCGCCCAGCACAAGCTCGAGGAGCGCGCGGTGGAGGGTCATCGCGGCGTGATCCATCCGCAATATCTGACGGCGACGCTGGCCCGCCATGCCGACCGTGACGCGATCTTCACGGCCGATGGCGGCTCGCCGATGGTCTGGCTGCTGCGCCATGTCCCGGCCAATGGCCACAACCGCACGCTCACCAGCCTCAGTCACGGCACGATGGCCAACGCGATGCCGCAGGCGCTGGGCGCGCAGGCGGCCTTTCCCGGACGGCAGGTGATCTCGCTGTCGGGCGATGGCGGGCTGAGCATGCTGCTGGGCGACCTGCTGACGGTCATCCAGGAGAAGCTGCCGGTCAAGGTGGTGGTGTTCAACAATGGCTCGCTGAACTTCGTCGAGCTCGAGCAGAAGGTCGAGGGCCTGCTCGACAACTACACCGATCTCGTCAATCCGGATTTCGCGAAGGTGGCGGCGGCGATCGGACTGTGGAGCCGTCGCGTCGAGGATCCGGCCGATCTGGACGCCGCCGTGGTGGCGTTCCTCGCCGCCCCCGGACCGGCCCTGCTCGATGTGGTGACCGACCGCTACGAGCTGGTGATGCCGCCCACGGTGCAGGCCGCAGAGGTCGCCGGCATGGCGCTCTATACCGTCAAGGGCGTGCTCGGCGGTCGCGTGCGCGAGGTGGCGGGGCTGCTGGGCGGCGCCCTGCGCACCTGAATTGCCGGTTGCTGGACAGCCTCGTCGGCTGGGCGCAGACAGGCCGCTCCCAGCCCCAGCTTCCGGACCCTGACCCTGATCGCAGACCCGGCTACAGTGAGCCCGCCGCGCTCGGACCTGCGTCGGGTGCTGCGCAATTTCGGCAAGCTGCTGAGCGGCAAGGCGCTGGCTGGGATCCTCAGCCTGTGCACGCTGATGATGATCACGCGCAGCCTGGGTGCCACGGGCTACGGCGTCCTCACGCTGATCAGCGGCTATACCGTGCTGGTGGGCGACCTGATCGCGCTGTCGGGATTTCATGCCGTGGTCCGCTACGGCTCCGAGGCCCGCGCCCAGGGCGATCACGGCCGGCTGGTGCGTCTGCTGCGCTTCGCCGCGGGGTTGGAACTTGGTTTCGGGGCGGTGGCGGTGGCGGTGGCGGCCACGCTCGCGCCCCTGGTGGGGCCGCGGCTGGGCTGGTCGACGGTTGCGGTGTCGCTGGCCGTGCCGTTCAGCCTCGCCGCCCTGGCCGGGGTGCGCGCCACGCCGCAGGGCGTCCTGCAGATTGCCGGGCGGTTCGACCTGATCGCCTGGCATCAATCCGTGCAGCCGCTGGTGCGGCTGTGCGGCAGCGCGCTCGGCTGGGTTCTTGGCTGGCATCTGGCCGGGTTCCTCGGGGTGTGGCTGGCGGCCGCCCTGGCCGAATGTGCCTCGATGTGGCTGCTGGCCCTGTGGGTGCTGCGGCGGTTGCGGCCGGAGGCGGACGGGGCGGCCCGCGGCCGTGGTGCCGCGGGGGGCGTGCGTGGCGAGAATGACGGGCTGCTGCGCTTCATCATGGCCGCCAATGTCGACCAGACGCTCCAGGACCTCGCCCCGAACCTCACCCCGCTGACCGTCGGCTGGATGCTCGGGCCCGAGGCGGCGGGGCTGTTCGCGCTGTCGCAGCGTGCCTGCAACGTGCTCCAGCAGCCGGCGGTGCTGCTCGGGCAGGCGATCTTCTCGACGCTGGCCGGGCAGTCGGCGCGCAGCGAATGGGGCTCGCTGGGCCGGCTGGTGCGGCGCAGCGTGCTGATCGCGCTCGCCGCCTCGGTGCCGCTGCTGGCGGTGTTCGGCCTGTTCGGCCGGCCGATCCTGCATCTGCTCGGCGGACGAGGGTTCTCGGCCAAGCCGGAGCTGCTGATGCTGCTGGCCGGCTCGCGCGTGCTCAAGCTGGGGGCGAAGCCGCTCAGTGCGGGGCTGGTGGCGATCGGCAAGCCGGGCCGCTCGGTGCGCATCTCGGTATTGACCGATCTCGTGCTCTACCCGCTGTTGCCGCTGCTGCTTGCGCTGACCGGGCTGGTGGGCGCGGGCTGGCACAGCCTGATCCAGGATGCGGGTGCCTTCGCGCTGCGGGCGACCAGTTTCCGGCGCTGGCTGCGGCGCATGCCGCCCGGCGACTCGGCTCGGCAGGACCCTCGCGCCCCCTGCGCCGAATCCCCGCCGGATCAGGCGAATGTGACCGAATTACGTCATATTTCTTGACACGTCGGGTCGGGGAGAACATCTGAGGGCCGGGAGAACATGATGTATCACCGTTGGCTGACCGATGGTCGGAGCTTCAATCTCGGCCGGATGTCCCTTCGCGACCTCTGGGTTGCCTACCTCACCCATCCTGCGGTCCATCTCTATGTCGCGCTGACGGTGATCTGCTGCGCGCTGGCGGTGCACCTGCATCCGTCGTGGCTGCAGACGGCGATCGCGGTCGGGGTGACGCTGCTGGCCTATCCGCTGGCCTGGTACCTGATCCACCGCTACATCCTGCACGCGCGGTTCCTCTACCGGTCGCGTCTGACGGCGGCCCTGTGGAAGCGCATCCATTTCGATCACCATCAGGATCCCAACCGGATGGACGTGCTGTTCGGCGCGCCGGTGACCACCCTGCCGACGATCATCGGCATCCTGGCTCCGATCGGCTGGCTCATCGGCGGGGCAGGGGCTGCGGCGGTCGCGGTCGCCACCGGGCTCGCCACCACCTGCGTCTACGAGTTCTGCCACTGTGTGCAGCATCTCAACTTCAAGCCGCGCTCGCGCCTGCTGCGGCGGATGAAGGAGCTGCATCTCGCTCATCATTTCCACGACGAGGGCAGCAATTACGGCATCACCTCGTTCGCCTTCGACCAGATCCTCGGCACCTATCGCGCCTCGCCCAAGGGCACGCCGCGCTCGGCGCATGTGTTCGATCTCGGCTACGACCTGGCGGAATCGGTGCGCTACCCCTGGGTGGCGCGGTTGACGGGCGCGCCCCCGCGCAGCGGGCCGCCGAGCCGGGCGCGCGCCTCCACCCCAGCCCAGGCCACGCGGTCAACGTGATGCCAGCTCCTGTGACAAGCGGCCTCACCGCCCTGGTCCTGGCCGGGCAGCGGCCAGGAGACGACGGGATGGCCCGTGCGCACGGCGTCGCGCTCAAGGCGCTGATCGAGATCGCGGGTACGCCGATGATCGCCCGCGTGGTCGCCGCCCTGCGCGCCAGCCCCTCGGTCGGCCGCATCGTGATCGCCGCGCAGCAGGTCGAGGCGCTGCGCGCCGTCCTGCCCGAGACAGACCGCATCGTGCTGCGCGAGGCTGAGGCCACCCCGGCCCGCACGGTGGGCGCGATCCTCGCCGAGACCGGTGCACCGCTGCTGGTCACCACCGCCGACCATCCGCTGCTCACCGCCGAGATGGTCGAGAGCTTCGTCGCCGGGCTGCCGGCGGGCGCGGACGCCGCCGCCGGCCTTGCGCGCGCCGAGATCATCCGCCGCGAGCTGCCGCAGACCCGGCGCACCTGGCTGCGTTTCGCTGATGGCGACTATTCCGGCTGCAACCTGTTCCTGCTCTCTACCCCGACGGCGTCGAACGCCGTCGCCTTCTGGCAGCGTCTCGAAGCGCGGCGCAAATCGCCGTGGCGGATGGCGCTGCTCGCCGGGCCGGTCACGCTGCTGCTCTATGCCAGCCGCCGCGCCACCCTCGCCACCATCCTGCGCCGGCTCGGCCGTCGCGCCGGGGCCCGTCTCGCCGCCATCGACCTGCCGTTCGCACGCGCCGCCGTCGATGTCGACAAGCCGGCCGATCTCGCCCTGGTCCAAACCCTGCTCGAACCCCTGGTCGAATCTTCCCTGGAGCACGCCTGATGTCGCTGCCTCTGCCTTCCGGCAACTCGATCCCCCAGCGCAAGGGCGACTTCCCGACCATCCTCGCAGCCCTCGACTACGCCGCCACCGGCGAGACCGGGCTCGACTTCTATGACGTGCGCGGCAACCTCGGCGCCTCGCTGTCCTACCGCCAGCTCCGCGACGATTCGCTCGACCTCGCCCGCCGGCTGCTCGGTCTCGGTCTCGGCCGGGGTGCGCGCGTCGCGTTGGTGGCGGAGACCAGCCCGGATTTCGTGCGCGCCTTCTTCGCCTGCCTCTATGCCGGGCTGGTTCCGGCACCGGTGCCGCTGCCGGCCGCCCTCGGCGGTCGCCAGGCCTATCTGGCCCATATCGGCAAGCTCGCCATCGACTCGCGCGCCTCCGTGTTGCTCGCGCCGGCCACCGTCGCCGCCTGGTTCGAGCCGGTCGCCGAGAGCATGGGCCTGCGCCTGTGCGGCACCGTCGCTTCGCTTGCCGCCGTCGAGCCGTCCACCGAGGCGTTGCCCGTGGCCGGTCCCGACGATCTCGCCTATCTGCAGTTCTCGTCCGGCAGTACCCGCTCGCCGGCCGGTGTTGCGGTGCTGCAGAAGGCGCTGATGGCCAATGTCGCCGGCATCCTGAGCCATGGCCTGCGCATCCGGCCCGGCGACCGGGCAATGTCGTGGCTGCCGCTGTATCACGACATGGGTCTGGTCGGCTTCCTGCTCGCCTCGTTGGGCGGGCAGATCACGGTGGATTTCCTCGCCACCCAGGATTTCGCGCGCCGCCCGCAGCTGTGGCTGTCGCTGATTTCCGACCGCCGCGCCACCATCTCCTACAGCCCCTCCTTCGGCTACGAGCTGTGTATCCGACGCGCCGAGCAGGTCGCAGCCCTGGGTCTCGACCTGTCCTGCTGGCGCGTCGCCGGCATCGGCGGCGACATGATCCGTCCCGAGGTGCTGCGCCGTTTCAGCGCGATCTTCGCCGGGCACGGTTTCGATCCGCGCGCCTTCGTGCCCAGCTACGGCATGGCCGAGGCAACGCTCGCGCTCACCTTCACCCCCGAGGGCCAGGGGCTGGAGGTCGACGAGATCGATGTCGATCGCATGGAGCATGACGAGATCGCCGTCGTGGCACACGGTGCGAGCCGCCGGCGCCGCAAGGTGGTGCTGTGCGGCACGCCGATCCCCGGCACCGAGCTGGAGATCCGCGATGCCGAGGGCCGTCCGCTCGGCGAACGGCGCATCGGCCGCATCTACGCCCGCGGCCCCAGCCTGATGGCCGGTTACGACGGCCGTCCCGAGGAGACCGCCGCCATCCTGTCGCCCGAGGGCTGGCTCGATACCGGCGATCTCGGTTACCGCCTCGCCGGCCAGCTCGTCATCACCGGTCGCGCGAAGGATCTCATCATCATCAACGGCCGCAACATCTGGCCGCAGGATCTCGAATGGTCGGTCGAGCAGGCCGTGCCCGAAATCCGCTCGGGCAAGATCGCCGCCTTCTCGATCGAGGACGAGGGCGAGGAGGTGGTGGTCATCGCCGCCGAGGCGCGCCCGTCCGCGGGTGCGGCCGAGGAACTCGAGCGCACCATCGCCGGCGCGCTGCGCGCCCAGCACGGCATCGCCGGCCGCGTGGTCCTGCTGCCCCCCGGTGCACTGCCCTACACCTCGTCGGGCAAGCTCAGCCGCACCGCCGCCCGCCAGCGCTATCTGACGGGGACCCTGCTCCCCGCCATCGAACGCGCCGCCTAGCCCGTCGGGGACTGCGCCCGGCACGGCCATCTCGCGCGCGCGTGCTTTGCTTCCGGTGCTCACGGCCATCAAGGCCGCTCCGCTCCGGCTCTCGCACGCATACCTCAACTGACCATCCCGGACACACTCCTCCCCAACGGGCCCCAGACGGTGCATGCCCGGACCGGAAAAAGTCGTGCGGACTGTGTCTGGAGGGGTCAGATGGCGTGAGGCCTGCGAGCATCGGCGCGGAGCGGCCTTCATGGCCGTGAGCACCGAAACGCAGTACGCGCGCGAGATGGCCGTGCCGGGCGCAGTCCCCAACGAGCCCAGACGGTGCATGCCCGGACCGGCAAAAGTCGTGCGGACTGGGGCTGGAGGGGTCAGATGGCGTGAGGCTTGCGAGCATCGGCGCGGAGCGGCCTTCATGGCCGTGAGCACCGAAGCGCAGCAAACGCGCGCCAGATGGCCCCTCCAGGCGCAGTCCGCCCCGCCGCTCAGGAGCGGGTGGCGTGAATGGTATAGCTGCAGGTCAGTCCGGCCTGGGCGTTCATGCGGCCGGAGGTGACCGTCTCGGTGCCGAGCAGGGTGGAGCCGGTGATGGTGCCGGCGAGCAGGCGGCTGGTATTGGGGCCGCCGAGGACGAAGCGGCCGTCTGCGGTCAGCGGGCCGGTCATCTCGTGTTTCGCGTGGTGGTGGTGCAGGCGCACGATGCCGTTCTCGACATGCAGCGTGATCGGCCCGGTGCCGGCGGCGCAGCGCGGGTCGGGGGTGTCGCCCATGGCGACGCTGCCGTTGTAGGTGCCGTTGAACATCGCGGTCGCGGCAGGGTTGCCTTCGCCGGGATCGACATTGGGGTCGTCGATCGTGCAGCCGGCGAGCAGTAGCAGGCCGGCGAGCAGGGGCGGGCGGACGCTCAAATCTCGCGCGCGGCGATGGCGGCGACCGTCGAGCAGGCGGCAGCAAGCGCCATCAGCAGGATGCCGTCGAAGATCAGGCCGCCGGCGGTGAACACATGCCCGCCGAGATCGATCGATGCCGGAATGGCATGGCTGGCGGTGGCCAGCATGTCGTGCACCTGGCCCGAATCGGCGGATGCCGTATCGACGCTGGCCGCGCCATGGCTGGCCATACCGAGCAGATGCGGCAGTGCCCACCAGCCCGCGCCCAGCACCAGCAGCACCGGGGCAGCGAGTTCGGCAACCTGCTGGACCAGGTAGAAACAGAAATGCGCCGTGCCCCAGAGCGCGATGCGGCCACCGGCGCCAAGCCGGCTGGAGAGAGGACTGCGCGCAGAGGAAGGCCGCGAAGGACGGTCGTCGTCTCGATAGGGGGACAAGCGCGGGGTCACCTTCCGTGTCAGGCAGCCCGACCGCACTACGCCAGCGCCTGCTCCGTGGCAACCTCGGCACGCCGCGGCGCGTCCACCTCGCCCGAGGCCCAGGTCAGCAGGCTGAGGAAGGTCTCGGCACAGGCCCGCCAGGAATAGCCCTCGGCGAAGCGCCGGCAGGCGGCGCGGTCGGCGGTGAGTGCGGCGAGGCAGGCCTCGCGCAGGTCGTCGCGATAGGCGCCGACATGCTCGGTCGCAGCCGAGAGCGTGTCGGCCGGCCCGGGCGTGTCGTAACAGGCGACAGGCGTGCCGCAGGCGAGCGATTCCAGCACCACCAGGCCGAACGTGTCGGTTTTCGACGGAAACACGAACACGTCCGCGCCTGCATAGGCGGCAGCGAGCGCGCCATCGGACAGCGAGCCGGTGAAACGCACGCCGGGATATTTCGCCTTGAGACCGGCGAGCTGCGGACCGCCGCCGACCACGACCTTGGAGCCGGGCAGGTCGAGGTCGAGGAATGCCTCGATGTTCTTCTCCACCGCCACGCGCCCGACATAGGCGAAGACCGGGCGGGCGAGGCCTTCCGCCGGCCAGTCGCGTCGCGGCTCGGGGGTGAAGCGGGCGAGATCCACACCGCGCGACCAGGCCGACAGGTGGCCGAAGCCGCGTCGCGTCAGGTCGGCGCGCAGCGAGGCAGTGGCGACCATGGTGGTTTCGGCGGGCGCGTGGAAGCGGCGCATCCAGGCGTAGGAAAGGGCGACCGGGAAGCCGGTGCGGGCGTGGATGTACTCGGGAAACAGGGTATGGAACGAGGTGGTGAAGCGGCGCCGGCGCCGGCGCGCCCAGCCGCGCGCGGCCAGGCCCAGCGGACCTTCGGTCGCGATATGCACCGCATCCGGCGCGAACCCTTCCAGTAGTGTGGAGAGCCGCCGCCGCGGCGCGAGCGACAGGCGGATGTCGGGATAGGTCGGGCAGGGGAGGGTGCGGAAGCGGTCGGGGCCGAACACCTCCACCACGTGGCCCATGGCGCGCAGTTGCCCCGCCACCGTGTCGAGCGTGCGCACGACGCCGTTGATCTGCGGTTTCCAGGCGTCGGAGACGATGGCGATCCGATAGGGCGCGGGGGCGATGACGTCGAGCATCAGGCAGCCTGCGCTTGGGCGGCGAGCGGTGCTGCCGGACGGCGGCGAGCGACGAAGGACAGTCGGTTGCGCTCGGCCCAGTCGATCAGTTCGAGACGGCCATCCTCGTGCTCCACCAGCGCGGTGCAGCTTTCCACCCAGTCGCCGTCATTGATGTATTCGATGCCGTCCACCACGCGCATCTCCGGATGATGGATATGGCCGCAGACCACGCCGTCGAGCCCGCGCCGGCGCGCCTCGGAGGCGAGTGCGGTCTCGAAACGGTCGATTGCCTTGACGGCTTCCTTGACCTGCCGCTTCAGCCAGGCCGACAGCGACCAGTATGGCAGGCCGAGACGGCGGCGGGCGAGGTTGAACCAGCGGTTGGCGGCCAGCGCGAAGGTGTAGGCGCTGTCGCCGAGCAGGGCGAGGACGCGGGCGTAGCGCACCACGGAATCGAATGCGTCGCCATGCACCACCAGCAGGCGGCGGCCATCGGCAGTGGTGTGCACCGCCTCGTCGCGCAGCTTGATGCCGGCGATGTCCAGCGGCATCCACTTGCGGAACATCTCGTCATGATTGCCGGGCAGGTAGAATACCTCGGTGCCGGACCGGGCCAGCTTGAGGATGCGGCGCAGCACGGCGTCGTGATGCTCGTCCCAGTACCAGCTCTTGCGCAGCCGCCAGCCATCGACGATGTCGCCGACCAGATAGAGCGTGTCGCACTGCACGCGGGAGAGAAAATCGGCAAGGAAGTCGCTGCGACAGCCACGGGTGCCGAGATGCGTGTCGGACAGGAACACGGTGCGGTAGCGGGTGGCTGACAGCGCGAGCGGATCGAACCCCATTTCCCTGCCTCCTGTCTTGCCGACCCGTGGTTGAGAACTGGAATCGGACAATTCCCGGCCGGCAGCGCCGCTCATAGCGAAAGTAATGATGAAGAAACGTGACGTTTTGGTGATGCCACACAACTGTCATCATCAAACGGCGGGTGGCGGTCCATAGATGGCGCATGCTTGTGATCTACAACCCGACAGCCGGCCGTCGTCGCGTGCGCCGGCTGTGGTCGGTGCTCGACCTGCTGATCGGCCACGGCGTGCGGCTCGACGTGGTGGAAACCCGCCATGAGGGCCATGCTGCCGGGATCGCCCGCGAGGCGGCCGAGACGGAGCGGGGGCGGCTGGTGGTGGCAGCCGGCGGTGACGGTACGGTCGCCGAGGTCGCGGCCGGGCTCGCAGGAACCTCAACCCGGCTCGGCATCATCCCGCTCGGAACCGCCAATGTGCTCGCCGCCGAGCTCGGCCTGCCGTCGACACCCAAGGCGGTGGCGGCGATGCTGGCTGGCGGCCGGGCGCGTCGGCTGTGGCCGGGACTGTGCGAATCCGATGCCGGACGGCGGCTGTTCGTGCAGATGCTCGGGGTGGGATTCGATGCGCACGTGGTTCATCACGTCTCGCGGCCGGTCAAGCGCGTGCTCGGCAAGGGCGCCTATGTCTGGCAGACGCTGCGCGAGCTGCCGCGCTACGATTTCGAGCCGATCGCACTGCGCGCCGACGGGCGCGAGTTCACCGCCGGCAGCGTGATCGTCGCCAAGGGGTGCCGCTATGGCGGACCCTACCGGCTCGCCCCCGAGGCCGATCCGTCGGCGCCGGGTTTCGCGGTGGTGATGTTCGAGCGCTCGGGGCGTGGCGCGGCACTGGCCTATGGCGCCGCGCTGCCGCTCGACCTGATGACCCGGATCCCCGGCATCCGTCGCATCCGCGCGCACGAGGTGGTGATCGATGCGCGCGCCGGACTGCCTGCCCAGGCCGATGGCGATGCCGCCGGGGCGACGCCGTTGCGGATCACCGATGGCGCCGCCCCGATCGACGTTCTCGTTGCCGCCTGACCCCTGCCGCTGACATAACGCCCCAATCCCGACGGAGCCGACGATGTCCGAAATCGCCGCCAACGCCCTGCCTGCCCGCCAGGCGCGAGGCGCACACAACCACCCGCTGAGCAGTCGACATCGGATCCCGGGCGGAAAATGGGTGTTCCTCGCCGTGCTGCTGGCGGGGCTCGCCTATCTGGTGCATGGCATCCATGCCGCCATCGCCTCGTCCGGCCAGGCGCCGATCGCCACCTCGGCGCTGGTGCTGCTGGGCATCGCGCTGGCGATTGCGCTGGGCTTCGAGTTCGTCAACGGTTTCCACGACACCGCCAATGCGGTGGCGACCGTGATCTATACCCGCTCGCTGCCGCCGACGATCGCGGTGGTGTGGTCGGGACTGTTCAACTTCCTCGGCGTGCTGACGTCGACCGGTGCGGTGGCCTATTCGATCGTCACCCTGCTGCCGTTCGATCTGGTGCTCAACGCCGGCGGACATGGCGGCACGGCGATGATCTTCGCGCTGCTGCTGGCGGCGATCATCTGGAATCTGGTCACCTGGGCGTTCGGTATCCCCAACAGCTCGAGTCACGCGCTGATCGGCTCGATCCTCGGTGTGGGCCTGGCGAACCAGCTCCTCGCCCCGGCCGGCGTGCCGACCGCCTCGGTGCCGTGGGATCAGGCGAAGAAGGTGATCTACTCGCTGCTGCTCAGCCCCCTGATCGGCTTCGTCGCCTCGGCGGTGCTGCTGCTGGTGCTGCGCGCGCTGGTGAAGATCCCGAGCCTCTATGCCGAGCCGCATGGCGAGCGGCCGCCGCCGGGCTGGATCCGCGGCCTGCTGATCGCCACCTGCACCGGCGTGTCCTTCACGCACGGTTCCAACGACGGCCAGAAGGGCATGGGCCTGATCATGCTGATCCTGATCGGCGCGGCCCCCACGGCGTTCGCGCTCAATCGCGCCGTGCCCGACAGCGCGGTGCCGGCCTTCATCGCCCATACCGAGGCGGCCGAGAAGGTGCTGCTGGCCCACGCGCAGGGCCAGGCCCTGCCAGACGCGGCGCGGGCGCGCGAGACCATCGCCGACGCGCTCAAGACCGGCGGCGAGGGCGAGGCCCCCAGGCCCGCGCTGGATGCGCCCCAGACATTCGCCGCCGCGGCCGCCCTCGCGCACGAGATCGAGGATCAGGTCAGAAGCTACGGCTCGATCGCGCATCTGCCGGCCGAGACGGTGCCGAACATGCGCAATGACATGTATCTGGCCTCTGAAACGGTCCGCAAGCTGCCGGGCTCCGGTGCGGCCTTCACCGCCGGCGAGCTCGGCACGCTGAAATCGTTCCGCGGGGGCCTGGAGAACGGCACTCGTTTCATCCCCGTCTGGGTGAAGGTGGCGGTGGCGATCGCCCTTGGCCTGGGCACCATGGTCGGCTGGAAGCGGATCGTGCAGACGGTGGGCGAGCGGATCGGCAAGAAGCACCTCACCTACGCACAGGGTGCGACCGCCGAGCTGGTGGCGATGGGCACGATCGGGCTCGCCGACAATTTCGGCATGCCGGTCTCCACCACCCATGTGCTGTCGAGCGGTGTCGCCGGCACCATGGCGGCGGCCGGGGCGGGTCTGCAGGGCTCGACGCTGCGCAACATGGCACTCGCCTGGGTGCTGACCCTGCCGGTGGCGATGCTGCTCGCGGGCGGTCTGTTCACGGCATTCCGACAGGTGATGTGACGGCCGGCCGCACGGCGGCGGCGATGGTGGCCGCGTCCAGCAGGTCGGCGAACGCGGCGATCGGCCGCGCCTGGCCGATATGGAAACCCTGCACGGTGCCGTGGGACAGCGCGCGCAGCGCCTGGAGCTGCGCGTGGGTCTCGACGCCCTCGACGGTGACCGACAGGTGCAGCGCGTCCGCCATGGTGTGGATCGCGCCGACGATCGCGGCGATCTCCGGATCGCGGTCGATGCCGATGACGAAGGCGCGGTCGATCTTGATCTTGTCGAAGGTGAACTGTCGCAGATAGCTCAGCGACGCATAGCCGGTGCCGAAATCGTCGAGCGCGATCCTCACCCCCAGGGCGCGCAGCCGCTCGACGGTGCCGGTGATCGCCGGGCCGCTCTCCATCAGCATCGATTCCGTCACCTCGATCTCGAGCCGGCAAGGCTCGATGGCGGTGGCGTCGAGCACGTGGCTCACCTCGTCGCAGAAGTCCGGCTGGCGGAAGTGGATCGGCGAGATGTTGACCGCAATGCCGAGGTCCGGCCACGCGCTCATGTCCCGGCAGGCGCGCATCAGCGCCCATCGGCCGATCTCGCGGACGAAGCCGGTCGCCTCGGCGATCGGGATGAGCTCCGACGGGGTGACCCACCCCTCGCCGGGCAGGTAAAAGCGCAGCAGCGCCTCCGCGCCGACGATGTGCCCGGTCTGGATGTCGACGATCGGCTGGTAGTGCAGGTCGAGACGGTCGCAGGCGAGCGCCTCGCGCATCGCGCCGTCGAGCATGCGTCGGCGGTGCACACGGGTTTCGAGCGCCGGATCGAATCGCGCCCACCGGCCCTTGCCGCCCGTCCTGGCGCCGTACAGGGCGAGATCCGCGCGATGCAGCAGGCTGGCGGGATCGTCGGCATCGGCGGGCGCGAGGGCGATGCCGACCGAGGCGCCGACCGTGAGGCTGAGCCCGTCGATGGCGAAGGGCTGGCCGAGTGCCGCGAGGGTGCCGTCTGCCAGGCGTTCCGCCTCCCGGGCGCAGGTGATGGGGAGGATGAGGGCGAACTCGTCGCCGCCGAGGCGATAGGCGGCGCAGGCCGGGTCGAGCTCGCGCAGCCGGTTCGCCACCGCGGTCAGCAGATGGTCGCCCAGCGTGTGGCCGTGGCTGTCATTGACGGCCTTGAAGCCGTCGAGATCGACGTAGAGCAGGGCGAAGGGCCGGGTGGCGCAGGCGTGGCAGGCCACTTCCATCGCATCGAGGAACGACGAGCGGTTCGGCATCGCCGTCAGCGTGTCGTGGCTGGCGAGATAGCCGATCCGCTCCTCGTCGCGCCGCATCTGGGTGATGTCGGAGCCGACGCCGCGATAGCCGGTGAAGGGGCCGTCCCGGTCGCCGGCGGGGCGGCCGGACAGGCGCCACCAGCGCAGCTCGCCGAGCGCGGTGCGAAGCTCGAGCGCGACATCCGAGAAGGGCTGGCGGAGTGCCATCGCCGTCACGATCGGCGCCGTTGCGGCCGCATCCGTCGCTGCGGCGGCCAGCAATCCGGTCAGCGTGGTGTCTTCCGGCAATGCGGCAACCGGCGCGCCGAGCATTGCGGCCATGCGGTCCGGCGCGATGCTGAGGCGGCCGCGCTCGTCGGTCTCCCACAACCAGTCGCTCGCCTCGAAGTGAAAATCGCGCAGCAGCAGGCCGATGGTCTCGTTCTGGACGAGGACGGTCGCCTTGCTCAGCTCGCGCTGGAAGGCGAGCACGCTGAGGCGGTGCGTGAATGTGGCCACCAGGGCGGCGTAGAGAACCAGCAGGATGGCGAGATACAGGCCGAACGGTTGCGGGCAATGGGCCAGGCCGAAGAAGCTGCCGCAGACGATCGGTGCGATGAACAGGCTCGACGCGTGCAGGATCGTGCCGATGACGTAGGTGTAGGCGATGACGCCGGTCGCGATCCCGACCACGACGAGATCGTATCCGACGGAGGTGCTGTCGAAGAGCACGGCCGGGATCGACGCCCAGGTGAGGCCGAACGCGGCGCTGAGGGTGCGGAAGAACACAAATCCCCGGCGCAGTCCTCGCAATACGGGGGGTGTTCCAGATGGCAGGCGGGTCAGGCGTCGGTAGTGGTTGGCGGCGATCAGCGCAATTGCGACGAGGATCGCCATCGTGACGTTGAGCCCGATCAGGTAGGCGGCCGAGGAGCCGCCCCTGAACAGCACGGCCGTCGCAAGCGTGGTCAGCAGATAGGACGGCGTGACCATCATCGTGAGCTGCGCGGTCTCGCCCAGGAGTCCGGCATTGGCCTGCTCGACAAGCCGACGGTCCGGCGGCGCTCCCTCCGCCCGCGAACTGTGAAAGGTGTCAGCCATGATCGCGGACGTGACCACGCGTCGGGGCCGGCCAGCCGCCGACGGTTGCTTGCGACACCATGTGGCGGTCTCCCGCCGGTTTTAAATTCAATGACATCGTCTCAATTTTACGACCTCGTGGCCACAGCAACGGGGTCCGGATCAGCGGGTGTTCCGAAAAAACTCTCGGTCCTGTGGCGATGTCCGCTTCATCCACTCATATGCATGGTCGGTGCAAGGGGTTTCGCAGCCGGCATCGCACGATAGGCAGTCCGGGCGGCAGGGTTTAGGCTGGGCGACGATGATGGCCGGCTGCCGGCCACGCAAGGAATGGTGACGTCAATGGATACCCTGCCCGATACCCAGGTCGCGATCGGTGCCGCACGCCTGCCGGATGCGGCCGAGGTGGCGGCAGCCGACCGGGCAGCGCGGCACTGGTCGAGCAGCGAGATCGGGCGTCTGCGGCCGGGCAGCGACGCGCATCGCCGCGCCATGTGCCGGATGTTTCACGAGACCTTCAACCCCTACAAGCCGTCGGTGATCGACTGGCCGAAGCTCGACGCGGAGACGCTCGAGAAGGTCACGTCGCTGCCGATCTGGGACATCGCCGTGCAGACCGAAGGCAAGGCGCGGCTGCGCATGGCGGCCTATGCGCGCTCGCTCGCCGATCCGGAGCTGGCCGGGGCGATCGGGCTCAACGGCTGGGAGGAGGGGCGCCACAAGGAGGTGCTGTCGCGGCTGGTCGAGGCCTACGGAATCAAGCTGGAGCCGGAGCCCGAGTACCACGAGCCGAGCGATCCCGAGCTCGCCTACATGATCACCGGCTACAGCGAGTGCATCGACAGCTTCTTTGCCTTCGGGCTGTTCGCGCTCGCCGAGCGGTCCGGTTTCTTTCCGGCCGAGCTGGTGGAGACCTTCGAGCCGGTGATGCAGGAGGAGTGCCGCCATATCCTGCTGTTCGCCAACTGGCTGGCCTGGCACCGTCGCCGCATGCCCCTGTGGCGGCGGCCGTGGTTCGAGGCGCGGGTGGCCGCGGTGTGGGTGTTCCTCGGCCTCGAGCGCATGGGGCTTGCCCGCGGCATGGGCGATGCCCAGGGGGCGGCAGAGGGGCACGACAACAACTTCACCGTCACCGGGTCGAAATCGGTTTCCGACGAGGAGATCGATGTCGCCGAGCTGATGGATCTGTGCCTGTCGGAGAACGACCGTCGCTTTTCCGGCTACGATCCGCGTCTGCTGCGGCCGACCACCATGCCGAACCTGGTGCGCTTTGCCCGCCGCTTCATCCGCAGCAAGGCCGAAAAGCAGCAGGCCGCCGAGCGACGTGCACTGCGCCGCCGTCGCGCGCCCGCCGCCGCCTGACACAGGGACAACGAGAGGACCATGACGATGCGCCACATTCCCAGCCCGGTGCGTGACGCCGAACGTGGCGGTGACTCCGCGCAGCTGCCGAGCTGGGATCTCGGCGACCTCTATCCGGGCCCCGACAGTGCCGCGCTGCGCGACGATCTCGATGCCGCCGAACGCGATGCGAAGGCATTTGCAGAACGTACCACCGGCCGGCTCGCGGAGCTGTCAGGCGTGGAGCTCGCCGCAGCGATCGCCCAGTACGAGCGCATCGAGGAAATCCTCGGCCGCGCCGGCTCCTATGCGCAGCTCACCTTCTCGTCCGACAACGAGAATCCCGAGAATGGCCAGTTCTACCAGCAGATCACGGAACGGGTGACATCGATCAGCACCTATCTGCTGGGCTTCTCGCTGGAGCTCAACAAGCTCGATGACGCCACGCTTGAGGCCAAGCTCGCCGAACCGGCACTGGCGCACTGGGCGCCGTTCCTGCGCGACCTGCGGGTGTTCCGCCCGCACCAGCTTTCCGACGAGATCGAGCGTGTTCTGCACGAGAAATCCGTCACTGGCGCGGCCGCCTGGCAGCGGCTGTTCGACGAGACTGTCGCCGGCATGCGGGTGCGCATCGGCGACGAGAAGCTGACCGTCAACGATGCGCTCAACCGACTGTCCGACAAGGACCGTGCGAGGCGCGAGGCGGCGGGGCATGCGGTGGGCGAGGCGTTCGCCGCCCAGATCAAGACCTTCTCGCTGATCACCAACACGCTCGCCAAGGACAAGGAAATCGTCGATGGCTGGCGCGGCTATCCGCGCCCGACCTCGGCGCGCAATCGCGGCAACATGGTCGAGGACGAGGTGGTGGATGCGCTGGTCGCCGCCGTGCGCGCCGATTATCCCCGCCTGTCGCACCGTTACTACGGCATGAAGGCGCGCTGGCTCGGCCTCGACAAGCTCCAGCATTGGGATCGCAACGCCCCGCTGCCGGGCGATGGCGACGCGCCGATCTCGTGGAGTGCGGCGCGCGACCATGTGCTGGGCGCTTATGGCGGCTTCTCGCCGGAGCTCGGCGGACTGGTGCAGCACTTCTTCGACCATGCCTGGATCGACGCGGCCTTGAGGCCGGGCAAGTCGGGCGGCGCGTTCGCCCATCCGACCGTGCCGTCGGTGCATCCTTACATCCTGATGAACTATCATGGCCGCAAGCGCGACGTGATGACGCTCGCGCATGAGCTCGGCCATGGCGTGCACCAGTTGCTGGCGCGCAGCCAGGGGTATTTCATGTCGGGCACGCCGCTGACGCTCGCCGAGACGGCGTCGGTGTTCGGCGAGATGCTGACCTTCCGCGCGCTGCTCGATGCCGAGACCGATCCGGCACGGCGGCGGCTGATGCTGGCGGCCAAGGTCGAGGACATGATCAATACCGTGGTTCGCCAGGTGGCGTTCTACCAGTTCGAGACGCTGGTGCACGAGGAGCGTCGCAAGGGTGAGCTGCTGCCGGAGCGGATCGGCGCGCTGTGGCGTCAGGTGCAGACCGAAAGCCTGGGGCCGGCCTTCGAGTTCTCGCCCGAATACGACGTCTTCTGGGCCTATGTGCCGCACTTCGTCCACTCGCCGTTCTATGTCTATGCCTATGCGTTCGGCGACTGCCTGGTGAATGCGCTCTACGGTGTGTATGCGTCGGGGCATGAGGGGTTCGAGGCAAAATATCTCGACATGCTGCGCGCCGGTGGCACGCTGCGCCACCGCGAACTGCTCGCGCCGTTCGGACTGGATGCCTCCGATCCGGCCTTCTGGCGCAAGGGGCTCGACGTGATCTCCGGGTTCATCGACGAGCTCGAGGCGGAGAGCTTTTCCTGACATGGCGGAGAAGAATTTCTCGCGCGGCTCCGTGTTCGGCGAGCTGCGCCGCTTCGCCCGCACCTCCGGCGCGGTGGGCGGCATCGCCGCCCGCATCGCCGGCGAGCGTATCGGACTGAAGACCGACCGCGCCGCCCATGCCGACGATCTGCGCGCGGTGCTCGGCGGCCTCAAGGGCCCGCTGATGAAGGTGGCCCAGCTTCTTTCCACCATTCCCGACGCGCTGCCGCCGGAATACGCCGCCGAACTCGCCCAGCTCCAGGCCAACGCGCCGCCGATGGGCTGGTCGTTCGTGCGCCGCCGCATGACCAGCGAGCTCGGGCCCGACTGGCCGGGAAAATTCGCGCAGTTCGGGCATGAGGCCGCCGCCGCCGCCTCGCTCGGTCAGGTGCATCGCGCCAGACTGGCGGACGGCACCGATCTGGCCTGCAAGCTCCAGTATCCCGACATGCCGAGCACGGTGGAGGCCGATCTGCGCCAGCTCCGGGTAGCGATGTCGATCTATCACCGCATGGACAATGCCATCCAGCACGACGAGATCTACAAGGAACTCTCCGAGCGCCTGCGCGAGGAGCTGGACTACCGCCGCGAGGCCGCGCATCTGCGCCTGTATCGGCTGATGCTGGCCGACCATCCGCAGGTGAGCGTGCCGGAGCCGTTCGAGGCGCTGTCCACCGGGCGGTTGCTGACCATGCGCTGGCTGGACGGGCAGTCGCTGAGCGCGCGTCTGGCCGAGGACCCGTCGCCCGACAGCCGCAATGCCATTGCGCGCGCGCTGTTCACCGGCTGGTATGTGCCGCTGTATCGCTACGGCGTGGTGCATGGCGACCCGCATATGGGCAATTTCCAGGTGCGGGCCGATGACGGTCTCAACCTGCTCGATTTCGGCGCCATCCGCATCTTCCCGCCGCGGTTCATCCGAGGCGTGATCGACCTGTTCTGCGCCATCCGGGACAGTGACGACGAACGCGCCCACCAGGCCTATCTCGACTGGGGATTCACCGATCTGTCGCGCGAGAAGATGGACGTGCTCAACGAATGGGGACGCTTCCTCTACGAGCCGCTGCTCGACGATCGCGTCCGCCGCATCCAGGAGAACGACGATCCGCAGTTCGGGCGTGCGGTGGCCGAGAAGGTTCATGCCGGGCTCAAGCGCACGGGGGGGATCAAGCCGCCGCGCGAGTTCGTGCTGATGGACCGCTCGGCGATCGGTCTCGGCAGCACCTTCCTGCGCCTGCGCGCCGAGCTGAACTGGTCGCGCATGTTCCACGAGCTGATCGAGGGGTTCGACGAGGCGGAGCTTGCCGCGCGCCAGACCGCGGCACTCGCTGCCGCGCAGGTGCCGCCGCCGCTCGGCGCAACCTGAGACGGACACTGGCGTTGACCGCCACGAAGCGCGGGTGGCGGGGGCGGTGATGAGGATCTGGTTTGTCCTGTGTCTTGCTGCTGTCTGCGTGCAGGCTGCCTCGGCCCAGACGCTCACCCGCACCACGCGAGGCGCGTGGACCGTGCAGACGGGCCGCGACGTCTCCCACGGTCAGGTGTGCGAGGCGGTCGCCATCGACCCGGTGCACAACGCCACGTTCGGCATCAACGGTTTGTATAACGGGCACACCGTGTTCGCGGCCAGCGCGCCGGGCTGGGAGCGCTTCGATCAGCGCCATCAGCGCGTTCTTCTGGGCCGTGCACAGGATGTGCTCTGGCAGGGAGAAGCGGTCGGCCGGGGCAATGCGCTGCTGGTGCGGCTGGGCTGGCCGGAGGCCAAGGCCGTGCTGGCGAAAGTCCAGACCGGCGACCATTTCGAACTCACCCTGGCCGGGGCGCCGTCGCCGGCAATGAGCATTCCGACCGACGGGCTGTCTGACGCGATCGGGCTGGTGCAGGCCTGCATGTGGAACACCGCCAGCACCGAGGATCGGCGGGGTCTCCAGGCCTATCTACCGCTGCCCTGAGACCCGCCGTGTCGTCAGCATGCCGGGCTGCGGGCGGCTACAGGCGTCCGTAGCCGAACGTGTCGCGTGGCAGCGGATAAAGTGCGGTGCGCAGTGCGGCCGGGGAGAGGTCGGGATGGCCGGGATCGACGACCGGCACGAGCACGTTGCGATCGGTCCAGATATAGTCTGCGAGCAGCGCTGCCGGCACCTCGGACAGGTGCACCAGGGTCAGGGTACGGCCATCTGCGAGACGATGCCGGCGAATCTGCCAGCGATCGCTCCAGCGGACGTCGTCGCTGCGGTCGCCGAAGGCCGGCTGGCTGCTGCGGGTGAGCAACCGGTAGCGACCTTCGGTATCGCCCGGCCGGCCGTCGAGAATCAGTTCGGTGCTGCGCGCAAAATCGTAGCCCAGGGCGCGCTGATAGCCGCGCCAGTCGCCGAGCACCGGAGCCTGTGGCGCGGTGCATCCGGCAAGCGTCAGCAGCCAGGGCAGCAGCCCATGCGTCAGGAGGCGGCGGTCCCGCATGCGGGCAGCATGGGCCCGGCCCGCCGCCGATGCAAACCGGGTTGCCGCCGCGCCGGCGCTGTGCCCGACTGCGCGTGATGAGTGCCCTGCCTGTCCTGCTGTCGAGACTCGGTGTGCTGGGTCTGTCCTTGCTGGCATGTGGCTGCACGGAGCCGGACGTATCCGCGGTGCGGGCCACCACCGCGCCGGGCGAGGCGCCCTGCATGCTGGCCGGAACCCAGATCCCGCTGCTCGGCGGTCCGGGCGACTCGCCGCTGGTCGCAGTCACCCTGCATGGTCAGCCGGCGGCGATGTTCTTTTCGCCCGGCTTTGCTCCGGTGCTGTTCCGACGCAATGGTGGGCTGTGGTTTCCGCACGGCCGCACGACCGATCTCCAGACCCAGGATGGCGGCTACAATACGGTGTGGGACACCCATCTGCGCGATTTCGCCATCGGCCCGCTGGAGCCGGCGCCGATCGACGGGCTGGTGCTGCCGGGGCGCGAGACGCGCAGCGTCGATGGCCGGCCGATCATCGGCGTCGTGGGCCGCGACGCGCTGGTGGACGATGCGGTGGTCGATCTCGACATTCCGCGCCGGCGCGTGGTGCTGGCGGTGCTGCGCAAGCCGCGTTGCCCCGCCTATCGGCGGCTGCTGGACGGCAGCCCGATGCAGATGCGGCGCGACCTGCTCAGCGTGATGGTGTCGGTCAACGGCCATGCGGTGCGCGCCGTGCTGGAGCCGGACCTGCCGGTGAGCGTGATCCCGACTCCGCTTGCCGCCGGGCTCGGGGTCGCGGACGAGGGTGGCCATTCGGTGCGCACCGAGTATGGCGCCCGGGTGCGTGGCCGGCGGGAGCGGGTGGCGCTGCTCGCCATCGGCGAGACGCGGCTGCACGATGTCGCATTCGATGTCGAGGACGGGGTCGATCAGGTCATGCTCGGCCTCGACATCTTCGCGCGTGGCGAGGCGGTGTTCGATTTCGAGGCCGGGCAGTTCTGGTTCCATCTGCTGACCGACCATGCGCCGCCACCGACGGGGCTGCATTTCAACGAGACACGGGTGGCGCACGCAGCCGTGCAGTAGGCCGGCCCAACTGGACGCGCGGGTGGTTGTGCGCGACACAGGGGCGTTGGTGTCGTCAGGGCGGCAGGGATGTCGGATTCGAGCAAAACCGTGCCGCGCGCGCTGAGTGTCGCGGTGGTGGTGATGGGGGTGATGCTGGTGTTCGGCACCATCGCCCTGGTTGTGGCGATCGTGTTGCGCGGGCATCTGCGCCCCGCTGCTGCGCCGGGGGGCGTTGGCGTGCCGGTGGCAGCGCCCGGGGATGCCGCGCCGATGGCCGCGTTCGATCCGCTGCATCTGGGCGAGCCGGCCGGCAGCCGGATCGTCTCGGTCAGCCAGGTGGACGGGTTGGTGGCCCTCACCGTGAGCGGTGGCGGGCCGGATCGCGTTCTGCTGGTGGACTGGCGTCATCGCCAGGTGGTCGCGCGCCTTGTCGTCGAATAGCAGCGCGGCGCAGCGTCTGATCCGGGTGGCCGATCGCTGGGCCGCCGGCGGCATCATCGCGCTGGCGCTGTTCTTCCTGTTCGGCGCGGCGATCACCACCATGAACGTTCGGGTCCTGCGTCGGGATGTGGCGGCGGTGGGGCATTCGCACGATGTCATCGTCGCACTCGACGGGCTGATGAGCGACATGCAGGACGCCGAGACCGGTCAGCGCGGTTATCTGCTGCTGGGCGAGGAGCGTTATCTGATCCCTTACGAGAACGCGCAGTCGCGTGCCGCGCCCGATCTCGATCGTCTGGCGCGACTGATCGAGGGAGACCCGGCGCAGGCGGAGTGGCTGGCGATGATGCGCCGTCATGTCGAGGCCAAGCTGGCCGAGCTGCGCCAGACCGTCGAGCTCGCCCGCGGCGGCGATCATGCGGGCGCGCTGGCGGCGGTGCGCACCGATCGTGGCCGCGTCGAGATGGATGCGATCCGCAGCGAACTGGCGGCGATGTCGCAGTCCGAGGCGGCGCAGCGGCTGCAGCGGCTGGACGAGATGGATTCCGCCTATGTCCGGGCGCTGGCCAGCGCGGTGCTGCTCGGCGTCCTGGGCGTGGCGATGACCGCGCTGGTCGGGCTGTCGCTGCGGCGTGTCGCAAGACGCCGGCGCGCCCAGCAATGGCAGCAGGGCGGGCTGGTGGCGCTGTCCGGCGAGTTGCTGGGCGAGGAGGGTCCCGCCTCGCTCGGCAGCCGCGTCGCCGCCGCGCTGTGCGACATCCTCGATGCCAAGGCGGCTGCCCTGTTCATGGCGGATGATGCCTCGGACGGATTCGTGCGCATCGCCACCAGCGGCGTTCCGGCCGATGCCGCGATCCTTCAGCGCTTCGCCACCGGCGAGGGCATGCTGGGCCGGGTGGCGGCCAGTCGCCGGACGCTGGTGCTCGACGACGTGCCGGATGATTTCCTGGTGTTCGGCTCCGCCATGGGGCGGCACACACCCCGGCACCTGCTGATCGCGCCGATCATGGCCGACGGGGTGCTGCAGGGGGTGGTCGAGCTTGGTTTCCGTACCGCTCCCACACCCGCGGTGATGGAATTCATGGCCGAGGCTGGTGCTGCGATCGCCGTCGCGCTGCGGACGGCGCGCTTCCGCGCCGAGCTCTCCCGCCTGCTGTCACAGGCGCAGCGCCAGACCGACGAGCTCCAGGTGCAGGGCGAGGAGCTGCGGGTCACCAACGAGGAGCTGGAGGAGCAGGGCCGGGCACTGCGCGAATCCTCGGCCCGCCTCGAACATCAGCAGGCCGAACTGGAGGCCAGCAACAACCAGCTCTCCGAGCAGGCGACGCAGCTCGAGGCGCAGCGTGACGAGCTGGAGCGGGCCAAGGCCGCCGTCGAGGCCAAGGCCGCCGAGCTGCAGCGCGCCAGCACCTACAAGTCCGCCTTCCTCGCCAACATGTCGCACGAGCTGCGCACGCCGCTGAATTCGTCGCTGATCCTCTCGCGGCTGCTGGCCGAGAACCCGGACGGCAACCTCAGCGCCGAACAGGTGCGTTTCGCGCAGACCATCGAGGCGTCCGGCAACGACCTGCTGACATTGATCAACGACATTCTCGACCTGTCGAAGATCGAGGCCGGCCATGTCGAACTCCGGCTGGAGCCGGTGGCGCTGTCGCGCCTGGCCGCCTCGTTGCGCGCGATGTTCGCCCCGCTCGCTGCCAGCAAGGGGCTGACGTTCGCGATCGACATCGCCGCTGACGCGCCCGAGGTGATCGAGACCGATCGGCAGCGCGTCGAACAGGTCCTGCGCAACCTGCTGGCCAATGCGCTGAAATTCACCGAGGCCGGAGGGGTGAGCCTGGCCATCGCGCCCGCGCCGGGGGGCGGCATCGCCTTCGCGGTGACCGACAGCGGCATCGGCATCGCACCCGAACAGAGCCAGGCGATCTTCGAGGCCTTCCAGCAGGCCGACGGCACCATCTCGCGCCGTTTCGGCGGCACCGGGCTGGGGTTGTCGATCTCGCGCGAGCTGGTGCGGCTGCTGGGCGGACAGATCTCTCTGCGCAGCACGCCGGGCGAGGGCAGCGTCTTCACCGTGACGCTGCCGGGCGCAGGCGCGTCGCCGTCCGTCGCCGTGCCCGACGGGCCGTCGCTCTCGGGGCCTGCGATCCCCGAGCACCCCGCGGCCGCTCCTGTCCCCGCTCGCGCTCACGTCCCGCTCTCGGTGGTGGAGGACGACCGTGCCCGGCTGAGCGGTCAACGCCGGGTGCTGCTGGTGGTGGAGGACGATGCCGGCTTCGCCACCGTGCTGCGCGACCGGGCACGGCACATGGGCTTCGAGGTGCTGGTCGCCGGCACCGCCGAGGACGCCCTCAATGTCGCAGCGAGCCTCGTGCCACACGCGGTGGTGCTGGATGTCGGCCTGCCCGACCAGTCCGGCCTCGCCGTGCTGGACCGGTTCAAGAGCGACGTGCGGACCCGCCACATTCCCGTTCATGTCGTCTCCGGCGCCGATCATGCGCAGACCGCACTGTCGCTGGGCGCGGTCGGCTATGCCCTCAAGCCGGTGCGGCCGGAGGAACTGGCGGCGGTGTTCACCGGGCTCGAACGCCGGCTCGCGCCGGGGACGCGCCGCGTGCTGGTGGTCGAGGACGATCCCGTGCAGCGCGAGGCGGTCAGCCGGCTGCTGGCCGCACCCGACGTGGAGATCGTCGGCGTCGGCACCGCCGCCGAATGTCTCGACCTGCTGCGTGCCGACGCGCAGCGCTTCGACTGCATGGTGCTCGATCTCGCGCTGCCGGACGCGTCCGGCTTCAGCCTGCTGGAGACGCTGAGCGGGGAGGGCGCCTATGCCCTGCCGCCGGTCATCGTCTATACCGGCCGCGACCTCGCCGCCGACGAGGAGCAGCGCCTGCGTCGCTACTCGAAATCGATCATCATCAAGGGTGCGAAGTCGCCCGAGCGCCTGCTCGACGAGGTCGCCCTGTTCCTGCATCAGGTGGTGGCCGAGCTGCCGCCCCAGCAACAGTCGATGATCCGCCGCGCGCGCAACCGCGACGCGATCCTCGAGGGCCGGCGCATCCTCATCGTCGAGGACGACATCCGCAACGTCTTCTCGCTGACCAACATCCTCGAGCCGCGCGGCGCCATCGTCGAGATCGCCCGCAACGGCGTCGAGGCGATCGAGGCTCTGGAGCGTGGTCACGCGGATGCGGGCAAGGCGATCGACCTGGTGCTGATGGACGTGATGATGCCGGTGATGGATGGACTGACGGCCATGCGGCGCATCCGCGAGCAGCCGCACTGGCGCAAATTGCCGATGATCGCGCTCACCGCCAAGGCGATGCCCGACGACCAGGCAAGCTGCATCGAGGCGGGGGCATCGGACTACATAGCCAAGCCGCTCGATGTGGACCGGCTGCTGTCGCTGGTGCGCGTGTGGATGCCGCCTGCGTGAGCGAGGCGGTCACGCAGGTCGAGGATATCGAGATCCGGCTGCTGCTGGATGCGCTGGTGCAGCGCTATCACTACGATTTCCGCCAGTATGCCTTTGCCTCGCTGCGCCGCCGCCTGCGCGCCGCGCGCGCCGCGCTGGGTTTTGCCAGCTACGGTGCGATGCAGGATGCGCTGCTGCACGACGAGACCGTGCTGCCGCGCCTGCTCGGCTACCTCACCGTGCAGGTCAGCGAGATGTTCCGCGACCCGGAGTATTTCCGCGCCATCCGCGAGAGCGTCGTGCCACACCTGCGCACCTATCCGTCGCTCAAGGTCTGGGTCGCGGGGTGTTCGACCGGCGAGGAGCTCTATTCGCTGGTGATCCTGTTCCGCGAGGAGGGACTCGAGAACCGCACCCTGTTCTACGCCACCGACATCAACCCCGAGGCCCTGCGCATGGCCCGCGACGGCGTCTATGCGCTCGACCGCATCCGCGGCTTCACCGAGAACCATCGCCGTTCCGGCGGCCGTTGGTCGCTGTCGGAGTACTACAGCGCCGCCTACGGGCGGGCGGTGTTCGCGCAGTCGCTGCGCGAGCGCGTGGTGTTTTCCGATCACTCCCTGGTGTCGGACGCGGTGTTCGGCGAGATGAACCTGATCTCGTGCCGCAACGTGATGATCTATTTCGACCGCACGCTCCAGGACCGCGCGGTCGGTCTGTTTCGCGACTCGCTGGCACGGCGGGGCTTTCTCGGCCTCGGCTCGCGCGAGAGCCTGCGCTTCTCCGCCCATGCCGGCGCGTTCCGTGCCTTCGCCGCCGATGAGCGGATCTATCAGAAGTGCGAGGCGTGAACGCACCGCGCGCAGTGGCGATCGGCGCCTCCGCCGGCGCGGTGCAGGCGCTGATGGCCCTGCTGCCGGCGCTGCCGGCCGATTTCGCGCTGCCGGTATTCGTGGTGGTGCATGTGCCACCCGGACGGCGCAACGCGCTGGCTGCGCTGTTTGCCGAGACCTGCGGGCTGACAGTACGCGAGGCCGAGGACAAGGACCCCATCCAGCCCGGCATCGTCTATTTCGCCCCGCCCGACTATCACCTGCTGGTCGAGACCCCCGAGTCGCTGGCGCTGTCGACCGACGAGGCGGTGTCGTTTTCCCGCCCTGCGGTGGATGTGCTGTTCGAGACCGCAGCCGCCGCCTATGGCACCGGGCTGGTCGCGATCGTGCTGACCGGCGCGAACGCCGATGGCGCCGCCGGACTGCGGTGCGTCGTGCAGGCGGGCGGGCTGGCGATCGTGCAGGACCCGGCCGAGGCTCAGGCCGATTTCATGCCGCGCGCCGCCATCGCTGCGGCACCCGCGGCGCGGGTTCTCGGCCTGGCGCAGATCGCCGGCTTGCTAAGCGGCCTGCCGGCGTGCAGGCTGGCGCCATGAGCCAGGTCTGCTGCCTGCTGGTCGACGATCTCGACGAGAATCTGCTGTCACTGGAGGCGCTGCTGCGCGGCGGCGACCTCCGGCTGCTCAAGGCGCGGTCCGGGGTGGAGGCGCTTGAGCTGCTGCTGCGTCACGAGGTGGCGCTCGCGCTGGTCGACGTGCAGATGCCGGGTATGGACGGCTTCGAACTCGCCGAGTTCATGCGCGGCAACGAGCGCACCCGCCATGTGCCGATCATCTTCGTCACCGCCGGCAGCACCGACCGTCAGCGTCGCTTCCGCGGCTACGAGGCGGGCGCGGTCGATTTCATCGGCAAGCCGATCGAGCCTGACATCCTGCGCAGCAAGGCGCGGGTGTTCTTCGATCTCGACCGTCAGCGCCAGCAGATCCTTGCCCAGCGCGACGAGCTCGAGGCCTATGCGGCGGCGCTGCGTCTGGCCGATCAGACCAAGGACCGCATGCTGGCGATCGTCGCGCACGAGCTTCGCAACCCGATCGCCTCGCTTCAGGCCGGGCTGCGGCTGCTGCTGCGCGCCGAGCCGTCCGACGACCGCCCCGTCCCGGACCGGACCGGACGGGTACGCGGGCTGATGGAGCAGCAACTCGACCATCTGGTCAGGCTGATCGACGACCTGCTCGACGTCTCGCGGGTGAGTGCGGGCAAGATTTCGCTGCAGCGCGAGAAGCTGGATCTGCTCGATGTGCTGACCGCCGCCGCCGACTCCGCGCAGCCGGTGATGGAGGCGGCGGGGCACAGCTTCACCTACATCCCGCCGGAACACACCGCCGCGATCGAGGCCGATCGCACCCGGCTGGCGCAGATCATCGCCAACTTGCTCGGCAATGCGGCCAAATATACCCCGCGTGGCGGGCGCATCACCCTGTCCGCCGAGATCGGTGAGGCATCGGTACGGATCGTGGTGAGCGACGACGGCATCGGTATCCCGCCCGACCAGCAGGCACAGATCTTCCAGATGTTCGCCCAGGTGGACGACCATCGCACCCATGCCCAGGGCGGCCTCGGCATCGGGCTCGCCCTGGTCAGGCAGCTCGTGCAGCTGCATGGCGGCAGCATCGAGGTGCACAGCCAGGGGGCCGGCTGCGGCAGTCGGTTCAGCGTGACGCTGCCGCGTCTTGACGTGGAGGCGATGGCACCGACCGGCACCGTACGGATGCGGGGCGCCGCCGGCTGACCCGCCACCGCGTCTTACAGCACTGCGGCGATCAGCCCCAGACGCAGCGCCTCGTTGGCCTCGATATACCAGTTTTCCGGCGCGCGTCGCAGGACTTCGTCCATGCTCACCGACGAACCGCGGATCAGGTTCTCGAAGCCCTCGTTTTGGATGACGATCGACGCCTCGATCTCGTGCAGCGTCGCCTTGAGCGAGGCGATGCAGGTGGTCAGCGGACCGTCCACCGTCATCTGCTTGCTCATCTTGCGCTCATGGATCATCAGTCGCGCGCCACGGGTGAGATAGCGGTTCTCGGTGGCGAAGAAGCTCATGAAGGTGGTGCCGGCCGAGTAGATCGCCGCCTTGCCGAGGAACACGAAGCGACGGTTCAGATCGAGGTCGCTGTGGAAGCGGACATCCTCGCCCATCATCCTCGCCACTTCGGGGTCGCCGCCCAGCGTGGACAGCTCGATCGCCACCACGCCCTCGAGCGGGGCGAGGGCAAGCTGCTGGCGGAAATTCTCGTACATCGTGTAGTCGACGCCGCCGGAAAGGCGGATCGGCGGGTTGCGGAACTGCTCGGCGCTGAGCAAGGGGGCGGTCATCGGTTCGGGTCTCCAATCTACGGGTCAGGCGCCAGACGCGGCGGCGCCATGCGAGTTCGCCCCTCACCGACGGGGAGCGGCCATGTGGTGGCCGCATCGCGGCATTGTGTTCGGAGCCTCCACGATCGCGCATGCTGCATTGCGTCATCGGCCACATCGGCTTATGTAGCCCCGCCAAGGTTGCAGCGGCCGGGGGCCGTCGCCTCAGGGGGTGTACCATGGCAGATTCCAGTCCTCTCGGCTTCCGTGAGCGCCTCGCGCAGAGCCGCATCGTCGAGGCGCTGGCCTTCGACGACGTGCTCGCCGAGCCCGGCTATTCCGAGGTCCTGCCCTCATCCACCCGCACCTCATCGCGCCTGACCCGCACCATCGGGCTCAACATCCCGCTGATGTCGTCGGCGATGGATACCGTCACCGAGGAGGGGATGGCGATCGCCATGGCCCAGCAGGGCGGCATCGGCGTCATCCACAAGAATCTGTCCATCGAGGAGCAGGCCGCCCAGGTCCGCCGGGTCAAGAAGTTCGAATCCGGCATGGTCGTCGATCCGCTGACCATCCATCCGCACCAGACGCTCGCCGAGGTGCGCGCGATCATGAGCAGCGCGCGCATCAGCGGCCTGCCGGTGGTCGAGCCCGGCACCGGCCGGCTGGTCGGCATGCTCACCAACCGCGACGTCCGCTTCGCCACCGACCCCGATGTTCGCGTCGACACGCTGATGACCCGCGACAACCTGGTCACCGTCACCCATGGTGCCACCCCCGACGAGGCCCGCACCCTGCTGCACCGCCACCGCATCGAGAAGCTGCTGGTGGTTGACGAGGCGGGTCGCTGCGTCGGTCTCATCACGGTGAAGGACATGGACAAGGCCGAGGCCTACCCGCTCGCCAACAAGGACGAGATGGGCCGCCTGCGCTGTGCCGCCGCCACCGGTGTCGGCGAGGACGGCTATGCCCGCGCCGCCGCCCTCATCGAGGCCGGCGTCGATGTTGTGGTGGTCGACACCGCGCACGGCCATTCGCGCGGCGTGATGGGCGCGGTCGACCGGCTCAAGCGGCTGTCGAACGCGGTGCAGGTCATCGCCGGCAACGTCGCCACCCCCGAGGCCGCGCTCGCGCTGATCGACGCCGGTGCCGACGCGGTCAAGATCGGCATCGGGCCGGGGTCGATCTGCACCACCCGCGTCGTCGCCGGTGTCGGCGTGCCGCAGTTCTCCGCCGTGATGGAGACGGCGGCTGCCTGTCACGAGCGCGATATCCCCGCCATCGCCGATGGCGGCGTGCGCACCTCGGGCGACATCGTCAAGGCGATCGGGGCAGGGGCCGATGTGGTGATGATCGGCTCGCTGCTGGCCGGCACCGAGGAGGCGCCGGGCGAGGTGTTCCTCTACCAGGGCCGGCAGTACAAATCCTATCGCGGCATGGGCAGCCTCGGCGCGATGGCGCGCGGCTCCGCCGACCGCTATTTCCAGCAGGAAATCAAGGACACGCTGAAGATGGTGCCCGAGGGCATCGAAGGGCGCGTCGCCTACAAGGGCCCGATGGCGGCCGTGGTGCACCAGCTCGTGGGCGGCTTGCGCGCCGGCATGGGCTATACCGGGTCGGGCACCATCGCCGATCTGCAGACCCGCACCCGCTTCCGCCGCATCACCGGGGCGGGGCTGCGCGAGAGCCATGTGCATGATGTCGCGATCACGCGCGAGGCGCCGAACTACAGGCAGGACTGAACGACCCCGCCCGGGCGGCGCCTGAGGCGCCTCCGACTCACCACGGCACAATCCCGAGTGGGGTCTGACGGCCGTTTTCTGGAAGTGCCGCTCATGACCCCCGCCGCCCGCACCGCCGCCGCCATCGACCTGCTCGACGAGATCGAGGGCCAGCCGCGCAAGCCGGCCGACGCAGTCGCCAACGCCTTCTTCCGCGATCGCCGCTACATCGGCTCCACCGATCGCCGCGAGATCTCAGCCCTGGTGTGGTCGGTGCTGCGCGCCCGCCGCCGGCTCGACTGGTGGCTCGCGCAGGGCTCCGCCGCCCGCGACTTCATCTCGCCGCGCCTGCTCGTCGCCGCCCACCAGATGCTCGACGGCCGCCCGCTCGATTCCGTCGCGCGCGGCTTCTCCGGCGGCCGCTATGCCCCGGCCGAACTCGACGCCGAGGAACTGCGCCGCCTCCGCCCCCTCGACGGCCACACGCTCGACCACCCTGGCATGCCGCTCGCCGTGCGTCACGAGATCCCCGACTGGATCGTGCCGAACCTCACTGCCCGTTTCGGCCCCGCACTCGAAAGCGAACTTGCAGCACTGGCCGCGCCCGCTCCGCTCGACCTGCGCGTCAACCTGCTCAAGGCTACCCGCGACGACGCGCGCACCGCCCTGGCCCGCGACGGCATCACCGCCGAGCCCACCAGCCTGTCGCCGTGGGGCCTGCGCGTCTCCGGCCGCCAGGCGGTGACGTCAGCCGCCGCCTTCCGCGACGGGCTGGTCGAGATCCAGGACGAGGGCAGCCAGCTCCTGGTCGGCCTGGTCGAGGCCACCCCCGAGATGCGCGTCGTGGACTACTGCGCCGGTGCGGGCGGCAAGACGCTGGCCCTGGCGATGACCATGCAGAACCGCGGCCAGATCGTCGCCTGCGACGTCTCTGCCCCGAGACTTGAGGGGGCCGTCAAACGCCTCCGCCGCGCTGGCGTGCACAACGTCGAACGCCATCTGCTGGAGCCCGGCGACAAATGGGCCAAGCGGCGGGCCGGCAGTTTCGACCGAGTGCTGGTCGACGCGCCCTGCACCGGCACCGGCACTTGGCGCCGCAACCCCGACGCCCGCCTGCGCCTGCGTCCCGAAGACCTCGCCGAATTGACCGTCAAGCAGTCCCAGATTCTCGATACCGCCGCCCGCCTCGTCAAACCCGGTGGCAAGCTGATCTACGGCACCTGCTCGCTGCTGGCAGAGGAAAACGACGCCCAGATCGACGCCTTCCTCACCCGCACGCAGGGCTTCACGCTGATGCGCACCCTGTCGCTGACCCCGCATGCCAATGGCACCGACGGCTTCTTCGGCGCCGTGCTGCAGAGACAGGCCTCATCCCCCGACCCGGACCCCGCCGATCAGCCATAGGCGCGTCGCGAGGTCGATATCGACGGGCTGTCCGCCGCCTCACAGCACCGGCCCCACGGTCGCCAGCGCATTGTTGGCTAGGACCCGCCAGGCCGGCCACGCATCGACCTGTTCGGTGGTGACCTCGCTCGACGCACCCAGATAGCTCTGCTGCCGTGCGCGGATCGTCGCGGTGAACGCCGCGTCGTAGAGCAGCACGTTGTTCTCGAAATTCAGGTCGAAGCTGCGCCGGTCCATGTTGGCCGAGCCGATCAGGGTGATGTGGCCGTCGATGGTCATCGTCTTGGCATGCAGCAGGCCGAGCGGGTATTCGAAGATCCGCACGCCGGCATCGAGCAGTTCGCGATAGAAGCTGCGCGCCGCACCCGCGACGATCCAGGAATCATTGCGCGCCGGCATGATCATCGTCACCGCCACGCCCCGACGTGCGGTGGCACACAGCGAGCCCTGCAGGATCTCGTCGGGCACGTAATACGGCGTGGTGATCATCAGCTCGCCCTGGGCCGCGGCGATTAGGGTGGCGAACAGTTCCGGCATCGCCGCATAGCGCACCGCGGCCGAGGTGCCGACCGCGGAGGCGACGAACCCGCCCTCGATCGCCGGCGCCGGATCGGCGAACAGTGGCGAAAGGTCCTCGTCCACCTGTCCCATCCAGTCGGTGGCGAACAGATGCTGGTTCTGCGCCACCACCGGCCCCTCCAGCCGCAGCCATACATCCACCCAGGGTGCGTATTTCGCCTTGATGCGGAAGGCGGCATCGGCACAGTTCTGGCTGCCGCAGAAGCCGATGCGGTTGTCGATCACCACGATCTTGCGGTGGTTGCGCATGTCGAAGCGCCCGTGAGCGAGGTTCTTCAGCACGCTGCCGACCGGCAGGGCACGCACCAGCCGCACGCCGGCATGCTGCATCGCCGACCAGTGCGGCGATTTGACGATGTGGCGGCCGCCGATATCGTCGACCATCACCCGGCACACCACGCCACGCGATGCCGCGCGTACCAGCGCCTCGGCGATCAGGCTGCCATTGCCGTCCGGCAGCCAGATGTAGAATGCCACATGCACCGTCTCGCGCGCTGCATCGATTGCGGCCGCGAGGGCCACCATCGCGACCTCCGAGTCGGGATACAGCTCGCCGCGATTGCCCGGCACCGCCGGGTAGCCGTTGATCGATTGCGCGATGCGGAACAGCGGCACCATCTCGGTTGGCAGATGGTAGTGCGCGGCGACATCGAGCAGCCCTTGCCCCGACGCGCCCGGGATCGGCAGGTCGTGCATCGCGCGCCGGATGCGGTCGATGATCTTCCGGTTCGGATCGACCTCGCCGAGAGCCACATAGGCCAGCATGCCAATGACCGGCAGCGCGCCGATGATCGCGATCCAGGCGATGCGCGAACTCGGCAGCCGGTGCGGCCGCAGCAGCACTCGGATGATGAACGCGAACTGCAGCAGCAGATGCGCGAGGATGCCGATCCAGTGCCAGGCCATGTGTACACTCTCTTCTCAAAGCCGATGGATCGCCGGATTGCCGGCCAGGACCGCGAATCGCTCGCCCGTCCGCATCACGCCTCCCGGCTGCAACGCGGTCGAGAGCAGCCGTGTTTCCACCGTCAGGCTGGCGGCCGTGAAGTGACACAGCAGATAGCCGCGATGGGCCGGGTCGTAGTGCAGGACATGCGGGTTGGCGGACAGGGCGGAGCGGATTGGATCGGCCAGCGGCTCCGGCCAGAGCGAGCTGATCGAGGTGCCGAGGAATTCCGGCAGTAGGCTGCGGCGCGGGTCGTCGCCGGCGCGTTCGACGACCTGCGCGACCAGCGTGGAATGCAGATCTCCCGACAGCGCCACCGGATTGGCGACCCCGAGACGACGAAGCGTGGCCAGCAAACGGCGACGATCCTGCGGATAGCCGCTCCAGCTCGCCGGATAGACATAGGCGTCCGCTCCGTTGCGAAGGGCGAGCGGCGAGACCAGGACGGTGGAGACCAGCGCGTTCCACACCGCCGGGCTGGTCGCGAGGTCGTGGGCGAGCCATTGCTCCTGGACTTTGCCGAGCATCGAGCGGGTCGGGTTCGCGAGCTCCTCGCAGGCGCGCTGGTAGACGCCGAGACCGAAAGCCGGGTCCGAGCTGCTGGCGCAGGCGAACTCGTCACGCCGGACCTGACGCGTATCCATCAGATACAGCCGCGCCAGCCGGCCGATATCGACGCTGCGATGGATCGGCAGCCAGTCCGATCCGCGCCGGGCCCTGCGTCGCAACGGCAGGAACTCGCCATAGGCCTGCCAGGCGGCCGCGCGACGGCGACGCTGGGCGGGATCGTCGCTGTCCTGTTCCAGCGCGTCGTGATTGTCGGGGATGAGGGCGAAGGTGAGCGATTCGTGGGCGGCCTGGAGTGCCGGATCGCTGCGATACAGCGCATGACGCGCGCGGTAGTCCGCGAGCGTCATCGGCAATCGCTGCGTCTCGTGCGCGCGGACGCCGCCGCCCCGGGTGACGTCATAGATGTAGTCCCCGACATGCAGGACAAGGTCGGGGTCGTCGGCGACCATGCCCCGGTAGGCGTCGAAAAAGCCGCTCTCCCAATCCTGGCAGCTCGCGAGCGCGATGCGGGCGCCGGACGGCAGGCGCCGGCGGTCCGGCAGGGTCCGGGTGCGTCCGACCGGGCTCTGAAGTCCGCCCAGGCGGAAGGCGTAGAAATATGGCCGATCGGGTTCGAGCCCCGTGACGTCGACATGCACGCTGAAGCCGTTGCAAGGCAGGGCATGCGCGTTTCCACGCCGGACCGCGCGCGACAGATGCCTGTCCTCGGCAAGGCACCATTCGACCGTCACCGGGCCGGCGGCGACCGGCTCGGGGTCATGCGTGGCGCGGGCGAGCCGGGTCCAGAGGATGACGGAGCTGTCGGTGGGATCGCCGGAGGCGACCGAGAAGGGAAAGCTGGTGCCTGGGGCTGCTTCGGCGCGCAGGGGTCGGGTGCAGAGCGCCGGCGCTGCGCGCAGCACCGTCCGTCGCGAGAGCCGCATCAGGAGCTCGCCCCGAATCCGCCGCCACCGGGGGTGGCGATGCCGAGGATGTCGCCCGCGGCACACTCGACGCGCACTCGCCCGGGCAGCGCCGCGATGCGGCCGTCGGCGCGTTCGACCCATTGCCGCCCCGTCGCACCGTCATCGCCGCCCGCCAGCCCCGCCGGGGCGAGGGTGCGCCGCGAGGCGACCACCACCGCGGTCATCGGTTCGAGGAAGCGCAGCCGGCGGACCGCGCCGTCGCCGCCGCGATGGAGGCCATCGCCACCCGAGCCGCGCCGGATGGAGAATTCCTCCACCCGCACCGGATAGCGAAGCTCCATCACTTCCGGATCGGTCATCCGCGTGTTGGTCATGTGCGTCTGCACCGCCGACGCACCGTCGAAGCCCGGACCGGCCCCCGCACCGCCGCAGATCGTCTCGTAATATTGTCGCGTCGCATCGCCGAACAGCAGGTTGTTCATCGTCCCCTGCGAACAGGCGAGCGCGCCGAGGGCTAGGAACAGCGCGTTGCACACCGCCTGGCTGATCTCGGTGTTGCCGGCCACCACCGCGGCACCCGGAAGCGGCGCGAGGAAACTGCCTTCGGGAATGACGATCTCGAGCGGCCGCAGGCAGCCCTCGTTGAGCGGGATGTCCGCGCCCACCAGGCAGCGGAACACATACAGCACCACGGCGCGGGTGACCGCCGGGGGTGCGTTGAAATTGCCCTCGTCCTGCGCCGAGGTGCCGGTGAAATCGATCCGCGCCCGGCGCGCCTCGCGATCGATGCTGACCGCGACATGCAGTTCGCGCCCGTCATCCATCGGATAGACGATCCGCCCGTCGGTCAGACGGTCGATCACCTGGCGGATGCGGGCTTCGGCATTGTCCTGCACATGCCCCAGATAGGCGCACACCACCTCCCAGCCATGATGCGCGACGATCGTCTCCAGTGCCGCCACCCCGTTGGCATTGGCGGCGATCTGGGCGACGAGATCGGCGACATTGGTGTCGGGCGAGCGTGCCGGGAAGCGCGCGCCGGCCAGCAGGTCGCAAAACTCCGCCTCGCGCAGGCGCCCTTCGGACACGATCAGGAAATCGTCGATCACCACCCCTTCCTCGTCGAGGCTGCGGGAGTCGGGCGGGGTCGAGCCGGGGGTGGCGCCGCCGATATCGGCATGATGGCCGCGCGCGCCCATCCAGAAGCGCAGCGTGCGCCCGTCCGGGCCGAACACCGGGGTAAGCACGGTGATGTCCGGCAGATGCGTGCCGCCCGCATAGGGATCGTTGAGCGCGATGACGTCGCCAGGCCGCAGCATTCCGGCGCGCTTTTTCAGGATATGACGCACGCTTTCGCCCATCGCGCCGAGATGCACCGGTACATGCGGTGCGTTGGCGACCAGCCCGCCTGTCGCATCGAAGATCGCGCAGGAAAAATCCAGCCGCTCGCGGATGTTGACGCTGCGCGCCGTCTGCCGCAGCACCAGCCCGCATTGTTCCGCGACATGCATGAACAGGTTGGCGAACATCTCCAGCCGCACCGGGTCGGGCGCGGTATCGTCGCAGCGCCCGGTGCCGGCGGCGCGTGCGGCGACCCGGTCGAGCACGATCTCGCCACCGCCGCCCATCCCGGCCCGCCAGCCGGGGGCGATGAAGATGGTGCCGATCGCTTCGGCGATGAGCGCTGGCCCGTCGATCACGTCGCCGGCGCGCAGGTCGTCGCGTCGCAACACGCGGCTGCGATGCGCCGCGCCGTCATGCCAGATCGAGACCTCGTCGATCGCCACCAGCGGCGTCTCGCCGCGCGCCGGCAGCAGCGGTGTCTCGAACGTCTCGGCGATCGCCTCCGCCTCGACCAGCACGGCTTCGGCGACCAGAACCTGATCCGGGCTGCCGAACCCGAACCGCCGCAGATGCTGCCCGGCAAAATCCGCCTGCATGGTCGCCAGATCGGCGAGGCGCACCGCCAGCGCCGCATCGGACCCCGCCCGGCGCAGCAATACGCGCCGTTCGCCGCGCCAGTGCCGCACCCCCTGCGCGGCCAGTGCCGCTCCGGCCTCGGCTTCGAGCCGGATGGCGATTGTGTCGAGCTCCGCCAGCGCCGCCGCGTCCAGCGTGCGTTCCACCGCCTGCTCGCGCAGCACCGCCGGCTCGGCCAGCCCCATCCCGTAGGCCGACAGCACCCCGGCCAGCGGATGCAGCAGGATGCGCGTGAGACCAAGCTCGTCGGCGACGCCGCAGACATGCTGCCCGGCAGCACCGCCGAAACCGTGCAGCACGAATCCGTCGAGATCCTGCCCCAGTCCCGTCGAGATCTCGCGGATCGCCGACGCCATCGCCGCGACCGCGATGCGGATCGCGCCCTCCGCCACGTCGCGCGGGTCGATCGTCCGTCCGGTGGCGTCCCCGATCTCGGCCGCGAGCCGCTCGAAGCGCTCCTCCACGATTGCGGTATCGAGCGGCTCCGTGCCCGTCGCACCGAACAGGGCGGGAAAATGTGCCGGCTGCAGGCGCCCGAGCCGCAGATTGGCATCGGTGATGGTCAGTGGCCCGTCGCGCCGATAGGCCGCCGGTCCCGGATCGGCGCCGGCGCTCTCGGGGCCCACCGACAGCCGCGCGCCGTCGAACCGCACGATCGAGCCGCCGCCCGCCGCCACGGTATGGATCGCCAGCATCGGCACCCGTAGCCGCACTCCGGCGATCTCGCTGTCGAGCCGGCGTATGAAGCGGCCGTCGAACAGGCACACATCGGTCGAGGTCCCGCCCATGTCGAAGCCGATGATGCGCTGGAAGCCGGCGCGTTGCGCGGTGCGCGCAGCCCCCACGATGCCGCCTGCCGGACCCGACAGGATCGCGTGCCTGCCGCTGAACGACGCCGCATCGGCGAGGCCGCCATGCGACTGCATGAACAGCAGCCGGGTCTTTCCCAGTCCGGCGGCGACGCGATCGACATGCCGGCGGAGCACCGGCGAGAGATAGGCGTCGGCAAGCGTGGTGTCGGCGCGCGGCACCAAGCGTAGCGACGGGCTGGTGGCATGGCTGGTGCAGACATGCGCGAACCCGGCCTCGACGGCGAGTTCGGCGAGGCGCTGCTCCATCTGCGGGTGGCGCCAGGCATGGATCAGCGCGATCGCGCAGGAAGCGATGCCGTCGGCCCGGGCGCGTGCGAGGTGGTCGCGGGCCGCGTCCTCATCGAGCGCCTCGACGATCGCCCCGTCCACATCGACGCGCCCGGCGATGCCGATGGCCCGCTCGTACAGCACCGGTGGGCGGATGATGTCGAGATCGAACAGGCGCGGCCGGCTCTGCGGGCCGATCTCGAGCAGGTCCTCGAAGCCGCGATTGACCAGCAGCAGCGTGCGCGCCCCGCGCCGTTCCAGCAGCGCGTTGGTCGCCACCGTGGTGCCCATGCGCACGTCGTCGATGACGCCGGCGGGGATCGCCGCGTTCGGTGCGAGGCCGAGGAAGCCGCGGATACCGGCGAGGGCCGCGTCCTCGCCATCTGCGCGCGCGGCACTGAGCAGCTTGGCCGTCGACAGCCGTCCGTCCGGGTGCCGTGCAACGATGTCGGTGAAGGTGCCGCCGCGATCGATCCAGAACCGCCAGCCCGTTTCGTGCCCGGACGAATTGTCTGGCATGCTCTCAGCTTCCATCCGCCGGAGCCCCCCGTTCATGCTGGTCCTGTCAGGTGTCGCGGTCATCATTATCGGTTTCGCGCTCGGAGTGAACCCGCTGCTGGTGACAGTCCTCGCAGCCCTCGCCAGCGGGTTGGCGTCGGGGCAGGGGGTGGGTGCGACCGTCGCGGCACTCGGCCACGCTTTCGTGCACGACGATTTCATCGCCATCGGCTGGCTGGTGCTGCCGGTGATCGGGCTGCTGGAAAGTCGCGGCCTGCGCGAGCGGGTGCGCCTGCTGGTGGCGCGACGGGCTGGCGTGCGCGTCGGTCGGCTGCTGGTCTCCTACCTCGCCGTGCGTCAGGTCAGTGCGGCGATCGGGCTGAGCGCGATCGGCGGCCAGGCGCAAAGCGTGCGGCCGGTGCTCGCGCCGATGGTGGAGGCGGCGGCCGAAACCGCCGGGCCGCTCGATGCGTCTGCGCGCCCACGCCTGCGTGCCTGGGCGGCGGCGACCGACAATATCGGCCTGTTCTTTGGCGAGGATGTCTTTCTCGCCATGGGCGCGGTGCTGCTGATGCGCGGCATGCTGCTACAGGCCGGGGTAGCGGCCGATCCGTGGCGACTGTCGCTGTGGGCGGTGCCGGTGGCGGTGTTCGCCTTCCTCGCCCATGCGGCCCGCCTGCTGCGGCGCGACCGCCGATGATCGGCACGCAATGGGCCTGCGCGCTGACCGGGGCGATGTTCGCCGGCTTCGCGCTGCTGCACCTGTTCGGCCGCTTCGACCGTGCGCGCTGGCGCAGTGCGGCGTTCTGGGGCGTGTATGCGGTGCTGCTGATGGTGGGGCCTTACCTGCCCGACCTGCTCGACGGCAGCCTCGTGCTGGTGATGGTCGGCCTGGCCGCGATCGGACTGCGTCCGGGGCGGATCGGCGACGAGGACGCCCGCCGCCGGCGCGACAGCGCGCGCAGGCTGCGCGGGCGACTGCTGGTGCCGGCCCTGCTGGTGCCGCTGCTGGCCGGGCTGTTCAGTCTCCTGCTGCGTCCGCTGCGCTGGCAGGGGCGGGCGCTGGTCGATCCCGCCCAGGTCACGCTGGTGGCCCTCAGCCTCGCCTGCATCATCGCGCTGGTGGCGGCGATGTGGCTGACGCGGCGTCCGCGCTATGCGCTGCTGCTGATGCGCCGCCATCAGCGCCTGCCACACCAGATGCTGGCACCACTGGTCGAGGGGCGGCGGCTGGCGGACGCGATGGGCTGGGCGGCGGTGCTGCCGCAGATGCTGGCCGCCCTGGGCGCGGTGTTCGTCGCCTGCGGGGTGGGCGAGGCGGTGTCGCGTCTGGCGGCAGGCGTGCTGCCGGAGGCAGCGCCGGGCCTCGCCCTGCTCGCCTACGGGCTGGGCATGGTCGCGCTGACCATCGTCACCGGCAATGCCTTCGCCGCCTTCCCGGTGATGACCGCCGGCATCGGCCTGCCGCTGGTGGTGGGCCGCTATGGCGGCGATCCGGTGGCGATGTCGTCGCTCGGCATGCTGGCCGGCTATTGCGGCACGCTGCTGACCCCGATGGCGGCGACCTTCAACATCGTCCCCGTCGCCCTGCTGGGCCTGCCCTCGCGCTGGTCGGTGATCCGCGTGCAGGCCCCGACCGGTGCCGCGGTGCTGGTCTTCATCCTGATCCTGATGCAGTGCGTGGTGTATCGATCAGCGACATAGGCCGAAGCCGCCGGCCTGAAGATGCAGGTGTCCAGCGTGATCGGCGTTGTAGTCCGGTGAGAGCACGAGGCCGAAATCCTGGCAGGCCAGGTCGCGCAGCGCATGCAGCAGCGCGCCGTCGGCCCCGCTCTCCCGCCAGTCCGAGACCGACAGCCGACGCCCGTCGGCGAACACGAAGGCCGAAACATCGATCGCATCCGCCCGCCCGTGGCTGCTCTCCACCCCCGGCCGCCCGCGCACGTCGCGACACGCATAGCTGCCGAGATGGTCGATCCCGGTCAGCGTGCGTCCGAACCGGCTGTGTGCGAGGGCGGCGGCATCGCGTGCGAACATCGCCCAGTCCACCGCCAGCCGGCAGGAGGCGAGAAAGCTCGACGGATGCGTCGCCACCACGCCGCCGCTGACACGCACCGCATCGCGCAGCGGACACGCGCCGAAGCTGTCCGGCACCCGGCGCACGCCGAGCGGTGCGGTCGCCAGCGCTGCCGCGCACAGGCCGGGATCCGCCTCCAGCAGCCGTTTCTTGAGCGGCGTGACGAGGGTGACCGTTGCCCGCAGATCGAGCGGCTGCGTGGGGTCCCAGGGCGCTGGCAGCCAGCGCCGATGCTGCGCTGCGGCGATCGCGACAGCGAGCACCACGATTCCCAGCAGGATCCGACGTATCGGCACGATGTCCGCAACGCCTGCGCTCGCCGGCGGGTTCGCGCAGGCGATGTCCTCGCGTGCGGCGCCGTGACATGCTCCGCCCCATGATCTTCCCGTCGGGCTTCGTCACCTCCCGCCTGCGTCTGCGACCGATCGCCGCCGGGGATGCGGAAGCGATCTTCGCTGCCTACGCACGCGATGCCGAGGTCACCCGCTACCTGACCTGGCGCCCGCACGCCTCGCTGCATGAGACCGAAGCGTTCGTTGCCGCGTCGATCGACGGGCCGGCGCATCGCACCTACGTCCTGACCGACCCTGATGGCGGCAGCGCATTCGGCGCGTTCGACCTGCGTGCGCCGGCAGCGGGCCACCTGTCCTTCGGCTATGTGCTGGCCCGTGCGCATTGGGGGCAGGGCCTGATGACCGAGGCGCTGACCCCTGTCGTGCGCTGGGCCCTTGCACGTCCTGGGATCTGGCGGATCGGTGCGGTGGCGGACATCGACAACATTGCGTCCGCGCGCGTGATGCAGAAGGCCGGACTGGTGCGCGAAGGGATCCTGCGCCGCTGGCTGGTGCACCCGAGTCTCTCCGCCGCGCCGCGGGACTGCGTCAGTTACGCCGCGGTCCGCGACTGAGCCTGTCACGACGGCGGTTTGACCGCCGGGCGTGCCCTGCGTCATGCTTGCGCCGAAGGGCGAGGTGGCCGATGCGGCGACCCCGTCCTTGCCGTGTCGCCGGCACATTGACCGGTTGACGCTTCGGGTCCGGCTTGCCGCCAGGGCCACAACCTCCATCGACGGGATGCGCATGGAAATCGGAATAGCGATCGCCGTCCTGTGCGTCGTACTCGGCGGGGTGGTCGCACAATGGTTCGCCTGGCGGCTGCGGCTACCGGCGATCGTGCTGCTGTTCGCCACCGGGCTGATCCTCGGCCCCGGGCTGCGCATCATCCAGCCCAGCCACGTGCTCGGCCCGATGATGCAGCCGCTGGTGGGCCTGTGCGTGGCGATCATCGTCTTCGAGGGTGGCCTGGCGCTCGACCTGCGCGAGTTGCGGGCGGCGGGCGAGGGGGTGTTGCGGCTGACCGTGATCGCGCTGCCGCTGAACTGGGTGCTGGGCTCGGCGGCGGCGCACTGGATCGGCGGGCTGGCGATCGGCCCGTCGCTGCTGTTCGGCGCCATCGTCACCGTGACCGGGCCGACCGTGGTGCTGCCGCTGCTGCGTCACACGCGCCTGCGCAAGCGCCCGGCCGCATTCCTGCGCTGGGAGGCGATCCTCAACGATCCGGTGGGCGCGATCCTGGCCACCCTCGTGCTGCAGGTGCTGCTGTTCCGGGCCAAATCCGGCTACGGCACGCTGGCGATCGGCGCGGTGGTGGCCAAGCTGGTGGTCAGCGTCGGCATCTCCGCCGCCGTCGGCTTCGCCCTCGCGCTGGGCGTGCGGCGGCTGTTCACCCGCGACCTGCTGCCGGAGACGCTCAAGACACCGATCCTGCTCGCCTTCGCACTGTCGGCCTATGCGGTGTGCAACTGCATCATGGAGGGCGCCGGCCTCGTCGCGTCCACCGCCTTCGGCCTGGCACTCGCCAACCTGCACGTCACCGGGCTGGGCGAATTGCGGCGGTTCAAGGAATCGCTGGTGGTGCTGATCGTATCGTGCCTGTTCATCGTGCTGACCTCCGATCTCGACCGCGCGGTGCTGGCGCATCTGTCGTGGCCGATCCTGGGGCTGACGCTGGCGGTGCTGTTCGTGGTGCGACCGGTGGCGATCGCGCTGTCGACGCTGTTTTCGGGCCTGTCGTGGCAGGAGCGCGCGCTCAGCGGCTGGATCGCGCCGCGCGGCATCGTCGCCGCCGCCGTCGCCGGCGTCGCCGGGCTGCGCCTCGAGGAGGCGGGATATCCCACCGCGCAACTGGTGATGCCGGCGGTGTTCGCGGTGATCGCGGCGACGATGGTGCTGCATGGATTCTCGCTCGCGCCGCTGGCGCGCAGGCTGCGCCTCACGCTCAGCGACACCCCCGGTTTCGCCATCGTCGGTGCGACCCCCTGGACGACGGGGCTGAGCCGGGTACTCAACGCCGCCGGCATGCCCACCTTGCTGGTGGACACCTATCCCGGCGCGCTGTCCGAGGCGCGCGAGACGGGGGTGCCGGTGCTGCAGGGAGAGCTGATCTCCAATCATGGCTCTGAGGCGCTGATGGAGCGGCCGGTGGACTACCTGCTCGCCGCTACCCCCGACCCGATGTACAACGGCCTGGTCTGCGCGCGTCTCGCTCCCGAACTCGGTCGCGAGCGGGTGTTCCAGCTCAGCCCCGGCGCCTACCGGCTCGACCTGCACCGCGGCATCTCGCGCGAGATGCGCGGCAAGGTGTTCGGCCGCGAGGATTTCGATTTCGACCTGTTCGAGCGGCTGTGGAAGGCCGGCTGGCGCTTCTCGGTCGAGGCGCCGGACGATGCGCCGGAGACCGGCGCCGACGGCCAGCGCCATGCCATCCGGCTGATGCTGCTGCGGGCCAATGGTGCGCTGGCGATCTCGTCGCCGGAGGATACCGAAAAGCCGCTCTCACGCCCCGGCGACCGGGCGGTCATGATGCGTGCTCTCGACAGCGCGGTGGCCTGACGGGCGCGGCCGCCGCGGCGCGAAGCCGACCAGCAGTGCCGACAGCCCGTAGGGCAACGCATAGAGCCACAGCGGACCGCTCGCGCGATCGAAGCCGCTGCCCATCGCCAGCACGAAGGCGGAGCCGGACAGCGCCTCGGCCACCGTGTGCGCCGCCAGCATGCGGCCGAAGGCGCCGACATCCTCGTCGGCGCCACAGATGTCCTGCGTCAGCGCGAAGCAGTTGGTGAAGACGCCGCTGACCACCATGCCGTAGAGCAGCGACAGCAGCGCCTCGATGCCCGGGCCGGGCGTGCCGAGAGCACCGAACAGCGCGCTGCCGAGACCCGCGCCGAGGGCGAGCAGCAGCAGCACGCCGCCACGGCGTCCCCAGCGGTCGAGGATCTGCCCGACCGGCGCGCCGCCGAGAATGGTGCCCAGCCCGTAGCAGCCGAACACGCCGGCGGCACTCATCGCCGACAGGCCCAGCGCGACATGCGCATAGAGCTGGAACATGCCGATATAGGCGAAGCCGCAGAAGCCGTTGACGATCGTCGCCAGCAATACGGCCGGCCATAGACCGGGCCCGGCGGCAGGCGTCTGCGCCGGTGCGGAGGCCGCCGGTGGCGGCGCCGCCCGGCCGGCGGGATCGGCGCGCAGGGTGATGCGGAGCAGCCCCACCGCAGCCAGGCTGAGCGCGCCCAGGCCCAGATTGGGCGCCCGCCAGCCACCGCCCGCCGCGGCCAGCCAGACGATCAGCGCCGGGCCGCTGAACAAGGCCAGGCCGAAGATCGACGAGGCCAGGCCCATCACCGTGCTGCGCCAGCCCGGCAGCAGCCGGCCCAGATAGGCGAACATCGCCACGCAATAGGCCCCTTCGCCGATGCCGGTGCCGACCCGGGTCAGCAGCAGGCTGCGATAGCCCGGCGCGAGGCCGGCCAGCAGCGTGCAGACCGAAAACGTCGCCGCACTGCCCACCAGCAGCGTGCCGAGTCCGACCCGCCGGCCCACCGCACCGGCCGCCAGCGCACCGGCCGCCGAGCCGAGCATGAAGATGCCGGCCAGCAGACCCATCGCGGCGACGCCTGCGCCGAGATCGTGCCGGATCGGCGCCAGCATGGTCGGGATGATCATCTGCTCCCAGCCATAGAGGACGTAGACGGCGAGGATCGCCAGCGGTGCGGCGATGCGCGCCCCACCGCGACCGCGTTGCCGTGCCGGCGATGTGTTCGCATCATGGGCGGGAACCGCTCCGTCAGGCGACGGTGCGATCGTGCGGGAGACCGGCATGCGTCTGCGCCTTTCCTCTCTGGCGGTGGTGTATTTCGACACGGTGCGGGTCAGCGGATCGATCCGTCAGGCGGCGCGGCATCTCAATGTCGCATCGTCGGCGGTCAACCGGCAGATCCTCAATCTCGAGGCCGATATCGGCATGAAGCTGTTCGACCGGCTGCCGGGCGGGCTGCGCCTGACACCCGCCGGCGAGGTGCTGGCGCGCCATGTGACCGGTGCGATGCGCGACGCGCGCGAGACCGTCGCCGAACTGGCGGCCCTGGAGGGCGGCCAGTCCGGCGAGATCGGCCTGGCCGCGATCGAGACTGCCAATGTGCGCATCATTCCCGAGGCGATGGCGGCGATGGCCACCCGTTTTCCGTCCGTGCGGGTCCGGGTGCGCACCGTGGGCTCGCATGCGGTGCCGCCGATGGTCGCGTCCGGCGAGGCCGATCTCGGACTGTCGTTCTGGGCGCCCGAGAACGCCGCCCTGACCCGTCTCGCGCTCCATCGCAGCGCGGTCGGCGCGGTGCTGCGCGAGGATCACCCGCTCGCCGCCGAGGATGGTCCGTTGCGCTTCGAGGCGCTGCTCGGCTCGCCGCTGATCCTCGGCACGCCGGATGTGTCGATCAACACCCATCTGTCCACCTTTCTGGCCCGCCATCGCGAGCGGCTGCACGTGATCGCCGAAGTCGGCTCCTACGAGCTGATGCGCGCTTTGGTCCGGCGCACTGGCGCGGTCGGGTTCCAGGCCCGGCTGGGCCTTTCGGCGCGCGGCGATGGGCTGGTGCACCGCGCCATCCTCGGCGAGGCGGAGACGGGCGAGCTGAGTTCCGCGCTCGCCCTCTATCGCCGCCCCGACGGCTTCGTCTCCGGCGCGCTGGCCGCCTTCATCGAGCTGCTGCGCATGGCGCTTGCCGATGACGGCGTCAGACCGCCGCCATGACTGGGGCACTGACGGGGGCACTGGCGGGGGCGGCGATCGGGACCTCGCCGCGGGTCCAGGCGCGATGCAGCCGGCGACGCTCGCGCTTCGTGTCGTAAGGCAGCCCGACATGGATCAGGAAGCGGTTGTCCCAGGCCACCAGATCGCCCGGCCGCCAGTCATGGATCAGCACGCCGCGACCGTCGTCGGAGGCGAGGGCGAACATCTCGGCGACGAAGTCCCGCGCCTCCGCATCGTCCATGCCCTCGATGCCGACCAGGTCGTTGTCGTTGATGTAGAGGCACTCCTCGCCCGTCTCCGGATGCAGCCGCACCAGCGGATGCGTCACCTCCGGATAGAGCGCGCGTTCCTCGGCGCTGACCGGTCCGCTCTGCCTGTGGAACAGCCGACAGGCGCTGTAGGTGGCCCGCCTGCCGCGCAGCTGCGCGCGTCGCGCCTCACCGATCGCGCGCCAGGCGCGGCGCAGATCGCCGAAGGCGGTGCCGCCGCCGCTCGCAGGCACCTCGATGCCATGCAGCACGGTGTAGGCGGCGGGCTGGGCGGTATAGGCGGAATCGGTGTGCCAGGCGCGGCCGGCCACGGCGCTGCCCATCGCCATGCCGTTCTCGACCACGTTCGACAGCACGGTGATCTCGTTCTGGCCGTCGAGCTCGAAGCTGCGTCCGGCATTGGGCACCGGCTCGCCCAGCAGCCGGGTAAAGGCGACCTGTCCGGCCGGCGACAGGGCCTCCTGGCCACCGAAGACCACCACCCCGCGCCGCGCCAGCAGACGACGCAGCATCGTGCCGAACGCCGGGGTGAGGTGGTCGCGGAGGTCGAGGCCATCGAACCGCGTGCCAAGCGGCTCGGTCAGCTCGGTCCGGCGACTGGCGGCGATGCTGTCGATAACGGCTGTGTCGGTCATGATCGGTCCCCTGCGGTGCGTTCTGCTCGCGCAAGGACAGGCGATCGGACCCCGGCCGGTCCAGCATCATTTCCAGAGCGGCCCGAGCGCGGATTGCGCCCAGGCCGCACCGGTCAGGGATGGCTCAGTGAATGGCGAGCAGCTTGATGTCGAAGATCAGCGTCGCCCCGCCCGGGATCGGACCCGCACCCTGCGGCCCGTAGCCGAGGTCCGGCGGGATCACCAGCGTGCGCTCGCCGCCGACATGCATCGTCGACACCCCCATCTCCCAGCCGCGGATCACCTGGTCGGCGCCGAGCGTGAAGCTGAACGGCTTGGCGGGGTCGGTGGAGTGGTCGAACATCTTCCCCTTGGTGTGCTGCGGGGTCATCAGCCAGCCCGTGTAGAGCACCTCCACCGTCTGCCCCTTCACCGGCTCCGGTCCGCTGCCACGCACGTCGTCATGAAAACGGATGCCGGTCGCGGTGCGCACGAAGCTGTCATCGATCACATCCGATGCCTGTGCTGCACCGGTGGCGCAGAGCAGCAGGGCGGACAGGGCGGCAAACGCGGAGCGACGCATCGATGGGATCTCCCTCAGGCAAGGCGGCACTCACACAGCAGGCACGTCGATCGCCGTCAATCCCGCCGCCAGCACCGCCAGCAGATCGTCGCGCTCGAGCGCGATGCAGCCCTCGGTCGGTCGCCGGTCGGGGCGCAGCAGATGCAGGAAGATCGCCGAGCCGCGCCCCGGCACCACGGGTGCGTCGTTCCAGCCGAGCACGCCGATCACGTCATAGACCGCATCCTGGCGCCACAGCGCCTCGTGCCGCCCGGGATGCGGGAGCTGCACCGCGCGGTTGTAGTCTTCATGCGCGGGATCGTCGCACCAGCCATCCGCCGGCGCCAGCGGCGAGCGCGGCACCGCACAGACGGGTGCGGGCAGCCGGTCCGCCCGCCACAGCACCCGCCGTAGCGCCAGGCGCCCCACCGGGGTCGCGTTGTCGCCCTCGTGCTTGTCGGCGCGGATGCCCGCCGCGCCCAGCATCGCCCGCCATCGCTGGCGACCCACCCGGAGGACGGCCTGACTGCCCGCGATCTCGCCGATCTCGCCGATCATCGCCGATCCGCCCCTGCAACTTCCGGGCGCATGCGCCGTTGCTGCTCACGGATTTTTGTCTTGATTGAGGCTGACATGGGTGGTGAGCGCCTGATCCTGGTTGTCGATGACGATGACACGCTGCGCCAGCTCCTCATCGAGCAGCTTCAGGTCGACGGGGAATTCAACGTCGCGGGTGCGGCCAGCGTCAAGCAGGCGCAGGGTCTGCTCGACAACCGCGACGCGCATTTCGACGCGGTGATCCTCGATGTCGGCCTGCCCGACGGCGACGGCCGCGATTTCTGCGCCACCCTGCGCGAGCAGGGTTTCCGCATGCCGATCATCATGCTCACCGGCTCGGACGACGAGGCCGATGTGGTGCGTGGTCTCGATGCGGGTGCCAACGACTACGTCGCCAAGCCCTTCCGCATCGCCGAGCTGATCGCCCGCCTGCGTGCCCAGCGTCGCATCTTCGAGAACACCGAGGATGCGGTATTCACCATCGGTCCCTACATCTTCCGCCCGTCGGCCAAGACGCTTACCGAGGTCCCGCGCAACCGCCGCATCCGGCTGACCGAGAAGGAAGTGGCGATCCTGAAATTTCTCTACCGCGCCGGTGCGAGCCCCGTGACCCGCCAGGTGCTGCTCGACGAGGTCTGGGGTTACAACGCCTCGGTCACCACCCACACGCTGGAGACCCACATCTACCGCCTGCGTCAGAAGATCGAGCCCAACCCGGCTTCGGCCTCGCTGCTGCTCACCGAAGGTGGCGGCTACCGCCTCGCCCCCTGAGGGTTCACAGGTCGATGTCAACCGCGACCGGCACGTGGTCCGAAGGCCCGTCCCAGTCGCGCGCCTCGCGCAGGATCCGGTAGCCGCCCAGGTTCGGCCTGAGGTCCGGCGAGACCCACACATGGTCCAGCCGCCGCCCGCGATCCGACGCCTTCCAGTCGCGGTTTCGATACGACCACCACGTGTAGAGCTTCTGGTCCTCCGGCACGAAATGCCGGACCGCGTCGACAAACCCGCTGTCGCGCCAGGCATTGAGCCGCTCGACCTCCGGCGGCGTATGGCTCACCACGCCCAGGAGCTGCTTGTGGCTCCACACGTCATGTTCCAGCGGCGCGATGTTGAGATCGCCCACTAGCACGCACCGTCGCCTCGGCCCCGTGGCCCGGAACCACGCCGTCGCCTCGTCGACGAAATCCAGCTTGTGGGCGAATTTTGGGTTCACCGTCCGGTCAGGTACATCGCCCCCTGCCGGCACATAGAAATTGTGCAGGTCCAGCACCTCTCCGCCCGGCAGCGACACCGACGCCGCCAGATGCCGGCAATCCCCACGCCCGCCCCAGTCGGGTGCGGCCTCATCGACGACAAGCGGATGCCGCGACAGCACCGCCACCCCGTTGTACCCCTTCATCCCCCGCCGCGCGACATGCCCGAACCCCAGCGCCCCGGGTGCTGCATCCGGAAACAGTGCATCCGGCACCTTGGTCTCCTGCAGGCACAGCACGTCCGGCGCGAGCGCATCCACCAGATGCCGCAACAGGCCCAGCCGCAGCCGCAACGAATTGATGTTCCAGGTCACGATACGCATCCCCCCGCACTCGCCCACATCGCGTCGTCGTGCAAGAGGCAGGGGGCGCTGCCCCCCGCACCCCCCGGCAGGAGGCTCGCCTCCTGCACCTCGCTCTTCAAGTCAGGAGGGGGATGGGCGCGCCCATCCCCCTCCTGACTTCATCAGCGGATTGCAAAGGGCGAGCCCTTTGCCAGGGGGCGTGGGGGACAGCGTCCCCCACCTCTTGCGCGCCGGAGCGTGTTGCGCTTGCGTGGTGGGGATGGATGCGTTGCATGCGGGGCTGCTGGCCCTCGATTCCCATATCGACATTCCGTGGCCGGTGACGGACGACCCGACCGGCATCACGTCGCGTTGTGTCGACTTCCCCAAGATGCGCGCAGGCGGGGTCACGGCGGGGTGTTTTGCCGCCTATATCCCGCAAGGGGCGCTCGACGATGCCGGTCATGGCGATGCGGTGGTGCGGGCGACGGCGATGCTGGCCGAGATCGGCAGGATGGGTCGGGCCGAGGGTGTGCGGCTGTGCGAGACGGCGGACGAGGTGCGTGCGGCGTTCGGCGAGGGCGCACGCGCGGTGGTGGCGTGCATCGAGAACGGCTACGCGATGGGTCGCGACCTGTCGCGTCTGGAGCGGTTCCGCCGCGCAGGCGTGCGCTACATCACGCTGACCCATAACGGGCACAATCTGCTGGCCGATTCCGCGATACCGCGTCGCGATCTCGGCGACTCCGTCATCCGGCATGGGGGCTTGAGCAGACTGGGCCGGGCGGCGATCGTCGAGATGAACATTCTCGGCATCCTGATCGATGTCTCGCACGCGCATCGCGACACGATGTTGCAGGCGGCGAAGCTGTCGAAGACACCGGTGGTGGCGACGCATGCCTGCGTCCGCGCCCTGTGCGACCACCCGCGCAATCTCGACGACGAGCAGTTGCGGGTGTTGAAGGATACGGGCGGGCTGATCCAGATTACCGCCATGGGCAGCTTCCTGCGCCGCGGTGGCAAGCGTCTCGACGGCACGCCGGTCGGGATCGCCGATTTCGTCGACCACATCGACTATGTGATCGAGAAGATCGGTGTCGCCCATGTTGGCATCGGCTCCGATTTCGACGGCGGCGGTGGTATCGAGGGCTTCACCACCATCGCCGATAGCCCCAACGTGACGGCGGAGTTCCGCAGGCGGGGCTATGACGACGATTCGATCGCGGCGATCTGGGGTGGCAATTTCCTCACCCTGATGGAACGCGCGGAGCGCGCCTGAGAGCCCTCAGGGGCACGCTGGCATCAGGGGACGCCTCTCGCCGCGATGGCGACGATCACCGGCGTCGTCGCGCGGGTGGGTGTCGGTCATGGCCGGGCGTAGGTCGCGACCTCGAAACGGGTCGAGAAGCGATCGAACAGGTCACGCTCGAGCGCGCGGGGTGCGGTGAAGGTGTCGCTGGCGGTGACGCCGAAGCCGATTTCGGTGCTGTGTCGGTCGCACAGTGCGGGGAAGACGGCGTCGCAGAAGGCGTCCAGCGGGGCGCCGTGGGTGGCGGAGGGGCCCGCGAGCCCGGTGGCGACGGCGGGCGGGATCAATTCCTTGACCAAGATCCGGGTGTCGGCCAGCGCGTGGCGCAGGGTAACCGTATGGCTGTGGAGCGCGGCCTTGCAGGCGGCGTAGACGGGGGCGAAGGGCTGCGGGACGATCGCCCCGCCGGAAGTCACGTTGACGATGGTGGCGTCGCCGCCGATGCGCAGCATGGCGGGAACCAGCAGGCTGCTCAGGTGGACCGGGGCGGCGAGCAGGATGTCGATCTCGGCCTGCCGCTCCGCCCAGGGGGCGACGTCGCGGGCGAGCGGGACGCGGCGCTGGATACCGGCGTTGTTGATCAGCACCGAAAGGCGCGGCAGCACCGTTAGTACATCCAGGGCGAGGGTCTCGCGGGCGTCGGGGTTGGCCAGGTCGGACATGCAGGTGAGCAGGCCGGGGTGGGATGCGGCGGCGTCATCGAGACGGCTGCGGTCGCGGCCTGTCACGAGGACGCGGGCGCCTGCGGCGAGATAGCGTCTCGCGAGGCCGAGGCCGATGCCCGCGGAGCCGCCGGTGATGAGGACGTGAGGTGGGTCGCATGCCGTGGTTGTCATAGCAACCTCGTAAGACGACTGGATTGGAATGAAAACGGGCGCCCCCAGGGGTGGAGCAGCTTACTCGGTTCTGACGGGCTGGCCGGCTGTCGTGCCTCCTCGTAGCCCGAAGCGCCGGGTGAGGACCGATTCAAGCCGTGCACGGGGCAGGGCACGCTTCATCGCCGGCAGCAGCCGCGCATGCGTGCCGAGATGGATCACCGGGGGCGGGGTTCGGCGCAGCAGTAGTGCGACGACACGACGGGCGAACGTGTCGGCGGGCATCGCGCCGTGCTGGCTGGCCCTGGCGCGCGCGGCGATCGCGTCGGCCCAGGGGGCGTAGGCGGAGCCGGGGGCGAGCGTGGCACCCGCCGAGGCCGTGTCGCCGAACGAGGAGGCGATGCCGCCCGGCAGGACCGACACCACCTTCACCCCGAAGGGTGCCAGTTCCATCCGCAGCACGTCGGAGGCGGCGTTGAAGGCCGCCTTGCTGGCGCAATACGCACCCGAGAACGGTGTCGGCACCTCGCCGGAGATGCTACCGATATTGACGATGCAGCCGGTCCGTCGCGCGATCATCCGCGGCAGCACCAGCCGCGTCAGCGCCATCGGTGCGAACAGGTTGACGTCGAACTGCCGCCGCCACTGTGCATCGCTCAGCTCGGCCAGCGGCCCCATCGCGCCGAAGCCGGCATTGTTGACCAGCATGTCGATCTCGATGCCGTCCGCCGCCAGCACCGCGAGCAGGTTCTCGGCCGCCCCGCGATCGGTGATGTCGAGGGCTGCGACCGTCGCGCCGAGTGCGGACAGCGGCGTGAGATCGGTGCTGCGCCGGGCGGTGGCGACCACGGGCTGGCCGCGGCGGAGGAATTCCTCCGCCAGCGCCCGCCCGATACCGGACGAGCAGCCGGTGATCAGCACCACCGGAGGCGGCGGAGAAGTGCGTCGCTTCCTCATTCCTGCGCGGGGCGCAGCTTGTAGAACATGCCGGCGACCTTCTCGATGGTCAGGCCCTGCACGATGATGGTGAACACCACCACAGCGTAGCAAATGGTCAGCAGCGTGCCGCGATACGGACTGTCGGGCAAGGCCAGCGCGAGGGCCACCGAAATGCCGCCGCGCAGGCCGCCCCAGGCCAGCACCACCAGCGTGCCGAGCCGGTGACTGCCGGCCACACTGCCACCGACGATGTTGATCGGCAGGGTGGCCAGCGCAACGGACAGCGCGCGGGCGGCGACGGCGATCGCGATCGCCACCACGGCCACCCCGATCAGTCCCGGGTGCAGCGGCAGGTCCAGCACCTCGAAGCCGATCAGCAGGAACAGCATCGCATTGAGCACCTCGTCGATCAGCGACCAGAACTGCCGCATCTCGTGGCGGCCATGCTCGCTGATCCAGCGTTCGGAATGCCGCGTCCCCAGCACCAGCCCCGCGACCACGGTGGCGATCGGCCCAGACATGTGCAGCGCGCCTGCCAGGCTGAACGTGCCGGCGGCGAGGGCCAGGGTGATGATCAGTTCGACCTGTGCATCGCGGGCGATGCGCAGCAGGGCGAGGGCGATCCAGCCAAGCGCGAAACCGAGCAGCACGCCGCCGATCGCTTCGAGGCAGAACACCTCCCCGATGCTGCGCAGGCCGTGGTCCGCGGTGCCGGTGGCGAGTTCGAGGGCCACGCCATAGGCGACGATGCCGACGCCGTCATTGAACAGGCTCTCGCCGGCGAACACCGCCTGCAGCCCTTCCGGCAGGCCGAGCCGGCGCAGCATGCCGACCACGGACACCGGATCGGTGGGGGCGAGGATCGCACCCAGCACGATGCACCAGATCAGCGGCACCTCGACGCCGAACAGCGGAAAGGCGAACCAGGTCGCGACCGCCAGCAGCCCCACCGCAAGCAGCGTGCCGATCAGCGCCAGCGTCACGATGGACAGCTTGCGGTTCAGCATCTGGCCGAGATCGACCTGCAGCGCGCCCGCGAACAGCAGGAACGACAGCGCGCCGTTCATCAGCGCTTCCGGCAGGTTGATGCTGCCGAGCAGCGATTTCGCCAGGCCGTGCAGGTCGATTGCCGGCAGCACGCTGTTGACCACCAGCAGCACGATCGAGCCGAGCATCGCGAACACCAGCACGCCAATCGTGTTCGGCAGCCGCAGGGTGAGCTGGTTCGCCACCCCGAACAGCGCCGACAGGGTCAGCAGGATGGCGAGGACCGAAAGCGCGGTCATCGTGTGGTCTGGGGTGCGGCGGGCTTCGCGGGCTCCATCAGCTTCTTCGTCAGATAGGTGTATTCGAGCGCCTCCTGCTCGGCCACCTCGCGCTGGTTCGCGCCCGCATGGTGGCCGCCCTCGGTCTCCTCGTAATAGAGGAACGGCAGCCCCATCGCCTCCATGCGTGCGGCGAAGCGGCGCGCATGCACCGGACCGACGCGATCGTCCTTGGTGGTGGTGAAGATGAACGGCTCCGGATAATGCCCGTCCGCGTGCAGGTTCTGCAGCGGCGAGATGCGGGCGAGGAACGCGCGCTGCTCGGGGACCGACACCGAGCCGTATTCACCGACCCAGCTCGCGCCCGCCGACATGGTCTCGAAATTCAGCATGTCGAGCAGCGGCACCTCGATGATCACCGCGTGCCACAGCTCGGGATGCTGGGTGAACTCCACCCCCATCAGCAGGCCGCCATTGGAGCCGCCGCGAATGCCCAGATGCGCCGCGTCGGCGATGCCGCGTGTCGCGAGGTCACGCGCGACGGCGGCGAAATCGTCATAGATGAGCTGTCGGTGTGTCTTGAGACCGGCATCGTGCCATTTCGGTCCGAACTCGCCGCCGCCGCGGATGTTGGCCAGCACGTAGACCCCGCCGTGATCGAGCCAGAGCTTGCCCAGCACGCCAGAATAGCGCGGCAGCATCGAGACCCCGAACCCGCCATAGGCGTAGAGCATGGTCGGGTTGGAGCCATCCTTCGCCCAGTCGCGGCGATGGACGACGAAATAGGGGATCATCGTCCCGTCGGAGGATTTCGCCTCGTACTGATCCACCACCATGCCGCTCGCATCGAACTGGGCGGGCAGGGCACGGACCTTCCTCACCGTCGGGATGGCGGTGTCGGCATGCCAGAGCTCGGTCGGGGTGAGGAACCCGGCCACGGTCAGGAAGCCGCTGTCGGAATGGGTGTCGGCCGCGACCACGTTGACCGCGACATTGCCCGGCAGGTCGAGGCTCTGCGCCCGCCAGCCCGCACCGTCGGGTGCGAACACCATCCCCCGACCGCGCACGTTGTCATAGACCGAGGCGAGAACGCGGCTCTTCGTCACCGCCACATCCTCGACCGACTGTCGCGGTCCGGGCGCGAAGATCACCGACGCAGCCGCGTCGGGATGGTCGAGATCGAGTGCGATCAGCGCCCCCGCACCGATCTTCGCCGCCCCTTTCGGCGCCCAGTCCTCGTTGAGATGAACGATCAGCCGGTTGTCGAGCAGCCCTTCCAGATCGGCCTGCTCGGGCAGGTCGAGCAGCCGCAGCCCCTGTGGGGTCCAGACCCGGTAGGCATAGTGGAACGTCGCCAGCTCGGTCATGAGGATGTCGACTCTGTGGCCCTGGCCGTCGGCGAACTGCAGCGGATCGACGCCGATCTGCATTGGGCCGGCGCGATAGACCTCCTTCGCCTGCGCGAGGCTCTCGCCGCGATGCAGGAGCTTGACCACGAACGGGTAGCCGGACGCGGTCAGCGTGCCGGCGCCCCAGTCGCGCGCCACCAGCAGCGTGTCGTCATCGACCCAGGCGATGGTCTGCTTGGAATGCGGCAGCGTGAACCCGCCTTTGACGAACTGCCCCGAGGCCAGGTCGAACTCGCGCTCGGTGGTCGCATCCTCGCCGCCATCCGACAGCGACACCAGACACCGTGTCTCGCCCGGCTCGGCGCAGTTCAGCCCTTCGTAGACCCAGTTCGCGTGCTCCCGGCGGGTCAGCGCATCGAGATCGAGCACCGTGCGCCAGTCCGGCGTGCTGCCCAGGAACGAGACCTGCGTCGTGCGGCGCAGGATGCCGCGTACATGGTCCTTGTCGCGCCAGAAATTGAAGATCGCGCCTGCGAGCGGCATCGGCATTGCGAGACGGTCATGCGACTGCTCGATCGCCAGCGCCTGCGCGTAGAAGCCTGCGTAATGCGGGTCAGACTGCAACACCTTCAGGGAGCGCGCATTCTGGGCTCGCACCCAACCCATCGCCCTCGCGCCGTCGATCTGGCTCAGCCAGGGATGCACGTCGTCGGGCACCGCGGACGGCTCTTCGGGCAGCTTCGCCGACGAGGCGGGCGAGGCGAAGCCCGGGCCTGCCTGCATCGGCGGCGGCGAGGCCTGCGCCGCGGTGATGGCCAGACACAAGGCTCCCCCGACCCAGGCGGCGCGGCCGCGACAACGGCCTCCTGCGTGGCGGCTCTGATGTCGCATGCGTTCGGTACTCCCGGGCGGATGTCGGTCGATCCGTCAGCCATAGGTGAGCCGACCGCCGCGCTCAACGCCACATCCCCTCGTCGGGATGTCTCCCGCCTGCGCTTCAGCCGCGCTGCGTGTCCGATGGGTCACATGACGCGCATGCACCTTCGGCTGCTCGGGTGCGCGACCGCGCTCCTGCTGAGCGCTCCGTTCTCCAGCCTGCCGGTGGAGGCGCTGTTCCGCTTCGTCGATGCCACCCGCCGGACGGTGTGGGCGCGGGGATGTGGTCGATGCGTATCGGGTTGATCGACCAGACGCGGCTCGGTCTGATCGTCGGCGCGCTGATCCCGTTCGCCGGCCACGACCTGGCCCGGACCATCACGCCGCAGGCCGCCCTCAATCCCGCTTTCCGAGGGCGGCGGAGGCGGCGCGCTCAGTTCTCGTCGTTGTCGCCGTCGGTCTCGACCTCGATCTCGTTGCCGATCGCATCGGCATCGTCATCGAGATCGTCCGCATCCTCCTCGATCGCCGCATCGTCCTCGGCGTCGTCGTCCTCGGCCACGTCGGCATCCACGTCCACGTCGCCGTCGGCCGGCAGCGGGGCGGCCTTCTTGAGACGGCGCTCGTCGGCGAGATTGCCGCTGCGCAGGCGCGGCTGCTCGACCGGCTGCTCGGTGCCGCATTTCGGGCACTCGGCGGGGACGCGGCCGAGATCGTAGAACTTCGCGCCGCAACTGACGCAAGTACGCTTGAGGCCGAGTTCAGGCTTCGCCATGGTGCTTCCCGACAAGTGATGCGCCTTCGCGGAGCGGGTCCGCCAAGGGAAGAGGTCCGATAAGGAGGCGCGCCCCATGCCAGACGCCCGCCGCGCTGTCAATTCGGTCGACCCGTTCCACGCCGCCCCCTCGTCAAGCCGGCATGGCCGGGCTATGCGGCCGGCATGACCGAGCAGACCGGCGCCGATTCCGCCAACCCCTCCCATGCGCGCCTGGTGATCGCGGTCGACGGCCCGGCCGCCGCCGGCAAGGGCACGCTGGCCAAGCTGCTCGCCGCGCGGCTCGGCCTGCCGCATCTCGATACCGGGCTGCTCTACCGCGCCACCGCCGCGAGGCTGATCGATGCCGGCTGGCCCGAGGATGCGGCCCAGGCCGCCAGCCGTGCCGCCGAACTCGCTGCCTCGCTCGGGACCGCCGATCTGGCCCGCACCGACCTGCGCACGCCGCCCGTCGATCGTGGCGCCTCCGCGGTGGCGGCGATGCCGGCGGTGCGTGCCGCCCTGCTCGACCTGCAGCGCAGCTTCGCCGCCCATCACGGCGCTGTGCTCGACGGGCGCGACATCGGCACCGTGATCTTCCCGCACGCACCGGTGAAGCTGTTCGTCACCGCCAGCCCCGCCGCGCGGGCCCGGCGCCGCTGGGCGCAGCTCAACCCGGGTGCGGATCCGACCACCGACGCCGCGCGGACCGCGATCGCCGCCACCGAAGCGGCCCTGGTGGCCCGCGACGCGGCCGATGCCGGCCGCGCCGATGCGCCGCTGGCGCGCGCGATGGACGCAGTCGAGCTCGACAGCTCCACGCTCGACATCGAAGCGGTGCTGGAACGCGCGCTTGCCATCGTCGCCGAGCGGGCAGGGGCGCCAAGGACCGATTATTCTTGACTTTCCGGCGCGTCGGGACAATGACGGCCCAGCCTGACAGGCGTGCCTCGAAACCGGCGCGTCCGATCAGGGCCTTTCAGTGCAATCGGCGCTCGCGACTGACCTTCCTCGAGAGGGCAGCGGGCGCAAGTCGTATCGCAGGCGCGACGATCGCGTCCCGGCGGTGCGCAGGACAGAAAGATGTGGCGCCCGCTGAGCTTCCCGGCGCCCATTGAACAGGACAAACCGCTTGGCTTCAAACGCCCCCGCCGTCGATCATTTCCGCGGCGAAGATTTCTCCACCCTCCTCGACGAGACGCTGGGCCGTGACACCGGCTTCGATGGCTCCGTCGTCACCGGCCGCGTGCTGCGGCTGACCGACGAGTTCGCCATCGTCGATGTCGGCCTCAAGAGCGAGGGCCGCGTCGCGCTGAAGGAATTTGGCGTCCCCGGCGCGCCGCACGAGGTGCAGCCCGGCGACGTGATCGAGCTCTATGTCGAGCGCTACGAGGATCGTGACGGCTCCATCGTGCTGTCGCGCGAGAAGGCGCGCCGCGAGGAGGCCTGGACCTCGCTCGAGAAGGCCTTCGAGGCCAACCAGCGCGTCAACGGCACCATCTATGGCCGCGTCAAGGGCGGCTTCACCGTCGATCTCGGCGGCGCGATGGCGTTCCTGCCCGGCTCCCAGGTCGATATCCGCCCGGTGCGCGATGCCGGCCCGCTGATGGGCACCCCGCAGCCGTTCCAGATCCTCAAGATGGACCGTGCGCGCGGCAACATCGTGGTGTCGCGTCGTGCGGTTCTGGAAGAGACCCGCGCGGAGCAGCGCAGCGAGCTGATCCAGGGCCTCAAGGAAGGCATGATCCTCGACGGCGTGGTCAAGAACATCACCGATTACGGTGCGTTCGTGGACCTCGGCGGCGTCGACGGCCTGCTGCATGTCACCGACATCGCCTGGAAGCGCATCAACCACCCCTCCGAGGCGCTGCAGATCGGCCAGCAGGTCCGCGTGCAGGTCATCCGCTTCAACTCGGAGACCCAGCGCATCAGCCTCGGCATGAAGCAGCTCGAAGCCGATCCGTGGGAAGGCGTGGCGATCAAGTATCCGCCGGGAGCCCGCTACAGCGGCCGCGTGACCAACATCACCGATTACGGCGCCTTCGTGGAGCTGGAACCGGGTGTGGAGGGTCTGGTGCACGTCTCCGAGATGAGCTGGACCAAGAAGAACGTCCATCCGGGCAAGATCGTCGCCACCTCGCAGGAGGTCGACGTGATGGTGCTGGATGTCGACAGCTCCAAGCGCCGGATCTCGCTGGGCCTCAAGCAGGTGCAGCGCAATCCGTGGGAGGTGTTCGCCGAGGAGCATCGCATCGGCTCGACGGTCGAGGGCGAGGTCCGCAACGTCACCGAGTTCGGCCTGTTCATCGGGCTCTCGGCCGACATCGACGGCATGGTCCACATGTCCGACCTGTCCTGGGACGAGCCCGGCGAGACCGCCATGGCCCGCTTCGAGAAGGGCCAGGTCGTGCAGGCCAAGGTGCTCGATGTCGATGTCGAGAAGGAGCGCATCTCGCTCGGCATCAAGCAGCTCGCCGAGGATCCGGCCGCCGACACGCTCACCCGTGTCAACAAGGGCCAGATCGTCACCTGCACCGTGACCGCCGTTCAGTCCAACGGCATCGAGGTGAAGGTCGACGAGGTGCTGACCGGCTTCATCCGCCGCGCCGAGCTGGCCCGCGACAAGGGCGAGCAGCGTCCGGAGCGTTTCGCCGTCGGCGAGCGCGTCGATGCCAAGGTGGTGTCGGTGGACCGCGCCTCGCGCAAGGTCCAGCTCACCATCAAGGGCCGCGAGATGGACGACGACAAGCAGGCGATCTCCGACTACGGCTCCGCCGACAGCGGCGCCTCGCTCGGCGACATCCTCGGTGCGGCGATCCGTCGCCGCAACCAGACCGAGGTCTGATCACCTCCACCCTGTGTGGTGCAATCAGCAAAGGCGGCCCCTCGGGGCCGCCTTTTTTGTTATCGTCGTCCGGCACAGGACCGGAGAGGCGAATGCGGCGTGTTCATCTTGCGGGTCTGTGTCTCGCGGTGATCGCCCACGGCACCGCACGGGCGTCACCCGGGCCGGTCGACTGGTCCGCGCGACTGGTCGAGGACGCCCGGGCGATCCACGACGGTATCGCGCTCAACACCCCCGGTCCGGTCGATCGCTGGCAGCCGGGGTTCAACGCCCTCAGCGACGCGGCCCTCGCGCTCGTCAGGCAGCGCGCCGCCCGGGTCCATGACGAGGCCGGCTATGTCGCGGCCCTGGACGCGCAGATTGCCAGCTATAACGACGGTCATGTCGAACTCGCCCTCGACTTGCCGCCCTTGCCGGCGCGGTGGCCAGGCTTTCTGGTCGGGGAGCGGGGTGACGGGGTGTGGCGCGTGCTCACCCGTGCCGCGGACGCACCGGTCGGAACGGGTGCGGTGCTGCGCGCCTGTGACGGTGTCCCGGCCGCAACGCTGGCCGAGCGCAATGTCGCGCCGTTCGTCGGGCGCTGGCAGCTGGCCACGGCGCGGATCTTCCGTGGTGGTCGGCTGCTGCTCGATCGCGGCAACCCGTTCATCGCCCGTCCGGTCGATTGCGTCTTCGATGAGGCCGGTCTCGAGCGCAGCGTGCATCTGCACTGGCGCGACCTGCCAGCGAGCGAGATCGACCGGCGGCTGGCTGAGACCGCGCCCCGTGCGCATCCACCGATCGGCAGCCACGTTCTTGCCGACGGCACGCGCTGGTTCAACCTATCGCATTTCGAAGCCGACCCGGGCACCCCGGTCGGCCGCGCGCTGGTCGCCCTGATCGCGCAGATGACCCGTGACCGTGCGGCGATCCGGGCTGCGCCGGCGGTCGTCCTCGACCTGCGCGGCAACGATGGCGGCTCGTCCGACTGGTCGGATCAGATTGCCGACGTGCTCTGGGGTCGCGCGGCCAACGCTGCCTTCGACCGCAGTGGCGCATCCATCCTCACCGAATGGCGTGTCTCACCCGCCAATCAGGCCCTGCTCGACGCTGATGAGAAAATGCTGTCCTCGGCCCCCGGGGCCAGCGCGACCGACCGTGCTCTGGTTGCGAGCATCGCCGCAGGCATGAAGGCGGCGGCGGGCAGGGGCGTTTCGCTGTGGCGGGAGCCCGATACCGCACCCGCAGCGCCCGAGGCCGTGACGGAGCCTACCCCCCGCGCGGTGATCTATGTCCTGACCGATTTCCTGTGCCAGTCGGCCTGCCTTGATGCGGTGGACCGGTGGCGCGGGCTTGGCGCGGTGCAGATCGGTCAGCAGACCGGCGGCGACACCTATGACCTGGATGCACGCGTCGACCCGCTGCCGAGTGGTGCGGGCACGCTCTACAGCCCGATGAAGGTGTATCGAAACCGCCCCCGTGGCTGGAACGTCCCCGTCACCCCGACCTATCTGTATCCGGGCGACATGCGCGACACTGCAGCACTCGAGGCCTGGGTGGCGGCGCTGCCGCGCTGAGTGAGCGGGTGCCGCGCCGCCCGCACGCTCAGCCGGCGAGGCCGAAATGTTTCACGATCGCCGGGTTGAAGGCGTCGAGATCGTCCGGCGAGCGCGAGAACAGCAGGTTGCCGTCGATCACCACCGCCTCGTCGACCCAGGTCGCGCCGGCATTGGCGAGATCGGTACGGATTGCCGGCCAGGAGGTGCCACGGCGCCCCTGGAGCACGCCAGCCTCGATCAGGCTCTGCGAGCCGTGGCAGATCGTCGCCACCGGTTTGCCGGCGGTGGCGAGGTCGCGGATGAAGTCGACCGCCACCGGGTCCATGCGCAGCTTGTCGGGCGAGAACACACCGCCGGGCAGCAGCAGCGCGTCGTAATCGGCCGGGCTCGAATCGGCCACGGCGCGTTCGGCGGTAATCCTGTTCGACGGGTAGATGTCGCCCTTCACCGCCTGGAATTCACCTTTCTGCAGCGAGATGATCGTCACCTCCGCCCCCGCCACGCGCAAAACGGCGACCGGCGAGGTCAGCTCGATTTCCTCTGTACCATCGGCGGCCAGCACCGCGACACGGACAGTCATGTTGTTCGTCTTTCCGAAATGGGTCCGGCCCGTGATCTGAGGAGCCGGGCCGCGCGCGGCAACTGACAAGTCATCAGCATGGGGCTCACAGGATCAGACGGGAGGCGGCAAGTGCGGGGGTGTCACGGGAGGACGCTCGTCCTATCCTGTGCGGATGCACGTGCGCGCGCTGCTGTCCTTCATCGAGGTTGCGCGGTCCGGTTCGATCCGTCAGGCCGCGCAGCGGCTCGGGATCGCGCCCACCGCCCTGAACCGGCAGCTCGCCAGCCTCGAATACTTCTTCCGCGCCGAGTTGCTCGACCGCCGGGCGGCCGGCGTCGCGCTCACCGAGGCCGGGCGGCTGCTGGCTGCCCGCGCCGCGATGATCGGCGCCGAGATCGACACCACGCGTGCGCTGATCGACGACCTGCGCGGGCTGGAACGCGGGCATGCCAGTATCCGCGCCGCCGGGGCGGTGGTGGGCGGGCTGCTCGCGCCGGTGCTCGCCCGGCTGCATGGGCGCCATCCGCGCCTGCGCTTCTCGGTCGACGTTACCAGCGCCGCCGAGCTGGTGGCCGGTGTCGCCGACGGCACGGTCGATGTCGGCGTGACCATCTTCGCTCCCGACTCCGCCGCCCCGCTGATCGCAGCCCGCCATCCGATCGCGCATTCGGCGATCGTCTCGCCGGGCCATCCGCTCGCGGGGCTGGAGCGCGTGTCGCTTGCCGAACTCACCCGCCACGCGCTGGCCCTGCCGGGGGCAGGGTTCGGTGCGCGCCAGGACCTCGACCGGATCGCGCGCGCGGCCAGCCGGCGGCTCGACCCGGTGTTCATCACCGGCTCGCTCGACATGCAGAAGGCGCTGGCCCTGCGCGGCGCGGCGGTGCTGATCCTGCCGCCCCTGTGCTGTGCCGACGAGATCGAGGCCGGACGTCTGGTGGCGGTGGCCCTCGCCGAGGACAGCCTCATCGAGACCTCGCTGGTGATCTGCCGCGCCCCGGACCGGGTCCTGCCCCACGCCGCCGAAGCGGTGATCGCCGAGCTGGAGCGTTTTCTGGTCGGATGACTGCTCATATCATGACCATCTGCCCAACTGGTGGGCGGTGATGCGCAGGCGGGTACGGCCAGAGCACAAGATTGAACTTCCCGTCGATCGGTTCGCACCCCTAACGTTTGCGCCACGCGACCCTTACAGCCGAAGAGGAGCTGGTGATGCCCCTGACCGCATCCGTCTGCCGCCATGTCGCCCGCCGCGCACCTCTGCTGGCCGGGGTCGCCCTGCTGTCGCTCGACGCCGCTGCGCAGACCGCGACCACGCCGGTGCCGACACCGAAACCCACAACCGACAACGGCATCGAACAGATCACCGTCACCTCCGAGCGCCGCTCGCAGAGTGCGCAGAGCGTCGGCGCCTCGATCAGCGTCATTTCCGGCAAGACGCTGGCCGCCCGCAACGTCAACAACGTCTTCGACCTGCAATACCTCACCCCCTCGCTGCAGGTGACGCCGCAGTTCGGCTCGGGCCAGCCCTCCTTCGCCATCCGCGGCATGGGCTTCAACGACTATGCTTCCAACAACGCACCGACCGTCGGCATCTATGTCGACGAGGTCGCCTATCCGGTGCCGTTCGGCACCAACGGCGCGATGTTCGACATCGCCCGCGTCGAGGTGCTGCGCGGCCCGCAGGGGACGCTGTATGGCCGCAACACCACTGCGGGTGCGATCAACTACATCCTCAACAAGCCGACCTCTTACTGGACCGGCAATCTCTCCGCGCAGTACGCCCGCTTCAATTCCACCAAGATCGACGGCTTCCTCTCCGGCCCGCTCGGCGACAAGGCGCAGATCCGCATCGCCGGCCAGACCCAGCAGGGCGGGGCGTGGCAGCATTCGCGCGACAATTCCGACCGCCTCGGCGACGTCGACCGCAGCGGCCTGCGCGTCATGCTCGATGTCGAGCCCACCGACACGCTCAAGATCGAACTCGAAGGCCATGGCAGCCACGACCGTTCCGATGCGGTCGGCCTGCATCTCTACGCACCGCTGACCTCTCTGGTGACCTATCTCGGCGCGGGCCAGCCCATCTTTCCGGCCGATACCGATCGCCAGATCACCGGCTGGGGCACCTCGCCGCAATTCGCGAAACTGATCGGCATCCGCCCCGACGCCAAGCCGTTCAGCCATATCGACACCGGTGGCGTCAGCCTGCGTGCCGACCAGAGCCTCGCTTTCGCTACCCTGACCGATCTGGTCAGCTACGACTACATGCAGCGCCAGGAATACGACAATTTCGACGCCTCCTCGCTGGCCATCGCGGATGTGTTCTTCAATTCCCGCGCCAACGTGTTCGCCAACGAGCTGCGCCTGACCTCGCATGATTCCGGACGCCTCAAATGGGTCGGCGGCATCTACTACGCCAACCAGTATCTTGCCGACATCTACGATTCCGGTTTTCAGAGCGTCTACAAGTTCGACCGCACCGTGCAGTATTCGCAGAAGGTCAACACCATCAGCGGCTTCGGCCAGGCGACCTACGCGCTCACCCACCGCCTTAGCCTCACCGGCGGTCTGCGCGTGGAGCACGAGGTGCGCGATCTGAACAATTTCCGCGCCGCCTATGCCGACAGCGCCACCCAGACCGCGGTCACCACGCTCGGTCACCGCAGCACCGACTTCACCGAACCGACTGGAAAGATCGAGCTGCAATATACACCGTTCACACACGACATGCTCTACGCCTCGGTCAGCCGTGGTGTGAAATCGGGCGGATTTACCACCTACAACTCCGTCTCCGCCCAGGTCTCGACCGCACCTTTCGCGCCCGAGAAGGTCTGGGCCTACGAGATCGGCAACAAGGCCGATTTCCCCCGACAGCATCTGCGTCTCAACGTCTCCGCGTTCTACTACGACTATCACGACGAGCAGATCCAGTCGGCGGTTGTCAATCCGCTCACCGGTCTGGTCGGTGCGATCATCAACGCGCCGCGCTCGCATCTCTATGGCGGCGAGATGCAGGCGGACTGGTCGCCGATCCCGCATCTGCTGCTGACCCAGTCTGCGGGATGGGCGACCGGTCAGTTCGACCGCTTCAACTCGGTGGTCTCGGCGGTACGCGAAGGCGGCGTCTTCGTCGGCGTCTATCGCGACCGCAAGGGCGACAGCCTGCCCTCGCCGAAAATCACCCTGAACGGCTCGGCCAGCTACACCTTCGATCTCGGCCGCTACGACCTCACCACCGGTATCGATTATTCACTGCGCTCCACCTACCGCTCGCTGTTCGGCAAGCTCTACGATGTCGCCGGCTACACGTTGTTCAACGCCAACATCGCACTGTCGCCGAAGAACCATCGCTGGATGCTGGCCGCGTTCGGCCAGAATATCCTCGACAAGCACTACGACGTCACCCGCAACTATTTCGTCTCCGGCGACAACATCGCCCAGTCCGGCCTGCCGGCGGTCTGGGGCGTGCGCGCTTCGGTAGGGTTCTGAGCCTGATGCAACTTGCCGATCTCGATGCCGCCCAGCTCGCCGCAGGCTATGCAGAGGCCACCTTCACCCCCGTCGATGTCATCGAGGCGCTCGATGCGCGCATCGCCGCCTGGGAGCCGAGCCTGCACGCGCTCTACGCCTACGACCCGGCCTCGGCGCGCGCGCAGGCCGAGGCATCCGCCCGCCGCTGGTCGGACCGCGCCGCCCTCGGCCCGCTCGACGGCGTGCCGGTCAGCCTCAAGGAACTGATCCACACGCGCGGCACGCCCACTCCGGTCGGCACCGCCGCGACGGTCCTGCTCCCCGAGCCCGACGACGCGCCACCCGCCGCCCGCCTGCGCGAGGCCGGGGCGGTCCTGTTCGCCAAGACCACCGTGCCTGACTTCGGCATGCTCTCCTCCGGCCTGTCGAGCTTCCATCCGCTGGCCCGCAACCCGTGGAACCTCGCCAACAACCCCGGCGGGTCCAGCGCCGGTGCCGCCGCCGCTGCCGCGGCCGGCTACGGGCCGCTGCATGTGGGCACCGATATCGGCGGCTCCGTGCGTCTGCCCGCCGCCTGGTGCGGCCTGGTCGGCTTCAAGCCCACGCTCGGCCGCATCCCGATCGACCCCTACTACACCGGCCGCTGCGCCGGACCGATGACCCGCACGGTGGATGATGCCGCACGCATGATGGCGGTACTGAGCCTTCCAGACGCGCGCGATGCCACCAGCCTGCCGCCCGAGACGATCGACTGGCTGGCGCCGATCGACGGCGTGCGGTCCTTGCGCATCGGCGTGATGATGGAGGCCGGCTGCGGCATGGCGCTCGACGCCGAGATCGGCGAAGCCGTGCGCGCGGCGGCCGAGACCTTCGCCGCCGCCGGCGCGACGCTGGTCGAGGTCGCGCCGGTGCTCACCCGCGACATGCTCGACGGTCTCGACCGGTTCTGGCGCGCCCGCGCCTGGGCCGAGATCTCTGTCCTGCCGCCCGAACGCCGCGCGCTGATCCTGCCCTATATCCTGCACTGGGCGGAGAGCGGGGCAGGGGTGTCGGGTGCGCAGGCCGTCACCGGCTTCGGCCGCACCTTCGATATGCGCGCCGCCTGCGGCGCGCTGATGTCCTCGGTCGACGCGGTACTCTCGCCCACCACCCCGAACCTCGCCTTTCCCGCCGAATACGCCTCCCCGATCGACGACTGGCAGCGCCCGTTCGAGCACATCGCCTACACCTTGCCGTGGAACATGGGCGAGCAGCCGGCGGTCTCGCTCAACTGCGGCTTCTCGCGCGACGGCACGCCGATCGGCCTGCAGATCGTCACCCCGCGCTTCGCCGACGCCCGGGCCCTCCAGCTCGCCCGCTGGTACGAGTCGCAGCGCGGCCCGATCACGGACTGGCCGCTCCCGCCCGGGGAGCGCTGCTGATGCGACGGCGCACGCTTCTCACCGCGTTCGGCGGCCTCGCCGCGGCCACGACCCTCGGCGCACGCGCCGCGGGCGGGCCTGGCCGGCCGGGGCCGCGCAACCTGATCACCGATGTCGAGGGGCTCAGCGTCGGCCAGGCGCAGGACGCGCGTGTGCGCAGCGGCGTCAGCGTCATCCTGCCCGACCGCCGCGCGGTCTGTGCGGTGGACGTGCGTGGCGGCGGCCCCGGCACGCGCGAGACCGACGCGCTCGACGCTTGGGATCTGGTCCGGTCGGTCGATGCGGTGGTGCTGTCGGGTGGCTCCGTCTACGGGCTGGCCGCGGCCGACGGGGTCGCCGCCTGGCTCGGCGCGCATGGGCGCGGCTTCGTCATGGCGCCGCTGCCGGGCGTGCCGCCGTCGCCGATCGTGCCGGCGGCGATCCTGTTCGACCTCGCCAATGGCGGCGACAAGGGCTGGGGGATGCAACCGCCCTATCGCGATCTCGGCGTCGAAGCGGTCGCCTCCGCCGGCGCCGGGTTCGCGCTCGGCACCGCCGGTGCGGGCTATGGGGCCACGGCCGGCACGCTCAAGGGCGGCATCGGCTCGGCCTCTCTGGTCACCGCCGACGGCATGACCGTCGGCGCCATCGTCGCCGTCAACAGCCTCGGCACGCCGCTGGTGCCGGGGGGGCGGCATTTCTGGGCCGCACCGTTCGAGCTGAACCGGGAGTTCGGTGGCCTCGGGCCCAGCCCCGACCTGGTTGCCGGCGAGGATTGGGGCGACACCCGCATCAATCCCGGTGCGCGCGCCAACACCACCATCGCCTGTGTGGCGACCGACGTGATCCTCGACCCCGACGAGATCAAGCGGGTGGCGATGATGGCGCAGGACGGTCTCGCCCGTGCGATCCGGCCGATCCATTCACCGTTCGACGGCGACGTGGTGTTCGCGCTGTCCACGGGCCGGCGCCCGGCGCCCGGTCCACGCCGGGAGTTCGCCGTCGCGCGGATCGGCGCGGCGGCGGCGGACGTGCTGGCGCGTGCGGTGGCGCGCGGCGTGTACGAGGCCACCCTGCCGCCGGGAATGCAAGGCCGCACCTGGCATTCGCTGCCCGCGCGGTGAGACCGGCCGTCCGTCTGGCGCTCGGCCTCGGCCTGCCGGTCCTGCTGGTGGTGCCCACCATCCCGCTGCTGTCGCGGCTGCCGTACGTCTGGCTCGGCCTGCCGGTTGCCGCCTGGTGGCTGTTCGCCTGCATCCCGCTCACCTCCGCCTGCCTCGCCGCCTGCTGGTGGTGGCACGACCGGCATCTGCCTGGGGACCAGGCGTGACGGCGGCGGTGTTCGTCTTGCTGATCGCCCTGGCGATGGCCGCCTCCCTCTGGGGTGGTCGTGGCGGCGCGCATCAGAAGCCGGAGGACTTCTTTGTCGCCTCGGGGCGCTTCGGCTCGCTGCTGTTCTTCGTGCTCGCCGTTGGCGAGACCTACTCGATCGCCACCATCCTCGGCGTGCCGAGCGGGGTGTATGCGCACGGCACCGGCTTCCTCGCCTGGTTCCTGGGCTACATCCTGCTCGCCTTCCCGGTCGGCTATTTTCTCTACCCGGCGATCTGGCGGGCCGGACGCCGCCATGGTGCGGTGACACTGCCCGACCTGTTCGGCCGCCATTTCCGCAGCCGCGCGCTGGAACGGATCGTCGCGCTCAACTGCATCGCCTTCCTGCTGCCGCTCGGCGTGCTGCAGTTCGTCGGTCTCGGCACCGTGCTGGCCGCGCTGCACCTCACCGTGCCGCCGCTGGCCCTGCTCGGCATCGCCGGGGCACTGGTGTTCGCGATGGTGGCGGTGTCCGGCATCCGCGGCCCGGCCCAGGTCGCGGTGCTGAAGGACGCGCTGATGCTACTCGCGGTGGTCGCCACCGGCGGTGCGGCGATCGCCTGGGCGAGCGGGCAGGGGGACGGACCCGCACATGCCGCATCCCCGCCGCCACCGGCGCCGACCGCGTGGCCAGTCGACATCTTCGCGATGTCGACGATCGTGTTGCAAGCCATCGGCTTCTGCCTGGTGCCGCAGACCGTGGCGGCGGTGTTCACCGCCCGCTCGGCCGCCACCCTGCGTCGCGCGCAATGCGCGATGCCGCTCTACATGTTGATGTTCCCGCTGCTGGTCGCCATCGCCACGGTCGCGCGACACCTGCCCTCGGCCCCGGCCGATGCCAACGCGGTGTTCGTCACCCTCGCCGGCGCCCTGCTGCCGCCCTGGGCGTTCGGCCTGGTGCTGGCGGGGGCGACGCTGTCGGCGCTGGTGGTGCTGGCCGGCATCTGCCTCGCCCTCGGCCCGCTGGTCGCCCGCAACATTCTCCCCGGTCTCGACGGCGACGCCCAGCGACGCGCCGCCAAGATGGTGATGGCGCTGTATCTGCTCGCCTCGATCTGGGGCGCGGCCCGGTTCCACGGCCTGATGGTCTCGATCAACAACCTGTTCTATTTCGGAATCACCCAGACCTTCCCCGGTCTCGTCGCGCTGCTGGCAGGCTGGCGGGTCCGCGCGTCGGCGATCGTCATCGCCTTGCTCGCCGGCGACGCGCTGGCAATCTGGCTTTATGAAGCCGCCATCGGGCTCGGCGGCGTCAATCCCGGGCTGGTCGGCCTGGGGCTGAACGCCGCGATCCTGGGGCTGCTGTCACGCCTTTGGCCGGCCCGCAGCCCGCCCTGATCCGCCTCAGGCGGTCTGCAGTCCGAGATTGCGCGGTTCGTTCGGCAATGCGCGCGGCCGTTCATCCCCCTCCGCCTGCCCGAACGACAGTCCCGCTGCCCGGAACCGCCCGGTCCCCGAGCCGTACAGTACGCCGAAACCCAGATAACTCGCGGTTTCCGGCACCTCGATGGTGACATGACGCTCCGTCCAGCCGGTGGTGCCGGTGATCGGGCCATTCGCGGTCGCCTCGAGACCGAGATTGTCGAACACGAGGGCCTCGCGCGCCCCGTTGCGGGCATGAATCCACAGCCGCCCGCTCCCGGTCGCCTGCTCGCAGCGCAAACGGGCGCGGAAACTGACCATCCGCCCGCGCCATGGCTCGGCGGAGATGCGCTGCATGATGGTGAGGAACTCTCCTGATCCGGCGACCGGCGCATTCGGATCGGCGGGAGCGAGGCTGTCGATGCTCAGCGCGGCCTCACCATCCGGGCCGCCCTGGGTCAGCAACCCGGCACGGAAGAGGTCGCTGCGGCCGCTGACATGCCACCCTTCGGGGAGCGGTCCGCCGCCTGCTGGCGTGGGGATCGCAGCCGAGGGTGTCGCAGGCTGCGCCGACAGCACGTTCCAGTCGGCATGGCCGAGCTGCCGGGCGACGATCTCCAGCGCGGTCGAGTGGCTGATCGACAGCGCGCGCTCGGCCAGCGCCTCGCGCAGGATCCGGGCCATGGTCTTGGGGTATGGGGTCTGCATCCTGGGTCTCCGTCTGCGGCGAACGAACTGTCGAGACCGGGGCCTGCATTGCCGAACTCCGTCCGCCACATCCGAAGCGAGATGTCTTTCGCAGACGCGATACGTTCACCGATCCGGGCCGGAACCCAGTGCAGGCGGCGGGCCGCATCGCGGGCCCTGCCGGCAGCATGACCGCGTCAGCCTGCCGCGGGCAAGCCAGAAAGACAGGGCGGGGGCGATCGGCGTCGGATCGGGCCTGTGGCCGAGCCTGAGACGAGCGTCTGCACTCTGGTCACCGGGCGGCGGTGCTGCCATCTGCATCCACCATGAGCCCGAATCCCCCCGAGATGACCCGCGCCCTAAACCTGTTCTTCGCCCTGGCCTGCGGGGTGGTCGTCGCCAATCTCTATTACGCGCAGCCGCTGGCCGGCCCGATCGCCGCCTCGCTCGGCCTGCCGCCCGCCCATGCCGGGCTGATCGTCACACTCACCCAGCTCGGCTATGCGCTCGGGCTGGTGCTGCTGGTGCCACTGGGCGATCTGGTCGAGAACCGCCGCCTGGTGGTGAGTATCCTGGTCCTCGGCACGCTGGCGGTGGCGGCGGCCGCACTGTCCACCCACCCCGGGCCGTTCCTGCTCGCCTGTCTCGCGATCGGCATCGGCTCGGTCTCGGTGCAGGTGCTGGTGCCGTTCGCCGCCCATCTCGCCCCCGAGGCGAGCCGGGGCAGGGTGGTCGGCAACGTGATGAGCGGGCTGATGGTCGGCATCATGCTCGCCCGTCCGGTCGGCAGCCTGATCGCCTCGGTGTCGTCGTGGCATGTGGTGTTCGTCGTCGCCACCGTGCTGATGGTGGCGATCGGGGTCGCGATGCGGATCAGGCTGCCGCGCTGGGAGCCGGAGCCGGGACATTCCTATGGTTCGCTGCTCGCCTCGCTGGCCGGGCTGCTGTGGCGCACGAAGGTGCTGCAGAGGCGCGCCTTCTACCATTTCTTCCTGTTCGGGGCGTTCAGCCTGTTCTGGACCGTCACCCCGCTGTGGCTGGCGCAGAATTTCGGCATCGGCCAGGCCGGCATCGCGCTGTTCGCGCTGATCGGGGTCGCCGGCACCATCGCGGCTCCGCTGGCCGGCCGGCTGGCCGATGCCGGGCATACGCGGATCGCGACGTTCGGTGCGATGATCTGCGTGGCGACCGGCCTGTCGCTGTGCCTGCTGGCCGGCGGGACGGAGCATTGGCGCCTGGGCGTGCTCGCACTGGCCGGCGTGGTGCTGGATTTCGGCGTCAGCGGCAATCTCGTGCTCGGCCAGCGCGCCCTGTTCGCCCTCGGGCCGGCCACCCGCGCGCGGCTGAACGGGCTGTATCTGGCGGTCTTCTTTCTCGGCGGTGCGTGCGGCTCGGCGCTTGGCGGCTGGGCCTACGGGAGCGGCGGCTGGGCAGCGGCGGTCGGCACCGGGCTGGGGCTGGTGGGCGTGGCGCTGGCCGCGTTTGCCCTCTGGCGCGGCGCCTGAGCCTCAGAAATCGAAGCAGCGCCCGTTGCGCTCCCAGTCTCCATAGCGCGTGGGTTCGAGTCCTTTCGGGCCACCCGTTTCCACCCCGGGTTTCGCTTTGGGCTCCGCCTCCAGCTCATCGGGGGTGAGGGCGGACGGTTCGGGCCTGGGATCGTCACTCATCACCCATCAATGGGGCGCCGCTTCCGCCTCCACAAGTCTTTCCTGCGCCAGTCCCCGCCATGGCGCGTCCGCCGGCCCTTCGGCCAGTGCACGCCGGAACAGCGCGGCCGAGTCCGCGCTCACCCGCCCGTCCGCCCGGCACTGTGCCTCCGCAGCCGAGACCGCGAGCGCGGGGTCGAAGCGCGCATCGACCGCCTTGCGCCAGGCGCGGGCTGCGTCGCTCCAGTGTCCCTGCGTCGCCTCGACCCGGCCGAGCAGGGTGTAGCCCTCGCGTCCCTGTGGCGATGCCGGATCGAGCCCGGCGAGCCGTGCGCGCAGCGTTGCCACGAGCTGCGCGTCGCGCGCCGTCTGCGGGTCGTCGGCCCGCGCCTGCTCGCGCAGCGCCATCGGCGCCGACGGCAACAGCGGATGGCCCACCGAAAGATAGAGCGCGAGGCTCGCGAGCGGCATCGCCACTGCCGCCCCGATCAGCCACCCGCGTCCCGATGCCACCGGCGCGCCCGCCGGTTCGACCCGGTCGGCTTCGGTCAACAACTGGCGCTGGATCTCGAGCCGTGCTGCGTCGGCGTCCTCCGGCGCGATCAGCCCGATGTCGCGGTCGCGCTCGACCGAAGCCAGACGCGCCCGGTGCAGTGCCAGCGCCGGCACCCGTCGTCCTTGCGGCTCGGCGCCGCCGCGCAGCGCCAGCAGGCAGGCCACGGTGAGGGCGGCCAGCAGCAATGTGCCCGCGATCATCCAGCCGATCACCGCAGCCGCTCCAGCCGTGCCCGCTCCGTGTCGCTCAACGGCGCCGGCGGCTCGCCCCGCCGACGGCGCAGCGCCACCAGCGCGACCGCCAGCCCGGCCAGCACTGCCAGCCCCGGCATCGCGTAGAGTGGCAGGGTCAGCCAGTCGAGGCGCGGCCGCAGGCGGATGAAATCGCCATAGCGGCTCACCATCCAGCCGACGATCTGCCGGTCGGTCTCGCCAGCCGCGACATGCGCGCGCACCACGTGGCGCAGGTCGCGCGCCAGTGCTGCGCGACTGTCCTCGATGCTCTCGTTCTGGCACACCAGACAGCGCAACTGCCGCCCGATCGCCTCCGCGCGGGCCTCCTGTTTCGGATCGGGCAGCATCTCGGCAGGGCTGTCCACCGCCCAGGCCACCGTCCGGGCCGCCGGACCCGCCAGCAGCAGCGCGACTGCCAGCACGACCCTAACCCTGACCACGTGCCAGCCTCTCCACATCGGCCGCCGTCAGACCGCCCGCCTTGTGCCAGACGATGCGCCCGCCGGGGGCGACCAGAAAGCTTTCCGGCACGCCGCTCACCCCCCAGTCGATCGCCGCCAGCCCGTCGCGATCGGCGACCAGACGCGCATACGGATCACCAGTGCGGCGGACGAAATCCGTCGCCGCGGCGTCGGGGTCCTTGTAGGCGATCCCCCAGACCGGCAGATGCGTCGACAGCGCCAGCAGCGCCTCGGCTTCCTCCACGCAGGGCACGCACCACGAGGCGAAGACGTTCACCAGCACCGGTCGCGGCTGCGCGCGCAGGGCAGCCGCATCGAAGCCGGGGCCCGGCGGGAGCGCCGGCAGGGCGAAGTCCGGCACCATCCGGCCCAGCACCGGCGCATCCACGGCATGCGGGTCGAATTGTCCGTCCGGCATCCGCCGCAGCATCGCGAATGCGCCCATCCCGGCCGCGCCCGCGACAGCGAACGGGGCCGCGAACAGCACCCGCCGGCGCATCAGCGGCGTCACGCCAGCCGTCGCCCGGCCGCAGGATGTGCGCGCCTCGGCGCCCCCACCCGCAGCCGCCGGTCGGACAGCGACAGCCCGCCACCGAGCGCCATCACCAGCGCGCCCAGCCACAGGAACGGGGCGAGCGGATTGACATGCAGCCGCAGCACCACGCCGCCGGGGGCGGTGTCGCCCAGCACGGCATAGAGATCGACCAGGAGGTTGGTATGGATCGCCGTCTCCTGCGTGGTCTGTGCGCCCTGCGCGAAGCGTCGCTCTGCCGGATGCAGCGCCGTCACCAGCCGGCCACCCTCGCGCACGGAAATCGTGGCGATGCGAGCGCTGTAGTTCGGCCCCGGCGCCTCGCTGACCGCATCGAGCGTCCAGCGATAGCCGCCGAAATCCACCTCCTGACCGGGCTGGACGGCGACGATGTCGGTCCGCGCCTGGCTCATCGCGGCGAGGCCCAGCACGGTCAGGCCCAGCCCCAGATGCGCCACCGCCGCGCCCACCACCCCGCGCGGCAGATGCGCCAGCCGCGCGCCCGCCTCGCGCCAGCCCCCGGCCAGCACGCGGGCGGCGAGATCGGCGAGACTGCCGGCGATGATCCACACCCCGAGCGCGAACACCGCGATCGGCACCGCGCCCACCATCCCCCACATCGCCCCGGCGAGTGCTGCGAGTGCGACGACAAGCGGCACCCGTGCCCTGCGCAGCAGCGCGCGCGTGCGTCCGCGTTTCCACGGCAGCATCGGTCCGAGGGCGACGAGCGCGAACAGCGGGATCGCCAGCGGCAGGGTGGCAAGGTTGAAGAACGGTGCACCGACCGAGATCGCACGGTCGAACAGCAGGGCGGAGAACGGCGGATACATCGTTCCGGTCAGCACCACCGCGCAGATCGCGCACAGCCCGATATTGTTGGCCACCAGCGCGCCCTCGCGCGACAGCGGCGCGAACAGACCCGCGCCAGCGCGCTGCATCAGCACCGGCGCGCGCCAGGCGAACAGGGCGAGCGCCCCGCCGCTGACCAGCGCGAGCAGGGTGAGGATGAACACCCCTCGCGTCGGGTCGTTGGCGAATTCATGAACGGAGTTGAGGATGCCCGAGCGCACCAGGAACGTGCCCGACAGCGACAGCGAGAAGGTGGCGATCGCCAGCAGCACGGTCCAGATCTTCAAGGCGGCGCGTTTCTCCACCACGATCGCCGAATGGATCAGCGCGGTGCCGGTCAGCCAGGGCAGCAGCGAGGCATTCTCCACCGGGTCCCAGAACCAGTAGCCGCCCCAGCCGAGGATGTAGTACGACCACCACGACCCCAGCGCGATGCCGCAGGTGAGCATCGCCCACGCCGCCACCGCCCATGGCCGCACCCAGCGTCCCCAGGCTGCATCCACCTCGCCCTCGATCAGCGCGGCGACGGCGAACGCGAACGGCACCGCGAAGCCGACATAGCCGCAGTAGAGGATCGGCGGATGGATCGCGAGCCCGGGGTCCTGCAGCAGCGGGTTCATCCCCGACCCGTCCATGGGCGGCGGCCAGACCCGCGAGAACGGGTTCGAGGTCAGCAGGCAGAACAGCAGGAATCCCGCGGACGTGCCGCCCAGCACCGCCAGCACCCGCGCACGCAGCGCATCGGGCAATTCGCGTCCGAACACCGCCACCGCCCCGCCGCACAGCGCCAGGATCAACCCCCACAGCAGGATCGACCCCTCATGATTGCCCCAGACCCCGGCGATCTTGTAGGCCAGCGGCTTGGCGATCGCGCTGTTCGCCGCCACCGAGCCGACCGAGAAATCATCCGCTACCGACGCCGCGACCAGACAGACGAAAGACAGCGCCAGACAGAAGAGCTGCGCCCCCGCCAGCGTCGCGCCCGCCCGCATCAGCCGCGCATGGCCACGCTGTGCGCCGATCATCGGCAGCACCGCCTGCACCAGCGCCACCACACAGGCACAGGCCAGCGCCAGCGTGCCGAGTTCCGGCCCGAAGATCGTCTCGAAGCCCATCAGCCGCCCGATCCGGTCCCCGCCCTGGTCTCCGCAGACGCCGCCGTCATCCGGTCCCAGCTCGCCGGATCGGGTGCGGGGCCGAAGCGCGGGTCCCATTTGCCCGACCGGCGCAGTGCGTCGGCGACTTCCCTGGGCATGTAGGTCTGGTCATGCTTGGCCAGCACCTCCGAGGCGGTGAAGCGGCCATCCTGCCCCAGCGACCCCAGCGCCACCACGCTCTGTCCCTCGCGAAACAGCCCCGGCAGAATCCCGTCGTAGTGCACCGCCACATCCGCCTGCCCGTCGGTAACGCGAAAGCTCGCCTCCGGCCCCGACAGGCCCTCGGCGGTGCGCACCGACCCGGCTTCGACCATCCCGCCCAGCCGCACCACCTGCTTCGGCGAGGGATGCGTGGCCAGCAGCTGCGACGGTGCCATGAAATAGACGATGTTGCCCGACAGCGCCCAGAGCGACAGGCCGAGCGCGGCCGACAGCCCCGCGCCGCAACACCCGATCATCCAGATCCGCCGCGACTTTCGCGTCATGATCCCTCGATCCGCGCCAGCGCCCGCCGCGCCCGTCGCAGCCGCAGCGCCGCGCCCACGCCCAGCCACAGCCCGAGCGCGGCGCACAGCCCATAGGCCGCGTCCACATAGGCCCAGACCCCGCTCATCGCTCCGCCATCCGTGCCCGACGCTGCATAGCGACCCGCACCCGCTGTTCGAGGATCGCCGCCCGCACGCGCGCGACCACGATCGCCGCAAAGCCGAAACTGAACCCCAGCGCGGTGACCAGCAGCGGCCACAGCATCGACAGCGACATCGCAGGTGCGGCGGTCAGCGTGATGCTGTCCGGCTGGTGCAGCGTGTTCCACCACTGCACCGAGAACTTGATGATCGGCAGGTCCAGCACGCCCACCAGGGCGAGGATCGCCGCCGAGCGCGCCCCGCGCGCCGGATCGTCGAACGAGCGCACCAGCACCACATGGCCGAGAAACAGGAAGAACAGCACCAGCACCGAGGTCAGCCGCGCATCCCACACCCACCACGCACCCCACATCGGCCTGCCCCACAGCGAGCCCGAGGCGAGGCACAGCGCGGTGACACCCGCCCCCACCGGCCCGATCTCGACCGCGGCCAGATCGGCCAGCGGATGCCGCCATACCAGCGATGCGAAACCACAGGCGGCGAGGGCGAGATAGGCCGCCGAGGCCAGCCAGGCCGCCGGCACATGCACATACATGATCCGCACCGCGTCGCCCTGCTGCCAGTCGGCCGGTGCGATGAACAGCCCCCAGCCCAGCCCGGCCAGCGTCAGGATCAACCCGGCCGCGCTCAGCCAGGGCTGCACCGTCGCGCCGAGGCGCAGGAAGCGGCCGGGATGGGCGTAGCGGTGCAGCCAGCCGGTCGCGGGCACGGCGGTGGTGGTCAGTTCTGGTGGCATCGGTTCGGGTGAGGGGGCTCGCTTCGGGGGATCGGTCGTGACAGCATGCCGCGAACCGCGCCGGCGCGGTATCCCCTCCACCAGTCCTTCCCCCATCCGATCGGGCGCCTTCGATGCATTTCGTGCTGATCTATCGCTTTCCCGCCACGGCCGCGCCGCAGCGCGCCGCCGCCCGCCCGGCGCACGGCGCCTATGTCGATTCGCTCGGCGAGGCGCTGATCGAGGCCGGACCGCTGCTCGACGAGAACGACACCGCCATCGGCACCATGCTGCTGGTCACCGCCCCCGACCTCGAGACCGCACGCCGCATCGGCGAGAACGACCCCTACGCCTCGTTCCGCACCTCGCTGGAGGTGTTCGCCTACACCCCGGTCTTCGTCGGCGGAAAGCGGGTGTGATGGCCCACTGGCTGGTCAAGTCCGAGCCCGACGCCTTCTCCTGGGACCAGCAGGTCGCCAACGGGGTCGAGCCGTGGACCGGGGTGCGCAACCACCTCGCGAAGCGGAACCTGGCCAGCATGGCCCTCGGCGACCGCGCGTTCTTCTATCATTCCAATATCGGCAAGGAGATCGTCGGCGTCGTCGAGGTCGTCCGCACGGCCTATCCCGACCCGACGGTCGAGCCGGGCGAGAAGGGCGACTGGGTCTGCGTGGACATGAAGGCCGTCGCACCCTTTCCCCACCCGGTGACGTTGAAGCAGGTCAAGGCCGCCCCCGCACTCGCGGAGATGTCGCTGGTCACCACATCGAGGCTGTCGGTGATGCCGGTGAGCGACGAACACTGGCGCCATATCTGCGCGCTGGGCGGCTACGAAGAAAAGAAGGGCAAGCGTCGATGAGTGTTTCCGATACCCGGCCGGTCTGGTTCATCACCGGCTGCTCCACCGGCTTCGGCCGCGAATTCGCGCTTCAATGCCTCGAGCGCGGCCTGCGCGTGGTCGCCACCGCCCGGCGCCTGTCCAATCTCGACGGTCTCGACGCGCCGTCGGAACGTCTGCTCAAGATCGAACTCGATGTGACCGACCCGTCGGCGATCACCGATGCCATCGCCCGCACCCGTGAGGCGTTCGGCCGCATCGACGTTCTCGTCAACAACGCGGGCTATGGCTACCTCACCTCCGCCGAGGAAGGCGAGGAGGCCGAGATCCGGGCGATGTTCGACGCCAACGTGTTCGGCCTGTTCGCGATGACGCGCGCGGTGCTGCCGCTGATGCGCGCGCAGAGATCCGGCACCGTGGTCAACATCTCGTCCATTGCCGGCCTCGTCGCCCGCGCCGCCTCGTCCTACTACGGTGCGAGCAAATACGCGGTCGAAGGCTTTACCAGCGGCCTGCACGCCGAGGTCGCGCATCTGGGGATCCGCGCCATGGCGGTCGAACCCGGCCCGTTCCGCACCGACTGGGCCGGCCGCTCGCTGCGCACCACCGAGGTGGGGATCGAGGACTATCGCCAAAGCGTCGGCGCCCGCCTGTCGGGCACCGCCGAAATCTCCGGCCGCCAGCAGGGCGACCCGGTGCGGGCGGTGACCGCCATCATCGAGGCGGCGTCGAGCGACAACCCGCCGCTGCACCTGGTTCTTGGTGCCTATGCGGTGGATGCCACCCGCGAGCGCTGGATGCAGAGCATAAAGGAACTCGACACCTGGGAAGCCGTGGGCCGCGCCACCGACTTCCCTGACTGAGGCGTTACGGGATCGGCGCCGGATTGGCCGGGATGTCCTGCCCCTGCGCACCGGTGGACATCATCTGCGCCGACATCGCCTGGCCGCGGCCGTTGGCTGGCTGGCCGGCGACGGTGCTGTAGGTGCCCGCACCGTTATAGGCGGGTGTGACCGGTGCGCGTACCCGCACCGGCAACGAGCCGATATGGGCGATCGCGTGGTCCTGCGGCAGCGGGTGACGCTCGAAATCCTCGCGCGTGCCTGGCGCATAGGTGCGGTTGTCCAGCGTCGAGGGTAGAGGCTTCGCCGCCCCGGCGGTGGTTTTCGCGGCGTTCGCTCCGGTGGTGGTCTGGCCGATCATGCCCGGCGCCCCCTGCGCGAACGCCACCGGGGTGCCGAGGAGGGATAGTGTCAGGATCAGGGCGCCACGCATTGTCTTGGTCTCCGCAGGAGCCACAGTATGGCCCGTATATGGAGCGCAACGAAACCGCCGCCTTGCGGTTCGCTCGGCCTCCGTTTGCCGAGGCTCAATGTTCGGCGTCACGCATCGCCAGCAAGGCGCGGCGCAGCCGCGCGATGCCGCCGCGGAAGCGACCTGCGCGGCACATCTCCTCGCCCTCGCTGCGCAGCTCCTGCACGATGCGGGGCGGATTGACATAGGCATCGAGCTTGGCGTGCAGGCGCTGGCAGTATTCGGCTGAATCCGTGGTCACATCCAGCTCGCCGCCCTCCGGTGTCGCAGCCTGCACCGTCGGGCCTGCCGGCGTGATACGGCCGTCGGCCTGGGCATCCGCCCTTTGCGACAGTGTGCTGCCGCAAAGGGCAAGCAGCAGCAATCCGAGCGCCAGCCATGCCTGCCCCGCCTGGCGGGAGCTTGCCGTGTTCCAACGTATCATCACGCCGATTTTGCCTGCGCCGGATTTGCCCGAGCATGGGATGAAGATGACAGAGTTGTCATGCGCGTCGGGGGCAGATGCGGCTCATGGCGGCGAGGATGCGCCAGGCGGGGAGGGGGCGGCAAGCGAGCCCTCCAGCCGCCTCGGCTCCGGCTCGGCGCGCAGCGTCAGCGTGCAGCGCAGACCCGGATGGACGTTCTCCAGCATCAGCGTTCCGCCATGCAGATGCGCCACCGCCTCCACCAGGGCCAGGCCAAGGCCCGAACCGCGCGTCGAGCGGGCACGCTCGCTGCGAAAGAAGCGCTCGGTGGCGCGGGCGAGATCGGCCTCGTCCATGCCGATGCCGCAATCCGTCACCACGATGCGGGCGGCGAACGCGTCGCGCCCCTCGCCGGCGCGGATCTCGCGACTCGCCGACAGCGTCACCACACCGCCGGGTGCGGCACAGGCGGAGAATTTCATCGCGTTGTCGAGCAGGTTCGACACCGCCTGCTGGATCAGGCTGCGGTCGCCCAGCACGCGCAGCGTCTGAGGCACCGTCAGCACCAGCTCCAGCCCCTGATCCTCGGCCACCGCCGCATACAGCTCGCCGAGATCCTCCAGCAGCGGGCCCAGGTCGATCTCCGCGAAGGCCGAGCGCCGCGACCCGGCCTCGATCTCGGCGATGCGCAGCAGGGCTTCGAACACGGCGGTGATGTCGTCGAGTTCGCCCACCGCGCGCTCGATCGCGGCCCGCAGCTCGCCCTCGCCCTGCGCATGCAGGGCGGCATCCTCCAGCCGCGTGCGCGCCCGGGTGATCGGCGTGCGCAGGTCGTGCGCGATGGCATTGGAGACCTGCTTCACCCCGTCCATCAGATGCGCGATGCGGTCGAGCATGTGATTGATGGTGTTCGACACGTTGTCGAACTCGTCGCCGGTGCCCGACAGCGGCAGGCGCTGGTCGAGCCGCCCCGAGGCGATCGCTTCCGTGGTGCGCGAGATGTTGCGGATCATGCGCCGAAACAGCCCGCGCACCGCTACCGCACCGACCAGCCCCAGCGCCGTGACCAGCAGCATCGCGTAGAACAGCGTGTCGGCCAGCAGATGCCGCAGCGTGTCGCGCGCACGTACGTCGCGTCCGACCAGCAGCCTGAACCCGTCCGGCAGCCCGACCACGCGGATTTCCGCCATCGCGAAGGTGCCGGCCCGATGCACCCGGCCCTGATACCACTGGCTGGGATCATTGAACCCGGTCGGCCACACGGTGAGATTGCCGGCCAGCGGATGACCGGACGCATCCATCAGCAGGTACAGCGTATCGTCATCGACATCCTGCTCGACGCGGTCGCCGATCGACACCGCGACCGCGCTCGGGCCGCCCTCCTGCCAGCGTTCGGTCAGTGCGAGCACATCGGCGTCGATCGCCACCCGCACCTGCTCCTGGAGCAGGTTCACCGTACGCCACCAGATGAACAGCATGAACGACAGCGCGGCGATCGCGAACACCGCCCCGAAGATCAGTGCGAGGCGCAGGCTGGTCGAGCGCCACAGCCGCAGCAGCACGCCCCTCGCACTGCGTAACCGCCGCCTCATTCGGCGCGGAGGATATAGCCCGCGTTGCGCACGGTGTGGATCAGCGGCAGCTCGAACGGCTTGTCGATCTTCTGGCGCAGCCGCGAGACATGCACGTCGATCACATTGGTCTGCGGATCGAAATGATAGTCCCACACGCCCTCGAGCAGCATGGTGCGGGTCACCACCTGGCCGGCATGGCGCATCAGATATTCCAGCAGCCGGAACTCGCGTGGCTGCAGGTCGATCTTCTGGCCCGCCCGCTTCACCTGCCGCGACAGCAGGTCCATCTCCAGATCGGCCACCACCAGTCGGGTCTGCGGCCCGTCGCCTTTCGAGCGCCGCGACAGCGCCTCGACACGGGCCAGCAACTCGGCGAACGCGAACGGCTTGGTCAGATAATCGTCGCCCCCCGCCTTGAGCCCGGCGACGCGTTCGTCGACCTGGCTGAGGGCGGAGAGCAGCACCACGGGGGTGGCGTTGCCCTGCGCGCGCAGTGTTTCCAGCAGCCGCAGCCCGTCGATGCCGCCGGGCAGCATGCGGTCGAGAATGATCACGTCGAACACGTCGGAGACGGCGAGGAACAGCCCGTCCTTGCCGTTGTCGGCGGTCTCCAGCACATGGCCGGCCTCGCGCAGCCCCTTGGCGACGAAGCCGCGGACGGTGGGATCATCTTCTACAAGCAGGATGCGCATCGCGCCTTCCGATCACAGCGGGTGATGCGGATCCGACCTGCGAGGGCCGAATCCGGAGTGGACAGTCCGTGACCGTAACGCATGAACGCCCGGCACGCATGTGCTGCTAGACGCCTGCGCCTTGTGCGAACTGCGTCGCAAGGATGAAAACGCCGACAGGTAGTCGACGCATCGGCCTCGTGCCATCTGTGGCACGCTCAGAACGTCGTCGTCACGTTCAGCCCGAGCACGACGGCATTCCGGATCCTGTCGCCGGACGGCGTGGTCTGGGTGCCGCCGCCGACATTCCAGAAATACTGCAGGTCGGGCTGGACATTCAGCCAGCGGGTCGCGGCGGCCTGGTAGGTCAGTTCGAGATGATGTTCCGGCCGCAGCCGGGACCCGCCGGGCGGGATCGCGAAGCGACCGAGATCGTCGCCGTGAAGCCGCGCGCGTCGGCTGTAGGTCGCGACCCCCCAGGCGATGCCGAACGTGTCGTCGGGGCGTCCGGGCAGCAGCTCGTCGAAGGTCAGGCCGGCCTGCACCTCGCGGTCGAACAGGTTGCGGCCGCCTGCGCCCGCCATCGCGCGGACGAACAGGTTGATGGTCTTGTCCGAGCCGACCCGCTCACGCCAGATCATCTGGTCAATGACCAGATAGGCGAGCCAGTTGCCGCGATGCTGCAGCGGCAGGCCGCTGCTCGACGGTGCGGCCAGCAGGCCGCCCGCGGCGTCGTAGCGCTGGTCGGGGAAGGTCGCGCTGTCGTACAGCGCGCCGAGTTTCCATGTGCCGGGCAGGGCGGGGGCGTTGCTGCCCGACAGGTGGCGGGCGAGATCGAGCCAGTACTGCGCCTCGGCGATGAACAGCGCGCCGGTATCAAGCGAGAAGCGCGTACCGGACGCGTCGCCCCCGTGGCCGCCGGAAAACGGTCCGCCGGTCGGGTTGTCGTCGCCGACCGCCGCCATCAGCACGAGCGGAGAGAGCGGATTCCACTTCACCCGCACCGCCGGGGCGGAGTACGGCCACGACGGTCCGCCGGAATAGAGATCGCTGGACGGCGACAGCGGCCAGCCGAAGCTCGCATTGAGGAAGAAAGAGGCGTTCTGGCTGACCAGGAACTCGGTATCGAGGTCCAGAGTGCCGGCGCGGATCGCGAGGCGGTTGCCGAAGAGGCCCTGCTCGTACCAGAGCTCGAACAGCCGGGTCGAGCGTGCGGCGTCATAGCCGCTGACGGCGTTGAGCGCGCCGAGGCGGTCGTCGGCGAACGAGCGGCCGCGGATCTGCAGCGCGCTGATGTTGAACAGCCCGTCCGGCCAGCCGAGCAGCGGCCCGGTCTGCGCGGTCAGCGCCGCCGCGGTGATGCCGTCGTAGCTCGCGCCGCGACGCAGCCCGCCGCGCGCCAGCCCCCAGACCTCCTCGACGTCGAACGCCGTCAGCCGCAGCCCGTGTCGCGCCAGCCAGTCCCTTGCCCCCCAGCCGGAGCCGAACAGACGGGTGCCGTCATCGTCGGGCGGCAGCTCGAAGCGGGGCGCGGGCACCGGCAGCGGCACGCCGGACGGCAGGATGTCGGTGGTCAACGGCAGGTCCGCCGCACCCGCCTGGGCCGACAGGACCGCAAGGACGACCACCGACAGACGCAGCGATCCGGATCGACGGTGGACCCGCAGGCTCACGCCCGGCGCTTGCAGGCGCTCATGCCGCCGGCGGTCGCGGCGGGCGTTGCGATCAGCAGCGATCCCAGTGCCGCCGCCATCGCGACGAAGGCGAACACGCTGCCTTCCGGCCCGACCGCGCCGCCGGTGAGCCACACCGGCCCGGTCGGGGTGAAATCCAGCAGATGGCCCCGATCGAGATAGCCGCTGCCAGCGGCGCCGAACAGCGGCGCGCTCGCCCAGTTCCACCCCGTGTGATACCCCACCGCCCACCAGACCGAACGCGTCCGATAGGTGGCATAGGCCAGCAACATGCCCTGGACGGCAATGCGCAGCAGCCACACGACGCTGACGCCGGGATTGGCCAGATGCAGGGCCGCGAACAGCAGCCCCGACACGAGGATCGCGCCACGCCAGCCGACGAACCGCTCGGCGACCAGCAGCAGGGCCACGCGACCGCAGAACTCCTCGCCGGTCGCGCCGACCAGGTCGAACAGCATCCATCCCGTGCCGTAGGCGAGGGCGGCGCCGGGGCGTTGTGGGGCGAGCGTGGCGCTTGCCGCACCGGTAACGATGATGGCGCAGATGGCGGCGGCCATCACGACGACACCGGTCAGCACGCCGATCAGCACGGCGCGCACGGCGTGTCGGTCGCCGATCGGTGCAGCGGTCGGCGTGCGCCCCAGCGCGGCGCAGATCGCCAGCACCAGCAGGCCGTTCCACACCAACCGCCAGACCATCAGCGCGGCATAGGCGACGGGATTCATCATGCCGCCGGAGATCATCTGCAGTCCGGTCCAGCGCGCGAAGGGATGGTAGACGAGCGTCTCGACCGGAAATGCAGACACCAGCGCGCCCACCAGGATCGCCAAGGCAAGCCAGCGTCGCCAGCGATACCGCCCCTCCACCGGCGCGCAGGCGAATGCCCTCAGGTCCGGCGCCGTCGGACCTGTCGGCTCACGCATTGGCGGCGAGCGTCCTTTCCATGAACAGGCTGTAGGGGCCGGGCTCGTAGCCGCCGAACGGCCCACGTTCGACGTAGCCCGCGCGCCGGTAGAGCTCGATCGCTGCCGGGTTGAGCGGGCCGGTCTCGAGCCGGATCACCGTCAGCCCCAGTTCGAGCGCATGGGCTTCGAGCGCTGCGATCAGCCGCAATCCAAGCTTGGCGCCGCGCGCGGCTGGGGAGACATAGACGCTCTTCATCTCGCCCCAGGCGGGCACGTCCCCCGGCACCGCCAGCAGACCGATGCAGCCGAGTGCGCTCCCGTCTGCGCCGCGCGCGACCAGGACATGCGCATTCGGCCCGCCGAAGGCGGCCGGATCGAGGGCGAAATTGCCCTCCACCGGATACAGCGATGCGCTGAGCGCGCTGTTGGCGGCGAGCAGGCGCGCCACGTCGGTCTGTTGCGGCGATTCGGGGCGGATGGTGATCGCAGGGCTAATCGGTGCGGTCCTCCGGACGGCGCCCGACGATCACCGGCACGTCGGACGCGTGCCCGTGATGCGACACCCGCAGGCTGATCGGGCTGCCCGGCGCGATCGCCGCCACCGCGCGGATCACCGAGCGCGCGGTGTCCACCTTCGTCCCGTTCACCGCCAGCACCACGTCGCCGACATGCAGCCCGGCATGTGCCGCCGGCCCGTCGCGGTCGACGCTGACGATGTCCACCCCCGGATCGTCGTCGCTCGACGGGTCGTCGAGCGTCACGCCGAGCCAGCCGCGGTCGATATGCCCCTTGAGCCGGAGCTGGGCGACGATCGGGGCGACAATCTCGCTCGGGATGGCGAAGCCCAGGCCCACCGAGCCGCCGGTCGGCGAGACGATGGCGGTGTTGAGTGCCACCACGTCGCCGCGCATGTCGAAGCTCGGCCCGCCCGAATTGCCCGGATTGATCGGCGCGTCGAGCTGAAGGAAATCGTCGAACGGCCCCGCACCGATGTCGCGCCCGCGCGCCGAGAGGATGCCGGCGGTCACCGAGCTGCCCAGCCCGAACGGGTTGCCGGCGGCCAGCACCCAGTCGCCGACCTGGAGCGCGCGGCTGTCGCCCCAGCGCACTGCCGGCAGCGGCTTCTTCGGGTGCACCCGGATGACCGCGATGTCGGTGAGGTCGTCGGAGCCGACCATGGTCGCGTCCAGTCGGGTTCCGTCAGCCAGCGACACCACGATGCGCTCGGCATTGCCGACCACATGGTTGTTGGTGACGATGATTCCCGATGGATCGATGATGAAGCCCGATCCCGCGCCCACCACCTCGTCGGTGTCCTGCTTCATCCGTTCACGGAACTGCTTTTCGAACGGCGTGCCCTTCAGCGCCGGCGGGATCTTCGGCGTCTTCGCGCTGTCCGCGTCGTCGTCCTGCTCGGTGACCGCGATATTGACCACCGACGGCACCACCCGGCGCACCAGGGGCGCGAAGCTCGGCGGGGTGAGGCGCACCAGCGGCGCGGTCAGATCGCGGCGCAGCTTCTCGCCGAACACCGCGGGCGCGGCCAGCTCACGCGAACCCTGCTCCGTCGTCGCCGACAGCGGCTGGCCGATCGCCGCGGCGACCGTCGGGTCCGGGGCAGGGGGCGGCGCGCGCTCGAAGCTGACGATGCCCGCCCCGGCCAGATAGCCGCCGCCGAGCGCGACCAGCACCACCACACCGCCCAGCAGCATCGGCCACAGATGATGCGTCCGGTGATGCGGTGGCGGGTGCGACGGGTCGGGTGCTGTCTGGCCTGAATCCGTGCTCATCGCTCGCCGCTCTTCCCCGAGGAGACGTCCATCCTAGCCCGCTCCGCCCGATTCGCCGATCACCCGCGCGGCGTGCCGCCGAGTGCCGGGTTTTCCGGCCAGTCGTGCCTGGGATAGCGCCCGCGCATCTCGCGCCGCGTCTCGCCCCAGGCTCCGGTCCAGAAGCCGGCCAGATCGGAGGTGATCGCGCAAGGCCGCCCCGCCGGCGACAGCAGCTCCACCTGCAATCCGACCCGCCCGTCCATCAGCTTCGGCAACTGCCTCATGCCATAGAACGTCTGCGCCTTCGCCGACGCGGTCGGCACCGGCCGCGTATAGTCGATCGGCACCCGTCTCTCCCCCGCCAGCGTCAGTGCGGGCGGCAAGTCCCGGTCCAGCGCCGCCGCGGCAGCGCGCTCCAGCATCCCGCGCAGGATCGGCGCCAGCGCCACCCGCCCGACCTCCGTCAGCCGCGTGATCCCGTGCAGATGCGGCGCCAGCCAGTCTGGATCGGCGGCGAGTGCCTCATCCGACAGGTCCGGCAGCGACGGGTCGAACCGCCGCGCGAGGCTCACCCGCGCCTGCATCTGTCGCGCCGCCTCGTTCCAGTCCAGCACGCCGGGCCTGGCCAGGGCCGCGCGCGCCAGGATCAGCGCCGTCTGCGCGGGATCGGCCGGCAGCGTGCGGTCCGACAGTACCAGCGCGCCGAGCCGCACGCGCCTGCGGTTCAGCACCGCGCCCGAGACCGGATCGAGGCTGCTCTCGTCCTGCGTGCTCGCCCGCGCCAGCAGGCTTGCGGGCAGCGCTTCCGGCTCCAGCGCCGCCGCCAGCACGATCTGCGTGCTCTGCCGCACATGCAGCCCCGCCGCCACCATTAGCGAGGCGCGGGCGAGGGGGTCGAGAGCGGGCAGCTTCGCCCCGCCGCCGCCCCACAGGCGATACGATCCGGGCTCGCCACGCGCTTGCGCGATCCGGTCCGGAAATGCCGCTGCCAGCAGCCCCGCCTCGCTGCCCGGCAGCCCGGCCAGCCGTTCCGGCACGCCCAGCCGCCGCCGGTAACGCGCTGCCCCGTCGCGGATGCGCGACAGCGCGCCTCGATCCACCGTCTCGCCCGCGGCGGTGCTCCCGGCGATCAGTTCCAGCCGCAGCCCGATCTCCGCCGGCGGTGCCACCGGCAGCCCGCGCCGGTCGCGGCCGGGACGTATTGGGTCGCGCTCCTCCAGCAGCGCCGCCAGTTCCGCTGCCCGCGCCTTCTCGGGCGGGGTCGTGGCGGCCAGCATCATCGCCGCCAGCCGCGGATGCGCGCCGAGCGACGCCATCGCCCGCCCCGTCGCACTGATCGCACCGTCTCCGTCGAGCGCCTCGAGTTCGACCAGCAGGGCGCGCGCCGCCGCCCAGGCCCCCGGCGGCGGCGTATCCGGCAGCACCAGCGCGTCGGGCTCCGATCCCCATTCCCGGCACCAGGCGGCAATGTCGAGCGCCGGGCCGGCGAGATCGGCGTCGAGCAGTTTCGGCCGGTCATGCGGCGCGAGCGCACGCTGCGTCGCGGCGGTCCACAGCCGGATTGCCAGCCCCGGCGCCTCGCGGCCTGCGCGCCCCGCGCGCTGGTCGGCCGCCGCCCGGCTGACCCGCAGCGTGGTCAGCCGCGACAGCCCGCTGCCCGGGTCGAAGCGGGGGCTGCGCCGCCAGCCGCCATCCACCACCACCCGCACCCCCGGCACGGTCAGCGAGGTCTCGGCGATCGAGGTCGCCAGCACCACCCGCCGCCCCGTATCGGTGAGCGCGCGGTCCTGCTCGGCTGCCGACAGCTCGCCGTGCAGGGGCAGCACCTCCACCCCGCAGCCCGAAAGTGCGGCCTGGGTGCGCGCGATCTCGCCGCGCCCGGGCAGGAACGCCAGCACCGAGCCTTTCGTCTCGCCCAGCACCTCGCGGATCGCTGCCGCCAAGCGATCGGGCAGGTCGCGCAGATGCGGCGGATCGGAGCGGGCCTGGCGGATCTCGACCTCGAACATCCGGCCCGCGCTCTCGATCACCTCCGCCCCCATCAGCGCCGAGAGCCGCGCGGCATCGAGGGTCGCCGACATCGCCAGCAGCCGCAGCTCCGGCCGCAGCCGCTTCTGCAGATCGAGGCAGAAGGCCAAAGCGAGATCGGCATCCGCGCTGCGCTCATGGATCTCGTCGAGGATCACGCAGGCCACCCCGGCCAGCGTCGGATCGGCCAGCAGCCGGCGCACCAGCAGCCCCTCGGTGATCACCTCGATCCGCGTCGCCGCCGAGATCGCGCTGTCGGTCCGCGTCCGGTAGCCGACCCGACCGCCCGGCGCCTCGCCGAGCAGCGACGCCATCCTCGATGCCGCCGCCCGCGCGGCGATGCGGCGCGGCTCCAGCATCACGATCCGCTCCTGTGGCCCCCGCCACGGCGCATCGAGCAGCGCGAGCGGCACGGTGGTGGTCTTGCCCGCGCCGGGGGGTGCGACCAGCACGGCGTTCGGGCTGCGCTCGAGCGCCGCCTTCAGCGCCGGCAGCGCGTCGTGCACCGGAAGATGCATCGTCTAGAGTTCGCCGGCCTTCGCGCGCCGTATCGCGGCACGGCAGTAAAGGGCATGGCTGACCAGCAGCACCGCCGCGATGACGCTCATGATCGCGAATCCGCTTTCCTGCGCCGACGCCCCTGTCGCCCAGACCGGCACCAGTGCCGCCAGGCCGAAGATCGGCGCGATCACCAGCCCCAGCCAGCGCGGCGGACCGTCGGCCCGCACCGGCGATGGCCCGCGCAGATGCGGCCAGGCGCTGGCCGACAGCGCGACCAGCAGCACCAGCGTGCCGAACGTGACCAGGGCGGCGAGGGTGGAAAGCATGAGGGTGGGTGTTATCCGGTTTCGTCGCGCATCGCGAGACCGAAGGCCGTGCAGATGCGTGCGGCGCTCTCCTGCGGCGTGCTGTCGCTGGTGTCGATGTCCAGCCCGTAGCTCTGCCCGCGGTGCACGCGTCCGAACTGCCCGCGCGCCAGCCCCGGCTCACGGTCGCCGCGGGCACGCTCGCGCGCCTCCAGCACCGCGAGCGGCGCATGCAGCCCGACGAAATGCAGCGTGTGACGGCGCAGGACCCGCCGCCAGTCCTCCGCCTCGCAAGGATCGAGCATCACGTCGTCGATCACCAGATGGTTGCCCGCATCGGCGAGGGCGGCGGCGGCCTGCCGCATCCCGTCCAGCACCCGGCGCAGCACCGGCCCGACCTGCGTGCGCATCACCCGGCCCTCGGGCGTGTCGACGGGTTCGAACACCAGCCCGTCCGGATCGCCGAAATACCGCTCCGGCAGCATGGCGATGAAATCGTCCATCGCGACATGCAGCAGCGGCTCGGCCGAAAGCACCTGCAATGCCTTCGCCGTCGAACTCTTGCCCACGCTGCCGACGCCGTTGAGGAGAATGACCTGCATGCACGAAGCTGGACCACGGACACCGGCTGTGCGCAATGCTCTTGGTCATGATCCGCCTGCTGCTCGCCGTCCTGCTGTGCCTGTCCGTCGCCGCGACCGCGCGGGCGTCGTCGTCCTTCACCTCCGAGCACGACACGGTCACCCTGATCGCCGGCGAGACGGCGGCAAGCGAGGGCCATGCGCCGATGCTGGCCCTGCGCTTCGCGATGCAGCCGAAATGGCACACCTACTGGTCCAATCCCGGCGATGCGGGCGCGGCCGCCGATGCCAGGATCGCCTATGACGGGGGTGCGGCGCAGCCGGTGAGCTTCCTGTGGCCGACGCCGCAGCGCCTGCCCGACGGTCCGCTGATGAGTTACGGCTATACCGGCACCGTCACCCTGCCGATCACCGCGCCTGCACCCGGGCGAGTGGACGCGCACGGTCTCGACATCACGCTCACCGCCGAGTGGCTGGTCTGCGCCGATGTCTGCGTGCCGGAGAACGCCATCTTCACCCTGCATCTGCCGAAGGGCGTGCCGCAGCCCAGTGCCGATCGCGCCAGCATCCTCGCCGCCCGCGCCGCGCTGCCGGCCGAGCATGGTCCGGCCGTGCGTCTGGGTTCCGATGGGCGGCTGTCGGTCGATCAGTCACTGCCGGACGGTGGTGATGCCTGGTTTCTGCCATCGACCCCGGGGGTGATCGACCAACTCGCCGCACAGACCATTGCGACTACGCCCGACAGCTTCATCCTGCAGTTGAAGCCGGCAGCGCCGGGATCGCTGAAGGCGCCGCTCGATGGCGTGCTGGTGATCCGTGACCACAGCGGTGCCGAACACGCCAGCATGGTCCGTGCCGACACCGCCGCGCCGGCCTCCGCTGCAACCCCGCCACCCGTCCTGCGCCCCGCCTCGTCGCCGATGGCCCTGCTGCGCGCGCTGCTGCTGGCGGTGGCCGGTGGCCTGGTCCTCAACCTGATGCCCTGCGTGTTTCCGGTGCTGGCAATGAAGGCGATGGCGGTGGCGCGCATGTCGGGCGCCGAGCGCCGCCATGTCCGTCTCGGCGCGCTGTTCTACACCGCCGGCGTGCTGGTCGCCTTCGCCGCCATCGGCGCCCTCACGCTGATCCTGCGCGGCGCCGGAGGCTCCGTGGGGTGGGGATTCCAGTTCCAGTCGGTCGCCTTCGTGGGCGCGACCGCCTGGCTGCTGTTCGCGGTGGGCCTCAACCTCTCCGGCCTGTTCGAGATCGGCACCTCGGCGATGGGCATCGGCCAGGGCCTCGCCACGCGCGGCGGCCATCTCGGCGAGGCGGCGACCGGGCTGCTGGCCGTGCTGGTTGCCACCCCCTGCACCGCACCGTTCATGGGTGTCGCACTGGCCACCGCGCTCGCCGCCCCGGCCGCGGAGGCGATGGTGATCTTCCTCGCCCTCGGTCTCGGTCTCGCACTGCCCTATCTGCTGCTCGCCCTGATCCCGCGCCTCGCCGCATTGCTGCCGAAGCCCGGCGCCTGGATGGATGTGTTCCGCCGCGCGCTGGCCTTTCCGGTCTATGCGGCGGTGGTCTGGCTGGTCTGGGTCGCGACCCAGCAGGGCGGGGCCGCGGCGGTGCTGTGCCTGGGTGCGGGCATGGTGCTGATCGCCCTTGCCGCCTGGCTCTACGGTCTCGCCCAGCACCTGCGCACCGAAGGGGGTGACGAGCGCACCGCCCATCGCCGCATCCGTCGCGCGCGCCTCTCCGGCGTGCTGGCGCTGGCATCGCTGCTGACCGCGCTTGCCCTGCTGCCGCGCCTCGCCCAGACCGCGAACGCACCACCATCGGGGGCCGCGCAGGCCACGACGCTCTCCGGCCTGCCCACCGAACCGTTCAGCGAATCCCGCCTCGCCGAACTGCGCTCCGCCCACCGCCCGGTCTTCGTCGACATGTCGGCGGCGTGGTGCGTGACCTGCCTGGTCAACGAGAAGGTCGCGTTCAGCTCGCCCGACGTTCGCTGTGCGTTCAAGGCCGGCGGCGTCAGTGTGCTGCGCGGCGACTGGACGCGCTACGACCCCGCCATCACCCGCTTTCTCGCCAGCCTCGGCCGCGACGGCGTGCCGCTCTATGCGTGGTATCCCGCCGATGGCGGCGAGCCAAAACTGCTGCCGCAGGTGCTGACCCCCGGCGTCCTGCTGGGCCTGACGCGGCCCTGCCCGGCGGGCTGAAACGGGGCGAACGTCCCGTTTCAGCCGCGAGGCTCAGCGCGCGCAGCTCAGCGTGCCGTCATTGTTGCCGATATCGCCGTGACAGCCGGCGAAATCGCCCAGCGTCGACCATTGCCAGCTTCCGCTCTTTTTGCGGCAGAAGGCGATCAGCAGGCCGGAATTGTTGAACATGCCGTTGCAGCTCTTCCGATAGGAGCCTGCCGGGATCGCCAGCCCGTTGGCACAGTTGAGATTGCCGTCATTGTTGCCGATATCGCCGGTGCAGAGATGGAAATCGCGGATGAAGCTGTTGGTGTAGGCGCCGTTCTTGCGGCGGCAGCTCGCATAGAGCGCAGCGCCGGAGACCGAGCGGTTGTTGCAGCTCTGCGTGTAGCTGCCGGCGGGCGGACCGTTCTTCGGGCAGTCGAGGCGTCCGTCCTGGTTGGAGATGTCGCCGGTGCAGCTCTTGTAGGCGGCGAGCTGGGTACGGTTCCAGGCGCCGCCCCTGGTGCGGCAGGTGGCGGCGAGCATCACGTCGTCGATGGCGAAGTCGCGGCAGCTGTTGCGGTAGGAGCCGGCGGGCGCGGGAAAGGCGCCACAATCGAGACGGCCGTCGAGATTGCTCGGGCCGACCGGGCAGGCCTTCCAGTTCGACAGTGCGGTGCGCCACCACCTCCCGTCCTTGGCGCGACAGTTGGCATAGAGGCGCTGGGTGTCGGCGGTGATGGTGTTGCAGGTCTGGCGGTAGCTGCCGGCGGGTGGCGGCACCAGGGCGGCGGGCGGGGTGCCGTAGAACTGGCGCACGCCGGCGATGTCGGTCGCACTCAGTGCGCCGTAATTGTTCCATTGCGGATTGCAGTAGTTCATCACCGAGGACAGGTCGGCGAGGCCGACCCATTCGTCGCCGTCGCCGCCCTGGGCCTGGCTCTCGCAGGCCGCGTCGGGGCGGTTCTGCTCGTGCGCGAAGCCGAGGGCGTGGCCGAACTCGTGCACCGCGACCGAGCGGATGCAGCTCATCCGCACCGCATCGGAGGAGGAGCAGCTTGAGCTCCAGTTCCTGAAATCGAAATTCAGCACCATCCCCGGCGCGCGGCCGTCGAGGTCGCGGCCGAGCGCGACCGTATGCGGGTTCTTGCCCGCCGCATCCTCGATCGAGATCTGGATGTTCGCGCCGTGGCTGTCACAACGACTCCATCCGGTGAAGCGCACCGCCGACTGGGTCTCCCAGGTATTGGCGATCACCTGCTGCACGGCGATCTTTTCGACGTCGCGGCCATCGAACATCCAGCAGACCGACACCGGCGCGCTCCAGACCAGGCCGGTGGCGACATTGAGGGGCTGCGAGACGGTGCCGACCGTCTCGGCATGGGCAAGGCGGCCCGGATGTATTGCCAGCAACAGCCCGAGTGCCACCGCCGGAAGGCGACAGCACCGCAGCAGATTATGAAACAGGGTCATGTTGGACGCCTCCTTATATGTGGAAGTCGTCCTTCGTTACACGATATCGCGTGATAGTTACAAACAGGTAACGAACCGTCACGGGTGAGTGGATCTCAGTCCGAGACGGTGATCTGCAGTTTCACATCGTCCGGCCGGCCGGCGGCGGCGCGCTCGAACGCGGCGACCGAGTCCTCGAAATCGAACGTGCCGGTAATCAGCGGTTTCAGATCCACCTTGCCGGCGGAAATCAGCGCCAGCGCGCGGTCGAAGATGTTGGCATAGCGGAACACCGTCTCGATGCGCGCCTCGCGGGCGATCGCCGCGGCAATCGACACCGGCACCTCGCCCGGCGGCAGGCCCACCAGCACCACCGTGCCGCCCGGCCGAATCAGCTCGAAGATACCCTTGAACGCATCCGGATGGCCGCTCGCCTCGAACACGAGATCGACCCCCCAGCCGCCGGTTTCGCGGCGGACCGCCTCTCCCATGGACACTTGACGCAGATCGACCGGGACGATGCCGTCATAGCGCGCGGCGATCGCCAGTTTCTCCTTGCTGAAATCGGCGACGATCACGCGCGCACAGCCGCCGGACAGCGCGGCCAGCGCGGTCATGATGCCGATCGGCCCGGCGCCGAGCACGGCTGCCGTGTCGCCGGGCGCGATCGCGGCGCGGGCGGCGGCCTGCATGCCGATCGCGAACGGCTCGACCATCGCCCCCTCGGCGAACGAGACGTTGTCGGGCAGGTGATAGGTGAAGGCTGCGGGATGCACGACATACGGGGTCAGTACGCCATGCACCGGCGGTGTCGCCCAGAAGCGCACCGCGGGGTCGACATTGTAGCGGCCCAGCTTGGCTGCGCGCGAGGTGAGGTCGGGAATGCCAGGCTCCATGCACACCCGATCGCCGATCGCGAAGCCGCTGACACCGGCGCCGATCCCCACCACCACTCCGGCGGCCTCATGGCCGAGCACCATCGGCGCGGCCACCACATAGGCGCCGATGCGGCCGTGCTTGTAATAGTGGATGTCGCTGCCGCAGATGCCGACGGTGCGGATGGCGATCTTCAGCTCCCCCGCACGGGGCTCGGTCGGCAGGTCGATGTCGCGCAGCGCCAGCTCGCCCTGGCGCTCGAGCACCAGCGCCCTCACTGCACGCACCCGCGCCGCAGGATGCCGGTCGTGTTCATGGTCGTTCCCCTCGTGTCGCGATCTCTGGCGGATCGCCTCGACCCCGATTGTGTCACACCGCCGGCATGACCTGTCGAGAGCCGCTTCAGCGGCGGCGGACGAGCAGCACGACGATGACGGCGATCAGCACGATCACCAGGCCGCCAAGCCCGAGAACGACCGGGTTGGTGCCACGTGGCGGCGACGCGACCGCGGGCTGCGGGAGAGGCGCTGCCGAGGTCTGCGGGGCAGGGGTAGGGGCAGGGGCCGGAGCCGCGGCGGGCGGAGCGGCCAGTGCGGCGGCGTCCGCATCCGACAGGAACCCGTCGGCCGTCGGGCGTTGAGCGGCGCGCTGCCAGGCGGCGATCGCGGCCCGTGTCGCCTCGCCATAGACGCCATCCACTTTCGTGTCGGCCGGCAGATACCCCAGCTCGACCAGCCTCTGCTGGAGTGCGAGATGCGTGTCGATATCGCGGCGGGATTCCTCGAGCGGGCTGCCCGACAGGCGTTGGCGATAGCGGTCGGCCAGGCGGTCGGAGGCGGCGATCCAGCAGGCGCTCGCCTGCGCGGGCATCGTCTGGTCGGGCGCGCCCGGCACCGGAAGTCCGCAGGCGCGGTCGGCCTCGTTCTCGTCGCGGATCACGTCCGCCTTCAGCGCCGCCCAGCCCTCAGGCCCGATCTGTTGGCGCAGCGCGTAATAGACCTGGTCGAACTGCAATTGATGCTTCGCCGCATCGCCGTCGCTGCACAGCATCGCCGCGATGGCATTGTCCGCCGGTGGCGGATCGCAGGGGAAATCCGGACGATAGCGCGGCGCGCCGGGACCTGCCGTATGGCCTGACAGATCACGCGCCTGCGCCTCGGTGAGATAGCCGGCATGGACCAGAAGTAGCGATAGTCCCTGTGGGAACGGCACCGCCTTCTTCTGCGCATCGGTGCAGGTGTGCTGGGCCTGCCCGAGCATCTCGCAGGGTGTGGGCGTCACAGCGCCGGGGCTGCGGTCCTGGCCGGCCAGCATCGCCCGCCAGGCCGGCGCGGGATCGCCGAGATTGGCTGCGGTGGCGACGGCGTAGGCGAGGAAGCCGTTCGGCTCCGACCGGCCGCCGGCGATCCAATTGCTGCGCTGCCGGTCGAGATCGGCCTCAAGCACGGACCGGTTGGCCGGATCGCGCGTCACGTCGCGCAGCGCCCCGTCCGCATAGCCCAGCAGCACCAGCGGCAGGTAAGAACCCGCATGCGAGGCGAAGGTGTAGTTGAACCGGCCGTCATGGGTGACGAGCACCGGGGCGGCACCTTGCCCCGGAGCGACGATTTCGGGCTGGTTGCCGTCATCCTCGGTGACCGGCGGTGTCGCCTGCCATGTGCCGTCGGCCCGGCGTCCGACGATCGAGGTGATTTCGCAGCAATGCGCCCCGCCGCTGTAAACCGAGACCATCACCTGCGGGATCGGGGAAGTGGGGTCGAGCCGCACCAGCGAGACGACCGGAAACGACATCTCGTCGGGAATGGTGAGCGGCAGGCTCGCCGGCGCATCGCCGTCGTGGCGGATGCCCAGGCGCAGCACCGTGCAGCGTGCCGGCGGGCGGCCGTCGGGTGCGTCGTCCAGGATCATCGGGCCGGCGCAGGCCGTGGAACTCGCCAGGTTCAGGCTCGCCTGCACCCCTTGGGCGGCGATCGCGACATGCGTGGCGCCGCGATCGAGCGAGGCCTTGGCCAGCGGCGCGACCGGGGCTGCGTGGGCGGCTGTCGCCGCGAACAGCGCGGCGCCCAGCGCGAGGGAGAACCGCCCGCGCGGGTTCAATGCGCGGGCGCCGGCCGGGTCGCGACCAGGTTCGCCGCCGCGCGGGCCGCGGCATAGAGGTTGAGCCGCGAATACAGCCCGAACGCCGAGCCATCATCGAGGAAGCCGCCGCCCGGACCCTCGGTCGCGGTCAGGATGCGGTCGGCCTCCTCTAAGGTCAGGCTGGGATAGGCGGCGGTCAGCAGATACCCGGCTTCGGGGGCGACCTTGCCCACATCCTCGGGCGCGAGCGCTGTCTCGGGATGCGTGCCGGGGATCGAGTAGGTCAGTGTCGAGGAGAAGAAGGCCGCATCGGCGCCGTCGTCGCGGAAACGGCCGATATCCTCGCGCGCGCAGGCGGCGACCGGCTTGCCACAGGCCGCCGACAGCACGGAGCCGATCTCGTCGCGGGCCACCTTCACCGCGGCCTGGAAGTCCGCGATCGGCCCTTCCGCGCGCTTGAGGTCGCGGTTCATGTAGGCCGGGTCGTTGGCCAGCAGGTGCGCCATGTCATACATCGCCACCGTTCGCCCGCCGATCACGTCCATCGCGTAATGCGCGCCGACGATGATGCGGTCGGTGCCGTATTCGGCGGCGCGCGCCAGCATCTGCGGATAGCGCTGCGGCACCAGGATGCCGAGCAGGATGCCGCCCATGTAGCCATAGGTGGTGTGCCCCGACGGGTAGGAGGGGGAGTTGGTCAGGTCCATGTAGGGACCGCGATTGTAGGTCACGTTGGTAGCCGGCGCGCCGAAATAGTCCAGCCCGGTGATCGTCACCTGCTCGGTCTCGGTCTGGAAGGGGCGCGAATCACCGTATTTGTCGGCATCCGGATGGCCGCCGAGATGGGTGTAGGCGCGGCCGAACGGGTTGGCCTCGCCGTTGATGTCGCTGTAGATCGCCGCCACCTTCGACGACACCTTGTCGGTGCCGTTGGTGGTGCCGTTGGCGAAGAAATACTTGCCGGCCTGCGAATCCGAGCCGGTCGTCGCATCCGCGTAGGCGATCAGCGCATGCACCGCCGGTGAGATCATCGTGTAGTGCGTGCGGTCGAGGTAGTGCGCCCGCGCCAGATAGGCTGCACCCAGCGTGGTACCAAGGCCGTCGGCGAGTTCGGCGAGATTGCCGTCGGTGATGAACACATCGCGCAAAGCCTGCTGCTGCTGCTCGGTGAACGGCAGCAGCGTCGGCAGCCGGATGGTGCCGGTCTGGATTCCGCCCGTTACCACATAGTTCGCCGCCAGCGCCGCATTGCCGGGATAGCTGCCCGACAGGGCCGAGACCGGCGCGAGCCCCTTGAGCACGGTCATCGTGATCGCCGGGGTCGGCTCCTCGACCACCGGCTTGGCCAGCGCCGTCCCCGTCATCAGCGCGCCCAGGGCAACCGCTGGCGCGAGCGTGGCACCGAGGCGACGGCAGTGGCGGCGTGTCATGCAAATCTCTCCGCTGAGGGGTCGAACAGGGTGCTTCGTCTCTAGCAGCCCGACCCGGGACTGGACAGGCCGACGGCAGTTTGTTGACTCGATCAACGTTCCGGCATCACCTGTGGCCATGCACGATGCGATCGACGCCATCCGCCGCTTCAACCGCTTCTTCACCCGCCATGTCGGCGCGATGGACGCCCGTTTCCTCGGCGCCGACGCGAGCCTCGCCACCATCCGCCTGCTATGGGAGATCGACCGCCGCGCGCCGGTGCTGGCCAGTACGCTCCAGGGCGCGCTCGGCCTCGATCGCGGTCATCTGAGCCGACTGGTCGCAAGCCTGGAACGACGTGGCTGGATCACGCGTGACCGCACCGCCGCCGACGCCCGCGCCCGCCCGATCCGACTCACCGAGGCCGGCGCATCGGTGCTGGCGATCACCGACCGGCGCCAGCGCGACGTCGTGCAGGCCGATCTCGACCGGCTCGACCCGTCGGCGCGCCGCGACCTCGTCGAGGCCCTCGGTCATGCCCGCCATCTGCTCGAACCGGATGCCGGTGCGGCGACTGCCCTGCGCACCCTGCGCGGCGGCGATCTCGGCTGGATCGCCTCGCGGCAGGCGCGTCTCTATGCCGAGACCCAGGGGTGGGGCGCCGGGCTGGAAGCCAACGTGCTGCGCAGTGCGGGGGACTTCCTCGCCGGCTTCACCCCCGGCCGCAGCCAGGGCTGGATCGCCGAATTCGACGGCGTGCCGGCCGGCGCGGTGCTGCTCAGCGACGAAGGCGAAGGGGTCGCGCGCCTGCGCCTGCTGCATGTCGAGAGCTTCGCCCGCCGTCGCGGCATCGGCGAGGCGCTGGTCGGTGCCTGTATCGCCTTTGCCCGCGATGCCGGCTACCGCGAGCTCACCTTATGGACCCACACCGTGCTCGGACCGGCCCGTCGGCTCTATGCGCGGGCGGGCTTCGTGCAGGTGTCCAGCGAGGAGCACCACGTCTTCGGCGTGCCGGTGATGGGCGAGACCTGGCGGCTGGACCTGCGCCCTCAATAGCCCCAGGGCTGCGTGTTGGGCGCCGGATTGGCGGTCGCCGGTCCCTGGGTCGGCAGGTTCGACGGCACATCGAAGGTCGAGGGCGGGATCACCCCGGTCCGTTTCGCAGGCACGGCGACCGCCCCTTTCGGCGGGACCAGATAACTCGGCTGTGGCGAGGTCGCGACCGCGGGCGGCGCCAGCGGTGTTGGCGTCGCCACGGTGCCGCCGGCCACCGGCGCGGCGGGCTGCACGGGTGCGACGGTGCCGGGTGGCGCCAGCGTGGTGGTGCTCACCGTCGCGTTCACCGGCGCGCCGGACGCGGTCAGCAGCCAGTCCTTCAGCGAGCGCCGCACCTGATATTCGAACTCGACATTCATGTCGGCCATCATCTGCTTGACCATCGCATACAGAGCCGCCTTCGAATCGCCTGTGCCGGTGAACTGCCGCGACACCTGCGCCTGGGCGAGGCCGAGCTTCGTTCCGTTCGCGCCGATGATGTCGAGATGCACGGCGAGATGGCCGTCGAGCGTGTCTCCGTCGGCGGTGATCGAAGCCCGGTCGATGCTGAACACCGCCGTCGCATTGCCGCCCGATGCCACCAGCCGCTGATTGGCCATCGCGGTCAGCGCTTCGGCTGGCGGCTCTGGCGCTTTCGCCGCGAGGCCGCCATCGGATGCGGTCTCGTTGTCCTGAACGGTCACGCTGCCGACATTGAGGTGCAGCACCGTCAGATAGGAGAAATCGAGCGGCCGGAAATCCTGGGCTGCCTCGCTTGCCGGACCGCCGCCGCAGCCTGCCAGCGGCAGACAGGCGAGGGCAGGGATCATGATCGCGGCGGCCAGCGGCAACAGGCGCATGGGGATGTCTCGAAGCTCCGTTCAGGCGCCGCGCACGCTGTCGCGGGCGAAGCGGAAATCATAGTTGCAGAACTCGCAGGTCATGACGATGTCGCGTCCGACCGTCATGTGGTCGAGATCGTCCGGCGGAAACGTCTCCAGGATGCCGGCCAGACGCGAGCGCGAGCACCGGCAGCCATAGGCCAGCGCGCGCGGTCGGTCCACCGCGACCCCGTTCTCGTGGAACAGCCGGTACAGCACGTCCTCGGCCATCAGCTCGTCGTCGAGCAGTTCGTCATCGGTCACCGTCGCGGCGAGTGCGGTGGCCTCGCGCCATGCCTCGTCCCAGGCGGCGTCGTTCTCCGGCAGGTCGTCGTCACCCTCGGGCTGGTCGTCGTTGGCAGGCAGATCGGCCGAGCCGGCCAGACCGCCGGCACGCGCGACCCGCTCGATCACCAGGGCCGCAGCGCGCCACTGCCCGTCGCGGCGTGCGCAGGACAACCGTACTTCGCAGGCGAGCTGTTCGGAGGTCTCGAAATAATGCATCGCCATGTCCGAGAGGCTGTCGCCCTCGATCGCGACGATGCCCTGCTGGCGCTCGCTCGCGCCTCCCTGATCGACAGTGAAGGCGAGATAGCCCGACCCCAGCAGCTCTGCCGCACTCGGCTCCGGGCTGCGTTCGAGCAGGGCCTCCAGCTTCTCGGCATCGACCCGTGCATAGCCGCGCAGCGCCCCGGCCTCGGTGCAGTCGGCGAGCAGCATCGGCACCGGCCCGTCGCCCTTGCTCTGCAGCGAGAACGAGCCCTGGAACTTCAGTGCGGTGGCCAGCCCCGCCACCAGGGCCAGCGCCTCGCCGGTGAGTGCTGTGACCGGATCGGGATTGTCGTGCCGGGTGAGCAGCGCATCGGCCAGCGGCCCGAGCCGCACCAGCCGCCCGCGCACCGGACGGTTGGGCAGATGAAACGGCAGCACCCCGCGCGAGACCACCAGATCGGGCACGGCGGGACGGTTGCTATCAAGAAAGGCAGGAGTATCGACCATCCCGCTCAAGATAGGCGCAAGTGCGGCTCAGGCAAGCGTGGCGCAGGCAACCGTCCTGCGCCGGCCGGCTACAGCGAGGCCAGCTTCACCCAGTCGCGACCGCCGAGTGCCCAGGCGAGCAGCGCCTTCTGCACGTGCAGCCGGGCTTCCGCCTCGTCGAACACCACCGATTGCGGGCCGTCGATCACCGAATCGGTCACCTCCTCGCCGCGATGCGCCGGCAGGCAGTGCATGAACAGCGCATCGGGGCCGGCCGCCTGCATCACGCGCTCGTCCACCTGGAACGCGCTGAGCAGGTCGAAGCGTCGGTCGGCATCCTCGTCGCCCATGCTGACCCAGGTATCGGTCACAACGCAGTCGGCGCCGCGCGCGGCCTCAAGCTTGTCGTGGCTGGTCTCGATCCGCGCCCCCTGTGCGCGCGCCCAGTCGATGGTCTCCGCACAGGGCGGCAGTGCCTCGGGCGTGGCCAGCGCGAGCCGGTAGCCGAATTGTGCCGCACCCTCGATCAGGCTGCGCGCGACGTTGTTGCCATCTCCGATCCAGGCCCAGCGACTGCCCTGCACCGGTCCGCGATGCGTCTCGAAGGCCAGCACCTCGGCGAGGATCTGCACCGGATGCGAGCGGCTGGTCAGCCCGTTGATGACCGGCACGGTGGCGTAATCGGCCAGCTCGCGCAGCTTGTCGTGACCCGAGGTGCGCAGCACCAGCGCATCGACATAGCGCGACAGCACGCGCGCGGTGTCGGCGATGGTCTCGCCGCGGCCGAGCTGCATGTCGCGCGACGACAGCACCACCGCATCGCCGCCCATCTGCCGGATCGCCACCTCGAACGATACCCGGGTGCGTGTCGAGGGTTTCTCCAGCACGATGCCCAACGTGCAGCCATCGAGCGGCCGGCGCGGATGCGCACGCCCGCCGATGCGGCTGAACTCCTGATACGACCGCGCCAGGTCGACGATGCCGCGCAGCATCGCCGGCGTATGGTCGCGCAGGTCGAGGAAATGGCGCGGCGGCTCCGCCACGGTCGTGAGTGCCGGCGCGGCCTGCCTGACCGCGCTCATGACCGCACCGTCTCGACCACGGCTTCGGCCCCGACCGGCGGCAGTCCGGCATAACCGGCGCCGAACGCCTCCGCACCCTGTTCCATCACCCGCTGCCCGGCCCGTCCGAGCCGCGCGACCGCCTCGTCGCACTCCGCTTCGGTGACGATCAGCGGTGGCAGCAGACGCAGCACGTTGTCGCCCGCGGCCACCACCAGCAGCCCCTCGGCGAGAGCCGCGGCCTGCAGCGCCGTGTTGGGCACGTTGGCTCTGATCCCGGCCAGCAACCCCATCCCGCGCACACTGTCCGGGCCGCCGAACACCTCCGGCATCGCCCCGGCGAGGGCGGCGAGGCGACGGTGCAGATGGGCTGCGACCTGCTGCACGCCCTCGAGGAAGCCGGGCGCGAGGATCACGTCCAGCACCGCGTTGCCGGCCGCGCAGGCAAGCGGATTGCCGCCGAATGTGGTGCCATGCGTGCCGGCCGTCATGTGCCGAGCGAGCTCCTCGCGGGCGAGGATCGCGCCGAGCGGAAAGCCGCCGCCGATCCCCTTGGCGGTCGAGATCGCATCGGGAATCACGCCGGACCATTCATGAGCGAACAGCTTGCCGGTGCGGCCCATGCCGGTCTGCACCTCGTCGAAGGCCAGGAACAGCCCGAACTCGTCCGCCGCGGCGCGCAGGCCCCGCAGGAAGGCCGTGTCGGCCGGCCGCACGCCGCCCTCGCCCTGAATCGGCTCGCACAGGATCCCTGCCGTCTGCGGCCCGATCGCGTCGCGCAGCGCATTGAGATTGCCGAACGGGACATGGTCGAACCCGTCCACCTCCGGGCCAAAGCCGTCGAGATATTTCGCATTTCCCGTCGCTGCCAGCGTCGCCAGCGTGCGTCCATGGAAGGCGCCGTCGAAACAGATCACCCGGTAGCGCTCCGGATGGCCGGACTTCGCCTGCGCGCGGCGCAGCAGCTTGATCAGCCCCTCATTGGCCTCCGCGCCCGAATTGCAGAAGAACACCTGGCTGGCGAAGCTCGCCGCACACAGCCGCTCGGCGAGACGCTCGGCCTCGGGCACGCGGTAGAGATTGGAGACGTGCATCACCCGCGCCGCCTGTTCCGTGATGGTGCGCACCAGATGCGGATGCGCGTGCCCGAGCGAGATCGTGGCGATGCCCGAGGCGAAGTCGAGGAATCGTCGGCCCTCCGCCGTGTACAGCCACACGCCCTCGCCCCGCTCGAAAGCGAGGTCGGCGCGGTTGTAGGTCGGCATCAGCGCGGAAGTCATCGTGTCCGGTTCAGTCAGAAAAGGGAGGGAAGGGATCGTCCGCCAGGGACGAAGCAGCGACAATGACCGCCGCACCTTCCTGCTTCAAGCGTTTCCTCCTGCTACAGTGTCGTGATGCCGCCCGCCGTGCCCAGCCGCCGCCCCCCCGGACCACCCCCGTCAGGGCACGTACTGCATGAGGCGGCCCTGCGTCATCTGGCCCGCTTCGCCGCCACCCGTGCGGGGTTGCTGCGCGTGCTCGACCGCCGCATCGCGCGCTGGGCGCGGCGGATGCAGGACGACGGACAGGTGGTGCCGGAGACCACGCTGCGCGAGGCGCGTGAGGCGGCCGCGACGGTGGTCTCCGCACTCGCGGCCGAGGGGCTGGTCGACGACGCCGCCTTCGCCGCCGCCCGGGCGCGGCGGCTGTCGCGCGGCGGACGGTCCGGCCGCGCGATCGGTGCTGCGCTGGCTCGCGCCGGGGTCGGCGAGACGGAGGCCCGCGAAGCGGTCGCCGACGACGTGGAGGCCGAGTTCGACCGCGCCGTGCTGGCGGCGCGCCGGCGGCGGGTCGGGCCGTTCGCCCCTGGCGCCGGTGTCGAGCCCGACGAGGCGGCTCCGGACGATCCGCGCGTGCTCGGGTGGTTTGCCCGCGCCGGCTTCACCCGTGATGTCGCGCAACGCGTGCTGGCGCTGAGCCCCGAGGAGGCCGCCGAGCGGGTGCTGGCCGCGCGTCGCTAGCCTGCTGGCGTGCTTGCGCCAAAACTTCGCTTGCAACCCATCCCGCGGGGGGCCAAATCACCTGTTCATCGCATCGGGCTCAACCGGGGCGATGGGTCTTTTGGGAGATTGGGGTGCCATGGGAAGCATGAGCATCTGGCACTGGTTGATCGTGCTGGCGGTGGTGCTGGTGCTGTTCGGCGGCGGCAGCAAGATCAGCAGCCTGATGGGCGATTTCGGCAAAGGTCTGAAATCGTTCAAGAAGAACATCGCCGAGGACGATACCCCGGCCCAGCCGACCCAGGTGACGCAGGACGCTTCCTATCACGCGCCGCAGCCCGGCTCTGTCTCTGCGGCGGCCGAGCCTGTCGTGCGCGAGCCCGCGCGCCCGGTCTGAAGATGGACGGCGAGACCACGCGCGACCTCGCCTGGGAGCACGCTGCGGCGTCGATTATCGACGCCGGGCGGCGTCTGGACCGGCGCGGCTGGGTGCCGGCCACGGCGGGCAACATCTCCGTTCGTCTCGCCGATGGCCGCATCGCCATCACCCGTAGCGGCGGCCACAAGGGCTATCTCACCCACGAGCACGTGATCGAGATCGACATCGACGGATGCGCGGTCCGCGCCGGTGACCGGCCGAGCGCGGAGACCGGCCTGCACACCCAGGTCTACGGCCGTTTTCCGCAAATCGGGGCCGTGCTGCACGGCCATTCCGTCGCTGCCACCGTGTTGAGCCGCGCCACCGATGGCGACGCGCTGTATCTCGAGGGCTACGAGCTGCAGAAGGCCTTCGCCGGGCAGACCACCCATCTCGCTCGGCTGCGCCTGCCGGTGTTCGACAACGATCAGGACATTGCGCGGCTGGCGCGGCGCATTGAGCCCGAGTTGCACGACTGTCCGATGGGCTACGTGCTGCGCGGCCACGGCGTGTACGCCTGGGGCGAGGACATGCCCACCGCGCTCGCCCGTCACGAGGCCCTTGAATTCCTGCTCGACTGCGAGCTCCAGCACCGCAAGCTGCGCTGATCCGCGAGACCCGACACCATGAGCCAACTGACCATCTACAGCGATGCCGCTCCCGATGCGCCGGAGCTGCGCAGCAACGATCCGGTGGTGATCGCCGAAGCGTTGCGCGCGATCGGCGTGCGCTTCGAGCGCTGGGAGAGTCCTGTCGTGCTCTCGCCGGACGACCCGGCCGAGACGATCCTCGCCGCCTATCGCCCGCATCTCGATGCGCTGATGGGGCAGAGCGGCGCGGGCTCGGCCGACGTGATCAAGATCAATGCCGCAACGCCGAACAAGCAGGCGCTTCGCGACAAGTTTCTCTCCGAGCATCAGCACACCGAGGACGAGGTGCGCTTCTTCGTGCACGGCAGCGGCAATTTCATCATGCATGTCGATGGCCGCGTCTATGATGCGCATTGCACCCAGGGCGACCTGATCTCGGTGCCCGCCTCGACGAAGCACTGGTTCGATGCCGGCACGGAGCCGTTCGTCACCGCCCTGCGCGTGTTCACCGACACCTCCGGCTGGATCGCGCATTACACCGGCGACGACATCTCGGACCGCTTTCCTGCCGCAGCCGAGCCGCGCGCCGAAACCGTCACCGGCTGAGCACGTCTTCCATGACCCGACCCGTCGCGGTGCTCACCGATATCGAGGGCACCACAACGCCGATCGCCTATGTGCATCGCGTGCTGTTCGGTCATGCGCGCCGTCATCTCGACGCCTTCGTCAGCGACCATGGCGATGATCCGCAGGTTGCCGCCTGCCTTGCCGAGACCCGTGCGCTGGCCCCCGGCATGGAGCTGCTGGCGAGGCTGCACGCCTGGATGGACGAGGACGCCAAGATCGCCCCGCTCAAGACGCTTCAGGGTCTGATCTGGAAGCAGGGCTACCAGTCGGGCGAACTGCGCGCCGAGATGTTCCCCGACGTCGCGCCCGCGCTGCGGCGCTGGCACGCGGCGGGGGTGCGCCTGGCGGTGTACTCGTCGGGTTCGGCCGAAGCGCAGCGGCTGATCTTCGGCCATGCGCAGGCGGGCGATCTTTCCGGCCTGTTCGAGGCCTTCTTCGACACCGCGATCGGTGCCAAGCGCGAGGCGGCCAGTTACGCGGCGATCGCCGCCGCCCTGCATCTGCCGCCGGCCGATATCCTGTTCCTGTCCGATGTCGGCGCCGAACTCGACGCCGCCGCCGCCGCCGGCCTGCGCACCATCCAGATCGCTCGTCCCGAGGACGGCACCGTCGCGGTCAGCGATCATGAGGTGGCGGCCGATTTCGATGCGGTCGCCATCCTCGCCGGACTGGGCTGATGGCGCTGACCGTCTATCGCGACTGGCAGGCGATCCCGGCCGAGGGCAGGGGGGCGGCGGTGGCCCTCGGCAATCTCGATGGGGTGCATCGCGGCCACGCGCATCTGATCGCGACGCTGCACAAGGCGCGCCCCGATCTCCCGCTCGGCGTGCTGACCTTCGAGCCGCATCCGCGTGCCCTGTTCCGCCCGCAGGACCCGCCCTTCCGTCTCAGCCACCCGGCCGAACGCGACGCGGCACTGGCAGCGCTCGGCGTACGCTTCGTCTACGCGCTGCCGTTCGATGCGTCCTTCGCCGCGATGGACGCGCCGGATTTCGTGAGGCAGGTGCTGCATGAGGGGCTGGGGGCTAAGCATCTCGCCTGCGGTGCCGATTTCGGCTTCGGCCGCCGTCGCGGCGGCGATATCGGCCTGCTCGCCGCCGAAGCCGAGCGCCTCGGCATCGGCCTGACGGTGGTGCCGGCCCTCGGTGACGCGCGTGGGCCGTTTTCCTCCACCCGCGTGCGACGCGAACTCCTCGACGGCTATCCAGAGCGTGCCGCCGAGCTGCTCGGACGCCCCTGGAGCGTGCGCGGCGAGGTCATCCATGGCGACAAGCGGGGCCGCCAGCTCGGCTTTCCCACCGCCAACATCGCGCTTGGCGAGCATGTCGAGCCCGCCCGTGGTGTCTACGCCGTGCGCGTCACCCTGCCCGACGGGAGGGTAATCCCGGGTGTGGCCAATATCGGCCGCCGACCGACCATCGCCGACGGCACCCAGAGCCGTCTCGAAGTGCATCTATTCGATTTCGACGACGATCTCTACGGGCAGGAACTCACGGTGTCGCTGATCGCCATGCTGCGTCCCGAGACCCGCTTTGCCTCTCTCGACGAGCTTCGCGCCCAGATCGCCCGCGACAGCGCCGCCGCCCGCGCCCTGCTGGAGAACCGCTGATGTCGCCTGTGTGGCCTGTTTCGATCCCTGGTTGCGTTTTCGCCATCCTGCTCGCTGTCTCGTGCGCGGTCCCCGCCCTCGCTGCCGAGCCCTGCGCACCCCCCGGCTGGACGGCGGCGCCGATCCTCTCCGCCGCCGTCCTTCCGACGGAACAGCCGGTGCATGCAAGGCTTGAGCCGGTTGGCGCGCTGCATCTGCCCGCCGGCACCCGCTCACCCTCGGGCGGTTACGGCACTGTGCTCGCCTTCGACACCACTCGGCCCGGCCGCTGGCGCATCCTGCTCTCCGCCAAGGCCTGGATCGACGTCATCGAGGGCAGCACGCCGATCGCTTCCGTGGCCCATCAGCATGGCGCCGCCTGCAGCCCGGTTCGCAAGATGGTCGATTTCGAAATGAACGCCGGCCATCATCTGATCGTGCTGACCGGCGCTCCGGCACAGGAGCTGGTGCTCGAGGTCGCAGCTCAGAGTGCCAGATAGGCGGCCTGCCGGTCCGGCGCGTGCAGCGTCGGCCGGCCCAGCAGGAATCCCTGCCCGAAGGCGATGCCGTTGAGACGCAGCCAGTCGAGTTGCTCCCTGGTCTCGACACCTTCTGCGACCACATAGACATTCAGTTCCATCGCCAGCCGCGCGACCATGCGGCAGATGGCGCGGACCTTGTTGGAGCCGAGCTTGCCGGTGAAGCTGGCGTCGATCTTGATGCCATCGACATCGATGTCTTGTAGATAGCTCAGCGACGAATAGCCGCTGCCGAAATCGTCCAGGATCAGCTTGACGCCCATTGCGCGGATATCTGCGAGCTGCCGGCGCGTGCTCTCGTCGTCATCGAGCAGCGTGCGCTCCGTCACCTCGATCCCCAGCCGCGTTGGCGGCAGGCCGCTGTCGTGCAGGGCCTCGGCGAGGATGCGCACGAAATTGCCGCGCTGGAGCTGTCGCGGCGAGAGGTTGACGTTGACCTGGATCAGGCTGTTCCAGCTGACCGCCTCGTGGCAGGCGACACGCAGGACGCGTTCGCCGATATGGTCGATGAGGTCGATGCGTTCGGCGATCTCGATGAAGGCGCCGGGGAGCAGCAGGCCACGCTCGGGATGTTGCCAGCGGGCGAGCGCCTCGCAGGCGACGGTCTGACCGCTGACGACATCGACGATCGCCTGATACGCGACGATGATCTGGCCGCGTGCGATCGCATCGCCGAGTTCGGATTCGCAGCGAAGACGCTCGGTATAGTCCTGCTCCATCGCGACGCTGAACAGCCTGAAGCGGTTCTTGCCCTCGCGCTTCGCGCTGTAGAGGGCGAGGTCAGCCTGAAGCATCAATTGCTGGTGGTCGCCGCCACCGGGGGCGAGACAGGTCAGGCCCATGCTCGCAGCCGGCGTCAGCACGATGTCGGGTGACGTCACCCTGTCCGACAGGCTGCGATGCAACGCATCGAGGCGCGGTATGGCCTGGTCCGGGCCGGCATCGATCACCATGGCGGCGAATTCGTCGCCGCCGAGACGGGCGACGACGATGCCTGTCCCGGCGGCAGCGAGGCGCTGCGCGGTCTGTCGCAGCAGCAGGTCGCCGATTGCGTGGCCATAGGTGTCGTTGACGGCCTTGAAATTGTCGAGATCGATCAGGGCCAGGGTGACGGGTGTGCCGGAAGCGGCTGCATCGGCCAGGCGTGCCAGGAAGGCCGGCCGGTTCAGAAGGCCGGTCAGGCCGTCATGTTCGGCCATGAAGGCAATATCGCTCTGCGCCTGATGCTGGGTGGTGATGTCGCGCCCGATGCCGCGGAAACCGGCCGGCTGGCCCTGTTCGTCATAGACGGGATGTCCGGTAAGGCTCAGCCACCGTGGCGCAGGGGCATCGCCGACGGCGACGACGAGATCGCGAAACGGTGTCGCGTGGGCGAGGTGATGTGCCAGCTTGTCCGCCGCATCGGGCGTCAGCGTGCCGAAACAGCCCGCGAGCGATTGGCCATGCAGCCCGTCCGTCCCGCGTCCGAGAGCGGTTGCCATGTTGCGGTTGGCGCGTGCGATCCGGCCCTGCGCTTCGGTCTCCCACAGCCAGTCCGGCGTGCCTTCCTCGTATTCGCGCAGGAAGACCTGTACCGTCTCCATCTCCCGCTGGAGCGCCGCGCGCGCCTCGGAGCGGCCCCGGAATGTCTGATTGGTGAAGTAGATACCGACGGCAACGTAAATGACAAAAAAGAGATATGCGATCACTGTGAAGATATCGGCGGTCGGAAACCCGAAAGCGACAGCAATGACAGACAATCCCGCGCAGGGCAGAAAGAAGCCGTAGGGCTGGGACCCATAAAGTGGATTCCCACGATGGCTTCGACGTGATTCAAGGTCCCCGGAAGGAGACCACCGTTGGACCGAGACCATTTCTGGCTCAGCGATCGCCAGTTCGCCCGACTTGAGCCGCATCTTCCGACCGACACGCGCGGCAAGCCCCGCGTCGATGACCGGCGCGTGGTCAGCGGCATCATCCATGTCCTTTTGTCCGGGTGCCGGTGGAAGGACGCACCGGCCGTCTACGGGCCGCGCAAGACGCTCTACAATCGCTTCCGGCGCTGGGCTGCCAAGGGTGTGTGGTCGAACCTGTTTCACGCGCTTGCCACAGCCGGCGGACCGCCCGCCGAAATCCTGATCGATTCCTCCGCCGTGAAAGCGCATCGCTGTGCTTCGGGTGGAAAAGGGGGGAGTGCCGCCAGGCCATCGGCCGCTCCCGTGGCGGACGCACGACCAAAATCCACGCCCTGACCGACCGTGACTGC
>NZ_JACHXV010000005.1 GCF_014192375.1 Endobacter medicaginis | reverse complement strand
CGGCCACCGGCCGCAATCCGCGCCGCGCAGCTTCCACTCGCGGCCGTCGCCGCGTAGGCTTCAGATCGGTGTCTCACAATCTGCGGGCGGTACACTCCTCGATAAGGCGCCATGAATTGCGCCGATGGATCACCTCGGCCTTGAACAGGCCGTTGATCGTCTCGGCAAGCGCGTTGTCGTAACTGTCGCCGACACTGCCGACGGAGGGCTCAATGCCGGCCTCGGCGAGGCGCTCGGTGTAGCGAATGCTGACATATTGCGATCCTCGGTCCGAATGATGCACCAGCCCGCTCTGGCCCGCCGACCTTCGTTCATGCAGCGCCTGCTCGAGGGCATCGAGGACGAAGTCCGATTTCATGTCGCGCGAGACCCGCCAGCCAACGATGCGTCGAGCAAAGGCGTCGATGACGAAGGCGACATAGGCGAACCCCTGCCATGTCGAGACATAGGTGAAGTCGCTCAGCCACAACCGGTTCGGTGCGGGCGCGCGGAACTGGCGATGAACGCGGTCGAGCGGGCATACCACGGCCCTGTCGGGGATCGTGATCCGGACCCCCTTGCCGCGGATCACGCCTCGCAGGCCCATCTGGCGCATCAGCCGGCCGACCGTGCAGCGGGCCACCGCGACACCCTCGCGTCGCAGCTGACGCCACACCTTGCGCACGCCGTAGACGGAGACGTTCTCCGCATGCACGCGCCGGATCGGGTCGCACAGAGCCTCGTCGCGCCGCTGGCGAGCCGGACGCCGCTGCGGATCGCGGGCCCGGAGCGCATGCTCGTGATAGGTCGACGGGGCGATCGGCAGGACACGCGCGATCGGCTCGACACCGTAGACCTCACGATGCTCTTCGATAAAGGCGATCATCGCTTCAGTGGGCGGTCGAGCTCCGCCTGGGCAAAATAAGCCGACGCCTTGCGTAGGATCTCGTTGGCCTGCCGCAACTCGCGAACCTCGCGCTCCAGGGCCTTGATCCGCTCCGTCTCGGCCGTCGTCGGGCCTGGCCTCGCTCCGCTGTCACGCTCGGCCTGGCGAACCCAGTTGCGCAACGTCTCGCCCGAGCAGCCGAGCTTGGCCGCCACCGAACTGAGCGCCGCCCATTGGCTCGGATGCTCGCCTTGTTGCTCCAAAACCAGGCGAACCGCGCGGTCTTCGTCATGACCACACTCTCTCAAGAGCTATGGCCTCCGACAAACCCGGCGCGGTTCACCGCGCGCTTACGCCGCGTGTCCACGAAACCGGCAGCAGCTCACACTCTGTCGTGCCAACAGGACGACAACCCCCCCTTTCCCAGCTACCGAAACTACCCTGACTCTGTCGTGCCAACAGGACGACAACCCCCCCTTTCCCAGCTACCGAAACTACCCTGACTCTGTCGTGCCAACAGGACGACAACCCCCCCTTTCCCAGCTACCGAAACTACCCTGACTCTGTCGGTTATCCCGCATTTAACCACTCTTCCCGACAGCCGCCCAAAAGTCCCCCTCAGAAGGCCGTGGAGGGCATCGCCCCGAAAAGGCGCTGGTCAGGACCAGCGAGACGCCGAGTCCCAGCGGACGGGCTTCCTAGAGCCTCCACGGGCACGGTCCGCCATGATCTCCCGGCTTTACGACCCGTTCCTGGGTCACATTTCAGCCGACGTCGCCTCAAACGAGTGAAGGCGAAACGAATTATGTGGAGAAAGAGACCAGGAATACAGACGAGAAAGAGGGAGATTCTAGGGAGGGCACGATACCGCATTTTTGGTGCAAGCACCGAAAAATGGTCGTGTCAGGACGGCTGTCGGCCGTTCCGATGCGGCTCCCTGGCGGTCGCCTGTCTCTGGATAACATACTGAAATCAAGTCATTTATCCGACGCCCTGACTCAGCTCACAGCCGATCCGAGAGCCCGGCAAACGATGGTTGAACATTTTCGTTCGTATTCCGAACGAGAGCTGCTGAACAAGGCCTCGGAGACCCCTCATGGTCAAAGTCGCCGACCCGGGTTCCTCCGACCCGATCGAGCTGTCCACCTGGCAGCACGAGGCGACGGTTCACCGCATCCTGGAGCGTGCCCGAGCTCGCCAGCAGCGCGAGGGCGCGACGGCCGACCGCCAGTCGACATACATGCTCCATGACATGAAGCAGGGCACACGGCTCACCCGAACCCTCCATCGCGCGCCGTTCGACCAGGGACGGGGCGATCCGGAACCTGCCCTCCATCCGCCTGAAGGCCCCCGACACTGGCTCGTTGGTCAGGCGAAAACTCGAACGTTTTTCGTCATGCGCTGAGAGTCGAACTGCTGCGGCCGGCTTGCTCCATCGGAACTCGCTGCCGTCAGCCCAGATGCGGTGCCGGACACCGCCAGATTGCGGGCCACAGCGACATGCGTCCGCGCCATGCCGGGTCGCCTGGCCGTTCATGCCCACGCTCGCAGCGCCGACCCTCTGGTGCTGCGGATCAGAAGCGAAAGCGCGGTGCGGACCAGTTCGTCGCCACACCGGCTGATGCGGCCCTGTACGTCGGTCTCGTCTGACTGGCAGTTCCAGGGTGCCGTCATCGTGCAGACGGGCGAAGCAGCGATACCCCCCTCCGCCAAGGCGGGACGGTGTCAGCGCCACGCTATGCCGCCACGGGACATAGCAGATGGCGCCCGCGACCTCGCGCATCGGCATCGGCCTGGCGTGTTTTGCGCCCACACCGGACAGCCGCGGGCACGGGCGCAGGATCGTCCATTCCGGGTCGGTCAGGTCGTTTCCATAGCTCGCAGCCTTACGGCTATACTGCGCATGGGTGGTCGAGGCCCACATCGCTGTCTCGTCAGGTCTTCGCATACGCGACGAATCACGGTTTTCCCTGGCTGCATACCCCATCGGGCTGTCGCGCCAAAACCGTCTCCAGACAGCCGATTATGATGGTTATCAAGACAGCCGGGGACGAACTGCAATGGTCGTAGCCAGTCGAGGGGTATTCGTGCGCTGCGGACGGCCCGGCGGGGGTGCCCTCGCCCACTTGTCGCTTGTCGCACTGATCGCCACTGCGAACGCCCACGCGGCACCGCATCATCTCGGTGATCTGACCTGGATGAAGGCCTATGTCGGTCAGAGGGTCTGGGTGCTGCACGAGGATCCACGGCTCAAGCGCGATGTGTATCGTGTCTTCGCCGCTCCGACGGTGCCCTGGATGTCCGGATCTGACGGAAAGAGCCTCGCTGCCGGCATCTACAGTGGTGCCACCGGAGGCTATCTGAGCTACGGCGGCGATCGGGTGCGCAACACGCCGGCCGGTGGCATCGAGGCGGACGGCTCTTTTCGCGGCGTCGTCGAATCGACCAAATGGCTGTTCTGGTCGAACGCTGCGGCAACCGACGGCATCATCGTGTTCGTCGAGCTCGAGCGTGGCGAGAACAGCCATGGCGACAGATACGTCGACAGCAGCGTCTACTCGTCGCAGGCCTGTGACTCGCCGCTGCCAGCCGACTTCACCGAGGGACTGATGGCATGGCGGGACAAGCTGACCGCCTCCGGCGCCCGGGTGACGCAGACGATCACCTATACAGGGAGCGCCGAACCATGCGTTCGCAACCCGCAGGACGCAGGACAGTGAACCGCGCCGTGTGTGGTTTTCCGAAGGTCATAACTCCTGAGCGAGCGTGGTCAGGATGTCAGCGAGCAGTGCCTGGATGAGGCGTGCTGGGCCAGATTGCTCGCGCTCTATCTCCTGACGATCACACGGCGCGATTTCCTGGGGTGTCGGCGACGGCGTACGCGGTGGCGCGCTCACCGCGCCATCGATGGAGCCCGGATGCGTGCTTGCTTCCCTTCGGTTCGGGCATTTCATGATCGGGTCATAACGCCTGTCACCCCAGGGAATGGGGTGGATCGGGTCCGGTCGTCCTCCGAGTGGGGGCGGTCTCGGCTCGTGGGTGTCGGTCTGCCTACCGACATCCGGCAGTCGTCGTCTGGCGCGGTCTCGCGCGCCCACGCCGATCGTATGACCTCATCTCCGCGCCCCGCCGCCTGAGCGCCCCGCAGCCGCCCTCCGCCATCTCCCCGCCTGAGCGGGACGTCATCGCCACCGGCTCCGGCAACCGTCACCACGCCGTCCACATCGCCACTGCATCCTTCCAGGCCCGGGCGTGCAGGTCTGTCTCTCAATCGAAGAACATAACAGGAACTAAAATGTCTCGTTCGACCTATTCCGACAGCAACGCGCGGCGCGGGCGCATCCCCGCCTGCGTCCTGCCCACCGAAGCCGACCTGATGCTCTATCGCGATCTCGCCCGGCAGCTGGGCGCGCCGCCCAACGCCCACATCTGCCGCCACGCCGGGCCGGCCGCGAATCACCTGGTCTTCATCAATGAATCCGGTCCGCGCGACTGGAAACGCGTCCACGACACCGCTGCCGCGCGCTGGCCGGACCTGCCAAAGTCGGGCTCCGTGGCCCGCGACGGCACCGTGCTCGACAGCCTGCCGGAGCGGATCGTCTACGAGATGCTGGCACCACGGCTGAAGCCGCGCATGGCGCTCGACCTGCACCAGCCGATCCGGGCACGCGATGCGCGTCATCGCGCCGATTTCACGCTTCGCTGTGGTGCGGCCCGGCGCTTCATCGAGGTGGTGGGCTGCTGCGGCTCGGACCGAATCACCCGCAACGACGACGAGCGCCTGTGGCTGGCGCGTCTGGACCGCCGCCTCGCGGTCTATGCCGCGCAGGGCATCGTGCCAGTGCTCATGCACCTCGACCTGCTCGCCCAGCCCGCCCGGCTGCGGGCGCTCTGCGACGATCTGGTCAGGACCATCGCGCGGGAAGGAGGGTGCTCATGAGCGGGCATGCCGGACTGGGCAAGGTCCTGTCGCGATGGCGCGAGGGGATCGTCCGCGTCTTCGACATCGTCCCGGCCGAGCTGCTGGCCCGGCCGCCGCGGGTGGGCCAGCCGGTCATGCTGGGCTGGGTGGACATCGAATTGCGCGAAGGCCAGCCGGTGCCGCCGCGACGGGAGCCGAACTGGCAGATCGGACGGCTCGAGGAAGCAGCCGACAACTACGGCCAGCCGGCTCTGAGCGTGGACGACCAGCTCTTCCGGGCGATCCTGCCCGGGGATGCGGCACCGCCGCTGTGTCTCGCCGGGTATCATATGTCCTTCCTTCACGGCCTGCTGGGTGGGCCGTGGGACCTCGAACCCAGGCGGCTTTGTCTCTATCGCACGGGTCAGCTGTTCGACCTGGGCGCGGCGAGCGGGGATTTCAGCCTGTCCGGCATGGCGCGACACTTCGTGCCCCGGCCGCCCATCGGTTGGGATGCCCCGCTGGTGGTCGACCGGGTCAACGATGCGGTGACGGTGCTGCGGGGCCTGCTGCGGATCAGCCGACTCAACATGCTCGTGGCGTTGAGCTGCACCAAGTTCGCACCGCCGCCCGCGAGCGAGCCGTTCGGCCGCATGCCGCAATGGCAGGCGATGCCGGGCGCGGACTTCCACGACTACGAGTGAGGAAAGGCCCCGCCGGAGCGATCCGGCGGGGTCCGATCCCGCGGCGCGTCGCGGTGGCTGCCTATTCGATTCCGAGCGCCATCCGGCGCTCAGTGTCGGCGTCGCAGGCCGTCTGGGCCTGCCTGATCGTTCCGATCATGCCGATGGCGAGGATGAACATGACGATCGGGTGCCATCCATGGCGGATCAGCACGCCGCAGATGAAGTCGACGATGCTGACGCCGACATAGGCCGCCGCCAGGTTCCTGCGGTGCTCGGCTTCGATCCCGCCGAATTGCTGGGCATACTGCGCACGTCGTTCCGCCAGATACTGATGTTCCGCCGCACTCATCGCCAGCGCCCTCCCAGACAGAGGCCGGCGATCAGAAAGAAGAGCGGCACCATGGCCGAGGTTCGCATCGCCGCGACCATGCCGGTGACCAGGAAGATGCCGATCATCGCGCCGAAGAAAGCAAACATGTGCGGCCTCAGGGTTTGCGGTTGCGGGTGCGCCGGACATCCGCCTGTCTCAGGGCGGGGCCACGGCCGCATCCTGCGGAAGGGACGTGCCGTCCTTCTGGGCTGCCGTCGCGGCGGCATTGGCGCGCTGCGAGCGCATCGCGCTCAGCGTGTTGAGATCGTCGGCGGAGGCGTGCTCGGGCACGATCACCTGCCCGGGATGCACCTGGTTCGGCCCGTCGATCGCCTCGCGCGAGACGTTGGCGAGGCTGATGGTGCCGGCCGCCGGAGCCGCCATCGGCGTTGCGGCCGGTGTCGTGACCGGTGCCGGCGTGTCGGCCGGGGCGCTACCAGTGACCGGGCCCGAGGCCGGCGACAGCGTGATCGGCGGCTGCTGTGCCTCGGTGGCGGCCCTGACGGCGGTGATCGCGACCGGTGTCGCGTAGAGGGCCTGGTTGACGATCCGCACCTCGGGCGGGCTGTCGTCATTGGGATTCTTGTCGAAGATCTCGACCAGCTTCTCGTCGGCCGCGTAGCACATCAGCACCGTGTGCTGCTTGGGCCGGGTGCCGGCGCGGACCGGCGCCCAGATGATCTGCGCGAGACCCAGCGTGGCGACCGAGGTCAGCACCTCGGCTGCCTTGACCGCCGCCTTGCCGCCGGCACCGAGCCCGGAGGTGTAGAGCTTGTAGATGTCGCAGCGCCGGTGCTCATGGGTGACGCTGCCCGCCGGCTCTCCGAGCGTGCTGAGCACCGTGAAGCGGTCCGAACTCTCGTTGAACTGCGCGAGGTCCACCGGCTCGGTGCTGCCGTCGGCGACAGATCCCCCGCCGCAGGCGGACAGTGTGAGCGGGACGACCAGCACACCGGCCAAGCAGGCCGACCCGAGGCGTCGCTTCACGGCATCTCCCCGCCGGCCGGTGCGGCGATCGCCTCGGGGCTGGCGGCGCGTTTCTCCACCGTCCGCGCCCGCCACAGCAGGATCGGCGCCACCGCGAGGAACAGCACCCCGATCGCCGGCGAGAAGGAGATCGAGGACGACCAGCCGAAGAAGAAGAACCCGCCCGACGAGACCTCGACCTGCTCGAGGAACACATAGGTGCGCACCAGCGCGAACAGGGTGAGCCAGAAACTCGCCCGGTCGCACCAGAAGCATGGCAGTCCGAGCTGCGGCCGAAGCCGGCCGAGGAAAGCCAGGCCGTAGGCGAAGACGGTCGCATACAGCAGGAAGCCGAGCACGGCGAAGCCGTCGAACCCGTACTGCGACATCGAAGCGTTGAAGGTGTGATCGCGATGGGCATACGGCAGGGTGCCGGCCAGCAGGGCGCAGAGTGCGGCGGCGCCGGCGAGCTCGACAGGCCGCCCGAGAAACTCGCGCAGCCGGTCTTCCAGACGCTTCAGGTCAAGGTCGGGATTGTCCATGCGATCACATCCTGTCCGAGCAGGGATACGGCGAGAGACGGTGCGGCCGGGTCATCGCAGGTCCAGCACGTAGCGGGTGCGGCCCTGGGGATTGTGGTAGTCGTCCTGCGGACGCAACGTCAGGCCGGTGAAGCTGACATGGCCGTCGCGAAACACCACGCTGGTGCCGGGCGCGATGTCACCCATGAACACCTTGGGAAAGCTGCGGACGTAGCGGTAGCGACCCCCATCCCGGCGGAAATAGGCGACCGACAGCATCTGGGCGTCGCCGGTTGGGTCGTTGTTGTAGAAGGTGATCGCCAGCACGTCCGAGTTCGGCCCGTGGCCGTTCGCATCGCCGTAGAAGAGATGCGGCCATACGCTGTGGAGCTTCATCTGGCAGTTGATGTCGTGCCCGGCGCGATCGTAGCAGCGGATCAGCTCACCGTCGGTCAGCATGTGCTGCACGTAACCCGCCGCCGGCCCGGTGAGACCGGGCGTATCGTCGGCGTGGGCAGGAGCAGCCGGTATCGCGAGCAGCGCGCTCGCGATACCGGTAATGAGCCCCGGCGGGACGAGCTTCTGCCACCGGCTCGGCTCATGTGCGGAGTGAATCGTGGCGGTCATGGCGCGGTCACCACCGGAGATGGCTGCACCACGTAGGGTGCGGGCTGCACGACATAGGGTGCCGGCTGCACCATCACGGCGGGCGGAGCCACCACGACCGTCTGCTGCACGACCGGCGCCGGGAGCCGGTTGCCGCGTGCGACCATGCAGGCGGTGTAGTCGTTATCGTACATGACCTGCAGGCGTTGCACGGGATCACTCGATCCCGTGGCGTCGGCGCCGATCGCGGTCCCGCCGAGCGCACCCGCCGCCGCGCCGATGCCGGCACCGTGGCCGCCACCGATCGCTCCGCCGAGACCGGCCCCCAGGCCCGCACCCAGCACGGTGCCGAGCGCCAGCGCGCCGAGCTGCTGGCGGGAGTTCTGGTCGGCGAGCGGCTTGATCTGCGCGTCAGTGTAGGTGGTGCAGGCGGTCTGGTCGGCGGTGAACTGCTCGAACGTCTTGCCGGGGCCGGGCAGGATCTGAGCCGTCGGGCCGATCGTCGTGCAGCCACAAAGCAGCAGGAGGCACAAGGCAGCCCATGCCGCTCTCGGCGGAAAGCCGGAAAGGGTCCGAGGCCTCGACTCCGAGCTGCCTCCACCTGCGGTAAACCAAGGTCTGGAGTTCACGAAAACCGATCCGGGCGGAGGCTCTACGCATGAATTCAGCCGGGATCGCATGAGGATCACTCCAGGGGCACGACGTGGAGTGACCATACTACGTGGTAGTTATTAACATGCAATAGCGTTGGCACGGATCCGTCCGGTCAGCCGAGAACCCTCCCATGAAGGGTCTTGGGGAACGTCTGCGCACGCGTGCGCGTCAGCTCGGGTGGTCCGACTCGGAGGTCGCTCGTCGCGCCGGTCTGGTCCAGACACGTTATGCGAACTACGTGATCGACAAGCACGAGCCGGACCTGACGACCCTGCTCCGCATCTGCGCCGTGCTCGAAATGCCCGTCGGCGAGGTGTTGGGGCAGTCGGCATCGGTCCCGCGAGACGAGGCGGAGCTACGCACCCGGATCGACGCCGCTCTCACGCTCCTCGACGGCGACTCCCTCAAGACCGTGGCAACCGTCCTGGAGGGGCTGGTGGCCCGACAGAACGCCGCGCTTCGAGCGACTTAGCGTTCGAGGTTCATCGCCGCGGCCGGGTGGAACAATCGGCACGTCGGAATGCCGGTCATACCATCTGGTCTGGCTCGATTATCGGGCGGCGCCCAATTCCAGGCGGATGATGCCTCGTCGCGCTCCGCAGTGGCTGTCGACCGCGACACCCTGCGCGACGGAACGGGGAAGTTCGACGCCGCCGAGCCGGAAAATTCGATCGGCGGCGATATCGATCACCGATGTTGAAGAGCCAGTGCTGCCATTACCATCAGCAGAGGGATGCCCAGCATGAACACGGCCGGCCATCCGGTCAGCACATCGGCGCTGCCGCGCGACGCTTTGCGCAGGCGGGCGTGCCGGTCGGTCCGAATCGGCAATGCCGGCTCAGCGACGACCAGATCCAGGACATCCCTGAGCCGGAACAACGTGCGCCTGCCGAACTTGTATTTACGCAGCGATCCATCGGCCACCCTGCGATCGATCGTCGTCACGTCGCACCGCAGGTGGATCCGTGCGGCCTCGATGCGCGTGACAAAGCGCCCCTCGTCGGAAAAACCGTGTTCGTCGCTCACTACACCCTGCTCCTCACACTCGGCGACCGATCATCGGCCGTCTTCTTCAGATCCACCGCACCGAGGCTCGATACGGCGGGGAAGTCGGTTGTTGGGGAGGGTAGTCCAGGCGATGCCGCTCAGGGCGAACCCGGAGCGGACGGGTAGTGACATCAGAGCATCGACGGGATCACCATCGAGGATCGGGTCACAACCGATGTTCTTAATCCGTTCTAGAAGAGGGGCATGCTGGGTGCAAGGACAAACTTCCCGGCGACAGGCTCACGGCGCAGAACGACGCACGACAACGCAAGTCCTAAGGTGGGACCGGAGATGGGACGGATCGACAGATCCCAGATAACTTACTAAGATAGCAGACTTTTTTTCTCATTCTGGCGGATGGGGTGGGATTCGAACCCACGGTACGCTTGCACGTACGGCGGTTTTCAAGACCGCTGCCTTAAACCACTCGGCCACCCATCCTGGCGTCCGCTGGTTCTATTGCGCGGCGAGGCTGGCGGCAATGCCGGCCGCAACCAGGCGCGGCTGCGACGAGACCTGCGGCAGGCCCATCAGCTCGCCGAAGGCGTGGCGCGCGGGGGGTCCTGCGACCCACAGCCTCGCAGACGCACGCCCGTCGCCGCCCAGGGCGCGGCCGGCGCTGTCGGTCGCGAGGCCCAGGCCGCACGGATCGGCGCGCAGCAGCCCCGCCGCCGCCATCGCCGACAACAGCGGATCCGTCTCGATCAGCCGGCGCCATGATGCCCCGGTGCAGTTGACGACCAGACCGGCCGCAAGACGCACCTCCCCCTGCCGGGTCGACACCACCAGCTCCGCGCGCCCGTCCCGCACCCCGGCACCGCGCAGCCGGGCCCGCACGACCTCGAGCTGGCCGCGCACGCGCAGGCGGTCGAGCCACGCATCGATCTGCGGCGCGCCCTGGAACCGGTGCGCGTCCCAGAAGGCCCGCAGATGACGCAGCAGGCGTCGCTGCTCGGCCTCCGGCAGGGCCGCCCACACACCGCCGCCCTGCCGGCGCAGTGAGTCGATCGCCAGCTCCCACGAGCACCCCGTCGCGGCCAGGAGGCGCAGCACCGCGCGGATCCGACGCAGCAGCGCCAGCGCCGAGGTCTCTGGCGGGTCGAGAAAATCGAAGCTGGCCTCGGTCGGATAGACGGTGCGGCGGCGCGGCAGCAGCCCGTGGCGCGAGATCATGGTGATCCGGCCGCGATGCCCGGCCGCCCCCAGCCCGGCCACCACGTCGCAGGCTGTCAGCCCGGTGCCGATCACCGCGATCGGGGCGGTGGGATCGAGCCCGGCCGGCGCGACCGCCGGCCACCCGCGCGACGCATCGTCGATGCGCAGCGCGGACGGCAGGGCGGCGAGTTCGCCCGGCACGGCCGGCGGCGGATGGCCGGCGGCCAGCACCAGATGGTCGACGTCGAGCCGGCGCGAATCCGACAGCACGAGGCGATAGCCCGACGCCTCCGCCTCGCAGCCGAGCACGCGCGCCCGCACATGCTCGACCGCCAGCCCGTCGAGCAGATGCGCGATGTAGCGGGCGAGGACGCGACGCCTCGGAAAGACCTGCCCGTCGGCCGCGACCGCCTCCGGGTCGTCGTCGCCATCGGCGTCGGAGTGCAGCCAGTCAGCGAAAGCCTCGGGCGCCTCCTCGAGCAGGACGGTGCGACTGGCGGGGATGTTGAGCCGGTGATCGGGATCGTCGGTGTCGTAGGCGAGCCCGGCGCCGAGGATGGCGCGGGGCTCGATCACCACCACGCGCAGGTCGAGCCCGGGATGATCGGCGCGCAGATGTCGCGCCAGCATCGCGCCGCTGACGCCGCCGCCGACCACGCCGACGCAGGGACGGACATCATGCCTCACCGTGGCCGTCGGGCCGGCGGTCAGACCGACCGACGCCAGCCACCGGCACGACGCGGAGTCTCGGCCGGCGATGGCGGCACAGCCGATGCGACGGGTTCGGGCGGCGCGGACGCCGCAGGCCGCGGATCGGCTGATGCGTGGCCGCCCGCATGCGCCGGCACGCGGCGACGCAGCGGCCGCTGCCTGCGGGCAAAATCCTCGGGCACCAACGCCCCCCATTCGGCCTCCAGCTCGACCAGCAGTGCTGCGATGTCGCCGGCGGGCCGGACCGTGCCGGCCCCCGGCACCACCACGACGCGCATGTCCTGGGCCCGCAATGCGAGGCACAGCGCCACATCGGCCGAGCGGCCGAAGGCGGGCGCGAACCCCCCGGCCTCGAGGCCGACGATGCGATCGACCAGCAGGCAGGCCCCATCGACGGCGGTCACGTCAGTGGTCCCGGCGGGTGTCGGACCGCCGGCGGCGACCGCGACGCCCGCGGCCCCGAAACCGGGCGACAGGGCGGGCTCGGCCAGTTCGGCCAGCCAGTCTGGACCCGCCACCTCCGGCCCGGCACCGTCCGCACCCGGATCGACGAACCCGACCAGCGGCGTCGTCGCACCGATCAGGCCGCGCTGGCGCAACGCCACCGCCCCACCCCGCCCGTCGCCAAAGAACACGGACAGGGACGCAAGCCCGGCCGCCGCAGCATCGATGCGCCCCTCCAGCGCGTGATCGGCAACCAGCGCCAGGCGCAGATCGGGATAGGCCGTGTCCGCCAGGCGCCGCAGCAACGCCAGTGCCGCCGGCAGTTCGGACTCCTTGGCGGCCGTGACCACCAGGGTGACGGGCGGCAGGCTTTCGACCGGCGGCGCAAGGCGGGTGACACCGCTGCGCGGGTCGGTCAGCAGACGCGCGCCGGCGACGCTGGCCAGCTCGGCGATCAGCTCGGCGCGCAACTGCGTATGGTCGGCGGGCGCGAGGTCGGGCACGCTGCTCAGCACCTCGTCGAGGGCCTCGATCGGCCGGGCGCGCGCCATCAGCGCCGCAGCAAAGGCGAAGACGGCATCCCGCCCGACGCCGCAAGGCACCGGCAGGGTGGCGAACACGGCGCGCGGCATGCACAGCATCGGGCCCAGATCGAGCAACGAGTTCAGGCTGACCGGCTGGCCGGCCCGGTGCGAGCGCGGCGTCGGGGCAGACCCTTCGCCGATGCTGTCGCTGTCGGCATAGAACGTGGTCTGAGGGTGGCTGTCGGCACCGATGGCAAATTCCGTCAGCGCCCAGGGCTTCGGCACTGCGCCCGCTTCCAGCACCACAACATGGCTGCCCGCGCAGGCCGAGGCGGCCTCCCGCAGCGCCTGCGCGATGTCCAGCCCCGCACGTGGCAGCACCACCCCGGCCGGGACCGGCAGCGACGCCGGATCGATCGTATCGGTGGCGGTGACGAGATGGATGCGCAGCAGCGGATAGGACTGCTCGGCGAGGGCGGACAGGCTGCGCCCGATCCGCACGGGCAGGTCGTGGCCGCCGGCGACGAGCAGCACGTCGAAGAACGGGCGCTCGCGAAGGCGTTCGATGCGGTCGCGACTGCGCGGCCGCAGCTTCTCGAAGATCGGCGCCTGCCCGAGCGCGCTGCCGGCGCCGAGATACCGGGCGAAGGGCAGCGGTGGCGTATCGAGACCGAGTGCGGCGATCCGGCCGGCGAGATCGGCGGCGAAGTCCGCCTCCTCCGCCAGCGGATCGATTTCCGCGGCCGCCGCAACCGGGCCGGTGATGGCGCCGACCAGGGCCGCCGACAGCGCGGCAGGCTCGAACACGGGCATGTCCAGCCGGCGCGCCCAGGGGCTGCCGAACGTCAACGGCAGAGTTTCGGCGGCGACATCGACCACGCCAGGCAGCGCCAGCGCGCCCGCTGCCGCGAGCACCGGGCGCGCCGAAGCAAGGAAGGCGCCGGCGCGCAGCTCGGCGGCCAGCCCGCCATCGCCACATAGCAGGATGTCGGCTGCATCCTGGACCTGGCGATCGGCTTGCAGCATGTCCGGCCCTGCCAGCACCACGATACGTTCGTCGTCGAGTTCCTCGAGCATCGCGGCGATTTCGGCCGCCACCGGCTCGCGCGGCGCCTGGACCAGCAACAGGGCGTCGCCGAGACCCGTGGCGTGGCGGAAGGCCTCGATCACACGGCCGAGCTGGGCACGCGCCGCATCGAGCATCGGCCGATCCGACCAGGGCGGAGCCAGATCATCGAGCGAGAACAGCACGCAGCGTGCCTGCGGCGGCAGGCCGAGCTCGGCGCGCGCCGCCAGCCGGGCGGCATCGCTGCCGACCTGACCGACCGGCAGCCGCAGCCGATGCACCGGGGCGCGCAGATGGCCCGACAGCGCGGTCTGCTGGGCCGCGCCGCCGACCCAGACCTCGTCGAGCGCGCTCTCGACCGGCGAGACCTGCCGCAGCATCCGGCGCCACTCCCCCGGCCACAGGGCGATGACATAGCTGTCGGCGAAATGGTCGAACGGGTAGTTGTCGACCAGAGCCTGCAGGAGCATCGGCTCGCACAGGATCAGGCTGACCCGATGGCTGCCGGGCCGGCCGCGTTCGACATGCGGCACGCGCGGATGCGGACCGCCCTGATCGTAGGCATGCAGCGTGAAGGGCTGGCCGCTTCCGGCGAGGGCGAAAGCGAGGCGCCGTGCGAGGCGCCCGATCGGGCCGAAATAGCCGAACGGCGCATACAGATCGACACCACATGGCCGCGACAGCAGCCCGGCGACCGACGCCCCCCGCCCGGCATTGGGCCGCCAGCCCGGCGCCGGACGCTCCTCGGTGATGCCCGCCCGCAGGAAATGCTGCACGCCGAACTGGCTGTCCTGGTTGATCAGCGGACGCAGATCGGCGTTGAGGAATCCGTATCCGGCCGGATCGAACCGGTCCATCGCCGCCTCGGGGACGCCGCCCGGGTCACGCCGGGCGGCGCGGGCGGGGGCAAGATGATGCGGATGGTTGAGCGACGGGCGGTGTCCGGCACGCTCCTCGGCGCTGCCGCAATCCCACCAGTGGGCCTCGGCGTCGACATGACCCCGGGCGACCGCGACAGCGATGTCGGGGTTCAACGCCTCGTAGAGCGCGGCAAGGAAGCGCGGCGCGGCGGACGGGACCGGATCGGCAGCAGGCTCGCCGACCGCCTCTGCGGCCGGTTGCACCTCGCAACCCGAAGCAGCATCGGCCGGCACGACATCGACCCGCAACACATCGATCGGCGGCCCATCCTCCACCGGCGCACCATCCACCCGCAGCGCGTCCATCGGTGTATCGTTCAGCGGCACATCATCAGGAACGGGCGAAGGCGGCTCGGAAGGCGACAGAACGGCGCTGGCGGACGTCTGTGGTGACGGATCGACGATATCGGCTGCCTTTTGCGACGGCCCGTCGGTCCTGGCGGGCCCGGAAGACGTCCGCTCCGCGGCGCGCACCGGACGTCTGCGCGGTTTGACGCTGTCGCTCACCTGTTACCCCTCTGATCCGGGCGTCGGGCTGCATGGCACTCACGCACCTTCCCGTGCCCAATGATGGCACAACCGACAATGTTCGCAACCGAAACGCCGCCCCGATGTCGCGTCTCGTGCGTGTTCCGCGCAGCCTGTCTCGACGCTGGGAAAATGTCGTTGCCTCATATCTGCGAGGGGCATTCTTCCCAAAAAGGGTAAACATTGGATAAAAGAGTTTCACCAGACAGACTTCCATCGGGGACAGGTCGCTCCAGCCGGCCGCACCCGCCCGCGAACCCAAGCGAAAGGCGCCCTCCCCTGGCCCAGCATCCGCAGTCCCCCGACACGGGCGAGTCCCCTGCTCCTGCCAGCGGCACCCGCCATCCGGACCTGCTGTCGAGTTACGATCCGGGAGGATTTTTCTGCGAAATCGCCAATGGCAGCGTCTCCTCGGATGCGGCGGTGGCGGCGATCCGCGAGCGGTTGTCGGGGATGGACATCGCCGAGCTGCGCCGCCGCGCGGCCTGGGCGGAGGCCGAGCTGTTCAATCTCGGCATCACCTTCACCGTCTACTCGGAGAAGGATTCGATCGACCGCATCCTGCCGTTCGACCTCATCCCGCGCATCATTTCGGCGCGCGAATGGTCGCATGTCGAGCGCGGCGTCAAGCAGCGCGTCGCGGCGCTGAACCTGTTCCTGCACGACATCTATCATGACCAGAAGATCCTGCGCGACGGCGTCGTGCCGGCCGACCTGGTAACCGGAAACGCCAATTTCCGCCCCGAAATGGTCGGTCTCGACGTGCCGGGCGGGGTGTATGTGCACGTCAACGGCACCGACCTGGTGCGCGACGAGAACGGCCGCTTCCTGGTGCTGGAGGACAATGCGCGCACGCCGTCGGGCGTGTCCTACGTCATCGAGAACCGCCACATGATGCTGCGCGTGCTGCCGGACCTGATCGGCGACGCCAAGCTGCGCAGCGTCGACGCCTATGGCCCCCAGTTGCGCGCAGCCCTGGCCGAGCTGGTGCCGGAGACGGCGCGGCGCGGCTACGACGAGCCCCAGGTCGTGCTGCTCTCGCCGGGCATCTACAACTCGGCCTATTTCGAGCATGTGTTCCTCGCCCGCGAGATGGGCGTGCCGCTGGTCGAGGGCAACGACCTCTTCGTCGACGAGCACCGCGTCTACATGCGCACCGTCGCCGGCCCGCGACGGGTGGATGCGATCTATCGCCGGCTCAACGACGACTTCCTCGACCCCGACGTGTTCCGTCCCGACAGCCAGCTTGGCGTGCGCGGGTTGATGGAAGCCTGGCGGCGAGGCCAGGTGGTGATCGCCAACGCGGTTGGCACCGGGGTGGCCGACGACAAGGCGATCTACGCCTACATGCCGCGCATCATCCGCTACTATCTCGACGAGGACGCGATCCTCGACAACGTGCCCACCCATATCTGCCGCGAGCCGGAGGGGCTGGCCTATACGCTCGACCACCTCGCCGAGCTGGTGGTCAAGCCGGTGGGCGAATCGGGCGGCTACGGGCTGCTGATCGGCCCGCACGCCTCGAGCGCCGAGCTCGACGATTTCCGGGGCCGGCTGAAGGCCGATCCGGCCAACTACATCAGCCAGCCGGTCATCAAGCTGTCGGTGTCGCCCACCCTGTGCGAGGACGGCATCGAGCCGCGCCATGTCGACCTGCGCCCGTTCGCCATCACCGGCAAATCGACCTGGGTGCTGCCCGGCGGCCTGTCGCGGGTGGCGTTGCGCAAGGGATCGCTGGTGGTGAACTCCTCACAGGGTGGCGGCTCCAAGGACACCTGGGTGCTGGCGTGAAGGAAGGGGTTGCATTCGTGTCGGACCGCCCGCTGCATCTGCTGTCGCGCTATGCCCAGAGCATCGTCTGGCTGGCCCGCTACATGGAGCGGATCGAGAATCTCGCCCGCGTCATCGACGTCACCGAGACCTTCAGCCGCACCGGTGCGGCCGGCAATGCCTGGCGCTCGGTGGTGCAGATCAACGCCGACGAGGAGCGCTTCTTCGAGCGCTACGCGCATGCGGATGCCCGCTCGGTCAGCGATTTCTACGTGCTCGACCGCGACAACCCGACCTCGATCGCCTCGATGATCATGGTCGCGCGCGAGAACGCCCGCACCCTGCGGCCGCTGATCTCGACCGAGATGTGGAGCCACATCAACGTCTTCACCAACACCGTGCGCCAGCTCCGCCCGGCCGATATCGGAGCCGCCAACATCTCCGGCCTGTGCGCGATGCTCAAGCAGCAGTGCCAGACGCACTGGGGCATCACCGAAGGCACGTTCTACCGCGACCAGGGCTGGTATTTCTACACGATCGGCAAGTATCTCGAGCGCGGCGACCAGACCACGCGGCTGGTCGACATCAAGTATCACACCCTGCTGCCGGGCGACGCGGCGATCGGCTCGGCCGCCGATCACAGCCAGTGGAACGCCGTGCTGCGGGCGGCGGCCGGCTATCACGCCTTCCGCCGCGCGATGCCGCAGGGCGCCTTCAACCCGGCCTCGGTCGCCGGCTTCCTGCTGCTCAACAACGCCTTCCCGCGCTCTCTCGTGCTCACGCTGCGACAGGTCTACGGCGCGCTGAACCAGCTGCGCACCGATTACAGCCTGCGCGGGTCCGAGGGCTGCCTCGAACGGCTCGACGAGCTGCGCGCCGCCCTGGCCGACCAGACCATCGAGCAGATCATCATCCGCGGCCTGCATGAATTCCTCGACTGGGTGCAGCGGCAGCTGATGTTCCTGCACGACGACATCGCCAACGCCTTCTGGCGGCCCAGGCCGATGGAAACCACCCCGACCGGTGCGTCCGCCCAGCAGAGCCTCGCCCCGGGCAGCATGACCCAGTCGATGGGCGGCATGACGCAATCCCTCGAACAGGTGGGGACCAGCCAGGTCCCGGGCCAAAATCAGGACTGATCGCTTGCCTCGCGGAAGCGCGCCAGCGCCGCCGCATCCGGTGCCAGCGCACGCGCGCCGAGCGCCGCCACCTCCAGCACGGCGAGGCTGCTGCACAGCATCGCCGACGTGATCGCCGCCGGATCGTCGAGCCCCCGCTCTGCGACCAGACCGCGTTCGACCAGCACCGCGCGGCGGATCCCCGGCAGCGCGCCGTCGCCGACCGGCGGCGTGAACCACGCCCCGTCGCGGTCCCGCCACAACAGGTTGGCCGCCGTCGCCTCCGCGAGCCGTCCCTCGGTGTTGCGCAGCAGCGCATCGTCGCACCCCAGTTGCTGCGCCTCGCGCCGGGCGACGATGCCATCGAGATAGTTCAGCGTCTTGAAGCGCGCGGTCGGCGAGAACGCATTGCGCCGCGTCGACCGCGCGATGCACAGCCGCAACCCGCCGGCGGCCGCCGGCAGGCCGTGGGCCGCGGTGATCAACACGGTCGGGCGCGTTGCCGCCGGCGGCAGCACGCCGCGCGGCGCCGGGCCACGGGTGAGCGTGAGCCGCAGCGACCCTTCCACCAGCGCCTCGGCCGCGCGCAGCGCCTCCAGCCCCCCGGCCAGGGTCGCCGCCTCCGGACACGCCATGGCGAAGAATGCCGCCGCCCCCCGCAGCCGGGCCAGATGGCGGCCGAGATGCGCGATCCGCCCCTCCGCCACGCGCAGCGTCTCGAACACCCCGTCGCCCAGCAGCAGGCCGCGATCGGCCGGATCGACGCGCGCCTCGGCCGCCGCGACCAGCGCCCCGTTCAGCCAGACCCTCACGGCGCGATCAGCCGCGCGAGCTTGAGCTGCGCCTCGTCGTACTCGGCCTGCGGGTCGGACCCGGCGGTGATGCCACCACCCGCATCGGCGCCGAGCCAGTGCTCGCCGACGCCGAGGCTGCGGATGACGATGCTGCTGTCCATCGCCCCGTCATCGCCGATCCGCACCACGCTGCCGCAATAGGCGTCGCGGGCGCGGTTCTCCACCCGGTCGATGAGCTGCATCGCGGCCCGCTTGGGCGCCCCGGTGATCGAACCGCCGGGCAGGCAGGCGCGCAGCAGGTCGACCGCGCCACATCCCGGCGCCAGCTCGGCGGTCACGCACGACACCAGGTGATGCACGGCGGCGAACGATTCCACCGCATTGAGCTGCGGCACCCGCACACTGCCGATCCGCGCCACCCGGGCGAGGTCGTTGCGCATCAGATCGACGATCATCAGGTTCTCGGCGCGGTCCTTGTCGCTCGCGGCAAGCGCGGCCGCGGCCGCGGCGTCGGCGCGCGGGTCGGAGAGGCGTGCGGCCGTCCCCTTGATCGGCCGCGCCTCGACCCGGCCGTCCGCATCGAGACGCAGGAAGCGTTCCGGCGAGGCGCTGAGCAGCGCGCGCGCAGTCTCGCCCACCCCGCCGAGATCGACGAAGGCCGAGAACGGTGCGGCCAGCGACCCGCGCAGGCGCAGATACAGCGCGGTGAGGTCGAGCCCGGGTGGACGCGGCGCGCGATGGGCGGTGGTGTAGTTGGCCTGGAACAGCGCACCCGCCGCGATCGCCTCGACGATCTCCGCCACCGCCGCGCGATGGCGTGCGGGCGTGGTAACCGCCGTCCAGTCGAGCCTGTCGACGCTCGCGGGCTCTGTCACGGACCCACGCGCGTCCTCCAGCAGCGCCTCGAGCCACCCCGCCGCCGCCCGGTCGGGTGCGGCGATCCAGACCTCCCGCGCCAGCCGGTCAAAGGCGATCACGCGGTCATAGAGGCCGACATGCAGCGCCGGCAGCTCGCCGGACGGATGCCGCGAGCGCAACCCGTGCAGGGCGCAGGCCGCATCGTAGCCGATCAGCCCCACCGCCCCGCCGGTGAAGGGCGGTGCGGCGGGATCGGGCGGACGGGCGCGCTCGGCCAGCCATCCGGCGAGCGCCGCCAGACGCGCGGGTGCCTCGGACGGGTCCTCGGCCACCAGCCGCAGCTCCGGATCGAGGGCCAGATAGCTCCAGCGGCTGCGTGGCCCCGGCGCATCGGCGCTGTCGAGGAAACTCAGCCCCGAGGGGGCCACGCGCCGGGCCACCACGAAGGCCTCGGCCGGCTCGCACCAGGCGACGCGGCGCAGCACGCGCCCGGCGGGCCGGCTGGCCGTCGGGAGAGGCGCGCGCAGGATCGGGGTCCGGGTCTGATCAAGCATTTTTCGGGCTCACCTTAGCGGGATTGTCGCGTAGGATGGCATCCGTGAATGCATGCGTTCGCCCCGACGAAGCCGACATCGCCGCGCCCGTACCCCCGATCGGGTCGGCGTGCCGCCCGGATGCGTCCGTCGCCGGACCGGACCGGGTCCTGCATCTGTCGGTGCTGCACGATCTGATATGTCCGTGGTCGCGCCTGGCGATCTGTCGGTTGTTGCGGGTGCTGTCGCGACGCGGACGGCCCTGGTCGATCGTCTGGGAGCCGTTTCTGCTGCATGCCGAGATGCCCCGGCTCGGCATGGCCTATGTCGAATATGCGAGACAGAAATACGGCACCGCCGAGCGCGCCCGCCGCATGGAACGCACGGTCAGCGCGCTCGGCCGCGGCGAGGGCGTCGGCTTCCGTTTCGACCGCATCCAGCGCGTGCCCTCCACCATCGCCGCTCACCGGCTGATCGAGTGGGCGTCGTCGTGCCGCACGACGCCCGACCATCTGGCGGGGCTGGTGCTGTCGCTGTCGACGGCGCATTTCGAACGCGGGCTCGACCTGTCGCTGCCGTCGGTGCTGGCCGAAATCGCCGCCATGCACGGGCTCGACCCCAACGCCGCCCGCGCGGTGCTGCTGCGCGGGCGCGAAGCCGCCGATCACGTGCAGATGCGCGCCCAGGCCAATGCCGCACTCGGCATCAACGGCATCCCCTGCCTGGTCACGGAAGACGGGCTGGCCATCGCCGGCGCGCAGGACGAGCCGGCGATCGAGCGTCTGCTCGACGTCGCAGAGCTCGGCAGCCCCGCCCCGGATCAAGCCCGGCCGGCGGACGCGATATCGGCCGGACGCGCCGCGTAGCGCCGCGCGAGGGCCGCGCAGGCCAGCAACTGCACCTGATGAAAGATCATCAGCGGAATCACGATCAGCCCCGCCGTCGAGCCGGCGAACAGCACCTTGGCCATCGGCACCCCGGTGGCGAGCGACTTCTTCGACCCGCAGAACTGGATCGCGATCTCGTCCTCGCGCGAGAACCCGCCCGCGCGCGCCAGCCCCCAGGTGAGCAGCAGCACCAGGGCGAGCAGAGACAGATCGACGCCGACGATCCACAGCAGCGCCGCCGGCGACAGGATGTGCCACAGCCCGCCTGTGATCGCGGCACTGAATGCGGTGTAGACCACCACCAGGATCGAGCCGCGATCGGAGAAGGTGATCAGCTTCTTGTGACGCGCCACCCAGCCGCCGATCCAGGGCTGCAGGATCTGCCCGGCGATGAACGGCACCAGCAGCTGCAGCACGATGCCGACCACCGCATCGGCCGACACCGCCCCGTGCCGGCCCAGCAGCAGCCCGACCAGGAGCGGGGTGATGAACAGGCCGAGGATGTTCGACGCGGTGGCCGCGCAGACCGCGGCCGCGACATTGCCGCGGGCGATCGAGGTGAAGGCGATCGAGGACTGCACCGTCGAGGGCAGCGCGCAGAGAAACAGCAGCCCGGTCCAGCTCTCCTCGCTCAGCGCGCCCGGCACGGCGATGCGCAGCCCGGCGCGCATCGCGAGACCGACCAGCGGGAACAGCGCGAAGGTGGACAGCAGGATCAGCCCCTGCAGCCGCCAGTGCCGCAGCCCCTCCACCACCGCCGCCCGCGACAGCTTCGCCCCCTGCAGGAAGAACATCATCGCGATCAGCACGGTGGCGAGCGCGTTGAAGGCCGGCACCGCCGCGCCATGACAGGGCACCACGACCGCGACACACAATGTCGCGAGCAAGGCGAGGATGAACGGGTCGATCTTCACGCTGGAACGGGCCTCCACTGCTCGCCTTGCCGATGCCGGGCCAGATAGCGCCGATCGGGCTGCGATTGCCAGCCGGTGGCGCTTGCGCCACGCTCGAACGATGAGTGCGCCCGCCCCGACCATCCCCCGCTTGCGCCGCCGGACCGCGATCGCGCCCATATTGTATGCCCTGCTGCTCGGCGCCGGGCACGCCGCGGCGGCGGCCACGGTCGACACCGGCCCGCTCGGCATGTGCGTGCACGCCACCGCGAGCTCGGTGCAGCCGGGTGCGCGCGCATTCGCCGCGCGCGGCTTCCATCTCGCCCTCGAGGCCGGCCCCGGCGCCCCCGATCTCGACGCCGCCGGCATGAGCCTGTCGCAGGTGCGCGGCGGGCTGGACGCAGACGCGCTGCGCGACGCCGCGATCGCCGCCGCCGCCGCCCTGCTGCAGCAGGCACAACAGGCCGCCCACCCGCACAGCGCCCTCGCCTGTCCGTCAGCGGTCCTGGAAGCGGCCGGCCGCAAGCTTCAGACCGCGCTGCTCGACGGCGGCGCCTACGATTTCGTCTGGTCGGGGGCGACCGTGCGCGCCGGCGGCAACGGCACCCGCATCGGCAATCTCGCCATGCATGCCGAACGCCATGGCGCGCTGGTCCAGGCGACACTCGGCCTGCACGGCATCGCGCCGGCGAAACCGATCCCCGGCATGAAGGTGCCGTCGCCGCAATCGCTCGACCTGAAGGTGTCGGGCCCCGCCGACCGCATCGCCAGCACGCTCGGCGGCGGGCTCGGGTCGGGCGAGACGGTGCCGTTCACCCTGTCCTCCGGCCTGCTCGCGCTGGGCACGGCCCGGTTCGACCTCGCCGGCCACGGTGCGGTCGGCGCCACGCCGCAACAGGGCAGTTTCAGCGGCAAGCTGACCGCGACCGATTTCGACGGCGCAATCGCCGCCGCCAGCGAGGCCGGACTGATCAAGCTGCGCACCGGGTTGTATCTCGCCCGCCTTGCCGCGCGTCAGGAAGGCGACCGCCTCGCCTGGGACCTGCAGTGGCAACAGGGCGTGCTGTTCGTCAACAACGTGCCGCTGCCGATCCGCTGAGGCCGGGACGGCACCACGATCGAGCCGCGGCATGCGAAGCCGGGCCCATGGACGACCTCGTGACCACCAGCAGCGAATCGCGGCCGGCATTCGCAAATGATTAAGGGTGCGAGCGGATAGTCGCGGCGAGATGCCGCTTTTTCGAACCCGTCGCACCGCCACGACCGCCCCCGAGACTCCGCCCGCGCCCGTGCCCGCGACCGGCGAGGCGGAGATGTGGCTGCGCCGCCACGGGATCGCCAATGCCTTCGAGCTATGGCGAAATGCCGAGGAACGCCACATCGGCAAGCTGGCCTTCCTGTCCATCCTGCAGGATGAGCATCTGCTCGACCGGGAACCCGGCGCCACCACCCGCGACCTCGCCCGCCAGGCTCAGGACTATGCCGCGCGGGCCTCGCTGGCCGGCATCCCCGGGCTCGACACGCTGATCGAGACCGTCAACGGCCGGATCGTGGCCTGGCGCCGCCTCCGGACCGCGCATGGCGCGGGGCCGCCCCCCGCCGGGTGCCTGTCAGCGACCGCGCCCCCGCCCTCACGTCAGGAGCTGATCGAGGCGGCGGTGCGGGATTTTCCCACCATCCGCAGTCGCTATCGCAAACTGCTCTATGACCTGGTCGAGGATGACGCCGACGGCCTTGCCGCTCACGAATCGCCTCTCGACCGCACCGTCGCCTCCGGCGCGGCGCGCTTCATCGCCCAGGCCACGCGCGCGCCGCGTACCGTCGAGCCCGAATGGCTTGCCAGGCGCGGCGAGGTGCTGCTGCGCCTCGAGGCCTGGGCACGCGCCACCGGGCGCAACCCGTTCGTCGAGGCCTTCGTCGAAGGCTGCGTCTCGCCGCCGGATGTCTCGCTGTATCTCACCGACATCAAGACCTGCATGGTGCTGGCCGCCAGGCTGCCCGGCGGCACCGGGCGCGACGGATTCCGCCTCTGGACCGCCGCCAAGGAATGTGCCGCCTTCACCCTGGTCGCCACCGCGCCGCATCTCATCGGAGGCATGATCCTCGAACGCGCCGTGGCTGTCGGAGCCGCGGCCCTGCGCCATGCCGAATACCTGCTGGCGACCCCGGATGCCCGCGCCCCGCGCATCGAGGGCCATCCGCCACTCACGCCGCATGCCGTGACCGCCGCCGTCATCCGCCTGCTGCCGCTCGAAGAGCGGCTGTCGCTGCCGATCGGCATCTGAGCGCGGTTTTTATGCCGTCTTTATGTAAGCAGGCCGGGCGGCACATCGCGTCTTTATGCCGGACAGGTCTTTGCTGATCGCGAACGATCGCTTGGAGACCTCATCGGTGCCGGACCTCATCGCCCTGCTGCTCGGCGCAGGCGGAATCATGTTGATGGCGGCCTATGCCGCGCTGTGCGAGCGGGTGTGACGACGATGGCGACCTTCGATCTCGTCCTCGGCGGCTGCGTGTCCGCCTGCCTGCTCGTCTATCTCGTCTGGGCGCTGCTCAGACCCGAAAGCCTCTGAAAGAGCGCCTCCCATGACCCTCATCGGCTGGGTGCAGATCGCACTCGTGCTCGCCGCGGTACTCGCCGCGGCGTTTCCGCTTGGCGCCTGGATCGCCACCGTGCTCGGCGGGCGGCGGCTGGCGCTGGCCCCCGTCGAACGCGCGCTCTACCGCGCCGGCGGCATCGACCCCGAGCGCGGCATGGGCTGGAAGAGCTATGCCATCGCCCTGCTGGTGCTCAGTGCCGTGCACTTCGCACTGCTCTACGCGATCCTGCGGCTGCAGTACTGGCTGCCGTTCAACCCGCAGGGCTTCGCGGGGATGTCGCCGAAACTCGCCTTCAACACGGCGATCAGCTTCGTGACCAACACCAACTGGCAGGCCTATTCGGGCGAGGCCGCGCTGTCGAACGGCGCGCAGATGTTCGGCCTGACGGTGCACAACTTCCTCTCCGCCGCCGCCGGCATCGCCGCCGCCGGCGCCGTCGCGCGTGCCTTCGCCCGCGCCGGCACCGGCGATCTGGGCAATTTCTGGGTCGACCTGACCCGAATCACCCTCTACGTGCTGCTGCCGCTCGCCCTCGTCGTCACCATCGTGCTGATCGCGCTCGGCGTACCCCAGACGCTGGCCGGCTCGGTGGACGCCATCACGCTGGAAGGCGCGAAACAGACCATCGCGCTCGGCCCCGTCGCCTTCCAGGAAGCGATCAAGCTGCTCGGCACCAATGGCGGCGGCTTCTTCAATGCCAACTCGGCGCATCCGTTCGAGAACCCGTCCGCGATCAGCAACATCCTCGAGAACTGGTCGCTGCTGGCGATCGGATTCGCGATGCCGATCGCCTTCGGCCGCATCGTCGGCCGCCCGCGCGACGGGCTCGCACTGATGATCACCATGGCGATCCTGCTCGCGGCGTTCACCCTCGCGCTCTACGCCGCCGAAGCCGCCGGCAATCCGCTGCTGCACGCGCTCGGCCTGCCGGGCGGCAACATGGAAGGCAAGGAGGTGCGTTTCGGCATCCCGCTGTCGTCGCTGTTCACCGCCTCGACCACCGCCACCTCCACCGGCGCGGTGATCGCCGCCCATGACAGCCTCACCCCGCTCGGCGGCATGGTGACGCTGGTGCTGATGCAGCTCGGCGAGGTGATCCCCGGCGGCGTCGGCTCGGGCCTGTATGGCATGCTGGTGTTCGTGCTGCTGACGGTGTTTATCGCCGGGCTGATGGTCGGCCGCACGCCCGAATATCTCGGCAAGAAGGTCGAGGCGCGCGAGATCAAGCTGGCCATGCTGGCGGTGCTGATCCTGCCGCTCGCGATCCTCGGCGGCACCGCGATCTCGCTGTGCACCGCCTCCGGCCTGGGCTCGCTGGCCAATGCCGGCCCGCACGGCCTGAGCGAGATGCTCTACGCCTGGACCTCGTCGGCGGCCAACAACGGCTCCGCCTTCGCAGGGCTGTCGGCCGACACGCCGCTGCTCGATTACGGGCTCGGCATCGCCATGCTGCTCGGCCGCTTCGCCTATCTGGTGCCGGTGCTGGCGATCGCCGGCAGCCTCGCCGCCAAGCCGAAACTCGCCGCCAGCGCGGGCACCTTCCCCACCCATGGCGTGCTGTTCGCCACCCTGCTGGCGATCAACATCCTGATCCTGGGCGGGCTGCAGTTCCTCCCCGCCCTCTCGCTCGGTCCGCTCGCGGAGCAGTTCGCGATGCTCGCCGGCCAGACCTACTGAACAGAGACCCACAGCCATGACCACCCAGACCCTGGAGGCGGCGCCGATCGGCCTGTTCGACCCGCGCATCCTGCGCCGCGCCGGCCTCGACGCGTTCGCCAAGCTCAACCCCGCCGCCCTGATCCGCAACCCGGTGATCTTCGTCACCGAGATCGTCGCCCTGCTGGTCAGCGTGCTGGCGATCCACGATCTGATCGACGGCCACAGCCCGACCTTCGCGATCTCGATCGCGCTGTGGCTGTGGCTGACGGTGCTGTTCGCCACCTTCGCCGAAGCCGTCGCCGAAGGCCGCGGCCGCGCGCGCGCCGAAACACTGCGCCGCACCCGCTCCGACCTCGTCGCGCGTCTGCTCGACGATCCCGCCGACCGCACCCGCTTCACCGAGGTGCCGGCCGCGACACTGAGGCGCGACGCGCTGGTGCTGGTGCGCGCCGGCGACCTGATCCCGTCGGATGGCGAGGTCGTCGAGGGCCAGGCCAGCGTCGATGAAAGTGCCATCACCGGCGAGAGCGCCCCGGTGATCCGCGAGGCCGGCGGCGACCGCTCGGCCGTCACCGGCGGCACGCAGGTGATCTCCGACTGGCTGGTGGTGCGCATCACCGCTGAACCCGGCCACACCTTCATCGAGCAGATGATCGCACTGGTGGAAGGCGCGTCGCGGCGCAAGACGCCCAACGAGATCGCGCTCGACATCCTGCTCGCCGGCCTGACCATCATCTTCCTGATCGCCGTCGTCACCCTGGTGGGCCTCGCGCGCTACTCCGGCCACGTGCCGTCGGTGGTGGTGCTCGCCGCCCTGCTGGTCACCCTGATCCCGACCACGATCGGCGGCCTGCTCTCGGCGATCGGCATCGCCGGCATGGACCGTCTGGTGCGCTTCAACGTGATCGCCACCTCCGGCCGCGCCGTCGAGGCGGCCGGCGACATCGACATGCTGCTGCTCGACAAGACCGGCACCATCACCTTCGGCAACCGCATGGCGGCCGGCTTTCACCCGATCGCGGGCGTCGACCCGCGCAGCCTCGCCCAGGCCGCCGCCCTCGCCTCGCTCGGCGACGAGACCCCCGAAGGCCGCTCGGTGGTCACGCTGGCCCGCGACGCCCACGGCGTGGCCTTCGACCTCGACCCCGACGCGGTGATCGTGCCGTTCTCGGCCAACACGCGGGTCAGCGGCATCGACCTGCACGATCGCGTCTGGCGCAAGGGCGCGGTCGACAGCATCCTCGAACTCGTCCCCGGCCAGGCGACCGACGCGTTCCGCGCCGAGGTCGAGCGCATCGCGCGGCTGGGGGCGACGCCGCTGGCGGTCATGGAAGACAACCGCCTGCTCGGCATCATCGAGCTCAAGGACACCGTCAAGCCGGGCATCCGCGAGCGCTTCGCCGCCCTGCGCCGGATGGGCATCCGCACGGTGATGATCACCGGCGACAACCGCACCACCGCCGCCGCCATCGCCGCCGAGGCTGGCGTGGACGATTTCCTCGCCCAGGCCACCCCGCAGGACAAGCTCGCCTATATCCGCCGCGAGCAGGAAGCCGGCCGGCTGGTGGCGATGTGCGGCGACGGCACCAACGACGCCCCTGCGCTGGCCCAGGCCGATGTCGGGGTGGCGATGCAGACCGGCACCCAGGCCGCGCGCGAGGCCGGCAACATGGTCGATCTCGACTCCGACCCGACCAAGCTGATCGAGGTCGTCGAGATCGGCAAGCAGCTGCTCATCACCCGCGGCAGCCTCACCACCTTCTCGATCGCCAACGACGTCTCCAAATACTTCGCGATCCTGCCGGCGATCTTCGCCGCCACCTATCCCGGCCTCGCCGCCCTCAACATCATGCGCCTGCACACCCCGCAGAGTGCGATCCTCTCGGCGGTGATCTTCAACGCCCTGATCATCGTCGCCCTGGTGCCGCTCGCGCTCCGCGGCGTGCGCTTCCGCGCGACCGGCGCGAGTGCGCTGCTGCGCCGCAATCTGCTGATCTACGGGCTGGGCGGGCTGATCGCGCCGTTCATCGGCATCAAGCTGATCGACCTCGTCCTCGTCGCCATCGGAGCCGCCTGACATGACCGTCCTCGCCCAGATCCGGCCCGCGCTCACGCTGGTCGGTGTCTCCACCCTGGCCCTCGGCTTCGTCCTGCCGCTCGGCTTCGTCGGCGCCGCCGGTCTGATCGCCCCCTCCCAGGCGCAGGGCTCGCTGATCGAGCGCGACGGCCATGTGATCGGCTCGGCGCTGATCGGTCAGACCTTCGCCCGACCGGACTATTTCCACCCCCGCCCGTCCGCCACCTCGCCCGCGCCCTACAACGCCGACAATTCCTCCGCCTCCAATCTCGGCCCGACCTCGAAGGCGCTGATCGACCGCGTCCGCACCGACATCGCCGGCCGCCATGAGGTGCCGGCCGATGCGCTGACCACCTCGGGCTCCGGTCTCGACCCCGACATCTCGCCGGCCAACGCCCGCGATCAGGTCGCCCGCGTCGCCGCCGCCCGCCACCTGCCGGCCGAGCAGGTGGCGACGCTGGTGGCGCGCTCCGTGCGGGGGCCGTTTCTGGGCATCTTCGGCGAGCCGCGCGTCAACGTGCTGCGGCTCAATCTCGCGCTCGATGCGATGAAGGGGTAGATGTTCTTTCTTGAAAGAAAGAACCAAAGAACTTTCATCCGTTACCAAGGAAAACGGACAGAAGTCTTTTTGCTTCTTTTTCTTCAGAAAAAGAAGGATCTGAGATGCGCCGCCTGCTGATCGCCCCGCTCGCCCTGGGTCTCACCGCCGCCGCCCCCTGGCCCGACGGTAACTGGCAGGGCCAGCTCACCCTGCCCTCCGGCGCATCCCTGCCGCTGACGCTCGACATCGCGCCCGGCGGGGCGGTGCTGCACAGCCCCGCACAGGGCAATGCGGCGATCCCCGCCACGATCGAGGACGCTCATGGCGCGGTGATCCTCCGCCTGCCGTCGATCGGCGCGACCTTCTCGCCCACCGAAACCGCGGGCGACGTGCTGGACGGCCCCTTCGTGCAGCACGGCGCGACGCTGAAGGCCCATTTCGAGCGCGGCACGGTGAAGGCGGCGGCCGACACGCCGACGCCGCCCTTCCCCTACGAGACACGCGACCTCACCATCCCGGCCGCCGGCGGCATCACGCTGGCCGCCACGCTGGACCTCCCGCGCGGGGCGGGCCCGTTTCCGGCGGTGCTGCTGATCGCCGGATCGGGCCGGCAGACGCGCGACGAGGCGGTGGCCGGACACCGACCGTTCCTGTTTCTCGCCGACCGCCTGGCCCGGGCCGGCATCGCCTCGCTGCGCTACGACAAGCGCGGCGTCGGCGACTCCGGCGGCGACCATGCCACGACGACGGAGGCTGCCCTGACCGCGGACGCGAAGGCGGCATTCGCGACGCTGCGGACGCAGCCCGGCATCGCGCCCGGCGCGGTCGGCCTGCTCGGCCACAGTGAAGGCGGCATCATCGCCGCCGAACTCGGCGCTGCCGACGGCGAGGTGCGCTTCGTCGTGCTGCTGTCGTCGCCGGCACTGAGCGGCGCGGAGACACTGGTCGCCCAGGTGCATGCGCTGGCCCTCGGCGCAGGCGCGGGGCCGCAGGCGGCCGACCACGCCGCCGCACAGGAGAAACGCCTGCTGGAGGCGGAACTTGCCGCGCCCACACCGGCGGCGGCGGCGGACGCCGTGCGCAGCCTGCTCAGCGCGCAGGGCGCGCCGCAGGCCGCGATCGCGACGGCGACCCAAACCGCCGCCTCGCCGTGGTTCGCATCGTTCCTGCGCAGCGATCCACGCCCCGCACTGTCGAAGCTGCGCATCCCCGTCCTCGCCATCGCCGGCAGCCGTGATGTGCAGGTGGTGCCCTCCGCCACGCTGCCGGCGCTGCGCCAGGCCCTGGCCGCCGACCCGCAGGCCAGGGTCGTCGAGCGCGACGGGCTCAATCACCTGCTGCAGCCCGCAACCACGGGCATGCCGTCCGAATATGCGCAGATCGGGCCCACCATGGACCCGGCGGTGCCGCAGATGATCGCCGACTGGATCAAGACATTTGCCAACCACCCCTGACGCGACGTCGCGCGGGCGGCTGAAGATCTTTCTCGGCGCCGCACCCGGCGTCGGCAAGACCTGGAAGATGCTGGCCGAGGCACGACGGCTGCGCGCCGAAGGCGTCGACGTGCTCGGCGGCATCATCGAGACGCATGGCCGCGCCGGCACGCTCGCCCAGCTCGGCGAACTGCCGATGCTGGCGGCGCGCGAGACGCGCGATGGCGGGCGGGCGGCACAGGAACTCGATGTCGATGCCGCCCTGGCCCGGCGGCCGGCCATCCTGCTGGTCGATGAACTCGCCCATTCCAACGCCCCGGGCAGCCGGCATGCGAAGCGCTGGGAGGATGTCGCCGAACTGCGCGCCGCCGGGCTGGACGTGTGGACGACGCTGAACGTCCAGCATCTCGAAAGCCTCAACGATGACATCTTCCGCATCACCGGGGTGCGGGTGCGCGAGACGCTGCCGGATTGCGTGCTGGAGGAGGCCGACGAGGTCGAGCTGATCGACCTGCCGCCCGAGATCCTGCGCGAGCGTCTGCGCGCGGGCCAGATCTACCGCCCCGATGCCGTACAGCGCGCACTCGACGGCTATTTCCGCGAAGGCACGCTGACCGCCCTGCGCGAGATCGCGCTGCGCCGCACCGCCGCCCATGTCGACGAGAGCCTCACCGACTGGATGACGGCCAACGCGGTCAGCGGGCCATGGCCGGCGGCGGAGCGCATCCTCGCCCTGATCGGCCCGGATGCGGCCGGCGAGGCGGTGGTGCGGCAGGCCAAGCAGCTCGCCGACGCGCTGCACGCACCGTGGCTGGCGCTGCATGTCGAACACGCGGCCGAGGCACCGCGGCGCCGGGTGTCGCTGCCGCTCGCCGCCAGGCTGGGGGCGGAGACCGAGACGCGCTCGGGGCACGACCTGCTCGCCGTCGCCCTCGACGTCGCCGCCAGCCGCCGCATCACCCAGATCGTCGTCGGCCAGCCGCAGGGAGCCGCGATGCGCCGCTGGCGTCCGGGACGGCGCAACCTCGCCCGCGCGCTGCTGCGCCATGCGGGGCCGTTCGCGGTGCATGTGGTGCCGACCCTGCCCGCACCCCCGCGACCACGACAGCGCGCGGCAACGCCGGACTGGCGCCCCTGGGCGGCGGCGGCCATCGCGCTCGCCGCGGTGACCCTGCTCGGCCTCCAGCTCGACCGGCTGATCCCGCAGGAGGCGATGGGGATGATCTTCCTCGCCGTGGTGGTGGCCGCCGCCAGCCTGCACGGCCTGCGGCTCGCGCTCAGTGCGGCCTGCGCCGGATTCCTGCTGTGGGACTTCTTCTTCATCCCGCCGGTCCACACCATCACCATCGCCAACCCGCATGATCTGATCGGGTTGATCGTGTTCTTTGCCGTCGCCTCGATCACCGGCATCCTCGCCGGGCGGGTGCGACGCGAGGCGCGTGCCGGACAGGCGCGGATCGACAGCCTGCGCCGCATCGGCGCCTTCAGCCGCCGGCTCGCCATCCCCGCCAGCGAGAAAGCGCTGATCGAGGAGATCGCCGCCCAGGCCGCCGCCATCGCCGGCGAGGCGGTGGTGCTGACCGCCACGCCGGGCGATGCGGGGCTGCGTCTGGCCGCCCGCGCGCCGACCGGTCCCGCGCTCGACGAGGGTGCCGAGGCGGCGGCGCGCTGGAGCGGGGCGAACGGGGTGGAGACCGGCAGCGGCACCGCCACCCTGCCCTCGGTCGGCTGGCGTTTCCTGCCGATGCAGACCAACGACACGGTGCTCGGCGTGGTCGGCATCCGCAGCGGCGACGCCGCCAGCCTGCCGGAGCCCGCGCTGCAGGCCGCGAGCACGCTGGTCGGCCAGGCGACGATCGCGCTCGACCGGCTGCGCCTCGCCGCGCTCGCCGCGCGCGCCACCGCGATGGAGGAGACGCAATCCTTGCGCACCGCGCTGCTGAACTCGCTCAGCCACGATCTGCGCACGCCGCTGACCTCGATCCGGGGCGCGGCCGAGACGCTGCATCACACCGCCTCGCTCGATGACGCCACGCGCGGCGACCTGCTCGGCGTGATCGAGGACGAGACCACCCGGATCACGAAGTTCCTCGCCAATATCGTCGACCTCACCCGGCTGGAAAGCGGCCAGATCCGCCCGCGTCTCGCGCCGCTGCTGCTGGCCGATGCCGCCGAGGCAGCCGCCGCGCGCGTGCCGGGCGCCTGGGCGACCGCCATTTCCTGCCCGGCCGGGCTGAGCGTGCTGGCCGACGCGACGCTGCTGGAGCAGGTTCTGGTCAACGTGCTCGACAATGCGGTGAAGTTCTCCAGCCCCGGCAGCCCGATCGCCCTGCGCGCCCGCGCCGACGGCGCGCTCGCCCGCATCGAGATCGCCGACGAGGGCATCGGCGTCGCGCCCGCCGCGCTGCCTTACCTGTTCGACAGCTTCTTTCGCGCCCAGCGCGGCGATCGCGGCCCGTCCGGCACCGGGCTGGGGCTTGCCATCGCGCGCGGCATGGTGGAAGCGATGGGCGGCACCATCTCCGCCACCTCCCCGCGCCCCGACCTGCCCCGCGACGGCGCGGCCGGCCTGACCATCACCCTCACCCTGCCACTGGCCGCATGACCCCCGACTCATGACCACCGACGCATGACCACCGATGCCTTGGGCACGCATATCCTCGTCATCGACGACGAGCCGCAGATCCACCGCTTCCTGCGTCCCGCGCTCGAGGCCGCCGGCTACCGCATCTCACGCGCCGACACCGCCCGCGACGGCCTGCACCTCGCGGCCAACCTCGCGCCGGAACTGATCCTGCTCGATCTCGGCCTGCCCGACCTCGACGGCCATCAAGCGCTCGCCGAACTGCGCGGCTTCACCCGGGTGCCGATCCTGATCCTCTCCGCCCGCGACCAGGACGGCGAGAAGATCGCCGCCCTCGACGCGGGTGCGGACGACTATGTCGAGAAACCCTTCAGTGTCGGCGAGCTCCTCGCCCGCCTGCGCACCGCGCTGCGCCACACCCGCCACGCCGACGCGGCCCCGCAGACCCTGTCCGTCTCCGGCCTAGACCTCGATTTCGCCGCCCACCGCCTGAGCATCGACGGCGCCGAAATCCCGCTCACCCCGCGCGAATTCGCGCTCATCGCCGTCCTCGCCCGCAACGCCGGCCGCGTGCTCACCCACCGCCAGCTCCTCGCCGCCACCTGGGGTCCCGGCCATGCCGAGGACGTGCAGTATCTCCGCGTCTATATCGGCCACCTCCGCCGCAAGCTCGGCCCGGCAGCCTCACGCCTGCAAACCGAAGCCGGAATCGGCTACCGCTTCGGCGCCTGAACCCGTGCGTGGGTGACGCCCCCGCCCCCGATCGGTGTTCGGCGTAACAAGCCGCATCGTGACGCGTTCACACCTGCCTGATCTCATCGCGGAGCACCGGACATGGATGTCGCCTTCATTGGACTGGGTCAGATGGGATCGGGCATGGCGGGACGGCTGCTCGATGCCGGCCATCGCGTCACGGTCTGGAACCGCGACAGTGCCAAGGCGGCAGCCCTCGTCGCGCGCGGCGCGATCCTCGCCGACAGCCCGAAGGATGCCGCCCGTGCCGGCGTGGTCCTGTCGATGCTCGCCGATGACACGGCACTCGACGCCGTCTGCCTCGGTGGGCACGGCATTCTCGCCGCCGGTTCCGGCGTGCTGCATGTGTCCTGCAGCACCGTCTCCGTGGCGATGACCGACCGGCTGGCGGCGGCTCATGCCGAGGCTGGGCAGCAACTCGTCTCCGCCCAGGTGCTCGGCCGCCCGGACGTCGCCGCCGCCGGCAAGCTCAGCGTGATCGCCGCCGGCGCGGATGCCGATCTCGACCGCGCCGCCCCGGCGCTGTCGGCCATCGGCGCGCGCACCATCCGGATGGGCGAGCGTCCCGCGATGGCCGCCGCCGCCAAGGCCGCCGCCAATTTCGGCATCGGCGGCATCATTGAGATCATCACCGAGCAACTGCGCATCGTCGCAGCCCAGGGCGTGCCCGCGGAACGGATGGTCGCGCTGCTGCTGGAGGCCGAGTTCGGCGCCCGCATCTTCGCCAGCTACGCCCCGATGATCGCCGAAGCCCGCTTCGAGCCCGCCGGCTTCCCGATCACCCTGGGTCGCAAGGATATCGGCCTCGCCATCGCCGCTTCGAACGGTGCCGACCTGCCGCTGGCCGACCTGCTGGCCGCCCGGCTGGACGCGATCATCGCGACAGGCGGCGGCGCGCGAGACTGGTCATCGCTGGGGCAGTAGCGGCAGGGCAATGACCGCGGCGTCAAGTATGACTTGACGGCAGAGGTGGAAAGTCATACTTTCCATCGGTGGACATCGACAGCATCCGCCATAAAGGCCTGCGCCGCTTCTTCACCACCGGCAATTCAAAGGGCCTCGTCGGTGACGTCGATCGTCTACGCAAGATGCTGGCGTTCATCGACGCGGCAGGATCGTTCGAGGAACTCGATGTGCCGCCGAATTACGGACTGCACCCGTTGACGGGCGATCGCGTGGGAAATTGGTCGATGACCGTGACGAGAAACTGGCGGCTGACCTTTTGCGTCAACGACAACGGCGCTCTCGAGGACCTCGATCTGGAGGACTATCATGGCTCTTAAGATGCATCGCTCCCTGGCCGTTCATCCGGGACCTTGGCTGCGGACCGAGATCGTCGAGCCTGCTGACATCCGTGTCGGCCATCTGGCCGCCGCCTTGAAGGTCTCGCGTCAGGCAGTCAGCGCCATTCTGAGCGGTCGCGCATCTTTATCTGCAGATATGGCTTTGCGCCTCGAACAGGCCCTCGGTGTGAGCGCTGATACGCTGATGCGCATGCAGACCACCTACGATCTTGCCCAGGCGCGACAGCACGATCTTCTTCCCGCGATTCAACGCCTGATCGCGGCGGCATAACCGGCCCCTCTGGGTCATGTTGTCCTGCGACGTCCTCGCCTGTTCAATCGCCCGTCTGCGCCCGACCCCAAGCCCAGCACTCATCTCGACGCGCTTGATGAAAAGCCACCTCGTCGGTGATCAGATGGTTGAGACGTCTCGCGCAGGCAATGAACCCGCGAAGCGCCTCGCCCTTCAATACGCCTGTTTCGACATCCTGCTGATTGACGACGAGCGCCGTCAGAAACGGCAACCCTCGCGCATGGCACAGGTCTGACAGACGATCGAGATGCCCATTGGCACCATCCATCTGGCGGCGAGCCAACGACCAAGGTACGTCGCTTGCCTGCGCCAGTGCCCCATATGTCGTACAAACCTGCATAAGAGCTGCGTTCTTCAGCAGTTCCATCGAGCGATCGATCCTCAGCTTATGGGTAAGCTGACTGCGCCGGGCACGTTCTTCCAGCAGTGATCGATACAGAGGCGTTTCGGTGAGCTTGCGCTCCTCGTGATTGGCAATCCAGCGATCAAGTTCGGCGTCGGTCTTCGAACTCAGCTCCACGTCTGCCCTCAAGGTATCTTCAAGCCCGTCAGGACACCTTGTTCCCTTTACCCGTGTTTGCCAACCGCGCGAGATGCCCCACCACCTCGTGCGCCAGCCCGATCCGCTGCGCCGTTGTCATCTCCCGGCTTACCGCCAGCTTGTGATCCGGCCGCAGCCGCATCTCCTTCGCCCGGCTGCCGATCCATCCCACCAGACCGGCGGGATTGTCGAAGCGGTTGTGGCGGAACTGGATCACCATGCCCTTCGGGCCGGCTTCGAGCTTCTCCACCCCCGCCTCGCGGCACAGGCGCTTGAGGGCCACGACGCGCAGCAGGTTGTCGACCTCGTCGGGAAACTTGCCGAACCGGTCGACCAGCTCGGCGGCGATCGCCTCGCTCTCGGCGTCCGAGGTCAGCGCTCCGATACGCCGATACAGGCCCAGACGGACGGGCAGGTCGCGCACATAGGTCTCCGGGATCAGCACCGGCAGACCCAGCGAGATGTTGGGCGTCCAGTCGCGCGCATCGCGGTCGCGCCTGCCGTCGCTGTGGCGCAGATCGGCGACCGCATCTTCCAGCATCTGCTGATACAGCTCGATGCCGACCTCGCGGATATGGCCGGACTGCTCGTCGCCGAGCAGATTGCCCGCGCCGCGCAGGTCGAGGTCGTGCGAGGCCAGCGTGAAGCCCGCACCCAGATTGTCCAGCGTCTGCATCACCTCCAGACGCTTCTCTGCCGCCGCCGACAGCCGATGCGTCTGCGGCCAGGTGAGATATGCATAGCCACGCTGCTTGCCGCGCCCCACCCGGCCCCGGAGCTGATACAGTTGCCCGAGGCCGAACATGTCGGCGCGATAGATGATCAGCGTGTTGACCGCCGGCATGTCGAGACCGCTCTCGACGATGTTGGTCGACAGCAGGATGTCGTACTTCCCATCCCCGAACTCGGTCATCACCCGTTCGAGCTCGCTGGGTGCGAGGCGGCCATGTGCCTCGACCATGCGCGCCTCGGGCACGATCTCGCGCAGGCGCTCGGCCATGCGGCCCATGTCCTCGATGCGCGGCACCACGCAGAAGATCTGCCCGCCGCGGAACCGCTCGCGCTGGATCGCCTCGCGGATCACCACATGGTCGAACGGCATGATGAAGGTGCGCACCGCGAGCCGGTCGGTCGGCGGGGTGGCGATGATGCTCATCTCCCGCACCCCGGTCAGGGCCAGCTGCAGCGTGCGCGGGATCGGGGTCGCGCTCAGGGTGAGCACATGCACGTCCTCGCGCAGCGCCTTGAGCTTCTCCTTGTGGGCGACGCCGAAATGCTGCTCCTCGTCGACGATCAGCAGCCCCAGATCGGCAAAACTGATGCCCTTCGCCAGCAGCGCATGCGTGCCGACGACGATGTTGACGCTGCCATCGGCGACACCCGCCTTGACCTTCGCCGCATCCTTGGCGGTGACCATGCGCGAGAGCTGCGCGACGTGCACGCCGAGCCCCTCGAAACGGGCGGCAAAGGTGCGGTAGTGCTGGCGCGCCAGCAGCGTCGTCGGCACCACCACCGCCACCTGCGCGCCCGACATCGCGGCGACGAAGGCGGCGCGCAACGCCACCTCGGTCTTGCCGAACCCCACATCGCCGCAGATCAGCCGATCCATCGGCCGTCCGGCGGCCATGTCCTCCAGCACGTCGGCGATGGCGCGCGCCTGATCCTCGGTCTCGGCGAAGGGGAAACGCGCACAGAACTCGTCCCAGCTGCCCTCGGCGGGTGCGAGCGTCGGGGCTTCGCGCACCTTGCGCGCGGCGGCAACCTTGATGAGCGCACCGGCCATGTCCTGGATGCGCTGCTTCATGCGCGCTTTCCGCGTCTGCCAGCCCGCACCGCCCAGCTTGTCGAGCGCCACCCCGTTCTGCTCGCTGCCGAACCGCGACAGCAGCTCGATGTTCTCGACCGGCAGGAACAGCTTCTCGCCGCCATCGTAGAGCAGCCGCAGACAGTCATGCGGAGCACTGCCGACGGCCAGCGTGGACAGCCCGTCATAGCGCCCGATACCGTAATCCTGATGCACCACCAGATCGCCCTCGGCGATCTCGGTCGCCTCGGCGATGAACTGGTCGGCGCGCTTGCGCTTGCGCGGCGGCCGCGCGATCCGCTCGCCCAACAGGTCCTGTTCGCTCACCAGCGCGATCGGCGCCCCGCCCCGGGCGAGAAAGCCGCGTTCGAGCCCGAGCACCACCAGCCCGACCGTGCCTGGCTTCAGCTTCTGCGCCGACGCCCAGTCCTCGACCATCTGTGCGGCGATTCGGTGGTCGCGCAGCAGCACCGCGAGGCGCTCGCGCGAGCCGCGCGTCCAGGCGGTCACCAGGCTCACGCGCGGCGGCTTCGCTCCCGCCCATTGCGACACCTGTGCCGCAAGCTGCGGGAACACCTCCGCATGCCCGCCGGTGCGCGCGAAGATCGGGCCCGGACGCCCGCCGACATCGATGCCGGGCGCGCCGTCGGGCCGCGCATAGGGGCTGAAACGGAAGACGGGAAGCTGCGCCAGCATCGCCGCCCAACTCGCGGCATCGAGATAGAACAGTGCCGGCGGCAGCGGCCGATACGGCACCTCGCCGTCGCGGGCCGGGGCGCGGCGGGCCTCGTAATGGTCGGCGATCATCTCGAAGCGCGCCTCGAGCACCTGATCGGACTGGTGATCGAACGAGATCGTCACGCGAGGCAGGTAGTCGAGCAGGGTCTCGAGGCTGTCATGGAAGAACGCCAGCCAGTGCTCGACACCATTGTGCCGGCGCCCCTCCGAGACCGAGACGTAGAGCGGATCGGACGTCGAATCGAGACCGAAATGCTCCCGCCAGGCACTGCGAAAGCGCGAGATGCTGTCCGGGTCGAAGGCGATCTCGGAGACGGGGCGCAGTTCGATCCGCTCCACCTTGCCGGTGCTGCGCTGGGTGGCGGGATCGAAGCGGCGCAGGTCCTCCACCTCGTCGCCGAACAGGTCGAGCCGGACGGGCTCGCTGTCGCCGGAGGGGAAGATGTCGACGATGCCGCCGCGGATGGCGAACTCGCCCGGCTCCATCACCGTGTCGGTGCGGGTATAGCCTTTCGCCGCCAGCACATGCACCAGATGCTCGGCATCGAGCTCGGCGCCGGCGGTGACGGTCAGCGACGTGCCCTCCAGGGCGGCGCGCGGCGGCACGCGCTGCACCAGCGCATTGATCGTGGTCAGCACAATGCGCGGATGCGCGGGGTCGGGGGGTGTCAGCAGCCGTGTCAGCCCCGCGACGCGCTCGGCGACCAGGGCCGGATTGGGCGAGACGCGGTCATACGGCAGGCAGTCCCAGGCCGGAATGCGCACGATCTCGAGTTCGGGGGCGAAGAAGCCGAGCAACTCCGACAGCCGCGCCAGACGGGCGTCGTCGCGCACCACATGCAGCACCGAGCCGGTATGCTCCGCCCGACGCTGCGCGAGCAGCAGCGCATCCATCCCCTCCGGCACGCCCCAGATCGTGCCGGCGGTGGCCGCCGCCCGCTCCGCCTCGGCGATACGCTCCGCCGGCGAGACGATCGCCGGATGGACCAGCTCGCTGACCGGCGCGCCGCGATCGCCGCTCATGCCGCCCTCGCTCATCGCCCGGCCTCCCTCGCCTGCTCCGCGCGTTCGAGCGCGGCCTCGCGCATCCTGTGCAGCAGCGGTGCCACATCGAGATCGGGGATCGCGCGGCGGCCGGTCAGCCAGTCGGCGAGATCGACGTCGGGCAGCTCCATCAGCGCCTCGAGGGCCGCCAGCTCGGCCTCGTCGAAGCTCGCCAGACGCGGCTCGACGAAGCCGCCGATCAGGCGGTCCGTTTCGGTGGTGCCGCGATGGGTGGCGCGAAACAGCAGGCGGCGGCGTCTGGCATCGGGCGCGGTCATCGCCGTGCCATATAGACAACCCAACCCGGAATGTCAGCCCGGACCGCGCTCGCGGGCGCCATTCTCCCAGGTCTCGACGATGCGATCGACATTCGCGATGTCGCGCGACGGATCGCCATGCACCACCAGCAGGTCGGCCCGCCGGCCCGGCGCGATCACCCCGCGATCGGACAATTCCAGCAGGGCCGCAGCCTGCGCGGTGGCGATCCCGATCGCCTGCATCGGGCTCAGCCCGGCCTGCACCAGCAAGGCGAGTTCACGGTGCTCGGCGACACCGGGCACACGCAGCGGGGTCGCGCCGCTATCGGTGCCGAACCCGATCCTCACCCCCGCATCGTGCAGGGTCTTGATGTTGCGCAGGTTCATCGCCAGCGAGGCGCGCGCCTCGTCGGCCTTGCGACCCGTGCTGTTGGCCCTGTCCCAGGCAGGATTGTCGATCTCGCCGGCGAGCGGCGCGGACAGCCCGGCGCGGGCGAACGCCGTGCGCGTCCACGGCGCATGCTCGGCCCAGGCCGTGGTGGACTCGTCGAGTTCGAGCGTCGGGATATACCAGATGCCGCGCCGTTTCAGCGTGGCGACGAAATCGGCCGGCACCGGCCTGTCGCGCACGCCATGGGCGAGGATGTCGACCCCGTCGGCGACCACCGCCTCCGCATCGTCGAGATCGTGGATATGGGCCGCGACGCGCAATCCCCGTCGATGGCTCTCGGCAACCACGGCGCGGATGATCGCAGGCTGCATCTTCACCTTCAGCGTGCCGGCGAAATCATCCACCCAGATCTTGACCAGATCGGTGTGCTCGTCGGCCATCCGGTCCACCGCCGCGCGCGCCTCGTCCGGGGTGGTGGGACGAAAGAGCTGGTCGGCGGCACTCATCGTCATCTTCTGCGGCGGCGCACCGTTCGGCACGCCGATCCCCTGATCCACGCCGTAGAGATCGGCCGGCAGCGTCCCGGCATGCGCCTCGGCGCGCAGCGTGTCGAACAGCGGGCGGTTGTTGCCGAGTGCGGTGACGGTGGTCACCCCATAACGGCGATACTGCGCGAGTTCGGCGGTGATGGCCTCGCGCGTGTAGTTGACCGGGCCGGTGCCGGTGCCCCCCACCTGACCGACATGGCTGTGATCGGAGATCAGCCCCGGCAGCACGCTGTCGCCGGCACGGTCGTGCACCTCCGCCCCGCCCGGGATCGCCACGTCCGTGCCCGCGGCGACGATGCGGCCGTCGCGGATCAGCACGGTGCCGTTCTCGACCGGCGCGCCCCCCTGCCCGTCGATGATGCGGATATGGGTGAGTGCCACCGTGTCCGACGGTGCCGCGAGGGCGGGTGCGGCCAGACCGCACAGGCCGGACAGGACAATGCGTGCGAGCGCCTGCGTCATCCCCGCGCAACGCCGCCCGGCCGCGCGCGGTTGCCCCGCCCGGTGCGCGCGGGCAACTGTGCGGGGATGGCGCCTGCTGAGTTGCTCCTCCCCGAGTCGCGCTCGGACCCGCTGGCACCGCTACTGGCGCCGCTGACCGCGCTGCCCGGCATCGGCCCGGCGCTGGCGCGGCTGCTAGCGCGCGCGATCGACGGCGAACGTGTGCTCGACCTGCTGTTGCATCTGCCCGACGAAACGCTGATCGACCGCCGCGAGCGCCCGACGGTCGATCAGGCCCGGCCCGGCAGCATCGCGACACTCGCCCTTCGGGTGGTCGATGTCCGCGCACCCTCGCATGGCCGTGCCCCCTGGCGGGTGCGCGGGGCGGATGCGAGCGGCACCATCGAGCTGAGCTTCTTCGCCCGCGGACGGCCGAAACTCGCCACACCCGGGCTGGACATCGTCGCCTCCGGACGCATCGAGCTCTATGGCGGCCGTCCGGTGATGACCAATCCGGACCATGTCGTGCTCGCCGCCCAGGCCAACACCATCCCCGCGCTGGAACCGGTCTGGCCACTGACCGCGGGGCTGAGCGGGCGGATGCTCGGACGGGCGATGGCGGCTGCCCTCGCCTGTCTGCCGGAGCTGCCGGAATGGCAGGATGCCGCCGTGCTGCGCACGCAGCACTGGCCGGGCTTCGCCGAAGCGCTGAGCCTGCTGCACGCGCCGGAACGCGCACTCGCCACGCTGTCGCCCGGCGACATCCGCATCCGTCAGGCCCGCGCCCGCGCCCGGCTCGCCGCCGACGAACTGCTCGCCGACGCGCTGGCGCGGGCGGAGGCGAAGCGGGTGCAGCGCGACCGTCCGGGCCGCGCCCTGACCGGCGACGGCACGCTGCGAGACGAGGCACTGCGCCGCTTCGGCCACCCGCCGACACCGTCCCAGACGCGCGCCCTGGCCGAGATCGACGCCGACCTCGCCGCCCCCACCCGCATGCTGCGCCTGCTGCAGGGCGATGTCGGCGCAGGCAAGACCCTGGTCGCCACACTGGCGATGCTGCGCGCGGTCGAGGCCGGCGCGCAGGCCGCACTGATGGCGCCGACCGAGATCCTCGCCCGCCAGCACCACCGCACGCTGTCGTCGCTGTGCGCAACTCCGGTCGGGCTGCTGACCGGCTCGGTGAAGGGGGCGGCGCGCACGAAGCTGCTGCGCGGCGTCGCCGATGGCGGGCTGCGGCTGGTGGTCGGCACGCATGCGCTGTTCCAGTCTGGCGTGCGCTTCGCCGATCTCGGCCTCGCGGTGATCGACGAACAGCACCGCTTCGGCGTCGAGCAGCGCCTGCAGCTCGGCGAGAAGGGCGCGACCACCGACGTGCTGGTCATGACCGCGACGCCGATCCCGCGTACCCTGCTGCTGACGCAATGGAGCGAGATGGCGGTGTCGCGACTGTCCGGCAAGCCCGCCGGACGACAGCCGATCCGCACCACGCTGCACAGCATCGGCGCGATGGCGGCCCTGATCGCGGCGATCGCCCGCGCGCTCGACGGTGGTGCGCAGGTGTTCTGGGTGTGTCCGCTGGTCGCCCAGGGCGATCCGGCCGATCTCGCCGCGGCCGGGGCGGCGGCCGAGGAGCGGCACCGCAAGCTGCTGAAGCATTTCCCGTCGATCGGGCTGGCGCACGGGCAGATGCCGGCGGAGCTGCGCGAGGCGGCGCTGCGCGACTTCGCCGAAGGGCGCACGCGGCTGCTGGTGGCGACCACGGTGATCGAGGTCGGCGTCGACGTGCCGCAGGCCAGCGTGATGGTGGTCGAGCATGCCGAGCGCTTCGGCCTCGCCCAGCTCCATCAGCTGCGCGGCCGGGTCGGGCGCGGTGCCGCGCAGAGCTACTGCCTGCTGCTGCACGACGACGAGCTGACCGCCTCCGCGCGCCGCCGCCTCGCGCTGCTGCGCGACACCGAGGACGGGTTCGTCATCGCCGACGAGGATTTCCGCCTGCGCGGCGGCGGCGACCTGCTCGGCCGGCGCCAGTCCGGTCAGGCGGCGTGGCGGGTCGCGGGCGGCTTCCTCGACGACACCTCGCTGCGCCGCGCCTGGCAGGACGCCGAGCGCGTCATCGAGGCCGATCCGGAGCTCTCCGACGGGCGCGGACGGGATCTGCGCACGCTGCTGAGGGTGTTCGGACGCGACGACGTGCTGCGCACGCTGCATTCAGGCTAGGGTGTCTCGCGCGGCGCCCGGAATGCCCGGGCTCACCCGTGCCGGCGCGTGCACGCCAAGCCACGGTCCCGTCAGAGAAGCAGCAATCCGGCGGCGTACAGGACCAGCGACACGCAGAAGGTGATGACGGTGTATCCCATCACCTTCTGCACCTCGATGCCGGCCATCGCCACGATCGGCACCGCCCAGAACGGCTGCAGCATGTTCGAGACGTTCTCCGCCATCGCGACACCCATCGCCGTGCGGGCCGCGTCGGCATGCAGGACGGCGGCGGCCTGCATCGCGAACGGCCCCTGCACCGCCCAGTGTCCGCCGGCGCTCGGCACCAGGAAGGTGATGACCAGCGAGGCGACATAGGTCCAGACCGGCAGCGATGCCGCGGAGGCGATGGCGACGAAGGCGCCGGCGATGGCGGCGGCCAGACCGGTCGCGCTCATGATCCCCATGATGCCGCCGTAGAACGGGTATTGCAGCAGCATCGCGCCGGTCTGCGCCGCGGCCCGGCGCACCGCGTCGGCATAGGCCGACGGCGAGCCCTGCAACACCAGTCCGGCCAGCAGGAACAGCAGGATCGTGGTGTCGATGTCGAGCGCGAAGCGGTGGTGGACGCACTGCATCGTGATCCAGCCGGCCCCGAAGACGACGACCACCACCACCCCGAGCGGCGAGCCGCCGAGCCAGGCGGCCGGGCTGCCGTCACGCGGGGCCGCACCATGCGCCTCCGGCGTCGGCGCTGCGTCGTTCTCCCGCCCGGCGAGATGCACCGCACCGGTCGCCGGATGGATCCACACGAAGATCAATGCCATGACCACCACGACCGCCACGGTCGGCACCCACACGAAAGGCGCGAACAGCGTGTGCCGCAGGGCGATCGTCACACCGAGGAACTTCTCGGCGAAATTCAGCGGATTTCCCGCCGACGCCTGCGACAGGGCGATCGAGCTCGACAGACCGTTGTTGCAGACCGACCAGGCCGAATAGGCGCCCGCCACCAGCCAGCCGAAATCGACCGGCGCACGCCGCCCGACCTCGCGGGAGAGAAACGCCGCGATCACCAGCCCCAGTCCCCAGTTCAGCCAGGCGGCGATCGCGACGGCGGGGAAGACCAGACAGACCGCCTGCAGCGGGGTCTCGACATGCGCGGACAGCCGCGCGAGCAGACGCTGCACGGGTCTCGAATCCGCCACCGCGTAGCCGGTGACCAGGATCAGCAGCATCTGAAAGGCGAACGGCAGGATCCTGAACATGCCCGACTGCCAGCCGGCGAGCAGCGTGTCGGAATCGCCGTGGGGTGCGAAACAGACGGCCGCCACCGCGACCAGCAGCGTCAGCCCGATCGACAGCACGAACGGTTCCGGCATGAAGCGCTCGAACAGGGCGACGAGCGCGCCCGTCAGCCCCGAACTCCGGGCGACCGGGTCTGGTCTCGATGACATCACGTTCTTCCTCCCATCGCGCGCCCTGTTTCCGGGCGTCGCGTTCTGCAAACCTTCACACGCGCTCGAGAATCAGCCCGAGCCCCTGCCCCGCGCCGATGCAGAGGAACACCAGGGCGCGCCGCCCTCCGGTGCGCTGCAGTTCCTCGACCGCCGTCAGCGCGATGCGGGCGCCCGACATGCCGAGCGGATGGCCCAGAGCGATCGCCCCGCCATTGCGGTTGACGCGCGGATCGTCCCACGCGACGCCGAGGTCGCGCAGGGTGGCGATCGCCTGGCTGGCGAAGGCCTCGTTGAGCTCGATGACGTCGAAATCGTCGATCGACAGCCCAGTGCGCGCGAACAGTCGATGCGCGGCCTGCACGGGTCCGACACCCATGATGCGCGGCGCCACACCGGCGGACGCCATGGCGACGACCCGCGCGCGCGGCGTCAGCCCATGGCGGGCAGCCGCACGCTCGGAGGCGACCAGCATCGCCGCCGCGCCATCGTTGAGACCCGAGGCATTGCCCGCGGTCACGGTTCCATCCGCACTCACCACCGGCTTGAGCTTCGCCAGCGCCTCGAGCGAGGTCGCGCGCGGATGCTCGTCGCGATCGAACACGACCGGCTCGCCCTTCCTCTGCGGGATCGACACCGGTTCGATCTCGGCCGCCAGGCGTCCGCTGGCCTGCGCGGCGGCGGTCTTGTCCTGACTGGCCAGCGCGAAACGGTCCTGCTCCTCGCGCGAGACATTCCATTCGCGGGCGACGTTCTCGCCGGTCTGCGGCATCGTGTCGACGCCATAGGCCGCCTTCATCGCCGGATTGACGAAACGCCAGCCCAGGGTGGTGTCCTCGAGCTTCTGCGCCCGATCGAAGGCAGCGCCCGCCTTGCCCATCACATAGGGCGCGCGCGTCATGCTCTCCACACCACCGGCGAGGATGAAATCGGCATCGCCGGCGCGGATCGCCTGCGCGGCCATGCCGACCGCGTTAAGCCCCGAACTGCACAGCCGGTTGACCGTGACACCCGGAACCGCTTCCGGCAGGCCGGCCAGCAGCACCGCCATGCGCGCGACGTTGCGGTTGTCCTCGCCCGACTGGTTCGCACAGCCCAGGATCGCATCGTCGAGGGCGGCCCAGTCGACACCCTGGTTGCGCGCCATCAGCGCGCGGATCGGATGGGCGGCGAGATCGTCGGCGCGCACGGCCGACAGCGCACCGTTGAGGCGACCGATCGGGGTGCGGATCGCGTCGCAGATGAAGGCCTCGCTCATGCCGGCACCGCGCTCAGATAATGCGCCGTGACCTTCGCCGCGACTTCCGCTTCGTCGACCCCCGGGGCGAGCTCGATCAGCCGGAAGGGGCTCGCGCGGTCGGGCCGCTCGAACACGCAGCGATCGGTGACGATCATGTCGACGACGTTCTTGCCGGTCAGCGGCAGCGTGCATTCGGGCACGAATTTCGGCGAGCCGTTCTTCGCTGCCAGATCCATCACCACGATGATCTTGCGCACCCCGGCGACGAGATCCATCGCCCCGCCCATGCCCTTGACCATCTTTCCCGGCACCGTCCAGTTGGCGAGGTCGCCGTGCTCGTCGACTTCCATCGCGCCGAGCACGGCCATGTCGATATGCCCGCCGCGGATCATCGCGAAACTGTCGGCCGAGGAGAAGAAGCTCGACGTCGGCAGTGCGGTCACGGTCTCCTTGCCGGCATTGACCAGATCGGGATCGACCTCGTCCTCGAAGGGGAACGGCCCGATGCCGAGCATGCCGTTCTCGGACTGCAGCGTCACCTCGACGCCGGCGGGGACGTGGTTGGCGACCAGCGTCGGGATGCCGATACCGAGATTGACGTAGTATCCGTCACGGAGTTCGCGGGCCGCGCGGGCGGCCATCTCGTCACGCGTCCAAGCCATCAGACGGTCTCCTTCCTGCGCACGGTGCGCTTCTCGATGCGCTTCTCGTTGAGCGTCGACAGCACGATGCGGTCGACGAAAATGCCCGGCGTGTGGATGCAGTCCGGATCGAAGGTGCCCTCAGGCACGATCTCCTCGACCTCGGCGACGGTCACCTTCGCGGCGGTGGCCATGTTCGGATTGAAGTTGCGCGCCGTCTTGCGGAACATCAGGTTGCCGGCGGGGTCGGCGCGCCAGGCCTTGACGATGGCGAGGTCCGCCCGCAGCCAGGTCTCGCGGACATACATCTGCCCGTCAAATTCCTCGACCGGCTTGCCCTCGGCGACGACCGTGCCGTAGCCGGTGGCGGTGTAGAAGGCCGGAATACTGGCCCCGCCCGCCCGGATGCGTTCGGCGAGCGTGCCCTGCGGGTTGAGCTCGAGTTCCAGCTCGCCGGAGAGATAGAGTTCCTCGAACAGCTTGTTGTCGCCGATATAGGACGAGATCATCTTCCTAACCTGCCGGCTCTGCAGCAGCATCCACAGCCCGAACCCGTCCGCGCCGGCATTGTTCGAGATCACCGTGAGGTTCTTCACGCCGGAGGCGCGGATCTCCGGGATCAGGCTCTCGGGATTGCCGGATAGGCCGAAGCCACCCGACATGATCGTCATCCCGTCGAACAGCAGCCCCGACAGGGCTGCCGCCGGTGTGTCGTGGATCTTCTTCATTTCCCCCTCCGTCACTGCCCGAACACCCGGAACCGGGCCATCGGCGCTGGTGAGACTTGACCGATTATCGTACACTGTATACGATTAGCGACCAGAGATAAGCTGCACTCAAGGCCCGGAGGCTGCCGTGGTCAAGTCCAAAGATGATTCCACACCCAGTGACGCCGAACGTCTGGCGCGATTCTCGGGCGATCCCGATTTCATGCTGTCGCTGGCCCGAGGCCTGCTGGTGCTGCGGGCGTTCGAGCGCGAGCCCAGGCTGACCATCGCCCGCGCGGCCCTGCTCACCGGCCTGCCGCGCCCCGCGGCACGGCGTTGTCTCTATACGCTCGAACAGCTCGGCTACCTGACGGCGGAGAATGGCGGCTGGGTGCTGCGCCCGCTGCTGCTGTCGCTGGCGCGCACCTACCTGACCTCGACCCGCCTTGCCGAGACCGCGCAGCCATTCCTCGACCGGCTGCGCGACGAACTGGGCGAGTCCTGCTCGATTGGCGTGCTCGACGGCGACGAGATCGTCTACATCGCCCGTGCCGAGACCCGGCGGATCATCTCGATCGCCCTCTCGGTGGGCTCACGCCTGCCGGCCTACTGCACCTCGATGGGCCGCGTCCTGCTGGCCGCCCTCGACCGCGATCAGCGCAGACAGTTTCTCGACGCCGCGCCGTTCGCCGCGCGCACGCCCTACACCAGGACGGGTGCGGCCGAGCTCGAAGATCTTCTCGACCGGGTGGGCGTCGACGGTTTCGCCCTCATCGACCAGGAGATGGAACTCGGCCTGCGCTCCATCGCGGTCCCGATCCGCGACCGCTCGGGCCGGGTGGTGGCGGCGGCCAATGTCGGCGTGGCCGCCCATCGCGCCGACGCCGCCGAACTGCGAACCCGTCTGCTGCCGGCCCTGACGGGCATGGCCACGGCCCTGCGCAACGACATCGCCTGAACGAGGGTCACGGCCTACCCTTCCGTCATCGCGCGCCCGCTAGAGGCTGTCGGCGAACGCGGTCAGCCAGTCGGCGACCACACGGGGCTGGGTAAGCGGAATCATGTGGCCGCCCTCGACGCGAGTGATGCGCACATCCGGTGCGACACCCTCCAGCGCCTCGCCATGACGCCTGGGATCGAGGATGGTGTCGCCGGTGCCGACGATGACCGCGACCGGCACGTCGAGCGCCGGATAGCGGGCGGCGAGGCCCGGCAGCGAGTCCGGCAGGGCGGCGAGGTCGGTGGACGCATGATAGAACGAGACCGGACGGGCGCCGAGCGCGCCGCCGCCGGCGATCGGGAAATCCCCGGGCACGGCATCGGGCGAGAACAGCCCGGCCAGCACCGCATCGCGTCGCGCGATCGACAGCGGCAGCGCGATGCTCCAGGCCACCAGGCGTCGCAGCAGCGGCGAGCGGATCGCCAGCGCCTTGAGCGCCTCGGGCGGCTCGTCCTGCGGCATCACCAGCGGGGTGATCAGCGCCAGACCCCGGTAGCGGCCGGGATTGTCGAGTGCTGCGGCCAGCACCAGCGCACCGCCGAGCGAATGGCCGACCAGGATCGGCTTGTCCACCGCCAGCGCATCGAGGAAGCGGGTCAGCAGATCGGCCTGCACGCGCAGATCGGCATCGGCATCGGCCACACGGGTAGAATAGCCCGAGCCCGGACGGTCCAGCGTCAGCACGCGGAAGTGCTTGGCCAGCAGATCGGCCAGCGCATAGGTGAAATTGCGCCCGTTGCCGCCCAGTCCATGCACCAGCACCACCGCCGGACCGCTGCCCTGGTCGAGATAGTGGATGGAATTGCCGTCGATATCGATGAACCGGCCCTGCGGCGGGGCTGCGGCCTCGATGCGGCGCGACAGGATCGACAGCGTGCCGACCACACCGCCGGCGGCGAGTCCCGCCAGCCCCGCCACGATGCTCACACGACGCAGGATGCTCATGATGTCTTCCTTGCAGAGGCCCGTTCGAACACGGCGCGCATGACCGTCGGATAGCCCACCGGGCTTGCGCGTTCGAGCGCGGACAGCAGCTTCGCGTCAAGCCCGACCAGCACCCTGTGCCGCCGCTTCCTCACCGCATCGACGATGATCCGGCCGGCGAGGTCGGGGTCCATGCGCAGGAATTTCTCGGTGGCGGCACGCTCGCGCGCCGCACGGGGATCGTCCTTCAGCGCGGCGGCCAGAGGGGCGTCGCGGGCGATGGCGGTCTTCACGCCGCCCGGATGCACCACGGTCACCGAAACCGGGGTGCCGGCCAGCTCGCCGCGCAGGGCCGTGGCAAAGCCGCGCACGGCGAACTTGCTGGTCGAGTAGGCGACCTGTCCGGGCGGGGCGATCAGGCCGAACAGGCTGGAGGTGAACACCAGCGCGGAATCGTCGCCGGCCCGCAGCAGCGGCAGGAACAGCCGGGTGAGATCGACGACCGCATCGAGATTGATGCCCAGCAGCCAGTCGAACTCGGCGGCCGAGACACGGGCGAAATCGCCGCCCAGGGCGACCCCGGCATTGTTGAACAGCAGATCGACCTCGTGATGCACCGCGACCACCGCATCGCGCATCGCGACATTGGCGGCGGCATCGGTCACATCGACGACATGGGTGCTGATGCGCAGCCGGTCGGGGCCGCCGCGCAGCTCGCCCGCGAGCGCTTCGAGCGGTCCGGCATTGCGATCGACGAGGGCGAGATTGCAGCCCTGCCGGGCGAGCGCCCGCGCGATGCCGCGTCCAATGCCGCTCGCCGCCCCGGTGATCACCGCCGTGCGGCCGGCCAGCGCCATCGGCAGCGGCGCGAGTGCGCGGCGGAGCGCCAGTGTGGCGCCGGAGAGGGCGACGGTGGCGAGGCCGAGACCGGCCAGCTTGCGAGACGCGCTCATGCCCGCACCCCCAGGCGCGCAGCCGCGCCGATCAGACGCGACTGCGCGACGGGAAACGCCCGATCCAGCCAGGACAGCGCGCGTGCCGCACCGCCGACGATGACCCGCCGCCGGCCGGACGCCGCCGCGTCGATCGCCGCGCGGGCCACCCTGTCGGGCGGCTGCGTAGAGGTCGCGTAGACCACATGCACGCTGCCGCGCCCGGACAATGCGAGCTCGTTGCCGAGGCCGCTGGCGAAGCCGCGCAGCGCGTAATGCGCCGCCGCATCCACCGCCCCCGCGCCGGTCGCATCCAGCCCGCTGCGCTCCGCGAACACCACCACCCGCCCCGCTCCGCCAGCCACCAGGCTCGGCAGCAGCGCACGGACCAGCGCGATCGGCGTGCGCGCCACCACCGCCATGACGCGATCGAATTCGCCCGCCGGCAGATCGGCGAAGGCACGATCGGCATCGGCCCGCGCGGCGGCATAGAGCTGATCGACTCGGCCATGCACGGCCAGCGCCGCCGTGGCGACATCGGCGGCGGCACCGGGATCTGCCGGATCGGCGACATGCGTGGAGACGACGATCCGGTTCGACGCCAGCTCGCGCTCAAGGCGCGCCAGCGCGCCCGCATCGCCATCGACCAGCGCGAGGCTGACGCCCGACTGGGCCAGGCGGCGGGCCAGGGCGGTGCCGAGCCTCTGTGTCGCGCCGGTGATCACCGCCACATTCCGAGGACTCATCGCCAGCTCTCCCGACCGTTGCGGCTGAAGCGCAACACACCGTCCTTCAGCGGCCGGAGCCGGAACATCGGCGTGTCGCGCAGGACATTCTGGAACAGTCGCCACGGCGCACGCTCGCCCTGGCTGGGCAGCAGATGGCGCGCCCGCTCGACATACCCCGCATCGAGCTCGAGCAGCGCGCGCTCGCCCACCGACGGATCGCGCACGGCCACCGCCGTCGCATAGCCGCGCCGGCGCATGAAGTTCAGCAGCCTCGCGGTGAAATGCGACACCAGATCGGCCTTCAGCGTCCACGACGCGTTGGTGTAGCCGACGACGAAGACATGGTTGGGCACGTCGCTGAGCATCGCGCCCTTGTAGACCATCGCACGCGCGGCATCGACCGCCGCACCATCGACATCGAGCGCGATGCCGCCCATCGGGCGCAGGCTCAGCCCGGTGGCGGTGACGATGATGTCGGCCTCCACATGCGCGCCGGACTCCATCACGATGCCGGTGGCATCGAACCGCTCGATCCGCCCGGTCTCGACCGTCACGTGACCATCGCGGATCGCATCGAACAGGTCGTTGTCGGGCACCAGGCAGAAACGCTGGTCCCACGGGTCGTAGCGCGGGGCGAAATGGACATCGACCGGATAGTCGGGCCCGAGCCGGGCGACGATCGCCTCGCGCACCTTGCGCCGCACCAGCGCGGGGCGGCGGCGGGCGAGCTGGAACAGCGCGATCTGCTCGGCGATCCTGGCCGCGCGGGTCAGCCGCGCCGCGCGACCCGGCGACAGGTGGCGTTCGAGCCAGCCCTGCAGCCGATCGCGCGACGGGCGCGAGGCGATGTAGCCCGGCGAGCGCTGCACCATCGTCACCTGCGCGCCGCGCGCGGCGAGTGCCGGCACCAGCGTCACCGCGGTGGCACCGCTGCCGATCACCGCGACGCGGCACCCTCGGACATCGAGATCGCCGGGCCAGAACTGCGGATGCACGATCCGCCCGCCGAAGCGCTCCTGCTGCGCGAACACCGGCGCATGGCCGCGATCGGCGTCGTAATAGCCGGCACACAGCACCAGGAAACGGCAGGTGAAACGTTCGCTCGCGCCGTCATGAGCGGCGCGGACCGTCCAGCGCGACGCCGCACTGTCCCATGACGCCGATTCGACGCGACGGCCGGTGCGCAGGTGGGGTCCGAGCCGCTCCTCGCGGGCGGTGGCCTCGATATAGGCCAGGATATCCGCCCCGCTGGCGATCGACTGCGGCGAGGTCCAGGCACGGAAGCCGTAGCCGAGCGTGTGCATGTCGGAATCCGACCGCACGCCGGGATAGCGGAACAGGTCCCAGGTGCCGCCCGGGCGCGCACGGCCCTCGAGGATCACGAACCGCGCCCAGGGTGCGCTGCGCCGCAGCCGGGCCGCCATGCCGATGCCCGACAGGCCTGCGCCGACGATCACCACATCGCCGGACCATTCGGGCGGATCGCCCATCGCGTCTGTCTCCCGTGTCGTGCCGGGAGCGATGCGCTGCCGTCCCGGTCGTTTGGCCCGGGAGCGTGCGGTGTGCGGACGCCGCTGTCCAGCCCGGCCTTCAGGCCGGGATGCGGGAAGCCACCATCTTGTCGAGCTCGCGCAGCACCGCCTCACCCATCACCCGCGTGCCCACACGGGCCATGCCGGGGCTCATGATGTCGGCGGTCCGCAGGCCGCTGGCCAGCACGCCCGCGACCGCGGCCTCGATCAGGGCCGCGTCCTCCTCCAGGTCGAAGGAATAACGCAGCAGCATCGCGAAGCTGAGGATCTGGGCGAGCGGATTGGCCGCCCCCGTGCCGGCGATGTCGGGGGCCGAGCCATGGATCGGCTCGTACAGCCCCGGCAGGCGGCCGTCGGAGGTGCGCGCGCCCAGCGTCGCCGAGGGCAGCATGCCGAGCGATCCGGGCAGCACGGAGGCGAGATCCGACAGCAGGTCGCCGAACAGGTTGCCGGTGACGATCACGTCGAACTGCGACGGCTTCTTGACCAGCTGCATCGCGCAGTTGTCGGCCAGCATGTGGCTGAGCGTCACGTCGGGGTATTCGCGCTCGTGCAGCGCGGTCACCACCTGCTTCCACAGCAGGCCGCTCTCCATCACGTTGCATTTCTCGACGCTGGTGACGTGATTGTTGCGCTTGCGGGCCAGCTCGAAGGCGACACGCGCGACGCGCTCGATCTCGCGCGTGGTGTAGACTTCGGTGTTGATGCCGCGCTGGCTGCCGTCCTCCAGCGTCTCGATGCCGCGCGGATGGCCGAAATACACCCCGCCGGCGCTCTCGCGCACGATCATCACATCGAGCCCGCGGATGATCTCCGGCTTGATCGGGGACGCGTCGATCAGCGGATCGAAGGCGATCGAGGGGCGCAGGTTGGCGAACAGGTCGAGCTCGCCGCGCAGCCGCAGCAGGGCCACCTCGGGGCGGTTGTCGAACGGCTGGTCGGCCCATTTCGGACCGCCCACCGAGCCGAACAGGATCGCGTCCGCGGCCTTGGCACTCTGCAGCGTGCTGTCGCGCAGCGGCGTGCCGAAGGCGTCGATCGCGGCACCGCCGACCAGATCCTCGGTGATGTCGAAGGAGATCCCGCGCTCGCGTTCGAGCCAGGAGGCGACCAGGCCCGCCTCGCGCATCACCTCCGGGCCGATGCCGTCACCGGCGAGGACGAGGAGCTTCTTCTTCGGCATGGCGGTGCGGCTTTCAGAACGCGGCGCTGACGGACGGGAACCAGGACTGCTCGACCGTGCGGCGATGCTCGAAGCGGTCGATCGCCGGCGCGCGTTGCAGCGTCTGGCCGATATCGTCGAGCCCCTCGACCAGCAGATGCTTGCGCATCGCCTCGATGTCGAAGGCGATTTCCTCGCCATCGGGCCGGATCACCACCTGTCGCGGCAGGTCGATGGTGATGCGCGCATTGCCACCGAGCGCCGCATCCTCCATCAGCGCATCGCACACCGCGCGCGGCAGCCGGATCGGCAGGATGCCGTTCTTGAAGCAGTTGTTGTAGAAGATGTCGGCGAAATCCGGCGCGATCACGCACCGGATGCCGAAATCCAGCAGCGCCCAGGGCGCATGCTCGCGCGACGACCCGCAGCCGAAATTCTCGTGCGCGATCAGGATCTCCGCGCTCCGGTACGCCGGCTGGTTGAGCACGAAGTCCGGCCGCTCCTCGCCCTGCGGCGTGTAGCGCAGACCGTCGAACAGATGGCGCCCCAGACCGGTGCGCTCGATGGTCTTGAGAAACCGGGACGGGATGATCTTGTCGGTATCGACATTGGCCATCGGCAGCGGGGCGGCGACCCCGGTGAGCGTGGTAAACGCGCGCATCAGACCGCCTCCTCGCGCACACGGGCCAGCTCGCGCACATCGCCCAGGCGGCCGAGCACCGCGGCGGCGGCGGCCATCGGCGGCGAGCACAGATGCGTGCGCCCGCCCGGCCCCTGCCGGCCCTCGAAATTGCGGTTCGACGTGCTGGCACAGCGCTGGCCGGGCCTGAGCTTGTCCTCGTTCATGCCGAGACACATCGAGCAGCCCGCCTCGCGCCATTCGAAGCCGGCATCGAGGAAGATGCGGTCCAGCCCCTCTTCCTCGGCCATCCGCCTGACGATGCCCGAACCCGGCACCACCAGCGCGCGCACCCCGCTCGCCACATGGCGCCCCTCGACGATGCGCGCGGCCGCACGCAGGTCCTCGAGCCGCGAATTGGTGCAGGAACCGATGAACACCACATCGACCGGCACGCTGTCGATGCGCTGGCCGGCATGCAGGTCCATGTAATCGAGCATGCGCTGCAGCCCCGCGGCGCGGGCCGGATCGGTCTCGGCAGCCGGATCGGGCACCACCCCGTCGATGGCGATCACGTCCTCCGGGCTGGTGCCCCAGGTCACGTTGGGGCGGATGTCCTCGCCACGCAGACGCACCACGCGGTCGTACTGCGCGCCCTCGTCGGAAGCGAGCGTGCGCCACCAGGCCACCGCGCGGTCGAAATCCTCGCCCTTCGGCGCGAAACGGCGCCCGCGCACGAAGGCGAAGGTGGTCTCGTCGGGCGCCACCATGCCGGCCCGCGCCCCGGCCTCGATCGACATGTTGCAGATCGTCATCCGCCCGGCCATGTCGAGATCGCGGATCACCTCGCCGGCGAACTCGATCACATGGCCGTTGCCGCCGGCGGTGCCGATGGTGCGGATGATCTCCAGCATCACGTCCTTGGCCGTCACCCCCACGCCGAGCCGGCCATCCACCTGCACCAGCATGTTCTTCGCCGGCTTCTGCAGCAGGGTCTGGGTGGCCAGCACATGCTCGACCTCCGAGGTGCCGATGCCGAAGGCCAGCGCACCGAGCGCGCCATGGGTGGAGGTATGGCTATCGCCGCAGACGATGGTCATGCCCGGCAGCGACGCCCCCTGCTCGGGCCCCACCACATGCACGATGCCCTGCGCCTCGCTGGTCAGCGGGATATAGGGCACGCCGAACGCGGCGACGTTGCGCTCGAGGGTTGCGACCTGCAGCGCGCTCTGCGGCTCGGCGATCGGCCGGTCACGCGCCTCGGTCGGCACGTTGTGATCGGCGACCGCGAGGGTCGCATCCGGACGGCGCACGGGGCGGCCGGCCGCCCGCAGACCCTCGAAGGCCTGCGGCGACGTCACCTCATGGACGAGATGGCGGTCGATATAGAGCACCGCGGTGCCATCGTCGAAGCGGTCCACGACATGCGCGTCCCAGACCTTGTCGAACAGCGTGCGCGGTGCAGCCATGACCTGAGCCTCTCTTACTCCGCCGCGGCAGTCGCGGTGGTGTTGACCTCGCGGGCCTTCTCGGCGATGCGTGCCGACTTGCCGCGACGGCCGCGCAGGTAATACAGCTTCGCGCGGCGCACGTCGCCGCGACGCACCACGGCGATCTCGGCGATGGTCGGCGCATACAGCGGGAACACGCGCTCCACACCCTCGCCATAGCTGATCTTGCGCACGGTGAAGTTGCTGTTCAGCCCCTTGTTCGAGCGCGCGATCACCACGCCCTCATAGGCCTGGGTCCGGGTCCGCTCGCCCTCGACGACGCGCACCGACACGCGCACCGTGTCGCCGGGAGCGAACTCGGGCACCGCGCGGGCCTCGGTGAGACGGGCGATCTCGCCGGCCTCGTACTGCTGGATGATGTTCATCGTCGTGGTCCTTTCGAGACAGTGGTCAGTTACGGCGCGGCAGGCGCGCCGGCAAGCGTTGGCGTCACAGAACGGCAATGCAGCGCCCACAGATCGGGCCGGCGTGCCGCGGTGATGGCTTCGGAGGCCGCGCGCCGCCAGGCGGCGATCGCGGCATGGTTGCCCGAGAGCAGCACCTCGGGCACGGCGCGGCCACACCATTCGGCGGGCCGCGTGTAATGCGGATATTCGAGCAGGCCGTCGGCGAAGCTCTCGTCGCGCCCGCTCTCGGCAGAGCCCATCACCCCGGGCAGCAGCCGCACCACCGCGTCGAGCAGCACCAGGGCGGCCGGCTCGCCACCCGACAGCACATAGTCGCCGATGCTGATCTCCTCGGCGGCATGCGCGTCCAGCACGCGCTGGTCCATCCCCTCGAAACGCCCGCAGATCACGCGCAGGCCGGGGCCGGCGGCGAAACGCGCGACATCCGGCTGCCCGAGCGGCCGCCCGCGCGGCGTCAGCACGACCAGCGGCAGGTCGCCCGCCGCCATCGCCGCGATCCCGGCATCGAGCACGTCCGGGCGCAGCACCATGCCCGCACCGCCGCCGAACGGCACGTCATCGACGCTCCGGTGACGCCCCAGCCCGTGGTCGCGCAGGTCATGCGTGCCGAGCGACCAGAGGCCGGTCTCGAGCGCGCGCCCGGCCAGCGAGTGCCCCAGCGGACCGGGAAACATCCCGGGGAACAGGGTGAGGATCTCGGCGCGCCAGCTCATGCCGACAGCTCCGTATCCTCGTCATGCACCTCGACCTCGTCGGGCAGCTCGATGCGCACGAAACCGCCGGCGACATCGACCACCGGCACGCAGGCCCGCGTGAACGGCAGCAGCAGCGGCCCCGCCCCCTCGCGAGCGATCTCCAGGCTCGGCCCGGCACCGTAATCGTGCACCTCGGCGACGCGGCCGATCACCGCATCGCCGCCGTCACGCGCCTCCAGCCCGACCAGATCGGCGAGATAGAACTCGTCCTCCCCGGCCGGCGGCAGCGCCTCGCGCGGCACGTACAGCCGCCGGTTGGTCATCGCCGCCGCCGCCTCGCGGCTGTCGAGCGCACGCCCCTCCCCATCCCGCAGCTCGGCGATCCCGGCACCGCGCCAGACCAGCGTCCAGCTCCGGCCGCGATCGTCGCGCAGCGAAGGATAGTCGGCGAGACTGTCCGGCTCGGCCGCGTAGCTGTGCAGATGCACCAGCCCGCGCACGCCGTGCGGCCGTCCCACCACCCCCATCAGGATGAGGCTGTCAGGCATCGATCCGCGGCAGGATCAGGCCGCGGCGGCGGCAGCGGCCGCCTTGGCGCGCTCCTGCGCCTTCTTCTTCGGCGCCGACTGCTTCGGCTGCTCGTTGTAGGCCGGCTTCTCGACCAGCCCGGCATTGCCGAGGAAGCGGGCGACGCGGTCGGTCGCGACCGCACCGTTGCTCAGCCAGTGGCTGATGCGCTCGCCGACCAGGCGCACGCGATCGGCGTGGTCCGACGGCAGCATCGGGTTGTAGGAGCCGACCTTCTCGATGAAACGGCCGTCGCGCGGGCTGCGGCTGTCGGCGACGACGATGTGGTAGTACGGGCGCTTCTTGGCACCGGCGCGCGAAAGGCGGATCTTCAGGCTCATCGGACGAACTCCAGCGTGTTCAATAAAAACGAGAAAAACGGGATCAGCGGAACTTGCGGCCGCCACCGAAGGGGTTGCCCCCTCCGAAGCCGCCCGGACCGCCGGGCGGCGCACCGCCGCCCATCCCCTTCGACATCAGCGCACCGAGGCCCTGACGCATCAGGCCCTTGGTACCCAGCTTGTTCATGCGCTTCATCATCGTCGACATGTCGTCGAACTGCTTGAGAAGCTTGTTGACCTCCTGCACCGTCGACCCCGAGCCCGCCGCGATGCGCTTCTTGCGGCTGGCCTTGATGATGTCGGGGGTCTTGCGCTCGGCCTTGGTCATCGAGGAGATGATCGCCGCCTGGCGCTTGAGGATCGAGGTGTCGATATTGGCACCCGCGAGCTGCTCGCGGACCTTGCCCATCCCCGGCAGCATGCCGAGGATGTTGTCGATCGAGCCCATCTTGCCGATCTGGCGGAGCTGGGTCGCGTAGTCGTCGAGGTCGAACTTGCCCCGCATCATCTTGGACGCGAGCTTCTCGGCCTCCTCCTCGTCGAAATGCTCCGACGCCTTCTCGACCAGGCCGGCGATGTCGCCCAGGCCCAGGATGCGGCCGGCGATGCGCTCGGGATGGAATTCCTCCAGCGCCTCGAGCTTCTCGCCCGAGCCGGTCAGCTTGATCGGCGCCCCGGTGACCTGACGCATCGACAGCGCCGCACCACCGCGCGAATCACCGTCCATCCGGGTCATCACGATGCCGGTCACACCCACCGCCTCGTTGAAGGCGCGCGCGGTCTGCACCGCGTCCTGGCCGGTCATCGCATCGACCACCAGCAGCGTCTCCGCCGGCCGCGTGATGTCGCGGATCGCGCGGACCTCGTCCATCAGCGCGGCATCGATCGACAGCCGCCCGGCGGTATCGAGGATGACGACGTCATAGCCCTCGCGACGGCCGGTCTCCATCGCCCGCTCGGCGATCTGCGTCGGGGTCTGCCCGGCCACGATCGGCAGGGAGGCCACCTTCGCCCGCTCGGCGAGCTGCGCGAGCTGGAGCTGGGCGGCCGGGCGCTGGGTATCGAGCGAGGCGAGCAGCACCTTTTTGCGCTCGCGCGAGGCCAGCCGCAGCGCGATCTTGCCCGAGGTGGTGGTCTTGCCCGAGCCCTGCAGGCCCACCATCAGCACCGGCACCGGCGCAGTGGCGGCGAGGTTGAGCGGCACCGCCCCTGCCCCGCCGAGCTGCTCGACCAGCACGTCATTGACGATCTTGGCCACCTGCTGGCCGGGCGAGATCGCGCTGAGCACTTCCGCGCCGAGCGCGCGCTCGCGCACCTTGGCGGTGAAGTCCTTGACCACCGGGAGGGCGACGTCGGCATCCAGCATGGCGAGGCGAACCTCGCGCAACGCCTCGGTCACGTCGGCCTCGCCCAGCGTCCCGCGCTGGCGCAGCCGATCGAAAACGCCCGTCAATCTGCCCGACAGGGAGTCGAACATGCAGCCCCTTCATCGCCCATCCGGGCACAACAGATGACGCGCCGCTGCGCGAGCCTTCGCGGAGCGACGTGTCGATGAGAGGGCGGTCGATAAGCCCTCGCCCGCCCCCTGTCAAAGAAAAACGGCGCCCCGGAGACCCGGAGCGCCGCCTGCCGTCCGACCGGGCGGTCGGATCAGAACGTCAGGTTGACACGGCCATAGTAGAAACCACCGGTCATCGGCACCTGCGCAGAGTCGATGTCGTAGTACTGCACGCCGAGATAGGAGGTGATGCCGGGCATCCTGCGCGGACGGATATTGAACAGGTTGTTGCCGCCCACCGCCAGATGCAGGTTGTCGAGCAGGCGGTAGCCGACCTCCAGATCGGTGGTCCAGCGCGGCGTGTTCTTGAACTCGTAGAAATACTGGTTCGAGTACTGCAGGTTCGGATCGGTCTCCTGATCCTGGTAGGTGACGTTGTTCTTGGTCTGGCCCCAGCGGGTCTGACGGACGTTCACGTCGAACTTCTGGATCTGCCAGAACGCGTTGAGGATCAGCTTGCTGCGCGGCGAGGCGGTGGTCAGCCAGCCGACCGTCTGCGCATTTGCATACGGGTTGTGGTCGGGCGTCGAATCGTTGCCGATATGCGTCACCCGGGTGCGGTTGAGGTCGAGATCTGCCGTCCAGGTCACCCGGCCCCACCGGCCGAAGCGGGTGAGATAGTTCCAGTTCAGATCAAGGCCCTGGGTACGGGTCGACACGCCGTTGGCGAAATACTGCGCGCTGACGTCGGCGTTGTTGGCCGCCGAGAACACCGGCAGCACGGTACCTGTCGCCTCGATGGCCTCCGCGGCGGCATCACCGGCCAGGCCACCGGCCAGCACGACGCGGTCGCGGATGTTGATCTGGTAGACATCGACGGTGACGGTCATGTCTTGCACCGGGGCGAGCACGATGCCGCCGCCGATGTTCCACGAGCGCTCGGGCTTGAGCGGGATCGCGCCGATCGCGGAAGCCGCGGGCGAGTTGGCGGCGAGAATGCCCTGCGCGCCGGTCGGCGAGACGTTGAGGGCGGAGAAATGTTCCTCCGCCAGCGTGGGGGCACGGAAGCCGTTGCCGACCGTGCCGCGGACGGCGATCTGCTTGGTGAAGTCGTAACGGGTCGAGACCTTGCCGGTGAAGGTGTGCTGGCTGTCGGTGTAGTATTCGTAGCGGCCGGCGAGATCGAGATCCCACTGCTTGAGCGGGTGCATGTCGTCGTCGATGTAACCGGCCCAGACATCACGGTGCCATTGCCCGGCATTCGACGGCAGCAGACCCGCGAAGCCCTGGGTGCCGCCCAGCAGCCACGACGCCGGATCACCCGAACCGAGCTTGTAGTCTTCCATGCGCTCTTCGGCGCCGAAGGCCAGCGTCATCGGCATGCGGAAGACGTGGAAGGCGCGGCTGAAATCGAGGTTGTTGGTCCACTGGCTGGTGATCATCGTCTGGGCGCGCACGGTGGTCGGCGTGTAGCCGCCGAGATATCCGTACTGCAGGATCGCGGCATAGTTCGCCGCCGTGTCCGGGCTGTAGAGGCGGGTGTTGGCGGTGTTCTTGTTGCCGATGTCGAGATTGTCCTGGCCCCAGGTGGTGGACAGATCGACATGGAAGCCGAACATGTCCGGCGCCTTGAGGCCGAGCGTCGCACCATACTGGTTCTCGTAGACGGTCTCGAGCGGCGAGAAGCCGATCGGCCATACCTGCGGCAGCCGGGTGGGCGTGCGGTAGTTCTCGTAGCTCTCCGCGTAGCGGCGACCGTAGCTGACGAAACCGTAGGTCTGCAGCCCGCCGATGAAATCGGGCGCAACGGTGCTGCCCCAGGCGAGTGATGCGGTCTGGCGGGTTTCCTCGGGCGTGGAGAGGATCTTGTTCGAGTTTGCCGGGAAGCCACCAGCCGCCGCACGGTCATCGACCGTATTGGTCACGAAATGGTCGGCGTGATAGCTCTGGAAGCTGGCATGCACGTAGCCGTCATTGCCAAAATAGAAGCCCTTGTCGGCGTCGAACTGATACTGCCAGCCGTCGCCATTGTAGGCATTCGCACCGGTCAGGAAGGAGACGCTGCCGGAGGCGTTCTTCTTGAGAATGACATTGACCACGCCGGCGATGGCGTCGGAACCGTATTGGGCGGCCGCGCCGTCGCGCAGCACCTCGATATGGTCGATGGCAGCGGCCGGGATCAGGTTGATGTCGACCGGGGTCGCGCCGCCTTCCGGGCCACCATCGGCGGTGATGTTGGAGGTGCCGTTGCGGCGCTTGCCGTCGATCAGCACCAGCGTCTGGTTCGGATTGAGACCACGCAGGCGGATCGAGCTGGTCAGGTTGGCGGTGTCCGCACCCATCGCCTTGGTATTGATCGAGGCATTGGTGGTGATCAACGCGCCGACCAGGTTGGGCTGGCCGGTGCGGGCGAGCTGCGCGGAGGTGATGACATCGACCGGAGTGGTGCTGTCACGCGCCTTGCGGCTGACACGCGAGCCGGTGACGATCACGGATTCCGAGGTGTCGACCGGTGCCGACGAGCCGCGACGGCGCGACACCACTGCCGGCGCCGGCATGCCCGGCTGGGGCGAGGACGCGGCCGCGGCTGCGGCCGTTGCGGCCGGGCCTGCGGCGGCTTTCCGGTGCGAGGCGACCGTCTTCTTCTTGTGGTGGACGGTGTGGGTCGTGGTGCTCGCGGTCTGCGCCTGTGCTGCCGCTCCCAGCATCGTGAGGGTCAGCGGGCAGACACCGAGCAGCAGGGCCAGGCGCCAGCGGCGGTTCTGCGCAATGCGCGTGGCGGAGGTTGGCATGGGTTTTCGGTCTCCCCGGTATCCAGCAAGCGATTTGGACCTCCCGCCACACATCGGCAGCGAGATATTCACGCTACCGTAGCAATTCCCGTGCCAGATCGAACCAGAGTCGAATCCAAAACCGGAAATGAACCGCCACGCGCCCATCCCCGCCCCGGTGGAAGCGTCCTTGGGTCTGCTAGGATCGTCGTTTCAGGATCCGATCCGACAACCCTGATGCAGGGATGCCGAATTTTCGGGCATCGATTGCATAACGATTGCGCGCGGACCGTTCGCACTCCGCACCGCCGGACGCATTGTGCCGGCGCACGTATCACTTCAACCCAAGTGGTTACATTTAAGCAACAAGACAGCGGGGATGCGCAACGCTCTTTGTTCGTTTATTGCAATAATCACGAATCCGTGACGGTATGCCTCCCATTCGAAATCTCCAGGAGACCGACACGATGCGGATGGCCGCCACGCGCAGATTGCAGACCCCGGGATGGCGCCTCGCCCTGCTGCTCGGGGCCTGCCCGGCGATCATGGCCGCATCGTCCGTTGCAGCCCTGTCGCAGACCACCGCGCCGCATGCCGTGCACCACAAGAAGAAGCCGGCGGCCCACAGGAAGGCCGCCGCAGGCCCGGCCGCAACGGCCGCGGCCGCGTCCTCGCCCCAGCCCGGCATGCCGGCACCCGCGGCGATCTCGCATCGCCGCGGCGCGTCGGCACCGGTCGACACCTCGGAATCCGTGATCGTCACCGGCTCGCGTGTCAGCCGCAAGGCGCGTGACAGCACCACCCCGGTCGATGTCATCACCTCCGCGCAGCTCGCCCGCACCGGCCAGCCGAACCTGGTCGGCGCGCTGATCACCACCAACGCCTCGATCAACACCAAGTCGATGGGCCAGGACACCGCCAACCTGACCAGCTCGATCCGCATGCGCGGCCTCAACCCCAACGAGACGCTGGTGCTGATCGACGGCAAACGCCGCAACGGCACCTCCAACATCACCGCTGATGGCGGCCCCGAGGCGGGTGCCACCCCGGTCGACATCAACCTGATCCCGGCCGCCGCCATCGACCATATCGAGGTGCTGCGCGACGGCGCGGCGGCGATGTACGGCTCCGACGCCATCGCCGGCGTCGTCAACGTCATCCTCAAGAAGAACGCCTCCGGCAGCGCGTCTTTCCTGACCGGCGCGAACGCCTACAATGGCGATGGCTGGCAGTATCAGGCCGATCTCGACAAGGGTTTCTATTTCGGCAGCGACGGCTACGTGCATGCCAGCTTCCAGAGCTTCCACGCCGACCATTTCGTGACGAAAACCTTTGACCTCCGCTCCCTCAGCCCGGCCGCGAACGGCGTCTTCCCGCCCGATTCCAACAAGATCCTCTCCACGCCCGAGGAAACCCGCCAGACCGCCTCGCTGAACTGGGGCAGCACCGTCGCGCCGGACGTCTTCGGCGGGCTGCAGACCTATGGCGTGATCACCTATGGCCGCCGCTACGGCGAGAGCTACGAGAACTACCGCACGCCCACCCGTCTGCCGCAGGTGTGGCCGATCGGCTTCTCGCCGCTCGAGACCATCTTCGAGAACCAGTACAGCGCCGTGCTCGGCCTCAAGGCGCCGGACATGTTCGGCTTCCATGTCGATCTGTCCACCACCTGGGGCCAGGACAATCTCGACATCGGCAACAAGAACACCGCCAACACCCGCCTGTACGCGCCCGGCACCGCGGCCAATTTCGCCGCCATCCGGCCCTACGGCTATCGCGGCGGCTACACGCCCACCACCGTGCGCGCCCAGACGATGATCAACAGCCAGTGGACCAACAATCTCGACTTCAGCCGCGCCTTCCACGTCTTCACCATGCCGATGACACTGGCCTTCGGCGCGGAAGAGCGCATGGAAGACTACAAGCTGGGCGCCGGCGATCCGGCCTCGTGGCTGCTCGGCGGCACCCAGGGCTTCGCCGGCCTGCTGCCCTCCAATGCCGGCCAGTGGCATCGCGACGTCTGGGCGGCCTATGTCGATGACGACGTCCATCCGGTGAAGCAATGGGACGTCGATCTCGCCGGCCGTTACGAATACTACACCGACAGCCAGCACACCTTCACCGGCAAGGTCTCCACCCGCTACGACTTCACCAGGCAGATCGCCATCCGCGGCACGGTCGGCAACGGCTTCCGTGCGCCCACCCTGGCGGAGGAACATTTCTCCGCCCTCAACGTCTCGCCGACCGGCGCGCAGGGCATCCTGGCTGCCAATTCGCCGGGTGCCGCCTCGATCGGCGCGATCCCGCTCAAGCCCGAGCGGTCGTGGAACATCGGCGGCGGCATCGTGCTCGCCCCGGTGCGCGACATGTCGGTCACCGTCGACGTCTACCAGATCAACATCCGCGACCGCGTGGTGCTGGCCGGCGGCCTGTCGGGCGATCCCGCCGCGGCCGCGATCGTCGCGACCGGCACGCAGCTGCCGGTGTTCTCCAACAACAGCAACGCCAATGTCAGTGCGCAGTATTTCGCCAACGGTGTGTCGACCCGCACCCAGGGGCTGGATCTGAACTGGAACTACCTCACCCGCTTCGGCCAGTTCGGCCGGGTGACCTGGAGCGCGGATCTCGACCTCAATCGCACCCGCGTGACCCATGTCGGCAACGATTCGACGCCGCAGCACGCGCCTTACGCCAACGCCCAGACCATCGGCTGGCTGACCACCGCGACGCCGCGCAGCAAGCTGATCCTCAACGCCCTGTGGCAGATCGACAAGTTCGACGTCAACGTCCGCCAGACCCGCTGGGGCGAGACCAAGAACAACGTCAAGTACCAGGATCAGGAACCCAATCCCGTCCTCCAGTACTCCAACGTCTACTTCTACGAGTTCAGGAACACCCCGCGCTGGACCACCGATCTCGAGGTCGGCTACAGGCTGCTCGACAACCTGCATCTGGCCATCGGCGGCGATAACCTGTTCAACATCCGCCCGCGTCGCAAGCCGCTCGTCGTGACCAGCCTCGGCGTTCAGTACTACGACAACGACTCCGCCCAGGTGCCGATGACCGGCGGATTCTACTACGGCCGCCTCAACCTGACGTTCTGAGCGGTCCCGGGCGGGGTCGTCCCCGCCCGGCCCCTGTCATCAGTCATCCGCATAGGGATTGCGCGTGCCGCGGCACTGCAGCCGGATCGGCACACCGGGAAGGTCGAAACTCTCGCGCAACCCGTTGACCAGATAGCGCCGGTAATCCTCCGGCATCTGCTCGGCCCGGGTGCCGAACACCAGGAAGGTCGGCGGCCGCGCCTTGACCTGCGTCATGTAGCGCAGCTTGAGCCGCCGCCCGTCCACCAGCGGCGGCGCATGGCGCTCGAGTGCGGCCTCGAACCAGCGGTTGAGCGCGCCAGTCGCGACCCGGCGGTTCCACACCGCCAGCAGCTTGCGCACCGCCGGCAGCAGCCGCTCCACCCCCGCCCCGGTCATCGCCGAGATGGTGACGACGGGGATGCCCTTCATCTGGGCCAGCGAGGTCTCGAGCCGGTCGGCCACTGCCTGCCGCGTGACCGAACGGTCCTCGACCGCATCCCACTTGTTGAGCACGAGGATGCAGCCGCGCCCCTCGCGCTCGATCAGCCGCGCGATCTGCAGGTCCTGCTCGTGCACGCCCTCGGTCGCATCGATCACCAGCACCGCGACCTCGGCCATCTTCAGCGCCTCGATCGACGCACTGACCGACATCTTCTCCAACGGCGCCTCGATGCGTGCCTTGCGACGCAGCCCGGCGGTGTCCACCAGCTCGATCGGCCCCTCGGCATCGGAAAGCTGCACGGCGATCGAATCGCGCGTCAGCCCCGGCTCGGGGCCGGTGATCATCCGCTCCTCGCCGAGCAGCCGGTTCAGCAGCGTCGACTTGCCCGCATTCGGCCGCCCGACGATGGCCAGCCGCAGCGGCCCGGGCGGACGATCGTCGGGGGCCGGGGTCTCGTCATCGGTGGCGTCCGGCACGGGTGCAAGCACCTCCGCCTCCTCAGGCTCCACGGCCTCCGGCTCGGGCGGCAGCCGGTCCGTGATCTCGCCCATCAGATCGGCGATGCCCTCACCATGCTCGGCCGAGATCGCCACCGGGCTGCCCAGGCCCAGGCTGTAGGCGTCCATCGCGGCGTCCGCGCCCGCGCGCCCCTCCGCCTTGTTGGCGACCAGCAGCACGGGCCGGCCCTGACGACGCAGCCAGTCGGCGAAATGCGCATCCGCCGGCGTGATCCCGGCCCGCGCATCGACCACGAACAGCACCAGATCGGCCCCGGCCACCGCCGATTCCGACGAGGCCCGCATCCGCCCGGCCAGCGTCTCGGGAGCACTTTCCTCCAGCCCCGCGGTATCGATCACCCGCACCCAGCGGCCGCGCAGCAGGGCGGTGCCCTCCTTGCGGTCGCGCGTCACGCCGGGCGTGTCGGCGACCAGCGCCTGTCGGCGCCCGGTCAGCTTGTTGAACAGGGTGGACTTGCCGACATTCGGTCGCCCGGCCACCGCCACCACCGGCAGCACCGCGCCGACAGGCGGCTTCGGCCGTGGCCTGGGCCGCTCGGGCTCGGACCGGCCGCGACTGCGCTGCGCCATCAGGCGCGGCCGTAGGCGGTCAGCTTGCCGTCATGGGTGACGACCAGCATCACCCCCGACGCCGCCACCGGTGCGAGGGCCGCCGGCGCGGTCAGCTTGACGGTGGCGATGATCTTGCCGTTCGCCGCATCCACCGCGATCAGGCGGCCGTCATCGGAGGTCAGATGCAGCTGGCCGCCGGCGAGCAGCGGCCCGTTCCAGGTGATCGCACCCTTCTGCTTGTTCGGCTTCTTCCAGTGCGGCAGATCCACCGCCCAGCGCACCGCACCCGTGGCCGGGTCGATCGCCGCAAGGCGCTGCTCGACGGAGAGGATGAACAGCCAGCCATTGGCGATCACCGGCTCGTCCTTGCCGGCCACCGCGCGCTCCCAGATGCGGCGCCCCGAGCGCAGGTCCACGGCAGTGAACACATCGCCCATGCTGATCAGATAGACCGTGCCATCCTTGATCAGCGGCAGCGCATGCACCGAGGCGAGGTCGGTGACCGACACACGGCCATTGCCGGCGCCGAGACTGTCCGACCAGATCTGCACGCCGCTGTCGGCGCGGAGCGCGACGATGTCGCCCGAGCCGAAACCCGCGACGACGAAATCGCCGTCGATGGCCGGTGCCGGCTGGCCGAGCGTGATCGTCGTCGAGGGCGAGGCCTGGTAGGACCACAGGGTCTTGCCGGAAGCCGCATCGAGCGCGATCAGCCGCTCGTCGATGGTGCCGAAGAACATCCGCCCGTCGACCACGCTGGGTGCGGAGCGGCCCGGCGTGCCGATATCGACCGACCACAGCTCCTTGCCCGAGCCCGCATCGAGGGCGAGCGCGCTGGCCATGCCGTCGACCACGTACACGACGCCGCCGACCACGCAGAGCCCGCCGCCCATGTTGGAGCTGCGCGACTTCTTCGGCTTGGTCGCATGCGTCCAGACGCTGTGTCCGGTGCGCAGGTCGAAGGCGCTGACCAGGCCGACGCCGTCCATGGTGAACACACGCCCGCCGGCGACCACCGGCTCGGCGGTCAGTGCGGCGCGCCCGCTGTCGACGGAGCCGATCGACACCTGCCACAGCCTGGCCGTGCCGGGCAGCGCGACATGCCCGACGTCATGGCTCGGCACGCGGCCGGCGATCGCCCAGTCGGGATTGTCGAGCGGGGCGCCGAGATCGACCGGGCGGACGTCGCCTGAGGGTTCGAGCCCGTCATTCTTGGTACCGAGCACCGGCTCGCGCTTGCCGATCACCGGCACCTTGTCGTCGTCGTCGAAGATATGCGACAGCCAGGTGCAGCCGGCGAGAGGCATCGCGGCCGCGCCCAGCAGCACGCTGCGCCGGGCCAGACGCCCCGCCTGCCGTGCGGCCGAAACCGTGTCGCGTGATCGATGCGTGGTCATCCCGCCTTGCCGCCCGTTGTGGTTTTCGCGTGGTTGTCGTCAGCAGAGGCGGCCGGCGCGGGCAGCGTCTGCAAAAGCCCCTGGGCGCGCTGGCGCGCACCTTGCGGCGCATCGGCCGACATCGAGACCTGGGTCAGCAGGGCGCGCGCCGCCGCCTGATCGCCGGCCCCCAGATCGGCCAGCGCCTCCGCCTCCTGGGCCAGCGCGCGCCAGGGCGCGCCCGGCGCCTCGAGCGGTGCGAGACGTGCCTTCAGCGCCGGCAGGGGATCGGTACCGATGCGGCTGCTGCAGTCGAGCAGAGTGGCGAGCGAACGCTGTGCGGCCGGAGCCGCGTCATCCGCCTCGACCTGCACCCATTCGGCATGGGCGGCGGCGAGGTCGCCGAGTTGTGCGGCAAGACCGGCCACGTGCAGCCGCGCCAGCACCGCGATCCCGTCCGGCGCGTCCCTTGCCACGGCAGCGAACGCATCGCGGGCCTTGCCGGCCGCCGCGCGGTCGAGCACACCGCCGGGGCTGGCCTTCTGGGCGAGCTGGTCGGCGGCGAAATAGGCGGCCGATGCCGCCTCGGCACGCTGTTCGGCACGATGGCGCAGATATTGCCACAGCCCGATTCCGGCCAGCAGCAGCACGATCGCGGCGGCAATGACGGGCGCGAGGCGACGGGCCAGGGCGACAGCACGCTGGGCGCGCAGATCGTCGTCCACCTCGGAATCGAAACTCGTCAACACCGCACCCCGTCCGTCGAAGGCGCGGACCATAGCGGCGCGCGGGAGAGACCGCAAACGTCCATGCCATGCTCTCGGCTTAGCGGTTTCTTAACGGATCGCGGCGCTCAATGGCTGCCATCGTGACGAACCGCTTCCCCCTGTTGTGGCTGATGGTCTGTCTGAGCGCGCTGTGCGGCTGCGTGCCCGGCACGGTGGTGCCGGTGGCCGGGCTCGCCGGGCTGGACATCGCCGCCTTCCATCGCTCGGTGCCGGACATGGTCTATTCGGCCGTCACCGGGCGGGACTGCTCGATCGTGCGGCTCGATCGCGACGAAAGCTACTGCAAGCCACCCCCTGCCCCGCTGCCGCCGCAACCCTACTGCACGCGGAGCCTCGGAGGCGTCGATTGCTGGGCCGCCGGGGCGGACATGCCCAATCAGGCGCCACAGCTCGCCCAGGGCCGCTACGGACTCACCCCCGAGCAGCAGCGCTGGCAGACCGCCCCCTGGCCGGCCTCACTGACCGCAAGATAGATGTTCTTTCTTGAAAGAAAGAACCAAAGACCTTCTGAAAGTCGCAAGCGGTTCGGAATCTCCAAGCACACCCGCTCTCCCCCGAAACCTTCAAAAGTCTTTTTGCTTCTTTTTCTTCAGAAAAAGAAGACCTACTTCTTCAACTTCGCCCCTGCCGCCTTGAGCGCTGCCGAATCCCTGGTAAAATTCGCCGTGATCCGCCCCTGGATGGTGCGCGCCGACGCGCTGATCGCCTGGTTCTGCTTCACCGCCTCGGCATTGTTGGCCGCCTGCTCGGCGCTGACCTCGCGCACCAGGCAGTCGTTATAGGTGCGGGCCGCCTTGGCATAGGCGTTGAAGGCATCGACCGACGCGTTGTACTGCTCGACGGTGCCCAAATGCAGGGTGGGCGCGTCCGGCTCGCTGCCGCATTTCGACGGCGACCAGCCGGCGGCCTGTGCCGTGGCGGTGGCCAGCCAGCTTCCTGCGGCGAGCAGGGCCGCGGTACGGAGGAGGGGCAGGCTCATCGACAATTCTCGCCTTTCGGGCTAGCGCTCAGCAAAGTGCTTTAGAAACTGTCACTTGCAGCCCCGGACCGCAAGACCATGTCCCATCGCGGCAACCATGCCTCTGTCTTGATGTCCGCCTTGCCGGCCGCGAGCGTGCGCGCAGCCCTGTTCGGCACACCGCCGGCAACGGTGATCCTGCCGTTCGGCAGCCATGAGGATCACGGTCCCGGTGTGCCGATGGGCGATTTCCGGCTGGCGGAGGCAATCGCCGCGCGAATCGCCGAGCGGGCGCGCGCCGACGGCCATCCCGCACTGGTCGCACCCGCGGTGCCGTTCGGGGGTGCCGACTTCTTCTCCCTCGTGCCGGGCGGGCTGACGCTGTCGCCGGCGACGCTGCGGGCGGTGATCGACGATCTGCTCGGCGGGCTGGTGCGGCAGGGCGTGCGGCGGATGCTGGTGATCAACGGCCATGGCGGCAGCCTCGGCCCGCTGCTGGATGCGTCGCGCGCGCTGCGGCACGCGCACGGGCTGCTGGTGCCGACGCTGTCGATCTGGAAGGCGGGCGCGGCGCTGCTGCGCACGCAGCTCGGCGAGACGGACGCGGCCGCCCGACTCGGCCATGGCGCGGACCCGGTGCGCAGCGTCAGCCTCGCGCTGTTTCCCGACCAGACGGCGGCGGCTGCGCCGCCAGATCGGGCCGTGCCCGACGTCGGCGGGCTGCCGATCACCTCGTTCTCGACGCTGGGCCTCGACGGGGTGGAGATCGACCTGCCGCTGGAAAGTGCCGAGGTTGCGCCGGAGGGGCTGTTCGGCGGCGACCCGTCGCTGGCCGACGCGGCAACCGGGGCGGCGCTGGTCGAACGGCTGGCCGGGATCGGCGCGGCGCTGATCGGCAGGCTCGATGCGCTGAGTGCGGCGCTTCAGCCCGGCAGGATGTGACAGGCGGCGGTCAGCCGACCGGAAAACCGGGTCCAGCGCTGGCTGGCCCCGAACAGCGGCACCAGGATGTAGCCGCGCAGCCTGACCGCATCCGGCCCGTCCGGGCGCAGGGTGGCGTGATAGACCTTGCCGCTGTCGGGATCGGTGATGGTGCCGTTGAGCACGCCGTCCTCGTCGGGACGGAAGTCGCGCATCAGCGGCCAGCCGCATTGCGGGGTCTTGGCATAGGTCAGCGGCATCGCGCCGCTATAGTCCATGCCGACCAGCGTGCCGCAGACGGCATCGCCGCAGGGCGCGACACGGACCACGCCGTCATGCTCGGGAGTCCAGAACGTACCAAGCACGGCGTCCCGAGGCCCGGCCCAGGCGGGCACGGCGAGACAGAGCCCGGCGACGGCGAGGCTGGCGAGCCAGCCGAGGGTGCGCTCAGCCATCGGCGCGGGCAACCCAGGGGATCACCGCCACCTCGACACCCTCGTCGGCGAGGCGCTCGCGCTCGGCCTCGGTGGCGTCGCCGTGGATGGAGCGATGCTCGATCTCGCCGCGATGCATCGCCAGCGCCTGCTCGGCGAAATCGGGGCCGACATGCTCGGAGGTGCGCTCGACCTCCGCGCGCAGGCGTTGCAGCGCGGCGCGCACACCGTCGGGCATCACCGCCCGGGTCGGCATGGGAGTCGCCACGGCGGTCGGCACGGCGGCGGCCGGGACCGGCACCGGTGCCGGCATCTCTGCCCGACGTGCGAGAGCGGGTGTCATCAGCGCGCGGTCCACGGTGGTGGTGCCGCATTCCGGACAGGCGAGCTGCCCGTCGCGCGCCTGCGCCTCATAGGTGGCGCTGTCACGGAACCAGCCCTCGAAACCGTGACCGGTGGCACAACGCAGGCTGTAGCGGATCATCGTCGCCCGGGCGGGAGATCAGGCGGCGGCTGTCGGGCCGGTGGCCAGCAGCGGATCGAGCCCGCCGGCACGGTCCAGGGCGACAAGATCGTCGCAGCCGCCGATATGGCGTCCGTCGATGAAGATCTGCGGCACCGAGGTCCGCCCGCCGGAGCGCTCGCGCGCCTGCAGACGGGCCTGCGAACCGCTCGGCGCGTCGATCTCGGTGACGCTCACACCCTTCTTCTCCAGCAGGCCGAGCGCGCGGGTGCAATAGGGGCACCAAGGCTGGGTATAGATCTCGATCAGCGGCATCGCCGGGCCTTTCGTGGTGTCGGAGCTATCATCTAGGTCAATCCGCCGCCGCGGCAAGTGTCGGGGCCATGCTCGGGCACGGTGCGGGCGGCGACCAGCAGGTCGACCGAGCGCGCACCGGCGGCGAGCAGGGCCCCGGCGCAGGCATTGGCGGTGGCGCCGGTGGTGAGCACATCGTCGACCAGCACGATGGCGCGGCCGCGCAGCCGGTCGGCACGTCGCGGATCGACGGCAATCGCGTCGCGCATGGTGGCCGCGCGCGCCCGCACGCCCTGGCCGGCAAGGCTGGCGGTGCGATGCGGCCGGCGCAGCGCATCGACGAGGAGTTCGCGCCCCGACAGCTTGCCCAGCCGTCGGGCGATCAGGGCGGCCTGGTTGTAGCGGCGGGTGAACAGCCGCCAGCGGTGCAGCGGCACCGGCACGATCAGCTCCGCCGCCTCCAGCAGCCGCGCGCCGGCGCGATACATCTGGGTGGCGAGCAGGGCGGCGTTCTCGGTGCGGTCGGCGTATTTGAGCGGCAGGATCAGCCGGCGCGAGAAGGTGTCATAGACGAAGGCGGCGCGGGCCGAGCGCCAGGCCGGTGGGTCGGCCCGGCAATCGGTGCAGACCAGACGGCCGTCCGTGCCGGTGGCGGCGGTGAACGGGCTGCCGCAGGCCGCACAGCACGGCTCGACGATGAACGGTGCGCGGCTGAAGCAGGCGGCACAGAAACCGCCATGCCTGCCCACCGGCGCATCGCAGCCCTGGCAGACCGGGGGCAGCAGCAGATCCACGCCCGCTTCGGCGATGCGGCGGACGAGGCGCAGGGCCGGGCGGCGCGGGGCGATCGCCTGCGACATCGCCGGCGGGCTCAGGATTCGCGCGGCGGCCAGCGCAGCCTGGGCTCGTGGCGGGGGGCATCGCCGCGATCGGGCTCCGGCGGCCGCTGGCCGCGCGGCGGCGAGGACAGCCGGCGCTGGTAGTCGTCATGGCCGTAGGCGTCGTCAGGGGCGGGAGCCGGGCGTGCGAGCGGGGGGCGCGGCGGCAGCGTCGGGCGGTAGGCGGAGTCCGGCGCCGGCGGCACGGGCGGCTCGCGCCACGACGTCTCGTCGGGCTCCGGATACGGTTCGGGATACGGTTCGGGCGGGCGGGGTGCTGCGGCGCGCTGCGGCGGCATGCGATACGCCGTATCACCGGGGGTGCCGCGGGTCACCACCGCCCCGGGCGCCACATCGGGCGCCGCCTCGCGCGCCATGGCGCTGCGCAGCGCCTCGTAGCGCGCCGCCGAGATCGGCTCGGGCATGCGCTGGGCGATCATGCGCAACTGCGCCTGCACCTCGTCGAGCTGTTCGGTGGCATAGGCCAGCCTCGCACGCAGGCCGATGACGATGAACGGCGCGATGACCCAGGCGATGCCGACGACCACCGCCGCCAGCCACAGCAGCATCTGCGCCCACCAGGGCATCCAGTCGGGAAGAATCGCGGGCAGGGTCATCGCGGCAGGATAGGACGCGGCGAGGGGCGCGGGAACAGGTGGTTTGTGACGAGGTGTTAACGGGTCAGGGCGGTCGCGGTGCCGGCCGCGCGCACCCTCACATGCCCAGCGCGCGGCGGTAGATGTCGAGCAGGGTCTCCTGCTCCTCCACCTCGGCCGGCTCCTGTCGGCGGATGCGGATGATCTGACGGATCACCTTGACGTCGAACCCCGCCGACTTGGCTTCCGAGAAGATGTCCTTGATGTCGCCGGCCAGCGCCTTGCGCTCTTCCTCGAGGCGCTCGACGCGCTCGATGACGCTGCGCAGCCGGTCGGCCGCGATGCCGCCCACCGCGGGGTCGGATTTCGGCAGGTGGGGGCTGTCCATGCCCGCGTCGAGGTCATCATCCGCCTCATAGGCCATGGCAGCTCTCCTTGGGTGATCGTGTTCGGGTGGTCCGGTTGGCCCGCGGGGGTAGCCTGTCCCGGGCGCGCGGGTCAATTGCCGATCCGCCGCCGCTTCGACTAGGCTCGCCGCGCACCCCAAGGAAAGCTCTCCTCATGGCGACACCGCTCGAGCCGTTCGACTACGTCGTGTTCGGCGCCACCGGCGACCTGACGATGCGCAAGCTGCTGCCCGCACTGTACTGGCGCTATCGCGACGGGCAGATGCCGAAGGGCGCGCGCGTGATCGGCACCGCCCGCTCGGCCCTCGACGACGCGGCCTTCCGCGACCGCGCGCGCGACGCGCTGGGCAAGTTCATCAAGCCGGCCGATCTCGATCCCGCGCAGCTCGCCGAATTCCTCGACATGGTGTTCTACGTCTCGCTCGACGGTGCAAAGGCGGATGCGGACTGGTCGGCGATGAAGGCGGTGTTCGCCGATGCACCGCCCGAGCGGGTGCGGGTGTTCTATCTCGCCACCTCGCCTGAGCTGTACGGCGATATCTGCCGCAACCTGTCCGACCAGGGGCTGGTCACGCCGGCCGCGCGGGTGGTGCTGGAAAAGCCGATCGGCCACGACCTGGAATCCGCGCGCCAGATCAACGATTCCGTCGGCCAGTATTTCGCCGAGACCCAGATCTTCCGCATCGACCACTATCTCGGCAAGGAGACGGTGCAGAACCTCATCGCGCTGCGCTTCGCCAACCCGGTGTTCGAGCGGCTGTGGGACAGCGACGCGATCTCGTCGGTGCAGATCACCGCCGCCGAGACGGTGGGGGTGGAATCGCGCGCCGCCTATTACGACCATTCCGGCGCGCTGCGCGACATGATCCAGAACCACCTGCTGCAGGTGATGTGCCTGGTCGCCATGGAGCCGCCCGCCTCGCTGGCCTCCGAGGACGTGCATATCGAAAAGCTCAAGGTGCTGCATGCGCTCAAGCCGATCACGCCCGGCGATGTCGGCCAGGTGGTGGTACGCGGCCAGTACGCGTCGGGCGAGATGGATGGCAAGCCGGTGCCGGGCTATGTCGAGGAACTCGGCCACGACAGCAACACCGAGACCTTCGTGGCGCTGCGTGCCGAGGTGCATTCGTGGCGCTGGGGCTCGGTGCCGTTCTACCTGCGCAGCGGCAAGCGCCTGCCCAACAAGGTGAGCGAGATCGTCATCACCTTCCGCCGGCCGCCATGGTCGATCTTTCCCAACCTCTCCGAGCCCAACAAGCTGGTGATCCGCCTGCAGCCCGAGGAGGGCATCGAGCTGTCGATCATGAGCAAGGACCCCACCCCCGACGGCATGACGCTGCGTCCGGCCGACATCGACATCAGCTTCGAGAAGGCGTTCGGCCGGCGCTACCCCGACGCCTACGAGCGGCTGCTGATGGACACGGTGCGCGGCGATTCGGTGCTGTTCATGCGCCGCGCCGAGGTGGAGGCGGCCTGGACCTGGGTGCAGCCGATCCTCGACGCTTGGAAGCACGGCTCGCCGAAACCCTACAAGGCCGGCACCTGGGGCCCGGAGGCGGCACGCGCGATGCTCGATGCCGACAACCGCCGCTGGCACGAGGACATGGGCTGAGCATGGCGCCCGTCTCCACACGCCGCCGCCCGCCGCCGACGCGACGGCTGATCCGTCGCGTCATCGCCGCCCTGCTGTTCGGCTTCGCGCTGCTCGCACTGCTCAAGAGCGGCCTGCTGCCGCAATCGGCCCTCGGACCGCAGCCCGGCGCGCCGGAAGCGGTGTCCACGGGTCCGCTGGCGCGACTGGAGGCGCGGATCTTCCCGCCCAAGGTGGACTGGTCCAACGACTACGCGATGGTGCAGGAACTGCGCCGGCGGATCGCCGCCGACGGGCTGTCGGACGCGAAACCGAACTGCCTGCTGTTCATCATCAACGGCAACGATCCGCCCGCCGACACCCGCGTGCGCGTGCTGGCCAAGCACAATGCCGAATGCGGCGGCGATCCGAAGACGATGCCGGATCTGTTCCTGGTCAAGGTGGATCGCAGCAAGGGTACCGCTCTCGCCGATGCCGGCCAGCGCGGCCAGTTCAAACCTCTCAAATGACGGGGATCCGATGAGCGGCGACACCACCTGCGAGACCTGCGTCAAGCGCCGCGACCTGCTCTCGACGGGGGTCGGTGCGATGGCGCTGGCCGGCGCGGCGGCGGCGGCGGTCCCGGTGATCGACAGCCTGGCGCCCAACCCCGACGACGTCGCCGTCACCACGCTCGACATCGACCTGCACGACCTCGCCCCCGGCACCCAGCGCGTGGTCGCCTGGGCCGGCAAGCCGATCCTCGTCGTGCACCGCACGCCGCAGCAGCTCGCCATCCTGCAATCGCCCGCCTTGTTCGACCGCCTGCGCGATCCACAGTCGAAGGTCCTGCAACAGGGCGCCTATGCGGCGAACTGGCATCGCTCGATCGATCCGGCGTTCCTCGTCGTGGTCGGCATCTGCACCCATCTCGGCTGCGTGCCGCGCTTCGATCCGCAGACCGACGGCAACGGATGGCTGTGCCCGTGCCACAACTCGCATTTCGATCTTTCGGGCCGTGTGCTGAAAGGTTCGCCCGCACCCTACAACCTGCCGGTCCCGCCCTATGCGGTCGTCAAGCCCGGCACGCTGCGGCTCGGCGAGAACCCCGCAGGCAGCAGCTTCAGTCTTGCCGACATCGTCCAGATCTGAGGTCCGAGGCGATGAAGACCGCGTCCCTGCTCGCCGCCTGCCTGTTACTTGGCGCACCGATGACGGCGCACGCGATCCCCAACCCGGCTGCGGTGTTCTGCCTGAAGATGTCGGGCAAGCCCGTGATCGCCAGGCTGCCGGATGGCGGCGCGATCGGGCTGTGCAGACTGCCGAACAACGGGATCGTCGAGGAATGGACCCTGTTTCGCATGTTCGGCGGCAAGGTGCCTGCGCCACGGGACAACCCGTTCCGCTGAGAGTCGTCAGGCGAGCGGAAAATGGCAGGCCACCATGCGGCCGTCCTGTCCGCCGAGCTCCGGGCGCCGTTGACGACACAGCGGCGCCACGTTCGCGCAACGCCCGGCGTAGCGGCATCCGATGTCGCTGTCGGCGCCCGTTACAACGGGCGGGGCGGAGGCGCGGCGCCGGAACGGCAGATGCGGATCGAGCACGGCGTCCAGCAGGGCGGCGGTGTAGGGATGCGCCGGACGATGCAGCACGGTGTCGGTGTCGCCGAGTTCGACGATGACGCCGCCATACATCACCGCCACACGGTCGGCGATCTGCCGCACCACGCCGAGATCGTGGCTGACGAACACATAGGTCAGACCGAGGCGCTGCTGGAGGTCGACCAGCAGGTTGACGACCTGCGCCTGGATCGACACGTCGAGAGCGGAGACCGGCTCGTCGGCAACGATCAGCTTCGGCGACAGCATCAGCGCCCGCGCGATGTTGACGCGCTGGCGCTGGCCGCCCGACATCTCGTGCGCGTAGCGTTGCAGATGCGTGCGGTTGAGCCCGACCAGGTCGAGAAGTTCGTCGATGCGCTCCGCGATCTCGGCCGGCGTCCAGGCAGCGCCCGCACGCCTGCGATGCACGCGCATCGGCTCGGCGAGCAGCGCGCCGATGCGGCGCTTCGGGTTGAGTGCGGCATAGCTGTCCTGAAACACCATCTGCATCTCGGGACGCAGCCGGCGCATGTCGCCGGCGGACAGGGCGATGATGTCGCGTCCCTCGAAGAACACCTCGCCGCTGTCGGGCTCGTGTAGGCGCAGCAAGGTGCGGCCGAGCGTGGACTTGCCGCAGCCGGACTCGCCGACCAGCCCGAGCGTCTCCCCGCGCGACACCGAGACCGAGACGTGATCGAGCGCGGGGCGTGCCCGCCGCCGCCGCGACAACAGCCCTCCCCCGCCATAGGTCTTGGTGAGATCGCGCGCCTCGAGCAGCACCTCAGACATGGTCGGGCTCCGCGGCGACGGCAGGCAGGATGCAGGCGATCTCGTGCGCGTCGCCAAGCGGCACGATCGGCGGCGGCGTGTCGCATCGTGCGCTCGCATGCGCGCAGCGTGGCGAGAAGGCGCAGCCGGGCGGGCGCAGCGCGGCATTCGGCGGGCTGCCGGGGATCGCGGCGAGACGGGCGACGCGCGGCCCGTGCAGACGCGGGATCGAGCCGAGCAGGCCGGCGGTATAGGGATGCACCCGCGCATGCGCGCCGAACATCGCCTCGCGCGGGCCGCGCTCGGCGATACGGCCGCAATACATTACCGCAACGCGGTCGGCGATCTGGGCGACGACGCCGAGATCGTGGGTGATGAGCAGCACCGCGGAGGCGAACTCGTCGCGCAGACGCAGGATGAGCTCGAGGATCTGCGCCTGCACGGTGACGTCGAGTGCCGTGGTCGGCTCGTCGGCGATCAGCAGGTCGGGATCGCACGACAGCGCCATGGCGATCATCGCGCGCTGGCGCAGGCCGCCGGAAAGCTGATGCGGGTAGGCTGACGCGACACGCCTGGGGTCGGCGATGCCCATGGCGGAAAGCAGGTCGAGCACGCGGGTCTCGGTGGGACGACGCGAAAGATCGAGATGGGCGCGGATCTGTTCGGCGATCTGCCAGCCGATGCGATAGACCGGGGTGAGGGCCGACATCGGGTCCTGGAAGATCATCGCGATGCGCCGGCCACGCAGCGCGCGACGCTCGGCCTCCGACAGCGCGAGCAGCTCCGTGCCCCGAAAGCCGATCTGCCCGCCCACCCGGCCCGGCGCGGGGATCAGCCCCATGATCGCCAGCGACGTCAGGCTCTTGCCGGACCCGCTCTCGCCGACCAGGCCGAGGATCTCGCGCGGAGCGATCGAGAACGACACGCCATCGACGAGATCGACCCCGCGTCCGAAGCCGACGCGAAGATCGCGCACGTCGAGCACCGCCTCAGCGTCCATCGCGCACCCTGGGGTCGAGCACGGCATAGAGGATATCGACCAGCGCGTTGGCCAGCACCACGAACACCGCCGAATACATCACCGTCGCCATCACCAGCGGCAAATCGAGATTGGCCAGCGCCTGGTAGGTCAGCCGGCCGACGCCCTGCAGGCCGAACACCACCTCGGTGAGCAGCGCGCCACCGCCGACGAGCTGGGCGAAATCGAGGCCGAACAGTGACACGAACGTCACCATCGAGGTGCGCAGCCCGTGGCGCAGCAGGACGCGCGCGGGCGACAGCCCCTTGGCGCGTGCGGTGCGGATGAAATCCTCCTGCATGGTGGCGACCAGATCGGCGCGCAGCACGCGCCCGTAGATGCCGACGAACAGCACCGCCAGCGTGCACCACGGCAGCACCAGGGCCTTGAACCAGCCGATCGGACTGGTGCTGAACGGCACGTAACCGAGCCCCGGCACCCAGGAGAACGCCCAGCTGTGATGCAGGCGCGACTGGGTGAACAGGTTGACCACCTCGCCGAGCCAGAACACCGGCAACGAGATACCGATCAGCCCCGCGATCATCAGCACGCGATCGAGCAGCGAGCCGCGCGTGGCGGCCGCCAGCGTGCCCATCAGCACCGAGGCGAAAACCCAGATCACCGCCGCACCGCCGACGAGGGACATCGTGACGGGCGCGGCGTGCAGCACCTCGGGGATCACCCGCTCGCCGCGATCGACGAAGCTGGCGAGATCGCGGGTGATGAACAGCTTCTTCATCAGCATCGCGTACTGCACCGGCATCGACCGGTCGAAGCCGTATTCGTGACGCACCGCGGCCAGCGTCTCGGGGCTCGCGCCACGCCCGGCGATGCGTGCGGAGGGGTCCGCACCCGGGGTGGCGAAGAACACCGCGAACACCAGCACCGAGATGCCGAACAGCACGAACACGGTCTGTCCGAGCCGGCGGAGGAACGCGCCCGCCATCAGCGATCCCCCTCGCGCGCATCGAGCGCGTCGCGCAGGCTGTCGCCGAGCACGTTGAGCGCCAGCACGGTGACGACGATCGCCAGACCCGGCGCGATGGCGACCATCGGACGGGTATAGATCAGGCCCTGGCCGTCATTGATGATCGTCCCCCAGCTCGCCGCCGGCGCCTGCACGCCGATCGACAGGAACGACAGTGCGGATTCCGCCAGCATCGCCAGCGCCATCACCAGCGGCGCAAGCACGATCAGCGTGGGGGCGACATTGGGCAGGATGTCGCGCAGCAGGATCCTCGCCTCCCGCACCCCGAGCGAGCGCGCGACGGTGACGAATTCGGCATGACGCAGGCTGAGCACGCGGCCGCGGATCGGGCGCGCGGCGTAGGGGACGTAGACGATGGCGATGATGACGATCGGCAGGATCAGGTTGTCCGACGCGATGGTGATCGGACCGAGATGAAGGTCCTGGGCGACGGTGACGATCGAGAGCGAGATCGCGAACAGATAGACCGGGATCGCCCACATGATGTCCATCATCCGCGACAGGGCCGCGTCGACGAAGCCGCCGAAATAGCCGGCGAGGATACCGACCACCGCCGCCATGGCGATGCACAGCAGCGAGGCCGAGGCGCTGATCAGCAGCGAGTTCCGACCGCCATAGAGCAGGCGGGCGGCGACATCGCGCCCTTGCGGGTCGGAGCCGAGCAGGTACTGCACACTCCAGGTCGGACCGATCGGGGTCAGGCCGAGATGCAGCGGGTTGTCGTTGGGCTGCATGATGTCGGTCAGCTGGCCGTGCAGGGTGATGGCGGCGGCGACGTCGGAGGTGAAGGGATCGGTGTGCGCGACATGGCGTGCGTAGAGCCCGGCGGCGAGACAGGCGAGGGTCACCAGGGCGAGCACGGCGATCGCAGCCAGAGCGGACGGATCGCGACGCAGGCGGCGCAGCGCGAGGCGGGACGGGCTGAGGATGGTGGCATCGAGCGGCATCATCGTACCCAGACCTGCGAGAACAGCAGGTGGTAGAGATCGGTGGTGAAGAAATTGCCCAGCCGCTTCGAAACCACGTTGACGCGATCGATCTGGATCAGCGGCGCGGTGGGCGCCAATGCCTGGATGGCGCGACCGGCATCCGCCCAGAGCTGCGCGCCCCTGGCCCTGTCGGTCACGGACACCACGCCGGCGCGATCCATCAGCGCCTCGATGCCCGGGTCGCACAGGCCGGTGATGTTGATCGAGGCATCCGAGCCGGGATGGAACGAGGTGCAGCTGAACAGATCGTAGATGAAGTCGGACGGCTTGGCGTAATCGGCGTACCAGTCGGTGAGCGCGATCTGCACCCTGTTGTTGGTGTTCTGGATGTAATTGAACTGGATATCGTTGGTGATTGCCTTGAGCGAGGTCTTGTAGCCGAGTTCGGTGAGCATGCTCTGCAGATACGCACCCATCGCCTGTTCGGCGGCCCGGTTGGAGATGATCAGCGTGATGTGCTGGCCCCTGGTGCCGCTCTGTTCGACGAGTTGCTTGGCGCGCTCCATGTCGGGTGCCGCCCAGGCGGGTGCGGGATGGTCGAGATCCGCACCCTTCGTATAGGGGCAGGTGCCGACATGACCGGCGATGCCGGGCGGGGTCATGTCGCACAACGGCTGCGAGATCGCGGTGCCGCCATAGAGGATCGAGATCGCATGGCGGTTGACGGCGTAGTTGATCGCGCGCCGGACCAGCACATTGTCGAACGGCGCGAGACGGGTGTTCATCGTGATGTAGTAGATCGCATACAGCCCCTCGATATGGGTCTGCGCGGTGAAGCGGTCGCCGAGCTCGCCGAGACGGTCGAGCGGAATATTGTCGAAGCCCCAGTCGTACTGGCCGTTCTCCACCGCGGTGACCTGCGCCTCGTCCGGCACGCCGAAGGTGTAGACGATGCGATCGGCATAACCGTCTGGCTGGGCCTCGGCATTCCAGACATGGAAGAACGGGTTGCGCTCCATGACCAGCTGGCTGTTGGGATTGTAGGACACGAAGCGGTACGGCCCGGTGGTCGGCGGGGCGTCGTTGCCCAGATCGTGCAGCGGAGTGTCGGCGGGCAGGATCGAGGCGTGCGGGAAGGCCAGCTTGTCGAAGAAGTCGGCATCCGGGTGGGTGAGGTGGAAGGTGATGGTGCCGGCCGCCTCGTCGCCGATCACGCCGGGCAGGGTGCAGTGCGAGGAATCGCGCAGGCACGCATCGGCGCCGACGATGCTGCCGAAGAAACTGCCCGAGGTGGGCGAGTGCACGATGAACAGGCGGCGCATCGAGGCCACCACATCGGCGACCCGCACCTCGCGTCCGTCGGAAAAGCGGATGCCGCGCCGGAGGTGAAACACATAGGTCAGGCCGCCATCGAGCGGCTCGGGCAGGGCCTCGGCAAGGTCGGCGATCGCCTCGTCCGAGGCGCGGCCGCGCGCCTTGCGGAAGGTTGTCAGCCCGTCATAGGTGACGGTGAAGAGCTGGGCGAACTCGCTTTGGTAGTTGATCGCCGGGTCGATGGTGCCGCCGGGGCCGTCCGCGGCAAGGCGCAGCGTGCCGCCGCGATGGGCGGGGTCGTACTGCGTCGCCGGCAGCAGGTCTGCGGGCATGGCGGGACCTGACCACACCAGACCGGCGAGAAGAATCGAGCGAAACCGCATGGCGGCGCAGAATGACGAAGCCGGGCCAGCCATGCAATGCGTGCAAATCAGACAGTCGCCATCAGCGCCCGATAGGCCATCTGGTCGTCGTGCATCCGGCGGAACACGGCATATTTGGCGTCGTGGTAGCGGCGCACCGCGCCGCCGGCGGGCTCGATGACCTCGCCGGCGCGGCTCATCGCCGCCATCGCCGCCTCGATCGCCGGATAGGCGCCGCCGGCGACGGCGCCGAGGATCGCCGATCCCAGCAGCACCGCCTCGGGCTCCTCGGGCAACACGATGCGACAGCCGGTGGCGTCCGCATGCTCGCGCAGGAACAGCCGGTTCTTCGTCCAGCCGCCGCAGGCGAGGATCAGGTCGATCGCATAGTCGCCGCTCGCGTCCAGGGCCTCGATGATCTGGCGGGTGCCATAGGCGAGGGACTGGCAGGTGGCGAGATACAGGCACGCGAGGTCGTCGCCGGAAGCCGACAGGCCCAGTCCGGAGATCATGCCGCGCAGCGAGGCGTCGGCATGGGGCGAGCGATTGCCGAGAAAATCGGGCAGCACGTGCAGACCGGCACTCAGCGCAGCGGGCACCGCGAGACCGGACGAGAGGGTGGCGACACGCCGGTTCAGGGTGTCGAACACGTCCGCGCCGTCGGCGGCGAGGTCCGCGCGGCCGGCATGGCTCTGCACCAGGTGGTCGATCAGCGAGCCAACGGCGGACTGCCCGCCCTCGTTGAGCCACAGGCCAGGCACCATCGCCGACCGATAGGGCCCCCACACACCCGGCACGAAGGCAGGGCCGGACGAGACCGCCATGTGGCAGCTCGACGTGCCCATGATCAGCGCAATCCGCGCGGCGAGGGTGCCGCCGCCCGCAACCTGCGCGCCGATCAGGCCGATCCCGCCGGCATGGGCGTCGATCGCCGAGGCGCTGACCGGCAGGCCGCCGGGCAGGCCGAGTTCGGCCGCCCCCTGCGCGCTCAGCCCCTGTCCGACCGCCTCTCCCGGAGGCAGCACCTCGGTGCCGATACGCGCGAACCCCTCGTCGGCGAGCATGCCGAGCCCGATCCGGCGGAAATAGTCCTCATCCCAACGCCGCTCGTGACCGAGATAGGTCCATTTGCAGACCAGCGAGCACAGCGAGCGCGACCGCGCACCGGTGGCGCGGAAGGTGAGCCAGTCGGGCAGGTCGAAGAAATCATGCGCGGCAGCGAAGGCGCGGGGCAGGTTCTCCGCCAGCCAGAGCAGCTTCGGCGTCTGCATCTCGGGCGAGATGCGGCCGCCCACATAGCGCAGCACCTCCGCGCCCGTCGCGTTGATCCGCGCGGCCTGGTCGGTGGCGCGCTGGTCCATCCACATGATGATGTCGTGGTCGTCGCGGCCGGTGGTGCTGAGCGAGACCGGGCCGCCGGCGGCATCGGTCGCGACCAGCGAACAGGTGGCGTCGAAGCCGATGCCGCACGGTTCGACCGGCGATGCCGAACGCGCCTGCGCCGCCGCCATCGCCCCGCGCACGCAGGCACAGACCGCCGACCAGATATCGGCGCTGGACTGTTCGACATGGCCGGGCGCGGGCCGGAACTGCGCGATCGGGTGGGTCCGGCTGGCAAGTGCGCGCCCCTCGAGGTCGAACACCCCCGCCCGGGCACTGCCCGAACCGACATCCACACCGATCACCACCTCGGTCATACGTCCCTCCCCCGCGGTCTGCCGCCGCCCGTTCGCTCCATGCTCCGAGCCTGCGACGGGCTTGGCAAGGCTTGACGAAGCCCGAGGCGGGGAACATTTTCCGCCCGCCAGACGGCCGGACGGTCGCTGCGCGGGCCCGGCGACGGGTTTCGCGTGGAGGAAAGTCCGGGCTCCAGAGGAAAGCGGTGCCGGCTAACGGCCGGCGGGGGCGACCCCAGGGACAGTGCCACAGAAAACACACCGCCCGCACGGGGCCGGTCGCCTGTTCGCAGGTCCGGCTTGCGGGTAAGGGCGAAACGGTGCGGCAAGAGCGCACCGCGCCGGCGGCAACGCAGGCGGCAGGGTAAACCCCACCGGGAGCAAGACCGAATAGGGGCGACAGGCGGGCGTGTCATGCGCCGCGCCAGGGGTGTTTCCGCCCCCGTTGCCCGGGTTGGTCGCGCGAGGCGCGCAGCGATGCGCGTCCCAGAGGAATGACCGTCCCGCAGCGGTGACGCTGCGGACAGAACCCGGCTTACAGGCCGTCTGGCACCTCTTTTTTTCGAACCCCATGAAGCACAGCGGGGATTGTTTCACGTGGAACAAAACGTGAATAGATAGTTAACGGGCCTCAGTTCATGCGGCGACTGCACTTCTTCGCGCTAAATAACTGATTTGACCAATCTTTACGCTTTGTTTTCTTTTGCTCCCCATGATTTCCCATGTTATCCCATGTCTGCCCACGCCGAGACATGTTCGCGGCGTGGGCGCGAGATCGCTGGAGAGGAACCGCAAGGGTGGGTGTGTTTCTCGGCACACATCAGAACCGGCTGGACGCCAAGGGCCGGGTTTCCGTGCCCGCCGGCTTCCGCTCGGCCCTGCGCGGCGGCGGCGAGGCCAGCCCGTTCGTGGTGCTGCGCCCGTCGCACAAGCACCCCTGCATCGAAGGCTGGCCGCCGGCCGCCTTCGCCGAGCTCGCCACCCCGCTCGACCGGCTCGACATGTTCAGCGAGGATCATGAAGACCTCGCCGCCGCACTTTATGCGGATGCCTTCCCCGTCGATGCGGACAAGGAAGGCCGAATCGTGCTTCCAGAAGCCTTGGTGGCCCATGCGGGGCTCGCCGATTCGGTCGTCTTCATGGGGTTGGGGCGGATTTTCCAGATCTGGGAACCACAGGCGGCAGCGGCCCGGCGCGAGAGCGCGCGCCAGCGTGCGCGCTCGGTGACCCTGCCGGCCGCCACGAAGGCGGGCGCGGCATGATCGACACCCACGCGCCCACCCCCGCATTCGGTCACGTTCCGGTGATGCTCGACGAGGTGCTGACCGCCCTCGCGCCGCGTGATGGCGGGCTGTATCTCGACGCCACCTTCGGCGGCGGCGGCTATGCGCGCGCCATCCTCGACGCCGCCGACTGCACGCTGTGGGCCATCGACCGCGACGCCGACGCCATCGCCCGCGGCGCGGAGCTGGCGAAGCTCTATCCCGGCCGGCTGCACCTGGTCGAAGGCGGCTTCGGCAACCTGCTGGCCCTGCTCGCGGCGCGCGGCATCGACAGCCTCGACGGCGCGGTGTTCGACCTCGGCGTATCGTCCTATCAGATCGACGATCCGGCCCGCGGCTTCAGCTTCCGCTTCGACGGGCCGCTCGACATGCGCATGGGCCGCGAGGGACAGACCGCCGCCGACCTGGTCAACACCCTGGCCGAGGCCGAGCTCGCCGACGTGCTCTACGAGTTCGGCGAGGAGCGGCTGTCGCGCCGCATCGCTCGCGCCATCGTCGCCGCCCGCGCCGACGCCCCGATCGAGACCACTGCCCGGCTCGCCGACATCATCCGCTCGGTGGTGCCGCGCGACCGCTCCGGCATCGACCCGGCCACCCGCTCCTTCCAGGCCCTGCGCATCCGGGTGAACGACGAGCTCGGCCAGATCGAGGCCGGCCTGCGCGACGCCGCCGCCCTGCTCGCCCCCGGCGGGCGGCTGGTGGTGGTGTCGTTCCACTCGCTCGAGGACCGGCTGGTCAAGCGCTTCACCCAGGCCGCCGCGGGCCGCACGCCCGCCCCCTCGCGCCACCATCCCGGCCTCGCCGCCCCGGTCGCGCGGGCCGGCTACCGCCTGCTCGGCAACCGCCCCGTCCTGCCCGGCGAAGCCGAGACCGACCGCAATCCCCGCGCCCGCAGCGCCCGCCTGCGCGGCCTCGAACGCCTGCCCCTCCCCCAGCCGACCGACCTCGCGGAGACCGCACGATGATCCGCCCGTTCACCTGCTTCTGCGCCGTCCTCGCCGGAGCCTCGGGGCTGTATCTCTATACCGAGAAGCACCGCACCACGCTGCTCGACCAGCAGATCTCGCAGATCGTCGCACTCACCGGCCAGTCGCAGGACCGCACGGCGATGCTGAAGGCGGAATGGGCGCTGCTCAGCCAGCCCGATCGCCTCGCCAGGCTGTCGGCACAGTTCCTGCCCAGCCTGCAGCCGCTGGCGCCGCAGCAGTTCGTGCAGGTGGCCGACGCGGTGGCGCATCTGCCGCCGAAGGAGGAGCCCAAGCCCGTCGCCGATCCCGACGCCATCGCCCCGCCGAGCGACGCCACGCCGCCGGCCGCCACCGGCCCGGACGACAGCGCGGGCGCGGTGCTGGCCAGCGCGCTGCCCGAGAAGATCCCGGCGCGCGACGCCGAGACACCCGACGCGGCCGATGCGCCGGTGTCGCTCGCCGCGAACCAGCCCCAGGCCGCGCCACAGCCGGCGGCACGCGCGATCGCCCTGCCGGCACCGCCGGTGCGTCTCGCCACCGGCCGCCCGCACACCCAGCCGGGCATGGTGCGGATGGCCGAGGCCACCTCGCGCTCGAGCGGCATCATCGACCCGACCGCCGCCGAGGACACCGCCGAACCCGAGGCCGCGGACGTCCCGAAGGCACCGGCCGACGCCACCGCCCCCGCCGATTCCGGACATCATGCCAAACCCCCGGTCCGGCCGGTGCAGCTCGCCCGCGTCGCACCCGCCCACCCCGCGGCCGAACCCGCGCGCCCGCTCCTGGCGAGCGCGGCCCGGCGCCCGGCGGCGCACCCCGCCCCCGCCCTCACCCAGGTCGCCTGGCACCCGCGCCCGGCGGCGACACCGGTCGTGCGCACCGTCGCCTGGCACCCCGCCAGCGCACCGGCGACGCCACCGCGCGAGGCGGTCGCCCCGGTCGGGTTCAGCTCCGCCCTCGGCGGCGCCCACACCGCGCTGCCGCCACCGGTGCCACTCGGCGGCTAGGACGCGAGACAGGGCGGCACGGGCACTGATGCCTTGACGCAGACGAGACTTTGAACGACGGGACGGCCGCATGAGCGACCCGCAGGGTAGAGAATCGAACGGCAGAGAGACGGTCCAGGCCGCACCCCAGGGTGCGGCCGCTGCTGCTTTCGGCACCGACGTCAACGTCACCGGCGGCGAGCTGCGCCAGCGCGCCCGGCTGGAGCGCATGCACACCCGCCTGCTCGCCCTGTCGGGCGGGTTCTGCCTGATTTTCGGCGCGGTGGGCGTCAAGCTCGCGCTGGCCACCATGCTCGCCCCGATGGCGCCCGCCGCGCGCCAGATCGCCCCCCAGGTGCCCCCGATCCCGAAGGTCGAGCACGGTGCAGCACTGGCCGGCGACATCGACATCCCGACCGTGCACCGCGCCACCATCACCGACCGCAACGGCCAGATCCTGGCCATCTCGCTGCCGCTGGCCTCGGTCTACGCCAACCCGCAGGAGATGATCGACCCGGCGGAGACGGTCGACAGGCTCGCCTCGGTGCTGCCGAAGCTCAACCGCGCCGAGATGCTGGCCCGGCTGCAGTCGAAGAAGCAGTTCGTCTACCTCGCCCGCGGCATCACCCCCGACCAGGAGCTGCGGATCAACGATCTCGGCATTCCCGGCATCTATTTCGAGCCCAGCGAGAAGCGCCACTACCCGCTCGGCCGCACCGCGACCCAGGTGATGGGCGCGGTGGATATCGACGATCATGGCGTCGCCGGCGTCGAGCGCGCCTTCGACCGCCGGCTGACCGCCGACCGCACGCCGCTGCGCCTGTCGCTCGACATCCGCGTGCAGGCGGTCGCGCGCGAGGAGCTCCAGGCCGCGCTGACCAACTTCAAGGGCATCGGCGCCTGCTCGATCGTGATGGACGTCAACACCGGCGAGATCCTGGCCATGGTCAGCCTGCCGGACTACGACGCCAACGAATTCGGCAAGGCGGACCCGAACGACCGCTTCAACCGCTGTGTCACCGGCATGTACGAGCCCGGCTCGACCTTCAAGCTGCAGACCGCGGCGATGGCGCTGCAGGACAACGTCGTCCATGTCTGGGACCGGTTCAGCTCGCGGCCGATCCATGTCGGGCGGTTCACCATCTCCGACATGAAGACCGACCATTTCGCGCCCTGGCTGTCGCTGCCGGAGGTGCTGGCCTACTCGTCGAACCCGGCCTCGGCGCATATCGCCCTCGACGTCGGCGCGAAGCGCCAGCGCGAGTGGCTCAAGATGATGGGCTTCCTCGACCGCGTGCCGGTCGAGCTGCCGGAGGCCGGGCGCCCGGTTGTGCCGGGGCTGTCGAACTGGGGCCAGGTCGCGGTGATGACGATCGGCTTCGGCCATGGCGTCGCGGAATCGCCGCTGGCCATCGTGCGCGGCACCGCGGCGACCACCAATGGCGGCTTCCTGCTCAAGCCGACCGTGCTGGCCCGGCCGACCCCGCCCGACGGCCTCGCGCCGGCCGCCGTGCAGGCGGTGAGCGACAAGATCGACGACAAGGCGCCCGACGCCTCCGTCCAGCCCGCGATCGACGACACCGCCAGTGCCGCGCAGACCGGCAACGCCGGCATCGGCAATCCCGCCGACGCGCCGGGCGCCGAGCGGGTGATCTCTCCGCAGAACGCCGAGCTGCTGCGGCGCCTGCTGCGCCTCGACGTCACCAAGGGCACCGGCAAGACCTCCGAGGTCGAGGGCTATCTGGTCGGCGGCAAGACCGGCACGGCCGAGAAGGTGGGTGCCAACGGACGCTACCTCAAACACCTCAACATCGCCGCCTTCACCTCGGTGTTCCCGATGAACAGGCCGCGCTACGCCGTCTACGTGATGATCGACAGCCCGGTCGCCACCAAGGAGACGCATGGCTGGACCACGGCCGCGTGGGTCGCCGCCCCCGTCGTGCGCCAGATCATCTCGCGCGCCGCCCCGATGCTGGGCCTGTTTCCGAAGCCGCCCGCCGAAGCCGCCGCGCTCGATGCCGCACTCGCCATCCCGCTGGAGCCGTCGATCCCCAGCGGCACCCGCTCGCTCGGCCCGGGCAACGATCCGGGTGATCCGGGCGAGGGCGCGAGCCCGAAACCGGGCCGCGCCCGCGTCGCCGACACGGCCCCGCGCCCACATCTCGACGCAAAGCTGCGTCATGAAGCCGCCTGGATTCCCGGCCGCACGGCCGCGGACAGCAGCGGAGCCGCGACCCGATGAACCTCGCCACCCTGTGTGACGCCAGCGGCATCGACGCCGTCCCCGCCGAGGCGTCCTCGGTGGAGGTCGCCACCATCACCGCCGACAGCCGCCGCGTCGGACCCGCGACCCTGTTCGCCGCCCTGCCGGGCGCGCGTGCCGATGGCCGCGCCTTCATCGGCGCCGCGGTCGCGGCCGGTGCCCGCGCGGTGCTCGCCCCCGCCGGCACCGAATGGCCCGCCGGCGTGCCGCCGCGCCCCCTGCTGGAGACGGCGAACCCGCGCCGCGCGCTCGCCCTTGCGGCCCGCGCGCTCGCCGAGACCCGGATCGGGCCGGCCCCCGCCCAGGTGGTCGCCGTCACCGGCACCAACGGCAAGACCAGCACGGTCGATTTCCTGCGCCAGATCTGGGCCGCGCGCGGCCATCGCGCCGCCAGCCTCGGCACGCTCGGCCTGCTCGGCGCGCCCGCCGAACTGCTGGCCGGGCCGGTGCTGACCACCCCGGACAGCGTCGCCCTGGCCGAGACGCTGGCGCTGCTCGCCCGCTCCGGCGTGCAGCACGTGGCCCTCGAAGCCTCCTCGCACGGGCTCGACCAGTACCGGCTCGACGGGGTGTCGATCGCGGCCGCCGGCTTCTCCAACCTCACCCGCGACCATCTCGACTATCACGGCAGCGAGGCCGCCTACCGCGCCGCCAAGCTGCGCCTGTTCGCCGAGCTGCTGCCGGCCGGTTCGGTGGCGGCGGCCAATGCCGGCATGGACCCGGCCACGCTCGAGGCCCTGCGCGGCATCGCCGCCAGCCGCCGTCTCGACCTGCGCCTGGTCGGCGAGGCGGGCGATGCGATCCGGCTGCGGTCGGCCGTGCCGCATCCGGGCGGCCAGCACCTCTCGCTCGACGCCTACGGCCGCCATCTCGAGATCGATCTGCCCCTGCCCGGCCGCTTCCAGGCCGACAACGCCCTGCTCGCCGCCGCCCTCGCCGATGCCGGCGGCGAGACCGACGCCCTGACCTTCCTGCCGCATCTGCACGGCGTGCGCGGCCGCATGGAACTCGCCGTGACGCTCGACAACGGCGCGAGCGCCTATGTCGACTACGCCCACACGCCCGACGCGCTGTCGCGCCTGCTGTCGGCCCTGCGCCCGCATGCGACGGGGCGGCTGATCGTGGTGTTCGGCGCCGGCGGCGACCGCGACCGTGGCAAGCGGCCGATGATGGGCGCGATCGCCGCCCGCGAGGCCGACATCGCCATCGTCACCGACGACAACCCGCGCTCCGAGGCGCCGGCCGCGATCCGCGCCGAGATCCTCGCCGCCCTGCCCGGCGGCATCGAGATCGGCGACCGCGCGCGTGCCATCGCCGAAGGCCTGGCGATGCTGCGTCCCGGCGACGTGCTGGCCGTGGCCGGCAAGGGACACGAACAGGGCCAGACCATCGCCGGCACCACCCTGCCCTTCGACGACGCCGACACGATCCGCCGCGCCGCCGGCGCCTCCCTGCGGGTGGCGTCATGACCCGCGCGCCCCTGTGGACCCTGGGCGAGATCGCCCACGCGCTGGGCATCGCCTGCGCGGCCGACCTCGCCGACACGGCGGTCGGCGGCATCTCGATCGACAGCCGCACCCTCGCGCCGGGCGACCTGTTCATCGCCCTGGTCGGCGAGAACAGCGACGGCCACGCCCATGTCGCCGCCGCGCTGGCGAAGGGGGCCGCCGGCGCGCTGGCCCATCGCCCGTTCGACGATCCGCGCGTGCTGCACGTCGCCGACACGCTGGCCGGTCTGACCGCGCTCGGCGCCGCCGGACGGGCGCGTTTCGACGGGAAGCTGGTCGCGGTCAGCGGCAGCGTCGGCAAGACCACCACCAAGGAGATGCTGCGTACCATCCTCGCCGCCTCCGGCCTCACCCATGCCGCCGACGCCTCCTACAACAACCACTGGGGCGTGCCGCTGACGCTGGCGCGGATGCCGCGCGACGCGGCCTTCGCGGTGATCGAGATCGGCATGAACCATCCCGGCGAGATCATCCCGCTCGCCACCCTCGCCCGCCCCGATGTGGCGGTGCTGACCACCGTCGCCTCCGCCCATATCGGCCATATGGGCTCGCTCGAGGCCATCGCCCGCGAGAAGGCGTCGCTCTACGCCGCCCTCGGCGCCGACGGCATCGCCATCGTGCCGGCCGACGCCCCGCACCGCGACATCCTGCTCGCCGGGGCCGCCCATGCGCAGGCCTGGCTGGTCGGCGACGCGGACGCTGCCCGCGCCCGCTTCACCCGCCTGCGCGGCGGTGCCGACGGCAGCGAGTTCGCCGCACTGATCGACGGCACGCCTGTCGCCGCCCATCTGCACGCGCCGGGCGGCCACATGGCGCGCAACGCCCTGCTCGCCCTGGCCGCCGCCGCCGCCCTCGGCGCCAACGTGGTCGCCGGTGCGGCCGCGCTGTCGTCGTTCCGCCCCGGCGCGGGGCGCGGTGCGTGGCGCCTGCTCGCCCTGCCCGAGGGCGGGCGCGCCGTGCTGCTCGACGAGAGCTACAACGCCTCCTCCGCCTCGATGCGGGCCGCCTTCGAGGTCCTGGCCGCTGTACCCGCGCGCCGGCGCCTCGCGGTCCTCGGCGACATGCGCGAGCTCGGCAGTTTTGCCACCGCCGAGCATCTCGGCCTCGCCGAACCGCTCACCCGCGCCGCCGACCTGCTGTGGTGCTGCGGCGAGCACATGGGCGCCCTGTTCGACGCCGTCCCGCAAGCGATGCGCGGCGCCCATACGCCGGACGCCCGCACGCTCGCCCCGCTGCTCTGCGCGGAGCTGCGCGACGGCGATGCGGTGCTGGTGAAGGGAAGCTTCGGCTCGCGGATGCGCGACGTGGCGGCCGCCCTCGATGCGCTGGCCGCGCACAGCCACGCGGAGGGCGTCGGCTGATGCTCTACGACCTCGTCCACGGCCACGAAGACCATTTCGCGCTGTTCAACCTGATGCGCTACATCACCTTCCGCGCGGGGGCCGCCTGCGCCACCGCGCTGCTGGTGAGCCTGCTGCTCGGCGATCCGGTGATCCGCTGGCTCAAGTCCAAGCAGCGCCAGGGCCAGCCGATCCGCACGCTCGGCCCCGAGCGCCACATCACCGAGAAGGCCGGCACGCCGACGATGGGCGGCGTGCTGATCCTGGCCGCCCTATTCATCTCCACCCTGCTGTGGGCCGACCTCACCTCGCCCTTCGTCTGGGCCGCCCTGCTGGTCACCGGCGCATTCGGCTGCGTCGGCTTCTTCGACGATTTCCGCAAGCTGACCAAACGCAGCCACATGGGCCTGAGCAAGCGCGCACGGCTTGGCGCGGAGTTCGGCGCCGCCCTGGCCGGCGCGATCATCATCCAGCTCGCCACCCCCGCCCCGCTGGCCGGCGCGCTGGCGTTCCCGTTCGTCAAGGACTGGCTGCTGCCGTTCGGCTGGTTCTTCCCGCTGTTCGCGATGTTCGTGATGGTCGGCAGCGGCAATGCGGTGAACTTCACCGACGGGCTCGACGGTCTGGCGATCGGCCCGACCATCATCGCCGCCCTGGTGTTCGCGCTGATCGCCTATCTGGTCGGCAACCGCGTCTTCGCCGACTACCTCCAGCTCCATCCCGTCCCCGGCACCGGCGAACTGTGCGTCTTCCTCGCCGCCCTGATCGGCGCCGGGCTGGGCTTCTTGTGGTTCAATGCCCCGCCCGCGCGCGTGTTCATGGGCGATACCGGTTCCCTCGCGCTCGGCGGCGCGCTCGGCACCGTGGCGGTCGCGGTCAAGCACGAGATCGTGCTGTGCCTGGTCGGCGGGCTGTTCGTGGTGGAGACGCTGTCGGTCATCATCCAGGTCGCGTATTTCAAACGCACCGGCAAGCGCTTCTTCCTGATGGCGCCGCTGCATCATCATTTCGAGAAGAAGGGCTGGTCGGAGCCCACCATCGTGATCCGCTTCTGGATCGTCTCCATCATCCTCGGCCTGGCCGGGCTGGCGACGCTGAAGATCCGATGAGCGGCACCTTTCCTCCCACCCTGTTCGCCTCCCGCCGCTACGCCGTGCTCGGCCTCGGCCGCAACGGTGCCGCGGCCGCACGCACGCTCGCCGCGATGGGTGCGCAGGTGCAGGCCTGGGACGACCTCGCCGGCTCGCGCGCCATGCTCGACGACACGCCCGCCGTGCGCGTCGCCGAGTTCACCTCGCTCGACGGCTTCGACGCGCTGGTGCTCTCTCCCGGCATCCCGCACACCCTGCCGAAACCGCATCCCGTCGCCGCCATGGCCCGCGCCGCCGGCGTGCCGATCCTGTCGGACGCGGAGCTGCTGTTCGAGGCCGTGCGCCTGTCCGGCTCGAAGGCCCGCTTCGCCGGCATTACCGGCACCAACGGCAAATCCACCACCACCGCGCTGCTCGCGCATCTGCTCGACAGCACCGGCCACCCGGTCGCCGCCGGCGGCAATCTCGGGACCGCCGCGCTCGCCCTGCCCCTGCTGGGCAATGACGGCACCTACGTGCTGGAGATGTCGTCCTACATGCTGGAGCGTCTGCGCACGCTGCGCTTCGACGTCGCCAGCCTGCTCAACCTCACCCCCGACCATCTCGACCGCCATGGCGACATGGCCGGCTATGCCTCGGCCAAGCTGGAGATCTTCGCCCGCCAGCAGCCCGGCGACACGGCGGTGGTGGCGATCGACGACGCGCATGGTGTCGCACTCGCCGCCCGCCTGCCAGGCTGTGTGACGGTCTCCGGCCGCGACGTGCCGGCCGACATCCGCACGGTCGGCACCGTGCTGACCGACGCCGCCGGCCCGATCGCCGATCTCGCCGGCATCAATACCCTTCTCGGCCAGCACAACGCCCAGAACGCGGCCACCGCGGTGGCCCTCGCGCTCGCCCTCGGCGTCGCGCGCGACGCGCTGCCGGCCGCCCTCGCCTCCTACCCGGGCCTGCCGCACCGCCAGCAGCGCGTCGCCACCATCGACGGCATCGCGTTCATCAACGACAGCAAGGCGACCAACGCCGACGCCGCCGCCTGGGCGCTCGGCTGCTACGACCGCATCGTCTGGATCGCCGGCGGGGTGGCCAAGGCCGGCGGCATCGACACGCTCGCCCCCTTCTTCCCGCGCATCGACACCGCGCTGCTGGTCGGCGAGGCGGCGCCGGCCTTCGCCGAGACGCTCGCCGCGCACGGCGTGGCGCACCGCATCGTCGATCGCCTGCCCCAGGCGGTCGAACAGGGCTTTGAGCTCGCCCGCGCGCACGGGGTCGGCGTCGTGCTGCTCTCTCCGGCCTGCGCGAGCTTCGACCAGTATCCGAACTTCGAGCTGCGCGGCACGCATTTCTCCGCCCTCGCCCGCCTGCTCGAAGCCGAAAGGGCCGTCTGATGTCCGGATACACCCGTCTCGACAACTCGAAGCTGGCGCGCTGGTGGTGGACCGTCGACCGCTGGACGCTGGCCTGCATCTTCATGCTGATCGGGCTCGGCTACGTGCTGATGCTGGCGGCCTCGCCTGCGGTCGCCGCCCGCATCGGCGCCACCCGCGACATGTTCATCTTCAAGCAGGTGGTGTTCCTCGCCATCGCCGGTTCGGTGGTGCTGGCGACCTCGCTGCTGTCTCCCAGGGGGGTGCGCAACCTCGCCTTCATCGGCACCGTGCTCGCGATCGGTGCGACCGCGATGACGCTGGTGCACGGCATCGAGATCAAGGGCGCGCGGCGCTGGATCGCGCTGCCGATGATGTCGGTGCAGCCGAGCGAGTTCCTCAAGCCCTGCTTCGCTGTGCTCACCGCCTGGCTGCTGACCAGGCGGGTCGCCGGACGCGCGCTGCCGGGAATGATCGGCGCCTTCGCCGTCTACGCGGTGATCCTGCTGCTGCTCAAGTCGCAGCCCGATATCGGCATGCTCTCGGTCATCACCACCGTGCTGCTCGCCCAGCTCTTCATCGACGGGCTCAACCTGATGCTGGTCGGCGCCGGCGCGGGCGGCATGGTCGCGGCCTTCATCGGCGCCTATGCGGCGTTCCCGCATGTGCGCTCGCGCGTGCAGCGCTTCCTGCACCCCGACAAGGGCGACCACTACCAGATCGACACCGCGCTCCAGGCCTTCGGCAATGGCGGCCTGACCGGGCGCGGCCCCGGCGAGGGCCGGGTCAAGGACCTGCTGCCCGACGCGCATGCCGATTTCGTGTTCGCGGTGGCCGGCGAGGAGTTCGGCTTCATCCTGTGCGCGATCATCATCTGCATCTTCTGCTTCATCGTGGTGCGCTCGCTGCTCAAGCTGATCGCCGAGGACGACCCGTTCGTCATCATCGCCGCCACCGGGCTGGTGACCGGCTTCGGCCTGCAGGCCTTCGTCAACATGGGCTCGACTTTGCACCTGATCCCGACCAAGGGCATGACGCTGCCGTTCATCTCCTATGGCGGCTCCTCGGCGATCTCGGTCGCACTCACCCTGGGCATGCTGCTCGCCCTCACCCGCCGCCGCACGCGGCCGGTGGTGCGCGCAGGCGCTGCGGTGTACGCATGACCGCGCCGATCGTGATCGCCGCCGGCGGTACCGGCGGGCATTTCTTCCCCGCCGAGGCGCTGGCCGCCGCGCTGATGGCGCGCGGGCATCGCGTGGTGCTGATGACCGACCGCCGCACCGGCGCGCGCACCACCGGCGCCTTCGCCGGCTGCGAACAGCACGTGCTGTCGGGTGCGGGCCTCGCCGGGCGCAGCCTCGCCCGCGCGGCGAAAGGTGCGATGCAGCTCCTCGCCGGCACGCGCGAGGCGCGCAGGCTGATGCGGCGGCTGCGACCTGCGGCGGTGATCGGCTTCGGCGGCTACCCCTGCGTGCCGCCGATGCTGGCCGCCCGCATGCTCGGTCGCGCGCGTCCGCTGCTGGTGCTGCACGAACAGAACGCCGTGCTCGGTCGCGCCAACCGGCTGCTGTGCCGGCTGGCCGACCTCCTCGCCCTCGGCTTCGACGGCACCACGCGCGTGCCCGACGGGGTGCAGACGCGGGTGGTGGGCAATCCGGTGCGCCCCTCGGTGCTCGCCGCCGGCCCCTGGCGCGACCCGGCCGCCGCGCCCGATGCGCGGCTCGATCTGGCGGTGTTCGGCGGCTCGCTGGGCGCCTCCATCCTCGGCGAGGTGGTGCCCCGCGCGGTCGCCCTCCTCCCGCCGGCCCTGCGCGCCCGCCTGCACGTCACCCAGCAATGCCGCGCCACCGATCTCGAGGAGGTGCGCGCGCTCTATGCGGCGGCCGGGGTGGAGGCGCATCTCGCGCCGTTCTTCGACGACATGGCGGCGGTGTTCGGCCCGGCCGCACTGGTCATCAGCCGCGCGGGCGCATCGTCGATCGCCGAGCTGACCGCATTGGGCCGACCCTCGATCCTGGTGCCGCTGCCCCATGCGATCGACGACCACCAGCGCGCCAATGCGCACGCGCTGTCGGAAGCCGGCGGCGGCTGGATGATGACGCAGGACATTTTCACGCCCGCAGCACTGGCCGAACGGCTGGAGCTGCTGCTGTCGCGCGAGCCGGACCTGCTCGCCCAGGCGTCGCGACGCTCCGCGCGACTGGGGCGAGCGGAATCCGCCGACATGTTCGCACAGCTCATCGAACACCGGCTCGCGCGCCGCCTCGATGATGGAAGCGACGTGCCCGATGACGGCAGACCGGCAGAAAACATGAAAAACACGTCACCGGACGAGGCAGCGAATCGCCGAATCGGGAGACAACCGCACCCTGCATCCGTACACTCCGTTTTCGAATCGAGATAGACCCCATGCGCGCCCTGCCCCTCAATATCGGAACGATTCATTTCGTCGGCATCGGCGGCATCGGCATGTCCGGAATCGCGGAGGTGCTGCACACGCTGGGTTATTCCGTGCAGGGCTCGGACATCTCCGAAAGTGCCAATGTCGCAAGGCTGCGCCGCGCCGGCATCAGGGTGTCGATCGGGCACATGGCGGAGAATCTCGGCGCGGCGCAGGTGGTGGTGATCTCCACCGCCGTCAAGCGCGACAATCCCGAAGTGGTCGCCGCACGCTCGCGGCTGATCCCGGTGGTGCGGCGCGCGGAAATGCTCGCCGAGCTGATGCGGCTGCGCTGGTCGATCGCCATCGGCGGCACGCACGGCAAGACCACCACCACCTCGCTGGTCGCCGCCGTGCTCGAATCCGCGCGTCTCGATCCCACCGTCATCAACGGCGGCATCATCGAGGCCTACGGCACCAACACCCGCATGGGCGCGGGCGACTGGATGGTGGTCGAGGCCGACGAGAGCGACGGAAGTTTCCTGCGCCTGCCTGCAACGATCGCGGTCGTCACCAACATCGACCCCGAGCATCTCGATCACTGGGGCACCGCGGAGGCGATGGCCGCGGGCTACGACCAGTTCGTCTCCAACATCCCGTTCTACGGTTTCGCGGTGCTGTGCATCGACCATCCCGGCGTGCAGCAGATGATCCCGCGCCTGTCGGATCACCGCATCATCACCTACGGTTTCTCGCCGCAGGCCGACGTGCGCGCAGAGCGCGTGATCACCGACAAGCGTGGTGCCACCTTCGAGGTTGCCGTCACCGACCGCAACCGCAACCGCACCCGCAGGATGGGTCCGTTCCGCCTGCCGATGCTCGGCCAGCACAACGTGCTCAACGCGCTCGCCGCCGTCGCGGTGGGTGTGGAGATGGAGATTGACGACGCCACCATCCGCAGCGCGTTCGCCGATTTCCGTGGCGTCAAGCGCCGTTTCACCCGCACCGGCGAGATCGGCGGCATCACCATCATCGACGATTACGGCCACCATCCGGTGGAAATCGCCGCCGTGCTGAAGGCCGCGCGTCAGGCTGGCGCGCGCGACGTCATCGCGGTCGTGCAGCCGCATCGCTACTCGCGCCTGCAGACGCTGTTTGCCGATTTCTGCACCCACATGAACGATGCCGGCACCGTCATCGTCGCCGATGTCTACGCCGCCGGCGAATCGCCGATCGAGGGTGTGGACCGCGACGCGCTCGTCGACGGGCTACGCGCCGCCGGCCATCGCTCGGTGGTGCCGCTGCCGGGCCCGGAGCATCTCGCCGAGATGATCGCCGCCATCGCCAAGCCCGGCGATTTCGTGGTCTGCCTCGGCGCGGGCAACATCACCGCCTGGGCGCAGGCGCTGCCCGAACAGCTCGGTGCCCTGCTCAAGCCCCGCAACGGCCATGCGGCATGAACGCGCTGTCGCCCCTGACGGAGCGCGCGATGCAGGGCGGTGAGATCGCGCCCCTGCTGCCGCCCCTGCGCGGCCGCATCTCCCAGCATGCGCCGCTCGGCCCCAGAAGCTGGTTCCGCGTCGGCGGCCCGGCGGAGGTGCTGGTGCAGCCCGCCGATGCCGAGGATCTGGCCGCCTTCCTCGCCGCCCTGCCGCTGGAAGTGCCGGTGCTCACCATCGGCGCGGCGTCGAACCTCATCATCCGCGACGGCGGCATCGCCGGCGTGGTGATCCGGCTGGCGCGCGGCTTCACCGACATCACCGTCGAGGAGGACGGGCTGGTCGCCGGTGCCGCCTGCCTCGACATGACCATAGCCGAGACCGCCGCCGAGGCCGGGCTGGCGGGGCTGGAATTCCTCGCCGGCATCCCCGGCTCGCTGGGCGGCGCGGTGGCGATGAATGCCGGCGCCTATGACAGCGACACCGCCGCGGTGCTCGACTGGGCCGAGATCGTCACCCGCGAGGGCGCGCTGGTGCGGGTCGAGAACGCGAAGCTGCGCTTCGGCTACCGCCACTCCGCACTGCCGCCGGGGGCCGTGGTGGTGCGCGCCCGCCTGCGCGCGATCCCCGCCCCGCGCGAGACGGTCGCCTCCCGCATCGCCGAGATCCGCGCCGCCCGCGAGGCGTCGCAGCCGGTGCGCGCCCGCACGGGTGGCTCCACCTTCCGCAATCCCGATGCGGTGCTGTCGTCGAAGAAGGCCTGGGCGTTGATCGACGAGGCCGGCTGCCGGGGCCTCACCCTCGGCGGCGCGCAGGTCAGCGAGAAACACTGCAATTTCCTGCTCAACACCGGTGCTGCGACCGCCGCCGATCTGGAATCGCTCGGCGAGGAGGTCCGCAGGCGGGTGCGCGCTGCGACCGGCGTGCAGCTCGACTGGGAAATCAAGCGCATCGGCCGCCCCAGCGCCGCAGGGCGCACCGCTCCCGGCGCGGGAGACCCGGCATGAAGCATGTCGCCGTGGTGATGGGCGGAATGTCGTCGGAACGCGAGGTCAGCCTGTCCTCGGGCCGCCAGGTCTGCGGCGCGCTGCGCGCGGCCGGCTACGAGGTCACGCCGATCGACGCCGGACCGGATCTCGCGGCCCTGGTCGGCGCCATCGACGGCGCCGGGGCCGACGGCGCGCGCCCCGACGTGGTGTTCAACGCCCTGCACGGGCCGTTCGGCGAGGACGGCACCATCCAGGGCGTGCTGGACTGGATGGGCATCCCCTACACCCATTCCGGCCTGCGCGCCTCGGCGGTGGCGATGGACAAGCAGGCGGCCCGCGCGGTGTTTGCCGCCGCCGGACTGCCGGTGGCCCCCGGCGGGCTGGTGGAGATCGCGGCCCTCGAGGCCACCGATCCGCTGCCGCTGCCCTATGTCATCAAGCCGGTCAGCGAGGGCTCGTCGGTGGGGGTGGAAATCATCCGCGCCGGCTCCAACCGCCGCGCCGAGATCGCCCGCGGCTGGCGCTTCGGCAGCCACGCCCTGGTCGAGGAGTTCATCCCCGGCCGCGAGCTCACCGTCGGCGTGCTCGACGACCGCGCCCTCACCGTCACCGAGATCGCGCCCACCATCGAAGGGCACGATTTCTACGATTACGAGGCCAAGTACAGCGAGGGCGGCTCGCGCCACGTCCTGCCCGCACCCGTGCATCCCGACGTCATCGCCGATGCCAAGCGCATCGCGCTCGCCGCCCATCGCGCGCTCGGCTGCCGCGGCGCGAGCCGGTCGGATTTCCGCTACGACGATACCGCCGGCGAACCGGGGCGGCTGGTGCTGCTGGAGGTCAACACCCAGCCCGGCCTGACCGCGACCTCGCTGCTGCCCGAGCAGGCCGCCGCCTGCGGGATGGATTTCGCCGCGCTGTGCGCCTGGATGGTGGAGAACGCGACATGCCGCGTGTGAGCCGCTCCCGCGCCCGGCCGATGGACCGGCCCTCGCGGCTGGCGATCCTGCTGCGCCGCAGCCGCCGCCTCGCCGGCCCGGCGGCGGTGGCCGGCGCCTGCCTGGTGCTGCTGGGGGCGGGAAGCTGGACCATCCATGCCTTCGCGCCCGGCCATGTGCTCTCGCCGCTGCGCGCGAGGCTGACGCGCACCGCGCATCTCGAGGTCGCCCACATCGTGGTGAGCGGTCGCGACATGACCTCGCAGGCCTCGCTCGACGCCGCCCTCGGCGCGCGTATCGGCGACGACATCATCGCCTTCTCGCCGCGCGCGGCGCAGGCCAGGATCGACGCGCTGCCCTTCGTCGAGACCGCCTCGGTGGAGCGCCGGCTGCCGGACACCATCGTGGTGCGGCTGGTGGAACGCACCCCGTTCGCGGTCTGGCAGGACCGCGGCAATTTCGTGCTGATCGACCGCGCCGGCAATCCGGTCGCCGGCCAGGGCATGAACGGCAAGGACGCCGAGGCCTTCGCGCGTCTGCCGCTGGTGGTGGGCACGGGGGCGGCCAGGAACGCGGCTGCCCTGCTCGACCTGCTCAAGGCGACACCCGAGGTCAACGCGCATGTCATGGCGGCGGTGCGGGTCGGCGACCGGCGCTGGAACCTCTCCCTGCGCAACGGCACCACCGTGATGCTGCCCGAGGGCGAGGAAGCACCCGCCATCGCCCGGCTGGCGAAATACGAGACCACCATGGCGCTGCTCGACCGGCCCATGGCGGCGATCGACCTGCGCCTCGCCGACCGCATGGTGGTGCGGCCGCTCCCCACCCCGCCGTCCGATCCCGCCGCCGCGCCGTCCACCGGCAAGGCCGCGACGGCGCACGCGACCCCTGCTTCACCCGACACCGACACGGCGAGGAAGCCGGCATGAGCAAGCCCGCACGTCCCCGCCGCGGCCTGCTGCGCCGCCCGGTGGTCAGCCAGGAGCCGGTCGCCCTGCTCGGCTACGACGGCGCCGAGGCGCCTGCCGGCGACGCTGCGGAGGCGGGCGCGCTGGCACTGGCGCACGACCAGCCGATGCGGCGCGAGCCGTCCCCGCCGGGGGTGCCGTCGCTGCCGGGCCTGTTTCGCGACCCGGCCCCCGCCCGTGCGCCCGCATCAGCCCTGGCCCCCGCGCCGCGCCGGCAGGGCGTGCTCGCACTGGCCACCCCCGCCGCCGCAGCAGGGACGGAGACGGCGCTCGCCATCGTGCCGCCGCCGGTGCGTCGCCGCCGGCTCAAGGGCGGCACCTTCGGCGCGCTCGATATCGGCAGCACCAAGATCACCTGCCTGATCGGCCGTGCCGACAGCGCCGGCAACATCAAGGTGATCGGGCATGGCTGGCAGCGCTCCCGGGGGGTGCGGGCCGGCGGCATCGTCGATCTCGACGAGGCGGAGCGCACCATCCGCGCCGCGGTCGGCCAGGCCGAGGAAATGGCCGATCACCGGCTGCGCTCCGTCACCGTGGGCCTGAGCTGCGGCCAGCCGGAAAGCCGCATCTTCAACGTGCGCTGGCCGGTCGGCGGCCAGGTGGTGGGCGATGCGGATGTGCGCCGGGTGGTCAGCGAGGGCCGGCTGCGCGCGCAGACCGAGGGCCGCGACCTGGTGCATGCGCTGCCGCTGACCTTCGCGGTGGACCAGACCACCGGGGTGGACGACCCGCGCGGCCACCATTGCGAACAGCTCACCGCGCGGCTGCACGTGATCGACGCCTCCACCATGGCGCTGCGCAACCTGCGCGCGACCCTGGCGCGCTGCGATCTCGACGTCGCCACCCTGGTCTCCACCCCGCTCGCCTCCGGCCTGTCGGTGCTGACCGAGGACGAGCGCGAGCTGGGCGCCACCGTGGTCGATCTCGGTGGCGGCACCACCCAGATCGCGGTGTTCGGCGAGGGCCAGATGCTGCACACCGCGCTGCTGCCGGTGGGCGGGCTGCATGTCACCAAGGACATCGCCGGCATGCTCTCGACCCGGCTCGAAAGTGCCGAGCGGCTCAAGGTGCTCTACGGCAACGCCGAGCTGAGTGCCGAGGACGAGCGCGAATACCTCCCCGTGCAGCTCATCGCCGGCGAGGACGACCAGTTCGCCCGCGTGCCGCGCAGCATGATCGTCGGCATCATCCGCCCGCGCCTCGAGGAGACGTTCGAGCTGGTGCGCGACCGTCTCGACGGGGCCGGCATCGGGCTCGCCGCCGCCTCGCGGGTGGTGCTGACGGGTGGTGCCAGCCAGCTCGACGGCGTGCCCGAGCTCGCCGCCCGCATCCTCGGCCGGCAGGTGCGCGCCGGCCGGCCGGGACGCATCACCGGCCTGCCGGACAGCGCCTCGGCACCGGCCTTCGCCACCGCCTCGGGCCTGCTGGCCTTCGCCGCCGGCGACGGCCAGGTGCTGCCCGACATCGATTTCAACGAGCCCCGCCCGCCCGGCCTGATGCGCCGGGTGGTGGGCTTCCTGCGGGAGCGCATGTGACGGCCCCGCTCACCGGCCCCGCATAACGCCCCGCTCCCGCACGGATATTTTTTCGGAGACAACGTCCATGACCCTCAACCTCACCATCCCGCAGCAGGCCTACTCCGATTTCTCGCCGCGTATCACGGTGATCGGCGTGGGCGGCGGCGGCACCAACGCCGTCGACAACATGATCCAGCTCAACCTGCAGGGCGTGGAGTTCGTCGTCGCCAACACCGACGCCCAGCAGCTCACCCACAGCCGCGCCGACCGTCGCATCCAGCTCGGCCCGCACCTGACGCAGGGTCTCGGCGCGGGGGCCAAGCCCGAGATCGGCCGCGCGGCCGCCGAGGAGGCTTCCGACGAGCTCTCGCGCCATCTCGACGGCGCGCACATGGTGTTCATCACCGCCGGCATGGGCGGCGGCACCGGCACCGGTGCCGCCCCGGTGATCGCGCGCATGGCGCGCGAGCGCGGCATCCTCACCGTCGGCGTGGTCACCAAGCCCTTCACCTTCGAGGGCGTGCGCCGCGCCAAGGCGGCCGACACCGGCATCGCCGAGCTGCAGCAATATGTCGACACGCTGATCGTGATCCCCAACCAGAACCTCTTCCGCCTCGCCAACGAGCGCACCGGCTGGAAGGAAGCCTTCAAGATGGCCGACCACGTCCTCTACATGGGCGTGCGCGGCGTCACCGACCTGATGGTCGCCCCGGGCCTGGTCAATCTCGACTTCGCCGACATCCGCACCGTGATGGCCGAGATGGGCAAGGCGATGATGGGCACCGGCGAGGCCGACGGCGAGAACCGCGCCATCCGTGCGGCCGAGGCGGCGATCTCCAACCCGCTGCTCGAGGATACCTCGATGGCCGGCGCGCGCGGCCTGCTGATCAACATCACCGGCGGCGAGGACATGACCCTGTTCGAGGTCGACCAGGCCGCCAACCGCATCCGCGAGGAAGTGGCCGAGGACGCCAACATCATCTTCGGCTCGGCGATCGACGAGAACCTCTCCGGCCGGGTGCGCGTCTCTGTGGTCGCCACCGGCATCGACACGCCGATCCTCGCCGAGGCCGCGCGTCCGCGTCTGGTCGCGGTCGGCGGCGGCAGCGAGGAATGGGTGGCCCCCTCCGGCGCCCAGGCCCAGGCCCAGACTCAGGGCCAGCCCCATGCGCAGCCGGGTCTCGCCGCCGCCCAACCGTCGGTCGCCGCCTTCCAGCCCGGCGCGGCGCCAGCTCCGGCCGCCGCCCACGCCGCCCATGCCGTCCACGCCGCGCCGGCCGGCGAGCCGGTCGAGCAGGCCGCCCCCTCGCCGGCCGCAGCACCCCGCCAGGTGCCGCTGTCGCAGCGCGTGCCGGGCGGTCGCGGCCTCTACACCGAGCCGGCGCGCCCGCCGGAGCCGGCGCCGCGCAGCTCCCTGTTCGGCCTCGTCACCGGCGCCCTGCGCCGGTCCGGCAGCCCCGCCCCGGCCCCCGAGCCCGCCCCGCGCGCCGAGCCGCAGGTGCAGCGCGAGGACTCCCGCGCCTCCGTCACCGCCGACGAGGCGGGGCTGGAAATCCCGGCCTTCCTGCGCCGCCAGTCCTCGTGACCGGAGCCTCCCCGGAGGTCTGAAACGAAGCCGAAACGACCGCCCGCCGCCGCAGCCCCGCTGCGGCGGCGGTGTTCGTTGTTGACATAAATATGTCGCAATTTCATGGGCTTAGGTCGAAATACTCGGAAATAAAGCTTGAATGGCACTGGCCAATGGGGCCGGCCTAGTTTGACGCTGACAAAGGGGCTGCATCGGCATGACGCCGGCAGTTCCGATAATGATCTGATGATCCGGGTAATGATGCGGGCCTGCGGCCCGGTCGGGAGGACGGCCTGATGGATGGGTTTGCCGGCGCGCTGGTGATCGATCGTGATGAGATCGAAAGCATCGCGCCCGAGGACCGTCCCGCCGCCGCGCTGCGCACCGGGCTGCCGGCCGGGACCGCCCGCCAGCACACCCTGCGCCAGTCGATCCACTGCCGCGGTGTCGGCCTGCACAGCGGCCGCGAGACCTGGCTGCGCCTGGGTCCGGGCCCCGACGAATCGGGCATCGTGTTCCGCCGCACCGATCTCGGCATCGACCTGCCGGCCCGCTACGATTTCGTCACCGACACCCGCCTGTGCACCCTGCTGGGCGTGACCACGCCCGACGGCCGCCACGCCACGGTCGGCACCGTCGAGCATGTCATGGCGGCCCTCGCCGGTGCGGGGATCGACAATGCGGTGATCGAGCTCGACGGTCCCGAGGTGCCGATCCTCGACGGCTCCGCCGCCCCGTTCAGCTTCCTGATCGCCTGCGCCGGCCGCGTCGCACAGACCGCGCCGCGGTTGACCATCGAGGTGCTGCGGCCGGTGCGCGTCAGCCATGGCGAGGGCGCCGATGCCGCCTGGGCCGAGCTGCGCCCGACCAGCGGACGCGGCCTGGAGCTGTCCATGGAGATCGAATTCGCCTCGCGTGCGATCGGTCGCCAGTCGGCATCGCTGTCGCTGTCGGAGCACAGCTTCGCCGGCCAGATCGCCGACTGCCGCACCTTCACCGAGGCCGCCGAGATCGAGCGCGCCCGCGCCGCCGGTCTCGCCCGCGGCGGCTCGCTCGACAATGCGGTGGTGGTCGATGCCGATTCGGTGCTCAATCCCGGCGGCCTGCGCCGTCCGGACGAGTTCGTCCGTCACAAGCTGCTCGACGCGGTGGGCGACCTCGCGCTTGCCGGACGGCCGCTGCGCGCCGAATTCGTCGGCCACCGTTCGGGCCACGCGCTCAACAACCGCCTGCTGCATGCGCTGCTCGCCGATGCCACCGCCTGGCGTCTGCGGCCTGACTTCCTCCGGTCCGGGAGCATGGTATAAGGCTGCCGAACGAGGGCATCGCGCCCGGCTACTGCAAGACAGGTGTGATGCTGCGCTCCGATCCTTTCCGCCCCCGCAAGCTCGTCGTCTCACTTGCCGCGACGCTGCTGCTGTCGGGCTGCGGTCTGTTCGGCCACGAGAAGCCGCCGATCGACCTGTCCACCCAGCAGCCGGACGTGCTGTACAATCACGGCATCGATTCGATCCACGACAAGAGCTACAGCCAGGCGATCACCCAGTTCGAGGCGATCCAGCAGTTCTACCCCTATTCGCCCTACACGGCGAACGCGCAGCTCATGGAGGGCTACGCCTACTACAAGCGCGACGAGTTCCCCGACGCCATCAGCCAGCTCGACCGCTTCCTCCAGCTCCACCCGACCAGCCCCGACGCGGCCTATGCCTACTATCTGCGCGCGCTGTGCTATTATGAGCAGATCGCCGACATCCAGCGCGACCAGCAGGGCACCGTGCAGGCGATGGCGGCGTTGCAGGAGGTCGTCGCCCGCTTCCCCAACACCGACTACGCCCGCGACGCCGCACTCAAGATCGACCTCTGCCGCGACCACCTCGCCGGCAAGGAGATGCTGATCGGCCGCTACTACGAGCGCCAGCATTTCTACGAGGCGGCGGTCAACCGCTACCAGCGCGTCGTGCAGGACTACCAGACCACCAACCACGTCGCCGAGGCGCTGCAGCGTCTGGTCGAGGTCTATCTCAAGCTCGGCCTGGTCGACCAGGCCCGCAAGACCGCCTCGGTGCTGGCCTACAACTATCCCGGCAGCATCTGGTATTCCTATGCCTATGACCAGCTGCGCCGCACCCATTCGCTCCAGCCGGGCGACCAGATGCCGGCCCCGGCAAAAGGCGGCCTCATCAGCCGCACATGGAACTCGGTGTTTTGAGATTTTCCCGCCTCTGACACGAGAAAATCCAAAACCGCCCCGTTCGCCCCCTATGGGCGTGTACACCCCCGTGTACACATGCTGACCCGCCTCGGCATCCGCGACGTCGTGCTGATCGACCAGCTCGACCTCGACCTCGCCCCCGGCCTGACGGTGCTGACCGGCGAGACCGGCGCGGGCAAGTCGATCCTGCTCGACAGCCTCGGCCTCGCCCTGGGCGAACGCGCCGCCGCCTCGCTGCTGCGCAGCGGCGCCGAGCAGGCCAGCGTCTCCGCCAGCTTCGACCTCGCCCCCTCCCACCCCGCCTTCGCGCTGGCCGCCGAGCAGGGCCTCGCCATCGAGCCGGGCGAGATGCTGGTGCTGCGCCGGGTGGTGCTGCGCGACGGCCGCTCACGCGCCTTCCTCAACGACCAGCCGGTCGGCGTCGCCCTGCTGCGCCAGATCGGCGCCACCCTGGTCGAGATCCAGGGCCAGCACGACCAGATGGGCCTCGCCGACCCCGCCCTGCATCTCGGCCTGCTCGACGCTTTCGGGGTCAAGGCGACGCTGCGCGATGCGGTCGGCGAGGCCTGGCGCCGTCTGGACCGCGCCCGCAGCACGCTGGCCGAAGCCCAGGCCGCACTCGCCGCGGCCGCGAGCGAGGAAGACTGGCTGCGCCACGCCGCCGCCGAGTTGACCGAACTCGCGCCCGAGCCCGACGAGGAACTCGCCCTCGCCGCCCGCCGCCAGGCCCTGCAGCAGGGCGAGCGCCGCGCCGAGGCGGTCGCCGCCGCGATCGGCGAGATCGCCCCCCGCGACCGCCGCAACGGTGGTCCGGCCGCCAGCCTGCGCGCCGCCTCGCGCGCCCTGCAGAAACTCGGCCCACCCCCCGAGGATGCCCCCGCCGGACAGGTCGAGGCCGCCCTCGCCGCCCTCGAGCGCGCCGAGGACGCTTTGGCCGAGGCGGAAACCCTGCTCGGCCGTCTGGCCAATGACTGGGAAGCCGATCCGCGCGGTCTGGAAGCGACCGAGGAGCGGCTGTTCGCGCTCCGTGCCGCCGCCCGCAAGCACACCACCACCGTCGACGCCCTCCCCGCCCTGCTCGCCGGCTTCACCGCCCGCCTCGCCACCATCGACAGCGGCACCGACGCGCTGGTCGCGCTCGAGGCCGAGCTGGACACCGCCCGAGCCGCCTATCTCGCCGCCGCCGAGGCGCTGTCGGCCGCACGCGCCAAGGCCGGCGGCCGGCTCGCCAGCGCCATCGACGCCGAACTCGCCCCCCTGCGTCTGGGCCGGGCCAAATTCTCCGTCGCCCTCGACCGCCTCCCCGAGACCGGCTGGGGGCCGCGCGGCATCGACGCCGCCCAGTTCATGATCGCCGCCAACCCGGGCGAACCCCCCGGCCCGCTCGGCCGCGTCGCCTCGGGCGGCGAACTGTCGCGTCTGATGCTCGCGCTCAAGGTGGTGCTGGCCAGCGTCTCGACCGTGCCGACGCTGGTCTTCGACGAGGTCGATTCCGGCGTCGGCGGTGCGACCGCGGCCGCGGTCGGTGAGCGGCTGGCGGCGGTGGCCAAGGGCGTGCAGACCCTGGTCGTCACCCACTCGCCGCAGGTCGCCGCCCGTGCGGCCGCCCATCTGCGCATCGCCAAGTCGGTCCGCGCCGGCCGCACCACCACCTCCGCCGCCCCGCTTTCGGGCCACGAACGGCGCGAGGAGCTGGCGCGGATGCTGGCCGGCGAGACCGTCACCGACGCCGCCCGCGCCGCCGCCGATGCGCTGCTCGCGCAAGGCGGGTCGCAACTCGGACTCTTCGCCTCATGACCCGCGACATCGACAGCCTCACGCAAGCCGATGCCGCGGACGAACTCGCCGATCTCGCCGCCCGGATCGCCGCGGCCGACACCGCCTATCACGGCGCCGACGCGCCGCTGATCGACGATGCCGCCTATGACGCGCTGCGCCGGCGCGCCCAGGCGATCGAGTGTCGCTTCCCCGCCCTCGCCCGCGCCGACGGCCCGATCACCCGCGTCGGCGCCACCCCCGATGGCCGCTTCCCCAAGCACCGGCACCGCACGCCGATGCTGTCGCTCGACAATGCGTTCGACGCGACCGATTTCGACGAATTCATCGCCCGTATCTGCCGGTTCCTCGGCCTCAAACCCGAAGCCCAGACCGCCCTGCGCATGGTGGCCGAACCCAAGATCGACGGGCTGTCGCTCTCACTGACCTACGAGCACGGCGAACTGCGCACCGCAGCGACGCGCGGCGACGGCCAGACCGGCGAGGACGTCACCGCCAATGTCCGCGTCATCGACGCGATCCCGAAGCGGCTTTCCGGCGACCCTCCCGAGCTGATCGAGATCCGCGGCGAGATCTTCCTCTCCAAGGCCGATTTCCTCGACCTCAACCGCCGCCGCGAGGCCGAGGACGAGCCGGTCTTCGCCAATCCGCGCAACGCCGCCGCCGGCTCCCTGCGCCAGCTCGATGCCTCGATCACCGCCTCACGGCCCCTGTCGTTCTTCGCCTATGCGCAGGGCGAGAGCAGCCAGCCGGTCGCCACCACGCACTGGGACTATCTCGCCCGGCTGCGGGAGTGGGGCTTCGCGGTCAACCCGCTCAACACCCTGATCGACACGCCCGAACAGGCCGCCGCCTTCCGTGAGCGGCTGACCGTCGAACGTGCCGATCTCGCCTATGACATCGACGGCATCGTCTACAAGATCGACGATCTGGCGCTGCAGACCCGTCTCGGTTTCGTCGGCCGCGCGCCGCGCTGGGCGATCGCATGGAAATTCGCCGCCGAGCAGGCGATCACCCGTCTGGAGGACATCCGCATCCAGGTCGGCCGCACCGGCGCGCTCACACCGGTCGCCTGGCTGGAGCCGGTCAATGTCGGCGGCGTCATCGTCACGCGTGCGACCCTGCACAATGCCGACGAGATCGCGCGCAAGGATGTCCGCGTCGGCGATCGGGTGGCGGTGCAGCGCGCCGGCGACGTGATCCCGCAGATCCTCGGCGTGGTCGACGAACCCGGCAGGGATCGCGGCGCGGCTTACGTCTTCCCCGATCACTGCCCGGCCTGCGGATCGCGCGCCGAACGCCCGCCCGGCGAGGTGGTGGTGCGCTGCACTGGCGGTCTGATCTGCCCGGCGCAGGCGGTGGAGCGGCTGATCCATCTCGCCTCGCGCGATGCGTTCGACATCGACGGGCTCGGGGAGAAGACCGTCGTGGAGTTCTTCGAGGCCGGGCTGCTGCGCGCCCCGGCCGACATCTTCCGGCTGCACGAACACGAGGCCGACATCCTCGGCCGGCGCGGCTGGAAGCCGACCTCGGTGCGCAACCTTCTCGGCGGGATCGAGCAGCGCCGCCGCATTCCGCTCGACCGCTTCATCTACGGCCTCGGCATCCGGCGGATCGGCCAGACCAACGCACGGCTGCTCGCGCGTCACTACGGCACCTTCGCCGACTGGCGCGCACAGATGCTGGACGCGACCATAATCGGCTCGGACGCACGGCTCGCATTGGGCAGCATCACCGGCATCGGCACCACCATCGCCGAGGAACTCGCACAGTTCTTCTCCGAGGCGCACAACCGCGCGGCACTCGACGATCTCGCAGCACAGCTGACGATCGAGGCGCTCGAACCCGAATCCGCCTCGGGTGCCCTGTCTGCCCGGACGCTGGTATTTACCGGCACGCTGACCACGATGACCCGCCCCGAGGCGAAGGCGATCGCGCAGCGGATGGGTGCGAAAGTGACCGATTCGGTCTCGAAGAACACCGACCTGGTGATCCTCGGCGCGGAGGCGGGCTCCAAGGCGAGGAAGGCTGCCGAGCTCGGCATCGAGACCACGGACGAGGCGGGCTGGCGCCGGCTCGCCGGGCTGCCGGAGATCGACACACCCTGATCCGGCCAAAAAAACCGCCCTCAAGGGCGGAACAGAGGGAGAAACGAATGAACCGGACCGACCACACACCGTCACGACACGGCGCCGCTGGCAAGATCATCCGCATCGCCTCGGGCAACATGCTTGAGATGTATGATTTCATGATCTTCGGCTTCTATGCGTCAGCGATCGGGGCCGCATTCTTCCCCGGCGGCAGCAAGACCACGCAGCTGCTCTCCGCGCTCGCCACGTTCGGCGCAGCGTTCATGATGCGTCCTCTGGGTGCGGTCCTGCTGGGCGCGTTCATCGACCGACGCGGACGGCGGATCGGCCTGCTGGTCACGCTGGGACTGATGGCGATCGGCACGCTGACGATCGCGCTGACCCCGCCCTATGCGCAGATCGGTCTGCTCGCACCGGCATTGATCGTGTTCGGCCGGCTGGTGCAGGGATTTTCGGCCGGTGCGGAGCTGGGTGGCGTCTCGGTCTATCTGGCCGAGATCGCCCCGCCCGGACAGCGGGGCCTGTATGCCAGCTTCCAGTCCGGCAGCCAGCAGATCGCGGTGATGATTGCCGCCCTGCTGGGTTTCTCGCTGGATGCATGGCTGGCGCCGGCACAGATGAACGCCTGGGGCTGGCGCATCCCGTTCCTGATCGGCTGCCTCGTCATTCCGTTGATCCTGCTGCTGCGTCGGGGGCTGGAGGAAACCGACAGCTTCGAACACGCGCAGCATCCCTCGCTCGGACAGGCGATGCGCATCCTGGGCGACAATATCGGCACCGTGCTGCGCGCGATGATGCTGGTGGTGATGACGACGGTCAGCTTCTACACCATCACCTCCTACACGCCGACCTTCGGCACGCGCGAGCTGCATCTGTCGATGACAACCGCCCTGCTGGTGACGCTTATCGGCGGTATCTGCAATTTCACCATCCTGCCGATCGGCGGCAGCCTGTCGGATCGCATCGGCCGGCGACCGGTGCTGTTCGGTGCTGCGATCGCGATGGCGTGCCTGGCGTGGCCGGCAATGGCCTGGCTGACCACGGCGCCGTCGCTGCCGCGCTTCATGACCGTCGAACTGGTGCTCGCGGTGATCTATGCGACCTATAACGGCGCACTGATCCCCTATCTGGCAGAAACGATGCCGGAGAATCTGCGCGTCACCGGTTTTTCGCTCGCCTACAGCCTGGCGACGGCACTGTTCGGCGGCATGACACCCCTGATCTGCACCGGGATGATCGCGAGAACCCATGATGCGGCGATGCCCGGCCTGTGGTTGACGATCGCCGCGCTGATCGCGCTGCTATCGCTGCTGATCACACCGCGCGCCGCATCCCCGGTCGCCCAGCGCGGGAGGCAGGCGGCCTGACGCGATGATGACCTGGATCCCATGCCGCCGGGTGACCGAAGGCGGTACTGGCGCTTCCATGACGGTCGGCGCACCGGGTCCGGGCCAGCTCCGGCCCGAACGTCGAGCGGGACTGGGCAACCACACGGACACGGCGTCGTTGAACACCTTGCCTTGGCGTTCGCACCGCGGACGCGGGCTCGAAAGGTTGCCTCGATGTTCGGTATCTCCGCCCTCGATCTCGCCCGTTTCCAGTTCGCCTTCACCGTCGGCTTTCACATCCTGTTTCCGGCATTCTCGATCGGACTGGCGGCCTATCTCGCCGTCCTCGAGGGGCTGTGGCTGAAGACCGGTCGGCAGGTCTATCTCGACATCTTCCGTTACTGGCTCAAGATCTTCGCCATCGTGTTCGCGATGGGCGTGGTCTCCGGCATCGTAATGAGCTACGAATTCGGCACCAACTGGGCGCGCTTCGCGCAGAAGGCCGGCCCGATTCTCGGCCCGATGCTGGCCTACGAGGTGCTGACCGCGTTCTTCCTCGAGGCCGGTTTCCTCGGCGTGATGTTGTTCGGGATGAACAAGGTCGGACGTCGGCTGCACTTCGCCGCCACCTGCGCGGTGTCGGTCGGCACGCTGATCTCGATGAGCTGGATCCTGGCGTCGAATTCGTGGATGCAGACGCCGCAGGGCTACGTGATCGACCCGGCGACGGGACGCTTCCTGCCGGCGGACTGGCTGGCGATCATCTTCAACCCGTCATTTCCGTTCCGGCTCGTGCATATGGGGCTGGCGGCGTTCCTCTCCGTCGCCTTCACCGTGGGCGCGGTGGGCGCATGGCATCTGATCCGCGACCGCCGGGCCGGACGGCGAGCAAGCGAGCCGGTGCGGGTGATGTTCTCGATGGCGATGTGGATGGCGGCGCTGGTGGCACCACTCCAGGTGCTGGCCGGCGACGCGCACGGGCTCAACACACTGGCTCACCAGCCGGCGAAGATCGCGGCGATGGAGGGCGACTGGACCAGCGAGGGCCGCGCGCCCGAGCTGCTGTTCGGCATTCCGAACATGAAGGAGGAGCGTACCGACTACAAGGTCGAGATCCCGCTGCTCGGCTCGCTGATCCTGACCCACAGCCTCGATGGCAAGGTTCCGGGGCTGAAGGATTTCCCCGCCGCCGACCGTCCCTATTCGCCGCTGCTGTTCTTCTCGTTCCGCATCATGGTCGGCCTGGCGATGCTGATGGTGCTGCTGGGGCTGTTCAGCCTGTATCTGCGCTGGCGCGGCACGTTCTTCGAGAACCGCTGGCTGCAGCGTTTCGCGCTGGTGATGGCGCCCTCGGGCTTCGTCGCGCTGCTGTGCGGATGGGTCACCACCGAAGTCGGCCGCCAGCCCTATACGGTCTATGGCCTGCTGCGCACCGCCGACAGCGCCTCGCCGATCGCAGCACCCGGCATCGCCGCGTCGCTGATCGCCTTCATCGTGGTGTATTTCATCGTCTATGGCGCCGGCCTGGCCTTCCTGCTCAAGCTGATGGCGCAGCGCCCGGAGAGCGGCGAGCAGGGGCCCTCCCCCGACGAGGTAATCCGCACCGCGGGCATCCATCCCGGACCGGCGCGCCATCACGGCACCGCCGCCGGCGTGGCGGAGTAGACGCGCCATGCTGCACGCCACCCACCTGCTGCCGATCATCTGGGGCTGCATCGCCGCCTTTACCGTCCTGGCCTATATCGTGTTGGACGGGTTCGATCTGGGCCTGGGCATCCTGTTCGCGGTCGAGAACCACCGTGGCGACCGCGACGTGATGGTCAACACCATCGCGCCCGTCTGGGACGGCAACGAGACCTGGCTGGTGCTGGGTGGGGCCGCCCTCTACGGCGTGTTTCCTGTCGCCTACGGCACCATTCTGCCGGCATTGTATCCACCGATCATCGCCATGGTGCTGGCGCTGATCTTCCGCGGCGTCGCCTTCGAATACCGTCCGCGCGCACAGAGCGTTCAGACGCGCAAGGCCTGGGATTTCGCCTTCTTCGCCGGTTCGCTCACGGCCTCCTTCATGCAGGGCGTCATCCTCGGCGCGCTGATCCAGGGCATCCATACAGTGGATGGCGAATATGCTGGCGGCTGGTTCGACTGGCTCAGCGGCTTCTCGATCTTCTGCGGCATCGCGGTGGTGATCGGCTACAGCCTGCTCGGCGCGTGCTATCTGGTGTGGCGCACGCAAGGCGACCTGCAGGCGCGTGCCCGGCGGCATGCGAAGATCCTCGCCGCCATAACGCTGGGGCTGATCGTGGTGGTCAGCCTGTGGACGCCAACGCTGCAACTCCATTACCTGCGCCATTGGAACACCTGGCCGCGCATCGTGTTCGTCGCACCGGTGCCGATCCTCGTCGCAGTGCTCGCTTGGCGGTTCGCGCGCACCATCGACGACGAGGCCCACCACGTCACCCCGCTACTGTGTGCGCTGGGCTGGTTCTTCCTGTGCTTCACCGGGCTGGGCATCAGCCTATGGCCATGGATCGTGCCACCCTCGATCGACATCTGGCAGGCCTCGTCGCCGCCGCAGAGCCAGTGGTTCCTGCTCGCCGGCGCGATCGTCCTGATTCCGATGGTGTCTGCTTACAGCGCGTATTCATACTGGGTGTTCCGCGGCAAGGTCGGCACGGAGACGCACTATCACTGAGCTTCCCCCCGACCCCGCCGCCGCGAGGCCGCTGGGGCGGCGGCTGCTCTGGTTCGTCGCCATCTGGGCCGCCAGTGTGGTCGTGGTCGCCGTGGTGGCGGAGGGGATGAAACGGATGATCCTCGGCTGAGACGCCGGCCGGGACCGGTCGCGGCCACGGTGACCGTCAACCACAAGATGACATCCGAAGGAGAATTATCCGCTTTTTCGGCTTGGTGGTTTCGCCTTCGATAGCTCTCTGACAGGAGCATCGATGCACGCAGACACCATCCTCATCGACCTCATGACGTTTGCGGCCGATGCCCCCATCGCGCCGGTCGGTCCGTTCGGGGACGGGCTCTGCCATGAGCTCTGAGCTTTGTTTCGCCTCCGCGCGGGCGCTGGCGGGCTCGATCGCCAGCGGAGCCCTGCGGGCGACGGAGCTGATGGAGGCAACCCTTCGTCAGGCCGAACGCGTCGAGCCGCAGATCAACGCGCTGGCCCACAGGGCCTTTGACGCGGCCCGCCGGTCGGCGGAAGACGCCGACGGGGCATCTGCCGCAGGCGCCCCTGTGGGGCCGCTGCACGGACTTCCGATCACGGTCAAGGACGGCATCGCGATCAGCGGCCTGCCGAATACCTCCGGCTCGAAAGCCTGCCGGGATGTCATCGCCTCGAGCGACGACATCGTCTGGGCACGACTGCGCAACGCCGGCGCAATCCTGATCGCCAAGACGACCACACCGGAATTCTTCTCCAAGGTGCTCACCGATTCCGCGGCCTTCGGCGTGACCACGAACCCATGGTCGCCGATGCACTCGCCCGGCGGATCCAGCGGCGGCGCGGCGGCGGCGCTGGCCGTCGGTGTCGGCGTGCTGGCTGTCGGATCCGACGGCGGCGGCTCGCTCCGCTGCCCCGCCTCGTGCACGAACACCGTCGCCATCAAGCCCACGCTGGGCCGCATTCCCAACAGCGGCGTGCCGGACACCTTCGCCAATTTCGCCTCCATCGGGCCGATGGCACGACGGATCGACGACCTCGAACTGCTCTATGGCGTGATGACCGGGAGCGATCGCGACGATGCGCAGAGCCTGGGCGCATCGCCCATGGCCCGCCGCCACACGAATGCACCCGTCCGACGCATCGGCTGGCTTGAGGGCACCCATCTCGACGCGTTCGACCCCGATCTCGTCAGGCTCACCCGCGAGGCGACCTTCGCCCTGGCCGGACGCAACACCGACATCGTCCGACTGGACGGAGACTTTCTCGACAAGGTCTTCGACATCTACTCGGTCATCTCCTGCACGGGCCACGCCGCGCGGTGGGCCGGACTGCCCGAGGCCGTCCGGCATGACGTCACGCCCGCCTTCCTCGACATCGTGCGGCAGGGTCTGGGCTACTCGGCCGTCGATTTCAAATGTGCCTCGAACGATCGCACCTCCCTCTTTCGCCGGATCCAGAAGATCTTCGATGACGTCGGCATCCTTGCCATGCCGGCGCTGTCGGCACCCGCGCAGCGGATCGATGCGGGCGGCGCGATCAACAGCCGCCTTTTCGCCGCCTGGGCGCGGAACCTCTATCCGTTCAACCTGACCGGGCATCCCGCCCTGGTGGTTCCGTGCGGCTTCAGCCCTGATGGCCTGCCGGTGGGCCTGCAGCTCGTCGGCCGCTGGCACGAGGAGGCCGCCCTGTTCTCGGTGGGCCGATCGATCGAGGCGGCCGCCTGCCTCACGGAGCGCCATCCATGCCTCTAGATCGGCCCCATGCACCGCCGGGCATCAGGCATGCCCGAAGCGCCTCTGAAGCGCGCAGTCCTGCTCGGAAGTTGTGCAATTCTGCACCCGTAACTTTTTTTGTTGACGGTTTTTCGATGCTCTGGGTAATAAACAGGCAGCGAGTAGAAGCGGTCAGGTGCATGACGCACCCGGGCATTGCTCCCAACGATGTCGGTCTGTCGTTCGGGTGCCGTGCTGTCGCTTGTGGTCTGCTGCAGACCCATCGCACCGCGCACGTCCGGCTGACCGACAGGCAGCCAAGAGGATGTGCTTGACATGACAATCAACTCCGACATGCCCGCCGGCAATGCCGACGGCTACGCGCTCGAGGAACTCCGCCGTGAATCCACCATCGGGGGCATTGGCCAGACGGTCGAGCGCCAGATTCCGCGCATCGACCTCGCGGATTTCGACCGCCGCCGCGCCGAGATCACGCAAGCCCTGTGGGAGGCCGCGACCAGGATCGGCTTCTTCCAGGTCTACAATCACGGCATTCCCGAGACCTTGATCGACGAAACCTTCGATCAAGCCTGGAAGTTCTTCGAACTGCCTACCGAGCAGAAATCGCTCTATCCGCTGCGCCCCGGCACCAATGCGGGCTGGGAGTTCCGCGCTCAGGTGCGGCCGTCCACCGGTACGCCCGACCACAAGGAAAGCTACCAGGTCACCCGCCCGAACATGAGCGGCCTGTGGCCGTCCGAAGAGACGCTGCCGGGCTTCCAGGCGACGATGGCCGAGTTCGAGCGCCACAACTGGACGCTGGGCATGCGGGTGCTGTCCTGCTTCGCGACCGAGCTCGGCTTCGAGGAGGATTTCTTCACCAAGCGACACGATCCCGACGCCTCCGACTACCAGTCGACCGTGCGGCTCATCCACTATCTCGGCATGGAGGATGCCAAGCCGGAGGACTTCAACTCGTGGCGCGCCGGCGCGCATACCGATTTCGACTGTCTGACCCTGTTGCACCAGCGCCCCGGCCAGGGCGGCCTGCAGCTCTGCCCCGGCAAGGAGCTCGACAGCGGCAACTGGACCGACGTGCCTCCCGAAAAGGGTTACGTCACCTGCAACATCGGTGACATGCTGATGCGCTGGAGCGACGATCGACTGCTCTCGACGCTGCATCGCGTGCGCATGCCCCGTCCGGGCGAATACATGGGCAAGCGCCTGTCGGTGCCGTTTTTCTGCCAGGCCAACAAGAGCGCGATCATTGCCGGACCCGAGGGCAAGTATCCGCCGATCAGTGCGGCCGACTACCTGCGCGAACGCCAGAACGCGAATTTCCGCGGCTGATCGGGCACAGATGGCCAGCGCCTCCCTCATCGCCGACACCGCACCTCGCACCGATGTGCCGCCACGTGCCGCGATCCTGATCCCGCAGGCGATCCAGCATGCGCTGGTGATGTATGCGGGCGTGGTCACGGTGCCGCTGCTGATCGGGCGTGGTCTCGGGCTGACGCCCGAACAGATCGTCCAGCTTGTCGATGTCAGCCTGCTGACATCGGGGATCGCGACGCTGATCCAGTCGCTGGGCCTGGGCAATGTCGGCGCGCGGCTGCCCCTGGTGCAGGGAACCTCGTTCGGCTGCGCGATGCCCCTGCTGCAGATCGCGAAAGTGACCGATATTCCGACGATGTTCGGTGCCGCCCTCGGCGCGGGGCTGGTTGCGTGGCTGCTGGCACCGCTGCTGGGCCGGATGATGCGGCTGCTGCCGGAGGTCGCCAATGGCTGCGTGATCGTCGCCATCGGGCTGATGCTGGTGCCGATCGCCGGCAACTGGCTCGGCGGCGGCGCGCAGCTCGACGCGGCACATTTCGCAGCACCGGGTGCGATCGCGCTGGGCCTCGCCACCGCGGTGATCACCATGCTGCTCTATGTCGGCGCGCGGCGCAGCTTCGCCTCGGTCGCGATCCTGGCCGGGATGATCATCGGCTGCGTGCTCGCCATCCTTACCGGCCAGCAGGACATCCGCCACGTCGTGCAGGCACCTCTGTTTGACCTGCCTCCGCTGCTGCCGTTCGGCCGGCCGCAATTCCATCTCGTGCCCATACTGATCATGAGTTTCGCGATGTCGGTCCTGCTGTCGGAGACGATGGGCAACTGCGTCGCCGTGGCCCGGCTGATGGACGTGCCGCTCACCGAGACGCTGCTGGCGCGCGCCTTTCGCGCCGACGGTCTGGCGACCGCGCTCGGCGTGATGTTCGGCGGCTTTCCCTACAATGCCTTCACGCAGAACACCGCGCTGGTGGCGATGAGTTCGGTGCGTTCGCGCTTCATCGTCGCCGGAGCGGGCGCGGTCCTGGTGGTGCTGGGCTTCTGCCCGCGGCTCGGCGCCTGGGTTGCGACGATCCCGGCCTGCGTGCTCGGTGGCGCCGCACTGGTGATGTTCGGCACCATCATGGTCGCCGGTCTGCGCGAGATCGCCCACCACGACCTCTCCTCGCGCCGCAACGCCACGCTGACCGCCGCCGGGCTGATCGCGGCGGCACTGCCGACGGCCTGCCCACGCCTGTTCGCGAATCTTGCGCCACAGGCACGCATCTTTCTCGATAACGGGCTCGTGCTGTGCGCGCTCGTGCTGATCACCCTGCACCTCATCCTTCCACGCGACGCCGCACGCGGCGACTGACCTTCGAGGACCCTGCCAGATGTACCGCACCGCCCTGCTGGCCTCCGCCGCCGGCCTCAGCTTCCTCGTGCTCGACGACCAGGCCATCGCCGCGACGAAGACGAAACACCATACGGCCCGACATGCTTCCGCGGCAGCCTCGGCCGCCACTACTGCGGCCGCTCCGACGGCGACCGCCGCACCGGTGCGCAGCAGGCCCGCACCTGCCGTCGCGGCCGACAATATCGTCGTCACCGGCGCGCGCCGAAACGCCGGCGGGGGCATGATGCGCGTCGAGACCGCGCCGCACGCGGTGCAGACCGTCACCCGCGCCTATATCGACATCCGCAGCCCGACTTCGAGCCCGCTCGACCTGATCCGCAATTTGCCGTCGGTGTCGGTCTCGACCCCCGACCCCGCTGGTATCCAGGGCGGCGCGATCCAGAGCCGAGGCCTGACCGATGGCGACATGGGCCTGCTGGTCGACGGCGCACCGGCTTCGGGTGCGAAGTTCATCGCGCAGAACATCGACGCCGAGGATGTCGGCGCCGTCACGCTGACCCCCGGTTCGTCGGCGATTTCCGTTCCCACCACGTCGGCCGCCGCCGGCGTGCTCGACCAGCAGACCCGCGACCCGTCGACCAAGGCGGGCGGCTTCGTCGATGGCAGCTACGGCACCAATAACACCTCGCGCGAGTATATCCGCCTCGAGAGCGGCCTGATCGGCAACAGCGGCGTGCGCTCCTATGTCAGCTTCTCCAACACCCATGCGCGTTCGTGGATGACCGCGGGCATCAACGACCGCAAGCATGTGGATGTCGGGCTGCTCAAGACCACCGCCGCCGGCTCCTCGGCGAAGCTGTTCTTCGGCTGGAACGAAGCCGACTTCGTCATCAACACCTACCCGACGGAAGCGAAGTTCTTCACCTACAAGCATACCGGCCAGGGATATGGCCGCTCCGCGGATGCCGCCTCGACCAACTACTGGCAGAACTACATCAACCACTGGAACCAGTTCATCTCCACCGCACCGATCCACCTGGTCGGCAACGAGGCCGTCTCGCTCGACATCGATCCGTATTTCATGTTCGGGCATGGCTGGTCGTCGTCGTCGCGCGGCCGCGCGGCGGCGGGCGCCTACACCTACTACGACGGCAGCCCCGTTGCCGCCGGCACCCGGCTGACCGGCTACTACAACGCCCAGCACCAGCGCGACGGCGGCGTGACGGTGAAGGCCAACACCCGGCTCGATGCGCACAACACGCTGACCTTCGGCTGGTGGTACGACAACAACTCCAACCTGGTGAGTTTTCCCGGCAGCGTCACCAAGCCCGACGGCGCGGCGGCGAGCCCGCTCGATCTGACTTACGCCTACTACAACAAGGGCGTGCGTTCGAGCATGGTCGATGTCGGCTACACGCTGAATGCACTGTTCGTCGAGGATGCGGCGAGCTATCTCGGCGGCCGTCTGAAGATCACGCCCGGCTTCAAATACGCGATGTCGAACCAGTTCTATTACGTCAACACCGGCCATGTGGGCGCGAACGTGACCGCGCCGCTGCCGCATCTGTCGATTTCCTACCAGCTCACGCCGCGCGACCAGATCTACGTCAACGCCGAGGGCGATTACCGACAGCCCTCACCCGGCGACACCGGCAACACCGTGTTCGGCAACAAGCTGCCCACCAACCAGTATTCGATCTCCGAGCAGCTCGGCTATCGGCATTCCGGGCGCGTGCTGATCGTCGATGTCTCGGCATTCAACGACAACATCGTCCACCGGCTGCTGTCGCGCTATATCGGTTCGAACCTGTATTCCGTCATCCAGGCCGGCAGCCAGACGATGCGCGGCATCGATGCGATGGTCTCGACCCAGCCGGTGGCGGGCTTCTCGCCCTATGCCTCGGTGGAGTACCTGCACGCGACCCAGGATTCCGATGTCGCCGTGGGTGGCTCGTGGCTGCCGACCAAGGGCAAGCAGGCGGTCGCCGCACCCAGGGTGCTGGCAAATTTCGGCCTGACCTATGACCATGCCGGTTTCTTCGGGAATTTCTCGCTGCACTATTCGGGGCCGCAGTCGGTCACGCTGATGAACGACCAGCGCATGCCCGGTTTCGTCACCGACACGCTGGCGCTGGGCTACCGGTTCCACATGCCGGCCGGTTCGCGCTTCGCACCCGTCATGCGGCTCAATTTCGGCAACCTGACCGGCGCGATCGTGCGCACCGGTCCGATCGGGGTGATCTACAACGCCCGCGCGACGCGGCTGGCCGACGGCACCATCCTCGCCGGCCAGACCACTTCGGATGGGGCGGGCAACTCATTCATCGTCGAGCCGCGCTTCAACATGCTGGCGACGCTCTCGACCAGCTTCTGAGCCGGCGACGTTTTCTCATGCGGCGGACCATGCATAGATGGCCGCCATCATGAGTTCGACCAGCACCATCGCTCGGCATAGCGCCGGAACCTCGCGTCCCCTCGCGGTCTCGCTCGACAGCCGGTCGCACGCGGTCTTCGGCGGCGAGGACCATCGCTATCGCTACCGGCTTTCGCGGATCTGGGACGCGCAGGCGCCGCCGGTGCTCTGGGTGCTGATGAACCCGTCGATCGCCACCGATCTGGTCAACGACCGCACAGTGGCAAGATGCGAGACCTTCGCCCGGGGCTGGGGTCATGGCGGCATCCTGATCGCCAACACCTTCGCCTATCGGGCCACGGATCAGTCGCGCCTGCTGGAGGTCGACGATCCGGTGGGGCCGCAGAACGACGAATACATCCTGCAGATGGCCGCGGAGGCCGCGCTGATCGTGCTGGCCTACGGCTCGCCCAATCATCCATCGCTTCTCGCCCGCGGCCCTGAGGTCGAGGCGATGCTGCACGCGGCAGGGTATCCGCTGCACGTGCTGGCGGTGACCAAGGGGGGGCGCCCGAAACATCCGCTCTATCTGGCGGGTACCCTGTGCCCGATCCGCCGACCAGGAACCTGAGCGCCGCTCAGTGACACCCGCCGCCGTCGCAGTTGCGACAGCCGCCGCAGCTCGACGGACGGGCGGCGTCGCCCGCGGCGGCCACCGGCCGCGTCCGCGGCAGCAGGCGCCGGCCCCAGTAAAGCGCGCAGGCCAGCACGATCAGGCCGACGACGACATATTCGAGCACCAGACCCAGGTTGGTCATCATCCCCCTCCGAGTGCGACCGCGATCTGATAGGTGGCGAGCGAGGCGAGATAGGCAAGGCCGAACAGATAGGCCGCCGTCACCAGCACCCAGCGCACCGATCCGGTCTCGCGACGGATCACCGCCAGTGTCGACAGGCATTGCGGCGCGAACACATACCAGGCGAGCAGCGACAGCGCGGTCGCCATTGACCATTGCGCCGACAGCAGAGGGGCGAGCTTCGCCGCCGCGTCGTCCTCGCTGGCGCCGACCGCATAGACCGTGGCGAGCGCGCTGACCGCGACCTCGCGCGCGGCGAGGCCGGGGATCAGCGACACGCAGATCTGCCAGTTGAAGCCGATCGGGGCGAACACCAGCATCATCGCATGCCCGATCCGGCCGGCGAAGCTGTAGTCGATCGCCGGGCCCGCTGCACCCGGAGGCGGCGCTGGAAAGGTGGACAGCGCCCACAGCAGCACGTTGAGCGTGACGATGATGGTGCCGACGCGGGAGAGGAACATCGTCGCGCGCTGCCACAGCCCGAAGCCGATATTGCGCAGGGCGGGACGGCGGTAGCTCGGCAGCTCCATCAGCAGCGGATGCTCCTCCGCCGCGCGCCCCCGGGTCATCAGCTTGGCCAGCACCATGCCGCTGACGATGGCGAAGGCATACAGGCCGAACAGCACCAGTCCCTGCAGGCCGAAGATGCCGAGCACGCGGTGGGCGGGAATGAAGGCGGCGATCAGCAGCGTGTACACCGGCAGCCGTGCCGAGCAGGTCATCAACGGCGCAATCAGGATGGTGACGAGACGGTCACGCGGGTTGGTGATGGTGCGCGTGGCCATGATGCCGGGGATCGCGCAGGCGAAGCTCGACAGCAGCGGGATGAACGACCGTCCCGACAGCCCGCACGACGCCATGATTCGGTCGAGCAGGAACGCTGCGCGTGGCAGGTAGCCGCTCTCCTCGAGGGCGAGGATCCACAGGAACAGGATCAGGATCTGCGGCAGGTAGACCACCACCGTGCCGGCCCCCGCGATCACCGCATCGACGATCAGGCTGCGCAGGATGCCGTCGGGCAGCAACTGGCCGACGAGCGCGCCGAGCTGGTTCATCGCCGCCTGCAGCCCGTCCATCGCCGGCTGCGCCCAGGAGAACACGGTCTGGAACATCACGAACAGCACCGCGAGCAGGATCGCCGGACCGAGCACGGGATGCAGGAAGACACGGTCAAGCCGGTCGCCGACATGCTGGCGGGTGCCGTCCGTTCGGCGCAGATGGGCGGCGAGCAGGCGGCGCACCTCGGCGTGCAGGTCGATGCCGTCCGGCAGCGGTAACGGCGCGGGTGGCAAGGGCCGATCGAAGCTGTCGCGCAGCGCATCCGCACCGCCTCGGCGCACGCCGACCGCGCCCACCACCGGCATGGTCAGGGCCGCGGACAGGCCAGGCATGTCGATCACCAGCCCCTGCCGCTCCGCCTCGTCCATCATGTTGAGCACCAGCAGCATCGGCAGGCCGAGCTGGCGCAGTTCGAGCGCGAAACGCAGGTGCAGACGCAGATTGGTCGCGTCCACCACGCAGACCAGCAGCTCCGGCCGCGGCTCGGAACGGTGCCGGCCGAGCACCACGTCGCGCGTGACCGCCTCGTCCGGGCTGGTGGCGTCGAGCGAGTAGGCCCCCGGCAGATCGAGCAGGCGGATCACGCGCCCCTCGGGCGAGACGACGCGGCCCTCCTTGCGCTCGACGGTCACGCCCGCGTAGTTGGCGACCTTCTGCCGGCTGCCGGTGAGCAGGTTGAACAGCGCGGTCTTGCCGCAGTTCGGGTTGCCGACCAGGGCCGCGCGCAGCGCCGATGGCGGCGCGGGTGGGGCCTCGTCGGGCCGTGCGACGGCCGGATCGACGACACGTTCGGCGAGCAGCGTATCGGCCATCAGCTTCGCTCCACCCGCACCCGCGCGGCTTCCGCCCGGCGCAGCGCGAAGCGGGTGCCGCCGAGGCGGACCGCCAGCGGATCTGCGCCGAAGGGTCCGTGCGCGATCATCTGCACCGTCTCGCCGGGCACGAAGCCGAGCTCCACCAGACGGCGCGCCACCGGATCGTCCGCGGTGCGGAAATCCACCGACTCGATCACGGCGATCGCACCACGCGGCAGGGCGTCGAGCAGGACCACACCCGCATCATCGCTCACCGCCATCTCGTCATGTGGAAAACGCGCACCGCCCAGCCTGTCCCGTCACTCTCTCGAGTCTGCAAAGTAGTAAGAACGACTCGCAATCTCAATGGCCGGGCAGGATTGCTCAGTAGTCGTAACGAAGCGCGCCGAGAAAGCTGCGCGGCTGGGCGTAGAAGGCCTGCCCGTATTCGAGCGTGCCGAGATATTTCGTGTTGCCGATGTTCCGCACGTTGAGGCTGGCATGCAGATGCGGCGCGACACGGATCGCGGCCAGCAGGTCGACCACCACGTAACCGGGCTGGCGGATCGGGATGTCATTGCCCGCGGAGTCGAGGATGCCGGAGGTGGTGCGGATGCCGCTCTGGTAGCGGAACTGCGCGCCGAGCCTGAGATCGCGCCACGTGGGGATCTGGTAGGTCGCCGAGAGCTTGAGGCTGTTGCGCGGGATGAAGGTGCGCGCGGCATGGCCGTCGGGATCGTGCAGCGAGAGGTGGGTGAAGCCGCCGGCGAGCATCCAGTGATCGGTGACGCGGCCGGAAACCTCCACCTCCTCGCCCTCGGCGATGGTGTCGAGCCCGGTATAGTAGCTGGTGCCGACCGGACCGGCATCGTCGCCCGCACCGAAGGTGCCGGCATAGGTGGCGAGCCCGTTCTGGCGGGCATGGAACCAGTCCGCGCTGGCATAGAGGCGGCCGCCGAGCCATTCGCCCTTCAGCCCCGCCTCGATCGAGCTGCCCTTGGCCGGATCGAGGCGGCGGTCGGTGGCGTCGACCTCGGTCTGCGGATTGAAGATGGTCAGATAGCTGCCATAGGCGGTGATGTGGCGGGTGAGGTCGAACAGCAGCCCGGCATAGGGGCTGACCTTGCTGGCATCGCGCGCCTGGTCGACGCCGTAGGAATAGCCGGTGGTGGTCAGCCACATCGCCGAGGCGCCGACCAGGCCGTGCAGCCGGTCGGTGAAATTGAGGTGGGCCGCGCCATAGAGGCGGATCAGCCGATCGTTGATGTCGGCCTGCTTGACCAGATCGGCGAAATCCGGCTCGGCGGGATCGAAATGCGCGAGCTGGCGGATGTCGCCGTAATCGATGACGCTCTCGCCAACGCCCTCGTACTGGACGTTCTTCGACCAGCCGCTGGCGACCCCGAAGGCGAGCTGGTGGCGACGGCCGAACGCCATGACGCTGCCGGAGGCATAGGCATCGGCCATGTATTGCCGGTAGCGCGACGGGTACACACCCGCGGTGCCCGTCACGCCGAGACCGGTGGAAGGGTCCGGCGCGCCATAGGCGTAGAGCAGGCGGGCATCGGAATCGAGCTGGTGGTAGGTGTACACACCGCGCACCGACCAGTCGCCCGGCAGGCGCCAGACCAGCTCGGAAAAGGCGGTCTGGTCGAGATTGTTCCAGTAGGTCCAGGGGGCGGTGGTGGAGGCGGAACGGGCATAGGGGATGCGGCTGCCGTCGGAATAGACCAGCGGCAGCGCGCCCCACAGCACGCCGCGCGCCTGGTTGTCTGCGCGCGCATAGCCCAGGGTGGCGGTCAGGTTCGGGGTGATGTCCCAGGCCAGCAGGGCGGCGCCGACCTCCCGATCGGTGTGGTTGTGGTCGAGCCAGGAGCCGTAATCGTCGCGCGCCCCGATCAGCCGGCCGCGCAGCGTGCCCGACGCGTTCAGCGCCCCGGAGACGTCGCCCTCGCCGCGATACTCGCCGAACGAGCCGGCCTCGATGGTGATCTCGCCTTGGGTCTTCGCCGTCGGGCGCTTGCGCACGTAATCGACCGTGGCAGACGGATTGCCGATGCCGGTCATGATCGCGTTCGCACCCCGCACCACCTCGACGCGGTCGTAAAGCACGGTGTCGAGCGCGCCGTTCTGGATGCTGTAGAACAGCGGCAGGCCGATGCTGTCGACCTGGAAGTTGGTGATGTCGAAGCCGCGCGAGGTGTATTCCGTGCGGTCGGTCTCCTCACGCTCGACGGTCACGCCGGCGACGGTGCTGAGCAGGTCGTTGACGTTGGTAAGCTGGAAATCGGTGATGCGCTGCCGGTCGATCACGCTCACCGATTGCGGGGTCTCCTTCAGCGACAGGTCGATCCCGGTGGCCGATCCGCTCTGGTTCAGCGCGGCCGCCCCCACGCGCGCACCGGTGACGATGATGTCGCTGCTGCCGCCCGCCTCCTGGGCGCGGGCGACGGGCAGCATTGTGCCAGCGAGGCAGGCGAGGGTCGCAAGCGGCAAAAGACGTTTGGGATCGGACATCGAAGCGGACTCACATGCTGGTCACGCGTCATGACGGCAGTTGCGTCTGATAGTCAATCGCAACAACGAGCATGCTTGTCATGCGCCGGCCGGTTCGGGTTCATGCTGTCTGCGACATTTTCCTGGAGGAGCGGATGCTTGCGCGCGTGTTGGGCTGTGCATTGCTCGTGTCGCTGCCGGCCGGCGGCGCCAGTTGCAGGGCCGCGCCGGCGATGGAGACCATCTCCTACGGTCCCGCCCCTGCCCAGCAGGCCGATCTGCGTCTGCCGACGGGCAAGGCGCCGTTTCCGGTCGCGATCCTCATCCATGGCGGCTGCTGGCGCGCCGCGGTCAGCCGCAGCGACACGGATGCGCTGGCCGCGGCCTTGACCCGAAGGGGGATCGCCACGCTCAACATCGAATACCGCCGCGTCGGCGATCCCGGCGGCGGCTGGCCCGGCACGTTCGCCGATATCGCCGCGGCGAGCGACCACCTGGCCGCGATCGCCGCGGCGCAGCATCTCGATCTGCGTCGGGTGACGATCATCGGCCATTCGTCCGGCGCGCATCTCGCCCTGTGGGAGGCCTCACGGCCGCGCCTGCCGGCGCCCTGGTCGGCGGTCGCGCTGCATCCGGTGAGCGTGGTGGCGATCGACGGCCCGGCGACCCTCGCGCCCTTCGTCGGGCGAGACGCCCAGGCCTGCGGCGGTCCGGCGATCGTGCCGCTGATGGGCGGCACGCCGACGCAGAAACCTCGGGACTACCGGCTCGCCTCGGCCGCCGACCATCTGCCGCTGGGCGTTCGGCAGCTTCTGATCGAAGCCGTCTTCGCACCGATCATGCAGCCCTATGCCGCGCAGGCGCGGGCCAGCGGCGACACGGTCGATGTCCTCACGCCGCCTGGTGCGACACATCACGACATCATCGAACCCGGCACGCCGAATGGCGCGGCGGTGGTGGACTTCATCGTCTCGAAGGCCTTCCCGCCGCCCGGTCGCTGAACTGCCGGGCCGTCAGCCGCCGAGCAGCATGCGCCGGGTGAGGTCGACGAGCCGGCCATAAGGCGGCCGCACCAGGCGCGGCAGGTCGAGTCGACCCTGCGCGAAGATGCCCTTCGCGTGGCTCATCGAGCGGAATCCCTCGATGCCGTGATAGGCGCCCATGCCGCTCGGACCGATACCGCCGAACGGCAGGTCGTCCTGGGCGACATGCAGCAGGGTGGTGTTGATGCCGACGCCGCCGGACGTGGTCCGCCGCAGCACCGCCGCGCGATCGGCATCGTCGGGGCCGAAATGATACAGCGCCAGCGGGCGCGGACGCGCGTTGATGTAGGCGATCGCGTCGTCGATCCGGCGATAGGCGCGTATCGGCAGGATGGGGCCGAAGATCTCGTCGCACATCACGCCGGCGTCGTCCGGCGCGTCCAGCACCAGCAGCGGCGTCATCTTGCGGGTGTTCGACGCGCCCTGCCGCGGTGCACCGATCTCGATCACCCGTGCGCCGCGGCGCCGCGCCTCGTCGGCCAGACCCGAGAGACGGGCGAGATGCGCGTCGTTGATGATCGCGGTGTAGTCATCGGAGTCCGGCCCGGCCGGATACAGCCTGCGCACCGCCGCATCGTAGCGGGCGGCGAAGGCGTCGATCTCGTCCTCGTGCACCAACGCGTAGTCGGGGGCGACGCAGGTCTGGCCACCATTGGCGAGCTTGCCATAGGCGATCGCCGCGACCGTCCTGTCATCCACCGCCCCGGGTGCGACGACCACCGGCGACTTGCCGCCCAGTTCCAGCGTCACCGGCACCAGGTTCTCGCTCGCCGCCCGCATCACGTGGCGGCCGACGGAGGTGCTGCCGGTGAACAGCAGGTGATCGAAGGCGAGTCCGCTGAAGGCTGCACCGATCCGGGCATCGCCCGACACCACCGCCACCTCCTCGGCTGCGAACGTCGTGCCACACAGCGCCTCGATCGCCGCCGTGGTGCGCGGCGTGTGCTCCGACGGTTTCAGCATCGCCCGGTTGCCGGCGGCGAGTGCGGTCGCGAGCGGGATCATGGTCAGCGAGAACGGGTAGTTCCACGGTGCCATGATGCCGATCACGCCTTTCGGCTGATGGACGACCCTGGCCTGGCCGAGCCGGTAGGTGGCCGCGACATGCCGGCGCTCGGGGCGCATGAAGCGCGCGAGCCGATGGCGCAGGTAATCGATCGCCTGCAGGGTCGGGACAATCTCCAGCAGGTCGGTCTCGGGCGCGGCGCGATGGCCGAAATCGGCGCTGATCGCCTCGACCAGCGCTGCGCGGTTCGACAGCACCGCCGCCCGCAGCCGCGCGAGTGCGGTACGGCGGGCGCGCAGGTCCGGCGGCCCGTCGCGCAGGAAGGCGGCACGCTGCCGGTCGAGCAGGCTGGCCATGGCGCCAGCCTGCGGGTCGACATGGATGCCGTCAGCCACGGATGAAGGCGAGGATGTCGGCGTTGATGGTGTCGGCATGGGTGGTGTGCATGCCGTGTGGGTAGCCGTCGTAGATCTTGATCTGGCTATTGGCCAGCAGTTCATGCTGCTTCAGCGCAGCCTCTTTGTAAGGCACGACCTGGTCGTCATCGCCCTGCATCACCAGCACCGGGACGGTGATCGCCTTGAGGTCCGCGGTCTGGTCGGTCTCGGAGAAGGCCTTGATGCCCTCGTACTGCGCCTTGGCGCTACCCATCATGCCCTGCCGCCACCAGTTGCGGATGGTGCCCTCGGAGGATTTCTTCAGCAGCCGATTGAAGCCGTAGAACGGCCCGCTCGGCACATCGAGATAGAACTGGGCGCGGTTGGCGGCGAGCTGGGCGCGGAAATCGTCGAATACCGACATCGGCACGCCATCGGGATGCGACGGCGTCTGCACCATCAGCGGCGGCACCGAGCTGACCAGCACCGCCTTGGCCACCCGCCCCTGGGGCTGGCCGAACTGCGCCACGTAGCGAGCGACCTGGCCGCCGCCGGTGGAGTGGCCGACATGCACGACGTTGCGGAGGTCGAGATGTTCGACCACGGCGGAGGCGTCGGCGGCGTAATGGTCCATGTCGTGACCGTCGCTCACCTGGGTGGAGCGGCCATGGCCGCGGCGGTCATGGGCGACGACGCGGAAACCCTGGCCGATGAAGAACAGCATCTGCGCGTCCCAGTCATCGGCCGACAACGGCCAGCCGTGATGGAAGTGGATCGGCTGCGCGTCCTTCGGGCCCCAGTCCTTGTAGAAGATCTCGGTCCCATCGGCGGTCGTCACGAACGGCATCTTGCGTCTCCTTGTCTTTCAGAAGCTGGCGTTGGCTTCGAGCGGCACCGGCATGTCGAGCACCGACTGCCCGTCGCGGGTGACGTCGAACCGCAGCATGGTGGAAGCGCCCAGGGCATCGAGCAGTTCGCTCATCGGGCCGCCATGCCGGGTCAGGGTGACATCGCGCGGCAGCAGACGCTGCGCCGAGCAGAGCGGGTTCGACCGCACCTCGGTACGGTGCCAGCGTCCGTCGACGCGATGGATCATGGTGCTGCGGCTCAGCTGCGACTGCGAGGGACAGTCCAGACAGTGCGGTGCCGGCGCGGTCAGGGTCAGATCGGGCGTGCCGTCGCGGTTGGCGATGCGGGCATGCACGCCGCCGTCGAGGCCGAGCGCGATCGGGGTCAGCCATTTCGGCAGCTGATAGGCCTGTACGCCGCGCGTCCGGGCGATCTCGGTGGTCACCGGCAGGGCGAGCACATGAGCGAAGACGTTGCGCCGCCGCAGCTGGCGCAGCAGCTCGGCACCATCGCGTCCGCGCGCGCCGGGACGGCGGATGACGACGGCGATCGACACCTCGTCATAGGGATCGTTGTCGCACACGGCATAGGAGAAGAAGCTCAGCGCGACCAGTCCCCGTCCCGGCAGGGCGGCGAGCGGGGACAGTTCCGCCGGCAGCATCGCGCGCAGCCGCGACATCGGCGCCGCCATCAGCAACTGTGCCGAGCGGACACGATAGTAGAAGTTCGGCGCCCAGACTCGGCCGACGCGGGAGGCGACGCGCTGGCGGGGGATGCGGCGGAAGAAATCCAACCGCCCGACGCCCGGCTCATCGGCCACCGCGTCGAGATCGGGGCGGGCATGGAAGCGGTCGTAGAAGCCACCCTTTGGCACCTGTACGGTTTCGTCGCCGAACACGACCGACACCGTCTCCCCGTTCATCGCCGTCGTCTGCGCCATGTCCGCGACGCTAGGGTTGAAGCCGGGTTGAAGGTCAAGCATGGCGCGCCGCCATCCACGCGCGATACGCGCGTGTCTGGCGCTTCGCCGTCAGCTGGGCTGCGATCAGCGCGAACAGCGGCGGGACGCCAGGCCGGGGTCGGCGGCCTCGACTGACCCGGGCGAGCTGGTAGCGCACCGCCGACATCAGCGCCGTCGACGCGAGCGGCTTGTTCTTCCAGGTAACGGGACGCAGCGCAGGGGCATCGTCTGTCCCGCGGCGCCAGCGTTCGGGCAGGTCGGGGGCAATCGCCAGCGCGGTGGCGAGGCCGGCGACCGCGACGCCGCTGGCGATCACCTTCTCGGCGACCGCGCGCCGCCGGATGCCACCTGTGACCATCAGAGGCATGGTCGCGACGGCGGCAATGTCACGGGCGAACTCGAGGAAATAGGCCTCGCGGGCCAGGGTGCGTTCGTCGCGCGCCGAGCCCATCATCGCCGGCGCCTCGTAGCTGCCACCCGAGAGTTCGACGAGGTCCACGCCCAGCGGCGACAGCATCGCCACCACCGCCTTCGCGTCGTCGGGCGAGAAGCCGCCGCGCTGGAAATCGGCCGAATTGAGCTTCACGGCGACAGCAAAGTCGGGCGGAACCGCCGCGCGCACGTCGCGAACGATGTCGAGCAGCAGGCGGGCGCGGTTTTCCAGGCTGCCGCCCCAGCGGTCAGTGCGGCGATTGGCGAGCGGGGAGAGGAACTGGCTCAGCAGGTAGCCATGGGCGGCGTGGATCTCGACGCCGCTGAAGCCGGCCTGTGCGGCGAGGCCGGCGGCGGTGACGAAGCGACGACGTACATCGTCGATCTCGGCCTCGGTCATCTCGCGCGGCGGCGCGAACACGCGCGACTGGCGCCCGAGATCGAGTGCGACCGCCGAGGGCGCGAGCGTCGGCTGGCCCAGCGCGGCCGGCATCTGCCGGCCGGGATGGTTGATCTGCATCCACAGTTGCGCGCCCCCGGCGCGGCCGGCCCGCGCCCAGTCGCGGAAGCGGTCGAGATGGCTCGGCTCCTCCAGCACCACGCCGGCGGGTCCGGTCATCGCGCGCGCATCGACCATCACGTTGCCGGTGATGATCAGGCCCGACCCTCCCCTGCCCCAGGCCTCATAGAGCCGGATCAGCGACGCGGAGGGCGCATGGTCGGCATCGGCCATGTTCTCCTCCATCGCCGCCTTGGCGATGCGGTTGGGCAGGATCGCCCCGTTGGGCAGGGTGAGCGGCGAGAACAGCGACACGGGTGGTCTCCAGACAATCGTTGCATCATGTTTAACCTTTGAGTTAAGTTTAATCTCAAGCAATAATTCTCAAGACAATGAGCACGACGGCAATGAAGATCGGAGAGCTGGCCAGACGCACCGGGCTGACGGCGTCGCGGATCCGTTTCTACGAGAGCATCGGCCTGCTCGGCGAGGTCGGGCGACGGGCGAACGGCTACCGCACCTATCCGTCTGAGGCGGCTGTGACGCTCGAACTGATCAACGCCGCCCAGAAGGCCGGTTTCAGCCTCGACGAGATCCGCACCCTGCTACCGGGAGAGCTGGGCCGCTGGGACCATGACGCGCTGCTCGGCACACTGCGCCGCAAGGTCGCTGAAATCGAGGCGCTCGAGGCGAAGCTCGCGGCGAGCCGCGCCGGTCTGCTGACCGTGATCGGACAGATCGAGACCAGACCCGAAGACATCGACTGCACGGCGAATGCACGCCGGGTGCTGGGCAGCATCCTCGGCGGGCTGGACGAGACCTAAAGCAGCGTGAGCACGCGTTCGGCGGTCGCCTTCGCCGAGAATGGGTTCTGACCGCTCACCAGACGTCCGTCGGCGACGACGTGGCTGACGAACGGCACCAGCGCCTTGCGATACAGCGCCCCGCGCCGCTTCATCTCCGCTTCGGCATTGTAGGGCATCAGTTTCGCCACCCCGGCCAGCACCTCCTCGCTCCAGGAGAACCCGGTGATCCGCCGTCCCGCGACCAGCAGCGTGCCGTCCGACAGCCGCGTGTTCAGCAGGCCGCAATAGCCGTGACAGACCGCCGAGACCACGCCGCCGCGCTCCCACACCGCGCGGGTCAGAGCCTGCAGCCCAGGACTGTCGGGAAAGTCCCACATCACCGCGTGTCCACCGGTGAAGTAGAGTGCATCGACACCGGCGGGATCGATCTCCTCCGGGGAAGCAGTCGCCTGCAGCAACGCCATACGGGCGGGATCGCCGAGCCAGGCGCGGGCCGACGCATCGAGCAGCGGCCAATTCAGCGCACGGGGCTCGAGCGGCGAGACGCCACCGCGCGGACTGACCAGCCGCTGCGAGAAGCCCCGGGCGGCGAAGATGTCCCAGGCATGGGTCAGCTCCGACAGCCACAGCCCGGTCGGATGTGACGGGTCGTCGTAATGGGCGACGTTGCTGACCACATGGACGATATGCCTGCTCATGCGGGCAGCGTAACCCTCAGCCCCGCTCGAGGGTCAAGCCGGTCGGATCGGCGGCAGGATGCGCCCGGCGATCTGCCGTTCGATCGCCGCGATCAGCGCGGCGACCGGATCGACATCGTGGCTGAAGCCGGCGAGGCGGATCTTGGTCATGTCGGAGACCACGTCGAAGGCCGATCCGAACACGAAGTCACCGAAGCCCCAGCCCACCGCCCGGCCGTAGTCGGGCTGCACGAGGCCCGAGGCGAGGCGGTCCCAGACCGGCTCCAGCAGAGGCATGTGGCCGGCGAGCGAGAACGGGATCGGCGTGCCGATATCGAGCTGGAAATGCCCCGCCACCCGCTCCCACACACGGCGCCAGCGGAACGGCGGGTGGACGTAGTTGAATGCCTGTCCCGCCGCGGCCCCGGCGGTCGCCGCCCACAGGCTGGCGCGGGCCAGCGCGTGCGCGTCGGTGAACTGCGCGAGCACGCGGTCATAGGTGTCGGCGCTGCCGGGAAAGCGGAAGGCAGCACCATCGGCCCTGGTCAGCGCTGCGTAGGCGCCGATCACGGTGGCGATGTTCATCGCATTGCCACCGGCATCGCCGACCATCACGTCGGGGCGCAGGATGGCGAAGGAGGGCCCGCCCGAAGCGGCGCGGCGGCGCAGTTCGTCTTCCTGGGTGAAGTAGAAATTCGGGCCGATCGGGCGGGGATTGTCGTCCTCGTAGAAGGGCGAGGCGACCGGCCCGAGATGCACGCCATAGACCTTGGCACCCTGATACAGCACCACACGCTGCACAGGCGCGCCGACCGCGGCAAGACCGTCGAGCAGATGACGCAACATCGCCGAATTGACGCGCTCCTCGCCGTCGAACCCGCCACCCGTGCCATAGGCCGCGTAGAAGACATGTGTGGTGTCGGCAGCATCCTTCAGTGCCGCACGTGTGGCGGCGGCGTCGGAGAGATCGGCGGCGATACCGCCCGTGCCGCTGCGCGACAGGGCGCGCGCCGTCCAGCCCTCGGTCCGCGCGAGTTCCTCCAGCAGCGCCTTGCCGATGATGCCGGTGGCACCGGCGACGAGTGCGGTGTTCATCGCCGCACCGCCTTCACACCGAGTGCGAGGCTGTAGAGCACGATGGGCGGGCGCACGACGGAGGTTCCGTCATGCAGCCCGGCGGTACGGTTGAGTTGTGAGGCGGGCATCAGCAGGTTCCCATGATCGTCGATCCACATCGCGTCCACCCAGACCAGCCGCGGATCGGCGATCAGGGTCGCGATGCGGCCGGTGGGCGAGATGGTGAGGATGCGACTGCGGTCGGTGTCGGACAGATAGATGGTTCCGTTGGCGTCGATGGCGGTGCCGCCGGTCGAGGGCGTGTCGGCAAAGCGTTCGACATGGCGGCCGAGTTCGGCATCCGACAGGGCGGGATCATCGAGAAACCGGGTCTCGATGCGCGACAGACGGCCGTTGGAGGGTTGGTAATAGAACCATCGCCCGTCGGGAGAAATCTCGAGCTGGTCTGCATGAATGACGACAGGGTCGCCCTTCGCATCGCGCAGCGGGCGACCTTCGGCAACCAGCGGCGTCTGCGCGACCGTGGAGGGATGGCCCTGCAACACCCGCCTGCCGCGGCCGCTGTCGAGATCGAGCACGATCAGGCCCGGATCGCCGGCGTCAGTGAGATAGGCGCGACGACCGTTGAAACGCACGTCATCGACGAAGCTCCACGGCAGCGTCACCGCGCCGAGATCGTAGCTGCGCGCCAGCCGAGCGCTGGCGATGTCGAAGCGCAGCAGCTTGGGCCCGTGCGGTGCGAGCGGCTTGCCGATCCCCGGTCCGCCACGATCGACCACCCACAGGTCTCCGTCCGGACCGATGCGCAGCGCGTTGACGCCGACGAAGCGGTCCGCTCCGTCCATGCCCGGCCGCCAGCCGTTCCAGTGCGCGTCCGATCAGGCGACGGGCTGGCCGGCGCGCACCTCGACCACCTGAGCCGACTCGCCCGGGGCGGCAGGCTGCACCGGCAGGAACAGACGTCCGTCGCGGCTGGTGGCGACGCCGTTGATGACGAGGCCGGAGGCGAAGACCTCCGTGAGTGCAGGCGCTGCGCGCGCCGTTGCAGAGGCGAGCGCGGTTCCTGCCAGGCCCAGCAACACGGCGCGTCGATCCGGTGTCAGCATCGTCTCGGTCTCCGATCTTGGTTGGGCACCGGGCCCATCTGCTGGAGAACGGTCGAATTGTCCCCCAGATGCCCGTTGCCGGTCGTGTGCTTCTCTGCCGGCGGCTGCCAGCCGATCAGGCGATCGTGCCGCCGCCGTCGACGGTCACGGTGGTGCCGGTGACGAACGGGTTGGCGGCGACGAACAGCACCGCCTGAGCGACATCGTCCGGTTTGCCGATGCGCCGGGCGGGCAGACGCCGGGCCGTGCTGTCGAACATCGCCGAGCGCGCCTCGTCTGCCATGCCGGCCCAGAGCGGCGTGTCGATCAGTCCGGGCGAGACCGTGTTGACGCGGAGCGGTGCGCGTTCGAGGGCAAGGCCGCGTCCGAGAGCCTCGAGGGCGGCGTTGATCGCGCCCTGCAGCACGGAGGCGGCACTCGGACGGTGCGACAGGAAACCGGAGATGAAGGTCAGCGAACCGCCATCGGCGATCCTGGCCGCGCGCGCGACGCGGTAGGCGCCCCAGAACTTGCTCTGCATCGAGCTGTAGGCATCCTCGAGCGGCAGGCGGCCGACCGGTCCCGAGACCGTCGCCGCCGCCGCGATGACGACGTGATCGAATGCCGTCTCGGCGGCGAAGAGCGCCTCGATTGCGTCGTTGTCGAGCAGGTCGAGCCGCGCCGTGTGCGCAGCACCCGTCGCCGCGAGCTTCGCGGCATCGCGGCCCGCGGCCACGACATGCGCGCCAGCGGTGGCGAAGGCGCGCGCAGTGGCGGCGCCAATGCCACCTGTCGCACCGATGACGAGCACACGGCTGTTGGAAAGGGCCGTGGTCGTGGACTCGCTCATGAGGTCTCCTGCTGCTGTGATCTTCGGATACAGCGAGGATGGCTCCTTGCTACGGATGATATAATTGGCGTGAAATGAGATGATCTGTTGCGTCTGGTTTGATAATCGGTGTTGGACGACCTCAACGAGCTCAGGACATTTCGCGCCATCTTGGCCGAGGGCAGCCTGTCGGCGGCGGCCCGAAGGCTCGGGGTGACGCTGGCGGTGGTCAGCCGGCGGCTGGCCGTGCTGGAGCGCCGGGTGGGCATGCGGCTGATCCACCGCACCACACGGGCGCTGTCGCCGACCCAGGACGGTGCGCGCCTGCTCGATGCGATCGAGGCCGCGCTGGACGGGCTGGACCAGGCCGAACTGCGGCTGGCCGGAGCGCGGGACGAGCCTTCCGGCCTGTTGCGGGTCAGCGCGCCGGTCTCGTTCGGCCGCCGTTTCGTCGCCCCTCTGCTCGGAGGGCTCGCGGCGCTGCATCCGCGGCTGAGCGTGCAGCTGGCGCTGAGCGACCGGGTGGTGGATCTGGTCGGCGAGGGGTTCGACGTGGCGGTGCGGATCGGCCGGCCGGCCGACAGTTCGGCGGTGATGCGCCGGCTTGCCGACAACCAGCGCATCCTGGTCGCCGCACCCGCCTATCTCGACACGGCCGGCCGGCCGGATGCGCCAGAGCAGCTCCGCGGACACGCGTTCCTGCGCTATGGCGGCGCGGCCGCGCCGTGGCGCCTGCACGGTGCCGACGGGCGCACCGCCGAACTCGACGCGCCGGCGCGGCTGCACGCGGACAGCGGCGATGCGGTGCATGACTGGGCGCTGTCGGGTTTCGGCATCATGCTGAAATCCGCCATCGACGTAGCCGACGATCTCGCCAGCCGGCGGCTCGAACGCGTGCTGCCCGGGTGGCATGGCGGCGATGCGCCAGTGGTGGCACTGCATCCGAGCGCACGGCACCTGCCGCTCAAGACGCGCGTGCTGCTCGATGCACTGGTGGCGCGCTTCGCCCCGTCGGCGACGGAGGCGGGAAACCCGGCTTTGCGTCAGGCGTAACGCGCTCTGCGCACGCCGCACGGGCGCTGCTTGCCCTGCCGGGGCGGCGGCGCACGACGGGAGATCACGGTCTTGGCGAACGCGAACGCACAGTCGGACGGGCAACAGGACCGGCAGATGCGGCGAGCGCAGCGTGGGCTCCTGGCGCTGAATTTCTTCATGGCCGACATGCAGTCCGGCATCGGCCCGTTTCTCGGGGTGTTCCTGCTGGCTCATGGCTGGAGCACCGGGCCGATCGGCTCGGTGCTGACCCTGGGCGGCGTCGCCGGGATGCTGATGACCGCCCCGGCTGGCGCGTTCATCGACCACACGCATCGCAAGCGGCTGGTCGTGGTGGTCACGGGAAGCTGCACCGTTCTGGCCTCCTGTCTGGTGCTGGTCTCGCAGTCGGGCTGGGTGGTGGCGCTGAGCCAGGTGGCAAGCGCGGTGGCGGGGGCGGCGATCGGGCCGGCGGTGACCGGCCTCACCCTCGGCGTGGTGCGGCAGGCCGGATTCATCGGACAGAACGGCCGCAACCAGATGTTCAACCATGCCGGCAACGTGCTCGGCGCCGGACTGTCGGGCTGGCTGGGCTGGCAATTCGGCATGGTGGCGATCTTCTGGCTCGCCGCGCTGTTCGCGGTGCTGTCGATCGTCTCCGTGCTGTCGATCCCGGCCGCGGCGATCGACCATCGCGCGGCGCGCGGGCTGGAGGGGAACGCGGCCGATGACGGCGATGAGGGACAGGCCGAGGGCTTCCGCGAGCTGTTGCGCAACCGCCCGATGCTGCTGCTGGCGGTATGTCTGGCCTGTTTCCATCTCGGCAACGGCGCGATGCTGCCGCTCTACGGCATGGCGGTGGTCTCGTCGCGCCATGCCGATGCGGCGATGTTCACCGCCGAGACGGTGATGGTCGCGCAGGGGGTGATGATCGTCGCGGCCTTCGTGGCGACCCGCATGGCCCGGCGCACCGGCGGCTACTGGCTGGCGCTGCTGGTCTCTTTCGCCGTGCTGCCGCTGCGCGGCGTGATCGCCGGGCATCTGATCACCCATTGGGGCGTGTGGCCGGTGCAGATGCTCGACGGGATCGCTGCGGGTCTGCAGAGCGTCGCGGTGCCCGGGCTGGTGGCACGGCTGCTCGACGGCACCGGGCGGGTCAATGTCGGCCAGGGAGCGGTGATCACGGTGCAGAATGTCGGTGCGAGCCTGTCGCCGGCGCTGGGCGGCTGGCTGGCGCAGATGCTGGGCTATCCGCGCGCCTTCATGCTGCTTGGCGGCTTTGCGCTGATCTCGGTCGCGCTGTGGGCCGGCGGCGCGTCTGTGCTGCGCAGGCAAGGCGGACGACGGGCGCGAGGCCGGGCCCTTGCATGAGTGTCTTGCTCATCTGGGCGATCTGCGCCGTCGCCACCGCCTGCGTGATCCTGCGCCCGCTGGGCTGGCCGGAATGGATCTGGGCGGTCGTCGGCGCCACGCTGCTGGTCGCGACCGGCAGGGTGCCGGTCGGAGCGGCGATCGGCGCGATCGGCAGGGGCGGCGATGTCTATCTGTTCCTCGCCGGGATGATGCTGCTCAGCGAGGCGGCGCGCGCGCAGGGACTGTTCGACTGGGTGGCCGCCTGTGCGGCCCGGCTTGCCGGCGGGTCGCGCCCGCGCCTCTTCACGCTGGTGTTCGGCACCGGGGCGATCGTCACCGTGCTGATGTCGAACGATGCCACCGCCGTGGTCCTCACCCCGGCGGTGTTTGCCGCCGCACGCCATGCCGAGGCGGACGCACTGCCGCTGCTGCTGGCCTGCGCGCTGATCGCCAACGCGGCGAGCTTCGTGCTGCCGATCTCCAATCCGGCCAACCTGGTCATGTATGGCGGTCACATGCCGCCGCTCGGCGCCTGGCTCGACTCGTTCACTCTCCCCTCGCTCGCCGCGATCGGGGCGACCTACGCCGTGCTGCGGCTGCTGTATCGACGACGCATCGGCGGGCGCTGCACGGTGCCCGAAGAGACGCCCCGACTGTCGCGCGGTGGCGTGATGGCGCTGGTAGGCATCGGCCTGACGGCGCTGCTGCTGGTCGTCATCTCCGCCCTGGACCGCCCGCTCGGCGCTCCCACCGCGCTTGCCGGCACGCTGACCGCGCTCGGCGTCTGCGCGCTGACCCGCAACTCCCCGCTCAGGCTCGTCCGGAGCGTGTCCTGGGGCCTGCTGCCGCTGGTCGCCGGGCTGTTCGTGCTGGTGGAGGCGCTGAAGCTGACCGGGGTGACCGGCCATATGGCCGACCTCCTGCGCACACCAATGGCTGATCCCCGCCAGCAGGCCGCCCTTGCCGGCAGCGTGCTCGCACTCGCCTGCAACCTGGTCAACAACCTGCCCGCCGGGCTGGTCGCAAGTTCGGCGATCGCGCAGGCGCAGCCTCCTGATACGATCGTGGATGCGCTGCTGATCGGCGTCGATCTTGGCCCCAACCTCTCGGTGACCGGCTCGCTGGCCACCATTCTGTGGCTCCAGGCGATCCGCCGCGAGGGCGAGGCGGTCGGGTTCTGGACGTTCCTGCGCTGCGGCGCGGTGGCGATGCCGACCGCGCTGGCGGCTGCCCTCGCCGCTCGCCTGATCCCCTGAACCGAACGCAGACCGCCATGAATGCCGCCTGGGCCATCCCTCGCGCGTCTGAAATCCGCCGCTGGCCGGATCCGCTACTGTCGTCCGGGAATGCGATGGCGAAACGCCAGCGCCTCGGCCACATGCATGCGCTGGGTGGATTCGATACCGGCGAGATCGGCGATGCTGCGCGCGACGCGGAGCAGGCGCGTATAACCGCGCGCCGAGAGGCGCATGTGCTCGGCGGCCTCCTCGGCGAGCGTTCGCGCCTCATCCGCCATCGGAAGCTGCTCGATCTGCGCCGCGGCATTGCGAACGCCCGGATGCCTCGCCTGCTGGATGGCCCGTGCAGACGCCACCCGGGCCGCCACCACAGCACTGCTCTCGCCACGCGGCGCCCGAGCGAGTTCGATCGGCGCGACCGGTGCGACCTGCACACTGAGATCGATACGATCGAGCATCGGACCGCTGATCCTGGCCAGATACTCCTCTCCGCAACGCGGTGCCTTTCGGCACTCCCGGTCCGCGTCGCCAAGATAACCGCATCGGCACGGATTCATCGCCGTCACCAGCTGAAACCGTGCAGGATAGGTCACATGCGCCGCGGCCCGCGCCACGGTGGTGGAACCGGTCTCGATCGGTTGCCGCAGCGTCTCGATCGCCTGACGCGGAAACTCGGGCAACTCGTCCAGAAAAAGAACGCCGTTATGCGCGAGACTGATTTCCCCCGGCTTCGCCCGCGGCCCTCCCCCCGACATCGCCGCGGCAGAGGCCGAATGGTGCGGTTCCCTGAAAGGTGGCCGGCGCTGCGGACGACCCTCGAATGTTCCGGCCACGCTGTGCACAATACTGACTTCGAGCGCCTCCAGCGGCGTCAGATCGGGCAGCAAGCCCGGCAGACGCGCCGCAAGCATCGATTTTCCGGCCCCGGGAGGCCCGATCAGCAACAGGTGATGCCCGCCACAAGCCGCAATTTCCAGCGCCCGTCGAGCCGTCTCCATCCCACGGATATCGGCGAGATCCGGTTGCACCGGCTCCTCGGCCGCGACACCCGGAGCCGGTGGCGACAATACCTGGTCACCGCGGAAGTGATTGAGCAATGACACCAGATCCGGCGCTGCCAGAATGCGCAATTCTCCGGCCCAACCAGCCTCCGAACCCTGGCGCGCCGGGCAGATCAGCCCGAGCCCGTCGCCATAGGCGGCCATCGCTGCCGGCAGCACGCCATTGACCGGGGCGATTGCGCCGTTGAGCGCCAGTTCGCCGAGTGCGGCATACTCGGCAAGCTCGCTCCGCGGCAGCATCTCCATCGCCGCCAGCACGCCAAGCGCGATCGGCAGATCGAAGTGCGAACCCTCCTTTTGGAGGTCCGCGGGGGCGAGATTGACCAGGATGCGCTTCGGCGGCAACGACAGGCTCATTGCCGAAAACGCCGCCCGCACCCGCTCGCGCGCTTCGGCAACCGCCTTGTCCGGCAAACCGACGATGAGAAAGGCCGGCAAGCCATTCGAGATCTGAACCTGCACATCGACCGCCATCGCGTCGACACCGAGGAAGGCAAAGCTCCGGATACTGGCAAAACTCATGACCCGGCCACACCTCCTCCGCCTCGCCGCCCGGCGGGAGCGGACGCAACGTCACCCCCTTGAATAACATTTTGCAAGTGGAACCGAAAGCACCCCTCAGATCAGATACGCTTATGGATCGCCATCGCCCGAGAAGCCCCATCGCCCTGGCTATACCCGCCCCGGGCCCCGTAGGCGGTTCCCATCGGAGCGTCCGATCGGGCCGCCTGCGCGAGCAGGCTCATGATTCGCGACTGGACCTGCATCGCGCGCTGCAAAAGCAAGCGGTTTTCCTCCAGGGCACGCTCGAGACGCACCACGCCATCAGCCAGCAATCCATGCGCTTCAGACGTCTGCTGGCGCGCCGCGACCAGGGCATCGATGCACGCCTGCTTGTGCGGCAAGATCTGCCCCGCCGTCCTGAAATCAACGTCCCTCAGCGCCTGGTTCTCGATGACCAGGATGTCGTACAGCTTCCTCGCGAGGTCACTCAGCGACGCCATCGTCATTTACGCTCCTGCGCCTGTAGCATCTGCCTGTAGATGATGTCTGAAAGACCAAGCCCTCCTGCAGCCTCAACCGAGCCGGCGATCTGCTCGACGATCATCGGACGGAACATCTTCTCGCCCGCTCCGCCACCAAACGGACCGTCTGCATTGTCGGCGGTCTCGAAAATCGGCTTCAGCATCTCCCCGATCGCCATCGTCTCGAACGCTCCAGCCGCCTTGCGCAGTCGCTCGGCCTGCCCGGACGGCAATTGGGCATCAGGCAGGGGCGCAGCGGCCGCACCGCCCGAAACCGGCCGCGTCATCGAACCACCATATTGGCTTGCAACGCTCCGGCTGCCTTGATCGTCTGCAGGATGCTGATCATGTCGCGCGGGCCGACACCAAGTGCGTTCATTCCGCTGACCAGATCGCGCAGGGTGGGGCCCGACGGCAGGATGCCGAGCTTGTGTCCCGCATCGGTACTGACCTTGACGTTGGTGCGCGGAACGACCGCGGTCTGCCCGTTGCCGAACGGCGCCGGCTGTGACACCAGCGGCGCCTCCGTGACCTGCACGGTCAGGTTCCCCTGGGCGATCGCCACTGTACTGATCCGCACGTTGTCGCCCATCACGATCGTGCCGCTCGCCTCGTCCACCACCACCATGGCCTCGGTATCGGGGACCACCATCAGATCCTCGATGCGCGCGAGCGTCTCGATCACGTCACGGCCGCTGAGATTGAGGCTGATCGTGCGGGGATCCTCGACCTCGGCAACCGGGCTGCCAAGGTCGCGATTGATGGTCAGCGCCACACGACGCCCGGTCGTGAGATCCGGATTGCGCAGCGACAGATGCAGCAGGGGCCGCTCACGCAGATCGACCGGCACCTCGCGTTCCACGATTGCCCCGTTGGCGATCCGGGCCGAGGTTGGGATATTGCGTGTGACGGAGGCGGCGGCGCCCTTCGCCGAGAAGGCACTGCTGACCACCGAGCCCTGTGCAACGGCATAGACGTCGCCATTGGCGGCCATCAGGGGGGTGACGAGCAACGTGCCACCCGAAAGATCGGTCGCATCGCCGGTCGCCGACACCGTGACGTCAATGCGGGACCCTCCATGTGCGAAGGCCGGCAGGTCGGCGGTCACCATGACCGCAGCGATATCGCGCGTCTGAAGCTGCGCCTGCTGGGCCCGAACGTTGACGCCGAGCCGCTCGAGCATGCTGATCAGCGATTCGCGGGTGAACAGGGCATTGTTCAGCCGGTCGCCGGTCTGATTGAGGCCGACCACCAGGCCGTAACCGATCAATTGGTTGGACCGCACGCCCTCCACATCGACGATGTCCTTGATCCGGACCTCCTCGGCCGCCGCCCCGCAGACGGGGAGCAGCATCGACAGGGCGAGCATGCAGGCAGCAGCGACTCGAAAACCAGGCACGGCGTTTGCCAATCATCAATCTTTACCGGCCAAGATTAGGCATCGATTTACGAATAAATCGTCAACGTGAGTGCCGCCGACATGACGATCTATGGACTCCCCCCCATTCGCCGCGACGAAGGCACTCGCAGATCGCGGCCGGGCGCCGGTTGCGCGTTCGCCCGCGCCCTCGGCCCGGAGACGAGCAATGATCCTGTCACCGTGGCCCAGCCTCCCCCGCCTTTGCACAGCCTGCTCGGACTCCAGGAAATCGATGCTGGTCCTCCCGTCGCCCTGTCGCGCACGGGGCTCAAGGAGGCGAGCGAAGACCTGTTATCGACACTTGTCCACCTCCAGCGCAGCCTGTTGTCAGGTACCGACCCGGCTGCCACCCTCGGAGATCTCACGCGGCAACTCGAAGCTCTCCCCCCACCTTCCGACGACGCCCAGGCCGGGCTGATCAGCCTGCTGCGTCTTCGGGTCGCAGTCGAGTTGGCCCGCCATTCGCCCAAAGGGGCCTTGTGACAGGGTGATGACGGCCGGATTCTTTGCTTGGCGACACGCCCCGGCGTGGCTATAAGCCGCGAAATCTGGGTGTCGAGACCGCGAACCGCCGCGGCGACTGAGGAACTTCGCTGTATGATTACGCTTCCGCCCGATTACCGCCCGACCGACAGCGAAGAGTTCATGAACTCGTTACAGGTCGAGTATTTCCGGCAGAAGCTGCTGCGCTGGAAGTCGGACTTGTTGCGCGAGGCCGGCGGTACGCTGGCCAGCCTCTCCGAGGGCGGCATCCACGAGGCGGACATCACCGATCGAGCCAGCGTCGAGACCGACCGTGCCCTCGAACTTCGCACCCGAGATCGAGCCCGCAAGCTGGTCGGCAAGATCGATCTTGCTTTGCAACGCATCGAACTGGGTACCTACGGCTACTGCGAGGACACCGGAGAACCAATCGGCCTGCGCCGACTCGAGGCCCGGCCGATCGCCACACTGTCGATCGAGGCGCAAGAGCGCCACGAGCGCTTCGAGAAGGTCCATCGGGACGATTGAAGCGTCCCGAACCTTGGCTCGTGATGTGCTGCGTCAGAACGGCAGCAGGATGTCCATGAGCTGTTGGCCGTAGCGCGGGGTCTGCAGATCGGTCAGCTGGCCCTTGCCACCGTATGAAATACGCGCTTCTGCCAACCGGTCATGGGTGATGGTGTTGTCCGCACCAATATCCTGTGGACGGACGATCCCCGAAACAAGCAGGACACGTAATTCGCTGTTGACCCGCATCTCCTGTCGTGCGGCAATCACGAGATTGCCGTTCGGCAGTACCTGCGTCACCACACCCGCGAGACGCAGTGTCACGACCTCGGCACGGGATATCTTGCCGGTGCCGGCATTGGCGTTGTTGCTGTTGGTCGAGACAAGGTCCTGGCCGGTCGCTGCCTCCAGAATCTTGAGTTTGCTGGTCAGGCCGAACAGGCTTGGAACCCCCAGCCCCTCGGAGCCTGTCCGACTGGCGGTGGTATTGTCGTTGACGGTCGCGGCATCGGTGATGTTGACCAGGATGGTCAGGATGTCACCCACCTGCGCAGCACGCTCATCCTTGAAGAATGCGCGGCTGCCGGGGCGCCAGAGGCTGGCAATTTCGGTGGGCGATGCCTGGAGCGGCGGCATCGGCATCGTCAGCGGTCGGTAATCGGGGGCCTGGGTCGGATCGGACATCTGGGTCATCGCCGGCGGCCTGCCAATATCGGACAGTCTGTCCGCGACCCCGCAGCCCGACAGGGTGACGCAGCAGATCAGCAGTGAAATCCTCGATTTGGTCACAGGCCCGCCCCCCCGCGCATGTCAGCGATCGTCGTGCCAAAACCAGCCGCGCCGCCGGCGCTCTGGAGAATCTGACCCGGCCTGGCCACTCCGATCGGCATCGAGCCGGGCTGTGCTTCCGCCGAGCCGTCGGATCGCACACGGGCCACGATGATCGCGCCGGACGATGGATTGACCAGACGGATCTCATCGCCGACCGCACCACCCTGCATAGCCTGCATCGTGGTCCCAAGTGTCAGTCCGCCGCTTACCAGCGATACGCGAACGCCAGCGCCGCGGCGCACCAATGGCAGGCGGATGGTGTCTTGCGCACGCAGCGGCTGCCCGGCCACGACCGGACGACGAAGCGAAAGGCCGATGAGAGCGCCCGGGTCCTCAGCAAACCGGTCCTCAGCCGGTCCCGGACGCTGCGAAACGGTATCTAGCCTGAGATCGGCCGGCCCCAGTGTCTCGCCTGCCTGCATGTCATGCACCGCCACCGTGACGGTCACATCACGCTCAATATGTCCGGTCAGACGGACGGCACTGCTGCCGTCGCCATCGGTGCCGATCTGCAGTCGCGCCGCGAAACGCCCTTGCCGAGGATCGTAATCGAACTGCTCCACCGCAGGCTCGGCATGATCGTCGAGCGCGACCATCGGTGCGACGAACGGATCGAGGCGAATATGCATGTCACTTGGCGCGCCAGCCCCGATCAGCGCCTCGCGCAGGGGCTTGTCGAAGGCAACGTCCCGCAAGGGGCGTCCAGACCGTGTCAGACTCAGACGCGTCGTGGGCCTCACGGCGAGATCGACCCCGAACTGCTCAGCAATCGCCGCGATCTGTTCGGCGCCTACCGAGATGCTTCGCCCGGGACCGGGCGCAGGACCAATGTCGCAGTCCTGACCGGGCTCGAGCCCGATGAACAGATCCGACAGACGTACGGTCGGGCCGACGACAGTGCCACGGTGGTTGATTTCCGCGGCGGCGGCGCCCCCAGCGAGGAACGCGCAGACGAAGGTCGAAGTCGCGATCAGAAGTCTCGTCGATGCGCTCATCGCAGGTTCGTCAGGGTCTGCAGCATCTCGTTCGATGCCGTGATGACACGACTGTTCATTTCATACGCGCGCTGCGCCGTGATCAGGCTCGTCATTTCGCTCACAACGTTGACGTTCGAGCTCTCGACGAAGCCCTGCATCACGCTGCCGAACCCTGGAGAACCCGGCGCGCCGGTCACAGGATTGCCCGATGCTGCGGTCTGCAGAAAGAGGTTGTCACCCTGGGCATCGAGCCCAGCCTCATTGGCGAATCCGGCCAGCTGTATCTGGCCGAGGGTGGACGGCGCGGTCTGGCCTGCAATCGACGCCTGCACCTGGCCGGAGGCGTTGATGGTGATGCTCTGGGCATTTGCAGGCACGACGATTCCGGGCGCCACCGCATATCCGCTCGACGTCACGATCGTTCCGTCGGCCGCCAGGCCGAACGTACCATCGCGTGTGTAGGCAGTGTCACCGGAGGGCAATGTGATCTGGAAGTAGCCATTGCCCTGGATCGCCACATCGAGGCTGTTCGACGTCTGCTGGAGGTTACCCTGTTCATTGATGCGATAGACCGCACCGGTCTTGACGCCGAGCCCGACCTGGGCACCGGACGGCAGCACCGTGTTGTTGTCGGAGCTGCTGGAGCCGACACGACGCAGATCCTGGTAGATCAGATCCTGGAACTCCGCACGCCGGCGCTTGAAGCCGGTGGTGCTCATGTTTGCGATATTGTTGGAAATGACGTCGACATTTGTCTGCTGGGCCTGCATGCCCGTAGCTGCAATATCGAGAGATCGCATCTGCCTGCTCTTCCGTGCTGTTCTCAGGTCGTCTGTCTGGTCAGCGCATCGATCGCGCTCTGTTCACGCGTCGCTTCCGACTGCACGAACTGCGTCGTGAATTCGAACTCCCGCTGCTCGCGCATCATGCGCGTCATCTCAAGCACGGGCTGGACGTTGCTGCTCTCGATGGCGCCTTGAACGACCTTGGGTGCGGCAATCGTGTCGAGTGTCGCGTTACCGGGATTGAGCAACCCGCCGCCCTCGCCTTTGATTTGCGCGGGGTCGGCCACCGAAACGATACCGATCCGTGCGATCCGTCCGTTCTCACTGCTGAGCACACCGTCTGCCGACATGCTGAGCCGAGTATCGCCGGCGGCAACCGAGATCGGACGTCGCGCGTCGTCGAGCAGGGCATTACCGGTGGCATCGGTGATGGTTCCGTCGGAGCGCAGCGTGAATTGTCCGGCGCGGGTCAGGCGCAGGCCGGCATCGGTCTGGACCGTAAAATACCCGCTTCCCTGCACGGCGAAGTCGAGCGGGTTCCCGGTCTGCGTCAACGCGCCTTCCTGCTGCTGGCGATAGGTTGCACGGTCCTGGACGAACTGGATCGGCGCGGCGCCATGGTCCTGGCGCGAGATCCAGTCGGAGAAAAGCATGCGTTCCGACTTGAAGCCGGCGGTATTCGCATTGGCGATGTTGTTTGCGGTCACGTCGATGGATCTCTGCTGGGCAACCAGGCGCGAGAGCGTGATGTAGGTCGGGTTATCCATGCCGGTTTCCTCAACGGAGGGCTTCCGGGGCATGTTGGCAGACGATTGCTACCAAATACTTACCGCCGGAGCGTGAAACGGCCATCGCTGGGGAAACGGCTCGTTAACCTTCTTGCTCCACAATGACCGCCACACCCGCTGGGGGTGCCAGATGATGGAAGCGGACATGTCGGAACAAGCCTCGGAAAATCCGGCGGCAAAAAAGAGGCCCAAATGGCTGATCATGGGTGCAGCGGCACTTGTCGTCGTCGCGCTCGGGCTCGGCGGGGCCTGGAAAGCGGGCCTGTTCGCCCACAAGGCGGGACACGAAGCGCCCAAGCTGGCGGTCGCGCCAGCGCTACTGGAGATCCCCGACATCGTCACCAACCTCGATACGGGCAGTCAGCGCACGCGATTCATCAAGCTTCATGCGCGCTTGGTGCTCCCCAGCCCGGACGACCGCATAGCTGCCGAGAAGCTGGTCCCGCAGGTCACCGACACCATCCAGACGTATCTGCGTGCAGTCACCGCCGATGATCTGCGTGGCGCGGAGGGCACCTACCGGCTGCGTACCGCCCTGCTCAACAGGATATCGGTAACGATTGCACCGGCGCACATTACCGATGTGCTGTTTTCAGAATTGCTCGTCCAATGAGCGGCAGCTCCGACACGCCAGCCGAGGCAGACTGGGGGCCGCAGGCGCTGCCCGACGACGGCGAGGGCGCGGGACGGGTACTCAATCAGGCCGAGATCGACAGCCTGATGGGCTTCGAGGTGACACCCGGCGAGACGGACCGCTCGTCCGGCATGCAGCGGATCATCAACTCCGGCCTGATCTCCTACGAGCGTCTGCCGATGCTGGAGATCGTGTTCGACCGGCTGGTCCGGATCATGTCGACCAGTCTGCGCAATTTCACAAACGACAATGTCGAGGTCTCGATCGATACCGTCAGTTCGTTGCGGTTTGGTGACTACCTCGACACTATTGCGCTCCCGGCCATGCTCGCCGTCTTCAAGGCGGAAGAGTGGGAGAACTACGGACTACTGGTCATCGATTCGACCATGATCTACTCCATCGTCGACGTCCTGCTGGGGGGGCGGCGCGGCTCGGGGGCGACGCGGATCGAGGGACGCCCCTACACGACGATCGAGCGCGGCCTGATCGAGCGAATGATCCATATCGTTCTCGCAGATCTGTCGACGAGCTTCGAGCCTCTCTGCCCGATCAATTTTCGCTTCGAACGACTGGAGGTCAACCCGCGACTGGCGGCCGTTTCCCGGCTGTCGAACGCCACGGTGCTGGCACGACTCGATATCGATATCGAGGACCGCGGCGGCCGCATCGAGCTGCTGCTGCCATATGCGACGCTCGAGCCGGTTCGCGAACTGCTGCTGCAGCAGTTCATGGGCGAGAAATTCGGCCGTGACTCGATCTGGGAGAACCACCTCGCCGATGAGCTGTGGGGCACGGAAGTCGAGCTCGATGTCCTTTTGGATGAGCAGACCATGCGTCTGAGTGACATCCTCGCACTGCAACCGGGCAGCACCATCATCCTGGGTCGGGGAAGCGATGTCGGCGTCACGCTGCGCTGCGGACCCATCGGCCTGTTCAAAGGCCAGGTCGGACGGCGCAAGGATCGGGTCGCGGTGCGTATCGGGACTCCACTGCTCCGGCAGTCCGGCCACGTTGAATCGCGCAGAAGCTGAGGGAGGCGAGATGAGTATGCTCCAATGGGGTCTTGAGGGGGCCGTTGTCGTGCTTCTTCTTGTCACCCTGCTGCATGTCAGCCGCCTTCAGCGCGCACTTGGCGTGCTGCGACGCGACCGCACCGCCCTAGAGGCGCTGATTACCGGCTTCAACGACAGTACACATCAGGCGGAACGCGGCATCGAACGCCTGCGGGCCGCGTCCGAAGGAGCGGGACGCCAGATCGTGCGTCACATCGACCAGGCCAAGGCCCTTAAGGATGATCTGATCTTTCTCGCCGACCGCGCCGAGCAGGTCGCCGACAGGATGGAAGGTCTGTTGCGCCATGGCCGACCGGGCGAGACGAATGCTGCCGTGCCAGTCCAGCCTTTACACCAGGCTTCGCCGCAGCCGCTCACGCAGTTTCAGGCCGCGGCGCCTTCGCTCGCGCGGAGTGACGCCGACGATCGCGAGCGGGTGCGCAGCGAGGCCGAACGCGATCTCCTCCGCGCCTTGAAACTTGCGAGATGACGATGAGCAACCGACTGCCGGCGATACGGCCGCTCCCTTTGACCATGCTCGCCCTCTTTGCTCTTCTGGTCTGCAAATCTGCCGGTATCGTCTATGCAGCAACCGCGCTGCTGCAGTCGGCGACCGACGGCAAGTCGGACGGGCGCGCACCGGCAGCTCCAGGCGATAGTGTCCGGGCGTCTGATGCACTGACGGGACTGCCTGCCCGGTTGGCGCCCTCACCTGCCGGCCCGGCGACAAGTCAGGGCAAGCCTGGCGCAGCTCCTGCGTCCGCTCAGCCGCCCGCGTCAGACGAGCATGAACTCGCCGATGAGCTCGCACGGCAACGCCAGGAGCTTGCCTTGCGCAGTCCGGCCGCGGATGCGCGCGACGATGTTCTGAACACCGCCCAGAGCCGTCTGCAACAGAAGCTCGATGACCTCGCGCAGCGCCAGAAAGCCGTCGATAGTGCCGAGAGCAGGCGCGCCGATGTCGACGCAGAGACGTGGACCAACCTCGCCAAAATGTACGAGGCCATGGCTCCGAAGAGTGCTGCCGGTATTTTCGACGTGACCGAACCCCGGCTGCTGGTCAACATCGTGGACCACATGAATGTCCGTAAGGCAGCCGCAATCCTTGCGGTCATGCAGCCCGAGCGGGCTCGGATTGCCACGCAGATGCTTGCGCTGAGTCAGTCGAATGCGCGTCCGGCACCCGTCGCAAGCGGGGAGAGTGCCGCCCAGACGGCCGCTGCCAAGCCTGCGACAGACGTCCAGTCTCCTACGGGACAATAAGGCGCGAGCAAGTATGTTTGACCAGAACATGCAGGTCCTGATTGTCGATGACTACAAAACCATGCTGCGGATCATCCGGTCGTTGCTCAAACAGATTGACCTTCACGATGTCGACGAGGCCTCCGACGGCAACGAGGCCCTGCGCAAACTTCGCCAGAACCGCTATGACTTTGTGATCAGCGACTGGAACATGGCGCCGGTCTCGGGCCTCGATCTGCTCCGTGAAGTCCGCCGGGAACCGACTTTGCGGCATCTGCCATTCATCATGGTGACTGCCGAGGGCAATCTGGACCGTGTGGTTGCCGCCAAGCAGGCCGGCGTCTCCACCTATATCGTCAAGCCGTTCAATGCCGAGACACTGCGTGACAAGATCGAGAAGATTTTCTGCGATGTCTGAATGCAGATGCGACCGCCATCGGCGCCGCAGGAACTTGTCATGCCTGGTCGCGATCGCCGCTGGTGTTTTCCTGGGCGGCCCGGCAATGGCATTCCCGGCTCAGACGGACGACGGTTCGGCCTTGCCGTATGCAGATACCGACGCCAGACATGCCGCTGTCGCGGGCGCACATCTCGTCTTCGTCGCCCCTGCGACAAACGATCTCGACCTTGCCGCAAGTGCCAAAGTTACGACGCCCGGATCGCCGGCCGACGCAGGGCTGCTGCCTGGTCTGCCTGAGGGATTTGTCGCGACTGTATCCAACGCCGTTTCGACGCCCCGGGCTGCGACGACGAGTCTGGCGCCCACTGAGACGCGGAGCGGGGATTCCGATTCAACAGGCGGACATGCGCAAACCGCCGCACGATCAGAACGGCCGCGGCCGCAACCCCCAGGGGCGGGCATGCTGCTGCCGTTCGGCCCCGAGGTGGGTGCGGCCATGCTACGACACGGCGACCTGTTCCTAGTCTATCTCGACACCGCAGCCGAACTCGCGCTGCCGCCGGATCATGGCCTCTTTGTGAGCGCGACGGTCGAGCGCTCGGCGAATGCGATGCTGCTCAGATTGATGATGGCCAGTGGCTCCGATCTTCGCCTGTGCAGGGTCGAGACTGGCTGGCTGCTGTCACGTGCGACGTCTGCGCCTTGCGATGCGCCACCCACCATCACGCTTGACCGTGCGGACGGAGCACTGCGCCTCCATGCAGGCCACCCGGGTCGCGTGGTTGCTGCACGCGACCCTATCACGGGCCAAGACTTGCTGATCGAAACCGCAGGTGACGAGCGCTTCGGGCGTGTAGCTGATCCGTCTCGATCACCCGCCGCGATGGTGCCGGGGACAGAACTTGGGATCATTCTGGCGGAAGCTGGGGATGCGGTCCGGCTTGACCGCCAGGCGGACGGTGCGATCGTTCGGCCATGGGGTGGAGACGCCACGGGCTTGCTGCCCGCTGACGCCATGACGCACGTTCTGGATCTGCCGCATATGGACGCATTGCAGGCACGCCAGCGTCTCGAACAAGCGCAGACCCTGCTGCGCCAGCATGCCGCGCCGTCACGCGCCATGCTGATCGAGGCAGCCGAGGCGGCGCTCGGTGCCGGGAACGGATGGCAAGCGCTTTATTTCGTTCATCAGGCCCAGGCATGGCAGACTCCCGGCGACTCGAACGAGCAACGCCGGATCGCCATGATCGATGAAGCAGCGCAGCTCCTCGAACATTTCCCCTTAGAGACGACGCGCGCATCGACAGAGGCGGCCAACTCCGCCTTTGCCGACAGGAGCGACGAGGCAGCGAGTTGGCGCGCGCTGGCCGGCTGGCAGCGCGATCCACCGGCCGGAGAGAGATGCAGCCGATTGCAGCAGGCTGTGCAGCTCCTGTCCGATTATCCGGCACCGTTGCGCGAGCGACTGCTGCCGGCGGCCGGCGAGGCGCTTTCGGCCTGCGGCACCGGGCAGGAGCTGAGCTGGCTGCAGCATCTACCCGACGATGACACATTGCGGCTGGCGAAGGCACAGGCGCAGGCGCGCGGAAATGATCTTGCCGGCCCCCTCGACGGGCTCGACAGATTGACCCGCGATCGTGACCCGGTCGTCGCCTACCGCGCCGAGAAACTGGATATCGATTATCGCGTCCGCCGCCATGAAATGGATGCGCGCCAAGCGGCCGATCGGCTCGAGCCGCTGGTGTTCGCAGCACGCATGGCCGGCGACGAGGATGCCTGGGCACGCGATCTCGCCGAATTACGCCTGCAGGCGGGACAGTTCGACCAAGCGCTCGATGCACTGAGCCTGCTCCCCGCGTCAGCAGGCGGAACGAATGAATTGCTGCTGCACCTGGTGCAGGCGCTGGCCACCGGGGATGAACCGAAGGATCTGGTCGCTTGGGACAGCCAGCTGCTGAAATGCGCGAAACTGTTGGAGCGTCAGGGCTCGAGCGACCCGCGGACCCGGGTGATGTTGGCGGAGGCGCTGTTGCGCGGCGGGCTCGCTCGCAAGGCGATCGAAGTGCTGCCGTCATCCGATGCGACGACTGACGTTGACCTGCGCCTGCGTATCCTGACCACCCGGGTCAAGGGGCTTGTCGATCTTGGCGACATCGAAGGTGCTCGGGCGGCACTGAGTGCGGCGCAGGACGCGCAGTCAAACCTGCCGAACCCGATTATCGTCCTGCAGGCCCAGATCGCCATGCGCGCTGGCGACTGTGCAGGTGCGCTGCAGAGTCTCGATCGAATGACGCAGTCTGCGAGCGGGGATCACGACCGAGAGATCTCACGACTGCGTGCGCTCTGCCAGACAAAAACAGCACGCTGGTCGGAGGCGGAGACGTCGTGGCAGGGGTTGCTGCCCAACGCAGCCCCCCGTGATGCGCTGCCCGCCGCGGACCAGGAGATTGTCTTGCGTTACCTTGAAGCAGCGACGCGCGCGGGAGATACCGCTGCTGTCGAGCTTGGCATACGACAGTTCTCCGACCGGATGACATCCGAGAACCGTATCGCACTGTCAGCCCTGCAAAAAACCGTAGTGGCTGTTCGGTAAGCCTCCTCGCAACGCACCGGTGCCGATGGTACTCACCGGTGGCGTTGGTGGACATGGGCAGGATCGCCCATGTCCACTTTCAATCAGACGTCTTCAGGTACGGTGGTCACCAGAACTTCAGTGACCGGGGCGGTGCTGTAGGACTCTTCGACGGCCGGGGTCTTGGCGACCCGCGGCGTGCGCTTGCGTGCCGTCGCCGGCGTCTTTTTCGCGGTGGCCTTGACCGTAGGCTTCGGCGTCGCAGGGGTGCGCCTTGCCGAGCTCGCCGCCTTGGGGGCAGCGCGGGATGTCGTCGAGGGCCTGGTCGCGGTCTTGCGCGCGGGGGTCGCAGCCTTCGCCGCGGCACGCGGTGTTTTCGCTGCCGCACGCGACGGCGTCGCGACCCGGCTACGCGCAGGCGCGGCCTTCGGAGCGGTGCGGGCTTTCGTCGCGGCACTCTTGCGCTTGGTCGCCGACGTCGTCTTCCGTGTGGTGGCAGCCCTGCGGGTCACGACCTTTGCAGAGGCCGCCTTGCGGGCCGCCGTGCCCTTGGTGGCAGCAGACTTCGACGCTGCACTCTTCGTCGTCGTTCGCTTGGCTGCGACCTTGCGCGCCGGCGCCTTGGCCGTTGCCGACCTCGTGGTCGCGCTCCTGACAGCCGGCGCCTTGCGGGCCGCCGTCTTGCGTGTGGTGGCGACCTTTGCCGCCGCGGCGGTCCTCGTGGTCGTCTTCCTTGCAGCCGGTTTTGCTGCTGTCTTCGCCGCGGCCGTCTTCGGCGCCGCTTTCGCCGTCCTGGCCCTGGTTGTGGTCACCTTGGGTGCGGCAGCCTTCTTCGCCACAGGCTTTTTCGTCACCGCCTTCGCCGGTTTGGCCGTGGCACGCGCAGTGCGGGTGGCGGTCGGACGCGTCGTCGCCTTGGCAGGTGCGCGACGGGTCGACGCGCGCACTGCCAATGCCTGCGCCTGCCGGCCTTCCTTGGGAAGATCGTTGCTCATGACTAAGCCTTCTTGCTGTGACAGTCTTGGATCGAGGCGGACAGGGCCACGAAGCACGACGGCGCGACACTGCTTGCGAATCGGCGTAAATGCTGCGTTTCCAAGTCTTGAATCGCTCTTCGGCGTTTCGACCCATATCTGTCAATAAAAAGCAACGGGATGAAAAAAGTTCCTTGACCGATCCGGTCCGATTGTGCGCTGCGGCAAGGGTCTTGAATGCACGCGACGAAGATCTCATACAACGCCGGCGGGATCGAACTGCGCGGCAATACAGCGCGCGTGCAGGTGTCGATCGCGATGATCTGTTCAGCAAACAGCCGGGCCCGTGACATGAAAATCGACAACGTCGCCTATCGCAGCGTCTGGGTGGATCCGCAGGACGGGTGGACCGTCCGCATCTTCGACCAGACGCGACTGCCCTGGTCGATCGACGTCCTGCGGCTGAGCACCGCCGACGAAGTTGCGCATGCGATCCGCACCATGCAGGTCCGCGGCGCGCCGCTGATCGGCGCGGTCGCCGCCTATGGGCTGGCGCTGGCGCTGCGCGAGGATGCGTCCGATACGGCGATGGAACGTGAGGCGGCGATGCTGGCCGAGACACGCCCGACGGCGATCAACCTGCGCTGGGCGATCGGGCGGATGCTTGCGCGCCTGCGCGGCGTCGCGCCGCACTCGCGCGTGCAGGCCGCCTATGACGAAGCGGCCGCGATCTGCGACGAGGACGTCGCACAGAACGAGGCGATCGGCCGCAACGGCCTGTCATTGCTGAGCGAGATTGCCGCAAGGCGCGGCAATCGCGTCGATGTGCTGACGCACTGCAATGCCGGGTGGATCGCCACGGTGGACTGGGGCACCGCGCTCGCGCCGATCTACATGGCGCATGACCAAGGCATCGACGTGCATGTCTGGGTCGACGAGACGCGGCCGCGCAATCAGGGCGCGCTGCTGACGGCCTGGGAACTCGGTCGTCATGGCGTGCCGCACACGGTGATCGCCGACAATGCCGGTGGTCATCTGATGCAGCACGGCAAGGTCGATGCGGTGATCGTCGGCACCGACCGCGTCACGCGGCAGGGCGATGTCGCCAACAAGATTGGCACCTACCTCAAGGCGCTGGCGGCGCATGACAACGGCGTGCCGTTCTGGGTCGCGCTGCCGTCGACCACCATCGACTGGACCATCGGCGATGGCGTGCGCGAGATCGAGATCGAGGAGCGCAATGCCGACGAGGTCGGCGCGATCACCGGCCCGCTGGTGGGCCCGGGCGACGTCGACCGCGAGGGCGAGGTTCGCACCATCCGACTGGTTCCGCCCGGCAGCCGCGCGGCCAATCCCGCCTTCGACGTCACGCCCGCACGTCTGGTGAGCGGGTTGATTACCGAGCGTGGCGTGTGCGCGGCCAGCGAGGCCGGGCTGCTGTCGCTGTTTCCCGAGCGGCGCCAGACGGCCGCCTGAGCGCGGCGAAACGATACGATCCCCTTCTCAAACGTTCGCACACCCCGTAGGTCAGGACGGACCATGCCGGACAGAGGACGTTCATGACCGTGTCACCCCCCTCGCCCCGCCCCCGTCATCGCACCCGCATGGCGGCCGTCGGCGGGGCGCTGGGGCTGGCGATGCTGCTGTCGGGCTGCGATGATCCCTCGACGCAGGCGAACGTCTCCGCGCGGCCGATCCCCACCCCGACGGCGCAGTATCGCAACGGCACGACCGGGCCCTATGCGGAGAACCCGCATGTGCCGGACTTCGCCAATCGCAATTTTGTGCCCTTCAACCGGCTCGATGCCGTCGCGATCGCGATGCGCGAGTGGCGCCTGTTCGGCGAGCCCGTCGACGATGACGACCCCGAGGAACGCCCCGAGCCGACCTCCGCCCTGGTCAAGCCGGAGCGGCTGCCGGGGTTGTGGGAGCGGGTCGGCGAATACTGGTGGATCGGCCAGGACCCCTACGAGACGGAGGCCTCCTGGACCGGCAAGCACAACAGTTCCGGCACGCCTTTCGCCTTCGAACATGACGGGCACTACGCCTGGTCGGCGGCGTTCATCTCCTATGTGATGCGCGTCGCCGGTGCCGGCGACCGCTTCGCCTATTCGCCCAACCACGCCACCTACATCAACGCCGCCGCCTCCGGCACCGAAAGCGGTGTACGCGCGCAGGCACCGGGCGAGTATGCGCCGAGCCTCGGCGACCTGATCTGTGCGGGGCGCGGCGGAGCGCGCGCGGTGCGCTTCACCGACCTGCCGACGCGCAGTTCGTTCCCGGCGCATTGCGGTCTGGTGGTGGCGACCGCGCCGCGCGGCCAGCCGGGACGCATCTCGATCATCGGCGGCAATGTCGATGACGCGGTGACGATGACGCATGTGCCCGTCGACGCGAAGGGCATGATCTCCGGGCCGGACGGCCAGTCCTACGACACGCGCTATCCGTGGCTGGTGGTGCTGCAGGTGCTCTACACCGCCAATGACGAGGGCGGCGGCGAGGAATAGGACTCGGTCAGCCCTGCCGCCAGGGCAGACCTTCCGCTTTCCATCCCGACACCACGCCGCGATGACCGAGCTCGTCGGCGTCGCCCTCGAACCCGCCGGCGACATTGAAACAGTGCAGGTAGCCGCCGTTCAGTGCTGCACGTGCGGCCGCGGCGCTACGCGCCCCGCTGCGACAGATGAAATACAGCGAGCGCTCCTCCGCGAGCCCGGCCTCGCGCAGCTCATCGACGAAGCGCGGATTGACCACGCCGCCCGGCCAGCCTTGCCAGGCGATCAATGCGAGCCGATTGCCCGGCGCGAGCGGCAGGCCGACGAACTGCCACTCCGCCTCGGTACGCACGTCGATCAGACAGGCGCCGGCATCCGCCTCCAGCGCCGCGTAGGTCTGGGTTGCGGAGACATGCTCGACCATCGGCTGGGTCCTCCCTTGCGGCGGTCGGGTTTGCGACCGATCCTGCCGGGTGTTCCTGTTTCGGATGTTGCGGAAGGTGAGGCCATATGGCGCCCGACACAATTGGTGAAAATGCAGACCCCCTGCCCGCGGCCGTGGACCGCGACATGCTGGCCGCGATCGGCCACACGCCGCTCATCCGGCTGCGGGCGGCGTCGGAAGCGACGGGATGCGACATCTACGGCAAGGCCGAGTTCATGAATCCCGGCGGTTCGGTGAAGGACCGCGCGGCCCTGGCCATCATCGCCGATGCGGAGGCGCGCGGCGTGCTCGCACCGGGCGGCATCGTCGTCGAAGGCACCGCCGGCAATACCGGCATCGGGCTGACGCTGGTGGGTAATGCGCGCGGCTACCGTACGGTGATCGTGATGCCCGAGACCCAGAGCCAGGAGAAGATCGACTTCCTGCGCATGATCGGCGCCGAGCTCGAGCTGGTGCCGGCGAAGCCCTATCGCGACCAGGGCAACTACGTCCATGTGTCGCGTCGCCGCGCCGAGGAGCTGGGCGGGGTGTGGGCCAACCAGTTCGACAATCTCGCCAACCGCGAAGGCCACCGCCAGACCACCGCGCGCGAGATCTGGGCGCAGACCGGTGGCCGTGTGGATGCGTTCACCTGCGCCTGCGGCACCGGCGGCACGCTGGCCGGTGTATCGCTCGGTCTCGCCGAGCTCGCCGCCGCCGAAGGTCGGCCCGCGCCGCGCATCGTGCTGGCCGATCCTGAAGGCTCGGGCCTGGCCGGCTGGATCACCTCTGGCGACCTGTCGATCGAGGGCGGCTCGATCACCGAGGGGATCGGCCAGTCGCGGGTGACCGGCAATCTCGAGGGCGTGCGGATCGACGATGCCGAGCGGATCTCCGATGCCGAGGCGTTGCCGCTGATCTTCGATCTGCTGAAGGACGAGGGGATCTCGGTGGGCGGCTCGTCGGGCATCAATATCGCATCGGCGATCCGCACCGCCCGTAAGCTCGGCCCGGGCCATACGGTGGTGACGATCCTGTGCGATGGCGGCGCGCGCTACCAGTCGAAACTGTTCAATCCCGAATTCCTGCACGGCAAGTCGCTGCCGGTGCCATCCTGGCTCGGCTGAGCGTCAGCGGCGCGCGGCCCGGCGCAGCTTCGCCGCCTGCGACCCCGGCAGCGCGAAGCCGAGCAGCACGCTGAACCCGCCGACCGCGGCCAGCAGCAGGAAGGCCTGCGACAGCGACGAATCGGCGATGTCGCCGGCGACCGAGGTCGACAATGTCGCACCCAGCCCCATGCCAAGGCCGAGGATGCCCAGGCAGAGATTGAAATGGCCGGTGCGGCGGGCGATGTCGGCGGCCACCAGCGGCATCATCACGCCGAACGTCGCCGAGCTGATGCCGTCGAGCAGTTCGATCGCCACCACCGCATAGGGATCGGTGGTCAGACTGAGCAGCACCCCACGCAACGGCAGCGCGGCGAACCCCGCCACCACCACCGTGCGCATCCCCCACACGCCTGCATAGCGCCCGATCAGCGGCGACAGCACCGCGACGATGAGCTGCGGGATCAGGATGCAGGCGCCAATCACCAGGGCTGCGACATTGCCGGCCTGCTTGGTGATCTGTCCCGCAGCGAGCGGCAGCATCGCGGCATTGGAGAAATGGTAGGCCACCGCGCAGACGAGAAACACCAGCAGGGTACGATCGGAGAGCAGATGCGGGATATGCTGCCAGAACCCCTCCTTGCCGGGTGCGGCGTCGCGGGCGGGCGGCGCGGGTGGCGGCGGCACGTCGCCGATCGCCCGCAGCGCCCACAGGCCCGGAGCAGCGAGCAGCGCCCCGAGCAGGAGGGTGGCGCGCGCCGACACCAGATAGCCCACCGCCGCCATCAGCCCGGCGGCGAAAGCGTTGCCGATCGAGGCGAAGCTGGCATTGCGGCCGAACCTCGCGCCGGTGAGGGCGACGGTGCCGTCCTGACCATCGGCGCGATGGCCGCCCACCCCGTCCAGGTGCAGTGACGCGTTGGCCTGGAGTGCGACCACGCCGAGGGTGACCGCGGCGATCGCCGGGTTGAGCATGCAGCTCGCGAACCCGTGCAGCACCTCGGCGACCGCCACCGGCAACTGCACCGGCAGGGCGGCGAGCAGCAGGCAGGACAGCATGATCGCCCCGATCGCCCACCCTGCGGCGCGGCGCTTGTTGGGCAGCGCATCGACCACCAGCCCGGCCGGAACCTGGCTCGCCATGGCGGTGATCGAGCCGATGCTCAGCGCCCAGCCGATCTGGCCCTGGGTCCAGTGCGCACCCGTCAGGTAGATGGCGATGAACGGCCCGAACGCGGTCTGCAGGTTGGCGACGAAGAAATTGAGCCAGTCCAGGGCCCTGCCGCGGGAGCGGAGGGTGTGGCTCAATCGCCGCTTCCCTTGCCGGAGGGCAATGACTGCCCCGGTGGCCTGGCTCCCGAGGCGGGCGTAGGGCTGGCGGGGGCGGACGGCGCAGGCGGCACCTTGGCCGCTGCGGGCGTTCCGGCCGGCGCCGTGACGGGGGACGCGGCCACGCCGGGCGCCGGTGTGGCCGCGGCCGGAGCGGCAGTGGGTTTCGGCGCCTCGGCATGGTCCGGATGCGGCTCGGCTGCGGTCTCGGCACCGGAGACCACGGTCACCACGCCGGGCTTCGCGTCATAGGTCGGCGCCGAGCGCAGTTGCGCCGGGCTCAGCGCGGTGCGGAGCGCTCCTTTCAGATCGGGTGGAATGGTCAGCAGGTCGATGGCCAGCGCGATATGGCGGTTGCCGACGCCCATGAAGCCGGCGATCTCGATCACCACCGCCGCGGCATCACCCTTCTCGTCGACCAGCACGTCGATGACATGGCCGATCTCGGTATGGTCCGAGCCTTCGACCGCATGGTCGACCAGGCCGAGCAGATGCACGCTGCTGACCCGTAGCGACGCCTCGGCCGCACTCGACGGCGCGCTCACCGGCACGCCGCCGGACAGCGCGGCCTGCGACGGCTGCGACGGTGCGGGGGGCTGCCAGGCGGTCTGACCGAAGACGCTGCTGATCGGGGCGGGCGGGGTCGGGGTGGCGGCCGGGGGCGCGGGAGGGCTCGATATCGCCGGTTTCGATGGTGCTGCAGTCGCATCCGGCGCGGCCGCCGATGCCGGCGCGGCGGCAGCCGACGGCTCCGCGCGTGCCCCTTCCGCGACAGCGCCCGCCAACCCGCAGAGCGACGCCGCCAGCATGCAGGCCCGACCTGCCGTCCGGACGGATCGCTGCCGTCGGCCCATCCCCATGCGACCCGTCCCGTTCGACACGCGCCCGTGTTCCTCTTCCCGACCCGGCGACACGATAGGCGTGCGGCGCCCGTCACTCAAACCGGGCTCGCGAACCCTACGCCGTGTAACAGAATCGCCGTCCGCGGAGTTTTCACAGACACGCAAAATGCAACACAACGCAACACCCACTCGCACCACGTCCCCGGGCGGCCTATTGACGATGCCATGGACAACCTTCCGCACGTTCTGGTCGTCGATGACGATCGCGAGATCCGCGAGCTGCTGGCCCGGTTTCTCGAACGCAACCGCTTTCGCGTCACCACGGCCCGCGACGGGCGCGAGGCGCGGCGGGCCTGGTCGGCGGCCCATTACCAGCTCGTGGTCCTCGACCTGATGCTGCCGGGCGAGAGCGGTCTCGACGTGGCGCGCTGGCTGCGCAGCCAGGGCAACGTGCCGATCGTGATGCTGACCGCGATGGGTGACGAGACCGACCGAATCATCGGCCTCGAACTGGGTGCGGACGATTATCTGCCCAAGCCGTTCAACCCGCGCGAGCTGCTGGCGCGCATCCGCGCGGTGCTGCGCCGGACCACGGAGCGCGACGAGAAGCGCGCCGACAACGACCAGCGCACCATCCGCTTCGCCGGCTGGACACTGGAGCCGATCCGGCGCCGGCTGCTCAACCCCGACGGCGCCGAGGTGGCGCTTACGGGGGGCGAATACGAGCTGCTGATCGCGCTGCTCGACCGCGCCAACCGGGTGCTGACCCGCGACATGCTGCTCGACCTGCTGCGCGGACGCCAGGCCGGCCCGTTCGACCGCGCGATCGACGTCGCCATCTCGCGCCTGCGCCGCAAGCTCGAGGATGACGGCCGCAACGCACAGGTGATCAAGACCGTGCGCGGCGGCGGCTATGTGCTCGCCGCCGACGTCGAACGCATCTGAAAACGTCGTTCGGGGCCGCGCAGTCTCAGCGATTGCGGGCTTATGGAGGAGGCGGCACCATGGCGGGCACGATGCTGTCGCGCCCCGATCAGGACATGCTGCCAGATGACCTGCCGCGTGGTGCGGAGCGGGGGATGGAAGCGCCTGCGAGAGGCTGGCGAAGGTTTGCGCCTCGACATTGGCCGATCTGGCCGCGCTCGCTCGCGGCGCGCACCGCGCTCGTGCTGCTGCTGGGGCTGGTGTTCATCGAGGCGATCGGGCTCGGCATCCATATCTATGACCGCATCAGCCTCGAACGCATCGCCGACCAGCGCGAGGAGGCCTCGCGCATCGCCTCGATCTATCGCGCCGTTGCCGAGACCGTGCCCGACGAGCGCGAGGCCGAGATCGTGCGGCTGCACATGCCGCCCAAATACCATGCATCCATCGGCCCGGGCCCCGACATCGGCGACCTGATGCTCGCCCCGGCCTGGGAGCAGCGCGAGCTCGACAACAACATCAACGCCCTGCCCTTTCCGGCCAGGCTGCACCCTACCCAGCGGGTGATCGGTGCCGCCGGTGTCCACCGCTTCGCCATCGCGTTGCGCCTGCCCAACGACGATCGCTGGCTCAACATCCAGTTCTACCGGCCTTCGCCCAACCCGCTGCGCGAGCCGCTCGCACCGATCACCTTCGTGCTGATCACGCTGGCCGGCGGCGGCCTGACGCTCTGGGCGATCCGGCGTCTCACCCAGCCGCTTCGCACCCTGGCCGCCGCCGCCCACCAGCTCGGCCGCGACGTCTATGCGCCTCCCCTGCCCGAGCGCGGACCGCTGGAAATCGCCACCGCGGCGCACGCCTTCAACCTGATGGCGAGCCGCATCCGTCGTTTCGTCTCCGACCGCACGCTGATGCTGACCGCGATCGGCCACGACCTGCGCACGCCGATCACACGCATGAAGCTGCGCGCCGAGTTCATCGACGACGACGATCTGCGCTCTCGCTTCCTCGCCGATCTCGACGAGCTGGAAGCGATGGTCGCCGCCACCCTCGCCTTCGGCCGCGACAGCGCCAATCGCGAGCCGATCCGCACGCTCGACCTGCGCGCGCTGCTGCGCACCGTGCTCGACGACGCCACCGACGGACGCCCCGATCTCGCCGGCTCGGTGCAGTTCGACGGCCCGCAGCTCACCATCCAGGCGCGCCCGGTGGCGCTCAAGCGGGTGTTCGCCAATCTGGTCGGCAATGCGCTGGCCTATGGCGGGGCGGCGCGGATGACGCTGCACGCGCCGACGCCCGTGGCAGCCAACCCGCGCCACCGTGCCGTCGAGCGCCATATCGTGATCACCATCGACGATGACGGGCCCGGTATTCCGCCCGAGCAGCTCGACCGCGTCTTCGAACCCTTCTACCGCGTCGAGGACAGCCGCAACCGCGAGACCGGCGGCACCGGGCTGGGCCTCGCCATCGCGCGCAACATCATCCGCGCGCATGGTGGCGACATCACGCTCGCCAACCGGCGGGACGCGGCGGGACGCACCGTCGGGCTGCGCGTCAGCGTCACGCTGCCGGCCTGAACGATTTGTGGACCGCCCTCGTCTTCGTCCCGGCAGCCTTGTGCGAGATCGGCGGCTGCTTCGCCTTCTGGGCCTGGGCGCGCCTGGGACGATCCGTGCTGTGGCTGCTTCCGGGCAGCGCAGCGCTGGTCGTGTTCGGCTGGCTGCTGACCCTGGCGCCGGCGAGCAGCGCCGGGCGGGCATACGCGGCCTATGGCGGCGTCTATATCCTGACCAGCCTGCTGTGGAGCGTCTGGGTGGAGGGCGTGCGCCCGGACCGGTCCGATCTCGCCGGGGCCGGCGTCGCCCTCGTGGGCGCCGCGATCATCCTGTTCGGCCCGCACGGCCCGAAACCGCCGTAGCGCTTCCTCCGAGCAGCCCTTGATGCCGCGCCTGCGTCGTGGCAATGCCCCGCAACCATGCTGCGCCGCCTCTACGACCGGATGATCGCCCTTGCCGCAAGCCCCCGCGCGCCCCTGTGGCTGGCGGTGGTGGCGTTTGCCGAAAGTTCGTTCTTCCCGGTGCCGCCCGATCTGATGCTGATCCCGATGGTGCTGGCGCGGCCGAGACGGGCCTGGCACTACGCGACGATCTGCACGCTGGCCTCGGTCGCGGGCGGTGCGCTGGGCTGGCTGATCGGCGCGGAGCTGTACGCCCATGTCGCGCGACCGCTGATCCATTTCTATCACTACGACGCCGCCTTCGCCGCCTTCCAGCAGCGCTTCGCGCAGTATGGGCTCTGGGTGATCCTGGTGAAGGGCCTCACTCCGATCCCCTACAAGGTGATCTCGATCGCCGCCGGGGCGGCGCATTTCGACCTGCTCACCTTCCTGGCCGCCAGCCTGGCGACGCGCGGGCTGCGGTTCTTCCTGGTCGCCGGGCTGCTGCGGGTCTTCGGCGAGCCACTGCGTCAGTTCATCGAGAAGCGGCTGACCCTGGTGACCACCGCCTTCGCGGTGTTGATCGTGCTGGGCTTCGTGGCGCTGAAATACGTCTGAGACTCAGGACAGGCGCATCTCGTCGGGCTTGGAATGCACCATGCCCATATGGGTGGTGAGCGTGCGGACCACCCGGTCGATCTCATTGGGCGCCAGCACGAAGCCGACCGCGCCATAGGCGGGATGCTGGAAGGCGATCACCGAGCCTTCCGTCAGCGCCTCCGGCTGGATCGCCCACTGGGTCTTGAACACCGGCGAGAACGGGCTCGAATCGAGCGGCGGCAGCGGCTGATGCGCCAGAAGCTGGGTCCGGGCCTGCCCGAGTGCGAAGATCAGCTGGGTCAGCTGGTCCAGCGTCAGCGGGATGTGCCCCTCCAGGCCGCTGCCCGGCAGCAGGTCGAGACTGGCCTGCTGCCGCTGCTCGTCGACCGAAACCTTCATGCGTGCGGACATCGATGCACATCTCCTCGATAGGCTCCGAATATAGGAAGCCCGACGTCGTGATGCAGCGCAAAAAAGCGACAGCGTGTCAGGACGGCGCCCCGGACACCGCCGATGGCGGCGGCCCGACCGCTTCGGGGGCGGACAGTCGGGGCACCCGGCCGTGATGGCCGAAATTGATCAGCCGCGCCTCGGCGAGATGCAGCCGGCCGAGCGCGCCCGATTTCAGCCAGGCCATCGCCAGCGCGCTGCCCGCCAGCGGCCCGAGCAGATAGATCCATAGCCAGGCGAGATGGCCGTCGAACAGGGCGGGGCCGAGAGTACGGGCGAAATTGGTGCTGTCGCCCGACACCCAGGCCACCAGCGGGTTCATGGCGAAGAAATACAGCCCGCCGATCCACGGTGCGAGCAGATGCAGCCGCTTGTGCGCCGCCCCCCAGGCCAGCGCAAGCACCAGCCCAGCCGTCGCGACCAGTTCGGCCGCCACCACCCAGCCGGCCGCGACCCCCGCAGCGGGCAGCGTCGCGGCGTAGTGCACGCTTCGCAGCTGTCCCGACAGCCCGGTGAAGGGGTGTACCGCCGCCCAGACCAGCGCGGTGCCGGCGATTGCGCCGATGATCTGCGCGGCGACGTAACCGAGCAGGTCCGGCCAGGCCAGCTTGCCTGCGAGGCCGAATGCGAGGCTGACCGAGGGGCTGAGATGCGCGCCGCTCACCCGCCCGAACGGCGTCATCGCCGCCGCCGTGCCGGCCGAGCCGAACAGCAGCCCGCACAGCGAGGTCTGCCACATCGGATGCGCGGCAAGCCTGTGCGCCAGCGGCGAACCCGGCGCGGTCAGCAGCGTGACCGCGGTGATACCCAGCACCATCAGCAGCGCGGTTGCCGCCGCCTCGCACGCATAGAGCCGCGGATGCCACCTGTGCAGGGGCACGCCGGCGAGCGGGCGATCATGCAGCTCGCGCCGGGTGAAGTGGATATGCGGAAAATGCAGATGCGGCCGACGGACGTGGTGCGCGGCCGGCGTATCGCCCGCCATCAGGCCGGATCGCCCCCCAGCCGGCCGGAGCGGGCCCACCAGCCCTGCGCCGACAGGCGCTGTGCAGAGGCGGCGGCCGAGGCGGCATCGTCGTGCAATGCGAAGCAGGTCCCCCCGGAGCCACTCATCCGCGCCAGCAGGCAGCCGGGCCCGGCGGCGAGACCGGCCAGCACCCCGGCGATCGGCGGGCAGATCGCCACCGCCGCCGCCTCGAGATCATTGACACTGTGCAGCCGCAGCCAGTCCGCCAGCGCGCGGAAGTCGGCGAAATGCGCCGGCAGACACAGCTGAGGCGAAAAGCCGGCCTTACGCGCTCGAAACACCGCCGGCGTGGCCACCGGTATGCCTGCGTTGGCCAGCACGATCCAGCCCTGCGGCAAGGTCGGCAGCGGGTCGAGGATCTCACCGATGCCGCGCATCCGGCAGGGCCGGCCATCGAGACAGACCGGCACGTCGGCGCCCAGACCGAGCGCGATACCGGCCAGCGCGGCCGGATCCGGCCGCACACGCCACAGGCGTTGCAGGGCCAGCAGGGTCGCCGCCGCATCGGCCGAGCCACCGCCGATGCCCGACGCGACGGGCAGATTCTTCTCCAGCACGATCGACGCGCCCGACGCGATCCCGGCCGCGCCGGCCAGAGAGCGCGCCGCACGCAGCACCAGGTTGTCGGCGTCCGGGGCCCCAGCGAGCGCCGCCCCGAACGGCCCCGCGACCCGCAGCGACAGCGCCTCGGCCGGCGCGACCGAGATCCGGTCGGCGATCGAGGCGAACACCACCAGCGAATCGAGCAGGTGATAGCCGTCCGCGCGGCGGCCGGTGACCTGAAGCGCGAGATTGACCTTGGCGCGCGCCAGCACGCTCAAGTCCGATGCCGCCTCGGACGTCACCGCGCTCACGGACCTGCCTTGGCCGATGCGGGCGCGGCCACGGCGGCGGCCCCCGCCTCGGCGAGCTTGCGACGCAGCACGGCCGCATCCGCCGGCTCGGGATGACACAGCAGCGCCCATTCCCACTGCTCGACGGCCTCGATGCGGCGGCCGAGCGCCATGTAGGCGTCGCCGAGATGCGCGTTGATCGTCGGATCCTCCGGCATCTTCTCCGCCGCCTGCTCGAACAGCGTCAGCGCCCGCTGCGGGTCGTGCTGGAGCAGCAGCGCAAAGCCGAGAGAATCGCGGATATTGGGGTCTTCGGGCGCCAGCGAGAGCGCCTTCTCGAGGCGCAGGCGAGCGGCGGCGACCGCGTGCGGGTCGTCGGCCTCGTGCTCGAGATCGCCATAGCCGAGAAAATTCAGCAGCACGGGCCGGTCAGGGGCGAGGGCGAGGGCGCGTTCGAGCACCGCATGCGCCGCCGGCCAGTCGCCGGCCTGTTCCTGCGCCGCACCGAGCGCCATCAGCAGCGGCCAGTCGCCCTGGGCATCATTGTCGTCGATCGTGTCGCCGAAGCTCCCGGCCGGATGACGCCGCAGCTCGGCCTGGAGATCGACCGCGCGCCGGTAGGCGGCGACCGCGGCGGGGAAATCCTTCGCCTGCATGGCAATGTCGCCGAACAGCTGCTGCGGCTCGGGGCGTGCGGGAAAGCGCTGCGCGAGACGGGTGGCAATGGCGCGGGCGGCGTCGGACCGACCGAGATCGGCCTCGATCCCGGCCTCGCTCCACAGCGCCGCCGGCGCCAGCGGCGAGGCGGGATCGACCTTCGCGAGTTCGGCGATCGCGTCCGTCTCGCCCTCGGGCCCGCGCCCGGCCCCGGCATCGGCCAGCACCTCCGCCAGGGCGATGCGCGCCGCATCGAGCCCGGGATCGATCGAGAGCGCGAGGCGCAGCCGGACGATCTCGTCGCGCTGGGCGATCCGCGACAGGTCGCGCAGCGCCGAGGGCGGCAGCCGCTCGTCGCGGGCGGCCCCGTCCTGGCCCCCGCCCTGTCCGCGCGCCGTCGTCTGCTGCTCGATCGTGTCGGCCATCATCGCGCCGACCGCGAAGCCCGCTGCGGCATAGACCTGCGCGATCATGCCGGAGGCTGTCGGTGCCGCGGCACCGCGCAGGCTGTCGGCCCATCCGGCCTCGGACAGCGCCATGCCCGGACGGCCGAACGCCATCACGTGCAGCATCCGTCGGGCCGCGGCGAACTCGCCCCGCCTGGCGGCGAGGTCGGCGGCCAGCCCGACCAGCACGATATTGCTCGTGGGCAGGCCCGACATCCCGGCATTGCGCAGGAGTTCAGCCTGCGCGGTCCGGCCTGAAGCCAGCGCGATCCGGGCGCCGAACAGCGCATAGATGCCACCGGGCGCCGTGGCCCGTCCACCGGCCCGGCCCGACGCGCCGAGCGTCGACAGCGCCGCATCGGGGTGGCCCGCCCCCCATTCGGCCGCCGCCACCAGCAGCGGCCGCAACCCGTCGAAGCCGCCGCCATTGACAGAGGCATAGGCGTGACGCGCACCGGCCCAGTCGTCGGCGCGCACGGCCGCGTTGCCGAGCACCAGCGCGGCCAGCGGCTGGCCGGCCAGACCCTGCGCGAGGGTCCGGACCCGCTCGGGCGACGTATCCGGGCCCGAGCCCACGGCGCCATCCGCCATCACCGCCGCGACGAGCGCCTCCATCGCCAGATCGCGATCCTGCGGCACCTCGGCCGCGGCCCGCAGCAGCGCGGGCGCCGCATGGGCGGCGTCGAAGCGCGCCAGCGCCACCTCGCCGATCAGGAAATCCTTCACCGGAAACGCCAGCGGCGGCCCGCCGGACAGGCGCCCCGGCCGGGTGGTGACCCCGGCTTCAGCATCGGTCGCGGCCAGAGCCGGCCACGACGCGGCAACCGCTGCGAGCACCCCGACCGCGGCGAGTGCGATCCCGCGGCGCCGGGCGCGGGCGCAGCCCGGACCCTGCGGCGATCCTGTCACGGGTCCCGAGCTGCGAAGCGGCGCATCCATGAGCGGAAGTTGAGAGCAACCGGCGCAGCCGTCAACGCCACCGCCTGGGGTGAGGGCCGGTGCCGGGCGCAAGACGCGCCCCAGGGCACGTTTCGAAACAGGCTCTTATCCCTTGCCTCGCCCGCCCCCGAGCGGTGACAAGCAGCCATGCGCAATTCCCCGCCCGGCAGCCCGACCGCGCCCGACGCCCGCCCGGCCCTCGCCTGGCTGCGCCTGCTGGTCGAGTGGGGCGCCGACGAGGCCCTCGCCGAGAGCGCGATCGACCGGCGCCTGTCCGGCCCGGCTGCCCGGAGCGTGCCGCCGCCGCCCGGGCCGATCCCGACTGCCCTGCCGGCTCCCGCGCTCGGCACACCCGCCCAGCGCGCAGAAGCCGCCGCGGCGTCCTGCCATGATCTCGACGCGCTCCAGCGCGCGATGGAGGGGTTCGACGATTTCGGGCTGCGGCAGGCGGCCTCGCATACGGTGCGCGTCAGCCTCGGCACGCGGGCGCGGCTGATCGTGGTCGGCGAGACTGCCGACGAGGACGAGGACCGCTCCGGCGAACCGTTCGCCGGCCGGGCGGGGACCGGTCTCGACCGCATGCTCGGCGCGATCGGCCTGTCGCGGGACGATTGCGCGCTGATGGCCGGCATCGCGTGGCGACCGCCCGGCGGCCGGCCGCCGGCGGGCGTGGAACTCGCCACCTGCGCCCCCTTCCTGCGCCGCCGCCTCGTGCTTGCCGCCAGGCAAATCGTCGCCCGGGGCGGCCCTGTGGCGGCAGGTCATGGCACGGGCGGGACGGACGCGGTCAGGGTGCCGGCGCTGCTGCTCGGCAAGCTGCCGCTGCGCCTGCTGCTGGCCGACGCGGATGTCGCCAGCGGCCCGCGCGGCGCGGCGCGGCGCCTCGACATCGATGCCGGCGACGGCGTCACCGTCGATGCGACAGCCCTCACCCACCCGTCGATGTTGGCCGCCCAGCCGCGCCTCCGCCGACCGGCCTGGCACGGGCTGCTGGCCCTGCGCGCACGGCTGGATTCTGCTCCCGACGGACCGATCACGAATTTGTGATAGGCTGCCGCTAAATTCCTGCCATGGCAAAGTTCTTGCCCTCTTGCGGGCCTCCTGCACGGCTGCCATTACCGCAATGATAGACAGGTTTTCACATCCGTGTGATTGCCAGCCTGCGGGACGGCCGCTATGCCCCGCCGACCATGTGGAGTTCCCTTCACAGACGCACGCCGGACACGGCCCCCCATCCCGGGGCCGTGCCGCCGGTGGGCGGACGTGCCGCCACGATGCGGACCGTCCAGCGTCCCCCCTCACGGCCACGTGCCGCCCGTGCCCTGCTGACCGGTGCGCTGCTGCTGGCAGCCGCCCTGCCGGGCGGAGGCACCGGCAGCGCCCGCGCCCAGCCGGCGCGACAGGTGGCGGCACCCGCGGGCACGTCCGACGGTGGCGCCGAATCCGGCAACCAGGTCGCCTTCGCCGTGCCACGCAGCGGGTCGGGCGGCTGGGGCGGCGTCGGCCTGCCCGAGCCGCTCAGCCCCTCCGTCGCTGCACGCATCCGCCACATCTTCATCCTCCAGGAGCAGGGTGCCATGGAGGCGGCGGCACGCGAGACCGCGGCACTCGGCGATCGCACCCTTGTCGGCGACATCCTCGCCGACCGCTACCTGCGCGAAGCCGCCGCCGGCTCGGCCGAGCCATCCCTGACCGGCGCGCTGTCCGGCTGGCTGCAGGCCTATGGCGATCAGCCGGACGCGCGGGCGATCCACGCAGCCCTGCTGTTCCGCCTGCCCGCAGGGGCCGCCGCGCCACCGGCGCCGGATGTCGCCTTCCTGGCCCCGGACGCGGCTGGCGGCACCGGTCCGACACCCGAGGAAGCCGACGCACCCACGACCGGCTACAGCCGCAATCCGTCGCTCGACCACGCCGTGCGCGAACGTTCCGGCGCGGGGCTGAAGGGCGCGGATAGCGCCCTGCGGCTGATCGCGCATACGCGCGGCCTTTCCGCCGCCTATGCCGGGCAACTCCGCTCCGAGGTGGCGCTCGACCTCTTCACCCAGGGGCTCGACCACAACGCCGCCACGATCGGCATGGACGCCTGGCACATCAGCGGCGAGCAGGCCGGGCTCGGCCCGTTCGTCGCCGGGCTCGCGGCCTGGCGCTCGGGTGACATCCACGCCGCCATTCCCCGCTTCGAGGCGGCGGCCCGCGCGAAATCGATTTCCGCCAGCCTGCGCGCCGGTGCGGCGCTGTGGGCGGCACGGGCGCACCTGCGCGCCGGCGACCGGCTCGGCTACGTGCCGTGGCTGGAGAATGCCGCGGCCCTGCCGCACACCTTCTATGGATTGTTGGCGAGCAGGATGCTGGGCCGGCCGATCGTCAGCGACCCGGCCGATACGTCGGACGACGCGCAGGCAGCACCCGCCGAGCCGGCTCCGCGCCGGTCGCATGCGATCTCGCTGCACGAGATCGCACCGCGGCTGGTGGATGCCGCGCTGGACCCGGGTCGTCACACCGGCCTGGTCCGGCTGCTCCTCGATGCCACCGATGTGTCGGCGGCACCGCCGACACGGGTCTCCAACCCGCTGCTGGGCGAGATCGACATCGAGGCCCTCGGCTGCACACCGCAGGGGCGCCGCGCGCTCGCGCTGCTCCAGGTCGGGCAGGACAGCCGCGCCGAGGCCGCGCTGCGCAATCTGTGGGGGCTGTCGGGACGTGATCCGGCACTGCGACACTCGATCATGCTGGTCGCACGCGCCGCAGGCCTGACCGGCCTCGCCGCTCAGGCGGCGACACTGATCGAGGCGCAGTACGGCCAGCCTGTCGATGCCGAGCGGTTCCCGGTGCCGCACCTGCATCCCGCGCACGGCTTCACCACCGATCCGGCGCTGGTCTATGCGCTGACCCGCCTCGAATCGAATTTCGATGCAGGCGCCGTCTCGGGTGCCGGCGCGCACGGGCTGATGCAGCTCATGCCGGTCACCGCCGGCTATGTGACCGGAGATCCGGACCGCTTCACCGGCACACCGTCGCGCCTGCACAATCCGGCCCTCAATCTCGATCTCGGCCAGCGCTACGTGAACTATCTCGCGCACAGCTCGGGAATCGACGACAACCTCATCAAGCTGCTGGCCAGCTACAATGCCGGTCCCAACGCGATGCGAAGCTGGGCGGCCACGTCGGCCGACGACAGCGATCCGCTGCTGTTCATCGAATCGATCCCGCTTGACGAGACCAGGCAATTCGTGCGGCGCGGCCTGTCATACCTGTGGATCTATGCCGCGCGCATGAAGCTTCCTTGCCCGTCGCTCGATGCGCTGGCGCGCGGCGCCTGGCCGCTCTACGCCGACGAGGGCGATCTCTCCCACCAGCCGATCCGGATGGCGACGCTCCACTGAGCGCGGTCGGCGGGGATTTCAGAAATCCCGGGGCCGGTGCGCAATGTCGAGCGTATGGCCACGCAGCATGACATCCCAGTAGAGACGCGGCACCACATGTCGCGTCAGCTCCCACATCGAGCGCCTCGGCACGCGTGGATCGAGCGGGAAGGTCGGCATGATCCTGCCGCCATAACCGAACTCCGCCATCACCACCTCATCGTAGGACACCGTCAGCGGGCAGGACGCGTAGCCGTCATAGGCGGCCTGTGCAGCGGCGTTCGAAAGCCCGTCGATGTCAGCGAGAAGATTGTCGACCACCACGCGCGACTGCATGCGCACGGCAGCCGCGGTCTTGGAATTCGGAGTCGAGGTCGCGTCGCCGAGGCCCCAGACATTTCCGTAGCGGACATGACGCAGCGAAACCTGATCGACATCGATCCAGCCGGCGGCGTTGGCCAGCGGACTGTCGCGTACGACATCGAGCGGACCCTGCGGTGGCACCGCATGCAACAGGTCGAAGGCGCGCTGCTCGTCGCGCGTGCCGTCCGCATCGCTGACGGCGAAGGTCGCGATCCTGTTGTCGCCGTCGATCGACTTCAGGTTCGAGTGATAATGCAGGTCGATACCGTAGCGCTCGATCCGGCTCTTCAGGACAGGCACGAAAAAGCCGACGCCGAACAATGCATCTCCGGCAACATGGAACTCGATCCTGGTCTGGTTGAGAATATTGCTGCGCCGGAAATGATCGGCAGCGAGATAGACGATCTTCTGCGGCGCGCCGGGGCATTTGATCGGCATCGGCGGCTGGGTGAACAGCGCGGTTCCGCCTCGGAACTGTTGCAGGAACTGCCACGTACGTTGCGCACCTTCGGCGCTGTAGTTGCTGCACACGCCGTTGCGGCCGAGCGACTTCGCAAGGCCGGGGATTGCCGCCCAGTCGGTCTTCAGTCCCGGGCACGCCACCAGCCGGCGATAGGACACGCGACGGCCATCGACGAGATCGACGCGGTCGTTGTCCGGATCGAACGCCGCTGCCGCGCTCCGCATCCAGCGCACGCCGGGCGGGATCAGCCGCACCTCCGGGCGCTCGGTCTGCGCACGGGTCATGACCCCTGCGCCCACCAGCGTCCAGCCCGGCTGGTAGCAGTGGACCGAATGCGGCTCGACGATGGCGATGTCGAGCCCCGGGCGGCGGCGGCGCAGCAGAGCCGCCGTGGCGATGCCCGCCGCGCCCCCGCCGACGATCAGCACATCACACGATACGGCGTCGCTGGTCGCGCTCATTTCTTGCTCCGGAGTTGCGTCAGACGATATCCAAGGCGCAAATCAGGTGCATACGTCGGACAACGTCAATCCTCTGACCGAGCCAGCCCATGCCGCCTGAGCCGTCCGCTGCCGCAGATACCACGAGCCCCGGACCTGTGCTGGACTCGCCGGCATGGCGCCCCGGCACAGGACTGCCGCATCCCGGGCCGCAGCACCTCGACGGGCGGGCCAATGCGCCGGGCGATGCGTGGCGCCGCGCGCCGACGGCGCCATGAGCACCGCCACGGCGCGACCGATCGTGCACGGACTGTTCGATCCGGCCACCTCCTCGATCCAGTATGTGCTCGCCTGCCCGCGTAGCGGCGCGTGCGCGATCATCGATCCGGTGCTGGATTTCGATCCCGCCTCCGGTGCGCTCGCCACACACAATGCCGAAGCCCTGCTCGGGCTGATCGCCCGCGAAGGGCTGCAACTGCGTTGGATCCTCGACACCCATCCGCATGCCGACCATTTCTCGGCCGCCGCCTGGCTGCACGCGCGAACGGGCGCGCCGACCGCGACCGGCGCGGAGGTGGTCGCGGTGCAGCGCCTGTGGAAGGACATCTACAACCTGCCCGATTTCCCCGCCGACGGCAGGCAGTGGCAACGCCTGTTCGCCGATGGCGAGCATTTCGCGATCGGCGACCTCGACGTGCGCATCATGCACTCTCCAGGACACACCCTCGCCTCGGTTACCTATGTGGCCGGCGATGCGGCCTTCGTCCACGACACGCTGTTCATGCCGGCCTCGGGGACCGCGCGCTGCGATTTTCCCGGCGGCTGCGCGCGGCGCCTGTGGCGCTCGATCGGCGCCATCCTCGCCCTGCCTGACGAGACACGTCTGTTCACCGGCCATGACTATCCGCAGCCAGGCGCGGCGGCGGCCTGGGAAAGCACCGTCGGCGAACACAAACGCAGCAATCCGCATGTCGCCGGACAGGACGAGGCGAGCTTCGTCGCCTTGCGCGAGGCGCGCGACCGAACCCTGCCGATGCCGCGGCTGATCCTCGCCGCCTTGCAGGTCAACATCGCCGGCGGCCGCCTGCCGCCGCCCGAGAGCAACGGCCGCTCCTATCTCAAGATCCCGCTCGCAACCCTCGATGGCGCCGCCTGGCCGCAACATGGCTGAGCCGGCGGCGGCCGCCCGCCGCCTCAGCCGCCAAGGCGGCGCGAGATCGTGCGTGCCGTCTCTGCCAGCATCGCGCCCAGTTCCGGCAGCCGGCCGGGAGCCGCGTCGCTGCGCAGCAGGCTGATCGCCATCCCGGCCGCCGCCTGTCCGGAATGATCGCGCAGGGCGGCGCCGAGACAGACCATGTCCTCGCGCACCTGGCCGTCATCGAGGGAGTAGCCGGCCGCGCGTGTCGCCGCGATCTCCGCGCCCAGGGCGGCGAGCCCGCCGACGCTGCGCGGCGTGAGCCGTGTCGGCCAGGGCCCCGACAGCAGCTCGGCGATCTCGGCATCGGGCAGGCTGGCCAGCAGCGCCTTGCCGGTGGCGGTGAAGGGTGCGGGCAGGCGCATGCCGATGCGGAACGTCACCCCGAGCGGGCGGTCGGAGTTGCGACAGCCGATATAGACCACCTCCGCCCCCTCGCGGACACTGAGCGTGACCGTATAGGCGGCGAGCGCCGGTCGGCTGGCCAGATGATCGTAGAACAGCGGCACCAGATCGGTCCGTGCGACGCTGCCGCCGGTCCAGCGCATCGGATGCACGCCCAGCCGATAGCTGCCGTCGGCGCCACGTTCCAGCAGGCCGAGCTCCACCATGGCGGCAAGCAGGCCGTGCGCGGTGCTTTTCGGCAACCCCAGGGCGCGGGACAGCCCGGCAGCATTCGGCCGCGCGGTGGACCCTGCGACAAGGTCGAGAATCCGCACCGCACGGCGCAAGGCCGGCACGCTGCCACCCCCGGCTCCGGGTTCGATCTCCTGCATACCGGAACTCACATCCTTTCGATCAGCGCGCAATTGACAGGCCGCCATACCATGCGCATCGTTCATCATGATGAATTCGGTTCATTATACTGAACCACGTATCAGGACCACCGACATGACCGCAACCCTGCCAGACATCCCGGACCTGCTGCGCGAGCAATGCCTCATCGACGGCGCCTGGCGCGATGCGGCCGACGGGGCGACGATCGCGGTCCGCGATCCCGCCGACGGGCGGGTGATCGCGCATGTCCCGTCACTGTCCGCCGCCGAGACGGAAACGGCCATCGAGGCCGCCCGACGCGCCCTGCCGGCCTGGTCGCGCCGGCCGGCCCGCGAGCGCAGTGCGGTGCTGCGCCGCTGGTTCGAGCTGATCGTCGCCCATGCCGACGACATCGCCGCCCTGATGACCGCCGAACAGGGCAAGCCGCTGTCGGAGGCGCGCGGCGAGGTGATCTATGCCGCCTCGTTCATCGAATGGTTCGCCGAGGAGGCGAAGCGCGTCTATGGCGAGTTGATCCCCAGCCCTTCTGTCGACCGCCGCCTGGCTGTGCTGCGCCAGCCGATCGGTGTGACGGCGGCGATCACGCCGTGGAACTTCCCCGCCGCGATGATCACCCGCAAGGCCGGCCCCGCCTTGGCAGCCGGCTGCACGATGATCGTCAAGCCGGCGGAGCAGACCCCGCTGACGGCGCTGGCGCTCGGCGTGCTCGCCATCGAGGCCGGACTACCGCCGGGTGTGCTGCAGATCATCACCGGCGATGCGCGCACCATCGGCGGCGTGCTGACCGCCTCCGACACCATTCGCAAGCTCAGCTTCACCGGCTCGACCGAGGTGGGGCGGATCCTGATGGCGCAGTCGGCCCCGACGATCAAGAAACTGTCGCTGGAGCTCGGCGGCAACGCGCCTTTCATCGTCTTCGACGATGCCGATCTCGACGCCGCGGTCGAGGGTGCGATCGCCTCAAAATACCGCAATGCCGGACAGACCTGCGTGTGTGCCAACCGGATCTATGTGCAGTCGGGTGTGCATGACGCGTTTGCAGCGAGGCTCGCCGCGCGCGTGGCGCAGTTGCGCGTCGGCGCCGGCACCGATCCGGACGTGCAGATCGGGCCGCTGATCGACGAGGACGCCGTGTTGAAGGTCGAGGCGCATGTCGCCGATGCGCTCGCCCATGGCGCGCACACGCTGCTCGGCGGGCATCGCCATGCGCGCGGCGGCACCTTCTTCGAGCCGACCATCCTCACCGGTGTGACGCAGGCGATGCGGGTGGCGCGCGAGGAGACGTTCGGTCCGGTCGCGCCGCTGTTCCGCTTCGACACCGAGGCGCAGGCGGTGGCGATGGCCAACGACACCGAATTCGGTCTCGCCGCCTATTTCTACACCGAGGATGTCCGCCGCACCTGGCGTGTCGCCGAGGCGCTCGAGTACGGCATCGTCGGCCACAATACCGGCCTGATCTCCAATGAGGTCGCGCCGTTCGGCGGCGTCAAGCAGTCCGGGCTCGGCCGGGAAGGCTCGCATCACGGCATCGATGAGTATCTGGAGCTCAAATATCTCTGCTCGGGAATCGGCTGATGGGTTTCGAATTCCGCACCGTGGCGTCGATCGCCATGGAATGGGGCGGCGCTGCCCGGCTGGGGCCGATGCTCGCCCCGCGCTGGCAGGCGCGCCGGGCGCTGGTGGTCAGCGATGCGGGGCTGGTGCAGGCGGGCCTGCTTGCCCCCGTGCTGGCCAGCCTGACCGGGGCCGGCTTCGCGGTCGAGGTCTTCGACGCGGTGGTCGCCGACCCGCCGGAGGCGGTGGTGCTGTCGGCGGTCGCGCAGGCAAGGACGTTCGATGCCGGGCTGGTGATCGGGCTCGGCGGCGGCTCGTCGCTCGACATCGCCAAGCTGGTCGCCGTGCTGCTGCGCTCGGAGCAGACGCTGGACGCGCTCTACGGTATCGGCAAGGTCAAGGGCTCCCGCGCACCGCTGGTGCTGGTGCCGACCACCGCGGGCACGGGCTCCGAGGTTACCAACATCTCGATCATCACCACCGGTGAGACCACCAAGATGGGCGTGGTGGCCGACCAGCTGTTCGCCGATTTCGTGTTGCTGGACGCACAGCTCACGCTCGGGCTGCCGGCGCTGCACACCGCGGCCACCGGCATCGACGCGATGGTGCACGCGATCGAGGCCTATACCAGCCGGCATCGTAAGAACCCGCTTTCCGACGCCTTGGCCCGCGAGGCGCTGCGCCTGCTGTCGGGCAACCTGCTCGCTGCCTGCCGCGACGGCACCGACCGCGCCGCGCGCGAGGCGATGCTGCTTGGCGCGATGCTGGCCGGACAGGCCTTCGCCAACGCCCCGGTCGCGGCGGTGCATGCGCTCGCCTACCCGCTCGGCGGCCATTATCATGTCCCGCATGGGCTTTCGAACGCGCTGATGCTGGCGCCGGTGCTGCGCTTCAACGCCGCCGCCGCGGCCGGGCTCTATGCGGAACTCGCCGACGTGGTCGGCATTTCCGGGCGTGGGACCGCCGGCGAGCGGGCCGAGGCGTTCGCCGCCCACATGCAGGCGCTGCTCGACGACAGCGGTGCTCCGCGCCGGCTGCGGGATGTCGGTGTCACAGACAACAGCCTCGCCTTGCTGGCGGCCGACGCGATGAAGCAGACGCGGCTGCTGGTCAACAATCCGGTCGAGCTCGACGAGGCCGATGCCCTCGCCCTGTATCGCGCCGCCTATTGAGCGCGCGGGTTCGGTTCAGAGGTACCGGCCGCCCCGCTGCAACACCTCGATCTTGTATCCGTCGGGGTCGGTCAGGAAGAAGAACCGCGCCAGATCGCGGCCCTGATGCTGCAGGGTCTTCAGCGGCGTCGGCGACAGGCCGGCCTCGGTATGGCGCGCGTGCTCGGCCTCCACATCGGCCACCGAGACCGCAAGATGACCGTAGCCGTCACCGATCGTGTAGCCGTCGCGTCCGGCATTGACGGTCAGTTCGAGTTCGAACTCGCCCTCCGCGTCACGCAGGTAGAGCAGCGAGAAATCATCGAAATCGTAGCGGTCCCTCACGCTCAGGCCGAGCGCGCGCCCATAGAACTCGAGCGACCGCGCCGCGTCGGCGACGCGGATCATGCTGTGGATCATCTTTGCCATCAGGGGCAGGCTATCGCGGCGCCGGAACCCCGGCAACCGGTCGCAGCATACCTTCACACAATCGTTTGAAACGACCGCTTGATCGCCCGGCCGGCCGGGTCTAGGGTCCGGACACGTTGTGGAGGAAACAACGCGTGGCCGAGAAGCGCAAAGCTCCGGAAAGCGACACCAAGAACCGCATCCTCGATGCGGCAGAGCGGCTGTATGTCGAGCACGGCGTCGACGGCGTCTCGCTGCGCCCGGTGACGGCGGCGGCCCGCGCGAACCTGGCCGCGGTCAACTATCATTTCGGCAGCCGCGACAATCTGCTGCGAGCGATGCTCGAACGCCGACTCGATCCGCTCAACGCGGCGCGCGACCGGCTTCTCGACGCCTGCGAGGCGCGCTGGGGCGAACGTCTTGCCTGCGAGCACATGCTGGCGGCGCTGTTCGTGCCGGCACTGCATCAGGCCCGGGAAGCGGGGGAATCGGGCTACGAGCGCATGCGGTTCCTCGGCCGCGTCTATTCGGACGCCTCGCCGCTGGTCACCGGGCTGCTCAAGTCGCGCTACGACGCCACCCAGCGCCGCTTCCTGGCCGGTTTCGCGCGCAGCCTGCCGGAACTCGCGCTGCCGGATCTGAAACTGCGGCTGTCCTTCGTGATGAAGGCGGTGGCAGGCGTGGTGGCCGGCAGCGGGCTGCGCGAGGTGCTGGTGGCCTTCGGGCGCGACGGCACGGACATTCCCACCGCTTCGAGCGAGATCGCCATCCTGGCCTCGTTCGGCAATCTGATGGCCGGTGCGCTGATGGCGCCGGCCCGGACGGATGCGCGGCTGCGCATCTTCGACGACGTCTTCTCGCTCTCCGGGCCGAACACGGACCGGCCCGAGGGTGTCGCAGCTTCATTGCAGATGGATGCCGCCGAGTAGCGTCTCGGCATTTTGAGGAGTTCAGGTCATGGCTGATGCTGTCTGGATCATCGTCGCCCTGCTCGGGGCCTTCGTCCTGAGTTTCGTGCAGGCGCCCGCAATCGCCTGGCTGGTCGGGATCGCGATCTGGCTCGCGGCCGGATTCGCGCTGCACCTGATCGGGCTGACGGCGCTGATCGTGCTGGCGGTGGTGTTCGCCCTGCCGGCGCTGATCCTGGCCATCAGGCCGCTGCGGCGCACGCTGATCTCGGCGCGGCTGCTGCCGACCTTCCGCAAGATCATGCCGAAGATGAGCGAGACCGAACAGGCGGCGATCGATGCCGGCACGGTGTGGTGGGATGCGGAGCTGTTCGCCGGCAAGCCGGACTGGCAGCGCCTGCTGAAGACCCCTGCCCCGAGCCTGACCGCGGAGGAGCAGTCCTTCCTCGACAACGAGTGCGAGGAACTGTGCAACCTCGCCTCCGACTGGGACGCCACCTCGATCTGGCAGGACCTGCCGCCCGCCGCCTGGGCCTATGCCAAGGACAAGGGCTTCCTGGGCATGATCATCCCCAAGCGCTACGGCGGTCGCGAATTCTCGGCCTATATGCATTCGATGGTGGTGCAGAAGCTCTCCACCCGCTCGTCGGCCGCCGCGGTGTCGGTGATGGTGCCGAACTCGCTCGGCCCGGCCGAACTGCTGCTGCATTACGGTACCGAGGAGCAGAAGAACCACTATCTTCCCCGTCTCGCCCGCGGCGAGGACATCCCCTGCTTCGCGCTCACCAACCCCTATGCGGGCTCGGACGCCGCCTCGATCACCGATACCGGCATCGTGTGCATGGGTGACTATCAGGGCCGCCGCACGCTCGGCTTCCGGGTCACTTGGCGCAAGCGCTACATCACGCTCGCCCCGGTCGCGACCGTGCTCGGCCTGGCGTTCCGGGCCGAGGATCCGGACGGCCTGCTCGGTGCGAAACGCGAGATCGGCATCACCTGCGCGCTGATCCCGCGCGATCATCCCGGCGTGGTGATCGGGCGCCGCCACTGGCCGCTGAACGCGGTGTTCCAGAACGGCCCCACCCAGGGCGACGACGTGTTCATTCCCGTCGATTTCGTCATCGGCGGGCAGAGCCAGATCGGCGGCGGCTGGCGCATGCTGATGGAATGCCTCGCCGCCGGCCGCGCGATCTCGCTGCCATCGAGCAATGTCGGCATGGCCAAGCTGGCGGTGAACGGGGTGTCAGCCTACTCGGCCATCCGTCGCCAGTTCAACCTCGAGATCGGCAAGTTCGAGGGCGTGGTCGAGCCGCTCGGCCGCATGGGCGGGCATCTCTATGCAATGGACGCCACACGGCGGCTGTCGGCCAACGCGATCGATATCGGCGAGAAGCCTTCGGTGATCTCGGCGATCGCGAAGTACCACGTCACCGAGCGCGGCCGCATCGTCGTCAATGACGGCATGGACATCATCGGCGGCAAGGGCATCTGCATGGGCCCGGGCAACTTCCTCGCCCGTGCCTATCAGCAGGTTCCGATCGGCATCACCGTCGAGGGTGCCAACATCATGACCCGCACGCTGATCATCTTCGGTCAGGGCGCGATCCGCTGCCATCCGTACGTGCTCAAGCTGATGAAGGCGGCGCGCAACGAGGACCGCAAGGCCGGCCTGGTGTCGTTCGACGAGAACTTCTTCGGCCATGTCAGCTTCGTCTTCCGCAACATCGCCCGCGCCCTCGCCTTCGGCCTGACCGGCGGACGCTTCATCGCAGCGCCCTCGAATGCCGCCGGCGCGCTCGCGACCTACTACCGCACCGCGACCCGGCTCTCGACGGTGCTCGCACTGCTGGCCGACATGTCGATGGCCAGCCTCGGCGGCGCACTGAAGAAGAAGGAGAGCATCACCGGGCGTCTCGGCGACATCCTCTCGCAGCTCTTCATCCTCACCGCCACGCTCAAGCGCTTCGAGGAGGAAGGCCGCCAGAAGGACGATCTGCCCTTCGTGCACTGGGCCGCGCAGGATGCGATCGGCCGCGCGTACGAGGCGCTGGAGGGTGTTCTCGCGAACTACCCGTCGCGTCCGGCCGCAGCCTTCGTGCGCCTGGTCGCCTTCCCGTTCGGTATCCCGCTGGTCAAGCCGTCCGACCGTCTGGCGGCGAAGATCGCGATCGCGCTGCAGACCCAGGGCGCGACGCGCGCCCGTCTGATCGACGGTTCGTGGACGCCCACGCTCGAGGTGGACCAGATCGGCGCCGGCATGGTCGCCTTCACGCTGTATCCGCAGGTGCAGGCGATCGAGGCGCGGCTCAAGGATGCGATCCGCAACAGGCAGATCCTGCGCATGCCACAGAACCTGACCCGGCTCGCTGCCTGGGCGGCGGATGCCCAGGGCAAGGGGCTGATCACGGCCGAGGAACAGGCCCTGTTGGCAAAGTTCGCCGAGCTCGGCGACATGGCGGTGCAGGTGGACGATTTCCCGTCCGATTTCGGCCTCGCCGAGAATCTGCAGAAATTCCAGCAGGGCGTGCACACGCCCGACACGCGTGAGGCTGCGGAATAATGGCGTCCCAGGACCAGTACCTCTCTTTCTCGAGCTCGGGTTTCGGCAAATGGCTGACCGGCACGCTCGGCCTGCCGCAACCGATCCCGCTGGTCCGCTACCGTCCCGGCAAGCCGGAGCTGCGCGGGCCGGTGGTGGTTGGTGCCGCTCCAGGCTCGAAGATCGAGGATTTCCTCGCCTCCGCCCTGCGGGCGATGGGCGCGGTGACGCTGTATCACCCCGACAGCGCCGACTGGCGTCTCGCCGCGGGACGCCATGAGGTGATGACCGGCCGCTTCGTGCCCGAGGATTCGGGGCGTACCGGCGCGCTGCTGTTTGACGCCACCGCCATCGCCGATACCGAGGGGCTGAAGGCGCTGTATGCCTTCTTCCACGACACCATCCGGTCACTCGCCACCAATGGCCGCATCGTGGTGATCGGCACCGCGCCGGAAGACGCCGACAGCATCGAGGCGGCGGCGATCCAGCGCGGGCTGGAGGGCTTCACCCGCTCGCTCGGCAAGGAGGTGCGCCGCGCGGTGGCGGTGCAGCTCGTCTGGCTCAAGCCCGGCGGCGAGGCCTCGCTCGACAGCACGCTGCGTTTCTTCCTCTCCGGCCGCTCGGCCTATGTCTCGGGGCAGACGGTGCGCGTCGGCGTGCCGGTGACCGGCGTGGTCGACCGGCCCGACCCGGCCAGATCGCAGGCCGGCCGCACGGTCCTGATCACCGGCGCTTCGCGTGGCATCGGCCTGTCGATCGCCGAGACCTTCGCCCGCGACGGCGCCCAGGTGGTGCTGCTCGACATTCCGCCCGCCGCCAGCGAACTCGCCAAACATGCAGAACGCCTCGGCGGTGCGGCGCTCGCACTCGACATCACCAGCCCCGACGCACAGGACGCGATCGCCGCCGATGCCGCCGGGCGTGGCGGCTACGACGTGGTGGTGCACAATGCCGGCATCACCCGCGACAAGACCATTGCCAAGATGAGCGCGTCGCAATGGGACAGCGTGCTGGACGTGAATTTCGCCGCCCCCCTGCACATCACCGAGAAGCTGCTGGTGGCGAAAGCTATCCGGCCGAACGGCCGCGTGGTGTTCGTCTCATCGCTGTCGGGCATTGCCGGCAATCTCGGCCAGAGCAACTATGCGCTGTCGAAGGCCGCACTGATCGGCGCGGTCGGCAAGCTCGCACCGTTGGCGGCGACCGAGGGCGTGACGGTCAATGCCGTCGCCCCCGGCTTCATCGAGACGCAGATGACGGCGGCGATCCCGTTCGCGATCCGCGAGGCAGGACGGCGGATGAATTCGATGAGCCAGGGGGGCCTGCCGGTCGATGTCGCCGAGACCATCGCCTGGTTCGCCCATCCGGGCAGCGGCGGCATCAACGGCGCGGTGGTCCGCGTCTGCGGCCAGAGCCTGCTCGGCGCCTGAACGGAGAGAGATGCAGATGGACGGTGAAACCTCCCTGTTGGCCGCGCCCGTGCAGGTGATCAGGGACCTGCCGACGCCGCGCCAGATCGCGCTCGCCGGCCTTCGCAGCCTGCGCCGCAAGCCGGGTCCCGGCGCCAGCCTGCCCACCACCCGTCTGCTGCGAGAGAAGACACGGCTCGACGAACGGGCAGCGACGAAATATGCCCGCGTCTGCGGCTTTGCGCCCGAGCAGGGGGTGCCGCCGACCTGGCCGCATATCCTCGCCTTCCCGCTGCACATGGCGTTGATGATGCGCGCCGATTTCCCCTATCCGCTGATCGGGCTTGTGCATCTGCGCAACCGCATCCGCCAGCACGCAAAGCTCTCGTTCGGCGAGGCGCTGGACATCGAGGTGGGTTTTGCCGGCTTTGTGGCGCATCCGCGCGGCCAGGCCTTCATCGTCGAGGCGCTGGCGCGCCGTGGCGGCGAACTGGTCTGGCAAAGCACCTCCACGTACCTCGTCCGCGGCGTCCGCAACCCGGCCGGGGAACGCGAGCAGAGCCAGACACCGGGTCCGCAGCCACTGCGTGTCCTCGCCAGGCTGCGTCTGGCCGCCAATCTCGGCCGGCGCTACGCCGCGGTGTCGGGCGACACGAACCCGATCCACACCTCGCGCATCGGCGCGCGCCTGCTCGGCTTCAAGCGGCCGATCATCCACGGCATGTGGAACGCCGCACGCTGCCTCGCCGCAGCGCTGCCCGCGCGACCGGTGACCTCCCTCGATTATGACACGGCGTTCAAGCTGCCGGCCTTCCTGCCGGGCAGCGAGATCCTGCTGTCCACCGTCGACGGCGACACCACCATCCTCGATCTGCGCGACAGATCCGCCGCCAGGCCGCATCTGCGCGGCTTGCTGACCTTCACTGCCTGATCATCGAACCGAGGAACTCATGTCCAGCGCCCCCCTTCCGCGTCGCGTCGCCATCCTGGGCGGCAGCCGGATCCCGTTCGCACGGTCCAATACCGCCTATGCCGAGCTGTCCAACCAGGACATGCTGACCGCTGCGTTGCAGGCGCTGGTCGACAAGTTCAACCTGCACGGCGAGCGCCTTGGCGAGGTCGCCGCCGGCGCGGTGCTCAAGCATTCCCGCGACATCGCACTGACCCGCGAGAGCGTACTGTCCACCACGCTGTCACACGACACACCGGCCTATGACGTGCAGCAGGCCTGCGGCACCGGGCTGGAAGCGGCGATCCTGGTCGCCAACAAGATCGCGCTCGGTCAGATCGATGTCGGCATCGCGGGCGGCGTGGATACCGCCTCCGACGCGCCGGTGGCGGTCAACGAGGGATTCCGCCGCGCACTGATGCGCGCCAATCGCGGCAAGAGCACCGGGCAGAAGCTCGCCGCCCTGTCGAAGGTCCGCCCGGGCATGCTGCTCAAGCCCGAGCTGCCACGCAATGCGGAAGCGCGCACCGGCCTGTCGATGGGCGAGCATTGCGAGCTGATGGCCAAGCGGTGGGAAATCAGCCGGGAATCGCAGGACGAGCTGGCAGTCGCCAGCCACCACAATCTCGCCGCCGCCTATGACAGCGGTTTCCTCAACGATCTCGTCGTGCCCTACAAGGGCCTCACCCGCGACAACAATCTCCGCCCCGACAGCACGCTCGAGAAGGTGGCCAAGCTCAAGCCGGCCTATGACCGCGCGGGCGGCACGCTGACCGCCGCCAATTCCACCCCGTTGACCGACGGCGCCTCGGTGGTTCTGCTGGCCTCCGAGGAATGGGCCCGCGCGCACGACCTGCCCGTGCTGGCCTATCTGCGCACCGGCGAGACCGCGGCGGTGGATTTCGTCGATGGCGACGAGGGATTGCTGATGGCGCCCGTCCATGCCGTGCCGCGCATGCTCGAAAAGCTTGGCCTCACCTTGCAGGATTTCGATTTCTACGAGATCCACGAAGCCTTCGCCGCCCAGGTGCTCTGCACGCTCAAGGCCTGGGAAGACCCGGTCTATTCGCGCGAACGCCTCAAGCTCGATGTGCCGCTCGGATCGATCGACCGCACGAAGCTCAACATCCATGGCGGCTCGCTCGCCGCCGGCCACCCTTTCGCGGCCACCGGAGGACGTATTCTCGCAACACTTGCCAAGATGATCGATCGCAACGGCGGCGGCCGCGGACTGATCTCGATCTGTGCGGCCGGGGGGCAGGGCGTGGTCGCCGTGGTCGAGAAATGATCGCCATCGGACAGGGGCTGCCGCAATGACCAGCAGTGCGATCGACAACGCGCCCGTGCAGGGCGACGAGCTCTGGACAGAGCGGTTCTGGACGGCGTTCTATCCGCCCGCGGTGCCGAAGACGATCGACGACGAGCTGGCGCGCTGGCCGTCACTGACCGCGCTTTACGAGGCGGATTCCAGGACGTTCGCCGACCGTCCCGGCTATGTCAGCATCGGCTCGACGCTGAGCTATGGCGACGCTCTGGACGAGGCGAAACGCTTTGCCACCTTCCTGCAGTCGCGCGGGATCGGGCGCGGCGATCGCGTCGCGCTGATGATGCCGAACTGCCTGCAATATCCGATCGCACTGTTCGGCACGCTGTTCGCCGGCGCGATCGTGGTGAACTGCAACCCGCTCTACACCGCGTCCGAGCTCAATCACCAGTTGCGTGACAGCGGCGCGGTCGCAGTCGTGGTGATGAACATGTTCGCCCGCACGCTGAGCGAGGCGCGCGACGGGACTGACGTCAAGCACGTCATCGTCACGGCGATGGGCGACATGCTCGGCGGACTCAAGGGTGTCGCCATCTCGGCGATGATGAAACACGTCGCCCGCGTGGTACCGAAATTCAGCATCGACGATGCCATCACCTGGCCGAGGATGCGCCGCTCGGCCAAATCTGCGGACTACCGCCCTGTCGAGAACGGCCCCGAAGACATCGCCTTCCTGCAATACACGGGCGGCACGTCGGGCGTCGCCAAGGGCGCGATCCTGACCCACCGCAACATCGTCGCCAACGTCCTTCAGGGCCGGGCCTGGGTGACCGCGGGTCTGGACAGGAACGAGGTCTTCACCAACGTCACTCTGCTGCCGCTGTATCATATCTATTCACTGACCGCGAACCTGCTGATGTTTGGCGGCATTGGTGGCCGCAACATCATGATCGCAAATCCCCGCGACACGAAGCGCGTGCAGAAGATGCTCAGGCACGAGCAGTTCGACGGTTTCGCCGGCCTCAACACGCTGTTCGCCAGCTTTCTCGAAAATTCCGAGTTCTGCGCGCGTGATTTCTCGAAGCTGCGCCTGACGGTGGCCGGCGGCATGGCAACGCAGAAGGACATCGCGGAGCGCTGGCAGAAAATGACCGGCAAGCCGCTGGTCGAGGGCTACGGCCTGACCGAGTGCTCGCCGGTGGTCACCATCGGCTATGTCGATTTCGACCATCCCGAGAAGATGGGCTTCACGGGCCGTATCGGCCTGCCGGTCCCGTCGACCGACGTGCGCATGCGCCGCGAGGATGGAAGCTGGGCCGGGATCGACGAGCCGGGCGAACTCTGCGTGCGCGGTCCGCAGGTGATGCGCGGCTACTGGAACCGCGACGACGAGACGGCGAAGGTGATGATCGGCGACGGCTGGCTCGCCACCGGCGATGTCGGCATCATGGATGCGAGAGGTGAGATCAAGCTGGTGGACCGGATCAAGGACATGATCCTGGTCTCGGGCTTCAACGTCTACCCCAACGAGATCGAGGACGTCGTCGCCGCCCATCCCGGCGTGCGCGAGGTGGCCGCGATCGGCGTCCCCGATCCCAAGGCCGGCGAGCGGGTCAAGATCATCGTCGTCAAACGCGACGCCAGTCTCACCGAGGAGGAGATCCTCGCCTGGTGCCGCAAGCGGCTGACCGGCTACAAGCTGCCGCGCGCGGTCGAGTTCAGGACCGAGGAGCTGCCCAAGACGCCGGTCGGCAAGGTGCTTCGACGTGCCCTGAAATAATCGGCACCGAACCCGCGCTCAGGCGGCGAGCGCCTCTCGCACCACACGCACGAGCTGCACGCGACGGCCATCCATTTCCAGCACCTCGAAGCTCCAGCCGCCATAGGCGACCTTGTCACCCGTCGCTGGCACGCGGTGCAGCAATGCCAGCACCAGCCCGGCCAGCGTGTGATAGGTGCCCTCGGCCGGCACGCTCTCGATGCCGAGCCGGTCGCGGATCTCGTCGATCGGCTCGGTGCCGTCGAGCGTGAATTCGGCCGGAGCCCCCTCCACCGGCGCCTCCGGCAGCAGCGAATGCGGCTTCGGCGGCTGGCCGACGATGGCGGCGAACACGTCCGCCGCCGTGACCAGCCCCTCGAAGCCACCATATTCGTCCAGCACCAGCGCCAGACCCAGCGGGTCCGCCCTCAGCCGTTCCAGCACCACAAGTGCGGAGATCGTCTCCGGGATCACCACCGGCTGGCGCAGCACCGCGTTGATCGAGATGTCGCCGCCATCGAGCAGCATGTCGAGGATGTCCTTGGCCCAGATCACGCCCACGGGATTGTCGATGCCGCCCTCGCACACCACCAGCCGTGAATGCGGCACCGTCTTGATCACCCGTGCGATCTCGCGCCGGCTCGCGTTGCGTTCGATCCAGGCCAGCTCGTTGCGCGGCGTCATGATCGCCCGCACCGGCTTGTCGGCCAGCCTCAGCAGGCGCTCGATCATCGCCCGCTCCTCGGTCTCCAGCACCCCCGCCGCAGCCCCTTCGGCGATCAGCGCGCGCAGCTCCTCCTCCGTCACCGTCTGCGGATCGATGCGAGAAATTCCGAATCCCCGCAGCACCAGCGCCGACGACCGCCCCAGCACCCACACCGCCGGAGCGGTCAGCCTCGACAACACCCCCAGCGGCCGCGACAGCGCCGCCGCGATCCGCTCCGGACGCCGCAACGCGAGCTGCTTGGGCACCAGCTCGCCCAGCACCAGCATCAGATAGGTGATCGCCACCACGGTGACACCCAGCGCGATCTCGCTGGCAAACGGCGCGAACCACGGCACCCGCGCCACATAAGGCGTCAGCAGATGACCGATCTTCGCACCACCGAACGTGCCCTCGATGATGCTGACCAAGGTGATGCCGACCTGCACCGTGGGCAGGAAGCGGTGCGGATCCTCCGCCAGCGCGGCCGCCTGAGTCGCACCGGGCACTCCGTTGCGCACCAGCACCGCCAGCCGTGCACGACGCACCGAAACGAGTGCGAGTTCGCCCATGGCGAACACGGCATTGAGAACCACAAGAAGAAGGATGACGAGAAATGCCGACAGCAGATTCATGTCGGTATCCTAACGCGGGGGCGCCGCCCCCGCACCCCCGGCAGGGGCCTCAGGCCCCTGCACCCGCGATTTATGGAAGCAGGAAAGGTGGCCAAGGCCCATCCTTCCTGCTTCTACAGCATATCGAGGTGCAGGAGGCCCAGCCGACTGCCAGGGCGCAGCCCCGCACCTACTCCGCAGCGGTGGCGGGCTCGACCTTGCGCACGACGGGAGCGACGGAAGGCTTGCCCGGCTTGCGGGAGGCAGCCTTCTCGGCGCGGATCTCGGCGAGCTTGGTCTCGACGATGTCGGTAAAGACGTAATCGGCCTTGCGCTGGTGGGTCAGGTCGATCTCGGGGGCCATCGGGCCTTCGGTCTTCGGTCCGCGCAGGGCGACGATCGCGGTGTGGATCGGGCGTTTGACGGCGGCCATCACGGCCGTCGACTCGTAGCCCGAATGCACCATGCAGTCGGCGCATTTCTCGTAATTGCCGGTGCCGTAGCTGTCCCAGTCAGTCTCGTCCATCAGCGCCTGGAAGGTCGGCGCATAGCCCTCGCCGAGCAGGTAGCAGGGGCGCTGCCAGCCGAACACGGTACGGGTCGGCTTGCCCCACGGGGTGCAGTGGAAATCCTCGTTGCCGGCGAGGAAATTCATGAACAGCGGCGACTGGGTGAACTTCCAGCCATGGCCCTTGCCGTGACGCAGGATGCCGCGGAACAACTCCTTGGTCTTCTGGCGATTGAGGAAGTGCTCCTGGTCGGGCGCGCGCTCATAGGCATAGCCGGGCGCGGTCATGATGCCGTCGACGCCCATCGCCATCACGTCGTCGTAGAACCGCGCCACGCGCTCGGGCTCGGCGCCGTCGAACAGGGTGCAGTTGATCGAGACGCGGAAGCCGCGCGCCTTGGCCTTCTTGATCGCGGCGACGGCGCGGTCATACACGCCGTCCTGGCAGACGGAGTTGTCGTGCATCTCGCGGTCGCCATCGAGATGGACGTCCCAGGAGAAGTTCGGCGCCGGCTCGAACTCGTCCATCTTCTTCTCGAGCAGCAGCGCGTTGGTGCACAGATAGACGAACTTGCCCCGGCGCAGTAGTTCGGCGACGATCTTGGGCATTTCCTTGTGCAGCAGCGGCTCGCCGCCGGCGATGGCGATCACCGGGGCCGGGCATTCCTCGGAAGCACGGATGCACTCCTCATAGGACAGGCGCTGGTTGAGGATCTCGGAGGGGTAGTCGATCTTGCCGCATCCGGCGCAGGCGAGGTTGCAGCGGAACAGAGGCTCCAGCATCAACACCAGCGGGTAGCGCTTGTTGCCGGCCAGATGCTGGCGGATCACGTAGGATCCGACTTTCCAGGCCTGCTTCAACGGAACGCCCATGACCTCTCCTCGTCGATTCCATGGAGTCGGCCGCTTTGGCACGATCGCGCTCCAGGCAAGATTAGACGCATATGGCGGCTTGCTGCTCCGCGTCAAATGAAGACCGGACGGTATTGTTGCCTCGGCGCGGTCAATTGGCCGCGGATCGTGCAGATCCTGTCGCCGATTTGCCACAGAGCCTCGGGGCGATTTGGCTTGCGTGACAGTTTGACGCTAACCTGACGCTTGCGTCCATCGCCCCCGGGGGGCATGTGGGCGCGAAATGGGGTTGGCGGCAGCGACCGCCCGCCCCGCGGACGGAGCGTGTTGAATGAGCGAGACCCCGAAGACGGCGACCAAGGCGGCATCGCTCACCCCCCTTCTGGACCGGGTCACCGTGCCTTCGGACATGCGAAACCTGTCCAACGAGCAGCTTCGCCAGCTCGCCGACGAGCTTCGCGCCGAGACCATCAATGCGGTGTCGGTCACGGGCGGCCATCTCGGTGCCTCGCTCGGCGTGGTGGAGCTCACCGTCGCCCTGCATGCGGTGTTCGACACCCCCGACGACCGCATCATCTGGGATGTCGGCCACCAGGCCTATCCGCACAAGATCCTCACCGGCCGCCGCGACCGGATCCGCACCCTGCGCCAGCCGGGCGGCCTGTCGGGCTTCACGCGCCGCTCGGAGAGCGAATACGACCCGTTCGGCGCCGCCCATTCCTCAACCTCGATCTCGGCCGGACTCGGCATGGCTGTGGCGCAGGAGTTGCGCGGTGCCACGGAGCCGGCCTATCGCGACCGCCATGTGGTCGCGGTGATCGGCGACGGCTCGATCTCGGCCGGCATGGCCTATGAGGCGATGAACAACTCCTCCGCGCCCGGCGCGGGGCGGTTGATCGTGATCCTCAACGACAACGAGATGTCGATCGCGCCGCCGGTGGGCGCGATGAGCGCATACCTGTCGCGGCTGATGAGCTCGCGCAAGTTCCTCTCCCTGCGCGATTTCGCCGGCCGCGTCGCCCGTCGCCTGCCGCCTGGCATGGAGCGCACCGCCAAGCGCGTCGAGGAGCATGCGCGCGGTTTCGTCACCGGCGGCACCCTGTTCGAGGAGATGGGCTTCTATTATGTCGGCCCGATCGACGGGCACAATCTCGACCAGCTGCTGCCGATCCTGCGCAACCTGCGCGAGGCGCCCGGCGAGGCCGACCACCGCCAGCCGGTGCTGCTGCACGTCATCACCCAGAAGGGCCGCGGCTATGCGCCGGCGGAGGCCTCGGGCGACAAATACCACGCGGTGGCGAAGTTCAACGTAGTGACCGGCGAGCAGGCCAAGACCCCGCCGGGACCGCCCACCTACACCAAGGTGTTCGGCGACAGCCTCGTCGACGCCGCCCGCGCCGACGACCGGATCGTGGCGATCACCGCCGCGATGCCGTCCGGCACCGGTCTCGACAAGTTTGCCAAGACTTTCCCCGAGCGGTTCTTCGATGTCGGCATCGCCGAGCAGCATGCGGTGACCTTCGCCGCCGGCATGGCGACCGAGGGCCTCAAGCCGTTCTGCGCGATCTATTCCACCTTTCTCCAGCGCGCCTACGACCAGGTCGTGCACGACGTGGTGCTGCAGAACCTCCCCGTGCGCTTCGCGATCGACCGCGCCGGGCTGGTGGGAGCGGACGGTGCGACCCATGCCGGCAGCTTCGACATCAATTACCTCGCCTGCCTGCCCAATATCGCGGTGATGGCGCCGGCCGACGAGGGCGAGCTGGTGCATGCGGTCGCCACCGCCGCCGCGCATGACAGCGGGCCGATCGCGTTCCGCTATCCGCGCGGCAACGGCAACGGCGTCGCCCTGCCGGCCACGGGCGAGGTATGGGAGATCGGCCGCGGCCGTATCGTGAGGGCCCGCAAGCCGGCGACCGAGCAGAGCGGGGTGGCGATCCTGAGCCTCGGCACGAGGCTCGACGAGGCGCTGAAGGCGGCCGAACTGCTGGCGGCGCGCGGCCTGCCGGTCAGTGTCGCCGACGCCCGTTTCGCCAAGCCGCTCGACACGGCGCTGATCGACCAGCTCGCCCGCGAGCATTCGGTTGTGATCACCGTCGAGGAAGGTGCGGCCGGCGGGTTCGGCGCGGCGGTCATGCATCATCTCGCCCATGCCGGGCTGCTCGACCACGTCAAGGTGCGGCCGTTGACGCTGCCCGACAGCTTCATCGACCACAACACCCCCGCTGCCCAGCTCGCCGCAGCCGGTCTGACCGCGCGCGACATCGCCCATGCGGCACTCTCGGCCCTCGGCATCGACGCGGACGCGGCATCCGCAGGGGCCGACCGCGCGTTGAGCACACCGGTCTCATAGATTTCTCGGGAGTTTCCACCAATGCGCCTGCCCCGCCTCCTGCGTTGTGCCATCGTCCTGGGTGCGGGCGCGGGAGGTCTCGCCCTGGTCGGCGCACCGGGCCTTTTCTGTGCTCCGGCCCTGGCCGCCGAGAGCGCCGACGCAGTGACCGCGCCGCTCCAGGCCCTTTCGGCCGGACTCGCGAAAGCGGAGAAGCTCAGCGACTACAAGGCCCGCGTCGCCATCGTCGGTCCGCTGATCGACCGCGCCTTCGATCTGCCGGCGGTGCTCAAGGCCTCGGTCGGGCTGCGTTACAACTCGATCCCCGCCGACCAGAAACAGGAACTGCTGACGGCGTTCCATGATTTCACCGTGGCGCGCTACCTGTCCAATTTCGCCGCCGGCAGCGACACCGGCCTTGAGGTGCATGACGCAACGCCCTATGCGGCGATCCCCGGCGCACAGCTCGTCCACACCCAGATCACGTCCGGCGGCAGCGGCACCGATGTGAATTATGTCGTCCATCAGGGCCCGACCGGCTGGCAGGCGACCGACGTCCTGCTCGACGGCACCATCAGCCAGGTGGCGGTGCAGCGCTCGGACTTCACCGCGCAGTTCGCACAGGGCGGCGCGCCGGCACTGATCGCCGGCCTGAAGAAAAAGGTTGCCGCCCTGTCGGGCTCGTAAGACAAGCGCGCGTTGGTTCGGTCTCGCAAGAACAGGTAGAGGTGTTGGGCGCGCGTCCGTGCTGAGCAGTGACGTCATCCTGCCGGAGCTCGCTCGCGCGGCCCTCGCTGCTGCCGTATTCGGCTGTCTTCAGGCCGGTGCGGGCCTCGCCGCCCTTGCCGGATTCGCTCACCGCGCGACGCGGCTGCCGCGCGCATCCGCCCTGCCGCCGGTCAGCATACTGAAACCGCTGTACGGCAACGAGCCGATGCTGGCCGCAGCGCTCGAATCGATGGTGCGGCAGGACTACCCGTCGATGCAGATCGTGCTCGGCGTGCAGTCGCCGACCGATCCGGCGATCGAGGTGGCGCGGGCATTGATCGCCGCCCATCCGGACCGCGACATCGCGCTGGTGATCGATCCCACCCCGCATGCCGGCAACGGCAAGATCGGCAATCTGATCAACATGCTGCCGGCCGCCCGGCATGACTGGCTGGTGATCTCGGATTCCGACATCCACGCGCCACCCGATACCATCGCCCGCGTCATCACGGCCGTGCTCGCACCCGGGATCGGCCTTGCGACCACCATCTATCACGGGCGCCCGGCCCGGCCCGGCTTGGCCGAGCGTCTTGCGGCAGGGCCGATCAACCACAATTTCCTTCCCGGCAACCTGATCGCCCGCTGGCTCGGGCGACAGGACTGTCTGGGTGCGACGATGGCGCTGTCGCGCGCCACCCTGACCCGCACCGGCGGGCTCGAGGGGCTGCTCGACCATGTCGCCGACGACGGAGAGCTCGGCCGACGGGTGCGTGGGCTTGGTCTGGGCGTGGCCCTGGCACCGGTGATCGTCGCCACCACCGTCGCGGATGCCTCGATCGGTGCAATGCTCAGCCACGAGCTGCGCTGGGGCCGCACCGTGCGCACCCAGGAGCCGGTCGGCTACGCGCTGTCGGTGCTTCAGCTTCCGCTCGCCTTCGCACTCCTCGCCTTGCTGATGGCCCCCGCCCACAAGGCTGTCTGGATCTGGTTCGCCGGCATCTGGGCATTCCGCTGGGCGAGCGCACGACTGACGGACCGCCTCTCCGGCGCCCCGCCCAGCACGCCGTTCTGGGCGCTGCCGCTGCGCGACGTGCTGTCGGCGCTGGTGATGGCCGGCAGTTTCACCTCCAGACGGGTGGCATGGCGCGGACACACGCTCCATATCGCGCGCAGAGGTGATGCGAGTACTGCGCTGGCGGAGACGGACTTGCCACCGCGCGGCACTGCCGCCACAACACAGACCAGAACGGCATCACTGCCGGCCGGCTCGATGAGAAAGACGCCCGTATGATGAAGACCCTGTTCCTGCAGCCTCCCTCCTTCGACGGGTTCGATGGCGGCGCAGGGTCTCGATATCAGGCCAAGCGCGAGATCAAGTCGTTCTGGTATCCGACCTGGCTCGCGCAGCCGGCCGCCCTGGTGAAGGATAGCGTGCTGATCGACGCCCCGCCGGCCCGGCTTGGCATGGAGCCGGTGATCAAGGCCGCGAAGGACTCGGATCTGGTGGTGATGCACACCTCCACCCCCTCCTTCGCCTCCGACGTGAAGGTCGCGCAGGCGCTCAAGGACGCGAAGCCCTCGCTCAAGATCGGCCTGGTGGGTGCAAAGGTGGCGGTGCAGCCCAACGAAAGCCTCGAGCGTGCCCCGGTGATCGATTTCGTCGCCCGCAACGAGTTCGACTTCACCATCAAGGAGATCGCCGACGGGCGCGACTTCAAGGATGTGGACGGCATCAGCTTCCGCGATGCGAACGGGACGATCGTTCACAATCGCGAGCGCGCGATGATCGAGAACATGGACTCGCTGCCGTTCGTCACCCCGGTCTATCATCGCAACTTGCGCATCGAGGACTATTTCATCGGCTACCTGATGCACCCCTACATCTCGATCTACACGGGACGGGGCTGCAAATCGCGCTGCACCTTCTGCCTTTGGCCGCAGACGGTGGGCGGCCACCGCTACCGTACCCGCAGCCCGCAGCACGTGGCCGAGGAGATCCGGCTGGCGAAGACGCTGTTCCCGCAGGTCCGCGAGTTCTTCTTCGACGACGACACCTTCACCGACGACCTGCCGCGCGCCGAGGCGATCGCCCGCGAGCTTGGCAAGATGGGCGTGACCTGGTCGTGCAACGCCAAGGCCAACGTGCCGCGCGAGACGCTCAAGGTGCTGCGCGACAACGGCCTGCGGCTGCTGCTGGTCGGCTACGAGAGCGGCAACCAGCAGATCCTGCACAACATCAAGAAGGGCATGCGCATCGAGGTCGCGAAGCAGTTCACCAAGGACTGCCACGATCTCGGCATCAAGATCCACGGCACCTTCATCCTCGGCCTGCCGGGCGAGACGAAGGAGACCATCCAGGAAACCATCCGGTTCGCCACAGAGATCAACCCGCACACGCTGCAGGTCTCGCTGGCCGCGCCGTATCCCGGCACCTTCCTGCACAAGCAGGCGACCGAGAACGGCTGGCTGGATGCATCGAACGCCGAACTGATCGACGAGCACGGCATCCAGATCGCGCCGCTGCACTACCCGCATCTGTCGCATACCGAGATCTTCGACAGCGTCGAGACCTTCTATCGGAAGTTCTATTTCCGCGCGCCGAAAATCGCCTCCATCGTCAACGAGATGGTGCGCTCCCCGCAGATGATGAAGCGCCGCCTGCGCGAGGGCGTGGAGTTCTTCCACTTCCTGCGCGAACGCAGCGCGGCGTAGTCAACCCCCGGCGCTGGCGCTTTCGCAGGGCTCTGCCCCGCACCCCGCCAGGCGCCGTGCGCCTGGACCCCGTCCGATTTCGGCAGGTCCAGGAGGCCCAGCCTCCTGGCGGGGTCCGGGGCAGAGCCCCGGATGAACTCATGAAACGCGTCATCATCTCCGCCGACGATTTCGGTCTGTCGGAAGGCGTCAACGAGGCCGTCGAGCAGGCCCACAAGGCCGGATTTCTAAGCACCGCGAGCCTGATGGTCGCAGGCCCGGCCGCTGCCGACGCGGTGGAGCGGGCGAAGCGCATGCCGGACCTGAAGGTGGGTCTGCATGTGGTGGCGGTCGCCGGACGGCCGGTCTGCGCGCCGCACAGCCTGCCGAAGATCACCGACGACTCGGGCGACATCCGCCACGACCAGACCGGTCTCGCCCGGTTGCTGGCGATCAGCCCGCTCGCCCGCGAGGAAATGCGGCGCGAGATCGAGGCGCAATTCAGCACCTTCGCCGCCACCGGGCTAAAGCTCGATCACGCCAACGCCCACAAGCACATGCATCTGCACCCGATCGTCGGACGGATGCTGATCGGCATCGGCCGGCGCTACGGGCTGCGCGCGCTGCGCATCCCGATGGAGCCACCCGCCCCCCTGCGTCGCGGCGGGGCGAGCCCGGGCAACACCATTCCCGCCGGGCTGCTGCGCCGCTGGACCCGGCTGCTGCGCGCCCAGGCGCATGCCGCGCGGCTGACAACCAACGATGCCTGTTTCGGCATCGCCTGGTCTGGCCACATGACCGCGCCGCGCGTGCGTGATCTCGCCGCCTCCCTGCCGGACGGGCTCAGCGAGATCTATTTTCATCCCGCCACGCGGCGCGATGCGCTGCTGGAGCGGCTGATGCCGGGTTACGAGCACGAGACCGAGCTCGCAACCTTGCTCGACCCCGGTGTTGCCGGCGCCTTCGACGCGGCAGGGGTGATCCGCACCGACTGGAGCCGCGCGGCGCGGGGTGCGGCTTGATATGCAGCTCATCGGGATGCTCGACTCGCCCTATGTGCGCCGGGTCGCCGTGTCGCTGCACGTGCTGGGACTGCCCTTCGAACACCGGCCCCTGTCGGTCTTTCGCGATTACGACGCGTTTGCCGCCCTCAATCCGACGGTCAAGGCGCCGACCCTGATCACCGACGATGGCGTGGCCATCGCGGAGTCCGGTCTGATCCTCGCTTATGCGACCCGGCTGGCGCAGACCCGCGGAATGGCGGTCACGCTCGACCCTCTGGACCTGCCTGCGTACGCGCGGGCCCAGAGACTGGTCGGGCTGTCCCTGGCGGTGTGTGAAAAGGCCGTGCAGCTCGTCTACGAGGCCAATCTCCGCCCGGCGGAGAAGCGTCACGCCCCCTGGGTCGAACGCGTGCAGGGCCAGCTCCATGGCGGTCTGCGGGAGATCGAGGCCGATCTCGACACATGGGCCGCCACCCGCGACTGGCTGTTCGGCCCGGCGCCGATGCAGGCCGATCTCAGCCTCGCCGTCGCCTGGCGCTTTGCCAGGGAAAGGCTGCCGGACCTGGTCAGCGTCGCAGACCACCCGGCGCTCGCGGACCTGTCACGACGCGCGGAAGCCACTGCGGCCTTCATCGCATATCCGTTCGCCTGACCATCCCATTGCGCAAGCGCGACAATCGGCTCTAACTCGGTCTCAAGCGGCATCACAGACCGCATTGACCGGGAGAGCTTCGTCATGTCGTCCATCATCGCGGCCCGTCGCCGCGCCCTGCTCGCCGCCACGGCCTGCCTGACCGGGCTGGCGGCCGGATCGCCCCCCGCACTCGCGAGCGGCCGGGCCACCCCCTTCGCCGGCGAGACCATCTTCGGCGACAGCCTCAGCGATGGCGGCGACTACGCGATCCTCGCCGGGCTCGGTGGGATCGCCCGCTTCACCACCAATCCCGGCCTGACCGCAGCCGAAGATACCGGCCTGGCCTTCGGGCTGGCGACGAAGGCCTCGCTGCTTGGCGGCACGAACTACGCCGTCGGCGGCGCCGGCGTACTGCACAATGCACCCGCGCAGGCCGCTTTCGTGCCGACCGAGACGCAGGAGATCACCGCCTATCTCGCCGCCCATCCGACTCTCCGGCAACCAACTCACCTGGGTCGAGGCGGGCGCGAACGACCTGTTCTATCACGGCACCGCCGTCGCCGCCGGACAGTTCGCGGCCGCGACAGGCCTGTCGCCGGCGCTGATCGCCAGCCTCGAGGGCGTGTCCGCCGTCGAGACGCCCGCCCAGGCCTCGGCTGCGATGATCGCCGCCGGCACCCAGGAGGCCGCCCTGGTCGCGCGGCTTCAGCAGGCGGGCGCGAAGGCGATCATCGTCGTCAACGTGCCCGACACCAGCCACACCATCTCCGCGGCCAACGGCGAGAAGCTGGTATCCGGCACGCTCGCGGAGCAGAGCCTGCTGTCGAGCCAGTTCAACACCGCGCTCAACACGGGGCTGGCGGGAGCGCAGTCTGGCGTCATCGCGGTGAACCTGCATGCGCTGTTCAACGAACTGGTCGCCGACCCGTCCGCCTTCGGCATCACCAACACCACCCAGACCGCCTGCACCACCGGCTCGTCGATCCAGTGCACCGCCTCGACGCTTGCGGCGGCCAATGCCGCCAGCACCTATCTGTTCGCCGATGGCGTGCACCCGACCTCGACCGTGCACAGCTACGTCGCCGATGCGATCGTCGCCGAGATCGTCGCCCCGCAGCTCGTCTCGCTGCTCGGCGAACAGCCGCTCGCCGCCCTGGACCAGGAGCGCGACACCGTGTTCGGCGAATTGCTGGCAACCCAGGCCCGTCCCCACGCCGGCCTGCACCTGTTCGCCGCCGGCAGCGGGGTGGTGCAGCGCGTCGCCGGACAGACCTATCTGCCCACCGCCCATGCGGTGACCGGAACGATGACCGTGGGCGCGATCGAGACCCTGCCGCGCGGGTTCAGTCTCGGCGTGGAAGTCACCGGCGGGGTCGGCCATCAGGATACCGCCACCGCCCCGCTGGCCTTCGACAGCGACACCGTCGGCGGCACGCTGTTCGGCCAGTATGCCGCACCGCGCGGCTTCTATGCCGCGGCCCTGGTGGGCGCCCAGCGACTCGGCTTCTCGTCGATCTCGCGCCGCTTCGCGATCGGCCCGCTGATGCACACCGAGATGGGCACGACGCACGGCACCGCGTTCCAGTCCGCACTCACCGCCGGCTGGTGGTTCGGCAATTCGGCCCTCAAGGCCGGCCCGTTCGTCGCGCTGGCCTATATGGACACCGACATCGACGGCTATGCCGAACATGGCAGCGACGCGACCGCGATGTGGTTCGGCCGCCAGCGTCGCCAGTCCCTGCCCGGCAGCGTCGGCGCGCGGCTGCAGGCCAGCATCACGCTGCGCGGTGTCACGATGCGCCCCTATGCGGAGGCCGCCTATGTGCAGGATTTCGCCGCCGAGACCCGCACGGTCGAGGCCGGTCTGGTGACGCTCAATGGCCGCTTCGCCATGCCGGGTTTCACCGGCGACCGACGCTGGGGCGAGGCGCAGGGCGGCATCGCTCTCGACTTGACGCCGCGCCTGGGCGCGCAGATCGGCTATCTCGGCCGCTTCGCCGGCCGCACCACCACCTATAACGGCGGCAATGTAAGTGTAAATTATGCGTTCTGAATGACATCGGGCGGTTCGGACCCGGCGCCAGCCACTCCAGAACCGCCCGAAAAATTCAGAAGTCCTTATGCTTCTTTTTCTTCAGAAAAAGAAGATCAGATCGCGCTTCTGACCCATTCCTTGAGCTGGCTCTTGGGTGCGGCACCCACCTTGGTCGCCGCCGGCTTGCCGTCCTTGAACAGGATCATGGTCGGAATGCCGCGCACCGCATACTTGTTCGGGGTGAGCGGGTTGTCGTCGATATTGACCTTGGCGACGGTCAGCTTGCCCTTGAACTCGGCGCCGATCTCGTCGAGTGCCGGGGCGATCATCCGGCAGGGGCCGCACCATTCGGCCCAGAAATCGACCAGCACCGGCCCTTCGGCCTTCAGCACATCGGTCTCGAACGTGTCGTCGGTCACGGCGACGGTGTTTTCGCTCATGGCGGTCATCACTCCTTGGGATCGCGATCCCGGTTTGCCGAATCAGATGCGCTCTCGACCGGCGCTAATCAAGCGTCGCGTTCCCCGCGCCGGGCGCATGGCGGTCGAGCACCGGATCGGGGAGCAGCATCGCTTCCGGCCCCGCGGTCCAGATCAGCCAGCACAGCACCTGCCGGCCGGGATGGATCGCCCGCAGCAGCGCGCGATAGGCGGCCATCTGGCGCAGATAGGCGACCGGCACCTGGTCGAGCCGCTCGGGCGGCCGCCGCCCGGTCTTGAAATCGGCGACGATCACCAGCTCCGGCGTGATCGCCAGCCGGTCCACCTGTCCGGCGATGACCAGCTCGCCGACACGGCCGGCAAGCGCCTGCTCGGCCCGCGAACCGGGTCCGAACAGCCCGGCGAGACGCGGATCGTCGATCAGCGCCAGCGCCTCGTCGATCATTCCCTCCGCAGCACCGGCGAGATCGAGCCCCGGCGAGGCCAGCCAGGCGCGCGCGGCGTCGCGGCGCATCGCCGGGGCCAGGTCGGGGAGATATTGCAGCAGCGCATGCAGGGCCGTGCCACGACGACGCGCCTCGTCACGCCCCCGCTCCCCCCCGCCGGCGAGCGCCAGCGGCGATTCGGCCACCGGTGCGGGGCCGAAGGCGACATCGTTGGGGCGTGAGGGCGCGAGCGGCTGCGGCAAGGCCGGCTCGGCCGGCGGCGGACCTGCCTGCCAGAGCGGTGCGCGCCCCAGCCAGCCCGGCAGCGGGGCGGGCACGGATGCCGCTGCGCGCGGTGCGGCCTCGGCGACATCCGGCCAGCCGGGATCGGTCAGGGCGAGTGCCTCCCCCGGCCAGAGGCCGAACCCTCGGCGCTCGATCCCGGGCGTCGCCTCGAACGCCGAGGCGACGCGGGCATACCAGCAGCGCGGATCGAGCTTGTCGGTGCCGCGCCAGCCACAGACCAGCAACTGGTCGGCGGCACGGGTCAGCGCCACGTAGAGCAGCCGGTTGTATTCACGCAATTCGGCGGCAGCGACCGCCTCTTTCAGCCGGTCGGCGGCGGGAAACCCATAGGCCGCACCGGGCAGCCAGAGCGGCAGCTCGGCCGGCGCCTGCCCGATCCCATCGGCATCCCAGCCCGTATCCGCCGCCGCATGCGTCGCCCAGAGCAGCCCGGTCTTCGACCTGTCCGGCAGCCCGGTGGTGTCGGCGAGGATCACGCAGCTCGCCTGCAGCCCCTTCGAGCCGTGCACGGTCATCAGCCGCACCGCGTCGCCGGCCGCTTCCGGCTCGGCGCGGGTCTCGGCATCGTTCTCGCGCAGCCAGTGCACGAAACCCTGCAACGAGACCGGATGGGTGGTGCTCCAGGCGAGGGCGGCCGCCATCAGCTCGTCGATCGCATCGGCCGCCTCCGGTCCCAGCCGGCGCAACAGCCGCGCCCGGCCGCCAAGCCCGGCCAGCGCCTCCGACAGCAGCGCCTGCGGCGGGTCGAAATCCACCCGGCCGAGCAGGCGCGCGATGAACGACCGCGCCGCCTCCCATTCCGGGCGCTCGGCCGACCGTCGGCCCAGCTCCTCCCACAGCGTCCGCCCCGGCGGGCGGTGCATCGCCAGCTCCATCATCTGCGCATCGGTGAGCCCGCCGAGCGGGCTGGTCAGCACGCAGGCCAGCGACAGATCGTCCTCGGGCAGCAGCAGCACGTCGCACAAGGCGAGCAGATCCTGCACCGCCGGCCGGTCGAGCAGCCCGGCGCGCAGCAGGTTGACCACCGGCACGCCACGCCGCTTGAGCGCGCGCAGCAGCAGCCTGTCCAGCGCAGTACGCCGCCGCACCAGCACCAGCATGTCGCCGGCGGTGATCGGCCTTCCCTCGGCGCCGGGCGTGCCGATGCGGGTGGCGATACGCTCGGCCAGCGCCTCGGCAAGCTGCTCGACCGGGGTGATGCGGCGCAGATTGCCCCCCGGCGCCCGCCACGGGCCGTCCGCCACGTCCGCCTCGCTTTCCGGCTCACCCTCATCCTGCGGCAGCGCCAGCGGCCACAGCTCGATGCGGCCGGGCACCCCGGCGCGGGAAGCAAGATGGCGCGGCACCGGCTCGCCCGGCTCGGCGACGCCGTCGGCGGCGACCGGATCGGCGAACACCCGGTCGACCAGGTCGAGCACGGTCTGGGTGGAGCGGAACGACACCACCAGCTCCGGCCGGCGCCACAGCAGCCCGGCGCCGGTGACGCGCTGCTCGAAGCGCTCGCGCCAGTCGCGGAACGCCTCCGGGGCCGCCCCCTGGAAGCCGAAGATCGACTGCTTGAAATCGCCGACCGCGAACACCGTTCGCGGCGACGCCGCGTCGTGCTGGCCGGCGCCTGCGAAGAAATCCGCCGTCAGCGCGCCGGCGATCTGCCATTGCAGGTCGGAGGTGTCCTGCACCTCGTCGAGCAGCACGTGGTCGAGTCCGCCATCGAGCTTGAACAGCACCCAGGCCGCCCCGGGTTCTTCCAGCAGGTCGCGCGTGCGGGCGATCAGGTCGTCGAACTCGACCGCACCGCGCGCCTGCTTGGCGAGACCGTGCGCCGCCAGCGCCGGCTCGCCGATTGCCAGCAACAGCCCGGTCAGCCGCACCGCCTCGGCCCCGCACAGCGCGGCATGGGCGGAGGCGACACGCTCGGCCTCCATGCCCAGCGTGTCGGCCAGCCCGTCGATCTTCCTGCCCAGCGCCTCGTAGCCGAGCGTACGCGGCTTCTTCGGCTGCATCTTCTCGGTCAGCCACGCCTTGCGCCAGACCGGCCAGTCGCGCGCCTGAGGCGGCAGGGCGAGCTGGTCGAGCAGCTCCAGCGCGATGCGCCGCCCTCCCTCGGCGCCCTTTTCCGACAGCACCATCAATGCGGCGCGCAGCCCGTCCGCGTCCGGCGGGCTGACCGCGGAGAGGCGCAGGCTGGCAAGATCGCCACCCGCCAGTTCGAGCGCGCGGCCCAGGGCCGCAACGAACAGCTCCGCCCCGCGCCCCTGCAAGGCGAAGGCCGGCAGCAGCCGCGCCTGCGCCGAGCGCAGCAGGCCGATCAGCTCGCGGAAGCCCGGCAACGCCGCCAGCGGCGCGAGCGCGTCGATCCCGGCCACCGCGCCCGCCAGCACCGCATCGGTCGCCTCGTGCAGGCTGCGCTCCGATTCGCCCTGTTCGATCAGCCGGAAATGCGGGCTGATCGCCGCCTCGAGCGGAAAGCGGCGCAGCAGCGACTGGCAGAAGGCGTGGATGGTCTGGATGCGCATGCCGCCCGGCAGGTCCAGCACCTGCGCGAACAGCGCCCGCGCCGCCGCCCGCCCGGCCGGCCCACGCAGCGCGCCGAGCTTGCCTAGGGCCTCGTCAAGTCGGGCATCGTCCAGCGTCACCCAGCCGCCAAGCTCGCGATTGAGCCGGATCGCCATCTCGGCCGCCGCCGCCTTGGTGTAGGTCAGGCACAGGATCCGCGTCGGCGCGGCACCCGCCACCACCCGGCCGGACGCAGCATCGCGCCGCGGCAGCATCAGACGCAGCAGCCGATCGATCAGCAGCTTGGTCTTGCCCGAGCCGGCGGAGGCGGACACGAACACCGAGGCCAGCGGATCGGACGCGGCGAACTGCGCGGCGAGGGCGGACGAGCGCTCCATGCTCAGGACGCCTCGCCGATCGTCGCCGCCCACTCGCCGTGGCGGGCGAGTTGCCGGTAGTCGGCATAGCGTGGCTCGCGGCCGGGACGCGGATGCGACAGATAGGCGCGTGCGGGATCGTCATACTCGGCGATCAGACGCAGCAGCCCCTCCCAGGCGGCCTCGGCAAGCGCACCCGGATCGCCCTTCAGCGGCTTCGACTCGCCGGCCGGCTCGCCACCGGACAGCTTCCAGTACGCCATCGCCTCGACGGTGGTCGCGGCGACGCCGGCGAACGCCCCGCGCAGCGCCATCGCCGCCTCCAGCGGAAGCTGCGACATCCAGCCGGCGGCGACATCCTTGTCCTGCGGCACCGTGCCGGTCTTGTAGTCGAGCAGCGCGACGCCGCCCGTCCGCGTGACATCGAGCCGGTCGGCGCGGCCGCTGAGGGTGAAGGGCGCATGCCCGTCCGCCGGCGTGAAGCGGACCTCGCCCCGGCACTCGGTGCGTGTGTCGGTCACGCCGAGCTCCGCCCGCCAGTCGCGTTCCGCCCCCGCCACCCACCCGGCGATGCGCCGCAGACGCGGCCGCCACCACGCGCCGAGTGCCGCCGAGACACGGGGATTGCCGGCCAGCCGCGCCGCCAGCGCCGCATCGAGCGCCTCGGCCAGCGCCGCCTCGGGCGCCGCACCGGCGACGAGCCCGGCCAGGCGCGGCCCGTCGCCAAGGATGTCCGCGAGCCCCTCATGCACGATCTGGCCGAAATCGCTCGCATCGGCACTCTGCTGCGGCGGGTCGAGGCGGCGCAGGCGCAGGATGTGCTTCGCGTGGATCGCATACGGATCGGCCTTGAGCGTGTCGATCTCGGTGACCGAGAGCGTGCGTGGCCGCAGCGCCACCGGCGGGCAGGGCTGCGGCGGCCGGACCGGCTCCGCGACACCCCCCTCCGGCCGGTCGAGCGCGCGCGCCCAGCCCAGCGCGGGATGCGCCGGCACCGCCTGCCCGCGCCCGGCGAGGAACGCATCCAGCCGCACCAGCCAGCGCGACGGCACCAGAGGCGCCCCCTCGCGACGGCGCGACACCGACAGCACGATCTCGGGCGCGGCACAGGCGAGGGCAGCAAAATCCGCCGCCGCCGCGCCCACCGCGCGCTCCGGCGAATCGAGCCCGAAGCTGCTGCGCATCGGCCGGCTCAGCCACGGACCCGGATCGGTCGCCGCCGGCCACACCCCCTCGCCCAGCCCGGCGAGAATCACCATGTCCACGCTCTGCAGCCGCGCTTCCAGCAACCCCCAGACGAACAGCCGCGGATGCTCCGCCGCCACGCCGCGCCCGCGCAATGCGCGCCGTGTGCGCACCGTCTGAGGCACGAGGGCCGTGTCGAGGAACCGCCCCAGCGAATCGCGGCGCATCGGCGGCAGCCACTCACTCTCGCCGATCAGCGCCGCCAGCGCGGCCGAGAGTGCTGCCCCCTCCTCGCCCGACCACAGCCCGCCACCGTCCGATACGCTCAGCGCCTCCGCCGCCTCGATCACGGCGGTGAGCAGCGTCGCCAGTTCCCCCTCCGCGCAGCCGAGCAGCGGTGCAACCGCCTGCTCGAGCCGGTCGATCAGCCCGACCAGTGCAGGATCGTCGCCTTGGCGCGAGGCCGCCAGCGCCGCCCGCAGCCCGGCCAGCCCCGGCGCCGGGCGCGGCCCGCGCAGGCAGGCCAGTTCCAGCCGCCGCGCCAGCGCCCGACATGACGCCGCGCCGAGCCCGAGCGTGACCAGGGGATGTTTGAGCAGGGCGAGCAGCGGCACCGGCGCGAAGCTTTCGTTCACCGCCTCCAGCAGCAGCCGGATCAGCACCGCCGGCGGCGTGGCGGAAAGTGGCTCGCCGACCGAATCCTCGACATGCACGGACCAGCGTCCCAGCGCGGTCACCACCCGTGCGGCGAGCGCGCGATCGGGCGTGACCAGCGCCGCCCGTCGCCCCGGGATCTCCAGCGCGTCGCGCAGTGCGAGCGCGATCGCCTGCGCCTCCTCCTCGGCATCCGCCGCCTCGATCCGCGACACTCCCGCAAGCTCGGCCGGGGCCCGATCGGCCAGCCAGTCGCCCAGGCCGGTCTCCGGCAGCAGCACCTGACGCAGCAGCGCCGTCCGCCCCTGCGGGACCACCGTCGATGCCGGCCACGCGACGACCTCCTCCCGCCGCGCACCGAGCGCTTCGAGCAGACGCCGCAGATCGGCCTGCGGGTGCGTCTCGCCCAGCGCCGACCAGTCGCGCTCCGTCAGGTCGAGATCGAGCCCCGGCAGCACCACCACGCCCTGCGGAGCGCGCGCGACCGACGCCAGCAGTGCTGCCGAAGCCGGGTTGGTGACCGAGATGCCCGCCGCGACCAGCCGCCCCGGAGGCGGCCTCTCACTCCAGGCCTGCGCCCGTAGCCGCAGCGCGCGCATCTGCCGCTCGACCGGGTCGATCAGCCCCTGTTCGGCCAGCCAGTCGGGCCAGAAGCGGGTGACGATGTCGAGAAACTCCAGCGTCACCCGCCAGTGCTCGGCGAAATCGGCCGCGAACCCCTCGCCGAGTGCGCCGCGCAGCGCATGCCCGAGATCGATCTCGGCGCGCTGCGCATCATCGAGCAGCCGCGCCAGTTCGCCCGCCATCTGCCAGGCCAGATCCGGCGGCAGCGCCCGGCCCGCCGCCCGCTCGCGCGCATCGATCAGCCGCGACAGCACCGCCAACCGGCGCACCGGCTCGACCGCCGGCGGCAAGGCCAGCACATCCGCACCGAAACCCGACCCCAGTGCCAGCGACTCGTCATCCAGCCCGCCGATCGCCGCGATCCTCGGCAGCAGCAACGGCCGCCCCTGCGTTACCCGCAGGAACGCCTCGCCCAGAGCACGCGCCGCACGCCGCGTCGGCAGCAGGATCAGCCCGTCGCCCGGGTCGTCCGGCGCGGCCAGCCAGACAGCGGCGAGCGTATCAAGAAAAGGTGCCCCCGACGGGATGGTCGCGATATGCATGCCAGCCTTGATTGTTCTTTCCCGAAAGAAAGAACCAAAGAACTTTCAAACGTCTTTTTGCTTCTTTTTCTTCAGAAAAAGAAGGTCCCTACCTCAGGTCGTCGGCACCAGATTGGCCGCGTCACGCAGCATTTTCTCCGCGTCCGGCAGGTCGAGCGGGCGGGTGAAGTGAAACCACAGCGAATCATGCACCAGCCCGCGCAGCCGGCCCGCCTCCAGCGCACGGTCCCAGGCCAGATTGAGGCTGAACGGCCCGGCAGGCATGTCCGCGACCAGGGCGGCGGTGGCGATCTGCACCCCGGCATAGAGATAGGGCACGATCTCGCGCTCCTTCGGTCGGCGCGGGATGCCGAGCGGATCGAGGGCGAAATCGCCGCGCGGCGAGGCGCTGCCGGTGACGAACGCCCCGCGGGTCAGCAGCATCAGGCTGTCCTCGCGCGCCGGGTCGAACGCCTGCGCCAGCCGGTGCAGGACGGGAATCGGGCCGTCGAGCCACACGCTGTCGGCGTTGACGATGAAGAACGGCGCCTCCGCCGGCAACAGCCCCTCGGCGAGGGCGGCGCGCACTGCCCCGCCCGTATCCAGCAGCGACGCCTCGCGACGCAGCGTGATGCGTGGATGCCCGGGCTCGCGGGCCTCGCGCGCGGCCAGGCGGGTGGCGATCTGGTCGGCGTGCCAGTGCGCATTGACCACCACCTCCGACACCCCGGCGGCGGCGAGCCGGTCGAGCGCGCGGTCGAGCAGCGAGCGGCGCTGCAGCGTCAGCAGCGGTTTCGGCAGCGTCTCGGTCAGCGGGCGCATCCGCCGACCCAGACCGGCGGCGAGCAGCATCGCCCGGCTCGGCATCGCGACCGCCATCAGCGCGGCCAGATCGCCGGGATCGCCGGCATCGGCGCCCCCGACAGCCGCACCACACGCGCCTCGGCCTCGCCGCCGAGTTCGATATGGATACACAACGCGCGTCCGGGGCGCAGGGTCTCGAGCCGCTCCGGCCATTCCACCAGCACCACGCCCTCACGCGCATCGTCCCAGCCGAGTTCCTCCAACCCGTCCGGCCCGGTCAGCCGCCACAGGTCGAAATGCGAGACGGTGAAGGGGCCGTGCTGCGGATGCAGCACCTCATAGGACTGCACCAGGGTGAAGGTCGGGCTCGGCACGTCGAGCCCGGGATCGGCGGCCAGGCCGCGCAGGATCGCACGCACGAGCGCGGTCTTGCCCGCACCGAGCGCGCCGTCGAGCAGCACGCAGTCGCCGGGTGCCAGCACCTCGGCAATCGCCGCGCCCAGTTGCGCGGTCGCCACCTCGGACGGCAGCGCACAGGACGTCGCGGAGTCGGTCATCGGCGGATGATGGTCCGGCCGGTCGACGGGGGCAACGGGCAAGCGCGGCGGCGCGGGAGACGGGGCGATCTAGAGGGTTTTATGACCCCGCGTTTTCAGGCCTGCAAACCGCGCATTTGCTGCGCTTCGATGCTCGAAAACGCACGGTTTTCGGCTCAGACTCCGCAAGTCCATAACATCTTCTAGAGTGTCGGGATCAGGGCGTCGAGCTGCGCGAACTGCTCCCCCCAGCCGCTGGTCGCGCCCGAGGCCAGTGCCTCGTCGAGCGCCTGTGGGGACGGGTAGCGCTCATGCACGACGATCCGGGTCGCGCCGCCCTCCGACGTGAAGCTCACCGTCGTGACCTGCCCCTGCTCGCCGGCTTCCTCGTTGGTCCAGACGATGCGCGACCCGGCGACCACCTCGACATAGCGACCGAAGAACGCCATCGGCTCGGGCAGCGAGGGATGCGCCATCACCAGGCGATAGCTCCCGCCGGTCCGCATGTCGGCCTCGTAGGACAGGATGGTGCCGCCGAACGAGGCCGGTGCCCACCATTGCCGGAACAGCTCCGGCTGCGCCCAGGCCGCAAAGACAGCCTGCACGGGCGCGTCGACGCGCCGCGTGACGACGAACTCGGTGGGCGAGAGGCGCTCGGCCGTGGTCGGCCGGTCAATATCGGTCATTGTCGTTCTCCCTGTCGTTCGGCCAGACCTGTCACGAGCGTGTCGAGAGCGTCGAACCGCGCCGCCCAGACCTGGCGGCAGGCGTCGATCCACGCCGCTTCCCGGTCCAGGCGCATTGGGCCCAGCCGGCAGGTGCGGACCCTGCCGGTCTTGTGCGTGCTCACCAGCCCGGCCCGCTCCAGCACGCCCACATGCTTGCTCATGCCGGTCAGCGTCATACCGAAACGGCCGGCCAGCGCGCCGATCGACGCATCGCCGCGACCGAGTTGCTCGAGGACGCCCCGACGGGTCGCATCGGACAAAGCCGCGAACGAGGCATCGAGAGACGAACACTGAACCATGTGGTTCAGTGTTATAGCGATGCGCCCGTCACGTCGCAAGGCCTCGCGGGGCGGCGCGTTTTGCGGCATCCTGCGCGCAGGACAGGTCGATACATCGCGAGGAGTGCTCCTTGAGCGGAACGGGTCATCACAGCATCGGTGCCGATGTGGCCATCATCGGCGCCGGGCCGGCCGGGCTGTTCGCAGCCTTCGAATGCTCGATGCTGCGGCTGTCCTGCGTGCTCGTCGATTCGCTCGGCGAGACCGGCGGGCAGTGCGCAGCGCTCTATCCCGAAAAGCCGATCTACGACATTCCCGCCCATCCGGCGATCGAGGGCGGCGCGCTGGTGGCCGCACTCGAGGCGCAGATCGCACCGTTCTCGGTGCCGCGCCTGCTCGGCCGTCGGGTGGAGCGGCTCGAAGGGCAGGCCGGAGACTTCACCCTCGGCACCGACCGCGGCGACGTCATCCGCGCCAAGGCGGTGGTGATCGCGGCCGGCGCGGGCGCGTTCGGGCCGAACCGGCCGCCGCTGGACGGGCTCGATGCGTTCGAGGCCACCGGCTCGGTGCAGTATTATGTCCGCCGGCGGGAGGATTTCCGCGGCCGGCGCATCGTGATCGCCGGCGGCGGCGACAGCGCGGTGGACTGGGCGCTGTCGCTCAAGGACATCGCCGAGCGGATCTGGCTGGTGCACCGCCGCGACCGTTTCCGCGCCGCGCCCGAAAGCCTCGCCCAGCTCGAGGCCGCCGCCGCGGAGGGGCGCATCGAGAAGGTGGTCCCGTTCCAGCTCCACGGGCTGCACGGCACCTCCGGCACGCTGGAAGCGGTCTCGGTCGCCGATCTCGACGGCAAGGTCCGCCAGATCGACGCCGACCGGCTGCTGCCGTTCTTCGGGCTGTCGACCGATCTCGGCCCGCTCGCCGCCTGGCCGCTGAACGCCGAGCGCCATCACATCCCGGTCGCACAGGCGACCTGCGAGACGGCGATCGCCGGCGTGTTCGCGATCGGCGATGTCGCGACCTATCCGGGCAAGCTGAAACTGATCCTCCAGGGGTTCAGCGAAGGGGCGATGGCGGCGCATGCGATCCATCCGATCGTGCATCCCGACACCGCGCTGCATTTCGAATACTCGACCTCCAAGGGCGTTCCGGGGGGCGTGCCGGGGGGCGCATCGTCGGGCGTGGCGGGCACGCTCGTGGAAGCGGCCGGAGCCTGACCGCACCCATGCCTCGCGCGGCGCCCGACCCCGCCCTGCTCGACGAGAAGGAGACGCGGGTCAGCGCGGTGTCGGGCGTGCTGGAAATCGATCTCGGCGCGATCGCCGCCAACTGGCGCACGCTGGCGCAGCGTGCGCCAGGCGCGGAGATGGCGGCGGTGGTGAAGGCCGATGCCTACGGACTCGGTGCGAGGCGCGTGGTACCGGCCCTGCGCGCCTGCGGGGCGCGCAGCTTCTTCGTCGCACAGCTCGGCGAGGCGCTGGAGATCGTCGACCTGATCGGCGACGGCGCCGCACTCTATGTGCTCAACGGCCTGATGCCCGGGCTGGAAGGCGCGTGCGCGGAGGCCGGCATCCGGCCGGTGCTCAACAGCCTCGACCAACTCGATGCCTGGGCGGCGGAAGGCCGCAGGCGGGGCCGCGACCTGCCGGCCGCGCTGCAGCTCGACAGCGGCATGTCGCGCCTCGGCCTGTCGCCCGATGAACTCCAGCGCCTCCGCCTGCGTCTCGACGCGCAGGACGGCGACACATCCCCGCTCGACGGCGTGCGGATCACGCTGGTGATGAGTCATTTCGCCTGCGCGGAAATCCCCGAGCATCCGGCCAATGCCGCGCAGGCGGCGGCGTTCGAGCATGCGCTTTCGGGACTGTCGGCGATCCTGCCGGACGTGCCGCGCAGTCTCGCCAATTCCTCGGGCATCTTTCTGGGCCCGGCGGTGCAGTACGAGCTGTGCCGGCCCGGCATCGCGCTCTATGGCGGCAATCCGACGCCCGGGTGGCCGAACCCGATGCGGCCGGTAGTGCGGCTGTATGGCCGGGTGATCCAGACCCGGGTGGTGCCGGAAGGCGCGGCGGTGGGCTATGGCGCGACGTGGCGCACCGCGCAGGCCAGTCGCATCGCCACCGTGGGCATCGGCTACGCGGACGGGTTCCTGCGCAGCAACTCCAATCGCGGCCATCTGGTCTGGCCGGAACGGCCCGGGATCGCCCTGCCGATCGTCGGCATCGTGTCGATGGACTGCCTGACCGTCGACATCAGCGCACTCGGCCATCAGGAGCTGCCGGCGGGGACCGCGCTGGAGCTGATCGGACCGCAGCGCAGCCTCGATGCCGTCGCGCAATCGGCCGGCACCATCGGCTACGAGCTGCTGACCGGGCTCGGCCGACGTTACCAGCGAATCTATCTCGACGCAGAGGAGCAGAATTCTTGCGGGTGATCGTCCTTGGCGCCGGCGTGATCGGCGTAAGCTCGGCATGGTATCTGTCCCAGCTCGGCCACGAGGTGGTGGTGATCGACCGCCAGCACGGGCCGGGCTTCGAGACCAGCTTCGCCAATGCCGGCCAGGTCTCGCCGGGCTATTCGACGCCCTGGGCCGCGCCCGGCCTGCCGCGCAAGGCAATCCGGTGGCTGCTGGCCAGGCACGCGCCGCTGGTGATCCGTGCACGCGCCGATCCGGCGATGCTGCGCTGGATGATGCAGCTCTATGCCAATTGCACGCCCGCCGCCTACGCCCGCAACAAGACGCGCATGCTGCGCCTGGCAGACTATTCGCGCGACTGCCTCGACGCGCTACGCGAGGAAACCGGCATCGCCTATGACGGGGCGCAGAAAGGGCTGATCCAGCTGTTCCGCACGCAGGCACAGCTCGAGCACGCCGCCGAGGACATGGCGATCCTGCGCGAATCGGGCATCGAGCACGAACTGCTCACCCCAGCGGCGATCACCCGGTTCGAACCCGCACTGGCGCGGACACAGTCGCTGCTCTCCGGCGGCCTGCGCCTGCCGGGCGACCAGACCGGGGATGCGCATCTGTTCACCCGCAACCTCGCGGAAATGGCGCATGCGGCCGGGGTGGTGTTCCGCTACGACAACGCGATCCACGCGCTGATCAGCGACGGCCACAGCATCGAGGGCGTGCACGTCGCCACCCCCACCCACTCGGGCAGCGGCGACGAGATCGTGCGCGGCGATGCCTATCTGGTCGCACTCGCCTCCTATACCCCCGCGCTGCTCGCTCCGCTCGGCATCAAGGTGCCGGTCTATCCGGTGAAGGGCTATTCGCTCACGCTGCCGCTGACCGACGCCGCTTCCGCACCCGCCTCCACCGTCAACGACGAGACCTACAAGGTCGCGATCACCCGCCTCGGCGAGCGGATCCGCATCGGAGGCACGGCGGAGCTGACCGGCTGGACGCTGCGGCTGTCACCGGACCGCCGCGAGACGCTGGAGAAATCTTTCTCCGAACTGTTCCCCGGCGGCGGCGATCTGTCGAAAGGCCAGTATTGGACCGGCCTGCGCCCCAACACGCCGGACGGCACCCCCATTGTCGGGGCGACGCGCTATCACAATCTCTGGCTCAATACCGGCCACGGCACGCTGGGCTGGACGATGGCATGCGGCTCGGGCCGGCTGATCGCCGACCTGATCTCGGGACAGCGGCCCAACATCGAATACCAGGATCTGGCGATCGGGCGTTACCGTTGAGCGAAGCGTGCAACCCGCGCGGCGCTGCGGTGCTGATAGTATCAAGGCCGATATGCGGTCCGACGCCGATGGCCTATACTGTTCGTGAACGAAATTAACCCGGAGGACTGGTCTCGATGAGTACGGCAACGATGGCGACCCAGGCGGCAGAAAAAGGGGGGTTCATCGCGGCACTCGACCAGAGCGGCGGTTCCACCCCCGGCGCGCTGAAGCTTTATGGCATTCCCGAGAGTGCGTATTCGTCGGAAGACGAGATGTTCGCCCTGATGCACGAGATGCGCGTGCGCATCATGACTGCGAAGCCCTTCTCCGGCGACAAGGTGATCGGCGCGATCCTGTTCGAAAAAACCATGGACGGCACCGTCAACGGCACCCCCACCCCCACCTATCTGTGGGAAACCAAGGGCGTGATCCCGTTCGTCAAGATCGACAAGGGTCTCGAGGCCGAGGCGGACGGCGTGCAGATGATGAAGCCGATGCCCGGGCTCGACGAGCTGCTGGCGCGGGCGGCGAAGCTCGGCGTGTATGGCACCAAGGAGCGCTCGGTGATCCGGCTGGCCTCGGAAAGCGGCATCAAGGCGATCGTCGCGCAGCAGTTCGAGATCGGCGCCCAGGTGGCGAAGCACGGGCTGGTGCCGATCCTGGAGCCGGAAGTGCTGATCAAGAGCCCCGACAAGAAGGCGGCCGAACAGATCCTGCACGACGCGGTCAAGGCGGAGCTCGAGAAGCTGCCGGCCGAGGCACGCATCATGCTCAAGGTGACGATCCCCGAGGTGCCGGACCTGTATGACGACATCGCCGCCGACCCACGCATGGTGCGTGTCGTCGCACTGTCCGGCGGCTATCCGCTCGACGAGGCCTGCGCCAGGCTCAAGCAGAACCATCGGATGATCGCCTCCTTCTCGCGCGCGCTGATCAGCGATCTCAAGAAGGACATGCCGGACGCCGAGTATGAAGCGACCCTGGGCAAGGTCATCGACGAGATCTACGACGCGTCAGTCAACAAGGTCTGACGACCCGCCGACGATGGCACCGAGGCGGGTCCGCACCGCCTCGGTGAGCGGCTGATAGACCACCAGGGCGAGATCGGGCCGGCCCTCGACCGCAAAGACCGAGTATTCGAACTCGACCGTGCCCAGAAGCGGATGGTGGAGCGTCTTGACGATCTCTCCAGGCGGTTCGCTCACCTCGCTGACCTTCCACAATTGGCGAAACAGCTCGCTGCGCGCGCAAAGCTCCTCGACCAGCGGCCGCATCTGCGCTTCCGCCCCGGCGCGGGCGGCATCGATGCGGAACGCGCCGACCACGTGCCGCGCCACCGCCGCCCAGTCCGGCTGCATCGCCCGGGCGCGGGGATCGAGGAACAGGGTGCGCAGGATGTTGCGTTCGCTCGCCGCAAGCGCGCCGTAATCGGCCAGCATCACCGTCGCACCCCGGTTCCACGCCAGCACGTCCCAACTCAGGCCGCGGATGATCGCCGGCACCGGGTCGAGCGCGTCGAGCACACGCTGCAGGCGCGGCGTCACCCCGCCGCCATCGCGCAGCAGCACCTCCGGACGACGGTTCAATCCGAGCAGGAACAGGTGTTCACGCTCGGTCTCGGTCAGCATCAGCGCCTGTGCGAGGCGGTCGAGCACCTCCGCCGACGGCGGACCGCCCCGCCCCTGCTCGAGCCAGGTGTACCAGGTCGGGCTGATATGGGCGCGCTGCGCCACCTCCTCGCGCCGCAGGCCCGGCGTGCGGCGGCGGCCCTTCGCCAGCCCGAGTGCGGCCGGGTCGAGACGCGCACGGCGCTCGCGCAGATAGGTGCCAAGGCACATGCCGCCGTCGGGATGCTGCCTCACCCGGCCTCCAGCCTATGGGTCATTATACCACGATAATGTTCCCCATTTTATAGCATACGCACCCGCGCCAGATGAAGCCGGTCCACCAGAACGGGGTTCGTCATGCGTATCTTTCTCACCGGTGCCACCGGCTTCATCGGCCTGCCGACGGTCGGCGAATTGCTGGCGGCCGGCCATCAGGTGCTCGGCCTGGCCCGTTCCGAGGCCGGGGCCGCCCTGCTGCGGGCCAGGGGGGCTGCCATCCAGCGCGGCGAGCTCGGCGATCTCGACAGCCTGCGTACGGGCGCGGCACAGGCCGACGCGGTCATCCATCTCGGCTTCATCCACGACTGGGCGAATTTCGCCGAGAGCTGCGCGGTCGACCGGCGCGCGATCGAGGCGATGGCGGAGGTACTGCGCGACACCGGCGGCCGGCTGCTGGTGACCGGCGGGCTGGTCGGCATGGCCCCGCCGGGACAGGCCGCGACCGAGAGCGACCGGATCGACCCCGATCACCCGTTTCCGCGGGTGTCGGAACAGACCGCGCTCGCTTTGGCCGCGGACGGGATCAAGGCGTCGGTGATGCGCCTGCCGCAAGTGCATGACCGCCGCAAGCAGGGCCTGATCACCCCGCTGATCGAGGTGTTCCGCGCCCGGGGCGCCTGCGCGATGGTCGGCGAGGGCCGCAACGTCTTCTCTGCGGCGGCGGTCGCCGACGTCGCGCGGCTGTACCGGCTGGCAATCGAGCACGATGCGCCGGGCGCGGTCTGGCACGCGGTGGCCGAGACCGGGGTGAAGATGGCCGACATCGTGCGCACGCTCGCGGCGCGGCTGGATCTGCCGGTGAAATCGCTGACGCCCGCGGAGACCGACGGGTTCTTCGGCCATATGGCGCGATTCGCCACCTTCGACCTCCCGGCGACGAGCAGGATCACCCGTGAACGCCTGAGCTGGACGCCGGTCGGCGCGGGTTTGCTGGAAGACCTGGCGGAGCTGATGCTGGAGGCCGGCTGAGACGACTCTCGGAAGTGGCCTGTTCGACCATATCGAGGTCGATTTGGCCACTTCCGAGGAACAACCTGCCGACGGACGCGCCACGCATCGTTATTTTCCATTTAATTACAATGCTTTATAAAACTGGCACGGTGGCTGCATAGAGCCCGGCAGGACCAACGTCCTTCAGGAGTTCACCGACATGACCACCCTCGCCACTCATGGGGCCGCCACCCTCCCGGGCTTCGATCTCAATCCGCGCGACGTGCTCGCCGCCATCCGCCGCCGGATGCCGACGCCGCTGGTCGCCCCGCAGCTGATCAGCGCCTCGCTGCATGTCGCGACCTTCGCAGTGTCGCTGCTTCCGAGCGCAGCTATCGCCGGCATGTTCATCCTCCGCTGATGCGCGGCGGCACCCCGGCGGGAAACCGGCTCAGCAGGTACATCATCAGGGCGATCGACGGCAGGCAGCAGGCCAGCGCGAACAGGTAGAATTCGTGCATGCCAATCGCGGCCGCGATCGCCCCCGACGAACCGGCAAGCGTCCGCCAACCGAGTGCCGACAGCGCCGACAGCAGCGCATACTGGGTTGCGGCAAACTCCCGCGCGCAGAGCAGCGACAGGTAGGACAGAAATACAGTCTGCGCGGTCGACTCCGCCAGCTCCTCGATCACAGTCTTGGCGATCAGCAGCCCGCCCGAGGGCGGCCGGCCGAGCAGGACGAAATACACGCACAGCGACGCCATCTGCACCAGCGTGCATCCCACCAGCGCCCGGCCCAGCCCGAGGGCGCGGACAAGCACGCCCGCCAGCGCCGCCCCGGCCAGGGCGGCGATCAGGTTCGGCACGCCGATGGCGGCGGCGACCTGGTCGTGGCCGTAGCCGAGCCGGTGATAGAGCGGGATCGCCAGCGTATCGGCGAACTGCGTGCCAAGGTTGAAGGTGGCGACGAAGGCGAGGACCAGGACCGCCGCAGGCCGCCGCAGCAGATCGGCGAACGGGACCGCCACCGAACGACGCAATGCGTCGACCAGGCGCTCGTTCACGTGTGCGGGGGCGTGAGGCTCGGGCAGCGACAGGCACAGCGCCGGTCCGGACAGGCTGAGCAGCGCCATCGCCGCATAGGCGCCGTGCCAACCGAGCGGATTGGCGACAGCCAGCCAGATCGTGCCTGACAGGGCCAGCACCAGGGCGATCCGGTAGCCCCAGACATACAGGCCGAGCGCGGCCGTCTGCCGGGAGGGAGCGAAGCTCTCGATCCGCCAGGCATCGATGGCGATATCCTGGCTGGCCGAGAAGAAGGCGAGCGCGACCGCTGCGTCGACCAGCCAGACAGCGTCGCGGCGTGGATCGGCGCAGGCGATAGCGGCGATCGACAGGCTGACGCCGAGTTGCGCCAGCAGCAGCCAGCCCCGCCTGCGCCCCAGAACGCGGAACGGCGGCGGCGGCGCGCGGTCGAACAGCGGCGCCCACAGGAATTTCAATACGTAAGGCAGGCCGATCACGCCCACCGCGCCGATCGCGGCAAGCGACAGGCCGCTTTCGCTCAGCCATTGCTGAAGCACCCGATTGGTCAGGAACAGCGGCAGGCCGGAAGCGAAGCCAAGGCCGATCATGGTGGCCAGCAGGCGCGGGGGCAGACGGGCGCGGCCACTGTCGGCCGGGTCCGACTCGATGCGTGCGATCATCGGATGTCGATAGCAGGAAACGACAACGCCCGCCCCGGAGGTCCGGGACGGGCGCGATCATCAGACCGGATCAGACCGATCGGAAAGGCTTTCGGAGATTACTCCGGGGCCGCGCCGGTCGACTTCACGATCTTGTGGTGGTGCTTCTTGCCGCCATGATGCTTGGCGCTCTTCTTGCCGGTGGTCTTCTCGGCAGGAGCAGCGGCCTCCGGGGTCGCGGCGGGCGCCGGGGTCGCGGCCGGGGCGGGGGTGGCGGCCGGAGCGGCGGGCTCGGCGGCCGGGGCGGTCTGGGCGAAGGCCGGCGCGGCGGCGAGCATGCCGACCGAGAGCAGGGCGGCCGAAAGACGGGTGGTGATGGTCATCGAAAGTCTCCGTGGGACTGTACGAATGGTTCTTTGGTCGGAGGCGGCGACGAGGTTTTCGGCACGACCTGGCCGACGCCTGTTAAAGCCCCCGAATGGGGCGCAGCTCGGGCAGGATTGCGACGAAATATGTCAGTCCGTGTTCCGGACCGACGGTTTCGCACCAGCTTCGTTACATTCGTAACAGAGTTGAAATCCCGTGCGGCCGGAAAGACGAACGGCCCGCGGGCGGGTGCCCGCGGGCCGTTCGATCAGGCGACCTCGCTCTCGGTGCGGCGCTCGGCCTTCTTGCGCTCGTGCGGATCCAGATAGCGCTTGCGCAGGCGCACGGAGGTCGGCGTCACCTCGACCAGCTCGTCATCCTCGATATAGGCGATCGCCTGCTCGAGGCTCATCCGGCGCGGCGGGGTGAGCAGAAGTGCCTCGTCCTTGCCGGCGGCGCGGATGTTGGTGAGCTTCTTTTCCTTGACCGGGTTCACGTCGAGATCGTTCTCGCGCGAATGCTCGCCGAGGATCATGCCGACATAGACCTTCTCGCCCGGATCGACGAACAGCACGCCGCGATCCTGCAACGAGAACAGCGCATACTGCACCGCGACCCCGTCCTCCGACGAGATCAGCGAGCCCTTCACGCGCCCGGCGATCGGCCCGGCCCACGGCTTGTAGCCGTCGAAAAGGCGATTCATGATCCCGGTGCCGCGCGTGTCGGTCAGGAACTCCGAGTGGTAGCCGATCAGGCCGCGCGACGGGATCGAGAAGGTCAGGCGCACCTTGCCGCCGCCCGAGGGGCGCATGTCCTGCATCTGTCCCTTCCGCAGGCTCATCTTCTCGACCACGACGCCGGAGAACGGCTCGTCGACATCGACCAGGACCTCCTCATAGGGCTCCTCGCGCTCGCCGGTCGCCTCGTCGGTGCGGGTCAGCACGCGCGGACGCCCGATGGTCAGCTCGAACCCCTCGCGGCGCATGGTCTCGATCAGCACGCCGAGCTGGAGTTCGCCGCGGCCTGCCACCTCGAACGCCTCGCTCTCGGGGCTCTCGGTGATCTTGATCGCGACATTGCCCTCGATCTCGCGGAACAGGCGGTCGCGGATCTGGCGCGAGGTCACCTTCTTGCCCTCGCGGCCGCCGAGCGGACCGTCATTGAGACGGAAAGTCATGGTCAGGGTCGGCGGATCGACCGGGATCGCCTTGAGCGGCTCGGTGATCTCGGGTGAGCCGACCGTGTCGGGGATGGTGGCGTCGGTCAGGCCGGCGATGGCGATGATGTCGCCCGCCTCGACCTCGTCGACCGGCACCCGGTCCAGCCCGCGGAAGCTCATCAGCTTGGTCAGCCGGCCGGTCTCGACCAGGGTGCCGTCCTGACGCAGCACCTTGAGCGGCATGTTGACCTTCGCGCGACCCTGCTCGACTCGCCCCGTCAGCACGCGGCCGAGGAAGTTGTCGTAGTCGAGGATGGAAGCGACCATCGCGAACGGCGCGTCACGGTCCAGATCCGGTGCGGGCACGTGGCGCAGCACCAGATCGAACATCGGCGAGAGATCCTTGCGGGCCCCCTCGAGTTCCTCGTCCGCCCAGCCCTGACGGCCGGAGGCATAGAGCATCGGGAAGTCGAGCTGCTCGTCGGTCGCACCCAGGGCGGCGAACAGGTCGAACACCTCGGTGTGCACCTCGTCGGCGCGGGCGTCCTGGCGATCGATCTTGTTGACCACCACGATCGGCTTCAGCCCGCGCGCGAGCGCCTTGCCGACCACGAACTTGGTCTGCGGCAGCACGCCCTCGGCGGCATCGACCAGCACGATCGCGCCGTCCACCATGTTGAGGATGCGCTCGACCTCGCCGCCGAAATCGGCGTGGCCCGGCGTGTCGATGATGTTGATGCGGACATCCTTCCACACCACCGAGGTGCACTTGGCCAGGATGGTGATGCCGCGTTCGCGCTCGAGATCGTTGCGGTCCATCGCGCGCTCGGCCACCTGCTGGTGGTCGCGAAAGGCGCCGGACTGCTTCAGAAGCTGGTCGACCAGCGTAGTCTTGCCATGGTCGACATGCGCGATGATGGCGATGTTGCGGATATCCATACGGATTCTGTGGCCCCCAAGCCGGTCTTTGCGGCCCCTCTGCGCATGTTGCGGTGCATCACGCGGGGGGCGTAATGCGGGGGTAGATACTGTGCGAGGCCGCGATTTGCACCCTTAAAGTGAACTCAGTGGCCGTTTGCAAACGTGCCTGAAGGCACGCCTGCGTGTCCGGCACCAGCCTGCACCCCACCCGGCCACCCACGACAATCTGCTGAAATGGGAGGCCGGGTGGGGGTGCGGGCCGGCGCCGGACTTCGAAACGGGGCACTCAGGCCATAGCGGCGGCCACCTCCGCGCGCAGATCGCGTTCCGGGCGCGCGCCGTAATGCGAGATCACCTCGGCTGCGCACGCGGCGGCGGTCAGGCCGCAATCGCGCAAGGACCGACCGGCGGCGAGACCGGCGAGGAAGCCGGCGGCATAGGCGTCGCCGGCGCCGGTGGTGTCGACCACCTCGGTCGGCAGGGCGGGGATCTCGATGCGCTCCCCGGCCGACAGGATCACGCTGCCGAGCGGGCCGCGCGTCAGCACCGCCACCGGCAGCGAGGCGACAGCGCGTACCGCGCCCTCGAAATCGGTCTGAAACAGGCTTTCCGCCTCGAGCTCATTGGCGAACAGGATATCCACATCGGCCAGCAGCGCCCGGAAATCGGCCCGATGACGGTCGGCGCAGAACGGATCGGAGATCGACAGCGCCACGCGCCGTCCGGCCTGCCGCGCGATCCTTGCCGCCTTCCTGAACGCTGCCTTGGCGGCCGGATCGTCGAACAGATAGCCCTCGAGATAGATGATGGCGGAGGCGCGGACGATGTCCTCGTCGACCTGCGCCTCGGTGAACGCCGTGCAGGCGCCGAGATAGGTGTTCATCGTTCGGCTGCCGTCGGGGGCGACCAGGATCATGCAGCGCGCCGTGCCGCGCGCATCCGCGCCCGACAGCCGCGCCGAGGGGAAATGCACCCCGGCGCGCGCGATGTCGTCGGCGAAGATGTCGCCCAGCGAGTCCTCGGCCACCGTGCCGAGATAGGCGACCCGTGCGCCCAGCGCGGCCGCGGCCACGCAGCTGTTGGCGACCGATCCGCCAGAGCTCTGCGCCAGGGCGTGACCCGCGCCCGGCCGGGCGGCCATCTCGCGCAGGGCGGCATAGAGAAGCTCGGCGCGCTCGGCGTCGATCAGGTTCATTGCGCCGGGGATCATCCCGTATTCCGCCAGCGTCTCCACGCTCGCCGGCGCTAGGACATCGACGATGGCGTTGCCTAGGCCGAGCAGATCGAAACGCGCGGGCGATGAGGGTGTGGTCTGGGTCAACGGTCGGGGCCTTCCGGTCGGATGCATGCCTCTTTGGCAAGCCGCGCGCAGCACTGCAAGTCGTGTGCCCGACACAGTTCGCGCATGGCACGAACTCGATGCGGCAAGCAATTGATCGCGCAGGCTCATAACGAAATCAAACCGAGGCGCAGGATTGACGGCGGCGGACCGGTGCGACGGCTTGTGAGGCCGATGGCGACCGTGTAAGGCGGTTGTCAGGCGCCACCGCGCAAGCCGCCGATATCGCGGTATCCGCAGCCTGAGGCCCGTTTCCGTCCGGATCGATCCCGGCGGGTGACGGGTGGCGGATGCCACGGTCCTTGGCACCAGCCTGAACGTACGAGCGGGGTACACTTGTTCAAGAAACGCCAACCGCCAGCGTCACCGTCACCGGCCTCGCCGCCGGCCGGCAGCGCGTCCCACACACCGACGGCGCCGAAAGACGCCGCAGCCACGCCTCCCCCCGGCCGGGGGGACACCAGGCCGACCGAGCCCAAGGAGACAGCCGTCATGACCCGCACCCCGTTCCCCGCCGCCCCCTCGCCCGCGACCCCGCCCGCGCCGGCCACCCCGGCCGCGCGTCAGCCGGGCACGCCGATCGGCGGCCCGATCCCGGGCGCCGCCGCCGCCCCCCGCCCGGCGCTGAACGAGCGTCGCACGCTCGTTGTGGGCCGCGGCATCAGCGTGCAGGGCACGGTGCAGGACGCCGAGCGCCTGGTGGTCGAGGGCACCGTCGAATCGAGCCTGATCGCCGCCGCCGAGCTCTCGGTCGCGCAGGGCGGCGTGTTCCGTGGTGCGGTCGAGGTCGAGGATGCGGAAGTGGCCGGCACCATCGACGGTACGCTGACCGCGCGCGGCAATCTGATCGTGCGCGCCACCGGCCGGCTGATCGGCACCGCCAAGTGCCGCCGCCTCCAGGTCGAGGATGGCGGCCAGGTCAGCGGCCACCTGGAGATGATCACCGGCGACGCCCCGAAGCCGGCCGAGCCCGCGCGCACCCCCTCCGAAGCCCCCTCCCCCGCCGCAGCCCCCGCGCCCGCCCCGGTCTGACGTTCGCGGCCGACACGAAAAACCCGCCCGGACCGCCCGGGCGGGTTTTTTATGGAAAAATCATCGCCTCGCCGAACACCGCTGCGAAAATCGGTTCTGGCGAGTCAGAGGCGGCGCACTGCGCCGCCGCCCGTCGGTGATCCGCGAGCATCGGAGCGGAGCGGCCTGACGGGCCGTGAGCACCGAAGCGCAGCGGATCGCCGTCGGATGGCCGCCAGAGCCGATTTTCCCGTTCAGGCGATTTCGCGGCGGTCCTTGATGCGGACATAGGCCAGCTGGGCGTGCTCGAGGCAGTAAGGCTTGCCCGGCACCGTCTCGCAGCCGCAGAAGCGGAAGCTGCGGGTGCCGGGCTCACCCAGCGGCCAGCAGCAGGAGGTCAGCCGGCGGACCGAGCGTTCCGCCCGCGCCTCGGCGCGTTCCTCGGCGCGGGGACCGGGGTCGAAGGGGTCGGCGCGGCGCGGTTCGGCGGGGGCGCGATTCTCGGCCGGGGCGGCGGGAGCGCGCAGCATCGTCACGACATTGCTCGCGGACGACGCGGGCTGCGGGCGCGGCGCAGGGCGCTCGGCGACGGGCGCCACCGCCGGACGGGGCGCCGGCTTGACGGCGGCGGGGCGAGGCGTTGCGGGACGCGGCGGGCGGGGCGTGGACTCGCGACGGATCGGCGAGGGTCGCGCCGGCAGCTCGAGCCGATGCGCCTTGCCGACCACGGCATTTTTGCTGATCCCCATCCGCCGACCGATCTCGGCAGTCGAGTGGCCCTCCTGCCAGAGGGCGCGAAGTCGCTGGATCGTCTCCTCGGTCCACTCCATCTGGTATTCCTCCCTCGGTCTGGCCACTAGATGAAGTGTAGACCACGGGCGATCACAGCTACAATGGCTGGTTGTGGTGGAACAGGGTGGAAGCTGGGGACAACTGCGTCGTCGACGCGATTCGGGGCTTGCGAATCAGGAGGGTCGCGCCACCAGCACGATCTTGCGGCCATCGACGGCCAGCGCGCGCTCGCCGCTCTTGAGCGCCAGCGCGTCCCGTCCGTAGAGCTCGAAACGCCAGCCGTGCAGGGCGGCGATGTCGGGGTGGTCCTCGGTCGCGAGGCGGTCGATGTCCTCGGCGTTGGCGAGCAGCTTGGGTGCGACACCATGCGCCTCGGCATTGGCGGCCAGCAGCACCTTGAGCAGCGCGACCAAAGCCGGCGACGGGCGAGGACCGTCCTTGTTGCGGGCCGGGGCGGGCCACTCGCCTTCCGGCGTCGCCAGCGTGTCCTGCATCGCGGCCAGCAGGGCAGCGCCGTGGCGCCCCTCGGCGAAGCCGCGGCCGACGCCGCGCACGCGCGTCAGGGCGGCGGCATCCGACGGCAGGGTGGCGGCGATCTCCAGCAGGGCTTCGTCCTTGAGCAGGCGCTGACGGGGGATGTCGATCTTCTGCGCCTCGAGCTCGCGCCAGGCGGCAAGCGCGCGCAGCACCGCCAGCATGCGGCGGTTGCCGGTGCGCGGGCGCAGCTTCTCCCACAGGGTGAACGGATCGGGGCGGTAGGTGGTGGGCTGCGCGAGGGCCGCCATGTCCTGGGCCACCCAGTCGGCACGGCCGTCGGCGGCGAGCCGGGCCAGCAGTCGCGTGTAGACCTCGCGCAGCCACGTGACGTCGGCGGCGGCATAGGCGATCTGTGCCGCGGTGAGCGGCCGGGCGGACCAGTCGGAGAAGCGGTTGGCCTTGTCGATCTGGCCGCCGGTGAGCGATCCGACCAGACCGTCATAGCCGACCTGGTCACCGAAGCCGGCCACCATCGCCGCGACCTGGGTGTCGAACAGCGGGTTGGGCAGCCGGCCGAAGATATGCAGGAAGATCTCAAGGTCCTGCCGCGCGGCGTGGAACACCTTGGTGACGGCCGGGTTGTCGAACAGGGCGGCGAGCGGGGCGAGGTCGAGCCCCGCGGCGAGCGCGTCGATCACCGCGACCTCGCGCTCGCCGGCGAGCTGCACCACGCACAGCTCCGGCCAGTAGGTGCGCTCGCGCATGAATTCGGTGTCCACCGTCACGAAGCGCTCGCCTGCAAGACGTTCGCACAGCTCGGCGAGGGCGCGGCTGTCGGTGATCAGGACGGGGTCGGGGAATCGCGGACGGGGAGAACGGGACATGGCGGTCACATCTAACGCCTGTGTGGCTTGACACAAGCCGCACGCGGCGTGTTCCTCCGGGTCCGCTCCGATTCATGACCATTCTCGTCAGGACCCGCCCGATGCACGCCTACCGTACCCATGATTGCGGCGCCCTGCGCGCCACCGAAGCGGGCAGCGTCGCCCGGCTGTCGGGCTGGGTGCACAGCAAGCGCGATCATGGCGGGCTGCTGTTCATCGACCTGCGCGACCATTTCGGCATCACCCAGATCGTGTTTCCGCCCTCGCTGCTGCCGCAGGTCGAGCATCTGCGCGTCGAGAGCGTGATCACCGTCACCGGCGAGGTGGTGCTTCGCGAAGGTGCGACCGTCAATGCGAAGCTGCCGACCGGCGAGATCGAGCTGCGCGCGAAGGAGGTCTCGGTGCAGTCGGCCGCCGACGTGCTGCCGCTGCAGGTGGCGGGCGCGGAGAACTATCCCGACGAGCTGCGGCTGAAATACCGCTATATCGACCTGCGCCGCGACAAGGTGCATCGCAACATGATGCTGCGCGCGCAGGTGATCGCCTCGCTGCGCCGGCGGATGATCGAGCAGGGCTTCACCGAGTTCCAGACCCCGATCCTGACCGCCTCGTCGCCGGAGGGCGCGCGCGACTTCCTGGTGCCCTCGCGCATCCATGCCGGCAGGTTCTACGCCCTGCCGCAGGCACCGCAGCAGTTCAAGCAGCTGGCGATGGTGGCCGGCTTCGACCGCTATTTCCAGATCGCGCCGTGCTTTCGCGACGAGGCCTCGCGCGCCGACCGCAGCCCGGGCGAGTTCTACCAGCTCGATTTCGAGATGAGCTTCGTCACGCAGGAGGACGTGTTCGCCACCCTCGAGCCGGTGATGGCCGGGGTGTTCAGCGAGTTCGGCGGCGGCCGCCGCGTGACCGAGGGCGCCTTCCCGCGCATCCCCTACGACGAGGCGCTCCGTCTCTACGGCTCCGACAAGCCCGACCTGCGCAACCCGCTGAAGATCGTCGACGTCACCGAGCATTTCGCCGGCTCCGGCTTCGGGCTGTTCGCCAAGATCGCCGCCTCGGGCGGCATCGTGCGTGCGATCCCCGCCCCGGGTGCGGCCGACCGGCCGCGCGGCTTCTTCGACAAGCTCAACGACTGGGCACGCGGCGAGGGCGCCGGGGGGCTGGGCTACATCCAGTTCGCCGCCGACGGCCCCAAGGGCCCGATCGCGAAGAACCTCGAGGCCGATCGTGCCGAACGCCTGCGCGTCGCATGCGGGCTCGAGCCGGGGGATGCGGTGTTCTTCGCCGCCGGCAAACCGGACGAGGCGGCGAAATTCGCAGGCGCCGTGCGCACCCGCATCGGCACCGAGCTCGACCTGATCGAGAAGGACGCCTTCCGCTTCTGCTGGATCGTCGACTTCCCGATGTACGAGCTCAACGAGGAGACCGGGCTGATCGATTTCAGCCACAATCCGTTCTCGATGCCGCAGGGCGGGCTGGAGGCGCTGAACTCGCAGGATCCGCTGACCATCAAGGCCTTCCAGTACGACATCGTGTGCAACGGCATCGAGCTGTCCTCGGGCGCGATCCGCAACCACCGCCCCGACATCATGATCCGCGCCTTCGAGATCGCCGGCTACCCGGCGAGCGAGGTCGAGGCCCGGTTCGGCGGCATGCTCAATGCCTTCCGCTTCGGCGCCCCGCCGCATGGCGGCTCGGCCCCGGGCGTGGACCGGATGGTGATGCTGCTCGCCGACGAGCCGAACATCCGCGAGGTGATCCTCTTTCCGCTCAACCAGCAGGGCGAGGACCTGATGATGGGCGCGCCCGCCCCGGTGGCGCCCGAGCGGCTCAAGGAGCTGTCGCTGCGCGTCGAGCTGCCGCCGAAGATGGTCAAGGGCTGAGCGACGCCAGCCGGGAAAGACGCCGCCGGTCTGGCCATGGGCCGGCCGGTGCATTCCGTGATTGCAATGTCTCTAATTTACGACGATATTTTCCACCTGAGATAACGTCTCGAATTCGCGTCACATTGCTGCGTCACATTGCTGTCGGATGGAAATCGCCCCGTTGTCCAGCGTCGCCTCATCCTGCACCTCCGGAGCGCCGCAGACCACCGAGCCGCTTCGCGGCCATGTCCGGGCGCTGGACGGGCTGCGGGCGGTCGCCGTCGGGCTGGTGATGCTCGTGCACGTCTCGAACCGGCGATTTCCGGGCGGGGATGTCGGTGTCGACATCTTCTTCGTGCTCAGCGGCTTCCTGATCACCTCGATCCTGATGCGGGAACTGCGCGAGCGCGGCTCGATCCATCTCGGCGCGTTCTATCTGCGCCGCGCCCTGCGCCTGATGCCCGCGCTGGTGTTCATGGTGATCGGCGATCTGCTGATGACGCGCTTCATGGGCGCGGGCAGTGCGCATCCGGTGTGGGATGCGGTGGCGGCGCTGACCTACACGATGGATGTCCTGCGCGCGTCCTCGAACTACCATTCGTGGACGACGCTGGGGCACACCTGGTCACTGGCCGTCGAGGAACAGTTCTACCTGCTGTGGCCCTGGCTGCTGCTCGGCCTGACCCGGCTGGGGGCGCGGTGGCGGCTGCCCGCACTTGGCGGCGCGATCGTCGCCATCGCCCTCTGGCGCACGCATCTGCTGCTGACGGCGCCGGATTTCGCACGTGTCTATTTCGGCTTCGATGCGCGGGCCGACCAGTTGCTGATCGGCTGCGCGCTGTCGCTATGGCTCGTGCAGCACGGCGCCGCGCGCGAGAGTGTCGGGGCGCTGGCGCGGGCCTGGCCGCTGGCGGTGGGACTGATTGCCGTGTTCGTGCTGCGCGGCGCGCCATCGGACCCGTTCGCGCTGAGCTGCACGATGCTTGGCATCGGGCTGTGCGCCGCCGTGGTGATCCTGAGCCTCAGCCAGCGCCCGGGGAGCCGGTTCGGCCGGGTCCTGTCGCTGCCGCCGCTGGTGCTGCTCGGCAAATGGTCATACGGCATCTATCTGTGGCATTTCACCCTGCTGGTGCATCTGCGGATGGATCCGCATCTCCAGCTCAAGGTGCTGGCGTCGATCCCGCTCAGCATCGCGATGGCGGCGTTGTCCTATCATGTCGTCGAACGCCCGTTCCTGCGGCTGAAGGATCGTTTCGAGCCCGCATACAGGCCACAATCCGGTCGCGTCCGGGTCGCGAATTAGAGCATGATCCGCGGTCTGCTCCTGTGACAGGGTGCGGACTTGTGGACCGGAGCGGCGGCAAGACCGCCCGGTCGGGAGGTACGCGGTGCCGGATGTATCCCTCGCAGGCGTGCGGCACCTGCTGCACTGGGCCATGGGCGATGACGTGGACTGGAAGAGCGTCCTGCTCGTTTCCGTCACGCCGATCCTGCTGATCAGCTTCGCCATCGAGTATCAGATCATGCGCGGCCGGGGCCGCCGGGTCCGCTACGACTGGGGCGAGGCGCTGCTGAATGCCAATCTCGGTGGCCTGTACCAGATCGCCGATATCGGCGCCCATATCCTGTTCGTCGGCGCGGCATCGCTGCTGGTCTATCGCTTCCGGCTGTTCGACATTCCGGTGACGGGATGGACCGTCCTGCCGATCATGCTCGGCGTCGAGTTCTGCTATTACTGGTTCCATCGCGCCAGCCACCGGATCCGCTGGTTCTGGAGCGCGCATGTCGTGCATCACAGCTCGACGCGGATGGATCTCTCCACCGCGATGCGACAGGGCGTGCTGTATCCGGTGACCGGCTGGTGGCTGTTCTTCCTGCCGCTGGTGTGGCTCGGCGTGCCGCCGGGTGTGGTGTTCCTGCTCTACGGCGTGGACCTGTTCTATCAGTTCTTCGTGCACACCGAGTCGGTCGGTCGCCTGCCGGGCTGGATCGAATATGTCTTCGACACGCCCTCGAACCACCGCGTGCATCACGGGCGCAACGCCGGCTATCTTGACCGCAATTACGGCGGCATGATCGTCATCTTCGATCGCTGGTTCGGCACCTACGTCGCGGAGACCGTCCCGGTCGAATACGGCATCGTGCCACCGCGCCATCTCGGTGGCGCGGTGGCGCGGTGGCAGGCGGGATGCGCAACCCGCTCGCCGTCAACCTGCACGAGTTCGTCGCGATGTGGCGCGACGTCGCCCGGCCCGGCCGGTGGGCGGACCGGCTCGGCCATCTGTGGCGGCCGCCAGGCTGGACGCGGCCGGAGCGGTAGGGTCGTCCGGCGACAGGCTTGCGCCCCTAGCCGACCGCGTCGAGGAAATCGGCGGTCGGCACGAAATAGAGGTTGCCCGTCACCGCGCGGCTGAAATCCAGCAGCCGGTCATGATTGCCGGGCGGGTTGCCGATGAACATGTTGTCCAGCATCCGCTCGATCGTGCCGGGAGCGCGCGCGTAGCCGATGAAGAACGTGCCGAATTCGCCGCGCCCGATCTCGCCGAACGGCATGTTGTCACGCAGGATCTGCAGCGGATTGCCGTGCTCGTCGCTGATCGAGGTCAGCGCGTTGTGTGCGTAGGAGGGTTTGACGTCATCGAGCAGCTCGATGTCGGAAAGCTTCCGACGCCCGATGATCTTCTCCTGGGTCTCGACCGGCAGGGCGTTCCAGGCGGGCAGGTCGTGGAGGTATTTCTGGGTAATGACCCAGGAGCCACCCGCAAAGCCCGGATCCTCGTTGCCGATCAGCACGGAAGCGTCGATCGCCGGGCCGGTCGGGTTCTCGGTGCCGTCGACGAAGCCGATCAGGTCGCGGTCGTCGAAATACTTGAAGCCATGCACCTCGTCGACGACCCTGCTGACCCCGCCGAGCCGCTCCATGAGCTGGGCCGCGATCTCGAAACACAGATCCATCCGTGTGGCGCGAAGATGCAGCAGGATGTCGCCCGGTGTGGCTGGGGCGTGGTGAACACCGTCGATGGGGCGGAAGGCATGCAGGTCCTTCGGCGTCGCGTCCGGGAACAGCCGCCGCCAGGCGGCATCGCCGAAGCCCATCACGCAGGACAGCGCCCCATGGAGGTCACGGAAGCCCACAGCGCGCTTGATGCCGGAGAGATCGGCGCACAGCGCACGGACGGTCTTGTCCACATCCGGGCCGTCGCCGAGAGTCAGGGTCAGGAAGATCGCCGCCCGGCTCAGCGGAGCGGCGACGGGCTGGGGCACAGGAGAAGACATGCCGGGATCCTTGCTTGCGCCAGGCACTCTGGCCCACCGGAGGAGGGATGCAAAGCCGCACCGGCGGCAACGCGCCGGGCTGCTCGCCACCCTGGCGCTGCTGCTGGCAGGATGCGCGACCAACGAACTGGCCGCACGCGGCCCCGGCGACCATCCGCCGAGGCGCACGGTGCTGCTGGTGTCGATCGACGGGTTCCGGGCCGACTATCTCGATCGCGGGCTGACACCGACCCTGTCGGCGCTGGCGGCGGGAGGCGCGCGGGCGGTGGCGATGCGGCCGGCGTTTCCGTCGATCACATTTCCCAACCACACCACGCTGGTCACCGGACTCGATCCAGATCATCACGGGGTGATCTCCAACCGGATGGAAGACCCCGCCGATCCGTCGCATCGCTTCGAGATCGACGATGCGCGGGCGGTGCACGAGCCGTTCTGGTGGCAGGAGGCGACACCGATCTGGGTCACCGCGGCACGGCAGGGCGTGCGCAGTGCCATCGAGTTCTGGCCAGGCTCGACGACGCCCAATCACGGCATCCTGCCGGCGGCGAGCAGTGAATATGACGGCCATGCAGCCTATGCGACTCGTGTGGATACGGTGCTGCACTGGCTCGATGCGCCGGATGACGGCACGCGGCCGGGGTTGCTGGCGCTGTATTTCGAAGGCGTCGATTCCGCCGGCCACCGCGACGGGCCGGACAGCAGCGGAGTGAACGATGCGATCCGGCGCGTGGACGCGGCCCTCGGCCGGCTGGTCGAAGGGCTGCGGGCGCGTGGCCTGCTCGACAGGATCGATATCGTCGTGGTGTCGGATCACGGCATGGAGGCGGTCCCGCGGGGTCAGGTGATCCGGCTGGACCAGATGCTGGGAAGTTCGAGCGCCGACATCCTCACCGACGGGCCGATCGCCGATATCCGCCCGCGCGAGGGGCGCGAGGCGAAGGTGGCGCGCATCCTGCTCGCGCCGCACGCGCACATGCAGTGCTGGCGACGGCAGGACATCCCGAAGCGACTCGATTTCGGGAGCAATCCGCGCGTGCTGCCGTTCTTCTGCCTCGCCGGATCGGGCTGGGTGATCGCTGAGCGTCCGAGCCAGCTGGAAGACAGCGATGGCGGCGCGCATGGCTATGACATCGCCGACCCGGAGATGGCAGCACTGTTCTTGGCACACGGGCCGGATTTCCGCCCCGCCTCGGTGCTGCCGGAATTCCCCAACGTGGATGTCTATGCGCTGCTGGCGGCCCTGCTCGGCATCCGCCCCGAGCCCAGCCAGGGCGAGACGCGCGTGTTCGACCCCGCGCTCACCGACGCCGCGTTAACCTCGCATTAACTAATTCTCCGTCAGGATCGTGGCGGAGATCGGAACGGAGCACGCCGGTGACCATCATGGCCGCAATGCCTGTCGGGGCGAACGCGCCATCCGGCGGCGGCGTGGCCGCGCCGGTTGGTTCATCTTCAGCGCAGGCGACCCGCGATCGCCAACGATCGCTCCATGCCAGCACCAGCGTCGATACAGTCACGCTGTCTGATGCCGCACAGACGGCCTATCAGCAGCTTTCGGCCAGGCTTGCGACAGACACCGCGATCATCAGCGACCCCGGCGCGTCGAAAGATGCGCGCCTGGCCGCCTACAACGACGCCAGCATGTCGCAGACCCGCTATCTCAAGACGGTGGTCCCGGCTCAGTTCGCCGCGACACAGGCGATGATGAGCACAGTCAGCGCGTCGTACAGCGAGACGAATTCCACCGTTTCGCAGGCCGATAACGAGCAGACATCCGCCGACGATACCGCCGACCCGGACGAAACGACGACCGATTCCACGACATCGACCGGCGTTTCTGCCGGGGATGGCGGCACCGCGGCGCGCACCAGCCGCCACGGCCACGGGCTGGCCGGGTGGACGACAACGGCCGCTCACGCAGCCGGACCGCCCCACCCGACCGCGCGGATCAGTTATTGGGATCGTTCTTGAAGACGATGCTGTCGGGCAGATGGGTGATGACTGTCACCTTGGTCGCGTTGCCGATCATGCCCTGATGGCCGGTAATGCCCCATTCCGACCGCTTGAACGTGCCGGAATTGGTCAGCACATGGTCCTTGAACGTGACCTGCAGCTCGAACGGATGCGTCTGGCCGTGCACGGTGAGGTCGCCGGCCAGCACCGGGCCATCGGCGCCGGGCTTGCACGCGCCGGTGAAAGAGCTGGTCGGGTAGGTGTCGGGGTCCATGAAGTCCTTGGCCAGCACGGTGCTGGTCACCATGCCCATGTCAAGGCTCTTGACCTGCATCACCAGGTTGACCTTGCAGAAATTGATATTGTCCGGGTCGATGGTCAGCGTGCCCTTGTAGTCGTGGAAGGCGCCGCTGTTGGGGATGAAGCCGACGCCGTAGCCGGTCAGCTTGACCTGCGAATGGCCGGGATCGAGGGGAAAGGTGATCGGCGCGGCCAGGGCCGGGACAGCGAGCAGCGTCGGGGCAAGCAGGCTGGCCGAGAGGAAGCGGGCAAACGTCGAGGTCCGTGTCATGAGGCCCATCCGTGAAATCAGTCAATACTTCAGACAAGGTGTTCCGCAGGTTGCCCTAAACGTCAATTCACTGGCGCGAAATTGGCGGTTTTTTTGCAGGGCAACAAATGTCAAACCTGTGAATGTCGTGGTGTTACCTTGGCTCGGTCTTGACATCCCCGGTGCGTGCGCCCCCCGTGCCCGTATCCCCCAGCCCACGTCCGCGCCCCACCGCCGCCGCGCCGAAACGCAGGCGCAGTGCGTCGATCGCCTGTTGGGTCGCCACGCGACGCGGCAGCGCCGGGTCGGACAGGTCGGCGCGATCGGCTTCCGCGCCCGGCCGGATCGGCGCCGCACCGATGCCGATCAGGCGGAATTCGGTGCCGTCGATCTCGCGGGCGAGCAGTTTGCGGGCGGTGGCGAACAATGTGTCGGGCAGGCGGGTCGGCGCATGCAGGCGCTGCGTGCGGGTGCGGCTACGGAAGGCGGCGGTCTTGAGCTTGAGCACCACGCCGCCCGCGGCGAGATCCTTGTCACGCAGCCTCGCACCGAGACGCTCGCACAGCCGCCACAACTCCGCCTCCAGTGCCGGCAGCGTGCGCAGATCGCGATCGAAGGTGGTCTCGGCACTGACCGATTTCGTCTCCCGCGCGGGATCGATGCGCCTGGTGTCGATCCCGCGCGCCCGCAGCACCAGCGCCGGGCCGTCGGGGCCCAGACGCGACTGTGCCTCGCGCGGGCCCAGCGCCTGGAGTTGGCCGAGCGTGGTGAAGCCGCGCGCCACGAGCGCACGTTCCTGGGCCGGGCCGATGCCCGGCAGGGTGCGCACGCCGCGCGCGGCCAGCCAGTGCGGCGCCTCGCTGCCCAGCACGGCGAAACCGCGCGGCTTGTCGATCCCGGCGGCGAGCTTGGCAAGCAGGCGGTTCGAGCTCAGCCCGATCGAGACCGTGATTCGCTCCTCCGCCTCGACGCGGGCGGCGAGACGGGCCAGCATCACCGCCGGGGGTGCGCGATGCAGCGCCTCGGTTCCAGAAAGATCGAGCACCGCCTCGTCGATCGACAGCGGCTGCACCAGCGGAGTCAGCGCCTCCATCATCGCGCGCAAGGAGCGCGCGACTCGGGCATAACTGGCGAAATCAGGCCGAATCACCACCGCATCGGGACAGGCGGCGAGCGCGGTGAACATCGGCATCGCACTGCGCACACCGCGCATGCGCGCGATGTAGCAGGCCGAGCTCACCACGCCGCGACTGCCGCCGCCGACGATCACCGGCCGGTCGGCCAGCTCCGGGCGGTCGCGCTTCTCGACACTGCAGTAGAAGGCGTCGCAATCGACATGCGCGACCGCCAGCCGGTCGAGCTCGGGATGTGCGACCAGCCGGGACCGGCCGCAGCGCGGGCAGCGCACGGGCGCACCCTGCTGCTCCCGCCAGAAGTGAAAGCAGGCCCGGCAGAGGACCGTGACCGGCCCGGGCGGCGGCCCGATGCGAGGGGCCTGCGTCAGACGGTCTTCGGCGCAGAGACGGTGCCGACCGGCTCGGAGGCCCCCGCCTTCGGTCCGTCCGCCCCCCACAGCCACGCCGCGCCGCGCACGCCGGAGCTGTCGCCGTGCAGGTTGCGCAGGATCGGGGTGGTGAAGCGCGGACTGATGACGTTGCGGGCGACCAGTTCCGGCACCTGCGCATAGAGATGGCTCATGTTCGACAGCCCGCCGCCGATGACGATCGCATCGGGATCGAGAATGTTGACCAGCATGGCGATGCCGCGCGCCAGACGGTCGGCATGGCGGGTGAGTGCGGCGATGGCGCGCTCGTCGCCGGCCTCGGCACGGGCGGGGATCTCCTTGGCATCGCGATGGCCCGGCCCGTCGCAATCCTCGGCCAGCGCCGAGCCGCACAGATAGCGCTCCATGCAGCCGGAATTGCCGCAGAAGCATTTCGGGAACGGCATGTCGGCCTCGTTCGGCCAGGGCAGCGGCACATGACCCCATTCGCCGCAGATATGGTGCGGACCGCTCAGCGGCCGACGATCGACGATGATTCCGCCGCCCATGCCGGTGCCCAGGATGATGCCGAACACGGTGCGGTAACCCGCACCCGCACCGTCCACCGCCTCTGACAGCGCGAAGCAGTTGGCATCGTTCTCGACCCGCACCTCGCGCGCCAGCGCCTCGGAGAGGTCATGCCCGAACGGCTTGCCGTTGAGCCAGGTGGAGTTGGCGTTCTTCACCAGCCCGCTATCGGGGCTGATCGCGCCGGGAATGCCGATGCCGACCGAGGCGCGGCCGCCGATCTCCGCCTCCGCACCCTCGACGAGGCCGACGATCGCCACGATCGCCGCCTCGTAGGAGCCCGGGTTGGGCACCCGCCGGCGCATCAGCGTGGTGCCGTCGCGGCCCAGGGCGGCGATCTCGATCTTGGTCCCGCCGAAATCGATCCCCGCGCGGAAATCGACATCGCTGCTGCTGCGCGCCATCCTGTCTCGTACTCCCTCTTCGCCCCTGGCCCGGTGGCGTCTCTAGCTGCGCCGAGACTAGAGCAATGGACGCGGCGGGGAAATTGCCGGATCGTGCGCCGTCATGACCACGCCCGCCCTCCCGATTGCCGACACGATCCTCGACCTGCGCGGCCTCGCCTGCCCGCTGCCGGTGCTCAAGGCCAACCGCCGCCTGCGCGAGCTCGGTCCCGGCGCGCGGCTGCGCGTGCTGGCGACCGACCGCGCCGCCCCGGGCGATTTCACCGCCTTCTGTCGCGAGACCGGCCACCGGCTGATCTCGGTCGGCGAGGAAGCGGGCGTCTTTACCTTCGTCATCCGTCGCCGCGAGGACTGAGCGAGGATTTGGCAACGCCCGGCCCAGGGTCTATGCCCCGGGCTGCTGACTGTCTGGAGTTCTCTACCGATGCCCGAGCCGCACGCCGATATCGCCCGCCTGTCCTTCGAGGACGCGCTTGCCGAGCTCGAGCGCATCGTGCGGGGTCTGGAGGGCGGCCAGCAGAAGCTCGACGACGCGATCACCGCCTATGAGCGCGGCGCGGCCCTGCGCAGGCATTGCGAGACGAAGCTCGCCGAGGCGGAGACGCGGATGGCGGCCATCGTGGTCGCCCAGGACGGTTCGGTCAGCCTCCACGACGAGCCCGGTGGACAGGCCGCGTTCGGCGCGCAGGGAGGCGCACGATGAATCAGACCCTGGCCGAACCTGGTGCGCGCCTCGAGCTGGGTGCGCGACTGTCACAGACCGCGCGCGAGATCGAGACGGTGCTCGCGGCCCTGCTGCCGCTGCCGGCCGGCCCTGAGAGGCGCGTGGTGGAGGCGATGCGCTACGCGGCCCTCGGCGGGGGCAAGCGTCTGCGCGGCTTCCTGATCGTCGAGGGCGCGGCGCTGTGCGGCGCGCCCCGCTCGGGTGCGCTGCGGGCGGCGGCCTCGGTCGAGATGCTGCACGCCTACTCGCTGGTGCATGACGACCTGCCGGCAATGGACGACGACGACCTGCGCCGCGGCCAGCCGAGTTGTCACCGCCGTTTCGACGAGGCCACCGCGATCCTCGCCGGCGACGCCTTGCAGACCCGCGCCTTCGAGGTGCTGGCCGATGCCGCCACCGCGGAGGATGCGGCGGTCCGCTGCCGGCTGATCACCGCCTTTGCCCTCGCTTCGGGCGCGGACGGCATGGTTGGCGGGCAGATGATCGACATGGAGGGCGAGAAGACACGCTTCGATCTCGACCAGGTGCGACGCCTGCATGCGCTCAAGACCGGCGCGCTGATCCGTTTCTCCGCCGAGGCCGGCGCCATCCTCGCCGATGCGCCGGTCGCGGTACGCGACAGCCTGCTCGCCTATGGCCGCGACATCGGCACCGCCTTCCAGGTGGCCGACGACGTGCTGGACGCGACCGCCCCGGCCGAGGTGCTGGGCAAGACCGCCGGCAAGGACCTCGCCGCCGGCAAGTCCACCTTCGTCAGCCTGCTCGGCATCGACGGCGCGCGTGCCGAGGCGCTGCGGCTGGCGCAGGCCGCGGTCGCGCATCTGGGCAGCTTCGGGCCGGAGGCGGATGCGCTGCGGGCGCTGGCCGTGCATATGGTCGAGCGCAAGAGCTGATGTTCCTTGTTGAAAAAAAGAACCAAGAAACTTCGATCCGCTGGACGAATGCGTGCGGGTGCGCGCATCCTTCTTTGGGTAGAAGTCTTGTTGTGTTCTTTTTTTCAGAACAAGAAGAGTAATTGGCCAAGATCCGCGCCGACCAGATGCTCGTGACCCGCGGTCTGGTCGAGAGCCGGGCGCGTGCGCAGGCACTGATCCTGGCCGGACTGGTGTTCACCGGCGAGAAGCGGGTCGCCAAGGCGGGCGACCTGCTGGCCGAGGACGCCCCCCTCACCCTGCGCGGTCAGGATCATCCCTGGGTGTCGCGCGGCGGGCTGAAGCTCGATCACGCCCTGTCGGCATTCGACCTGTCGCCCGAGGGGCGGATCGGACTCGATATCGGCGCCTCGACGGGCGGATTCACCGATGTGCTGCTCGCCCGCGGCGCGGCCAAGGTCCATGCGGTCGATGTCGGGCATGGGCAGCTCGCCTGGAAGCTGCGCTCGGATCCTCGCGTGGTGGTTCTGGAGAAGACCAACGCGCGCACGCTCGATGCATCGGTCATCGCCGACCCGATCGGCTGCCTGGTGTGCGATGCGAGCTTCATCGGGCTGCGGACGGTGCTGCCGGCGGGGCTGGCGCTGTGTGCGCCGGGTGCCTGGGCGGCGGTGTTGATCAAACCGCAGTTCGAGGCCGGTCCGGGCCAGGTCGGCGCGAAGGGCGTGGTACGCGATCCGGCCGTTCATGCGGCAGTCTGCGCCACCATCGAGACGTGGTGGCGTGGCTTGCCGGGCTGGACGGTGAAGGGGATCGTCGAGAGCCCGATCACCGGCCCGGAAGGCAATCGCGAGTTCATCCTGGGCGCGAGCTACGCGCCCTGAAACGCTCAGGCGCGCGCTTCGAAACCGCCGAGATCATGCTGCGAGACCTCGAGAAGCAGAGACCAGACCCGGCTGGGCTCCATCTCGACCACGTCGTCGTTCAGCAGATGATCGAGTTCCTCGAGCTTGGCGTTGTATTCCAGATCGTCCATGCCACCCTCCCCTGCGCCGAAGTGCTGCACCGAAAGCACAACGAGAACGTGGCAATCCTGTGACGGTTCACGACGCTTCGTGAGCGCGGACCGTACGATCGGAGACGTCGTCGCGACCGGAACTCCGGGCCGAATTGATTGGAAAAAACGGGCGTCAGCGGCTATTGCGCAAGGAGCGCCGGTGCAACCTCACGGCCGCCATGGCAGCGAGGAACACAGGCTTGTGATGACGAGAGGGTACGGTTTGGATGTGATCGACAGCGGCGTGGGACGGCCGGCCGACGCAGGCGTGCGGGACTCGCGCGAGGCTGCCTCGCTCGGCGAGGCGGAACGCGCTCGGATCCTGGCCAAGTCGGCCCTGTTCGCCCCGCCGGCGGCGCGCACCGCCGACGGTCGGCGCGATCTGGTGGGGCTGAGCCGCGAGGAGCTGGCAGCGGCGCTGGCCGAGATCGGCGAGAAGCCGTTCCGGGCCAAGCAGCTCTGGCACTGGATCTATCATCAGGGCGCGACCGATTTCGCCACGATGACCTCGATCGCCAGGCCGCTGCAGGCGCGGCTGGCCGAGCATTTCATCGTCGGGCGGCCGGAGATCGCCACCGAACAGACCAGCCGCGACGAGACCCGCAAATGGCTGTTCCGTTTCCGTGACGGGCAGGAGGCGGAGACCGTCTACATTCCCGACCGGCGCGAGGATCGCGGCGCGGTGTGCATCTCGTCACAGGTGGGATGCACGCTGTCGTGCCGCTTCTGCCATACCGGCACCCAGGCACTGGTGCGCAATCTGGGTCCGGCCGAGATCGTCGGCCAGTTCATGGCGGCGCGCGACCGCTACAGCGAGTGGCCGAGCCCGAAGGGCGAGACGCCGCGGCTGCTGTCGACCATCGTGCTGATGGGCATGGGCGAGCCTCTCTACAATTACGACAATGTCGCGCGTGCGATGCGCATCGTGATGGACAACGAGGGCATCGCGCTGTCGCGCCGTCGCATCACGCTTTCGACCTCGGGCGTGGTGCCGATGATGGACCGCTGCGGCGAGGAACTCGGCGTGAACCTGGCGATCTCGCTGCATGCGGTCACCGACGATCTGCGCGACGAGCTGGTGCCTCTGAACCGCAAATATCCGATCCGCGAGTTGATCGCCGCCTGCCGGCGCTATCCGGCGGCCTCGAACGCGCGGCGCATCACCTTCGAATACATCATGCTCGACGGGATCAACGATTCCGAGGCGGAGGCGCGCGCGCTGGTGCGGCTGATCGCCGGGTTGCCGGCAAAGGTCAATCTGATCCCGTTCAATCCCTGGCCGGGCAGCAGCTACAAGCCGAGCACACCGCGCAATCTGGAGAAATTCGCCAATATCGTCATGGAGGCGGGGTTCTCCTCGCCGATCCGCACGCCACGCGGGCGCGACATCCTCGCCGCGTGTGGGCAGCTTCGCACGGAGGGCCGCCGGCAGCGCGGCATACCGGTCGGAGCGGAGCCGGTCGCGTGAGCAGCGACTGTCGCTACTCGCGCTTGACCTCCATGACGCCGTCGGCGTCCTCCTGCACGACCGTGACATGCGGCCGCCCGTCGCCCAGGCGGGCGCGCAGAGCGGAGACCACCGCGATTGCCGCGATCACGACGACGATGAGCGTGAGAGCCAAGGTGACAGCCAGCATGTCGGGGGTCTCCTGCAAGGGGGGCGTGGCCTTGCCGCAACAGGGCCGTGGAAACTGTTCTACGATCGGTACAGTTGCGGGTTTCCGCAGCAAGGGGCGGCGGCTTGACGCGTTCCCGTCCGGGACGCAGAACAACCAGCGATGGGATTAGGTAGGAAAGCTGCCTTTTTTCGGTGCCGTCAACCGTCTCCCTGAGGCGGAGCGGCGATCACCAGCAAGCGACGAGGCTGAGACATGAGGCTGACACCGGGTTCTGGCAGAGCAGGGAGGGTGCCCGCAGGCGGGGTGCTGCGGCGCGTGTCGCCGGCGGCACTGCTGTCGCTCGCCCTGCCCCTGGGCGGGTGCGAGGGCGTGCTCAACCCGATGGGTGCGGTCGGCGAGGCCGAGCGTACACTGATCTTCACCGCGGTCGGCCTGATGCTGCTGGTGGTGGTGCCGGTGATCGTGCTGACGCTGTGGTTCGCCTGGCACTACCGCGCCTCGAACACCCGCGCGCGCTACCTGCCCGACTTCCATCACTCGACGGCGATCGAGATCACGGTGTGGGCGGTGCCCTGCCTGATCATCGCCATCCTCGGCTACATCACCTTCGAGACGACCCACTCGCTCGACCCTTACCGGCCGCTGACCACCGCCGAGGCCGGCGTGGTCCCCGATCCGGCCGCGGCGAACAAGCCGCTCGAGGTCGAAGTGGTCGCGCTCGACTGGAAGTGGCTGTTCATCTACCCCGAGCAGCATGTCGCGACGATCAACGAGGTCGCCTTTCCGGTGAACCGGCCGGTCGATTTCGTCATCACCTCCGACACCGTGATGAACTCGTTCTTCATCCCGCAGCTCGGCACGCAGATCTATGCGATGGCCGGCATGAAGACCCAGCTTCATCTGATCGCCAACAAGCCCGGAACCTATTTCGGCCAGTCGGCGAATTTCAGCGGCGACGGCTTCTCCGACATGCACTTCAACGCGATCGCCACCGCGACTCCGGCCGATTTCGACACCTGGCTCGACCATGTCCGCGCCAGCGGGCGGGCACTCGACGCCGGTGCAATCGCAGAGCTGGAAAAGCCGACGATCGCGGTCCCGGCGACCTATTTCGGTTCGGTCGAGGGCAATCCTTTCCAGGCTTACATCGACAAATTCATGGGCAAGGGCGAGGCGATGCGTGACGCCATGCATGGTGCGGATGCTGCACCGGCGGGTGAGACGATGCCTGGCATGAGCGGCCATTCAGGCATGGGGAACTAAGGTCATGCTCGGCAAACTCAACTGGTCATCCATTCCATTCGACAATCCGATCGAGCTCGGCGCCGTGGCCTTCATGGGGCTGGTGGTGCTGGCCGTGCTCGCGGTGGTCACCAAGGCGAAGGCCTGGGGCTATCTGTGGACGGAATGGCTCACTTCCGTCGATCACAAGAAGATCGGCGTGATGTATATCGTGGTCGCCTTCGTGATGCTGCTGCGCGGCTTCGCCGATGCGATCATGATGCGCAGCCAGCTGGCCCTCGCCGGGCCCGGACACAAGGGCTACCTGCCGCCCGAGCACTACGACCAGATCTTCTCGGCGCACGGCACGATCATGATCTTCTTCGTCGCGATGACCTTCGTCATCGGGCTGATGAACATCGCGACCCCGCTGCAGATCGGCGCGCGCGACGTGGCGTTCCCGTTCCTGAACTCGGTCAGCTTCTGGCTCACCGCGGTCAGCGTGGGTCTGATCAACCTCTCGCTCGCGCTCGGCGCCTTCGCCCGTAACGGCTGGCTCGAATACCCGCCGCTCTCGGGCATCCAGTTCAGTCCGGATGTCGGTGTCGACTACTGGATCTGGTCACTCCAGATCTCGGGTATCGGCACGCTGCTGACGGGTGTGAACTTCTTCGTCACCATCCTCAAGATGCGTGCGCCCGGCATGACCTTTTTCCGTATGCCGGTGTTCGTGTGGACGATCCTGTGCACCTCGGTGCTGATCATGGCCGCGTTCCCGGTGCTGACGGTGACGCTGACGATGCTGTCGCTCGACCGCTATCTCGGCTTCCACTTCTTCACCAACGAGCTGGGCGGCAACCAGATGATGTATGTGAACCTCATCTGGGTGTGGGGTCACCCCGAGGTCTACATCCTGATCCTGCCGGCGTTCGGCGTGTTCTCGGAAGTCACCTCGACCTACTCGCAGAAGCGGCTGTTCGGCTACACCTCCATGGTGTGGGCGACCATCGCCATCACCGTGCTCTCGTTCATCGTCTGGCTGCACCACTTCTTCACCATGGGGTCGGGTGCGAACGTCAATGCCTTCTTCGGCATCGCGACGATGATCATCGCCGTGCCCACGGGCGTGAAGATCTTCAACTGGCTGTTCACCATCTATGGCGGGCGGGTGACGTTCCAGACCCCGATGCTGTGGACCGTGGGCTTCATGGTCACCTTCTCGATCGGCGGCATGACCGGCGTGATGCTCGCCGTGCCGGGCATCGACTTCGTGCTGCACAACTCGCTGTTCCTGATCGCGCACTTCCACAACGTCATCATCGGCGGCGCGGTGTTCGGCTACCTCGCCGGCGTGACCTACTGGTTCCCCAAGGTGTTCGGCTTCAAGCTCGACGAGAAATGGGGCAAGCGGGCGTTCTGGTTCTGGCTGACCGGCTTCTACTTCGCCTTCATGCCGCTCTATGTGCTCGGCTTCCTGGGTGCGACGCGCCGCATGCAGCACTATGACAACCCGGCCTACACGCCGTGGATGCACATCGCGCTGTTCGGCGCCGTGCTGATCATGTGCGGCATCATCTGCCAGCTGGTACAGATCGTGGTGTCGATCCGCCACCGCGCTGAGCTGGCCGATGTCACCGGCGATCCGTGGCACGGCCGCACGCTGGAATGGGCGGTCTCCTCGCCCCCGCCGTTCTACAACTTCGCCACCATCCCGGAAGTCGACAGCGCCGAGCCGCTGTGGACGGCGAAGAACCGCGGTGAGATCATCTTCCACACCCGTGACAACTACCAGCCGATCCACATGCCCAAGAACACCGCGGCCGGGCTGTTCATCGGCATCTTCGCCGGCGTGATGGGGTTCGCGCTGATCTGGTCGATCTTCTGGCTCGCCGCGATCGGCCTGCTCGGGATCATGTTCACGCTGATCATCAAGACCTGCAACGACGACATCGACTACTACGTGCAGCCCGACGAGGTGGCCCGTATCCAGAATGCGCATTACGCGCGCATCGACGCCCTTGCTTCGGAGAAGCACTATGCTGACTGAGTCGGCGAGCGCTCACCACGCGCACGACCACCACCACGAGGAAGCCGGCGCCACCAAGGTCTTCGGCTTCTGGCTCTACCTGATGACCGACTGCGTGCTGTTCGCGACCCTGTTCGCAGGGTTCGCGGTGCTGCACGACCAGTTCGCCGGCGGCGTGACCGGGCGCGACATCTTCGATCTCAAGGATGTCGGCATCGAGACGGCGTTCCTTCTGTTCTCGTCGGTCACCTACGGCTTCGCCATGCTCTCCGCCCACAGGGGCAGCAAGCCGGCGGTGCTGGCATGGCTGGCGATCACCTTCCTGTTCGGCGCGGGGTTCATCGGCATGGAAATCCGCGAGTTCTCCTCGCTGATCGCCGAAGGCCACGGACCCGACAAGAGCGCCTTCCTGTCGGCGTTCTTCACCCTGGTCGGCACCCACGGCGGTCACGTCACCTTCGGGCTGATCTGGATGGCCACGCTGATGTTCCAGATGACCGTGCTCGGCAAGCCGCTCAACGCGGTCTATATCAGCCGGCTCGCCTGCCTCAGCCTGTTCTGGCACTTCCTCGACATCGTCTGGATCTGCGTCTTCACCGTCGTCTACCTGATGGGAGTGCTGTGATGGCCACCCCGATTTCCGCCAAGGACCTCCACGCCGGCGAGAGCCACACCAGCCATGATGCCGGCGCGCATCACGGCTCGGTCACCTCCTATGCGATCGGCTTCATCCTGTCGGTGATCCTCACGGTCGCCGCCTTCTGGATGGTCATGCACGGCGGTTTCTCGCGCGGCACGATCGTGTCTGCGATCGTCGCCCTCGCCATCATCCAGGTGTTCGTGCACCTGGGCTTCTTCCTGCATCTCAACTTCGCCCCGGACCAGCGCTGGACGCTGGTCTCGTTCGGCTTCGCGGTCATGGTGGTGGCGATCATCCTGATCGGCTCGCTGTGGATCATGCGCAACATCGCCGACAACATGACCGACATGACGAAGATGACCCCCGCCCAGGCGATCAACTCGCCCGGCTGAACGACCCTTCTTCGGCACAACACGAAAGCCCGGGCTTCGGCCCGGGCTTTTTTGTTAGGGTCACGGGTGCTAGATGCGCAAGCCAGGCCAACAGGAGACCGCAGCCCGTGAGCAGCCCGCCGAAACATCGTGACGTCAAGAAGGTGGTGCTCGCCTATTCCGGCGGCCTCGACACCTCGGTGATCCTGCGGTGGCTGCAGCAGCATTACGGCTGCGAGGTCGTCACCTTCACCGCCGATCTCGGCCAGGGCGAGGAGCTCGAACCCGCGCGCCGCAAGGCCGAGATGTTCGGGGTGAAGGAGATCTTCGTCGAGGACCTGCGCGAGACCTTCGTGAAGGACTTCGTCTTTCCGATGTTCCGCGCCAACACCCTCTACGAGGGACAGTACCTGCTCGGCACCTCCATCGCGCGCCCGCTGATCGCCCAGCGCCAGATCGAGATCGCCGAGGCCGTGGGTGCGGACGCCGTCGCCCATGGCGCGACCGGCAAGGGCAACGACCAGGTCCGCTTCGAACTGAGCTATTACGCGCTCAAGCCCGACGTGAAGGTCATCGCTCCCTGGCGCGAATGGGATCTCACTTCACGCACGAAGCTGCTCGAATTCGCCGAGACCCACCAGATTCCCGTCACCAAGGACAAGCGCGGCGAGGCGCCGTTCAGCGTGGACGCGAACCTGTTGCACTCCTCCTCCGAGGGCAAGATCCTCGAAGACCCCGCCTCCCCGCCCGACGAGATCGTGTTCCAGCGCACGATCTCGCCCGAATCCGCCCCCGACCGCGCCACCGAGATCAGCATCGATTTCGTCCATGGCGACCCGGTGGCGATCAACGGCGAAGCCCTCTCCCCCGCCGCCCTGCTGACGAAGCTCAACGCGCTCGGCCGCGAGAACGGCATCGGCCGCCTCGACCTGGTCGAAAACCGCTTCGTCGGCATGAAGTCGCGCGGCATCTACGAGACCCCCGGCGGCACCATCCTGCTCGCCGCGCACCGCAACATGGAAACCATCACGCTGGATCGCGAGGCGGGCCACCTCAAGGACAGCCTGATGCCGCGCTATGCCGAGCTGATCTACAACGGCTTCTGGTTCAGTCCCGAGCGTCGCATGCTGCAGGCGCTGATCGACGAGAGCCAGCACAGCGTGACCGGCCGCGTGCGGCTGAAGCTCTACAAGGGCAACGTCATCGTCACCGGCCGCGAAAGCCCCAACTCGCTCTACGACACCCGCGTCGTCACCTTCGAGGACGACCAGGGCGCCTACGACCAGGTCGACGCCCAGGGCTTCATCAAGCTCAACGCCCTCCGCCTGCGCCTCGGCGCCATGGTGGGCCGTCGGGGCGGCGCGCTCTGAGACCGGCGCGGGGGCGCTGCCCCCGCACCCCCGGCAAAGGGCTGAGCCCTTTGCGATCCCGTTTGATGAGAAAAAGGGGATGGGCAAGCCCATCCCCTTTTTCTCATGGACCGAGGTGCAGGAGGCCGAGCCTCCTGCCGGGGTGCAGGGGCAGCGCCCCTGCGACCGGTCTCAGTGATCCGTCCAGCCGACATAGGACGCGACGTTCTGCTGGGTCACCAGCCTGGGCGGCAGCAGGGTGACGGTCTGCGCGGGCGGGTGGCCGTCGAGGATGTCGCGGCCGGTGGTGAAGCCCAGTCTGCCCATCGCATAGGGGTCCTGCGAGGCGGAGGCGATGATGGCGCCGCCGTGCTTGAGCGCCGAGACGATGTCGGGGGCGCCATCGACAGACGTGATCTTGATACCGGTGCGGTGCGCCTGGCGCATGGCGAGGTCGGAGCCGATCGCCTGCGGGTCGTTGATGGTGAACACGCCGGCGACCTCGGGGAAGCGCACCAGCAGGCTCTGCATCACGGCGAGGCCACCGTCGCGCGAACCCTTGCCGTCCTGGGCGGCGTCGAGGATGTGAACGGCATTATCCTTGCCGAGCGCCTCCTTGCAGCCATTGACGCGGTCGATGACGGCGGAGACCTGAGGGCCGTTCTCGATGATGACGTTGCCCTTGTGGCCGATGGCGTCGGCAAGGTAGGCGCAGGAGATGCGGCCGGCGGCGACATTGTCGGTCTGCACGGTGGCGTTGGCCCCGTCGGCGGCGACATCGACGGCGACGACGATCACGCCCGCCTTGTTGGCACGGGCGATGGCGGGTTTGAGCGCCTTGGGGTCGACCGCGTTGAGCAGGATGAGCTGCGCGCCGGAGGCGATGAAGTTGTCGATCTGGGTGAACTGCTTGTTAAGGTCGTAATCGGCCGAGACCGCGGTGACGCGGATCGACGGATCGAGCGCGTGCGCGGCGTCTGTCGCACCCTTGGCGAGGGTGACGAAATAGGGGTTGCCGAGCGAGCCGACGGAGATGCCGACGGTGGTGAGTTTCCTGCCGTCCGCATGAGCCGGCAGGGCAGCCCCCGCGCACAGCGCGAGTGCGCTGCCGATGCGGAGCAGGGTCTTGAACATGGCGGTCGTTTCCTCTTGTTCTCGTTTTACGTGCGTGCGCCGCCCTGTTGGCGGAAGCGATCGAGGGCCACGGCACCGATGATGACCAGGCCCTTGATGATGAACTGCCAGATGTCGGACACCCCGATCAGGATCAGCCCGTTGGTCAGCACGGCGATGATCAGCGCACCGACAAGCGTGCCCCAGATCGAGCCGACACCGCCGACGAAGGAGGTGCCGCCGAGAATCACGGCGGCGATCGCGTCGAGCTCGTAGCTCTGGCCGAGCTGCAGCCCGTTGGCGGCGTACAGCCGCGCCGAGGCCATCACCGCGCCCAGGCCGGCGAGCCCGCCCGAGACGGCATAGACGAACAGCAGCACGGCGGTCACCGAGATGCCCGACAGACGCGCGGCGGCCGGGTTGCCGCCGACGGCATAGATGTGCACGCCGAGCACCGTGCGGCGCAGCACGAACCACGACACCACGATCACCGCCAGCGCGATCACCGCCAGCCACGGAACGGTCAGGCTGCCGACCGGGATGCCGCCATTGCCGATCCAGGCATAGGCGAGGTCGGGATTGAAGACGGTGTTGTCGGCCCCCATCAGCCTTGCCACGCCGCGGATCGCGGTGAGCGTGCCCAGGGTGACGATGAAGGGCGGCAGCTTGACCAGCGCGACCAGCGAGCCGTTGATCACACCAATCAGCAAGCCGATGGCGAGTGCGGCCGGGATGGCGAGCGCGGCCCACCAGCCGGGCCAGAGCGACACGATCAGCGCGCCCATCGCCGCGGCAGCAAGAATCGAGCCGACCGAGAGATCGATGCCGCCTGTGAGGATGACGAAGGTCATGCCCGCGGCGAGCACGGTGTTGATCGAGGCCTGCTGGGCGACGATGGAGAGGTTTTCGCCGGTCAGGAAGCGGTGGCCGCCGAACAGGTGGAAACCGATCGCCAGCAGGACGAGCACCGGCAGCATGCCGAGCGATTGCAGCATCGCGCGGATGCGGACCTGGCGCTCCGACAGGCCGGCACCGCCCCCGGGTCGATCCTCGGGTCGGGGCGGCGGGTCGACCATGCCGGCGGCGTTGGTCGGCGGCAGCGAGTCGATCGTGTCGGCGGTCATGTCCGCAAGGCTCCTTCAGGCCGCCAGACCGGCCGCGAATTGCATGATCCTGCGCGAGCTGAGCGCCCGCGCGCCGGTCTGCGGGTCGGGCTCGGGGCGCACCTCGCCGACCAGCCGTCCCTCGCGCATGACCAGCACGCGGTCGCAGATGCCGATGATCTCCGGCAGATCCGACGAGATCACCACCACGCCGAGCCCGCGCTGCGCCTGCGCGTCGATCAGCCGGTAGATCTCGGATTTGGCGCCGACATCGACGCCGCGGGTCGGCTCGTCGAGGATCAGCACGCGCGGCTCGGCCTCGAGCAGCCGGCCCAGCAGCACCTTCTGTTGGTTGCCGCCCGACAGCGAGCCGACATTGACCAGCGGCCCCGGCGCGCGCACCCGCATCGCTCGGAACGCGGCAAGCGCGCGCTCACGGCCACGCCTGAGATTCAGGCGGCCGAAGCGCGCATCGCGGCCAATGACGCCGAGATTGATGTTCTCGCCGCAGCTCATGTCGAGGAACAGCCCCAGCACCTTGCGATCCTCGGTCAGGTAGGCGATGCCGGCATCGAGCGCGTCGCGCGGCGAGGCGATGGCAAGCGTCCGGCCGTCGAGCGATACCCTCCCCGCCTCGGCGCGATCGGCGCCGAAGATCAGCCGCGCCAGCTCCGTGCGCCCCGCGCCGACCAGACCGGCAATGCCCAGCACCTCGCCGGCATGCAGGGTGAAGCTCGCCGGATGCACGCGCCTGCCGCCATCGGTGAGCCCGTCCACCTCCAGCACGACGGGGGCCGTCCGCGCATCGTCGGCATGCTGCTTGAGGTAGAAGCTCGACAGGTCGCGGCCCACCATCATGCGCACGATGGCGTCGGCGGTGAGCTGCTCGCGCGTGAGCGTGCCGACGGACGCGCCGTCGCGCAGCACGGTGACGCGGTCGGCGAGCGCATAGACCTCTTCCATCCGGTGCGAGATGTAGATCAGCGCGACACCCTCGGCGCGCAGCGTGCCGATCAGCGCGAACAGCCGCTCGGTCTCGCGCGCCGACAGCGCGGTGGTCGGCTCGTCGAGGACCAGGATGCGGGAGCGGCCATGCAGCGCGCGGGCGATCTCGACCATCTGCTGCTCGGCAACCGACAGCGAGCCGACCTGCGCGCGCGGGCCGAACGGAGCGCCCAGCCGGGCCAGGATCGGCGCACAGGCCGTCTCCATGGCGGCGCGGTCGACCCTGCCGCCGCGGCGCAGCTCGGCGCCGAGATAAATGTTCTCGGCCACGGTGAGGTTGGGCGCGAGGGCCAGCTCCTGATAGATGATGGCGATGCCGGCGCGCCTGGCCGCCGCCGGCCCGTCGATGGCGAGCGGCTTGCCGCCGACGAGGATCTCGCCGCCCGCATCGGCCAGATAGGCCCCCGACAGCACCTTCATCAGCGTGGACTTGCCCGCGCCGTTCTCGCCCATCAGGGCAAGCACCTCGCCGGGCCAGGCCTGGAGACTGACATCGCGCAGCGCACGCACGCCGGGAAAGGTCTTGCTGATATGGCGCATCTCGAGCGCCGGACCCGGGCTCACGCTCCCGCCGCCCGACGCAGACACCGCGGCAGCGCCGTGGGTCATGACCCCTCCCCCCGCGGCTGCATCGTTGTTGTGCGCATGCCGTCGTTTCCCTGCCATTACATCTCCCGACCCCCCGGGCGCAACTCTGGCGAGGGCGCGCAGACCGTTAACCGCTGGACGGACCCTGCAGGGGATGACAATGCTGTGGCGGACCCTTCATCCCACGGAGACACGATGCCCGCACCCCGCGCGTCAGCGGCAGCCAGGACCGACCCCGAGCCCACCCCGACACCGACCCAAAGCAGCGACCTGCTCGCCAGCCCGGACATGCTCCAGGTCGCCGACAGGCTGCGGCCCCTGATCCTGCGGCTGGGTCGACACCTGCGGCGCGAGGCACAGCTTCTGGGCGTTTCGGCGCTGGATGCGTCGTTCCTGGTCACGATCAACCAGCGGCCGGGGACCGGCGTGTCGGAACTGGCCGATCTGGAGCAGATGAGCCGGCCGGCGATGAGCGCGCACGTCAAGCGGCTGGTGAAGGCGGGTCTGGTCAAGGTGCAGGACACCGTCCCCGGCGCCGACAAGCGCCGCATCGGACTGGCGATCTCGCCGACCGGGCTGCAGATGATCCAGGAGGTCAGCCAGCGCCGCAACGACTGGCTCGCCGCCAATCTCGGCCGGCTGTCACCGCGCCAGGTGCGCGACATCGAGGCGGCGATCGAGCCGCTGACCCAGATCCTGCTGCTCAACGCAAACTGAAACAGACGGAAATACCAGCCTGATGCGTCGCCTTCTGCTGCTGTCCACGTTGCTTGCCTTCGCATCGGGATGGGCAGCGCCCGCCCACGCGGCGGAGGCGGGTGACGGGCACACGTTGACCCGTTTTCCGACCCTGCACGGCGGCACCATCGTCTTCGCAGCACATGGCAATCTGTGGCAGGTGGCGCGCGCCGGCGGTGTCGCGCAGCGGCTGACCGCGGATACCGGCGAGGACGTGATGCCGCGCTTCTCGCCGGACGGAAAGTGGATCGCCTTCACCGCCAGCTATGACGGCAATGGCGATGTCTACGTCATTCCCGCAGGCGGCGGTGCGGCGCGGCGGCTGACGTTCCACTCCGACGTGACCCCCAAGGCGCCCGACCGCTGGGGTCCGAACAACATGGTGCTCGGCTGGACGCCAGATTCGACGAAGATCGAATTCCTGTCGCGCCGGATGGCCTGGAACGACAGCTACATGCGCCCGTTCGAGGTGCCGCTCGCCGGCGGTCTGCCGGGGCCGATGACGCTCGATCGCGGCGGGCTGATGAGCTGGGCGCCGGACGGGCACACCATCGCCTATACCCGCATCATGCGCGATTTCCGCATCTGGAAACGCTATGACGGCGGCATGTCGCAGGACGTCTACACCTACGACTTCAATACGAAGAAGCTCGACAGGATCACCGACTTCGCCGGCACCGACACCGCGCCGATGTGGTACGGCAATCGGATCTACTTCCTGTCGGATCGCGATGCGAACCGCCGCGCGAATATCTGGTGCTATGACCTCGGCACGAAGCAGTTCCGCGAGATCACGCATTTCACCGACTACGACATCGATTTCCCGTCGATCAGCGGCCCCGGAGGCGATGATGCGGGCATCGTCTTCCAGCAGGGCGGCAGCCTGTACGTGATCGATCTGCCGTCGGAGACCCTGCACAAGGTGGATGTGCGCGTGCCCGATGACGGGACGCGGACGATGACGCGCACGGTGAAGACGGCGAAATACGTCACCGAGACCGACACCTCGCAGACCCTCGACTATGCGATCTCGCCCAATGGCAAGCGTGCCGCCCTGGTCGCGCGCGGCGATCTCTACACCCTGCCGGCAGAGCATGGCGCGACGCGCAACCTCACCGACAGCTCCGGTGCCTTCGAGGACCATCCCTCGTGGTCGCCCGATGGCAAGACCATCGCCTACACCACCGATGCGAGCGGCGAGCGACAGATCGCCGTCCGTCCGGCGGAAGGCGGGGCGGAGAAGCTGCTGACCCATTTCAGCGCCGGGTTCTTCTACAAGCCGGTCTTCTCGCCGGACGGATCGAAACTGGCCTTCTCCGACAACGAGCACCGGCTGTGGATCGTGCCTGTCTCGGGCGGCGATCCGAAAGCGGTCGCGCATGATCCCTACAGCGAGATCCACGACCAGAACTGGTCGCCGGACGGACGCTGGCTGGCCTGGAGCCAGCTCGGGCCCAACCAGCAGCGCACGATCTGGCTGTATGACAGCACCACAGGTCATGCCGAGCCGGCCGCCGACCCGATGAACAGCAACTGGTCGCCGGTCTTCTCGCCGGATGGAAGATATCTGTGGTTCATCTCCAACCGCCACGAGAACCCGGCCGCCTCCGACCGCGATTTCGACTTCACCGACGCGAAATCCAACGGGCTGTATCTGGCGACACTCTCTGCGGACACACCCTCGCCGTTCGCGCCGCGCTCCGATGAGGGCACGGTCGGCAACGATGCCAAGCCCGGTCACGACGACGGCAAATGGCATCCCGGCAACGGGCCTGCGGTGCATCTGACGACTGACGGGCTGATGTCGCGCGCGACCGCCCTGCCGGGCACGGAGGGTGCGAATATCCTCGGCATCGATGCCAGGGGATCGAAACTCTACTGGCAGACCGCCGGTGTCACGGGATTCGAAGGCCCGCTGCCGGGCGAGAAATCGACGCTGCACGTCTATGATCTCGCCGATCGCAAGACGGAGACGGTGATCGACGCGCTCGACAGCTACGAGATCTCTGCCGATGGCAGTGCGATCCTCTTCAAGCACGACGATGACTGGACGATCACCGAAGCCAAGCCCAAGGGCGAGGCGCACAAGCTGTCGCTCGACGCGATGGTGGCGCAGGTGACGCCTCCGGCCGAGTGGGCGGAGATGTTCGAGGATGCGTGGCGGCTGGAGCGCGATTTCTTCTATTCGACGAAATACAACGGCGTGAACTGGCAGGGCGTGCACGATGCCTATGCGAAACTGGAGCCGCTGGTCGGTTCGCGCGGCGACCTGACCTATGTGCTCGGCCAGATGCAGGGCGAGATGGGCAACTCCCACACCTATGCCGGTGGCGGCGACGATCTCGACCCGACGCCGCATGTCGCGACCGTGCTGCTCGGTGTCGATTACGCGCTCGACGCGGCCAGCGGACGCTACCAGTTCGCCAGGATCTATCCCGGCGACAACACGCGCCCCGCCTATCGCAGCCCGCTCACCGAACCGGGCATCAATGTCCATCCCGGCGACTATCTGCTGGCCGTCAACGGCCACGAGCTGAAGGCGCCCACCAACCCCTACAGCCTGTTCGTCGGGCTCGAGGGCCCGGTGACGATCACCGTGGCCGCGCAGGCCACGGGCGCGCGACGCGACATCACCGTCGACCCGCTGAAGAGCGAGCTCAACGTCCGCGAGCTGGACTGGATCGATACCAAGCGGCGCACCGTGGACAGGCTGTCGGGCGGGCGTGTCGCCTACATCTACATGTCGGACATGGAATCGCTCGGGCTGGAGCAGTTCATGCGCCAGTTCTACCCGCAGACCGACAAGCGAGCGCTGCTGATGGACGACCGCTTCAATGGCGGCGGTTTCGTCGACCAGCTCGTGCTGGAGCGGCTGCGTCGGGTGCTGGTGGGCATGTCGACCAACCGCCAGCGCATCGCCGCCCCGATCCCGCAACTGCTGATCGACGGTCCGAAGGTGGCGCTGCTGAACCACTATTCGGCCTCGGACGGCGACATCTTCCCGTTCTTCTTCCGCAAATACGGGCTCGGCAAGCTGATCGGCACCAGAAGCTGGGGCGGGGTGCGCGGCATCCGCGGCTACTGGGGCCTGCTCGATGGCGGCTACATCACCGTCCCCGAGGACAGCCTCTACGGGCTCGGCTCGGAATGGGTGATGGAAAACCACGGCGTCGATCCCGACATCACCGTCGAGGACACGCCCGACGCGATGCTGTCCGGGCATGACCCGCAGCTTGCACGCGGCGTGTCGGAACTGCTCGACGAGCTGAAGTCGCGTCCGGCATCCTTGCCTCCGGCTCCGCCACTGCTGCCGGCCTATCCGCCGGCGGACCAGAACCAGGGCGCGGGTGTGAACTGAGGGAGAGCAAGACCATGACCGGGCATCGCGTCAGCATCCATTTCTGCACCCAGTGCAACTGGCTGGCCCGTTCCGCCTGGATGGCGCAGGAGCTGATCTCAACCTTTTCCGACAGCCTCGCCGAGGTGGCGCTGTGCCCCGATACCGGCGGCCGCTTCGAGATCACACTGGACGGCGCGACGATCTGGGAGCGCAAGCGCGATGGCGGCTTTCCGGGGCCGAAGGAACTCAAGCAGCGCGTGCGCGATCGGATCGAGCCCGATCGCGATCTCGGACATATCGACCGCCCGGGCGGCCCCTCCGCGCAGGACGCGCAGACGCCGGCCGGAAACGATTGATTTCCAGCCGATCGTCTTTCGCGGCCAGCCCACCCCACCCTATGTCTCCGGCATCGACTTCGACACCACGAAAGGACATTTCATGACACGCTCGGCCCTGCTGCTCTGCGCCGCCGTCTCGCTCGCCACCGCCACGCCGGCGCTGGCCCAGACCGTCACCAACCCGGCCAGCGTGACCGCCGGCACCTATGCGATCGAGCCCGGCCATACCCAGATCGGCTTCTCGGTGCTGCATTTCGGCTTCACCTGGTACAGCGGTTCGTTCTCGAACGTCTCCGGCAAGCTGTCGCTCGATCCGAAGAAGCCGGCGGCCTCTGAGCTGAGCGTCACCATCCCCATCACCTCGGTGCAGACCACGTCCGACAAGCTGACCTCCGAGCTGAAGGATGCCGACTGGTTCGACGCGGCGAAATTCCCTGATGCGACCTTCGTGTCCACCTCGGTGGTGCCGACCGGCAAGGGCGAGGCGACCGTCACCGGCAATCTCACGCTGCATGGCGTAACCAAGACCGAGACGCTGAAGGTGAAGTTCCTCGGCGCGGGGACCAACCCGATCGACCACAAATACACCGTCGGCTTCGATGCCGCCGGCATCATCAAGCGCAGCGATTTCGGTGTGACGAAATACGTCCCCTATGTCAGCGACGAGGTGCGGCTGCACATCGCCGGTGCCTTTGAAAAGCAGGACTGATCCGAAGTGTCGGCGAACGCGTCCGGGACAGCCATCCGATCGTCCGGGACGCGTTCGCGAACAACCCGCTAATGCCTCGCTGAGACGATGCCGGATTGCCGCGCGAGGCGGCGTTCGGCGAACCGGGCCAGGCGTACGAACGGCAGGCCGAGCAGCAGATAGGCCGCTGCGACCATCGCGCCGGGGCCCAGATAGTCGAAATAGGTGGTGGAGAGCTGCTCGTAGGTCTGACTGAGCTCGGTCAGCGTGATGACGCTGACCAGCGACGAGTCCTTCAGCAGCGAGATGAAGTCGTTGGTCATCACCGGCAGCACGGTGCGCAGCGCCTGCGGCACCACGACGTAGCGCAGGCCCTGCATCGGGCTCAGGCCGAGGGCGGCCGCCGCTTCCGCCTGGCCGCGCGGCACCGCCTCAAGGCCCGCACGGTAATTCTCCGCCTCGTAGGCGGCGTAGTTCAGCCCCAGCGCGATCACCCCGGCGGCGAGTGGGTTCAACTGGATGCCGAGCTCCGGCAGCCCGTAGAAGATGAACAGGATCTGCACCAGCAGCGGCGTGCCGCGCACCAGTTCGATGAACGCGGTCGCCAGGGCCGCGAACGGCGCCACCGCGTAGCGCCGCAGCAGGGCGAGCGGCAGGCCGACCACCACCGCCACCGCCATGCCCAGCACGGAGACCAGCAGCGTCATCCACGCACCGCGCAGGATCATCGGCAGGAACTGCGCGTAGCGATGCAGCCGCGCCCGCCAGCCCGAGACCGGTGCGGTGGTCGCCACCCAGTGCTGCCACATCACTGGCGCGACGCCCGGCACGGACTGCCCCTCGGGCAACAGGTTCCACCTCGCGAGGATACGCGCCAGCGTGCCGTCATCGCGCATCGCGGCGAGCGCCTCGTCGATCCGGTTGCGCAGCGCGGTATCGGTCTTGCGGAGCGCGATGCCGTAGCTGATCGGAGCGACCGGCGGCCCGACGAGAGCGAGCGCCGGATCGACTCCGGCATAGTAGCGCGCGATCGGCGCATCGAGCAGGACGCCGTCGAGCCGGCCGTGGCGAAGGTCGGTATAGGCGTCGAACTCCTCGTCGTACAGACGGATGTCGAAACCGGGATGTTCGGCGGCGAAGGCCTCGAGGATGCGGTTGGCGGTGGTGCCGCGCAGCGTGCCGACGCGGCCGTGCGCGAGGGCGGCGAGGCTGTCGCGCGGATCGCTCCGCCGCACCACGAGCTGTTCCCAGGTGGTGTAATAGGGGGTCGAGAACGCCACCGCCCCCTCATGCTCGGGGGTGATCTCCAGCCCGTCCATGGCGATGTCGTACTGGCCGGCCTGCAGCCCGGGGATCAGCCCGTCGAACTCGTTCTGCACGAATTCGGGGCGGCGGTGCAGCCGACGCGCCACCTCCTCGGCGATCTCCACCTCGTAGCCGATCAGCCGCGACGGATCGGACGGGTCGTGAAACTCGTAGGGCGCACCGGAGCGCGCGTCGCCGGCCCAGCGCAACGTCGGTTGCGCCACCGGCTCGCCGGCGCGCGCAGCCTGCAGACCCGAGGCCAGCAGCAGCAGGGCGGCCAGCAGCCGCCTCATGCCTGCATGCTGCCCAGAAAATTGCGTGTCCGCGCGTCCCTGGGCGCGGCCAGCACCTCGGCCGCCGGGCCGCTCTCGACGACGCGGCCGTGATCGAGCACCACCACCGTGTCGGCCGCCTCGCGCACGAAGCGCATCTCGTGCGTGACCACCACCTGCGTCATGCCGCCCGCATCGAGGTCGCGCATCACCGCCAGCACCTCGCCGACGCGCTCGGGGTCGAGCGCCGAGGTGGGCTCGTCATACAGCATCGCCCGCGGCGCCATCGCGAGCGCACGGGCGATCGCCGCACGCTGCTGCTGGCCGCCCGACAGCGTGGCGGGCGCGCGGGATTCGAAGCCCGACAGCCCGACCCGGGCCAGAGCGAGCCGCGCATCGGCCTCGGCCTGTTCGCGCGAGCGATGACGCACCACGCGCGGCGCGAGGGTGAGGTTGGACAGCACCGAGCGGTGCGGAAACAGGTTGAAGCTCTGGAACACCATGCCGACCCGCCCGCGCAGGCGCGCCGCATTGCCCGGTCCCAGACGTTCGCCGTCGATCTCGATCTCGCCCGAATCCGGCGTCTCCAGTCCGTTGAGGCAGCGCAGCAGCGTGGACTTGCCGCAGCCCGACGGCCCGATCAGCGCCACCAGCGCACCCTCCGGCACGTCGAGATCGATGCCGTCGAGCACGATGTCGCCGCCGAACCGCTTGACCAAGCCCCTGACCCGGATCATCGCCGCGTCAATAGGCGTGGTAGCCGCCCACCGCGCCGCCTGCGACCGGCCCCGGACCGGCGGTGCCGGGACCGATCGCGGCCGGGCCGAGCGAGGTCGGGCCCCAGTTCGAGACCGAGCCCGCCGGGCCGGTGCCAACCGCGCCGACACTGACCGGGCCGGGTTCGGCGGCGACCCCGGCGCCCCGCTCGAGCCCGTTGGACGAATAGCCCGGCAATTGCGGCGCCAGCGGCGAGGGACCGCATCCGGCCAGCCCGACCGCGAGGCCGAGGCCCAGGACAACCTGTCGCCGCATCACCGTACCCCTCCCGTCTCGGACTCCGCATCGGCGTCGATCATGGCGTCGAAGCGGCGGAATGCCCATCCCGACGCCTCCTCCGCCGGCTTCGCGGCGGATGCAGGGTCGGTCTCGGGCATGGCTTCGGGTGCCTGCCCGTCGAGCGACGCGTCGCGCTCGTGCGCCGCACCGGGCGCGAGGGTGGCCGGATCGACGATCACCGCTCCGGGCGGCGGCGCGCCGGCGCGTCCGAGCAGGCTGTATTGCGGCTCGAGCGGCGCGGGCGGACGCGCCCCTTCGGGCAACGCGGGATCGGGGGGCAGCGGGGCTTCCGGAGCATGATCGACCAGGGTCGGCGGGCGCTTCTCGCCGCGTCCGAACAGCAGATAGTGATACAGGGGCGGCATGCCGGCCTCGCGTACGTCGCCGCTGCGCTCGATATAGGCCAACCCGTCGAAAGCGCCGATGCGGCGCTCGACGCCGTCGCGCAGCGGCAGGCGCAGGCCGAGCCGGCCGCCGAGCTGGACGGGATAGTCGGCCGGCCCGTCGATCGCCTCCGCCGGCACGCCGAGTGCCGCCATCAGGTCGGTGAATTCGGGCATGGCGACAGCGACCGCATCGTCGTAGCGGGTGCGGTAGCCGGTCTCGTCCATGAAGAAATAGCCGACCAGATGGTGCCCCGCGCCGCGGAACCGCCGCAGCGCCTCATGGTCGGTGACGTCGACCAGACCTTCGAGCTTGCGCGCCGCATGGCGCTGCATGTCGGCGAACGGGCGGTTGTGGAAGTGCAGGTAGGCGAACGGGGTCTCGATCGAGCGGTCGTCGATCCGCGAGCGCGGCAGGTGGAAGCCGTGATCGAGCTCGGCGATGGTGCCCGCGGCGAGGAAGCCCTTGCGGTTGCCGTCGGGAAAGAACCAGCCGGTCCGGCCGGGCAGGTTGTAGAACGACAGCTCGATGCTGAACGCATGCTGGCGCCCGATCATCGCATCGAGCGAGGCATGGATGGCCTGGCGCGCGCAGCTCATGCCGTCCTGCGTCAGGGCAACGATGAATTCATCGCAATCGACCGGGAGGGCGAAATCGTAGCCCTGCGCGCCGATCGTCTCGTCGAGATGGCGGATCGCGCCGCCGATGATCGCGCCCTTGTGCTGGAAGGCGGCATTGTCGGCGAAATCGCGCAGCACGGTGACCCCGGCCCGCGCGTATCGCGCCAGGGTGTCGAGCACCGATGGCTCCACGGAGCCGTTGTCGAACACGACCAGGTTCTCGTAACCGAACAGGTAGCCGTAATAGCGGAGCCAGGGCTCCAGAAACACGGCCTCGTCCCGCTGCATCATCAGGCATCGCACACGCGCCAAACCCTGATCCCCCCTCGTCTGCGCCTCACATAGCCCAGAACCGCGCCCGCTTCACGTGCGCGGGCAGAAAACAGGGAACGATGCCGCGCCAAGGTGGTTACGCCGCAACTTCATGGAACAGACCGGCGAGGAGCAACCCGTGCCAGAGACCGAGCAGATCGCCCTAGCCTTCAACGCCACTTCCCGCCCGGTCGCGATGACGGTCAACGGCGAGAAACGACGCATCGACGTCGCGCCCTGGACGACACTGCTGGACGCATTGCGCGACCGCATGCGACTGACCGGCACCAAGAAGGGTTGTGATCACGGCCAGTGCGGCGCCTGCACGGTGCTGGTGGACGGGCGGCGGGTGAACTCCTGCCTGACGCTGGCGGTGATGCATGAGGGCTGCGACATCCGCACCGTCGAAGGGCTGCCCGGCCTCGACGACAGCGCCGGCGGGCTGCATCCGCTCCAGGCGGCGTTCATGGCGCATGACGCGTTCCAGTGCGGCTACTGCACGCCGGGGCAGCTCTGCTCGGCCGCCGGCCTGCTCGGCGAGGCGGCGGCATCGGGGCTGGTTCTCGACGACGCGACGATCCGCGAGAAGATGAGCGGCAATCTGTGCCGCTGCGGTGCGTATCCCAACATCGTCGCCGCAATCGCCGAGGTGGCGAGGGCCGCCCAGGCCGCGAGCGCCGAAGTGGAGAGCGTCTGATGCGCAGCTTCGGCTATGCCCGCGCCGGCAGCCTCGCCGAGGCGATCGCCGCGCGCGCCGCGGGTGCGACCCCGATCGCCGGCGGCACCAACCTGATCGACCTGATGAAGCTCGACGTCGCCCGGCCCGACCGGCTGCTCGACCTCAACGGGCTCGACCTGCGCGGCATCGAGATCGGCCCCGAGGGCGCGCGGATCGGCGCACTGGTCAGCAACGCCGACCTCGCCGCACACCAGCAGATCGCGGCACGCTATCCGCTGCTGGCGAGCGCGCTGCTGGCGGGGGCCACAGGACAGCTCCGCAATGCAGCGACCACGGGCGGCAATCTGATGCAGCGCACACGCTGCTATTATTTCAACGAGGCCGACACGCCCTGCAACAAGCGCAGCCCCGGCGCGGGTTGTGTCGCGATCGGCGGCGTCACCCGCATCCATGCCATCCTCGGCGCGTCCGAGCACTGCATCGCCGTGCATCCCTCCGACATGTGCGTGGCCCTCGCCGCACTCGATGCGCAGGTCATCGCCGAGGGACCGGCTGGCGAGCGGGCGATCCCGGCCAGTGCGTTCCACCGCCTGCCTGGCGACACGCCCGAGCGCGACAACACCCTCGGCGACGACGAGATCATCACCGCCGTCACCCTGCCGGCAGAGGGGTTCGCCGACCACTATTCGTATCTGAAGCTGCGCGACCGGCTCTCCTATGCCTTCGCGCTGGTCTCGGTCGCCGCCGCGCTGCGTATCGAGGATGGCCGCATCGCCGAGGCCCGTCTCGCTCTCGGCGGCGTGGCGCACAAGCCGTGGCGTGACCAGGAGGCGGAAGCGGCATTGATCGGCCGCGAGCCGACACGCGCCGCCTTTGCCGATGCAGCCGCCATCGTGCTGGCCCCTGCCCGGGCCCAGGGCAGCGGGCCCGAGGGCAATGCCTTCAAGATCGACCTCGCCCGCCGCGCCATCATCCGCGCCTTCGATCAGGCGGCCCGGCGCACTCCGCAATCGCAGACGCACAAGCAGGTGGCCTGATGGACGGCATGTTCGACCCCTCCCGGCGCAATTCCGGTGACGGCCCGGGCCGGGCCCTGCCCCGCGTGGACGGGCTCGCCAAGGTCACCGGTTCGGCCCCCTATGCCGGCGATTTCGCACTGCCGGACATGCTTTACGGCGTGGTGGTCTCGTCGCGTATCGCCCGCGGGCGCATCACCGGCTACGATCTCGACGCCGCCCTCGCCGTACCCGGCGTGGAGCGCATCTATACCTGTCTCGATCGGCCGCGCATGCCGGCCTCGGCGCATCGCTGGCGCGACATGGTGGGACCGCCGGGACGGCCGTTCCGTCCGCTCTACGACACCCGCATCCTCTATGCCGGGCAGCCGGTGGCGCTGGTGATCGCGCGCGAGTTCGAGATCGCGCGCGATGCTGCCGCGCGGGTCGGAGTGCGCTACGAAGCCGAGGCGCATGCTACCAAGCTCGAACGCTATCTCGATCAGGCCTATGTGCCGCCGAAGAAGCGCGAGGGTATCCCGCCGCCGGCAGAGCCGCGTGGCGACGCAGAGCGCGCCTTCGCCGAGGCCGATTGCCGCATCGTCGGCGAGTATGTCTCGCCCGCCGAATATCACAACCCGATCGAGCTGTTCGGCTCGCTGGCCTGGTGGGAAGGCGGGCAGCTGAAGGTCTACGACAAGACGCAGGGTGCTGCGGCAACGGCGCAGTACCTCGCCAGCGTATTCGGGCTCGGTGTGGACGAGGTGCAGGTGACCTCGCCCTTCGTCGGCGGCGCGTTCGGCTCCGCGCTGCGGCCGCAGTACCAGCTGTTCCTCGCCGCGATGGCGGCGCGTGATCTCGACGCCCCGGTGCGCGTGCAGCTTACCCGGCCGCAGATGTTCAGCTTCGGCTATCGTCCGCGCACCCGCCAGCGGGTCGGAATCGGCACGGATGCGTCCGGCTCGCTCCGCGCGATTACCCATGACGCCATCGCCGGGACCTCCGTCTTCGAGGACTATCAGGAGGCGGTGGTGAACTGGGCCGGCAAGCTCTATGCCTGCGACAACGTGCGCACCGGCTACGAGCTCGTGAAGCTCAATCTCTACTCGCCGCAGGATACGCGTGCGCCGGGGGCGGCGCTGGGGCTCTACGCTCTGGAAGCGGCGATCGACGAGATGGCTCATGCGAGCGGCGTCGACCCAGTAGCGTTCAGGCTGGCCAACGACAGCGACCGCGATCGCGACATGGACCTGCCCTACACCTCGAAGGCGCTGCGCTCGGCGCTTGAACAGGGCGCTGCGGCGTTCGGATGGAACGAGCGGTCGCCGACCCCGCGCGGCACCCGCGACGGACACACGCTGATCGGACACGGCATGGCCAGCGGCGTGTGGGATGCGATGCAGATGCAGGCGTCCGCCGTGGCTACGCTGCGCGCCGACGGTCGCCTCGAGGTCGGCTCGGCGACCGCCGACATGGGCACGGGAATGTATACGGTGATGGTGCAGGTCGCCGCCGACACGCTCGGCCTGCCGGCGGCGAGGATCACCGCCAGGCTGGGCGATTCCAGCCTGCCGATGGCGCCGCTGGCCGGCGGTTCGTGGAGTGCGGCCTCGGTGGGAGCGGCGGTGGAGAATGCCACGCTCGCCCTGGCAACGAAGCTGCACGCGATCGCCGCGCGCCTGCCCGACAGCGCGTTTGTCGGCAGCCGCTTCGATCAGGTCGCGTTCGAGGATGGCGAGCTGCGTCTTCGCGCCGCGCCGGAACGGGCGATCCGCCTGGAGGCCCTGCTGGCCGCGTCCGGCGACGACGCGATCACCGCCACGGCGAAGGCCGCGCCCGATCCGGCCAGCCAGAAACGCTGGGCGCGCAACACCCATGGTGCGCAGTTCGTGGAGGTCGGCGTCGACGAGGAACTGGGCGTGGTGCAGGTGCGCCGCGTGGTGGCGGCGATCGCCGCCGGGCGGATCATCAACCCGCTGACCGCACGCAGCCAGATCATCGGCGGGGTGGTGATGGGCATCGGCATGGCGCTGCACGAGGAGGCGATGCTCGACGACCGGCTCGGCCGCATGGTCAATCGCAATCTCGGCGAGTATCACGTGCCGGCCCATGCCGATATTCCGCCGATCGAGGTGATCTTCGTCGACGAGCCCGATCCGGAAGTCAATCAGCTCGGTGTGAAGGGACTGGGCGAGATCGGCATCGTCGGCACCGCGGCGGCAGTGGCGAACGCGATCTTCAACGCCACCGGCAGGCGGGTCCGGGAGTTGCCGATCACGCTCGACAAGCTGATCTGAGCCAAGGTTGCGCCCGGCGGGCGGCTGGACGATGATCCGCCCCCCGATGAGCCAGCCGCCGCTTCTTGAACGCATCGACGCCGCCATCCTCGATCGCGGCTTCCAGCCGATCGCCGACCGGCTCCCCGAGCGACTGCCGGCCTTCGAGCTCGGCATGAGCATGCAGCTCGGCGCGATCGTGCTGGATGTGGCGGCGGACGTCGCTCTCGGCCTGCTGGGAATGCTGAGCTTCGAACGTGCCGCCTTCGATGCGCTGAGCTGGACGATCGGACTGCTGTTCTACCGTTATTTCCGCCAGCAGCGCGGCCTGGTCCGGCCCGGACACGCCAACCCGCTTCGCCACGGTTTCTTTGCCATGCGGCTGCTCGCGATCGCGTTCTGCGTGGTCTCGGCGATGCAGTCGATCGGGCTGCACGGCCAGCTCCTGCTGCCGCAACTGTTCAACTCGACGGCGAACCTGGTGTTTACCGCCGGGATCTATCTCATGTCCTGCACGCCGCGGCCCCCGAGCGTCGCCCGCGCCCGCGCCCGCGCCGAGGGGCGGCCAGCCACCGTCTGGTCGCGCTGAAGCGCGGAAGCGGCAGCGACGACGACAGCACGCCCAGACCGATCAGCACCGCACCGCACGCCGCCCGCCAACCGATCGGCTCGCCGGCGGCGGCCCCGATCAGCCCGGCCCAGACCGGCTCGGTGGCGTAGATGATCGTCGCCCGGGTTGGCGAAACCACGCGCTGCGCCCAGCTCACCACTGCCTGCACGATCGCGCTCGCCAACCCCAGATAGAGCACGCAAAGCGCCAGCCGCGCATCGGGCCACACCGGATGCTCGCCGAGCAGCGGCATGGCGGCCAGCGAGGCGAGCGACACCGTCACCACCTGCACCACCGCGAAGCGGCGGGCATCAACACGCGCGGCGACGCGGCCGATCAGGATGATCTCGAAGCCGAACGCCAGCGCACAGCCGATCGCCTGCAGCTCGCCGAGCAGGGAACCGCCAGAGACCGGCCCGGCGATCAGCGCGAGGCCGGCGAACCCGGCCAATGCGCCGATCCAGCCGCGCCAGCCCGGCGGACGGCGCAGCAGCAGCCATTGCAGCAGTGGCACCAGCGGCACGTAGAAGGCGGTCAGGAACGCCACCATCGAACTCGGCAGGCGCTCGATCGCCATCGTCTGCAACACCGAGCCGAGCGCGATCACCAGCCCGATCGAGACGCCGGCGACCAGCTCGATACGGCGCAGATCCAGCAGCGAGCGGCCGCAGAACGCCGCCAGCGCGATCGCGGCGACCGCGAAGCGCAGGGCGACAAAGAACAGCGGCCCGGTTTCGGCAAGACCGATCCGGGTGACGAGAAAGGTGGTGCCCCACACGCAGGTGATGACCACCAGCGGCCATTCGCGGGAGACAGTCGAGACGGAACGGGCCATGCTTGTCCTCCCTAGGAAAAGAGCCGCTTGACGGGTTTGAAGACGGAGGAGGTGAAGTATAGTGCGCAACAGCGGAATTCAACTCGGGAGTCAGGATTTTAACGCAGATGTCGCATGACCCGCCGGCAGTGCTGCGCCATGTCGCGACCAATCTGCGCCGGATGCGACAGACGCAGGGGTTGAGTCAGGACGCGCTGTCGGCGAAGGCCGGCATCAGCCGGCGGATGCTGGTGGCGATCGAGAGCGGCGACAGCAATGTCAGCCTCGCCACCCTCGACCGTCTCGCCCTGGCGCTCGGTGCGCGCTTCGCCGACCTGGTGATGGACACCGCCGAACCGCCGGAGGCGCGCGCGCCCGAGATCGCCTGGGTGGATGCCACGGGCCGCTCGCATGCGGTGCTGCTCGGCAGCCTGCAGGCGCATCGGGAGAGCGAGCTGTGGGCCTGGACGCTGGCCCCGGGCGTGGTCTACGCGCCCGAGCCCGACCCGCCGGGCTGGCGCGAGATCGTGCATGTCATCGAGGGCGTGCTGACCCTCGATGTGGGCGGCGAGCGCCGGCTGGTGCCGGCAGGCGAGACGGCCGTCTATGCCAGCCATCTCGGCTATGCCTATCGTAACGAAGGCAGTGCCACGCTGCGCTTCGTGCGCAACATCGTGGTGTGACGGGCGATCAGAACCTCACCCGCACGCTGCCCAGCACCTGCCTGCGCTGACCCCAGTAGCAGCTCGTATAGCCAGAGCAGCTCGCGACATAGACGCGGTCGAACAGGTTGTTGATGTTGACCGCCAACCGCCAGCGCTGCCGGTGGCCGAGATCGTAGTGGATCGCACCGTCCCACAACGTTGCCGACGGCACGGTGAAGCTGTCGGCGTCATCGGCCTCGGTATTGCCGATGTAGCGCAGGCCTAGACCCACCCCGAGCCCGGCAAGCGTGGGCAGCAGACGCGGCTGGATCTGGTAATCGGCCCACAGCGACAGCGTGTTGCGCGAGATGAGCTGCGGGCGCTTGCCCTGCGTGCCGGTGGTGGACTTCGTGATCGTCGGGTCGAGATAGGTGTAGGCGCCGATCAGGTCGAGCCCGTCGAACAGATGCGCGGTCGCGCCCAGCTCGGCACCGCGGACGCGGATCTCGCCGGTCTGGATGGTGTTGAGCGGGTTGGACGGATCCGGACCGGCGACGTTGGTCTGCCGCAGGTCGAACAGCGAGGCGGTGAGGAAGCTCGCCATGCCCTTCGGCTGGTATTTGGCGCCGACCTCCACCTGCTTGCCATAGGTCGGCTTGAGCGGGGAGCCGGCGAGATTGGTGCCCGAACTCGGCTGGAACGAGCGCGCGTAGCTCGCATAGGTCATCAGTCCGAAATCGAACAGGTAGCCCAGGCCGCCGCGATAGGTGAACACACGGTCGAACTGCCCGGCATTCGCCACCCCGCCGGCGGTATAGCGGGTGACGGATTGCGTGCCGGCCCAGTCGTAGCGCCCGCCCAGATTGATCAGCACATGCCGGGCGAGCTTGATCTGGTCCTGCAGATAGAGCCCGTCCTGATACTGGTCGGTGTCGTTGTGCAGCGCGAACGGCACCGCCTGCTGGACCGTGTACACCGGGTGATACAGGTTCAGCGGCGTGGCGGACGCGTAGCCGTAATCGTAGCCGATGAGCGAATGGCTGTAGTCGAAGCCGGCGAGCAGCGTATGCGCCGCCGGGCCGGTGCGGAAATGCCCGGTCAGCCGGCTGTCGGAGGTGAACAGATCCGCCCCCGCCACCTCGTGAAAGGCGAGCCGGTAGAGATGGATGTCGTCGGCGGCGATGCCGAGCCCGTAGACCTGCGCCCAGTTCAGATCGAGATGCGCGTAGCGGAAGCTCTGATGCAGGCTCCAGTCATCGGTGAGCTGATGGTCGAGCAGGAAGCCGACCTCGTATTGCTGGCGGTCCCATTTGTCCTGGTCCGGCGAGCCGAGGAACAGATCGGTCGGCAGGCGGCCGTTCGGATTGGCGAACACCGTGCCGAGCGAGGGGAAGAACTGCTCACCCGAGGTGTGGTCCTTCTGGTACCACGACAGGAAGGTCAGGTCGGTACGCGGGCCGATATGCCAGGTGAAGGAGGGTGCCACATAGATGCGGTTGTCCTTGACCATGTTCACCTGGGTGTCGGAATCGCGCACCAGCCCGACCAGACGGCCATCGACGCGGCCATCGGTGCCCGGGATCGGCCCGGTGGTGTCGAACTGGCCCTGATAGCGGTCATACGACCCGGCCATGAACTGGATTTCGGTCGATGGTGTCGACTGCGGCTTCTTGCTGACCAGATTGACCAGGCCGCCGGGTGCGGCCTGCCCATACAGCATCGAGGACGGGTCCAGCAGCACCTCGATCCGCTCCAGCCCGTACGGCTCGGCCACCGGCCCGGTGCTGCCTGGCGTGAAGCGCATGCCGTCGAGATACAGACCATAGGTGGTGGCGTCGAAGCCGCGGATGCGCAGCCAGTCGAAGCGCGAATCGTTGCCGTAGCTGTCGGGAGCGACGCCGGGCGTGTAGCGCAGCGCCTGGTTGACGGTCTGCACCTGACGCTCGTCCATCGCCGCGCGGGTGACGACGGCCACACTCTGCGTGGTCTCGATGATCGGCGTGTCGGTCTTGGTCGCGGTGGTGGCACGAGTGGCGACGACGCTGCGATGGCCGACCACGTCGATGCGCTCGGCCGAGACCTCGTCCGCCGCGCGTCGCGCAGCGTGCGGCGGTTTCGACGGGTCGGCCGCCCTCGCCGACAGCCCGCCCGCGCAGGTGGTGGTCAGGATCGCCGCACTCAGCAGCAGGGATCGTCGGAACAGGTGGGACATGGGCTCCAGCATCGTTGGCTGCCGCGGCGGGCGCCGCATACGACCGGGTTCTAATTGACACTGCGAGTCGTTCGCAATAACGTGTAACGAAATTTTTTGCAGGAGACATTCCATTTGTCCGGTCCCGCGCTGAGGCGTTGGCGATGGGTGCATCGCTGGAGCAGCATCGTCTGCACGCTGTTCCTGCTGATCCTGTGCCTGACCGGCCTGCCGCTGATCTTCGACGAGGAGATCGACCGCGCCCTCGCCCCCTCGACGCGGCCGGCCGTGGCGGCCAGCGCGATGCCGCTGGACGCGATGGTCACCGAGGCGCGACGCCTGCATGGCGGCGAGCGTGTGCGCATCGTGATCCCGCATCCCGACACCGCCAGCGTGCAGATCAGCACCGCACCGGGCGCCGACGACCCCTATGACCGCCTGCACCAGACCAGTTTCGCCGCGGACGGCACGCTGCTGCGCGACGGCGCCGCACCCGCCGACGCGGTGATGGGCGTGCTGCTGCAACTACATGCGAGCCTGCTGACCGGGTTGCCCGGCGAGATCTTCCTCGCCCTGATCGGACTGATCTTTCTCGCCGCCCTGGTTTCGGGGGTGGTACTGTATGCGCCCTTCGCGCGCCGTCTGGGATTCGGCGAGATCCGCCGCACCGGCTCACGCCGGCTGCGCTGGCTCGACCTGCACAACGTCATCGGCATCGTCACCCTCGCCTGGGCCGGCGTCGTCGGTGCGACCGGGGTGATGAACGGCCTCGCCACACCGCTGTTCGGCATCTGGCAACTCCGTGACGTCGCCCCGGTGCTGGCGCCTTACGCGCATGATGCGGCGATCATCCCGACCGCGCCGCTGTCCTCGGCCATCACCGCCGCGACCTCCACCGTGCACGACAGCGAGGTCAGTTTCGTCACCTTTCCCACCCATCTCTATGGCAGTCCGGACCACTACGTCGTCTGGGTGAAGGGACGATCGAAACTGCGCGCGCAGATGCTGACGCCGGTGCTGGTGGATGCGCGCGACGGGCATGTCGCCTTCGTCGCCAGGATGCCCTGGTACCTGCGGGCACTGGAACTGTCGCGGCCGCTGCATTTCGGCAATTACGGCGGCCCGATCCTGAAGATTCTCTGGGCGGCACTGGATGTGTTCACGATCGCCGTTCTGTGCAGCGGGCTGTATCTGCTGATGTCACATCCACGCAGCCGCCGCGCCGCCGGGCCACGAGACAGCGAGGCACGGCGACTGGTGGAGGGCGAAGCATGAGCGTCTGGATCGGGCCGGCAGCGATGGCGAGCGTCAGTGTCGCCGGCCTCGTCGGCGCCTTGCTGATCGAGGGTCCGATCGGCGACGGTCTCGGCGTGATCGGCCTCGGCATACCAAGCCTCGTCCTGCTGGTCTTCCTGTTCCGCGGCCGCTGAACCGACAGCCCTGGGGTCGCGGCCGGGGCTGCCGGTCCGCGACGGGCACCCGCTATCGCGAGATATCGGTCACGCCCCCCGGTCCAGCCCTGCCTCCACGACGCTCCGGCGGCCTGGCTTGATGGCGGCACGGTCGAGATCGCCGCCGTAATGCGCGGCGACGCGCCGGTCCATGACCCGGCGCCAGAGCGGCGGAACATAGGCCAGGACGATCATCGTTGCGTATCCAGCCGGCAATTGCGGACTCTCATCGAAATGCCGCAGCGTCTGGTAACGCCGCCGCGGATGGGCGTGATGATCGGAATGTCTCTGCAGGTGATAGAGAAGGAGATTGGAAACAACGTGACTGCTGTTCCAGGAGTGAACAGGTCGGCAGGGCTCATAGCGCCCGTTCGGCAGTCTGCGTCTCGCAAGTCCGTAGTGCTCAAGATAGTTCACGGTTTCCAGGAGCGAGATGGCATAGAGCGCCTGCACGATGAGGAACAGCAGCGCGGGCCAGCCGAAGGCGGTCGTGACGGAACCGAACAACAGGATCGTCATCGACCAGCTCTGCAGGATCTGGTTGCGAACGCTCCACGCCCGGCACCCGTGATTGTTCAGCCGCCGTCGCTCCAGGCGCCATGCCGATACCAGGCTGCCCCATACGGTACGCGGCAGGAATTCCCACAGGCTTTCGCCCATGCGTGCACTCGCAGGATCTTCGGGAGTCGCGACATGCAGATGATGACCGCGATTGTGTTCGACGTAGAAGTGGCCGTAGGCGGAGGGCGCGAGCGTCAGTCGCGAAACCCAGCGGTCGATCGCCTCGGCCTTGTGACCGAGTTCGTGCGCGGTGTTGATCCCAAGTCCGTTGACGCCGCCTGCGGCCAGCACCGCGCCGGCATAGCCAAACACGTCGAGGGCCTGGCTGGTGACGATCCAGGCACACCAGATCGTGACCACATACTGCACGGGCGTGTAGGCAAACAGCAAGGCCCGGTAATAGAAACTCGCCTCCAGGGCCGCCATGGCCTCTTCCGGCGGATTTGAGCGATCGTCGCCGAAGACCATGTCGCCCATGGGCACGACGACATAGATCAGAAAAGGCAGCAGCCACAGCGCAAGCTCGGTCCAGCCGTGAATTCCCCAACGTCGCGAGAGCCACGTGAACGTGGCCAGGGACAGGCAGACAATGACCGGCACGGCTGCACTCAGCAGCCACAGGAAATATTTCCGGTCGACCCATCGACGGGACGGATCCGGTGCGGGTGACGCGATGATCGCGCTCATGTCTTTCTTCCTCCCTGTCTGTAGGCCCAGGATAAGCGGGCAGGTGACAGCCTGAAACAAACGGGAGGCCTGAACTGCTATGACAAAACCCGACGCACCGCATGACACGCTGGGCCTGATCCTGGACGAGATCAGACTGTCCGGCGCATCGCTGAACGATGTGGAACTGGCTCCTGGCACCGACCATGTCTTCGACACGCTCGACCGTGTCACGATCTATATCGGGCAACATCTCACCATTCGCATCGAGCCCGCGAACCACGCCGCACAGGATATCGGGCCCGGTGACCTCATGGTCGTCACCACCGGCGGCAGGCATCGCCTGTCGACCGGCACGGAACGCGCGAGGCAGACCGGTATCGCGGATCCCGCCCGCGTCACCTGCGGAGCGTTCCGTTATGACACGGAGTTCGCAGCACCACTGATCGCGTCCCTTCCCCCGATCATGAGGTTTTGCGGTTCCGGCCCGGACGCACCGCCGTGGCTCGTGACCGGCCTGGCATTTCTGGAACAGGAACGCTCGGTCCGGCAGCCGGCGGCACAAGCCGTGATCAACCGCGTGCTCGACATCCTGATGATCGAGTGTCTCCGTGCGGAGATCGAACGCATACCCGCCGATGTCGGCAACTGGCTCGCCGCGCTGCGCGACCGGCAGCTTTCCGAGGTGCTTGCGGCCATCCACGCCGATCCGCTGCACGCCTGGACCGTCGGCGAACTCGCCGACATCGCGCGCCTGTCACGCTCGGCCTTCGCGACGCGATTCACGCAGACCCTGGCGACACCGCCGATGGCTTATCTGAGTGCGCTGCGCCTGCGCATGGCCATGCGCCAGCTTCAGCACTCCTCCGCACCGGTCAAATCGATTGCCGCAGCACTCGGATACGAATCGCCCGTGGGTTTCACGCAGGCGTTCAAGAAGCACTTCGGCATACCGCCATCGGCCGTGCGCACCGATGCCGCGGCAGCGCTGCGGAAGGCTCAGATCATGTAGTCGATCGGCGGCAGGCTCTGGTCCATCGTCAGCGCCGGCATGCCGACATGTCGTGTTCCGACCACGCGGGCCGGATTGCCGACCACGGTGGTGTAGGGATGCACATCCTCCAGCACGATCGAGCCGGCGCCGATCTTCGCCCCCTCGCCGATCTCGATATTGCCCAGCACCGTCGCGCCCGCGCCGATCAGCACGCCACGCCGGATCTTGGGATGACGATCGCCGGTCAGCTTGCCCGTGCCCCCCAGGGTCACGCCCTGGAGCAGGGAGACGTCGTCGTCGACCACCGCCGTCTCGCCGATCACGATGCCGGTGCCGTGGTCGATCAGCACCCGCCGGCCGATGCGCGCCGCCGGATGAATGTCGAGGCCGAAGATCTCCGACACCCGGCTCTGCAGATGCAGCGCGAGCGAGCGCCGGTGCTGTACCCATAGTCGGTGCGCGACGCGATGGGCCTGCAGGGCCTGGAAACCCTTGAAATACAGCAGCGCAGTGGCGAGATCGGGCGCGGCCGGGTCGCGCTCGCGCACCGCGCGCAGGTCGGCCGCGCCCGCTTCGAGGATGTCGGGCTCGGTGCGGTAGGTCTCGGCGGCAAGTGCTGCGATCGCGGCCGGGGCGATCATCGCATCGCCGAGCTTGCGGCCGAGAAGCTGGGCGAGGCTGTCATCGAACCCGTCGCGATCAAGGATCGCCTGGTGCATCAGCGGTGCGAGCAGCCGCTCGCCCGCCGCCTGTGCGGCCTCGTCGCGCAGGGAGGGCCACAATGCGCCGGCAACGGAGGGCAGGGACGCGGCGGTCTCGGCGGTCTCGGCCTGCCGGGCGCGCTGCTGGCTGGATCTGGAGGGCACGGTTGCGGACCTCGTCTCGGATTGCGGGGCGATCAGCGGGCGAAACCGCTGGCGCGGGCCATGAACACCCGCTTGAGGCGCGGCATGCGGTGGACGCCGGCGATGCCGACGCGGCGCGCGAGGGTGAGCACGGGGTTGTCGGTGGAGAACAGCCGATCGAGCGCGTCGGTCGCGGCTAGCATCGCCATGTTGGGCGGACGCTGCGCGCGCTGGTACTGCGCCAGCAGCGCCGGGTCGCCGCAATCGCGCCCCTCTGCATGTGCGTCGATCAGCAGCGATGACAGGGCGATGGCGTCGCGCAGGCCGAGATTGAGCCCCTGCCCGGCGATCGGATGCATGCCGTGCGCGGCATCGCCCACCAGCGCGAGACGCGGTGCGGTGTAGCGATGCGCGTGCATCGCCGAGAGCGGGTAGATCCAGCGCCGCCCGACCGGACGCAGCTCGCCGAGATGCGGGCCCAGACGGCGCGCGATCTCGCGGGCGAAGGTCTCGGGCGGCAGTGCGACCAGCCGTTCGGCCAGCGCCGTGCGCTCGGTCCAGACGATCGCCGAGAGGAACCCCAGCCCGGTCTCGGCCGCGACCTCGGCATCGGGCGACATCGGCAGTTGCGCGAACGGGCCGCCAGGCAGGAAATGTTCCAGCGCGCGGTTGTGGTGATCGAGGCCGTGCGCGACGGCGCAGACGATGCCGGACTGGCCATAGCGCAGGCGGGTCACGGGGATGCCGGCCTGGGCGCGCAGCGGGCTTTCGCGCCCCTCGGCGGCGATCACCAGCCGCGCCGCGATGTGCCGGGGGCCGTGTTCGGTCTCGAGCGCGATCGCGGCCTGCGCGTCGGCGAAGCGCACCGTGACGCGGGCGGGGGCGAACACGTCGATGCGCGGATGCTCGGCCAGCGTGGCGTTGAGCGCGATGCGCAGCGCACGCGCCTCGCACATCCAGCCGAACGGGCCGGCGTCGAGCTCGGCGCTGTCGAAATGCAGGAACAACGGTGAGGCGGGCAGGCCGGGCCGGCCGTCGGAGACGCGGATTTCCTCGATCGGGCAACTCGGCTGGCACAGCCGCTGCCACACGCCGCCCGCTTCGAGCAGGCCGCGCGAGGAGGCGGCGATGGCATAGGCGCGCCCGTCGAAAGCGGGATGTTCCATCGGCGGCAGGGCGGCGCGGTCGGCGATCGCCACCCGCAGGCCGCCCTCGGCGAGGCGGCAGGCCAGCGCCGCACCCACCGGGCCGGCGCCGACGATGCACACGTCATACGGAGGAGCGGCCTCGGGATCAGGTACGGCCAGCGTCGTCATCTGCGTCATCGTCTCAGCCTTGCGCGCGCCACGCATGTCTCCACGGGTGGCGCAATCCTGGGCAGAAGCCGCCCATGTGCTGCTCAAGATAGGAGCAAGCGCGGCGCGCGGCGAGAGGGCACCACCACGCAGCGCGCGCGGAGACGGGTTGTGGCAAGCGTTTCGCAGTTGGTATGAATTTCTGGCACGGTTCTTGGATGCCGGGTGGTCCGAGCAACGATCGGACCCGGTGGCATCGAGCGATGGGCGGACCGGTGGGAGGAGCAAGTCAGATGAAGCTTGTCACTGCGGTGATAAAACCATTCAAACTGGACGATGTCCGCGAGGCACTGACGCCGCTCGGCGTGCAGGGCCTCACCGTCAGCGAGGTCAAGGGATTCGGCCGCCAGAAGGGCCAGACCGAGATCTATCGCGGCGCGGAATACAACGTCAGCTTCCTGCCGAAGGTGAAGATCGAGGTCGCGGTCAGCGACGACCAGCTCGACCAGGTGGTCGAGGCGATCGCCACCGCCGCCCAGACCGGCAAGATCGGCGACGGCAAGATCTTCGTGACCGATTTGCTGACCGTGGTGCGCATCCGCACCCGCGAGACCGGGGAGGGCGCGCTGTGAGGACTGTCCTGAAACGCCATCTGCCTGCGCTGGGCGCGATCGCCGGCGCGGCCCTGAGCATCGCCCCTGCCCTGGCCCAGACCGCGGCGCCCGCGGCCCCTGCGGCACCGCCGCCGATCAATTCCGGCGACACCGCCTGGATGCTGACCTCGACCGCACTGGTGCTGATGATGACGGTGCCGGGTGTGGCCCTGTTCTACGGCGGCATGGTGCGCAAGAAGAACGTGCTCGCCACCCTGATGCAGGCCTTCACCATCACCTGCCTCATCACGCTGGTGTGGACGGTGATCGGCTACAGCCTCGCCTTCACGGTCGGCAATCCCTATATCGGCGATCTGTCGCGTTTCATGCTCAACGGCATCGCCGCGCAGTTCTCCAAGGGGTCGGATGCCGGCTTCGTGCTCGGCTCGGTGACCAACACCATCCCCGAGAGCGTCTTCATGACGTTCCAGATGACCTTCGCCATCATCACGCCCGCGCTGATCGCCGGCGCCTTCGCCGAGCGCATGAAGTTCTCGGCGATGTGCATCTTCATGGTGCTGTGGTCGATCGTGGTCTACTCGCCGATCGCGCACTGGGTGTGGAGCCCGTCGGGCTGGCTCGCCGGCATCGGCACGCTGGATTTCGCCGGCGGCACCGTGGTGCACATCAACGCCGGTATCGCCGGCCTGGTCTGCGCGCTGGTGCTGGGCAAGCGCCGTGGCCTCGGCCATGACGACATGTCGCCGTACAACCTCACCTATGCGGTGATCGGCGCCTCGCTGCTGTGGGTGGGCTGGTTCGGCTTCAATGCCGGTTCGGCGGCCGCGGCCAACGGGCGTGCGGGCATGGCGATGGCCGTCACCCAGATTGCCACCGCTGCCGCCGCGATCGGCTGGATGCTTGCCGAGTGGATCACCAAGGGCAAGCCGACCGTGCTCGGCATCATCTCCGGCGCGGTGGCGGGGCTCGTCGCCATCACCCCGGCCTCGGGTTTCGTCCTGCCCGGCGGCTCGCTGGTGATCGGCTTCGCGGCCGGCGTGATCTGCTTCTTCTCGGCCACCGCGCTCAAGCATGCGCTCGGCTATGACGATAGCCTCGACGCGTTCGGCGTGCATGGCGTCGGCGGCATCGTTGGCGCGCTGCTGACCGGCGTGTTCGCCTATGCGCCGCTGACCGCCACCGACAGCTCGCCGGGCACCGGCGGCTCGTTCGCCCAGCTCGTCATCCAGGCCAAGGCGGTCTGCGTGACGCTGATCTGGTCGGGCGTGATCAGCTTCATCATCCTCAAGGTGCTGGACCTGACCATCGGCCTGCGCGTGACGCAGGAGCAGGAGCTCGAAGGCCTCGACACCACGCTGCACGGCGAACGGATCAACTGATCCCGGCTTCCCGCATCGCGATTTCCGACCGGCAGGCTTCCCTCGGGGCCTGCCGGTTTTTTCGTGCTACGATCCCGCCATGACGAACGCTCTCAAACTCAGCGCCCGCAACCAGCTCCGCGGCACCGTGCTCGACATCACCAAGGGGGCGACCACCGCGCATGTGCGCATCGGCATCGCCGATGGCGCGGTGATCACCGCGTCGATCACCAACGAGGCGGTCGACGAGCTCGGCCTCACCGTCGGCGGCGAGGCGGTCGCGGTCATCAAGGCCTCGGACGTGATGGTCGGCGTGGGTTGACCCCGCGCCCACGCATCCTGCTGACCGGGTTCGAGCCGTTCGCCGGTGCGAGCGTCAACCCGTCCTGGGAGGCGGTGCGCGCGCTTCGCGACACGCCCCCGGCGGGGATCGAGCTGCATGTGCGCTGCCTGCCCTGCGCCTATGGCGGCACCGACGCCGCCCTCGCCGGCGCGTTCGACGAAACCGCCCCCGACTGGACGCTGCTGGTCGGCCAGGCCGGCGGCCGTGCGGCGATCAGTCTCGAACGCTTCGCCCTCAATCTCGACGACACCGCCACCGCCGACAATGCCGGCATCGTGCATGTCGACCACACCATCGTCGAAGGTGGCCCGCTGGCCTATGCCTCCACCCTGCCGCTCAAGGCGATGGCTGCCGCCCTGCGCGCCGATGGTCTGCCCGCGGAACTCTCCTCCACGGCCGGGCATTTCCTCTGCAACCGCGCCTTCTACCTGCTCATGCACACGCTGCGTGACACGCCGCACCGACGCGGCGGCTTCGTCCATGTCCCGCATCTGCCGCAGCAGACCACCACCGACCGGCCCAGCCTCGCCCTCGCCGAACAGGTCCGCGCCCTGCGCCTGCTGGTGGAATGCTGCCGCGACGGGGTGGCGCAGACGGGCACGATCGCCGAAGGTGCGACCTGCTGAAGATGAGGCTCTGACCACATGTATCCCTGGCTGAGACTGGCGCGGACCGCGCTCGACCGTTCAGGGCCCGGGCGCGTGGGCATTTTCGAGACCACCACCATCCGGCTGCGCGCCTGGCCGAACGATCTCGACATCAACATGCACGTCAACAATGGCCGTTATCTCACGCTGGCCGATCTCGGCCGGTTCGACTGGTTCCGCCGCGTCGGCCTGTGGGAGGTGGCGAAGCAGCGCCGGGTCTATCCGGTGATCGGCGACGTGACGGCCAAGTTCCGCCGCGAACTCCGCGCCTTCGAGCGCTTCGAACTGCGCACCCGGCTGGTCGGCTGGGACGACAGATGGGGCTTTCTCGAGCATCGTTTCGTCCGCGCCGGCCGAACCTTCTGCGTGGTCGCGATCCGTGGCGTCTTCACCGGCCCCGGCGGCACGATGCGTCCGGCCGAGTTCCTCGGCGAGCTCGGCCTGGGCCTCGACTCGCCGCCGCTGCCGCCCTGGGCCAGCCATTTCCACACCGCCGCAGAGGCGATCAGCGAAACCCTGCGCGCCGAGGAACGCGCGGCGCAGGGCTGACGCTTCAGGCAGCACTCGCCGCGATGCGGCCGATCTCGGCCAGCACTGCCTCGGCCCGCGGACGCGGCAGCGGGGTGTCGACCCAGGCGGTGACGATCAGCGGGGCGCGGTCGGGCGGGTAGCAGATCGCCACATCCGCCACCAGCGCATTGCGACGGCGGCCGGTCAGCATCCCCGCACCGGTGCCGGTCTTGTCGCCGACGCGCCAGTCGGACGGCAGGCCGGCGCGCAGACGGCGGTCGCCGGTCCTGCACGCCACCAGCCAGTCGGCCAGCACCCGGCGGTGGTCGGCCGACAGCAGATCGCCGGTCAGCAGCCCGCGCATCGTCGCAGCCATCGCCGCCGGCGTGGTGGTGTCGCGCAGCTCGCCCGCCGGCTGGTCGTTCAGCGCGAACTCGATCCGGTCGGAGCGAGTCGTCGCGTCGCCGATGCCGCGCAGCCAGGCGGTCAGCCCGGCCGGACCGCCGAGCCGGTCGAACAGCAGGTTGGCAGCACGGCTGTCGCTCAGCGTGACCGCCGCCTCGCACAGCCCACCCAGCGAGGAGTCATGTCCCGCGTCGGCCACCGGTGCATCGAGCGTCATCTGGCCCGCATCGACGCGGGCCAGCACATAGGCGGCGAGCAGCAGCTTGACCGTGCTGCACAGGCCGAAGCGTTCGTCGAGACGATGGCCGATCAGGTGCAGGCTGGCGGTATCGAGGATCGCCACGCCGAGGCGTCCGAGCGCGCGCTGTTCCAGCCGGTCGAACCGCTCGGCAGGCGTCATCGCCCAGGCCCCGGGCGGGGCGGCGAAGGGCAGGCAGACCGCGCCCGACAGCACGGCGCGACGCGTGGTCCGGGAGCGCATCAGGCGGTGGAGTCCTCGGGTGTCCAGTCGGTGCGCTGCAATGCGGCGGCGCCAAACCCCAGCATCGCCGCCACGGCGAGGAAGGCGGCCGCGGCGACGACGCCATACCAGATCGGTGCGAAACCATGCGTCAGCAGCGTCACCGCGGCAACGTTGACGATCATCATGCCACCGAAATTGCCTGCGCCCGTCCACAGTTTCGACAGGCCCGACGCCATCGCGCACAGGCAGCCGAGCTGACACGCCGCCATCACCATCAGCCCGGTGACGGCGGCGCGCAGCAGACCGTCGCGCGGCGGATCGAGCCGGAAGACGACCAGCAGCACGCCCAGCACCACCGCGGTGATGACGCTCAGATGCGCGGTCCGCCACAGATGGGCACGGATCAGCGTGGCCGCGAACCGCCGCCGCGAGCCGTAGCGTCCGGCGACGAAGATGCGTGTCCACTCGCCGCGCGACATCAGCCACACCGAGGCACCGAGCACAGGCATCGCCGCAGCACTGCCCATCAGCGACTGGATGCGGTCATGCGAGCCTGCGCCCTTGCCCCCACCCAGCGCGGAAATCACCCAGCCGAACGCCAGTCCCACCAGCAGGATGGCGAGCGTCTGCAACACCAGCATCAGCGTGCCGGGATCGAACGGCCCCGGCGGTAGCGGCTGCTCGCGCAGTGGCGCGGGGCGCCAGTCGAGCACACGCAGCAGCCCGGGCGGGATGGTGCCGGCGGGGCGCCTGGCCATCCAGCTCTCCCGTGCGCGCTCCTGCTCGTCCTCCTGCTGACGAGCCTCGGCGGGGCGGAACTGGAGCGAGGCGATCGCCGCCGCGATCACCCCGATGCCGATCGGCGCGTCAATCCAGGCCGGCGCGTTGCCGATCAGCTTCATCACCGAATCGAGCGTGCCGACGAACAGCAGCGGCAGGTAGACCAGGGTGAGGACCCCCTGCCGCCGGCGCCCCTGGCCGGTGACGGTCGCGCCACGGCCGAAGCCGAACCCGCCGAAGGAGGCGAGCGCGGTCAGCGCCAGCGCGCTCGCCGGCGCGCCGCCCAGTACCACCAGCGGGGCGGCGAGCAGGCATTCAGCCAGCACGATGGCGATCGCGCCCGCCGCCCGCTCGGCTGCAAGCAGGGTCGGCATCATCGGCGCGATGTTGCTGCCCACCCGGCCCCAGTAGCTGGCACTCACCGCCGCCGCCGCATAGAACGCACCCATCCACCAGGTATTGAGCGCCTCGCGGCTGTAGAGCGCGCTCGCCACACCGTGCCGGCGGATCTCGACGACGAGGTGCGGGACGTTCCAGCCGGCCATCGCCAGCGCGCCGGCGGCGACCAGCAGCCAGAAATTGCCGCGCAGCGTGGGCCGCCGCACATACATCGCCAGCGCGGCGAGGGTACCGGAGGGCAGCAGCGCGTGGCCGCTCATCGCGTCATTTCCAGGAACGTCGCCTCCAGGTCCGGCGTGTCGATCTCCACCACCAGCCCCGTCGCACGCAATGCGGAGTCCGACCCAGGCTGCCAGCCATCGACCAGCAGTGCGCCGGACGGCGTCTCGCGCAGCACGCTGACCCCGCTGCCGACGAGCGCCGAGCGCAGCGCAGACACCTGCTCCGGCGGGCAGCGCAGCAGCCGGGTGCCGTCGCGGAAGCGCGCCATCGGCGTGTCGTGCACCACCCGGCCATGAGCGACGAACACCGCACGCGTGGCGATACGCTCCAGATCGGACAGGATATGCGACGAGATCAGCACCGCCGCCCCGGTGCGGTCGCGATATTCGGCCAACAAGGCCATGAAGTCGTGACGCGCCTGCGGGTCGAGACTGGCGACCGGCTCGTCGAGCACCAGAAGGTCCGGCGCATGGCGCAGCGCGAGGATGATCGACAGGCGCTGACGCTGGCCGCCCGAGAGCGACTTGACCCGCGTGCCCATCGGCAGCCTCGCCCAGTCGGCGAGCCGGGCATCGAACGGCGCGGTGCCGAACCGGCCCAGCTTCGGCACCTGGAAGTGGGCCAGGTAGTCGAGCAGCTCGCCGGCGGAGAAGCCCGAGAACCCGGTCATCGCCTGCGGCACGAAGCCGATGCGGCCGCGCTGGGCGGCATCCAGCCCTGCCGCCTCGGTATCGAACACGCGCACGGACCCGGAGCTCGGCAGCAGGAAGCCGAGCAGACAGCCGATCAGTGTCGTCTTGCCCGCCCCGTTCGGCCCGAGCAGGGCCACCGTCTCGCCAAGGCCGAAGGAAAAGCGCATGCCGTCCAGCGCACGCGCGGTGCCATAGGTCTTCACCACGTCATCGAGGCGGACGATGGCGGGAGTCGTTGCGATATCGGTCATCGCCGCCAACTCTTTCACGCCGCTCAGCGCCGGTCCAGACGCGCTCCCACCGCCCAAGCGAGGACGAACGCCGCAACCCCGAAACCCACGATCCACACGCTCACCGGCCAGTCGGTGAGATAGGACGCGACCAGTCCGGCCCAGCATTGCGCGAGCGCCAGGGCCACCGAGACCGCAGCCCCCGTCCGGGGATGACGGGTGAGACGCTGGGCAGCGGCGGGTGGGGCGACCATGAGCGCGAATGTCAGCAGCACGCCGACGATCTGCGCGCTCGCCGCCACCGCCACCCCGGCCAGCATCATGAACCCGGCCCAGACCAGCCGCACGCGCACGCCCTGCGCCTCGGCGAGATCGGGTTGCAGGATCACGAACAGCAGCGTCCTGTGCATCCATGCCAGCCCGGCCAGTGCGGCCACCACCACCGCGCACAGCACCCACAGCGTGGCGCGATCGATGCCGAGGATGTTGCCGAACAGCAGCGAGGTCGCCGCCGATACGCTGCCGGTGGCGAAATGCAGGCACAGCAGCCCGACCGCCAGCGATGCCGCCAGCAGCAACCCGATCGCCACATCCGCCGCGGCACCGCCCCGCCGTCCCGCCGGCCGCTCGATCGCGCCGATCGCCGCCCCCGCCAGCACCGGCAGCCCGATCATGCCCGGCAGCGGCGGCCAGCCGGCCAGCAGGGCGGCGGAGGCGCCGGCGAACGCGATATGCGACAGCGCATGGCCGGCGAAGCTCGCCGCCCGCAGCACCAGCAGATAACCCACCACCCCGGCCAGCACCGACACCGCCAGGGCGGCGAGCAGCGCGTCCTGCATGAAGCCGAACTGCAGCATCTGGCTCAGCATGCCGGCACCACCACCACCCTCCCCTCGCCCGAGATCACCTGCATCCGCGCGCCATACAGCCCGTCGAGCACGTCGGCGCGCAGCAGGGCTGCGGGGGCATCGAGCCGCACGCGCCGCGCGGCGATCCAGAGTGCCGCATCCATCACGCCCAGCAGCGGATTGAGATCATGCGCGCTGAACAGCACCGTCGCCTCGAGCTGGCGGCGGATACGGTCGATCAGGGCGACGATCTGCACCTGCGCGCCGGGGTCGAGCCCGGCCAAGGGCTCGTCGAGCAGCAGCAGCCGCGGCGCGCCGACCAGTGCCTGCGCCAGCAGCAGGCGCTGGCGCTCGCCGCCCGACAGCGCGCCGAGCCGGCGACGCGCCAGGGCCTGTCCGTCGACCAGGTCGAGTGCGGCGCCGATCGCCGGTCCCTGCCCAGGATGCGCCGCCTCCAGCAGGGCGATGGCGGCGAGATCGAGCGTCGCCGCCGGCCACTGGCGCTGCTGCGGCAGGATGCCGATCCCCGCCCGGCCCGGTCGCGCCGGCGCATCGAACACCGTGATGCGCCCGGCGCGCGGCCGCTCCAGCCCGAGCACGCTGCGCATCAGGGTGGTCTTGCCCGCGCCGTTCGCCCCGAACAGACCGACGAACGCGCCCTGGGCGAGCCCGAACGAGGCGTCTTCGACCAGACGGCGCCGGCCATGCGCCAGCGTCACCCCCGCGAACTCCACCGCCGCAGGTGCCGCGGCCCCGGCCTGTGGCGCACGCTCCTCCCCGGGCGAATCCGTCAATGGTCCGCTCACGCAACACCTGCCGCCCGAGCCACGGACTCGAGCAGCTGCCGCAGCCATTGCTGCCACGACAGCTCCGCCGGCAGCGTCTCGGCGACCGCGATCGTCGGCACTCCGTCAGCCTCGGCACGTGCGCGCAGCGCATGGCTCAGCGGGCTGGCGACCTGCGCATTGAACACCAGTGCGGCCACGCGATGACCATCGAGATCGGCCTGCAGCCTGGCCAGCGACGCCGGGCCCGGCTCGGTCTCGTTCTGTGCGGCCAGGGCGACCTGAGGATCGGCCGTCACCACGCCGAGCGCGTCGAGAAGCGGGCCCAGCACCGGCTCGGTGGCCGCGAACCGCAGGGGCGGGTGGCGGGCGGCGAAGGCCGCGCGCAGCGAGGCCACCCGCGCCGCCAGCGGCCGCGTCGAGTCCTCGAACGCCGCGCCCCGCGCCCGGTAGCCCGCCGCATGGGCGGGATCGCGCGCCGCCAATGCCGCCACCAGTGCGCTCGCCAGCGCCGGTCCGGAGGCCGGGTCGACCCACAGATGCGGATTGTTGCCCGACTGGGCACCCTGGACCACGCCCGGCAGCCGGTCGACGCGGATCACCACCTTCGCCGGCGCGCCGGACGCCGACAGCAGCCTGTCGAACCAGGGCTCGTAGCCCGCGCCGTTGGCGATCGCCACATCGGCGCCCGCCACGGCCCGCGCGGCCGCCGGTCCGGGCTCGTAGAGATGCGGATCGCCAGCGGGATTGGCCATCAGCGACACCACTTCGGCATCCGTGCCGGCGATCTGGCGTGCGATGTCGCCATAGACAGCCTCGGCCGCGACGATGCGCAGCCGTGCTGCCTCCGCGTGGCCCGCGCAGGCACAGGCGCACAGCACGGACAGCACGAACGAACACAGCGCCCGTCGCGGCGCGGGCGGGCGCTGCGGGGGAGACGCGGCGTCGAACATGGAGGCAAGGTTATAACATAACCCCCGCCTGTCCAGAACCCTCCATAGGACGAAACGACATGGGGCTTACTTGAAAATGCGATACGACATGGCATGATCGCGACAGTACAATGACAAAACCCCGGCTCATGGCGTCCTTATGGCGTCGATTGCGACCGTCATGCCCCGGCCGGGGCCGAGTTCCAGGAGCGTCCTTGCCCATGCTGAACCGCCGCCGGCTGCTTTCGGCCGCCGCCTCCATCGTCTCGGGGACGATGCTCGCGTCGATCTGCGGCGGGACAGCCATGCGCCGGGCGCAGGCCGCGACCATGTTGCTGAACGCCAGTTTCGACCCGACCCGCGAGCTGTTCCATACCATCGACGCCGCTTTCGCCGCCGATTGGCGCAAGCGGACCGGCGAGGCGCTGACGGTACGCACCTCCAATGGCGGCTCCGGCGCGCAGGCGAAATCGGTGCTCGACGGACAGCCGGCCGACGTCGTCACCCTGGCACTGGCCGCCGATATCGACATGCTCGCGGCACACGGGCTGCTGGAAGCCGACTGGCAGGACCGGTTGCCGAACCGCTCCACCCCCTACAGCTCGACGATCGTGTTCCTGGTCCGCAAGGGGAACCCGAAGAACATCCATGACTGGCCCGACCTGATCCGTCCGGGCGTGCAGATCATCACCCCGAACCCCAAGACCTCGGGTGGGGCGCGCTGGAACTACCTCGCCGCCTGGGCCTGGGCGCTGCACCAGCCGGGCGGCTCGCCCGCCACCGCCGAGGCCTATCTGAAGGCGCTCTACCACCAGGTCCCGGTGCTCGATACCGGCGCGCGGGGTGCCACCAACAGCTTCCTCCAGCGCGGCCTCGGCGACGTGCTGCTCGCCTGGGAGGACGAGGCCCTGCTGGCCCACGCGAAGCTCGCCCCGGACGAGGTCGAGGTGGTGCGCCCGTCGCTGAGCATCCTCGCCGCCCCGCCGGTCGCCGTCGTCACCCGCAATGCGCAGGCGCACGGCACCGAGAAGCAGGCCCGCGCCTATCTCGAGTTTCTCTACACCCCGGCCGCGCAGGAAATCGTCGCCGCGAACTATTTCCGCCCGTCCGACAAGGCGGTGCTGGCGAAATATGCCGACCGGTTCACACCGATCACCACCGTCGATATCGAGAGCCTCGGCGGCTGGACGAGCGTGCAGAAGACGCATTTCGCCGAGGGCGGGGTGTTCGACAAGTTGCTCTAGGATCTTCTTTTTCTGAAGAAAAAGAAGCAAAAAGACGTCTGTCCGTCAGGGTACCGGGCGCTCGCCAGCCCACGGAATCCCGACGGACGGAAGTTTTTTTGGTTCTTGTCAAAAGAGAACATCGTCTTCCGGAGCCTGCCGATCACTCCCCACCGCCCCCTCCTGCCGGGCTTCGCCCCCGCCCTCGGCACCACCCTGCTCTGGACCGGCCTGCTGGTCGCCCTCCCGCTCAGCGCTCTCGCCCTGCGGCCGTGGGAACACGGCCCCGGCGCGATGCTGCATGTCCTGACCGGTGATCGCGTGCGGGCAGCGCTCGCGCTCAGTTTCGGTGCGGCCGCACTCGCCGCGACGATCGCGCTAGGGCTCGGTCTGGTGCTGGCCTGGGCGCTGGCGCGCGGCCCGCGCTCTGGCCCGCTCGCCGCAGTCCGGCGCGGGCTCGACCTGCTGATCGACCTGCCCTTCGCGCTCCCCACCGCGGTCAGCGGCATCGCACTGGCCACGCTGTACGGGCCGCGCGGCTGGTTCGGCGCGCCCCTGCACGAACTCGGCATCGACATCGCCTATACCCGCGCCGGCATCGAGGTCGCGCTGGTGTTCGTCAGCCTGCCGTTCGCGGTGCGCGCGGTGGAGCCGGTGCTGGCGGCACTGCCGGCGGCGCGCGAGGAGGCGGCCGAAAGCCTGGGGGCCACGCATCTCCAGGTGCTCGCCCGCATCGTGCTGCCGGCCCTGCGTCCGGCCCTGCTGGCGGCCTATGCGCTGGCCTTCGCGCGCGCGCTGGGCGAATACGGCTCGGTCATCTTCATCGCCGGCAACATGCCGGGCCGCTCCGAAATCGCGCCGCTGCTGATCGTCATCCGGCTGCAGGAATTCGACGAGGCGTCCGCCGCCGCGATCGGGCTGCTGATGCTGCTCGGCGCCGCCCTGTGCCTCGCCGCCCTGTCGGCCGCCCGGCGGGCGCTGCGATGAGCCGCGTGCGTGACCGCGCCGACGCGCGCGACTGGCTGGTGATGGCCGCCGCCTGCGCCATCGTCGGCGTGCTGCTGATCGCACCGCTCGTGCTGGTGTTCGTGCAGGCCTTCGCCGACGGCTGGCGCCCCGCGCTCGAAGCACTGCGCGAGCCCGAGACGCTGTCGGCGATCCGGCTGACGCTGTTCGTCGCGGTGATCGTGGTCGCCGTCAACAGCGTCTTCGGCACCATCGCCGCCTGGCTGCTGGCGCGGTTCGACTTCCGCTTCAAGGCCGCACTGCTGACCCTGATCGAACTGCCGGTCAGCATCTCGCCGGTGATCGGCGGGCTGGTCTGGCTGCTGCTGTTCGGCGCCCAGGGCTGGTTCGGGCCGTGGTGCGAGCGCCACGGCATCGGGCTGATGTTCGCCTGGCCGGGCATCGTGCTCGCCACCCTGTTCGTCACCTTCCCCTATGTGGTGCGCACCGCGCTGCCGCTGCTGGAAGCGCAGGGGCCGGCGCAGGAGGAGGCGGCCGTGCTGCTGGGCGCGGGCTGGTGGTCACTGTGGGCCAGGGTGATCCTGCCGGGAATGCGGCTGGCGCTGCTGTCGGGCGTGCTGCTGACCACCGCGCGCGCCTTGGGCGAATTCGGCGCCGTTGCCGTGGTATCGGGCCATATTCCAGGACTGACCAACACCATGCCGCTCGAGATCGAGACCCTCTACAACGGCTACCGCAGCACGGCCGCCTTCGCGCTGAGTGCGACGCTGGCCCTGATGGCGCTGGCGGTGATCGCGTTGCGCACGCTGATCCGCCGTGCCGGATCCGTGCGCGCATGAACCTCGAGATCGACTCCATCAGCCTCGATTATGGTGCCGGACGGGGCCTCGACGCGGTCGGCTTCACCGTCGCGCCGGGCGAATTCGTCGCCCTGGTCGGCCCGTCGGGGGCGGGCAAGACCACGCTGCTGCGCATTATCGGCGGCCTCGCCCGCGCCAGCGCCGGCCATGTCCGGCGAGACGGCGTCGATCTCGGCAGCCTGCCGGCACGCAGGCGCAATATCGGCTTCGTGTTCCAGGACTACGCGCTGTTCCCGCATCTGTCCGTCGCCGGCAATGTCGCCTTCGGGCTCAAGGTCCGCCCGCGCCGGCTGCGACCCTCGCGCGCCGAACGCCGCGCCCGCGTCGCCGAGCTGCTCGCTTTGGTGCAGGTGGCCGAACTCGCCGAGGCCCGGCCCGCCACCCTGTCGGGCGGGCAGAGCCAGCGCGTCGCCCTCGCCCGCGCGCTCGCCACCGACCCCTCGCTGCTGCTGCTCGACGAGCCGTTCGGCGCGCTCGACCCGCTGGTGCGCCGCGACATCCGCGTGTGGCTGCGTGCGCTCCAGCAAAGGCTTGGCCTGACCACGGTGATGGTCACCCATGACCGTCAGGAAGCGATGGAGATCGCCGACCGGGTCGCGGTGCTGCGCGGCGGAAAGCTGCTGCAGATCGACACCCCGGCGGTACTGGAAGCAGCACCCGCGGACGCGTTCGTGATGCGCTTTCTCGGTGAGACGCTGGAATTTCCTGGCCGTGTCGAGGCGGGCGTGTTCACGCCGGTATCGTCGGCCATCGCCCCGTTTGCCGCCCCACCCGGCCGGGCGGGCGAGGCGGTCGCGCTGATCCGGCCGTGGCAGGTGCGGCTCTCGCCCGCGCCCGACGGCGCGCAGATCGACGAGACCCATCCGGCCGGCGCCTTCCACCGCATCTCGCTCACCCTGCCGGGGACGGGGGCGGCCTTCGAGATCCTCTCCCCCGCCGAACTGCCCACGCCGGCACGCGGGCAGCGCATGCGCATCGAGCTGCTCACGCCGCGTCTGTTCACGCCGAAGGGCGAGCCGATCCGCTGAACGGGTGAAGTGTTTCATTTCCGATCCATGCGGCATTCGGGCGGCTTGCGAAACTGTTGAGCAAACCTGCCCGGCTGCCGCATAGTCGCACGATCGAAACCGCGGCATGTGCACGATCGCGGTCGTTTCAGGGAATGAGGCATGTCCGACAGCCAGGTCTTCCACGTCAAACCGGCGATGGCCGCCTCCGCACAGGTGGACGCGACCCAGTACCGGCTGATGACCAATCACGCCGAACACGACGCGGATGCGTTCTGGCTCGAGCAGGCGCGCACGCGGCTGGACTGGGTGCGCGAGCCCACGCTCGGCTGCAACGCACATTTCTCCGGCGACCACGCGATCCGCTGGTTCGAGGACGGGCTGCTCAACGTGTCGGCCAACTGCCTCGACCGCCATCTCGCCACCCGCGCGGACGACATCGCGCTGATCTGGGTCGGCGACGAGGAGGGGGTCGAGAAGCGGCTGAGCTTCCGCGACCTTCACGAACAGGTCTGCCGCTTCGCGAACGTTCTGAAGGACCAGGGCGTGCGGCGCGGCGACCGGGTGGCGATCTTCCTCCCGATGGTGCCCGAAGCGGCGGTGGCGATGCTGGCCTGCACCCGCATCGGCGCGGTGCATTCCGTGATGTTCGCCGGCTTCTCGGCCAGTTCAGTGGCCGGACGGCTCGAGGATTGCGGGGCGAAGGTGGTCGTCACCGCCGATGAGGGACGGCGCGGCGGCAAGCGGGTGCGGCTGAAGGCCATCATCGACGAGGCGCTCGAAGCCGGGGGCTCGCCGGTCGAGACCGTGATCGTGCTGCGCGTCACCGGCGCCGAAATCGCCCGCCAGCCCGGACGCGATCTCGACTACGCCGAGCTGATGGCGGCCGCCTCGCCCGACTGCACTCCCGAGCCGATGGCCGCCGAGGATCCGCTGTTCATCCTCTACACCTCCGGCTCCACCGGCAAGCCGAAGGGCGTGCTGCACACCACCGGCGGCTATCTGCTCTGGGCGGCCTTCACCCATTCGATCGTGTTCGACTACCGCCCCGGCGAGGTCTACTGGTGCACCGCCGATATCGGCTGGATCACCGGCCATTCGTACGGGATCTACGGCCCGCTCGCCAATGGTGCCACCACGCTGATGTTCGAGGGCGTGCCGACCTACCCCGATGCAGGGCGCTGGTGGCGGATCATCGATCAGTACCAGGTTACCACCTTCTACACCGCGCCGACCGCGATCCGCGCGCTGATGACCGCCGGCGACGCGCCGGTGAAGGCCAGCTCGCGCGCCTCGCTGCGGGTGATCGCCACCGTCGGCGAGACGATCAATCCCGAGGCGTGGCTGTGGTACTACCATGTGGTCGGCGAGGGCCGCGTGCCGCTGGTCGATACCTGGTGGCAGACCGAGACCGGCGGCCACCTGATCGCCGGTCCCGCCGCGATCGTCGCCCAGAAGCCCGGTTCCGCCACGCTGCCGATCCCTGGCGTGCTGCCGGTGCTGCTCGACGAGAAGGGGCAGCCCGTCGAGGGTGAGGGCGAGGGCGCGCTGTGTGTCGCGAAGAGCTGGCCCGGGCAGATGCGCACCCTCTGGGGCGATCACGACCGCTTCATCCAGTCCTATTTTTCCACCTACCCCGGCTACTACTTCTCCGGCGATGGCGGCCGTCGGGATGCGGACGGCTATTACTGGGTGACCGGACGGATGGACGACGTCATCAACGTCTCCGGCCACCGCATCGGCAGCGCCGAGGTGGAATCCGCACTCGCCCATCACCCGGCGGTGGCCGAGGCGGCGGTGGTCGGCGTGCCGCACGACCTCAAGGGGCAGGCGCTGTTCGCCTTCGTCATCCTCTGCGCAAGCGATCTCGCCAGCCTCGACGCCGCCGGTCAGCGCGCGCTGTGCGACGAGCTGGCCCGCCATGCCGGCAGCGTGCTCGGCCGCTATGCCGCCCCTGACCACGTGCTTGTCGTGCCCGACCTGCCCAAGACCCGTTCGGGCAAGATCATGCGACGCGTACTGCGCAAGATCGCCACCAACGAGCTCGACAGCCTCGGCGACACCTCCACCCTCGCCGACCCATCGGTGGTGGATGCGATCGTCGAACGACTGCGCGCCCGCGACGTTGTGACCGCACAATGAGACCGATGACGACCTGACACTTGGCCGGCTCGCCCAAAGCCCGGCTCGGCGCGGCGATCAGCCGCCGCACCGAGGCACATCGCGCCTGGATCGGCGAGCGCGGCGAACTCGTCGGCCGGGCGCGCGGCGCCTCGTCGGTGATCGGTGAGCGGCTCGACCGCCTCGGCTGGTCGCCCTTCCACACGCTGCTGATCTTCGCCCTCGGTGTGACGTGGATCCTCGACGGGCTCGAGGTCACCATCGTCGGCTCGATCGGCCCGGCGCTGAAATCAGCCGCAGCCCTGTCGTTGAGCGACGCGCAGATCGGCGCCGCCGCCTCGGCCTACGTCTTCGGCGCGGTGTGCGGGGCGCTCGGTTTCGGCTGGCTGACCGACCGCTACGGCCGCAAGCCGATGTTCGCCATCACGCTCGGCCTCTATGTGCTCGGCGTCACGCTGAGCGCGCTGTCGGTCGATCACCTCAGTTTCGACGCTGCCCGCCTGCTGACCGGGCTGGGCATCGGCGGCGAATATGCGGCGATCAACTCGGCGATAGACGAGATGATCCCGGCCCGGCTGCGCGGCCGCGTCGATCTCGCCGTCAACGGCAGCTACTGGCTGGGCGCGGCGATGGGGGCGGCCGGCTCGCTGCTGCTGATGGACCCGGCCATCCTCCCCGCCTGGCTCGGCTGGCGCCTCGGCTTCGCCATCGGCGGCGCGCTCGGCCTCGCCGTGATCGTGCTGCGCCGGCACGTGCCGGAAAGCCCGCGCTGGCTGGCACTGCATGGCGAGACCGAACAGGCGGCCGAGGTGCTGGCCGGCATCGAATCCCGCGCGACGGGGCGCGAGGTCGCCCCGGTCGATCTTCCCCCGCCACGACGCTTCGCCACCGGGCTGCTCGCCCTGCTGCACGCGATGGCCACCTCGCACCGTACGCGCAGCCTCTACGTTCTGGTGCTGATGATCGCGCAGGCCTTCCTCTACAACGCGGTGTTCTTCACCTACGGGCTGGTGCTCAACCGCTACGAGGGCGTGCCGGAGGGTCGGATCGGCCTCTATATCCTGCCGCTGGCGATCACCAATTTCGCCGGCCCGCTGCTGCTCGGGCATCTGTTCGACACGATCGGCCGGCGCCGCATGATCGCCGCCACCTACGCCCTCTCGGCGCTGCTGATGGCCGCCGTCGCCCTGGGCCTGGGCGCGGGCAAGCTCACCGCCACCACCCAGACGATCGGCTGGATGGCGGTCTTCTTCTTCGCCTCCGCCGCCGCATCCTCGGCCTATCTGACTGCGTCGGAAGTCTTCCCGCCCGAGAGCCGCGCGCTGGCGATCGCCCTGTTCTACGCCTTCGGCACCATCCTCGGCGGCGTCGGTGCGCCGCTGCTGTTCGGCTGGCTGATCGGGCTGGGCACGATCGGCCCGGTGGTCGGCGGCTACCTCGCCGCTTCTGCCCTCATGAGCGTCGCCGCGATCACCGCGCTGGTGATCGGCGTCGATGCGGAGGGCAAGTCGCTGGAGGAGCTGGCGCTGTAGGTCAGCCCCGCGCGAACTCGTAGAGTGCCACCGCGGCCGCGACCGAGACGTTGAGGCTCTCCATCTGCCCGGGCATGTGCAGCCCGCAGATCTCGTCGCAGCCCTCCCGGGTCAGCCGCCGCAGCCCGTCGCCCTCCGCGCCCAGCACGAGGGCGACCCGCCGCTGGGCGAAATCCTCCCCGCGCAGCACGCCGCCGCCGGCATCCAGCCCGACCACCCACAGCCCCGCCGCCTTGAGCGCTGCCAGCGTGCGCGACAGGTTCACCGCCCGCAGCAGCGGCACGATCTCCAGCGCCCCCGACGCCGCCTTGGCCAGCGCGCCAGTCTCCTCCGGAGCATGGCGCTCCTGCACCACCACCGCCGCCGCACCGAACGCCGCCGCCGAGCGCAGGATCGCGCCCACGTTGCGCGGATCCGTCACCTGGTCGAGCACCAGAACCGGGCCGGGCCGCTCCAGCACCTCCTCCAGACGGGGCACCGGCAGCGGGTCGGCCAGCAGTGCCATGCCCTGATGCACGGTCTCGCGCCCCAGCAGGGCGTCGAGCTTGGCGCGCTCGACCCGCTCCGGGCCCACCGCCCAGGGGCGCGGCACCACCCGCCCGATCGCCGCCTCCGCCTCCTCCGTCACCAGCACCCGGCGCACCCGGCGCGCCGGATTGGCCAGCGCGGACGTCACGGCATGCAGCCCGTAGAGCCAGGGCTCGCCGCCACCCGGTCTGCCGCCCGGCTTGCCGCGGACAGCAGCGGCATTCGCAACAGGGCGGGAGGGTCGGCGCATCGCGATCGGGTTCCAGCTTGCAGGTCAGAGGCCATCTACCCCCTGCCCCGAGGCCGGTTCAAGGCGGAGTGTTGACAAGCAGGGCCGACCGCCCTAGTTCCGACCCCCGGCCGGAAGGGTGCCCGAGTGGCTAAAGGGGGCGGACTGTAAATCCGCTGGCGTACGCCTACGTTGGTTCGAATCCAACCCCTTCCACCATTCCGTGCGCATACTCCATGACCGTCGTCGAGAACCTGCGCTGGAGGTGCCCCATGACCAGGCTCGCCGTGTTCTATCTGGTCTGCCTGCTGGCGGCTCTGGTCGCAGCCGTCTGGATCGCGCGCGCATTCCTGGTGTCGAATTGACCTCCGGCACGGCGGATTGTCGACCGTCGGGAGATTTCCCCGTTGACCCCACCGGTGTGGGTAGCGGATCGTCTGACGCCTCACCGCCGAACCATGGGATCACGATGCCGCCGAAGCCGAAACAGACCAGCACGCGCACCTCCCCTGGCCTCAGCACAGCCGCACCTCCCGTTCCGGCTCCCGGCAGAACGAAGTCCGTGCGCAAGAGCAAGCCGGCGGCCGACGCCCCGCCGAGCCTGCCGCAACCGACCCCGGCCGACACGTTCACCCCGGCCACGAGCGGTTCGGTACCCGCCGTACCGATGGCGCTGTTCTTCGATCGTCCTTTCTATGAGAGGACAAATCCCGACGTGCTCGACTCCGGCATGGACCCGGCGACACATTATTTCGTCTATGGCTACAAGGAGCGTCGCGCGCCCAATCCGCTGTTCGACCCGAACGCCTATCTGCGCGCCAATCCCGACCTGAGCGCCTTCGACGGCGACCTCTTCCTGCACTACATCTTCTACGGCGTCACCGAAGGCCGGCCGATCGCCTGAGCATCCGGACGGCGGCAACTTTGTCGGGCGCTGCCCCGTTGCCCCCGCTCAGCAGCGAGGCAGCGTCTCATGTCCGGTATCCAGTCACCCGTCCGCTTCCGTCCCGACATCGAGACCCCTGAGCCGGACGAAGGCGAGACGGCGGACGGGCTCAATCGGACCTTCGACATCATCCTCGACCGCACCGCCGAGGATTACGGTCATGCCGTGCGCGCCGTGCATGCGAAGGCTCATGCGATCCTCGAAGGCGAACTCAGCATCGATGCCGACCTGCCGCCGGAGCTTGCCCAGGGGCTGTTCGCCCGCCCGGGCACCCACAAGGTGCTGATGCGGCTGTCGACCAATGCCGGCGATATCCTGCCGGACGCGATCAGCCTGCCGCGCGGGCTGGCGATCAAGGTGCTGGATGTCGATGGCGAACGCCTCGAGGGTGCCGAGGGCCGCACGCAGGACTTCATCATGGTCAACGCGCCGGTCTTCGCCGCACCCGATGCCGGGAAATTCCTCGGCAATCTCAAGCTGCTCGCGAAAACCACCGACCGCCTGGAAGGCACCAAGAAAGTGCTCTCAGCCGTGCTGCGCGGCGTCAACACCGCGCTCGGCAGCGTCGGACTCGAGAGCGGCGCGATCGCCTCGCTGGGCGGCGCGCCCAACAGCGAGCCGCTCGGCGAGACCTATTACAGTGCGACGCCGTTCCGTTACGGCGACTACATCGCGAAATTCTCCCTCGCTCCGGTCGCACCGGCGATGACCGCCCTCACCGGCCACACGATCGACATCGACGGCCGCGAGAACGCGATCCGCGAGGATCTGCGCGCCGAGATGCGCGAGATCGACGCCCAGTGGGAATTCCGCGTGCAGCTCTGCCGCGATCTCGAACGCCAGCCGATCGAGGATGCGACGGTCACGTGGGACGAGCAGGAGGCGCCCTATCGCAAGGTCGGCACGCTGCGTGCCGCCGCGCAGGACAGCTGGTCGCCCGAGAAGGTGCAGGCCGTCGACGAGGGCATGCGCTTCAGCGTCTGGACCGGGCTTGCCGCCCATCAGCCGCTGGGCGGCGTCAACCGCGCCCGTCGCAGCGCCTATCAGCACTCGGCAGCGTTCCGCGCCCGCACCAACGGCTGCCCGCTGCACGAACCGGCCGGCTGACCCCTCTTGCGGTGATGCGGCGCGCGTCGCATCACCGCACGATGCGACGCGCGCTTCTTGTTTCCTGCCTGACCCTCCTCGTATTCGGCGGCGACCCGGCCTTCGCATCCGGGCCGGAAAGCTGCTTCGCCACCCTGGCCGCGACCCGAAACGGGACTCTCGGGCGCATCCGCAGCCCGGACATCCTGCCGGGTGGACACGGCGTGGTGTTCCTGCGCAGCGGACCCCGCGATCCGGTCCTGCATCTCTACCGAACCGATCCTGCCGGCACCGGCCTGCGCGAACTCTCCACCGGCCCGGAAGCGCCCGAACAGCTCAGCACGGAGGAAAAGGCACGGCGCGAGCGGGCACGGCTGTCGCTGTCGGGCATCACCGCCATCTTCCCCACACGGGATGGCGCCTCGCTGCTCGCCGTGCGTGGCGGCACGCTGCTGCGCGTCGACACCACCAGCGGGGCCACCACCACCCTGCCCGGATCATGGATCGCCCCACGCCTGTCGCCCGACGGACGCCGGATCGCCGCCGTGCGCGACGACGACCTGCATGTCATCGACCTGGCCAGCGGCGCCGAACATGCGCTCACCACCGGCGGCTCGCGCGATCTCACCCACGGCCTGGCCGAGTTCGCCGCCGCCGAGGAACTCGCCCGCCCCGAAGGCATATGGTGGTCGCCCGACAGCACCACCCTGCTCTACGAGGAAGCCGACAGCCGGGACGTCGAGCTCCACTACATCGCCGATCCCGCACACCCGGAACGCCCGCCCACCGCCTTCCGCTATCCGCGTGCCGGAACCGCCAATGCGAAACTGCGTCTCGGCCTGATCGACGCCTCCGGCGGCCCGACGCGCTGGGTGCAGTGGGATGCGGACGCCTTCCCCTATCTCGGCCGCGTCGTCTGGCGCGGGACCGGCGGCCTGTTCCTCGTCGTGCTCGACCGCGCACAGCGGCAGGAACGCGTCCTGCGCGTGGATCCCGACACCGGGGCCACCACCGCCGTGCTGACCGACACCGACCCCGCCTGGCTCGACCTCACTCCGCTCGACGGCGCCGGCGGCCTCGATTTGCCCTACGCGCTGCCGGGCGGCGACTTCCTCTGGGCGGCGCAGCGCGGTGCGCAATGGCATCTCGAGCGCCACCACGCCGATGGCAGCCTCGCCGCCACCCTTACTCCCGACGCCGCGCCCTATGCCGCGCTGCTCGACGTCGACCCCGCCGGTCATGACGCCATCATCGCCGCCGCTCCCGACCGGCTTGATACCGACCTGCGCCGCCTCGATCTCGATACCGGCCGCATCACCCCGATCGTCACCGAACCCGGCCGACATACCGGCCATTTCAGCCACGATATCCACGACCGGTTCATCGACACGCTCGATGGTGCCGACGGGCGCCACACCACCACCCTGCGCGACCGCGACGGCACCCTGCGCGCCACCCTGCCCGATGCCGCCGAGCCGCTGCCGATGCCGATCCACGCCAGCTTCACCACCGCGGGACCCCGCGCCCTCGACACGCTGGTCATCCGCCCCGACCGGTTCGACCCGCACCATGCCTATCCGGTCGTGCTCTCCGTCTATGGCGGACCGGGCCACAAGCAGGTCAACCGCACCCCCGCCCTGTATGCGCCGGAGCAGTGCCTGGCCGATCGCGGCTATGTCGTGGTGGCCTTGGACGGGCGCGGCACCCCGGGTCGCGACCACGATTTCGAACGCGCCACCCAGGGCGACCTGATCGACGCGCCGCTGACCGACCAGATCGACGCGCTCACCGACCTCGGCCGCCACGACCACAGTCTCGACCTCACCCGCACCGGCATCTACGGCTGGTCGTTCGGCGGCACCTTTGCCGCCATGGCCACGATCCGCCGCCCCGACATCTTCGCCGTCGGCGTCGCCGGCGCCCCGGTGACCGATTTCGCCACCTACGACACCGCCTATACCGAACGCTATCTCGGCACCCCGCAGGCCAACCCCGATGCCTACCGGCTCAGCGCCGTACTGACCTACGCCAGCCAGCTCTCGCGTCCGCTGCTGCTGCTGCACGGCCTCGCCGACGACAACGTCTATTTTCTCAACACCCTGGCTCTCACCCAGGCCCTGCTGCGCGCCGGCAAGCCCTACGATCTGCGCCTGCTGCCCGGCACACACATGCTGACCGACCCGGTCCTGCGCGCCCGCATCGACGAAACCCGCGCCCGATATCTCGACCACGTGCTGCGGCCGTAGGCGGGGGCGCTGCCCCCGCACCCCCGCCAGGAGGCGCAGCCTCCTGGACCTGCGGTCATGGAGGATCGTGGGTACAGGGGCCCGCGATCCCTGCCGGGGCGAGGGGCAGCGCCCCGCCTACGACCCCAGGCGCGCCTCCGGCTTCACGCGGCTGCCGAGAGAGTCGGCGAGCCAGAGCAGGCTGCCGCGCCACAACCCGTAGAGGCGGCTCTGGTGACGCCGATAAAGCAGGGCATGGCCGAGTTGGGCGACGCGGCCTTCGATGAAGCCGCCCTGCAGCAGGCCGACGCGGCCGAGCGTGCCGTAGGCGTCATAGCCGCCGAGGGACACCAGCGAGCCGAAATCGTGGTAGCGGAAATCGGGCACGCGGGCACCGTCGATGATGGCGGGCAGATGCTCGCAGAGATAGACCGCCTGCTGGTAGGCGGCCTGGGCGGTGGTCGGCACCGGGGTGTCGCGGCCGGGGAGCTTTGGGGCTGCGCAGTCGCCCAGCGCGAGAATGTGGCGGTCGCCGGGGGCGACGAGATCGGGGCCGACGACGAGCTGGCCGGTTTTCGACTTGTCCAGCCCGGTGAGGCTGTCGAGCAGGTGAGGCGCGCGGACGCCGGCGGCCCAGACGCGGATGCCGGCATCGACCCGACTGCCATCGGCGAGCTCGAAGCCGGTGGCATCGACACGCTTGACCTGGGCGGAGGTCTTCACGGTGACGCCAAGGCCTTCGAGGGTGGCTTGCGTGGCGGTGGAGATGCGGGGCGGGAACGGGGCGAGGATCCGCGGCCCGGCCTCGATCAGGGTGACGCGCAGGCGGTGGCGCAGGCCGCTGGCGCCGTAATGATCGGCGATGTCGGCGATGCGGATCAGCTCGGCGGCAAGTTCCACGCCGGTCGCGCCGCCGCCGACGATGCCGACGCTGAGGTGATCCGCGCCACCGGCGGCACGCATCAGTTCCGCGCGCAGCCGGTCATTGAAGGCGATCGCCTCACCGCGGGAATCGATGGTGGCGCAGTGTTCGGCCACGCCCGGGGTGCCAAAATCATTGGCGCGGCTGCCGCAGGCAAGCACCAGCGTGTCGTAGCCGATCTCGCGCTCGGGCAGCACGGGCTCGTTGTTGATGGTGACGGCGGCGATGCGCAGTGTTCGGGCGGCACGGTCGATTGCGGTGGCCGCACCCGGCTCGAACTGGAAGCCGGCCTGTCGGGCCTGCACGATATAGGGGGTCTGCTGGAGGGCGGCGTCGGCGGTGCCGGCGGCGATGGTGTGGAGCATCGGCTTCCAGACGTGCGCCGGCTCGCGATCGACGAGGGTAACGGCGTAACGGCTGCGTGTGGCGCGGCCGCGGGCGATGTGGCTGGCGAGGTCCAGCCCGGCAACACCGCCACCGACGATCACAAGACGATGCACTCCGGGCATGCTCGGCCTTCTCTTGTTGGCTTCTATAGAAAGCGTCGGAGAGCGACCTGGGTTGCCAGCCCGATTGCACGATCATGGATCGGTTATCGATCAAAAAACCGCAGCAAGCATTGCTTGACCCCGGCCTGACGTGCCACATCTTGTACGTAGATACAGTTATATGCGTTCAGGGATCGTTGAATATGACCGAGGCACCCGACCGGATCAACGTGCTGTGGTTTCTGCCGACCCATGGCGAGAGCCGCTATCTGGGCACCCAGGAGGGTGGCCGGCATGTCGACCTGGCCTATCTCCAACAGGTGGCGCGGGCAGCGGATTCGCTGGGCTATTACGGCGTGCTGCTGCCAACGGGCCGGAGCTGCGAGGATAGCTGGGTGGTCGCCTCCGCGCTGGTGCCGACCACCCAGCGGCTGCGCTTCCTGGTCGCGGTGCGGCCAGGGCTGCAATCGCCGACGCTGGCCGCGCGCATGACGGCGACGCTGGACCGGCTGTCGGGCGGCCGGCTGCTGATCAACGTGGTGACGGGCGGCGATCCGAAGGAAAATGCCGGCGACGGTCTGCATCTGAGCCACGCCGAGCGCTACGAGGTAACGGACGAGTTCCTCGACATCTACCAGCGCCTGCTGCGCGGCGAGACGGTCGAGCATGTCGGCAAGCATTTCAATATCTCGGACGGGCGGCTGATCTTCCCGCCGCACCAGGCGGGCGGGCCGCCGCTGTATTTCGGCGGCTCGTCGGAGGCCGGCATCGAGGTCGCGGCGAAGCGGGTCGACAAATACCTCACCTGGGGCGAGCCGCCGGCGGCGGTGCGCGAGAAGATCGCCACCGTGCGCGAGGCGGCGGCGAGGCAGGGCCGCGAGGTCAGCTTTGGCATCCGGCTGCATGTGATCGCCCGGGAGACCACGGCGGAAGCGTGGTCGGCCGCCGACCGGCTGATCTCGCGCCTCGACGACGCCACCATCGCCTCGGCGCAGAAGGTGTTCGACCGGCTGGATTCGGTCGGCCAGTCGCGGATGCGCGCTCTGCATGGCGGACGCCGCGACAAGCTCGAGGTCAGCCCCAATCTCTGGGCCGGCGTGGGTCTGGTGCGTGGTGGTGCCGGCACGGCACTGGTCGGCGACGCAGCGACGATCGCCGAGCGGATCGACGAATATCGCCGCGCGGGCTGCGACAGCTTTATCCTGTCGGGCTATCCCCATCTGGAAGAGGCCTACAGCTTCGGCGAACTCGTCCTGCCGCTGCTGCCGACCGTGCATCCGGTGCGTGCCCGGGGCGGTGCGAACAACATGGGGCCGTTCGGCGAGACGATCGCGAACGAACACCGTCCGGTGCTGCAGGCGGCGGCGAGCTGATGAGGCTGACGCGACGCGAGGCGCTGCTGGGCGGGCTAGGCCTCGGCGCCGCAGCCCTCGCGACACCCCCGGCACGTGCGGCGCAATCGGTGACGATCGGCTACCAGCGTTATGGCTCGCTGGTGGTGGTCAAGGAATCCGGCCTGCTCGACCGCACCTTCGCCGCGAAGGGGATCGGCGTGCACTGGGCGCAGTTTCCGGCCGGACCGCCGATGCTGGAGGCGATGATCGGCGGCTCGGTCGATTACGGCTCGGTCGGCGACTGCCCGCCGGTGTTCGCGCAGGCGACCTCTCCGGACACGCTGGTCTATATCGGACACGAGCCACGCAACGGCCATGGCGAGGCGATCCTCACCCGCACCGGCAGTTCGATCCGCAGCGTGAGCGACCTGCGCGGCAAGACCGTGGGTGTGGCGCGCGGATCGAACGCGCACTGGCTGCTGCTGGCCCAGTTGCTGAAGCACGGGCTGGCCTGGAGCGACATCCACCCGGTGTTCCTGCTACCGGCGGCCGGGCGTTCGGCCTATGCGTCGGGACAGCTCGATGCCTGGGCAGTGTGGGACCCATATCTCTCCTCGGCGCTGGACGGCTCGCGGATCGTGGCCACCGCGGAGGATGTCGATGCGGGGGTGGAGTTCTATATCGGCCGGCGTGGCTTCGCATCCGGCCAGCCGGAGCTGCTGAAGCTGATCAACGAGTCCGTCGTCGCCACCGATGAGTGGGCGCAGGCCAACCGCGACAAGGTGGTCGATATCCTGACCCGTACCACGGGGCTCGACCGGGCGGTGGTACAGGCGTCGGTCGAGAAGCTGCCGTTCTCGTTCCAGCCGATCACCCCCGACATCGTGGCACAGCAGCAGCATATCGCGGATTCGTTCTTCAAGTCCGGCGGGCTGCCGGCGAAGCTCGACATCCGCCAGATGCTGCTCGCGAAAAGCTGAGCGAACCCCGCCCGCCCCGGCTGGTTGTGCTGCGGTCGCATGGAGACCGCAGACATCATGACCATTTCCGTACCCGATCCGCGCTCACGTTTCCCGAAAGCGCCGTTCAAGCCGCAGCCGCAGGACTTCCCCGGTCTGTCGGAGCGCATGCAGCCCGAGCCCGATTACGGCGAGGACAGCTACCGCGGCAGTGGGCGGCTGTCCGGGCTGACCGCGCTGGTTACCGGTGCGGATTCCGGCATCGGCCGGGCGGTTGCGCTTGCCTTCGCGAAGGAAGGGGCGAATGTCGCGATCGCCTATCTCGACGAGGAAGCCCCGGACGGTGACGCGGCCGCGCGCTCGGTCGAGGCGGCCGGACGGAGCGTGTTGAAGCTGCCGGGCGATCTTCGCCAGCGTTCGGTCTGCGAGGACCACATCGCCCGCGTGGTCGCAGAATTCGACCGGCTCGACATCCTGGTCAACAACGCCGCCTTCCAGCATCCCTCGCAGGGGCTGGAGGAGATCGACGACACGGAGTGGCACCGGCATTTCGACACCAACGTCCACGCCATGTTCTACCTGACCCGCGCGGCACTGCCGCATCTCAAGCCGGGTGCTGCGATCATCAACACCTCGTCGGTGAACACCAAGACACCGATGCCGATGCTGATCCCCTATTCGATGACCAAGGCGGCGATCGCCAACTTCACCGTCTCGCTGGCGGGCTCGCTGGTCGAGCGCGGCATCCGGGTGAATGCGGTGCTGCCCGGCCCGATCTGGACGCCGTTCATTGCCACCGGCATGCCACCCGACGACCAGAAGAGCTTCGGCTCCCAGGCGCCGATGGGTCGCCCCGGCCAACCGGCCGAACTTGCCGGCGCCTATGTCTATCTGGCTGATCCCGACAACACCTACACCACCGGCGCCCTGCTGCCGGTGCATGGCGGCATGCCGATGCTCTGAGAGGCGATTCAGGCGGCGTGCTCGTGGACATGCAGTGCCGCGAGCAGCCGCCGGCGCAGATCCTCACGCTCGGGTGATGCGTGCCGGCGGGGGCGTGGCAGGTCGACGCGCAGATCGGTGCCGATGCGTCCTCGTTCCAGCACCACCGCGCGATCGGCGAGGGTGAGCGCCTCGTCCACATCATGCGTCACCAGCAGCACCGCGCAGCCATGCCGGGCCCACAGATCCTCCACCAGACCCTGCATGCGCATCCGGGTGAGCGCGTCGAGGGCGGCAAACGGCTCGTCCAGCATCAGCAGCTTCGGCTCGCGCACCAGTGCCCGGGCGAGGGCGACACGCTGCGCCTCGCCGCCCGACAGCGTCAGCGGCCAGGCATCGATGCGATGACCCAGGCCCACCTCCTCCAGCACCGCATGCGCGCGGTCACGGGCGTCGGCGTCGGTCTGGCCGAGGGCGACATTCTGCCACACCCGTTTCCACGGCAGCAGCCGCGCTTCCTGAAACACCACCGAGACCGCGTCCGGCCGCTCGATGCGTCCCTCGGAGACGTCGTCGAGCCCGGCCAGCAGCCGCAGCAGGGTGGATTTTCCCGACCCGCTATGACCGAGCAGGGCGGTGAATGCGCCCGGAGCGATGGTCAGGTCGAGCCGGTCCAGGACCGCAGGCGCCTGGCCGAAACGACGCGTCAGCCCCTCGACACGCACCGCGCTCATGCCCGTCGCTCCGCGCCATACACGGGTCGCCAGGCCAGCAGCCGACGTTCGAGGAACCGGACGAACTGGTCCGAGCCCAGCCCGAGCAACCCGTAGATCGCCAGCCCGACCATGATGATGTCGGTGCGCAGGAAGTCCTGTGCGTCCATCATCATGTGGCCGATACCGCTTTGCGCGTTGACCTGTTCGGCGACCACCAGCATCAGCCACGAGATGCCGACCGCGAAGCGGAACCCGACCAGCAGATCGGGCAGCGCCCCGGGCAGCACCACATCCCGGATCGTCTGCGCGCGCGTGAGATTCAGCGTGCGCGCCATCTCCAGCAGCTTCGGATCGAGGCCGCGAATACCCTTGTGCAGGTTCAGGTAGATCGGAAACACCGCACCGAGGGCGACCAGCGCGATCTTCGGCGTCTCGCCGATGCCGAACCACAGGATGAACAGCGGCACCAGCGCCAGCGCTGGCAGGGTGCGCAGGATCTGCATCGGCGCGTCCACCACCTCCTCGCCGATCCGCGACAGGCCGGAGACCAGCCCGAGCCCGATGCCGACGACGACGGCGATCGCCAGCCCCAGCCCGGCGCGGCCGAGCGAGACGCCGAGATTGACCGGCAGCGTACCGTCCTGAAGCAGTGACCAGAACGTGACCGCAATCTGCGCGGGCGAGGCCAGCAAACGCGCCGGGATCAGCCCCGCCGAGCAACCGGCCTGCCAGATCACCAGCAGCAGCAGCGGCGAGGCCAGCCGGCGCAGCCCAGGCAGGAGGATCGCGCCCTGACGACGCAAGCCGGGCGACACGCCGGCGCGCGCGCTCGTGTGCCGCCGGGCGATATAACGAGTCCGGATCGCTGTTTCAGACATGAAAATACCCGCGCTGTCTGGCGAGGATATTATATCACGACAGCGATTTGGGTAGCTTGAAATTCACACTGTCAGACATTGTGATTTCTTGATCTACCCCGGGTCGAGCACGCGCGCCTCCTCGGGCAGCATGATCGGGATGCCGTCGCGGACCTCGAAGGCGAGCCCCGCCGCGTCGCTGACCAGCTCGCCTGCTTCGGCGTCGTAGCGCAGCGCGGTGCGTGTGACCGGGCAGACCAGGATCTCGAGCAGCAGCGGATCGAGCGGCACCTTCGCACCGCTCTCGGGGCCGGATGTCTCGTCGGTCATCTCGGCCTCCCTCTCAGCTGAACAGCAGCGCGGAAAGACGCCGGCGATAACGCAGCGTGGCCGGGTCGGCGGCTCCCCAGGCATCGAAGAAGCGGATGAGTTGTGCCCGCGCCGCGCCCTCGTTCCAGGCGCGGTCGCGGCGCAGGATCTCGAGCAGCCCTTCGGCCGCGGCCTCGCGCTGACCATTGGCGTTCTGGGCGGTCGCAAGATCGTAGCGCGCCTGGAGGTCGTCGGGCGCCTCCGCCACCTTCTCCTCCAACCCGGCAAGGGCGGCGCGGGCCTCGCGGCCCTCCACCGAAAGGGTGAAGGCATTCTTCGCCGCGGTGATCTCGGCGTGCTCGGCGAGCTTGGCCGGCACCTGGGCGATCGCCTCGCTGGCCGACTCGTCGTCTTCCAGCCCGACCAGGGCGCGGATCAGCCCACCCCAGGCCTCCGGCGATTCCGGGTCCTGCTCGAGCGACTGGCTGAAGAGCTGCGCTGCGAGATCGAATTGCTGGTCTTGGAAAGCGGCCTTCGCCTCGCCGAAGAGATCTGCGGCCGGCATCGCCCCACCGGCGAGCTTGAGCAGCGCCTCGACGAAGCGCTTGATCTCGCTCTCGGGCAGTGCGCCGGAGAAGAGGTCGGCGATCTGCCCTTGCCAGAACGCGGCAACAGTGGGGACCGACTGCATCGGCAGACCGAGCTGGCTGAGCTGGGCGACGAGGGCCTGATTGCGATCGACGTCGATCTTGACCAGCCGCACGCGTCCACCGGCGGCCCGCACCACCTTCTCCAGCGCAGGCGTGAGTGTCTTGCACGGGCCGCACCAGGTTGCCCAGAAATCGACGATCACCGGCACGTCGCGCGAGGCGTCGATCACCTCGTCGACGAAAGTCTCCTGGCTGCCGTCGATGATGGAAGCGGATGCAGGCGCCGACGCCGCAGCCAGCCCCGATGACGGCGCGGACGCAGGCGCCGGCGCGCGGGCGGGTACCCTGCCGGGCTTCCCGATGATCAGATCCTCGTCAAATGCCATCTGCGGCACTCCTTCAAGCGCGAGCTTCACGTGGCGGTGAAGATCGTCTCCCTGCCCCGCCACCGCAACCACAGCAGCTCTGCGCGGACGTTGTTTTTTTGCCCAAGGCCCCTTGCGCTTCCCGACCAACCTCAATAGAACCCCGCTCCACGGAGCGCGGGCGTAGCTCAGGGGTAGAGCACAACCTTGCCAAGGTTGGGGTCGTGGGTTCGAATCCCATCGCCCGCTCCAGATTTTCCAAGGAAAATCAGACGGATACGAGGAAGCCGCCGCAAGGCGGCTTTCGTCGTTTTGGGGTGTGGTGTCCACATGGTGTCCACCGCGAGGCTGAATCTGTGATGGCCTTAGCGGAGACACACACTTGTTTTGCGGTCCTGATCGCGCCGTCAATTCGTATCAATCGTTATTGTCGGCGTGCGCGGCTCACATCGGTACTCTGCGCTTATTGCCGTCGAGCAAGGCGCAGACCATCCCTGAAATTCAGGACCAGAAGAGTAAGATTGATAGAGCCGGCCAGAAGTTCGAGCGCCTGTATACTGTAGAATGGCCAACCGAATCGTGATGCCGCCGCGCGGGCGGCCAGAAACAGCGCACACGGTACGAGAACGCAAATCCCGTTGAGGCCGATGATCCGCATACGGCGGAGTTTCACGAGTGCCAGACCACGCGGAGCCCCACTTGTCGCGCGATAGCCCGAAAGCCCCGTTGTGGCGAGACATGGGACCAGGACCAATAATCCCCAGAGGATCGCACGCTTGACTGTGCTGATAATCGAGGCGTCGCCATAGAGTTCTGCGACGACCGAGGCAGTCATGAAACTGCCAATACAAAGGATCGACAGGCTTTCCTGTCACACGATGGAGACGGCGGAGAAGCGTTGGCATGATATGATCCTTGCTTCCTGAAGAGAAGGTCTTTTACATAGCAAGCCATGAAAGAAGATAGCAAGCCATATAAATGGCCGTCCCGAACCGACTCCCTTGGCTATATGGTCAACTGGGCCGCCCGGCTTTTTGCTCGTGAGATGGATGAAGCACTGCGGCCCTTTGGCCTCATGTCCGGTCAGCTACCGGTGATCTTCGCGTTGGCGGACGGCAAGACACGGAGCCAGCGTGAACTGGTGAACCTCGCGGCCGTCGAGCAATCCACGATGGCGAAGACCCTTTCACGAATGGAACGGGACGGGCTGATCGAACGCAAGCCGGATCCGAACGATCGCAGAAGCACGACGATATCGCTATCGCCATTAATGTCTGTCAGGTTGCCGGAGGTTGCGGCAGCCGTGGCGGTCATCAACGCCCGGAGCCATACGCATCTCTCGGAGGAGGAAGGTGAACGACTGCTTGATCTGCTTCACTGGGCGATCAAGGGTCTAGCAGAGAGGCCATGACGCAGATTTCCGATAACCGATGCACGCCTCTTACAATCATGGAAATGCGGCACAACACTCTGGACATCGCACATCAATGGAAATTCCGCGATCGAACTATGATGACGTCATCCGGGTGATGTCTGTCGCTTGGGGTGCCACCATTTGAGCGGTTTCCAACATCGGCGAGTAGTCCCGACTGGTCGATGATCTCCAGAGCGATCAGATGAATCACCTCGCCCTCCTTCTGAAGCCTCCCCTTCACAGCCACCATGCTGGCGGACAGGACCACCGGCCGGAATTTCTCGAAGGTGTCTGCCCAAATGATGACATTCAGCGTCGCCGTCTCGTCCTCCAGCGTCATAAAAACCACGCCTTTTGAAGAACCCGGACGCTGACGCACCAGGACGATTCCGGCTGCCGTCAGCCGCTTGCCATCCCTGGCATTGATTGCGTCCCGGCACGACAGGATGTCATCGCGCCTCAGATCATCCCGCAGAAAGGCAACCGGATGGTCCCGCAGGGTCAGGCCGATACGGTTATAGTCCCGTGCCACCTCGGCGCCGGCCCGCATGGGCTGGAGCAGGACATCCGGTTCCTTTGCTTCCCGGACGATCTCCGCAGCCGCGAACAAGGGCAACGGTTCATCCCGTAGCGCCTTGATCGCCCACAGAGCCTCACGCCGTGCCAGCCCGAACCCCGCACGAAACGCATCCGCCTCGGCCAGGTGGGTCAGGGCAGCGGCCTTCACGCCGGATCGTCGCCACAGATCGTCTATCGACACGAAGGGCCGATTCCCACGGGCCGCCACGATCCGCGCGGCATCCTCATTGGCCAGTCCCTTCACCAGGTTCATCCCGAGCCGCACCGCAAACAGGCCGTTCGCCCGTTCCGGCCCTTCAAGGATGGCCTCCCAGCGTGACCGGTTCACACAGATAGGCCGGACTTCCACCCCATGCGCCTGGGCGTCGCGGACGAGTTGGGCCGGCGCGTAGAAGCCCATCGGCTGGCTGTTCAGCAATGAGGCCAGGAACACGTCCGGATGGCGGCATTTCATCCACGATGACGAATAGGCCAGGATGGCGAATGACGCGGCATGGCTCTCCGGGAAGCCATAGGAGCCGAAGCCCTCAAGCTGCTGGTAGATACGCTCGGCGAATTCCTCCGGATATCCGTTCTCCCTCATGCCTTCGAGCAGGCGGGTCTGGAATTTCGAGACCGTCCCGGTGTTCTTGAAGGTCGCCATCGCACGCCTGAGTTGATCGGCCTCGGCCGCCGTGAACCCGGCACATACCATGGCCACCTGCATGACCTGTTCCTGAAAAAGCGGCACGCCGAGGGTCCGCTTCAGGACTTCCTCCAGTTCCGGGGTCGGGTAATCGGGCTGCTCCAGGCCCTCCCGCCGGCGCAGATACGGATGAACCATATCGCCCTGGATCGGTCCGGGACGGACGATGGCGACCTCGATCACCAGGTCATAATAGGTCCGGGGCTTCAGGCGCGGCAGCATCGACATTTGCGCCCGGCTCTCGATCTGGAACACGCCGATCGTGTCTGCCTTGCGGATCATGGCGTAGGTCCGCGGGTCTTCGGCCGGAATGGTCTGGAGCGTGAAGCGCTGCCCCTTGTGTTCGGCGAGCAGGTCCAGTCCCTTCTTCATGCAGGTCAGCATGCCAAGCGCCAGCACATCAACCTTCATGAATTTCAGCGCGTCGATGTCGTCCTTGTCCCACTCGATGGTCTGGCGATTCTCCATCGCCGCCGGTTCGATCGGCACCAGTTCGTCCAGCCGGTCATGGGTCAGCACGAAGCCGCCCGGATGCTGGGACAGATGACGCGGCACGCCAATCAGGGCACGCGCCAGATCGAGCGTCAGACGGATACGCCGGTCAGTCAGGTCGATTCCGGTCTCGGCGAATTTCTCCGCATCGACCTCGCGCGACCAGCCCCATATCTGTTTCGACAGCAGGGTGATCAGGTCTTCCGGCAGCCCCATCACCTTGCCCACATCACGGAGAGCCCCCTTGGCCCGATACCGGGTGACCACGGCGGTCAGTGCCGCGCGGGTGCGACCGTAATGGTCATAGATCCACTGGATGATTTCCTCGCGACGGGCATGCTCGAAATCCACGTCGATGTCCGGCGGCTCGCCCCGCTCTTCCGAGATGAACCGCTCGAACAGCAATGTCGTCCGCGACGGGTCGATCGCCGTGATGCCCAGCACGAAACAGACAGCGCTATTGGCCGCCGATCCGCGACCCTGGCACAGAATGCCCCGCCGCCTCGACTCGCGAACGATGCTGTTCACCGTCAGGAAGTAGGGCGCGTAGGACATGCGCCCGATCAGCGCCAGTTCATGGCGGAGAATTTCAGCCACGTCCTCGGGGATGCCATCCGTATAGAAGGCTCTCGCACCTTCCCACGTCAGGGCTTCCAGTGCTTCCTGGGGTGTCTGGCCCGGCGTCGTGATTTCATCGGGATATTGATACGCTAGATCGTCGAGGCTGAACCGGCAGCGTTCGACGATCTCCATGCTCCGGTCGATCGCTTCGGGATATCGCGAGAACAGGCGCGCGATTTCCTGGGGCGGCTTGAGATAGCGATCGGCATGACGCTCACGGACGAAGCCAGCCCGGTCTATGGTCGTATTATGCCGAACACAGGTGACGACATCCTGGAGAATGCGGCGGTCATGGATATCGAACAGCACGTCATTGGTGACGACGGTCTTCACCCGGCGCGCATGGGCCATATTCGCCAATTCATAGAGCCGCATCTGATCATTCGGCCGGCGGCGCAGGGTCAGTGCCATATAGGCCCGGTCCCCGAAGGCATCCCGCAGCTTCCGCAGATGCAGGGCGCAGTCCTCGCCGGCGACATCCGGCACCAGCACGGCCTGAAGTCCGTCGCCCCACTCGGCCAGATCGGCCCAGTTCAGCAGGCATTTCCCCTTGCCGGCGCGCGCCTTGCCGATCGACAGCAGCCGACATAAGCGGCCATAGGCGGCGCGGTCCATCGGATAGACCAGGACCGGCGGAAAGTCGGCGAGGTCGAGCCGGCATCCGACCACCAGCCGCATGCCGGTATCTTTCGCGGCGATGTGGGCCTGGACGATGCCGGCCAGTGTGTTGCGGTCGGTGATCCCGATGGCGGAAAGTCCGAGACGTTTGGCCTGGGCAAACAGTTCGGCAGGCGCAGACACGCCCCGCAGGAACGAGAAATAGCTGGTGACCTGAAGCTCGGCATAGCGGGTCATGCGAACAGCCCGTGCATGAACCATCTCTGCGAGCCGGTTTCTCCATGTTCGCCATCACCCTCGCGGAAGACCCAGAATCGGTCGCCGGCCGTGTCCTCGATCCGGAAATAATCCCGCGCGATCGTCAGTTCCGTATCACCCTTCCACCATTCGCCGAAGACGCGCTCAGGCCCGTCGGCGCAGCGCACGCGATGCCGGATACCGCGCCAGATAAAGAAGATCGGCGGCTGGTCCGGCAATTCGGCCATGGCCTGGACAGGTTCCGGCCGGGAAAGCAGCCGGGTCGGTCGTGGCCATCCGACCGGCCAGGTGGCGCCGTCATCCGGAGCCAGTGCCGGCACCCGGCAGACCGACCGCTCGGGAATGTCGCTCTCCACAGGGGCAAACCGGTAGAGCGATTCCCCACCGACGCGATTGGCCAGCGTGTCGATCAGGCCGGAGATGTCGGCTTCTTCCTCTTCGATCAGCGAGGAAACCCGCTGCCTGACCTCCATCGGCTCGGCCAGGACGGCGACCAGTTCCATGCGCTCAATGCCATAGCCCGGATCGATCGTCTCGATCTTCTCGCACAGCAGGCGCGTCAGATGCTTCGCGTCCCTTGCCGGCCGGGCCGTGGCGATCCGGATCGTCTGGGTTTGGCTGTCCAACCGGTGCAACAGGAGGTCGAGCAGCCGTATGCCGTCGCCCCTGGCATCCAGCCCTTCACACAGGAGGGGGACCAGCTTGCCGATGTAGCGGGCGATGGTTTCGGCGGCACCGATCGGTTCGGCGAAATTGCGCGCGACAGAAACCGGATCGACCGGACGCACGGCCTGGATCGGTTCGGCGACGCGCCCGTAGGCCTGGTCGAGACGGCGTGTGAGTTCCGGCCCGAACCGCAGGGTCAGCGGCGCGCGCGGCATGGCGGCCAGCTTGCCGATCCGGGAGATACCCAGCGTCCGCAACCCTTCGATGACGGCAGCCGGAAGCCGCAATGCCTCGATCGGCAGGCCGGACAGCACATCGGGGATGCCGCCTTCGGGCACAATGATGATCCGGCCGCGTCCATATCTGGCCAGGGCATGGGCGGCACCCCAGGTTCCGGCGATCGTGGCCTTGGCGGTAAAGCCTGAATCAGCCAGGCGCCGGACCACGGCTTCCAGCATTGCCGGCTCGCCGCCATGCAGATGATCCGCGCCGGTCGTATCCATTACAATGCCATCAGGCAGTCCGCCGGATGCGTCCACGGCCACGATCGGCGCGATCCGCCGCTGGAACCAGAGGGCCAGAGCCTCCAGCCCGGCACGGTCGCCCTCGGGATCGGCCTCCATGATGGTCAGATCGGGATAGAGCGCATTCGCCTTCGCAACCGGGGTTCCGGGTGTCACCCCGATCTTGCGGGCATCAAGGTCGGCGGACATGACGACGCGACGGCTGCCTTCCCGGCCGGCCAGGGCCAGCGGTGTCTCAGGCGCGGCGTTGCCCAGCTTCTTCCTGATGCGTTCCGTCGGCCAGAGCGGCAGGTAGAGCGACACCACACGATTCGATCCTCCCGTTGGCATCGCACCCCTCCACCTCGAAATCCGCGCATTCCCCCGATCGCGCGCGTAGCAGTTCCAGCATCCACCGGGGCCGTTCCACACCTGGCACGGGAAGCGACGCGAATGGCAGGACCGAGACCCGCCAGCGTGTGGTGCTGGCTGTCGGCTGCCCGAAATCGGCGGCTTCCGTCTGGCGGCGCCATCTCCGGACAGCCAGGCCGATGGTCCCGGTTCCCTCGGCCGCGATCTGCAAGCGCCGCGAGGCCGTCATCGTCAGTCGCCCGACCTCGGCGACCACGGACCCCAGCCCGCCATGTCGCAGACCTTCCTCGAAGCAGGCCAGGGCGTCGTTGTCCGAGGATGCTTCAACGTGGATGACCCGGCGAGCGGCCAGTCCGGCCTGATCGAGAGCCGGCGCGAAGATGTCCTGCCGGGTGACGATCCACAGCACCTTGCCTCTGGTCCGGCCGGCAATCCCTGCGGCGAACAGGGCCGCAGCCGTGGCGTTGAGGGCGTCAGTCCCGCCACCGGCCACCTCATGAAGCGCGCCCAGGACCAGGCCGCCACCCGGTAACCTCGCGTCGATCTCCTTCACGCCGAATGGCAGGACGGCGCGTTTATGGCTTTTGTGTCCTTCGAGCCGGGCAATGGTCGCCTGAAGCGCTTCCAGGGCGGGCTTCTTCCGGGCTGGGCTCCCTTTCGTGGTCATCTCGAATCCGTCCGATGCTGGCGGCGTCAGTAGCTATATGTTCATGGTTTGTTCCTAACGCGCGATAAGAGTCAAGGCACGATTACCGGAGGTGTGACACAGTGCAGGGAATAGCTGAGGCCCAGCTATGTCTCTGATATCTGTAAAGCTTTGAGTCTCAGGGATTTTTTCTGGCCGACGACGGAAGGACGGCACCGATGTGCAACCTCTACTCCGTAATGACGAACCAGGAGGCGATCAGGATGATCGCCAGGGTCATGATCGATCATATCGGCAACCTGCAACCGTTGCCCGAGGTGTGGCCGAATACAATGGCCCCAATCATCCGCAATGCCGAGGGCGGCAGGGAACTGGTCATGGCCCGCTGGGGAATGCCGACGCCACCCGGCATGCTCAAGGGCAGGAAGGTGGATCGGGGCATAACCAATATCCGGCATATGGAATCGTCCTGGTGGCGGCGATGGGAAGGCGTGGAACATCGCTGCCTGGTGCCGCTGACGGCGTTTGCCGAGCCCGAACATCTGCCCGAAGGTGGAAGTCGTCAGGTCTGGTTCGCCAGAGCGGATGGCGAGCCGCTGGCCTTCTTCGCCGGTCTGTGGTGCCGGTGGACGTCGGTCAGGAAACTGGCTGACGGCGAGACGACAAATAACCTGTATGGATTCCTGACCACTGAAGCCAACCGGGAGGTCGGTGCTATTCATCCTTGGGCCATGCCAGTTATCCTGACGCAGCAGGAAGATATGGATCTGTGGATGACAGCGCCGGCACCTGAGGCCTTGCAGGTGCAGCAGGCATTGCCGGACGGAGCGCTAATAGCGATTGCTCCACCCACGGGGGTTGCTTGATGGCGCCTCTACGAGGCGCGCTATGCGCCGCCGATCCACCGCCCCGTAATGGTCGGACGTGTGGAACGCACTGACCAGAAATTCCTGAATGTCAGCACCAGCGTGGGTGATTTCCTAAGCCGCGCGGTCATCGGCGCCACCGGCACATGGTCTGCGCCCTTCATCCCCGATTATCCGGGCCGCGAATTGTTTGCCAGAACGCAAATCCACTCCTCCCATTCCGACCCGCGCTCTCCGCATTTGCGCCGCTCGACGTGATCGAGCCGGACGGGCTGATCCGCGTTAACGGGCAGCAGGTTGAACTGCCCCGGAGCTTTTGGGGCCGTTTACACCCTGCCCGGGCCGAGCCGGGGCTGGTACAGCCAGCGCCCGGTTATTTGTCGTGGGGCGTTATGGTGCCTATGACCAGTCCGGGCGTCAGTATCTGTGGCAACACCACTGCCGCGCCATGTGCGGGCACAAACAGGTAGAATGGCACGCCATCGCGCCCATGTTTGCGCAAAAACGCGGTTATGGCGGGGTTGCGCTGTGTCCAGTCCCCCCGGAGCGTTATTACGCCATAGCGTGCCATGGCTGCCTGTGTCGCCTGTGTGTTGAGCGCCATGCGCTCATTGACAAGGCAGGTGATGCACCATGCCGCCGTCATGTCCACAAACACGGGTTTGCCCGCATTGTGCAGGGCGCGCAGTCGCTCCTCGGAAAAAGCCTCCGTGCCGGAGGGGAGGGCTGAAAGGCCCGGACCCGAGGCGGAGGGCGGGTTGGCGCCAGCCTGCGGCGCCTGCTCTAGCAGGGCGGGCAGCAGCGCCATGGCCGCCAAAAGCCCCAGCAGGGCCACGCCATACAGGGCCGTGCAGTCCCGGTCATGGCCCGCATGGAGCGGGCGCCTTTGGGTAATGCCGTAAACCCATGCCGCAAAGGCCAGGAACACCATGCCCGATGATACAAGCAAAACCGTTGTGACCCCACCCTCCACCGCTGCGACCCACAGCAGCCACACGCAGGTGCCCAGTAACGGAAAAGCCAGAAACTGGCGCAGGTAGTCCATCCATGCGCCGGGGCGGGGCAGGCTTTTGGCCAGCGCGGGGCAAAAGGCCAGCAGCACGTAAGGGGCGGCAAGCCCGATGCCAAGTGCTGCGAAAATGACCAGTCCGGTTGCCGGGGGACCGGCCAGCGCCCCGGCAATGGCCACCCCCATGAACGGCGCGGTGCAGGGCGAGGCCACGGCCACGGCCAGCAGCCCGGTCAGCAGGTCATGCACCAGCCCGTGCCGGGGGGAGGAGGATAGGGCGAAGGCGGGCGGCAGGAAGACAAACACCCCCAGCAGGTTAAGCGCCATGGCGAAGATCAGCCATGTGATCATGCCCACGAACATCGTGGACTGGAACTGGAACCCCCAGCCAGTGGCGGCCCCGCCCAGGCGCAGCGCCATGACCAGCGCGCCAAGGGCGGTAAAGCCCAGAATAACCCCTGCGGCATAGCTGATGGCGCTTTGCTTTTGGTGCAGGCGCTCACTCTGGCCCATGCGGGCGACGGCCAGCGCCTTCATGGCCAGAATGGGAAAAACACAGGGCATCAGGTTCAGCACCAGCCCACCCAGGAACCCCAGTACAACAAGGCGGAACAGGCCAGACGCACTTTCCCCCCCGCCATGGGGCGGCCCCGGCACGCCATTGCCGAGCGCTGCCAGATGGCCCGCCATCGGCTGCTCCCCTGCCGGATAGTCCCCTGCCGGGTCTGGGCTGGTCGCCCCCATGGCGGTTCCCGTTGCGGTCCCCGCTGTGGTCCCTCCTGTGGCGGTTCCAGCGGCGGCTTCGGCAGCGGTCCCGGAGGTGGTTCCTGTGTTGGGCTCGGTGGCAGGCCGGGCCGATGGCGCAATGGAGGGCTCACTGGCCATTGGGGGGGGCAGCGGGGTGGCCCGCACGCTCAGCGCGCGCTCCGTCCCATCGGGGGCCTTGAGCACCAGAATACCCGACAACGGCTTTGCAGGCGTAAAGTCAGCCGTGGGGTCAAGGCGCAGGGCAAGGCCCTCGGGGCCAAAGAGCAGGGCTTGCGGTGCGGCTTCCCCAATCCGCCCGCGCTCTTGCGGCATGAACCAGGCTTGCGCGACGGACTGGCGGTTCAACTCCCTGCCCTGAACGCCAAGTACCCCTGTGGGGCTGATGCTCACCGGGTAGGGCGAGGGCACGGGCGTATGCTGCTCCGCCTGTGTAAACAGCCCCACCTGCGCGGACGGGCGAGGCGCGCCCACGGGCAGGGTAAGCGTGAATGTTCCTTCCTCGGGAATACAGCTCTGTGCGCACACCAGCCAGTTGGCGTGGGCGCTAAGGGTTGTCAGCCCTTGCGCGCCCAGGCCGTCGGGCGTTTGCCCCGGCTGGGCCGCCGGTGGACGTCCCGCTGAAGGTTCCACAGGGCGCACCATTGGGAGCACCACTGGCAGCACCACATCGCCCGTATAGGCATAGGACATCAGGGAGGCGTCCCTGATCCGCTGCGGCGTGGGCCAGACAATGGTTTGCGCCTCGCCCCTTAACGCGCCCGTTGCGGTTATGCGCAGGGTCGCGGGGTCTCCCGCATCACCGGGGTTGAGCCAGTATGTGTGCCAGCCGGGCTTGAGCCGCAGGCGCAGGGCCACATGGAGGGACGAGCCGGGGCTGGCGGTATCGGACGCGCTTATCAGGCTGGCCGTGCTGTGCGCGCTGATGGCGGGCGCGCTTTCCGCCCCCCAGGCGGCAGCAAGGGGAGGGAGCCCCGCGCACGCCAGCAGCCCTGCCAGCCCCTTGCCCAGCGCGCCCTGCCATCTCCTGCCCGCGCGGGCGCGGGTGGGGTGAGCTTTCTGGCTAGGTTGGCGCGAGGGAAAAGGGAGAGGGCCGCTCATGAGCGTCAGGCTTTCAACACGGTAGGGGCGGACACACCCAGCATACGCGCAGCCGACGGATGGGGGAACAGGGCAGGCGGTTTCCTAGATGTTTAGTCCCGGGTTTTGATGGTGCATTATTTTCACGAGAGTGGAAGGATGCGCTATGGGCCAGGTTCACCACGGATGCGCCACGACGACAACGGCAGTCCGTCGAGCGATACAGCATAGTCAAGAGAGCCTGAGAGCTCTGGCGGAACGCCACGGGGTCAACCCGAAGACAGTCGCCAAATCGAAGGGACGGCCCGATACAGCGGATCGACGCACTGGCCCGAAGGCTCCTCTTTCGACGGTCCTGTCGATCGAGGAGGAGGGCATCGTCGTGGCGTTCCGCCGCCATACATTATTGCCCCTGGACGACTGCCTTTACGCGCTACAGGCGACGATCCCGCATCTGACGCGCTCTTCATTGCATCGTTGTCTTCAGCGCCATGGAATCAGCCGTCTGCCCGACACCAAGGGCGACAAGCCCAGGCGCTCGAAGTTCAAGACTTATCCGGTCGGCTATTTTCATATCGACATCGCCGAAGTCCGCACCGCAATGGGGCGTCTCATCATCCTGAAAACAGCCGACTTGTATGGCCAGGCTTCCGAGCACCGCGCCGAAACAGAATTTTAAGCTCCCGGGAGCCTACATCACGCGTCTCGACATTGATTAGATGCTATAATGTGAATACTCTCATTAGGTGAACTAATTAATTGACGCGCGAATTAGACTGTTCGAGAGCTTATCCGCCCAAATAATGAGATTCAGCGTCGCGGTCTGTCGACGGTTACCCTGATTAGGACCGGGAGGTGAAATTCAATAAATGTCATATTGGTCGCGATATGTGCTCGCACGTCGTGGGCTTCGATCATTCACGATGCACTCTGTGCGATCGTCTATCCATCCTGTGACGGCTTCCTGCACGACATCGTATTCATGGCTGTTGCAGATTGCATCGGCTTTGAGTTTACAAGAATAGAAAGCAGACCAGTCATTGAATGGTGATTAGACAGTCTCTCCCGATGTCTTTCTTTACGGGTGGCTCTCCTTGTCGGACGACGCCTTGTCATCCCCAATGAGATTGCACGCGGCCACCGGCCGGCGATGATTCGCGTCCCCGTTAATGCAAAGCTCAAACGTATCGTGGCGCACCTGCTGCCCTGCTTTCGTCTTGAGGAAAAACGGAGCGAGTTGTTCAGCGCAATGGCCGCCGTCGCGAACATCCATATAATGCCCTGACCGGATCAAAGGTGAAGCTGGGGCGATGGGAGGAATATCTTGCCATGCGGCAGGGCATCCTGAAACTGAATGCGACCTATCGTTCGCGGCTTTCCAATGATCTGGGTGGCTGCCTGTCGGTGTTGCCTGGGTTCACGACGGAAACGCAGGGAGCGGAATCCGTGCGTCTGATCGATGTTCTGTGGCTTGATCGGGAAAGCCACAGGGTTGTCGCAGCCTTCGAGGTTGAGCATTCAACGACCATCTATTCCGGCATCGTGCGGATGCTGGATCTTGCTCGCGGGTCAGAGGCGCAGGCTTTGGAGGGACTGCTCCTTGTCGCGCCGGATAAGCGGGAAGCCGATGTACGGGAACAACTGTGGCGGCCGGCTTTCAGTAGGATTGCTGACCTGAAAGTCCGGTATCTGCCTTACGGGCGCTTGAGAAGGATCGTAAGGCCATTGAGCGCTTTGGGCAGGGTATAAAACCAATTCAAGCTATATCCCATCTGGCGACTCCTGCATGAAAATCTATGCTCCTGTAATGAACGGGTCTTCGCTTCGTGTGGGTTCCTGTCGCGGATAGGCATACCTTCCGAACGAAATAGGCAATCTGCTTTCACCGAAGTCTCAGGGCATTGAGCCGCAGTGCGTTTGTCACGACGGCCAGGGAGGACAGGGCCATCGCGCCTCCCGCGAACATGGGCGACAGCGTAAGGCCAAAGACAGGATACAGTACGCCTGCGGCAAGTGGGATGCCGATCCCATTGAACAGGAAAGAAAATGCCAGATTCTGCCGGATGTTGCGCATCGTCGCCTGTGCCAGGCGGCGGGCGCGTACCAATCCGGCGAGGCTGCCTTGTGCCAGTGTCATCCCGGCGCTTTCGATTGCGACATCGGTGCCTGTGCCCATGGCGATTCCGATATCGGCGGTGGCCAGGGCCGGCGCGTCGTTGACTCCGTCGCCCGCCATGGCGACACGGGCTCCCTTCTGTTGCATGTCACGAATGATCGCGGCCTTGTCCTCAGGCTTGAGGTCGGCATGTACCTCGTCGATTCCCGCCTGCCGGGCGACGACTTCCGCAGTCCGGGCATTGTCGCCCGTCAGCATCACGATCCGCATGCCGGCTGCGTGCAGTGCCGCGATGGTCTCCTTCGCGTCGGTCTTCAGCGGATCGGCCACGACCAGCAGCCCAGCGGCCTGTCCGTCGACGCCGACGAACATGACGCCCGCGCCCTCCGCCCGGTGGGAATCCGCGACAGGGATCAATGCCGACGCATCGATGCCCTGCTGCCGCATCTGGGCTTGGTTTCCGACGACGACGGCATGGCCGTCGACGGTGCCGGTCACGCCCAGGCCGGTCTGAGACGCGAAATCCCCGACCGGCGCGGCCTGAAGGCCCTGCGCCGTCATCGCGGCGACCAGTGCCTGGGCCAGCGGATGCTCAGATTGTGTTTCCAGTGATGCCGCCAGCCGCAGGACGACGTTGGAATCCCATGCACCTGATGTTTCGGTCGCGATCAGCCGGGGCTTGCCTTCGGTTACGGTGCCGGTCTTGTCGATCACCAGCGTATCGACCGTATCCAGCGCCTGCAGGGCTTCGGCGTTGCGAACCAGCACGCCGGCCCGCGCCCCGCGCCCCATGCCCACCATGATCGACATCGGAGTGGCCAGGCCCAGCGCGCACGGGCAGGCGATCACCAGGACCGCAATGGCGTTCAGCAGTGCGTGTCCGAAGCGCGGTTGCGGACCGACCAGAAGCCAGACGACGAAGGTCAGAAGGGACACAAGCACGACCAGCGGCACGAACCAGCCGGAGACCCGGTCCGCCACCGCCTGGATCGGTGCGCGCGTACGCTGGGCAGCCGCCACCATGCTGACGATCCGGGCCAGCATCGTGTCCGAGCCAACGGCCTCGGCTGTCATCAGCAGGCTGCCGGTGCCGTTGATGGTTCCACCCGTCACCTTGTCACCCGGTCCCTTGGCGACAGGTGCTGGCTCTCCTGTCAGCATGGCTTCGTCCACGCTGGAGCGCCCGTCCATGACGGTGCCGTCCACCGGGATGCTTTCCCCCGGCCGGATGCGGAGCCGATTGCCGGGCACGATCTGGGCCAGCGGTACGTCGTCCTCCCGATCCAGCGCGCCGACCCGGTGTGCGATTTTCGGTGCGAGATCCAGCAGCGCGCGAATGGCGCGACTGGTACGGGCGCGGGCGCGCAGTTCCAGGACTTGCCCGGCCAACACCAGGGCCACGATAACACCGGCGGCTTCGTAATAGACCGGGACCGACCCGTCATGCATGCGGAAGGCAGCAGGGAACAGGCCAGGGGCCACTGTCGCGGCGATGCTATAGAGAAAGCCTGCGCCGACGCCCAGCATAATCAACGTAAACATGTTCAGATGCCGGGTGCGGAGCGACATCCAGCCGCGTTCGAGGAACGGCCAGCCGGCCCACAGCACGATTGGCGCCGTGAGCGCCAACTGAATCCAGTTCGTCAGGCCGCCATCGAGAAATGCCAGCCCTCCCATATCCGCCGCCATGGCGATGATAACGAGCGGGACCGCCAATATGCTCGCCCCCCACAGGCGCTTGCTGAAATCCACGAGTTCCGGGTTAGGCGTGTCGGCGTCGGATGGCTCCTCCGGTTCCAGCGCCATGCCGCAGATGGGGCAGGAGCCGGGGTGATCCTGTCGGATCTGAGGGTGCATCGGGCAGGTCCAGATCACCCCGACCCGTTTGGGCTGAGACTTGATGGGCGTCGTGTCCGCCTTGTGCAGGTAATGACAGGGGTCGGCTTCGAACTTTGTCTGACAGTGCGCGCTGCAGAAATACCAGGTCTGGCCATCATGGTCGGCATGATGCGTCGCCGTCGCGGGGTCGACTGTCATGCCACACACGGGATCCTTGACCGGGCGCGTCTTAACTCCGGTCGCTGCCGGGGTGGGACCCTCTCCATGGAGATGGGACGCGCAAGCTGCTGTATTGTCGTTCGTCATGAGGTCCCCTTGTTTGTGGCCGCCACGCGGCGCCAGACATGCCATAATCGCTTGCGCTCCATGGTATGCCCCTGTAGGGTATAGTGCAATGAGGCAGTCACGGGTAAAGATTTCGCAGGGCCTGAAACGGGTCGAAGGTCAGGTGCGTGGCATCCAGAAAATGGTGGACGAAGACCGCTATTGCGTGGATGTTCTGCTTCAGCTTCGGGCCGCCAAGGCGGCGTTGCATCGGCTCGAGGGGCTTGTTCTGCGCGAACATATCGCGGGCTGCGTCGTGGAGGCGATCGAATCCGGCGATCCGGTGGAACGTCAGGAAAAGATCGGGGAACTGATCGAAACGGTCAGCAAGATGACGGGGTAGATGTGCAAGAAATCGGCGCGACACGGTTGGGACGGTTGCTGGCCTGCCTGCTTCTGCAGGTGGGACTGATGCTGGCGTCCGTCATGCCGGGTCATGCCGCCACGTTGTCTTCTACAGTTGCTTTGGTTACCCAACCGATGGTTGACATGCCAGGGATGCAGATGCCATCCCATACGGATGCGACGACCGCACATTGCAATCATGAACCGTGCCACGACCATCATCCATCTCATCATTGCGGCGATTGCTGCGCCCAGGGTGCCTGCGTCGCCAATTGGCTGATGCCGCCCTCCGTGACCAGGGCGTTTGATTACTCAGGTGTTACGGCACCTTTCGGCCTGTCTCGTTCGGATCGCATCGTCGGTCATGGGTTCGCGCCGGCCCTGCCACCGCCCAGAGAGATGGCCTGATTCTGTTCTGACAGTCTCAGGGCTGGTCATGGACCTATGACCGGCTCCGCCTTCTCTCTTTTGCGGACTATTATTCATCTCAATACGATCCCTTGCGGGACGGAGCGCGATCACGCGCCGCCGTTTCGTCGTCGGGACGGGCCTGTGGGGAGCGGCGCTGGCCCTCCCGCAGGGCAGCGCGAGCGCCTACGCTTCGGTCTATACACCGGCGTCGGGGCGGCCCGACCCGCTGCCTGGTACCCGTTTCGACCTTACGATCGGTTCTGTACCGATCAATATCACCGGTGCGCGCATGCACGCGGTGGGTGTGAACGGCTCCACGCCCGCGCCGATCCTGCGCTGGCGTCAGGATGACACGGTCGAACTGAACGTCACCAACCGGTTGGATGAGCCCAGTTCGATCCACTGGCACGGCCTCCGGGTGCCGGCCCACATGGATGGCGTGCCCGGTCTGAGCTTTGGCGGGATCGCGCCGGGTGACACGTTCACCTATCGCTTCCCGCTGCATCAGAGCGGCACTTACTGGTATCACAGCCATTCCGGCTTCCAGGAGCAGACGGGCCTGTATGGGGCTCTGATCATCGACCCGAGAGACGGTTACGCGCAGCATTTCGACCGCGATTATGTGATGGTATTGTCCGACTGGACCGACGTCGATCCCGAGGACATCGTCTCAAATCTCAAATTCCAGAGCGATTACTACAATTTCCGCCAGCGTACGGTGGGCACGTTCTTCCGTGACGCGCATCGGCAAGGGCTGGGTGCGACGATCCGGGATCGCCTGCAATGGGGTGCCATGAACATGGCACCGACCGACATTCTGGATGTGTCGGGCATCATCTACACCTACCTGATCAACGGCCAGTCTCCCGGGGCAAACTGGACTGGCCTGTTCCGACCGGGCGAGCGCATACGCCTGCGCTTCATCAATGCGTCGGCGATGACGCTGTTCGACGTGCGGGTTCCCGGCCTGACGATGACCGTCGTTCAGGCCGACGGCAATGACGTGGAGCCCATCCCTGTCGATGAATTCCGCATCGGACCTGCAGAAACCTACGATGTGATTGTCGAGCCCACCGCCGATGGACCGTACACGGTCTTTGCGCAGGCCGAGGATCGCACCGGATACGCGCGCGGCACACTCGCCACCCGTCCGGGCCTTGCCGGGCCGGTTCCCCCCATGGACCCGCGCCCGCTGCGCACCATGACCGACATGGGCATGGGGAATATGGACATGAAGGGCGGCATGGCAGGCATGGAGATGGGGAGTCCGCCGGGGAAGCCCGGTGATGCCCCTGCCAGCGGCGGCATGGACAAGGATCACATGGATATGAAGCAGGCCAACAGGCCCGGAGCCGCCGCGATGGATATGCCGGGCACGGCGGCTGCGCCGCGGCATAAAACAGAGCTGAAGCCCGGCGTCGCGGTGCAGAGTGTCGCCATGATGCCGATCAACCGGCTGGCGGAGCCGGGCGACGGGCTGGAGAATAATGGTCGCCGCGTTCTGACCTATGCCGATCTGCGGGCCACGATCCCGGGCGCGGACCCACGCCCGCCGTCGCGCGAGATCACCCTGCACCTGACCGGCAGCATGGAACGCTTCATCTGGGGATTTGACGGCAAGAAGTTCTCGGAAGCGGAACCGATTCGTCTGACTTTGGGCGAGCGGGTGCGCTTCGTCCTGATCAACGACACGATGATGGAGCACCCAATCCATCTGCATGGATTGTGGAGCGAACTGGAAAATGGGCAGGGTGACTGCCGACCCTACAAGCACACGATTACCGTCAAGCCGGGTGAGCGGCTGAGTTACCTGGTCACGGCGGACGAACCCGGGCTGTGGGCGTATCACTGCCACCTGCTCTACCACATGGAGGTGGGCATGTTCCGCACGGTGGTGGTGTCGTGATCCGGGGTCTGATAGGTGGCACGGTCCTTGCCGCTGGACTGGCTACCGCGGTACCTGGCACGGGACGCGCCCAGTCAGTCCCGGCACGCCAGAGCGAAGGAACCCAGGAAGCGCAGACCGCCTCGGCTCCCGCGCCCGTGGTCTATGTCAACGGCATCCAGCCGGTCATGGACCATAACATCTATGTGCATGCGCTGCTCGACCAGTTCGAGGCGCGCTTTGGTGCCGATGGCGGGCAGTTCCGTTACGATGGGCAGGCTTGGTTCGGCACCGACTACGACAAGCTCTGGCTGAAATCCGAAGGCACGGTCGGCACAAACGGCAAGTTCGGTGATGGAGATCATGAGGCCCTCTATGATCGTGCCATCTCCCGGTATTTCGATGTCCAGACTGGCGTGCGTCTCGATATTGACAACGGCCCCACACGGGCCTGGGGCGCGATCGGGGTCGAGGGACTGGCGCTATATTTCTTCAATGTGGAGGCCACGGCCTATTTCAGTGACCGAGGCGCTGCGGGGCGTCTGCAAGGTTCCTACGACATTCTGCTGACCAATCGCCTGATCCTCCAACCCCAGGTAGAGATGAACTTCTATTCCGCGTCCGATCGTGCGCGCGGGGTCGGAACCGGGCTGTCCGATATCGATACGGGATTGCGGCTTCGCTACGAATGGCATCGGAAATTCGCGCCTTATATCGGCGTGAGTTACTCCGGCACGTTCGGTCAGGCCGCCGACATGGCGCGTTCAAGGAATGAGCGTGTCCATGACCTGAATTTCACCTTCGGGATCAGGACGTGGTTCTGACTATTCCTGCCCGATGTGAAATCGTCGCGGGGCGCATTGTGCGCCTTCGCATCCGATAACCAATGATGAGGAAAAGACCAATGCTGACCATTAATTTCAGATCATCGGCCCTTCTGGTAGCACTCCTGGCCACGGTCTCAGTTGCGCATGCCCAGACACCGGTTCCGGCACCAGCCCAGCCGCAGGGCCAGGATATGTCCGGAATGCAGGGTATGTCAGGCATGTCAGGAATGGACCACGACAAGATGAAAATGGACGGCATGCCCGGATCCGGCATGAAGGGGGCAGAGAAAGGCATGAAAATGAAAGGAAAGATGGGGGGATGTATGAAGATGAAGGGCATGGCCATGCCGAACGGTCAGGCAATGGCACCATCGGATAAAAAGATGAAAATGGGCTGCGGCGACATGGGCGACGGCATGAAAATGCCGATGGGCCCGCAGAGCATGCCCGACGCGGTTCATCAGCGCTGATCGGTTCCTGATGGAGCGGGGCGGCGTCATAAGCGTCGCCCCTGGACATGCCCAGGGAGGCACGCATGAAAAGATTAGCCTGGAGTCTCGCCGGCATTCTGCTGGTCGGGATCGGCGCGGGAACGGCCGTCGTTTTCGGTGGTCTGTATGATGTAGGCGCCACCTCGCCGCATTGGCGGCTGACCTATCGTGTTCTGGAAACGGCACGCTTCCATTCAATCCGGCATCACGCCGAGGGCATTACCACACCTGTCGATCTTGAGACGCAGGCACGGCTCGTCGGCGGTGCATCGCATTTTTCGACGCATTGCGCCTCCTGTCATTCCGCGCCGGGCGTCGAGGCCGAGGATATGGCGGAGGGGATGTATCCGAAGCCGCCGGTTTTGAATGATGTGGCGCAACGCTATACGCAAGGCGAACTGTTCTGGATCCTCAAGCATGGCATCAAGATGTCGGGCATGCCGTCCTGGGCGGATCATGGTGATGATGATCTCTGGAACATTGTCGCGTTTCTCAAAAAGCTTCCGGGAATGAACAGTTCCGACTACCAGGCGCTGGTCGCCCAGGCAGGAGCAGCTGGCGGACATCATATGCATCACGACATGGATATGCCGATGCCCCGACAATAGATGCCGCTGGGATAATTGATCGAGATCAAGGAAAATATGCCATACCCCTGTAGGGTAATAACCCGTGCCCTGACGACATCCGGAAAGCGGGCCGGTATGGGCTTTGCCGAGGATGATGGCGTGTTGGAGAAACCATGAGGCGTGTCTTTTTGAGCGTGAGTGTCGTGATCATGACGCTGCTCGTCAGCATGTCCGAGGGATTCGCTCAGGCACCGGGTGAGTCTCCCGCCGTTCCGGCCATGTCCAGCGGCACTATGACGGGGCCTACGACAGGCAGCCCGCCACCTTCGCTGGCGCTGCGGCGGGATCAGCCGGAAGACGATGGGCCGATGGCAGCGCCCCGGGATGCCGGTCATGGCGCCGAGTCGTCCGGCGGAATGGAGACGACCACCGCTCGACCCGACTCAAGTATGTCCGACATGGACGGCATGATGTCGATGGGTGGTGACGAGCATGCAAGCCATCACCCTGGCATGGGCGCGGCGGGGAACCCCGGTGCGCCACCATCCGGGCCGGCGGTGCAGGGCGATATGATGAGCCGCATGCTGCCTCAGGCTGGGCAGGCATTGAGTGCGGTTCCCGGAGCAGACAAGGCCGACGCGGGTTGTTGCGGAGCGCGCGGTCGCACGCCGCTTTATACTTTCATGATGACGCATCCGAAGCTGACCGACGCCGAACGTCAGATGCTGGCCGATATTGCGGCACAGAGGCTTCAGGACGGTCTTCGCGAAGTCGGCGCCGCATCGGTCGATGCCGCTCAGTCCCTGTCGTGGGAGACGATGCGTCGATCCAGCCAGCATCTCCATGAAGGCGTTGCGTTGCTCGATAGCGGAATGGCCGCGCGCGCGGCCGCGACCGGCCTCGTGAATCCTCAAATGGTGGCATTCAACTGGTTCACGGCACAGATGGGTCTGCCGACAGTCGCGGCGAGCCAGCAGAACGGCCTGTTTTTCGGATTGACGCCGGCCCACCTGGTGTTCATGACGATCCTGATCCTGGTATCGATCGCTCTGCTGATCTTGCAGGTCCTGCGGTTGCATCGCGTGCAAGAGATTCTCAGGACCACCACGGCATTCGCACCGAAACCAACGGTCCCGCCCACGCCACCATCGTCGACCGGCGGCGGTCCAACACCTCCTGTTCCGCCGCCTCCCCCTGTACCGGGACCAGGCGGTGGAACGGCCACTCCGATCGTCGGCGCACCTCGACACGGCCTCTGGCGTGGCGGTCTGAAAGTGGCCCGGATCATTCGGGAGACACCGGCGATCGTGACGTTCTATCTAGTTCCGGCCGATGGGGGGCGGATTCCCTTTGACTTCAAACCCGGCCAGTTCGTGCAACTCACCATCGAGCCGACGTCTGGCAAGCCCGCGAGCCGGTCCTATACGATCGCATCGTCGCCGGGGCAGGTCGAACATCTCGAACTAACGATCAAACGCGAGGAACATGGGTTGGTCTCGCGCTACCTGCACGACACGGTCAAAGAGGGTGATCTTTTAAAGATCGCGGGTCCATCGGGTATGTTCACCTTTACGGGTGACGAGGCAGACTCGATCGTCCTGCTGTCCGGCGGCGTAGGCATCACACCGATGATGGCGGTCCTGAGATACCTGACCGATATCGTCTGGCCTGGCGAGATCTACTTCGTCTATTCCGCTCATGCCAGCATCGACTATGTGTTTCGCCAGGAAATCGAGTGGCTGGAACGTCGCAATGACAAACTGCACGTTATTGCCACCATGCGGCGGTCGCCGGGGACAGAGTGGTCGGGGCCGGAAGGGCGCATCACGAAGGAACTGCTTCAGCAATCGGTGCCAGATCTCACAAACCGGCGTATCCATGTCTGCGGCCCACCCGGGATGATGGCAAGCATGAGAGCGTTATTGACGGATCTCGCTGTGCCGGAAGCCAATGTTCATAGCGAGGCATTCGGACCAGCCGCGATGAAGGCCGAACCTGCGGTCGGGCCTGTGGCGGCCCCCTCATCCCCGGCCGTTACGCCTGCCGCAACGACCATTACGTTTTCCACTTCAGGGAAATCGGCTCCGTTGCAACTGGATGAAACGGTTCTCGACGCGGCTGATGCGGCAGGTGTCAATATTCCATCCTCCTGTCGATCCGGTATCTGCGGCATGTGTACGACTCACCTGCAGCAAGGTGAGGTGACGATGGCGGTCGAGGATGGGCTCGATCCGGCTGACAAGGCCAAGGGTTTCATCCTGGCCTGTCAGGCGAAGACCACGGGTGGTCCGCTGGTCGTGGAGGCGTGATGCAGGAGCGCAGCGAAATCATTGTCGGCGCCCTGGTCGTCCTGCTGGTGCTGTTCCCGCTGGGCTTTCTGGTGCATGTCGCGCCACGCTTTCCTGGGAGTCTGGCTGGCAGCCTGATTGGCATTTGCGCCGCCATCCTGATGCTGGTGCCGCTGATTTACGTAGCGGGCAAACGCATTCCCGTCGTGCATCGTTATTTCGCGCCGCGTGTCGAGAGCCGAACCCTTCTGTCGGTGCATATCTATGCTGGCGTCCTTGCACCCATTTTGGGCCTGATCCACGCCGCCCATAAATTCGATAGCCCGATGGGGATCTCGCTAACCGGCATCATGCTCGTCCTCGCTATTAGTGGCTATGTCGGGCGCTACATGTTGATCCAGATCGGGCGCGGATTGCGCGGTCGCACCCAGGAACTGGCCCAACTGCGCACGTCTCTGGCAGATGCCGGGGTGGCGCATCTGATGCCCGAGACGCCGGATGTGCCCCATAATATCGTCCAGCGCCTTTTTCTGACCTCGGCCTATCCCGGTACGCGGGGTACATCGGATCGCGAGGCCACGATTGCCTCGGCGCTGGCCGATGTTGAGTATGCGGTCAGGTCGGAGAGGGTGGCGAACGCACTGTTCGGGCGTTGGCGCAAGATTCACGTCATCCTTGTGGTCATCCTCTATTTTCTGCTGATTCTGCATATCTGGTCAGGCCTGTATTACGGGCTGAGGTGGCTATGAAGCCCGCTGTCATACTCTATACGGTCTTTGCGCTTGCGGCTCTGATCGTCGGACTGGTTGTGCCCCTTGCCGTGCATCGTTCCGGCAGTAACGCAGTTCCTGGTTGGGAAGGGTTGGTGAATCCCGGACCGATCTCGAAAGCGCACCAGTTTATCGCGGGCCAGTGCGAGACATGTCACAGGCCTTTCACAGGTGTGGTGACCAATAACTGCGTGACCTGTCATTCTCTGGCGTCGTTCGCCGACAAGCAATCCACCCGGTTTCATGTCGCGGCGACGCAATGTACGTCCTGTCATGTGGAGCACGGTGAGCGGCCACATATGACCGTGATGGATCATAGTGCATTGACGAGGGCGGATTTCTGGTCAGACACCGTTGCGCAACTTCGCTCGGCCGGGCTGGTTGGAGCGTCGCCGATTCCGGGAAGCGCTGCGGCTATTCCGACTGATCATCGACTTGACCGTGATGCCGTTCTCCATCTGAATTGCGCAAGCTGTCACTCCAACGTGGATCCTCATCGCGCCCGCTTTGGTCCTGATTGCGCGAGTTGTCACTCCACCAAGACATGGCTGATCGCCGCGTTCGAACATCCCGCCGATCAGATATCGACGGATTGCAACGCCTGTCACAAGGCGCCGCCCAGCCATTACATGATGCATTTCAAAATGATTTCGCAGCACGTCGCGCATCAGGATGCCCCGGTGGAGCATTGCTATGCCTGCCATACCACCGATGCATGGAACAATATTCGAGGGTATGGATGGTATAAGCACCATTAAATCTTACGAAATTTGCGTCAGAATATCGCCATTTAACGCGCGTGTGTGATGATGAAATCACTAGAAGCGGCGACATTGCCCAAAAAAGATATTGTAAATCAGAAAATATATCGAACGTTACGTATGATTATTTCGCACGTCGTAAACCTTTGAAGAAAGCAGTTGGCTTACTCTGGCCCGAATAGGGTTATTTCCAGGTTACGGCTAGATAGAAAAATTGACATTTCTTCAAAAAAATCTATAATTATTAGGACACTCCTAGAAGGGTTCAGGCTTTACTATATGCTTACCATTGATGATGGCGGAGGAACGTTATGATCGCATACTTGAGGAATTCGTTTAAAATAACGACGTGTATCTCTTTGATCGCTTTGCTTTCTGCATGTGGCACGACGACAGATCGTCGACTCACTGAGGACGAACAAAGTTGCCGGAGCATGGGGCATACTCCGGGAACGGCTGAGTTCAAGAACTGTCTGGCGGATTTAAATGCCAGAAGGTGTGCCACTTCCCGGCAAAAGGGGTGGGGCGAACATCACGATGCATCGCTGGACTGCACAAGATTGCCCTGAATACGCCGTTTATTATGTTGTGAAACATCGTTTGTGTATATCATTATATAATTAATAGGTGTCATGATGTCGCGATCCGGCTTGAGTCAGAAGCGCCGAATGGTGAGGCGTCGTTTTTGTTTGAGACATTCGGTAGCTTTTTCTGTGGATTACGGGTGGTCTAACATATTCTGTCGACGGTGCGGTTCATGTTGGTGTTCTGACTCGGATACAGATCGGACATCGCATCTTTTGTGATGTATACTGCGAGTACACATGTCCAGTTTCGGGGAGCAGATAACACAGGCTGGACGACCGACAAGAGGACGGTTAGCGACTTAATCGGCCTCGGGTTTTTCATGAAAAGTCAGAGGGTGGGAGTGATTTCATGACGGATTCAGGGGTGGGAGAGAGGCTTCCGCCCGTCCGTCACGGAGTGTTCCGCCATGGCGAGCGCCATCCAGAAAATCGCTCTCAATGCGTCCCGTGATATCCCTTTCAACAAACTGGTGCTGTCGCAGTCCAATGTGCGGCGTGTGAAGGCCGGCCTGTCGATCGAGGAACTGGCCCGCGACATCGAACGTCGCGGGCTGCTCCAGAGCCTCAACGTACGCCCTGTTCTGAACGATGATGGGACGGAGACAGGTTCCTACGAGGTGCCGGCTGGCGGCCGTCGCTTCCGCGCGCTCGAACTGCTGGTCAAGCAGAAGAAACTGGCCAAGACTGCCCCGGTGCCCTGTGTCGTGCGCGAGGCCGGATCGGCCATTCTCGCCGAGGATGATTCCCTGGCCGAGAACGTGCAGCGCGTGGCGCTGCATCCGCTGGACCAGTTTCGTGCCTTTCGGGACATGCTGGAGAAGGGCATGTCCGAGGACGAGATCGCCGCCGCGTTCTTCGTCGTGCCCACCGTGGTCAAACAGCGCCTGCGCCTGATGACCGTGTCCGACAAACTGCTCGAGATTTACGAGCAGGACGGCATGAAGCTCGATCAGCTCATGGCGTTTTCCATCAGTGATGACCATGCCCGTCAGGAGCAGGTCTGGGAGATTATCGCCCAGAGCCATAACCGCGAGCCCTATCTGATCCGCCGCATGCTGACGGAAAAAACCGTGCGCGCATCGGATCGCCGCGTGCGCTTCGTCGGGCTGGATGCCTATCTCGCTGCCGGTGGCCATGTCATGCGTGACCTGTTCGAGGCCGATGACGGCGGCTGGCTGCAGGATCCGACCCTCCTCGACCGGCTGGTGATGGACAAATTGGCTGGGGCGGCCGATGACATCCGCGCCGAAGGCTGGAAGTGGGTCGAGACGGCGCTGTCCTTCCCGTGGGGACACACGCGGGGCTTCGCGAGGATTGAAGGCTCGCCGGTTGTGCTCTCGGAAGAAGAAGCCGCCCGTCTAACCGCTCTGCACAGCGAGCAGGAAGCCATCGAGGCGGAATACGCACAGGCCGATGAGTTCCCCGACGACGTCGATACCCGGCTGGGGGAGATCGAACAGGCTATTGAGGCGCTGGAAGAACGCCCTGTGTCCTTCGATCCGGCGGAGGTGGTCCGGGCAGGGGCCTTTATCAGCCTGGATACTGATGCCACGCTGCTGGTCGAACGGGGCTTCGTCCGCCCTGAAGATGTGCCGGCGGAGCCCGAGGACGGCCCGGATACACCCGAGGGTGATGATGACGCGGTCGTCCATCACGGCGCGGGTGATGACGTCGAAGGAACTGGGACGGAAGGCGCCCCCGGCACCGAGCCCGAAGAGGAAGATGGGCTGAAGCCGCTGCCCGACCGCCTGCTGACAGAGTTGACGGCCTGGCGCACGCTGGCCCTGCGTGACGCGTTCGCCGGCAATCCGCACATCGCGTTGACCGAACTGCTCCACACGCTGGTGCGCGATCTCTACTGGCAGGTGTCGGGCGCGGATTGCCTGGAAGCCTATGTCCGGGAAATCCCGCTGCGGGTGCATTCGCCAGACATGCCGGGCAGTGTTCCCGCTCATGAACTTCGCCAGCGCAACGAGGGCTGGAAGCATGATCTTCCCGATGACGAGGATGCACTCTGGCAGTGGCTCGACGGGTTGGATGATACCAGTCGCCTGGCCCTACTGGCGCATTGCCTGTCTTTTGGCGTCAACGCGCTGCATGAATCGTCCCATGGTCCGTCTCTGGCACGTAGCGTCAGGGAGCGCCTGGCGCGAGCCGGCCGGCTGGCGACAGTGCTCCAACTCAATCCGGCCGAAGCGGGATGGCAGCCGACGGTGGAGAACTATCTCGGCCGTGTCACCAAGGCGCGTATCCTCGAAGCCGTACGCGAAGCACGCGGCGATGAGGCAGCGGCCCGCATTGCGCATCTCAAGAAAATGGACATGGCCAGTGAGGCCGAGCAGTTGCTGGACGGCTCCGGCTGGCTGCCCGAAGCATTGCGAACTGCTGGTTTGACCGACGGTCATCAGAAACAGGTCGCTGTTATCCCCATCGAAACCGCCACGAATATCGCGGCCGAATGACGGGCGCCTCGTAATTCATGACTCCGAACCTAACCGGCCCTGGCTTCGGTCAGGGCCGTCCTGCTGATCCAGGAGAAACAGGACATGACCAATCCAGGAAATACGCCTGAACGGGCCGATACCTTCACCGCCTTTTCCGAGCATTATGAGGCCTATCGGAAACGGCAACAGGAATTTGGAGCAGTCAATCGCAAAGCACTGTTTGATTGCCTTGATGCTGCTGGGATCGAAACAGCGGTGGTCACCTTCGATGGTTGCGGAGATAGCGGCCAGATCGAAGATATGGCGGTCACTCCGGAAACCGATAATACGGTTCTGGAAAACTGCATGCCTTACATCTCTGTCGACTGGCAATGTGCCACGTCGAAAACTGATGATTGCAGCGTCAAGGATGTCATTGAGAACGTCTGCTACGACCTGCTTTCCGAAGCGCACGGTGGTTGGGAAAACAATGATGGTGCGTATGGCGAGTTTACCTTTGACGTCGCGGGACGGTCCATCGCCCTGGAGTATAACGAGCGTTACACCGCCGTCGAAAACTACGGCCATGAATGGACGGAGGAAGGGCACCATGGCGCATAGTTATCATCATGCCCTCTCCTCTGTGCGGAAATGGGGCGGTACGGTAGAGGATTACCTGCCGTTGCATACATGGTTCGATGAATCGAAACTGATCACGGCGGACTTCCGGCACCGGGCGCTGCGACACCATGCGGAAGGCATCTTCCTTGCCGAAAAACTGTTCGGTGTCACACTCACGCTTTCGACCGGGCGGGCAGTGCCGACCCGGCTGATCGGCGAACAGCACGTCCGGGAAGATTTCGGGTTTATCCCGAGCTTTGCGGACTGGGTGAAGGAAATCCGACCCTGTCCATGGATGGGACGCGCCAGGCCTCTCGATGTAGAGCATGAAACACCGCACAGTATGAGCTGATGCGGGATTTCGAGAAAGCGGCTTCCGTTATCCGGAAGCCGCTTTTTTCGTGCCGGTCCGGCCGGGAAGGAGTGAGAGGGCGGCTTCGCCTCTGATGCCGAATATCCGGCAAGAGAGGAGAGTCCCCATGTCCGCTTCCATTCTGTCTTCCGCCCGCACGGGCTTCCGGATTGATCCCTCCCGTGGCGAACGCAGCGCCCGCGTATCGTCCGAATGGTTCTCGCGCCCCGATGACGAACGCTATCTGTCGCTGTCCGACCTGCATGCTGCCACGCTGGCGCGGGCAGACCGGGCCACAGCCCGCACGGTGGAAAGCCGCGCCATCCGCGTCGAGGCCTCGCGCGACAATGTCGAGCGTCTGACCCTGACCGTGCCAGGACAGCATGAGCCGATCGCGCCGACGCATTGGTCCTTCGGCCAGATGTGCAGCCTGGTCAGCGCGCCGTCCTCCTATCTGCGCGACCTGCCGGCACCGCTGGCGGCGATCAATCTCCAGCACGGGCTGCTGTCGCACCGCGCCGAACTGGTGAAAACGCTGGAGACCGAAGACGGACGGGTAGAACTGCGCGCCGTGACCGGTCCGGATTATGGCCGCATCTGGGATCACGAATTGGTCGGGGCGGTGCGCAAGATCGCGGGTGACGGCACAGGCGATACCAACTGGAAGGTGCCGGGCGTCATCGACTGGGCCACCATGACCCATAATCCCTACGTCGATATCACCAAGGAAACTACGACGCTGTATGCGTCAGACAGGGACGTGTTCCTGTTCCTCGTGGATGATACGCATCCCATCGAGGCCGGACGCCTGCCCAATGGCGATCCCGATCTCTATTTCCGGGGTTTCTACGCCTGGAATTCGGAAGTCGGCAGCAAGAGCCTAGGCATTGCGTCATTCTATCTGCGCGGGGTGTGTCAAAACAGGATGTTGTGGGGCGTGGAAAATTTCGAACAGATCACCATCCGGCATAGTAAGTTCGCGGCCTCGCGCTTCGTGCATCAGGCGACACCAGCACTACGGAATTTCGCCACTGCCAGCCCGGCCTCGTTCGTCTCCGGCATTCAGGCCTCGCGTCGGGCGCTGGTCGCGAAAACAGATGAAGACCGCGAAAGTTTCCTGCGTCGTCGCGGGTTCTCGAAACCGGAAACCGCAAAGATCATCGAAACCGTGCTGCACGAGGAAGGCCGCAAGCCCGAGAGTGTGTTCGATTTCGTGCAGGGGATTACGGCGCTGGCGCGGACAAAGGCCAACCAGGACACGCGGCTGGATCTGGAAGAGAAGGCCCGCAGGCTGATGGAGCGTGCTTCCTGAAAGCCGCTTTTCTGTCTTTCCGTAAAGACGTTTTTACGAGCCCGGCCACTGCGCCGGGCTTTTTCGTTTCGGGAGTCATTCCGATGGCTGATTTCTTCACGCATTTCTCGTGCGTTCTCGATGTGGGTACGGTGGAAAACGCTGCCAAGGCGCTCGATCTCTACAATGAATTCATGGACGAACTGGCGGCGGAAGACCCGCCATCTGATGGGTTCCGGCTTTCTGTAGAACCGGAATATGGTGGCACCAAGCTTTGGATGCGCGATGAGGTGACTGGCGATCCGCATCAGGTCGTGGAATTCGTGCTACGCTGTGCGCGGGCCTTCCGGCTTCGGGGCCGATGGGGGTTTCAGTGGGCCAATAGCTGTTCACGTCCCCGGATCGGCGCCTTCAGCGGCGGTGCGCATCTGCTTGACCTTGGCAGGCGCAAAACGATTTCATGGATGACCACCGATCGCTGGCTGGCGATCGCCCTGGACGGAGGCAATCCCGACACAGGAGGGCAGGGCGATGACCTTGCATGATGCAGGCGATCTCGCCCGTCGGCTGGCGGAGAACGCGGAGGCGGTGTGCCGGCAGTATCTGTCCGCCGGTCGCCGTCACGGCAATTACTGGCTGGTCGGTGACGTGCGCAATACGCCCGGCCGGTCGCTGTTCGTCCGGCTCCACGACACCGCCAACGGCAGGGCGGGAAAATGGACGGACGCTCAGTCGGGTGAGCATGGCGACCTGCTCGACGTGATCCGCGAAAGCCTCGGCCTGGTGGATTTCCGCGACGTGGCCGACGAGGCACGCGCCTTCCTCAGCCTGCCGCATCCTGACCCAGTGCCGCCGTCACAGGACCGACCTGCCCGTGAGCGTGCTTCCGCCAGTTCTTCCGAAGCGGCACGACGGCTCTGGGCCATGTCCGGGCCGATCATAGGCACATCCGTAGACGCGTATCTCCGTAGACGCGACATTACGCTTTTGCACGGAACCGAAGCCCTGCGCTTCCATCCGCGTTGCTTTTACCGCCCGGACGAGGACGGTCTGACCGAGACCTGGCCCGCCATGATCGCCGCTGTCACCGACCTCGACGGCACTCTGACCGGTGTGCATCGCACCTGGCTGGCGGCGGACGGCCGTGGCAAGGCACCGGTCGACCATCCGCGCCGTGCCTTGGGCGGGCTGCTCGGTCATGCCGTGCGCTTCGGGGTGGCATCCGACGTGCTCGCCGCCGGGGAAGGCATCGAGACGGTGCTTTCGCTGCGGCAGGTTCTGCCCGATCTGCCATTGGCCGCCTGCCTGTCTTCGGCACATCTCGCTGCCCTGATCTTTCCGCCGCTGCTACGCCGTCTCTACGTCCTGCGCGACGACGATCCGGCCGGGGATCAGGCGCTGGCGACGCTGCACGCCCGCGCGGGTGACGCCGGGATCGAACTGATCGGCCTGTCGCCACGGCTGGGCGATTTCAATGATGATCTCCGTGCGCTGGGACGCGGCGCGCTGCGGGCGATCCTGCATCCGCAACTCGCGCCAGCGGACGTGGCACGCTTTCTGGAGGCCGCCGATACCTGAGCGGGCCGGAAAGAGGAGTGGGGGGGCCGTCTTCTGTCGGCGGGCCTGTCCTGCCTCCCGTCCGGCAGGTCCGCGCCCCGGCCTTTCAAGTGGGGAGCGGGCGTCAGCCGGGCCGGGCCTTCAATGGCGTGAGCCGGCTATTTTCCGTCGCGCCCTGTGGGGGCGCTTTACATCGCGAGGCAAAATAGCCGGCCCCCTGCCATCCTTCGCTGTGCTGCGGCCGCGCGCCAGCGCGCGGTTCCGGCCCGTCCCTGGTCTGCCGCTGTCCGCCCCCGGAAAGGCCGCGAAGGGCGCAGCCGGAGACCTGGGAGGACAGCCTCATGACCCGCATGACCGACGATTTCGAACCGCCGCACGCCGCTTCATCCACCGCGCATGTGCTGACCGAACTCCAGATGTATGGCTACCGTCCCTTCGCGGACGAGCCGGACCCCAGGCCGCTACCCGAAGCGCAGCGCATCGGGGGTGCTGTGGCCGACATCTTCGACGCCATCGCTGCGACGCTGACCGACACACGGCTGGAAGCCGATCTCGAAGCATTGCTCTGGTCCACCGTGAACATCTTCCACCGCATGGTCGGCCAGGTTGAGCGTGAGCTTGACCGCAACGAGCAGGCGCAGAAACGGAGCCAGCAGGAACAGGATGGCAGCGAGATCCGCTCGGTGGAACTGGAGCGGCTGATCGCCGAAGGGCTGACCCTGATCGAGCGCCGCAACGCCTACGAGATCTTCCGCGACGAGGCGCAGGAGCAGTTCGAGCGCCTGACCCTGAGCGCGTGGCGTCCGAAGGCCGGCTCGCTGGTGTCACGTCGCACCATGACGGCCTCCATGATCGACAGCCGCGATTTCCTCAACGCCCGACGCCGCGCCGAGGGCGAGTTGCTGGTCCCGCCCGGCCCCAAGGTGGTCGTGACCGGGGGCCTGGACTTCGACGACCATATCCTGATCTGGGACCGGCTGGATAAGGTGCGGGCCAAGCATCCCGACATGGTGCTGCTCCACGGTGGCTCGCCCAAAGGTGCTGAGTTCATTGCCTCACGTTGGGCCGATCACCGCGATATCGTGCAGATCGCCTTCAAGCCGGACTGGACCAGGCATGCCAAGGCGGCGCCCTTCCGTCGTAACGATGCGCTGCTCGACACTATGCCGATCGGCGTCATCGTCTTCCCCGGTTCAGGCATCCAGGAAAATCTGGCCGACAAGGCAAAGCGGCTCGGTATCCCGGTCCTGCGGTTCGGAGGCGGCGCGTGAGCGCTCTCTCCTTCCCCGCAAGCCAGCGTCTCAGGCAAGAACCTCAAGACCGTGCTTCTGAATGACGCTCAACAGCTTGAGCGCCATCCCGCTCGGCCGTTTGGCGCCGCTCTCCCACTTCTCGACCGTGCTTTCGCTCGTGTTCAGATACCGCGCGAAGACCGGCTGGCTGACATTGTTCGCCTCGCGGAGACGCTTGATCTCGATCGGCTCGATCGCAGGGGGCACCACCAGATGGCGCGTGTCAAAATCACGCATCGTCGCCTTGTCGAGCGCGCCGACCTTGTGCAGCATTACCGCCCCGGAATGAATGGCCTCGGAAATGTCGCTCCGGAAGCTATTTTTTCTCTTCATCGCCATGGCATATCTCCGTCAGGTCTCGATCCTTCAAAAGCCGTTCGACCTGTTCCCCGGTCAGCACGGCATAGGCTTTGGCGAGGGTCCGGAAGTCTTCCAGTTCATCGCTATCGATATTGTCCCGGTCCTTCTTCGCGAACAGATAGGCGTAGATCCAGTATCGACCGCCTTTCGCAAGAATAATGCTGCGATGCAGGTTCTTGTTCAGGCGCTTCTTGAAGACACCACCACCCAGATCGACGGCCTGACCCTTCATGACCTCCCGGATCGCTTTGCAGAGTTCATCGTCTTTGATGCGAGCTTTCCGGGCCGCCCTGGCGAACCAGGCGGTCTTGAATGCCCGCTGGGATGGCTCGGCATTGGTCATGACCTCCTATGTAGCACCAGGTGCTATGGATCGCAAGGTTCTTCGCAACGCCACCGGATCACGGGGGAAGGCAATAACGCTCGACCTGATTGACCGCAACGTCCGCATACCAGCGATAGATTTCGATGATATCGTCACCGGCGGGACGTAAGCCGCGCGGATTTTCGTTCCGGTCACCGTATCATCTGCGCTATAATGCGGGTTGCGCCGTGGTGGTGGTGGCAGGCGCGACCGTCCGACATTGTCGGTTGCACGGAGACCGCCGCCATGTTCATCCTTGCTCCCTTCCTGCTCGTCGCCGGCATTGGCTTCCTGTGCTGGTTGTTCTTTACCGTGGCAGTCTTCGCCCTGCCCTGCGCCATGGGTCTGATGGCCGGGTTCTGGGCGTATGGTGCGGGTGCTGGTGTTGTCGGCGGGATCATCGTCGGTTTCGTCGCGGGCGCTGCAACCTTCGTTATTGGCCAGGTCGCCTTCGCCTTGGTGCCGTGGATGTGGCTCAAGCTGCTGATCGTCCTGCTCTATACGGTGCCCGCCATTATCATGGGCTACAGCACGACACATGGGATCGCCCAGATGCTGATGCCGTCTCCGGCGTGGCAGCTCTTTTTCTCCATCATCGGCGCGATCGCGGTGGGCGTCACCGCTTTCATCCGCTTTACAACCGTGGCCCCACCCGGACCGTCCGGCGGCAATATCGCGCGGGTCTGACACCGCTCTGGCAACCGGCGAGGCAGGACAGGATCGGGGGCTTTCGCATCTGGCCGCCTCGCTGTCAGGAGGGTATGGCAGGAGCGATCGATGAGGCCCTGATTGCAGCATATTGGCTGAAGGTGCTCTTTCCCTGGAGCGTGGACGTCCAGCGCTTCCTGTCAGCATCGGCCGGTGGAATCCCGGAAGGCAGGGCGTGTCCGTGCGAAACGCAGTCCCGGAACGGGGCGTGTGCAGGGTCGGAAGCAGGGCATGACGATGCCTTCCCCTTCCTGGCCGACACTTGCGTGGGGCGCGGGTGGCCATAGTCTCCGTGATGTGTGCTCTGTCGGGCCGCGCACGCATGCCGCCTCTCAAGATGGCTGATCTAGCCGAAGGTCGGCTGCGCCTCGATCGGCCATGGCGCAACAGCGGTCCATAATTTTCTTCCCCTGACGGCTGCGCCGTCATTCCTCGCGAAACAAGAAAATTCCGTCCCGCCGTCCTCCGCTGCGCTTCGGTCCCTACGGGATGCGCCGCCGCTCGCCTCCGTCTGTCCGATCGCCATCGAGGCCGCAATGGTGCGGGCTCGGTAACAGAGATCACGGAGCAGTATCATGGCTACCATCGGCACCTTCAAGAAAGTCGGCAACGGATATAACGGCGAGATCGTCACCCTCTCGCTCCAGACCCCCAACGTCCGCATCGCCCCCGAGACCACGCGCCTGAACGAAAATGCCCCCAGCCACCGCGTCTTCGTCGGCCGGGTCGAGATCGGAGCGGCCTGGTCCCGGCGCTCCAACGAGGGGCGCGACTATCTGAGCCTCAAGCTCGACGATCCGAGCTTCAACGCCCCGATCTTCGCCAACCTCTTCGATGACGAGGACGGCGAGGGCTACAGCCTGATCTGGTCCCGCCCCAACGGCCGCCGCAACGGCGACTGAGGTGCCAGCGATCCCCCGCCCGGCCGGTCCGGGTGGGGCCTTCGCATGACCGATCGCGAACCGGCGGGTGGGCGCACCAGTCGCGCCGCGCCCAATCTGCCAATGTGTGGGCAAGAAAGGGGAACAGGGCTTCCCTCAGCCTTCCCATTGTACCATGCCCGGCGTGAACCGCCTCAAGGACGCGCGGTCCCCCCAATTTTGCCCGGCGCACCCTACGGGCACACCAGACAAAATCGGCTCCCCCGCGCGCCGCTGGGGCGGTCGCCTGCGGCGATCCTTGACCCGATTCACGCGCGCATGAGGCGACGGCCTGTCTTCGAAAAACGAAAGGAGCAGGACGATGACCACGCTACACGACCAGATCCAGATGCTGCGCGCCGAACTGACCAGCTTTCACCTCAGCCGTCGTGAGCGGGCCAAAATCGAGCGTGAACTGAACCAGGTATGCGCGCAATTCGCAGCAAAATGCCACGACGGGGAGGCCTCCGCGTAAGCGGGGGTCTTTTCGTCTGGTCGCCCGTACCGACGGCGGACCCCACTGACGGTCCTATCAGAAGCAGGACGCCGGTGTTTCCTCACTATCCAACTGAAAGAACGATATTGAATCTCCATTATACGACTATTATAGTCGTATTTCTGGTGTGCATGCCCTGCATGTCGGATGTGATCATGGATGATCACTGGCCGACAGGTAAGGGCGGCACGGGCACTCCTGAACTGGACACAGGAACGGCTCGCTGAAAAAGCCCTCGTAGCATTGACCGCGCTCAAGCGCCTTGAATCCGAGCGTGGCCTTGGTGTCCATGAGGGCACGATCGACCAGGTCCGCCGCGCGCTGGAAGCAGCGGGCATCCTGTTCATCGAGTCCGGGCAAGGGCGTGGTGTCATGTTTCTTCACGAGACTTCCGATCCACAGACGCGACAGGATGCGGGCCGTCGCAGACGCGCGCCGTCCTGATCGGCCTGGCCGCGCAGCCTTCCCACTCGGCCCCGCGTTGTTTTTTGCGTCAGCGCGGAACCGTCGAACGGTCGTCATTCCACGAATTTGTTATCGAACCGATCCAACAGCGCTATCACGAGGGATCGTCATGACCCACCCATCCTTCCAGGATCACCCGCCTCTGACGGCGCGTGTGAACGCCTATGACGAGCAGCATCTCGACCTTTATCTCCGCCTCCTGATCGCCGACGAGGAAGGTGCCGACTGGCGCGAAGTCGTTGCGGTGCTGTTCAAAATCGATCCTGTCTGTGAACCCGTGCGCGCCAGGGCTGTTTACGACAACCATCTTGCACGGGCGCGCTGGATGACCAAAGCCGGCTACCGGCATTTGCTGGAGCCGCGCCTGCAATAGCCGGGCTTCGCCGGCCCACGCGCTGGTCCCCCACGGCACTCTCCCCAATAGAAAATCAGGGTCTATGCGCTCGCGGTTCCGATCCGGCTAATTGAGGCTGCCCCCTTGCCGTATGAGGGGCCAGACAGGGAGGTCACCATGCCGACATCCTTCTGGCGTTCACAGGAAATACGCGACCGTATCAGCACTCTGGACCGTTCCGGTTTCGCCGTCGAGTTCCTGCGCCGCAACGCGACGTACCGTCGCGAGTATGCCCGCCTGCAACGACGCATCGCCCGCCGGGCAACGGACGCCGCCGCAGAGCGCGCGGCGTTCGCCGAACGCTGGGGGTTGGGCTTTTGTCCATGCTCCCGATGAACCCGCCCGCCGCGGCCGCATGGTCTGGAGGCCCGAGGTCTCCCCGGCCACGCTGATTCTCACGCCGGCACCCTCGGGTTTCGCGACGGTGACCCCGATCGAACCCGCCATGCTGGGGAATATCCTGGCCCGTCACGACGATGCGGATGGCGGGTGGCTTACGATCGGCGACGCGGTTGGCGATCTCTTTCTTCGGCTTCTGGACCCTTCGGCCTTGCAACGCCCCGCCGTGCTGCTGCCGCTGGACGCTGCCGGCGAGCTTCGTCTCGACGTGGCGTTGCGCTTTTTCCGGCATCTGCGTGGCAGCCGCGTTGCCCTGCTTCCACGCGCGCTCCAGCTCACGCCGCTCCAGCGTGCGCGGCAGATTCAGCTTCTGATCGCCTTCGACATTCAGGAAATTGGTGGCGGCCCACGTGAGGTCGCCATAGCCGCCGGCCGTTCATGGCAGGCGATTTTACCTTCCATCGAGTGGAAGAACACTGCGGCGCGGCGCTTTGCGGATCGCCTGATTCAGGACGCAGAGAACCGGGTAAACGGCGGTTACCTGGATTTCTTACACGGCAAATAGCATCAGCCGTTTTTCGCTCTCCTGCGCTGTTTCCCTCCATTTTTTCGACGCTGGCCTGCGCCCGGCTGCGCACGGTAACTCTTGCGCGCGTCATGGTCCGCCGAAGGTGGACACTGAGTCTGAAAAATCTTCGTCCACCCCCAACGCCTGCTTTCTTCGCCACCGTCATCCCGATCCGCCGCGACTTCGCCGCGACGCTTCAAAACCGGACGGAGGCATATCATGCTCAACAGACCCACGCCCTCACCGGCGCGCTATCTGCGCACCCATGAGGCTGCGCAAATTCTCGGACTTTCGCCGCGCACACTGGAAAAATATCGCTGCCACGGTACAGGACCGACGTTCCGCAAGCTTGGTGGTCGCGTCGTCTATCTGATCGATGACCTCGACGTATGGGCAGCCGCCGGTGCGTGCAAATCCACCTCCGACCCGAATTATGACGCGGCGCGTGCCGCCGGGCATGACCCACGATGAATGCCGCGCCGGGTATTCCGCGTTCCAGGCGCGCAAGCGAACGCAACAGGCTCGACCCGTTCGTGGTCTCCGGCGGGGATGCCAGCCCGCGCGATCAGCGCGACCTGATGGAGCGACCGTTCTTCTCGCTCGCGAAGACAAAGCGCACGGTGCCGATCTTCTATGAAGCCGGTGACGTCCGTGTCGAAGTCTTCGGCATGCCCGACCATGGCATGGCGACGATCTGGGACGCCGATGTGCTGATCTGGGCCGCCAGCCAGATCGTCGAGGCGGAAAATCTTGGTCTTACGACATCGCGCTTCCTGCGCTTCACGCCCTATCAGCTTCTGAGCAGTATCGGGCGTCAGACGGGAGCGCGGGATTATGGGCTACTCAAGGCGGCACTGACCCGGCTCCAGTCCACCGTGGTCGCCACTACGATCCGCAACGGCCAGAACTGGCGCCGTCAGCAGTTCTCCTGGATCACCGAATGGGAGATCTGTGCCAGCCAGACGGGCCGCGCCGCTGGTGTCGAGATCGTCATTCCCGAATGGTTCTATCGCGGCGTGATCGACCGCTCGCTCGTGCTTGCCATCGACCCGGCCTATTTCCGCCTCACCGGCGGCATCGAACGCTGGCTCTATCGCATCGCCCGCAAGCATGCTGGCCGCCAGCGTGCGGGCTGGACCTTCGAGATCGCCCATCTGCATGCGAAATCCGGCAGCCTGGTGCGTGTCTCGGATTTCGCCATCCAGATCCGGCATATCGCCGCCCGCCAGTCGTTGCCCGGCTATCGCCTGGGCATCGAGCGCGACGGCGCGCGCGAATTGCTCCGCATCCTACCGGCCGACTTATCCACAATTCCTGTGGATAACCATGTGAATGGTATCGGGATTTCACACGCAACCCTTATCGGGACATCACACGCAGGACTATCGGGACTTCGCACGCACGAATCGCAGCTAAGTCTTTGGCCTGAAACGGCGATTCCGGCCCTTAACTTATCTAACTTAGAATCTAACTCTTATGTTGATGGGGCGGGCCGCCTTGCGGATAACGGCCCTGGTCCCTCCGTTTCCGGCCCAAAAGCACGCGGAGACGGGCCATGATCGTGGCCCTCCTCAACCAGAAGGGCGGCGTCGGCAAGACGACGCTGGCGCTGCATCTCGCGGGCCAATGGGCTCGGGAAGGCCGGCGCGTGACGGTCATCGATGCCGACCCGCAGGGCTCGGCGCTGGACTGGTCGGCGCAGCGCGCACGGGAGGGACTGCCCCGCCTGTTCGGCGTGATCGGCCTGGCGCGCGACACGCTGCATCACGAGGCGCCGGAACTGGCTCAGGGGGTGGATCACGTCGTCATCGACGGTCCGCCTCGGGTGGCGGCGCTGCTGCGCTCCGCCCTGCTGGCGGCCGATCTGGTGCTGATCCCGGTGCAGCCTTCGCCGTTCGACGGCTGGGCCTCGGCCGAAATGCTGCGGCTGCTGGCGGAAGCGCGGCTCTTCCGTCCCGGTCTGCTGGCCCGTTTCGTGCTGAACCGCTGCGCCGCGCGCACGGTGATCGCCCGCGAAACCCGGCTGGCGCTGGTGGGGCATGAGCCGGCGGCGCTGGCAGCGCGGATCGGCCAGCGGGTCGCGTTCGCCGACATGGCGCGCACCGGCCGCTTGGTCTGCGACTTGCGCCCGCAGGGGATTGCCGCCCGCGAAATCGCCGCACTGACAGCCGAGATTGGGGGGCTGGTGTCATGACCCTGCTGACCGGCGACAGCGCGCTCCTGATGCCCTGGCACGGCCCCTACGACATGATCCTGGTCGATCCCCCCTATGGCGATACGTCGCTCGCATGGGACCGGCGCATAGCGGATTGGCCCGGCAAGGCGCTCGCTGCCCTGAAACCCAGCGGCTCGCTCTGGGTTTTCGGCTCCCTGCGGAGTTTCCTTGCATCCAACGCGGCATTTCGGAATGCGGGCTGGAAATATGCCCAGGAACTGGTCTGGGAGAAGCAGAACGGTTCCAGCTTCCATGCCGATCGGTTCCGGCGCGTGCATGAACTGATCGTCCAGTTCTATCGCGACGATACGCCCTGGCGCGCCGTCTACAACGTGGTTCCGACCACGTCCGACGCACGGGCACGCACGGTACGACGGAAACACCGGCCGCCCCACATGGGTCGGATCGATGCCGGTCGTTACGTCAGCGAGGACGGTGGCCCGCGCCTGATGCGCTCCGTGATTCCGGTCCGTAATACGCATGGCCGGGCCATCCACCCGACCGAGAAGCCGGTGGCGTTGCTGGAGATCCTGATCCGCACGAGCTGCCCACCGGGTGGCCTGGTGGGCGACTGGTTCGCCGGCTCGGGGGCTGCTGGCGTCGCCTGTCGGCTCGCCGGTCGGCGCTATGTCGGCTGCGAGATCGATCCTGTCATGGCGCAGAAAGCGCGCGACCGTATCGCGTCCGTGCTGCCGCTCGGCGAGGGAATATCGCCATGACAGAGCGTCGCACGCTACCCGGCTTCGCGTCGCGCCCCGCCGACCCGGAACGCTGGGTCAAGGCGCCGGACAAGCCTGCGGCTGCCAACCACTTCACCGCCCGGCTGACCATCGACGTCACGCCGGCGCTGCGCGCCCGCATCAAGGTCGCGGCGTTCCAGCGCGGCATGACCGTCGCCGACATGCTGCGCGCGCTGCTCGCCCGTGAGTTCCCTGACAATCCCGGAGACGTGCCATGAACGGACGATTTTCTACGCCGCCGCATCGCCGCGCGGCGTCGCTGACCCATGTCGAACTGACCTGGATCGAGAAGCGTATCGAGCACTGGTTGCGCTTCGGCCACCGCGTTGACGAACAGATCCTTGATGGTCGCCGCCGCATTTCCAGTTTCGCGCCGGGCAGCATCTTCGCCTTCGTCCGCTGGGCGTCGAACGATCTGGGAGCCACGGTCTCCCGCGTGGACATCGTGCGGGCGGTGGAAGCAGGAAGTCCATTCCAGACTCTGCCATTTGTGCGTCCCGGTGGCGAAATCCTCCTGCGTGTCGATAGCTGGCCGAGGGTCGAGCGCGTGCTTCGGGCGATCGACGCTGTTGACGCGCTGGGCATCGACCCGGCGGATGCCGCGCCCGATTACTGGCGGCATCTCCACCATCGCATCACTGCCGGACATGAGCCCCGCAGCTACACGCGCGAGCAGCACGCAGCCTGGCTCAAGCGGCGGCAGGTGACGTCATGACCCGGCGTGGCTGGTTCTTCGCCACCTATTTCGCGGTGCTCGGTGTGGGCGTTTCGCTGGCCCTGCATCCTATGCCCCGGCTGATCTGGAACGAAACGGCGAGCGTGCCCGTCGGGCTTTATCGGCTGCACACGGACCCTGCGCCGCATGTCGGCGATCTGGCCGCTGTCCGTCTGCCCGAGCGCGAGGCGATGCTGCTGGCGACGCGCGGCTACCTCCCTCTCGGTGTGCCCCTGCTCAAACCTGTAGCGGCCATCGCAGGGCAGTTCGTGTGCCGTACCGGACAACGCATCACCATCGACGGAAAATTCGCTGGCGACGCGCGATCCGTCGATCATCGTGGTCGCCCGCTGCCCGTCTGGCGGGGTTGCCAACACCTCGATCCCGGCCAGGTCTTCGTCATGAATCCGGCCGAGCCACGCAGTCTCGATGGCCGATATTTTGGCGCGCTGCCCCTCTCCACCGTCATCGGCCGAGCCACTCCGGTCTGGCTTCCATCCGGGAGCGGCCAGGCCGTCGCCTTATCCTCCAATCCATCCGCGAAAGGACACTAAGATGGCACAGATCGGTCTTTTCACCCGCACCAAAACCGGCTTTGCCGGGCGTATTCGCACCCTTACCGTGACGCAGGATCTTATCCTCATTCCGGCCGATTTTTCCGACGCCGAACATGCACCGGATTATCGCATCCATCTCACCGATGCCGACGGTCCGGAGGTCGGCGCAGGCTGGAAACGCACCGGCGAGAGGGCCGGTGAATACGTCGCCGTAGCACTCGACGATCCCGCCTTCACGCAGCCCATCCGGGCCAATCTCTTCCGCACCGCCGACGACCGCGCGGTCTGGGTGCTGAACTGGACGCGCCCGTCAAAGCGCGCCGAAAGAGGAGATTGAGACGATGCGACCCGCGTTCTTCCTCGCTGTCGGCATCACCGCGATCGGCGTATTAGCTGCTGCCGACCAGACACGGGCGGCGTCGGTTTCGACACTCGCCGACACCGATTCTTTTGCTGCCCAAATCGCTGAGGCAGTCCGCCGTTTCGACGTTCCTACCACCTGGATACGGGCGGTGATGCGTGCTGAAAGCGGCGGTGATACCAGTGCGATTTCGTCGAAAGGCGCGCTCGGCCTCATGCAGATCATGCCCGCGACCTGAGCCGACCTGCGTGTCCGCTATGGGCTGGGAAGTGATCCATTCGATGTGCATGACAACATTCTCGCGGGTGCCGCGTATCTGCGCGAGATGCACGATCGCTACGGATCACCGGGGTTTCTCGCAGCCTATAATGCCGGACCGGGACGCTACGAGGACTTCCGCGATCGGCAACGTCCGCTGCCGCCCGAAACCCTCGCCTATGTCGCCGGTCTTCTGCCTCTTCTCGGCCAGAACGGTGACGCAATACCGCTTCCGGCGGCGCGTCCCGATCCCCTGGCCTGGAGACGCGCGCCGATCTTTTTCGCACGCGCGAACGATGCGTCTGCCAACATCACCGCACGCGATCTGTTGCCTATTGCACCGCACTCCGCTGGCCTGTTCGTGACGGTTTCTGACAGGGAGTCGGCACCATGACCATGCCGAATCCGCCTCTCCTTACCGCCCATTCGCAGCCGGTCGCAGGTCAGCGCATAATCGTGGTCCGGCGTGGTCCAGCGTTTCTCATGACGGATCGTAGCAGGGATCAGGGACCGCACTGGGTCTGGGCAAAGGAGAGGCGAGATAAAAGGGCGCACATTGCGCCTCGGTTGGGGTGTTGGTTTTCCAGCGTTTTTTCCTTTCCTACACAATGTTTCTCCCTCTCCGCCAATGTTTGCCGACCCTACTTTTCCTTGTTGCACCTGTCTTTTTCGCACATTGGGGGCGCCAATGGCCCGCGAGAATGATTTCCAGCCCCGTCTGGGCCGCATCCGCTCGCCCCGCGCCCAGCGGCTCAAGCCCTTCGTCGCCCAGGCCCTCGCCTCGGCCCAGCGTGCCGGAGGCGGTGGCTTCCGATCGGGCCGCAGCGGCGGCGGTTCCCGCTCGTCCTTCGGGCGTGGCCGCGTCGCAGCAGCCAGGGCCAATCGTCTGCTGACCAGCCGTGTCCGCCGCGTGACCGTCAAGGCCCGTGTCGTGCGCCACAGCGGGCGCAAGGCGCCGCTCGCCGCCCATCTGCGTTACCTGCGCCGGGAAGGGGTGACGAAGGACGGCGAGAAGGCGCGGCTCTTCGGTCCTGGCATCGACGATGCCGACCCGAAGGCGTTCGCCGAGCGCTGCGAGGATGATCGCCACCATTTCCGTTTCATCATCTCACCCGAGGACGCGCCCGACATGGCCGACCTCAAGGGCTATGCCCGCGAACTGGTCGGGCAGATGGAAAAAGACCTCGGCACGAAGCTGGACTGGGTGGGGGTGGATCACTGGAACACCCAGCATCCCCATGTCCACATCCTCGTGCGGGGCGTAGCCGAGGATGGCAGCGACCTCGTGATCTCCCGCGATTATATCCGGGAGGGCCTGCGCGCCCGTGCCCAGGATCTGGTGACGCAGGAACTCGGGCTACGCAATGACGTCGAAATCCATCGTGCCCTCGAACGCCAGGTCGGCGCCGAGCACTGGACCCAGCTCGACCGGCAACTCGCCCGCGATGCGGGCCGCAACGGCATCATCGACATGGCGCCAGCGCCGGATCGGCAGCCTGATCCGTTCGAGGCCCTGAAGGTCGGGCGCCTGCGCCACCTGGAGGGGCTCGGTCTCGCCCATCAGGTCGGTCAGGGACAATGGATGCTGGATGAATCCGCCGAGGCGACGCTCCGCGAGTTCGGGGAGCGCGGCGACATCATCAAGCGTATCCACCGCTCGCTGACGGAGCGCGGGATCGAGCGGAGCACATCGAGCTACGTCCTGGCGGGTGAAAGCCTCGACGTTCCTGTCGTCGGCAGGCTGGTCGATCGGGGGCTGGACGACGAGCTGAAAGGCACGGCCTACGCCGTCATCGACGGCGTGGATGGCCGCACGCATCATATCCGTTTTCCCGATCTCGACGCGACCGGTGATGGCAGCATGGGGTCGGTCGTGGAGCTTCGCGCCTTCGATGACAGGAAGGGGCAGCGTCGCGTGGCGCTGGCCGTCCGTTCCGACCTGTCGATCGAGGATCAGGTGACGGCGCGCGGGGCTACCTGGCTCGACCGGCAGGCAGTGGCGCGCGACCCTGTTGCATTGGGGCAGGCGGGGTTCGGTGCCGAAGTGCATGAGGCGATGGAGCGGCGGACCGAGCAACTGATTGAGCAGGGTCTTGCCGAACGCCGGACGCAGGGGGTGATCCTGGCGCGCAACCTGATCGGGAAACTCAGGGACCGCGAGCTTCACGAAGTGGGAGAGCGGCTCGCCGCTGAGACGGGCCGGACGTTCAGTCAGTCGGCATCGGGCGAGTATGTCACCGGCACGTATCGGCAACGCATGGCCCTGGCCTCCGGCCGCTATGCGATGATCGATGACGGCCTCCAGTTCCAGCTCGTGCCATGGACGCCGTCGCTGGAGAAGCAGCGGGGCCAGCACGTCTCCGGCGTCGCACGCGACGATGGCGGGATCGACTGGAGCTTCACCCGGAACCGGGGGCTCGGGCTATAGTCGTCGTGGCGATAAGGACAGTTAAATTCCCCTGGATTGAAGATAGACCCGCCGAGGGAAAGGAAGTTGCCGACGCTCGGTTCGTCAGTGGATATAGAGAATGATGAACGACCGACACGGCCAATATGTCGGGAAAGCAGCCAATCGGAAATCGGCAATGACACTGCACAATCCGGCGACAGGAACGGCCCATCGGGCGAAAGGGAATTGACAATATTCTATATATCCACGAGTAAGGATATATGGATACCGAATCGACCCTGTTGGCCCTGAGCGCACTGTCGCAATCCACGCGGTTGGAGATATTCCGCCTGCTGGTGCGCCATGAACCGAACGGGCTGCCGGCCGGAGACGTCGCGCGGCATCTCGATGTCCCGCAGAACACGATCTCGGCCCACCTCGCCACTCTGACCCGTGCCGGCCTGCTGACCTCGCAGCGCCATAGCCGTGTGATTGTCTATCGTGCCTGCCTACCGCGCCTGCGGGAACTGATGCTGTTTCTCGTCAAGGACTGCTGCGGGCAAAGCCCTGAACTTTGTGAGCCACTGGTTGCAGAACTGTCGTCCTGCTGCCCATCCGAGTGAACCCCCCAATGACCGATCGCGTCTTCAATGTGTTGTTTCTGTGTACGGGTAATTCCGCACGTTCGATTTTGGCCGAGAGCATCCTTCGCAAGGATGGTGCTGGCCATTTCAGGGTCTTCTCCGCCGGTAGCCATCCCAAGGGGCAGGTCAATCCTCTCGCCTTGAAAGTGCTGGCGAGCTTCGACTACCCGACCGAGGGACTGCGTTCCAAGCCCTGGGATGAGTTTGCTGTTGCGAACGCTCCCGTTATGGATTTCGTTTTTACCGTCTGCGATGACGCTGCTGGAGAAGTCTGTCCGGTATGGCCGGGGAAACCCATCACGGCCCATTGGGGCATTCCCGATCCGAGTAATGTTTCGGGAACCGATGCCGACCGGGAGCGAGCGTTCGTCTCGGCGTTCAAGGGTCTGAAGAATCGTATTTCCCTGCTTGTCGCATTGCCGCTGGCCAAGCTTGAGACTGCCAGTTTGGTGACGAAATTGCGCGACATTGGCACCGAGCCAACTGGCGTCACAATCTATCATAACCCGAATTGCGGCACATCGCGCAATACGCTTGCCCTGATCCGAAATGCGGGGATCGAGCCAACCATCATCGAATATCTCAAAACACCGCCATCGCGCGCCGAACTGGTCAGTCTGATCACGCGCATGGGGATCTCGGTTCGCGATCTCCTGCGGCGCAAGGGCACGCCCTATGATGAGCTTGGCCTCGATAATCCGGCCCTGAGCGATGACGACCTAATCGACGCCATGATGGCGCATCCAATCCTGATCAACCGGCCCATCGTCGTCACCCCGCTGGGTGCGGCACTCTGCCGTCCGTCCGAGGCAGTTCTGGACATCCTGCCCAACCCGCAGCGAGGCGCTTTCGTCAAAGAAGACGGCGAGAAGATCGTCGATGAATCCGGCAAGCGGATCGTCTGATGCTGGCGCTTCTGATTTTCGTTGTCACGCTCGTTTTTGTCATCTGGCAGCCTCGGGGGCTGGGTATCGGCTGGAGCGCAATGGCAGGTGCCGCCGTGGCCCTGGCGGCTGGTGTGATCCACTGGCACGACATTCCTGTCGTGTGGCACATCGTCTGGGACGCGACCTTCACCTTCATCGCGCTGATCGTCATCTCGCTGTTGCTGGATGAGGCCGGATTCTTCCATTGGGCCGCCCTGCACGTCGTGCGCTGGGGCAAAGGGCGAGGCCGTACGCTGTTCCCGCTGATCGTGGTGCTGGGAGCGGCCATTGCGGCTGTGTTCGCCAATGACGGCGCGGCCCTGCTGCTGACGCCCATCGTCATCGCCATCCTCACGCAGCTTCGCCTCAGTCCTGCTGCGGCGCTGGCCTTTATTATCGCCACTGGCTTCGTCGCGGATACCACCAGCCTGCCGCTCGTCATCTCCAACCTGGTGAACATCGTCAGCGCCAATTTCTTTGGCATTGCGTTCGATCGCTATGCCGCGATCATGGTCCCTGTCGATCTGGTAGCACTTGGTGCAACGCTGGCCGTCTTGTGGCTGTGGTACCGGCGGCAGGTGCCTGCGACCTATCCCGTCGCCGAACTGCCCGCACCTGCCACGGCCATTCGTGACCCCCATGTGTTCCGGGCGGCATTTCCGCTACTGGCCCTCGTACTGGCGGCCTATTTCCTGACCGCGCCGTTTCATATCCCGGTCTGTGTCGTAGCCTGCCTGGCCGCCGGAACCCTGTTGCTCGTCGCCGGGTATGGCCGGGTGATCCCTGTTCGCAAGGTGCTGCGGGGTGCCCCGTGGCAGATCGTGATCTTCTCCCTGGGCATGTATCTGGTGGTCTACGGGCTGCGCAATGCCGGGCTGACTGACTACCTTGCGACCGCACTGGTCTGGCTCGGTCATCAAGGGACGTTCACGGCCACCATCGGCACCGGCTTTCTGGCGGCTGTTCTGTCGTCCATCATGAACAATATGCCGAGTGTGCTGGTCGGGGCGCTGGCGATCCAGCAGGCTCACGACATCACGCCGCTGACACGCGACCTGATGATCTATGCCAACGTCATCGGCTGCGACCTCGGGCCAAAATTCACGCCGATTGGTAGTCTCGCAACACTGCTGTGGCTGCATGTGCTGGCATCCAAGAACCATCGGGTCACATGGGGGCAGTATATGAAAGTTGGACTGGCGATTACGCCGCCCGTCCTGCTGGCAACACTCGCGGCGCTGGCCCTGTGGCTGCCCCTGATCAGCCACCCGTAATACAAGAAAGGACCGATATATATGACCGCTCCTGACCTGCCAGCCCTGCACCCCGAATATCTTGAACGGGTCGATCTCGCGCGGCTCGAACCGCAACCGCGTGTGGACCATCCGCCGCGTATCCTGCTGCTCTACGGCTCTTTGCGTCCCCGATCCTTCAGTCGGTTGCTGGTGCTTGAGGCGGAACGCATCCTGAAGGTGCTGGGGGCCGAGACACGGGTGTTCGACCCGACCGGCCTGCCGATAGCGGATTCCGTGCCTGCCACGCATCCGAAAGTGCAGGAACTGCGGGAACTGTCGATCTGGTCGGAAGGCCAGGTCTGGTGCAGCCCCGAACGGCACGGCAACATAACCGCTGTGTTCAAAAACCAGATCGACTGGTTGCCATTGTCCGAAGGCTCGATCCGTCCGACGCAGGGCCGCACGCTGGCGGTCATGCAGGTCTCAGGCGGATCGCAAAGCTTCAATTCCGTCAATGCCCTGCGGGTTCTGGGCCGATGGATGCGGATGTTCACCATCCCCAACCAGTCCAGCGTGCCAATGGCCTATACGCAGTTCGGTGACGATGACCGCATGAAGCCGTCCCCCCTCTATGACCGGATGGTAGATGTCATGGAGGAACTGATGAAGTTCACATGGCTGCTGCGCGACCGGGCCGACTACCTCGTGGACCGCTATAGCGAACGGAAGACGGAATTCCGTCTCCCGGAAAGCCTGTGAGCCGGGCAATGGGCGAGCAGTTCGATGTCGTGATCGTGGGGGGCGGTCAGGCGGCCCTCGCCGCGTCGTATTTTCTACGACGGACCGGACTGCGTTACGTCATTCTCGATAACGGGACCCAGGCAGGTGGTGCATGGGTGCATGGCTGGGACTCCCTGCATCTGTTCTCGCCCGCGTCCTACAGTTCTCTCCCCGGCTGGCCGATGCCCGACACGCCGGATGGCAGCTACCCCACCCGCGACGAGGTGCTTGACTATCTGCACCGCTACGAAGCGCGCTATGCGCCGCCGATCCACCGCCCCGTAATGGTCGGACGTGTGGAACGCACTGACCAGAAATTCCTGAATGTCAGCACCAGCGTGGGTGATTTCCTAAGCCGCGCGGTCATCGGCGCCACCGGCACATGGTCTGCGCCCTTCATCCCCGATTATCCGGGCCAAGGGTTGTTTGCGGGAGCGCAAATCCACTCCTCCCATTACCACAACGCGGTACCCTTTGCCGGTCGCCGTGTGCTCGTGCTGGGCGGGGGCAACTCCGGTGCGCAGATTATGGCGGAACTGTCGCTTGTCGCCCAGGCAACATGGGTCACGCTGCATGATCCCGTCTTCCTGCCCGATGACGTGGACGGACGAGTCCTGTTCGAGCGGGCGACCGCTCGCGTTCTCGGCGGCCCGTCGGCCATGCCCACTGGCGGCTTTGGCGATATCGTCATGGTACCACCCGTGCGCGCCGCCAGGGAGCGAGGCGCGCTCCACGCGGTGCGCCCGTTTGTGCGGATGACGGCTACGGGCGTCGTCTGGCCCGATGGCCAGGAAGAGGCCATTGACGCGATCATCTGGTGTACCGGCTTCCGACCCGCGCTTGGTGCATTTGCGCCGCTCGACGTGATCGAGCCGGACGGGCTGATCCGCGTTGACGGCCAGCAGGCCATCAGGGAGCCACGTCTCTGGCTGCTGGGTTATGGCTCCTGGTGCGGCCCCGCATGCGCCACCCTGCTGGGGGCGGGCCGTGTCGCGAGATCCATGGTCCGGCAACTGGCGGCCTGGCTTGCGTCGCCAACACAGGATGTCCGTTTGTAGAAAACTTGAAGGTCTTCATTCTATGATCAGGATGAGGGCGGAAGACGGCATGGAGATAATGCCCTATTATATGCCGACACGTCTGCCATGTTTACCCACGCGACAGCCGCCATCCCTTCACGAGAGCATAGAGCGCCGGAATAACCAGCAGGGTCAGCACGGTCGACGAGACCATGCCGCCCACCATGGGGGCCGCGATCCGGCGCATGACCTCGGACCCGGTGCCGGCGCTCCACAGGATGGGCACAAGGCCCGCCATGATCGCCGTGACCGTCATCATTTTCGGCCGCACGCGCTCCACCGCGCCGTGCATGATCGCAGCCCTCAAGTCCGCGCGCGTCAGTGCGCGCCCTTCGGCCTGGGCCCTGCCGCTGACGTCTGCCAAGGCATTGTCGAGATAGATCAGCATGATCACGCCCGTCTCGGACGCGACACCCGCGAGGGCGATGAACCCCACCACGACAGCGACACTGACATTGTAGCCCAACCACCAGGTCAGCCAGATCCCACCGACCAGCGCAAACGGCACCGACAGCAGCACGATCAGCGTCTCCGTGATCCGTCCGAAATTGAGATAGAGCAGCACGAAGATCAGAACCAGCGTTGCCGGCACGACCAGCTTCAGCCGCGCCATGGCGTGCTGCATATATTCAAACTGGCCGCTCCACGCGACGCGGTATCCCTGCGGGAGCGTAACCCGCTCGCGCACGGCGCGGGCCGCGTCGTTGACGTAGCCGCCGATATCGCGTCCGTTCAGGTCCACATAGACATAGGCGACAAGCTGGGCATCCTCGGTGCGGATCGAGGGCGGTCCCCCGGTGAGACGGATCACCGCCACCTGCCCCAGCGGGATCATCGCCCCGCCCGGCGTCGGCAGCAGCACCTGTTCGGCGATCGCCTGCGGGTCATCGCGCAGGTCACGCGGGTAGCGGACGCTCACGCCGTAACGCTCGCGCCCTTCCACGGTCGTCGTGACCGTCTGGCCGCCGAGCGCCGTGGCCACCACCTGCATCACATCGTCGACCGACAGGCCATAGCGCGCGATCGCGTTCCGGTCGGGTATAATCTCCAGATAGTGGCCACCCTCCAGGCGCTCGGCAAACGCACTGGTGGTTCCGGGAATGGTGCGCACGACCTGCTCGACCTGTTCCGCAATTCTGGCGAGCTGTCCCAGATCCGGCCCGAACACCTTCACCCCCACCGGGGTACGAATCCCCGTGGCGAGCATGTCGATGCGGGCGCGGATCGGCTGCGTCCACGCGTTGCTCACCCCCGGCAGGTCAAGCGCCCGGTTCATGTCGGCCTTCAGTTGGTCCGGGGTCATGCCGGCCGGCCATTCGCTTTGCGGCTTGAGAGTGATCACCGTCTCGAACATTTCCGTGGGCGCCGGATCGGTGGCCGTCGCCGCGCGCCCGGCCTTGCCGAACACCGACTGGACCTCGGGAAAGCTCTTGATGATGCGGTCCTGACCCTGCAGCAGCTCGACCGCCTTGGTGACCGAGAGACCTGGCGGCGTGACCGGCATGTAGAGCCATGTCCCCTCGTTCAGATCGGGCATGAACTCGCTGCCCAGATGGGCCGCCGGATAGATCGTACCGGCGCCAATCCCGATCGCAAGGAGGACGAGCAGGACCGGTCCCCGCAGCACGACGCGGATTACGGGACGATAGAGCGCGATCAGCACGCGATTGATCGGATTACGCGCTTCGGGAAGGATGCGGCCGCGCACGAAGGCCAGCATCAGGACCGGCACCAGCGTCACCGCGAGCAGCGCGCCGCCCGCCATGGAAAAGGTCTTTGTGTATGCGAGCGGCTTGAACAATCGTCCTTCCTGCCCCTCCAGGGCGAACACCGGCAGGAAGGACACGGTGATGATCAGCAGGCTGAAGAACAGCGACGGCCCGACCTCGTTCGCCGCCGCCAGCAGCGCCGGGCCACGCGCTTCACCGGGCGCCAGCCGCTCCACGTGCTTGTGCGCATTTTCGATCATCACGATCGCCGCATCCACCATCGCCCCGAGCGCGATGGCGATGCCGCCCAGACTCATGATGTTCGACCCGACACCGATCATGTGCATGGCCAGGAAAGCGAACAGGACGCCGACAGGCAGGGTCACGATCGCGACCAGCGCACTGCGGACGTGCAGCAGGAAGACGACGCAGACGAAGGAGACGATGAGACTCTCCTCGATCAGCGTGTGCCGGAGCGTGGCGATGGCACGCAGGATCAGGGCCGAGCGATCATAGACCGGCACAATGGAAACGCCCGGCGGCAGGCTAGGCAGCAGCTCGGCGATCCGCTGCCTGACGCTCCGGATCGTCGTCAAGGCATCCGCTCCGTCGCGCTTGACGACGATGCCGCCGACCGCCTCTCCCACACCGTCCAGTTCCGCGATGCCGCGCCGCTCGTCGGGGCCGAGTTCGACGCGCGCGACGTCTCCCACCGTGACTGGCGTTCCGACGGCGTCGACCTTCAGCACGATCCGCTCCAGATCGCGGACATCGCGCACATAGCCCCGACCGCGCACCATATATTCCGTTTCGGTCAGCTCGATGGTGCGACCGCCGACATCCTGATTGCCCTGCCGCACCGCATCGCCCACGCGCGACAGCGGGATACCGTAGGCCTGGAGCTTCCGGGGATCGACGACGATCTGATATTGCCGTTCGAACCCGCCAATGGCGGCCACCTCGGCGACGCCGGACGCCTTGGTCAATTGAAAGCGGATCACCCAATCCTGCAGGCTGCGCAATTCCGCCAGCGTGCGCTGTTTACCCTGGACGACATATTCGTAGACCCAGCCGACACCGGTTGCATCCGGCCCCAGCGACGGCGTGACACCCGCGGGCAGGCGCTTCTGCGCGAAATTGAGATATTCCAGCACGCGCGAACGCGCCCAGTAGAGATCGGTACCGTCGTCGAAGACGACGTAGACGAACGACGTGCCGAACGTCGAAAAACCGCGCACCACTTTCGAATGCGGCACGGCCAGCAACGCCGTGGTCAAGGGATAGGTGACCTGATCCTCGACGACCTGCGGCGCCTGGCCGGGATAGTCGGTATAGACGATCACCTGCGTGTCCGAGAGATCGGGAATGGCATCGAGCGGCGTGTTCATCACCGCCCAGACACCAGCCCCCACGAGGAACAACGTTGCCAGTATCACCAGCAGCGGGTTACGCGCCGACACCGCAATGATTCTGGCAATCATCGACCGGCACTCCCTGCCCGGGCAGGCTTGCTGTCCGGCACGGTAAAGGCCTGTAGGGCGGCGCGCAGATTACTTTCGGAATCGATCAGAAAGTTGGCGCCGACCACCACGCTTTCCCCCGCCTTCAGGCCATCCAGGATCTGAGCCTCGTCATTGCCACGCGCGCCGACGCGCACCGAACGGGGTGCAAAACGGCCCTCCCCCGTTTCGACCAGCACAACCTGACGGGTGCCGCTGTCGATAACCGACGAGGACGGCACGACCAGCACCGGCCCCGCCATGGACGCAGGGACATCGATCGCGATATCGGCATACATGCCTGCCCGCAGCACACTATCCGCATTCGGCAACACGATCCGGATACGTCCGGTTCGCGTCTCGGTGGAGACGCTCGGATAGAGGAAATCGACGGTTCCGTCGAAGCGACGACCGGGAAAGGCGACAAGGCTGGCGTGCGCCTGCTGACCGACCCGCACCGCGCCCAGATCCTGCTCCTGCACTTCGGCAATCAGCCAGATCGGTGCGGTCGCCGCCGTCCGGTACAGCGGTTGGTCCGGCCCGACGCGCGCGCCCTCCACCGCCATCTTTTCGGTCACGACCCCGTCCGCCGGCGCAACGACCGGGATGTGCCGCACGGCATGCCGGGTGCGTCGCAGCCGCGCGATTTCGGTCTCAGGCGCCCCAAGAGAGCGCAGGCGCTCCAGCGCGGCCGTTGCCATAGCCGGGTCCAAACTGGTGGCAATCAGATATTCCTGCTCGGATGCAACCAGATCCGGCGCGTAGATTTCGGCCATGACCTGGCCACGCCAGACAGGATCGCCTGTGGCAGCGATATCGAGATGCTCGACCCAGCCGCCGACCCTGCTTGTCACCAAGGCGATGCGCCGTTCATCGAACTGGGCAATGCCGGTGGCATGCACGCTGCGGTTCAGCACCGGCTGCACTGCGGCAACGGAAGTCCGCACGCCGAGGATCTGCAAACGACCGGGCGGCACAAAAACCGTTCCCGCATCCCGGATCTCGTTCTCATAGACAGGGAGGTACGCCATCCCCATGGCATCTTTCTTCGGCACCGGCGAAGTGTCGGGCAGCCCCATGGGATTGCGATAAAATAGCACCCGGCCACGATCCGCCGACCGGGCCGAGGGACCGGAGGATCGCGAGGACGCGGCACCAGACCCCTGTGACCCGTCAGCATAGACCGGAACATAATCCCGACCCTCCGACGTCTTCTTCGGATTGGCGGAATAGGCGGGCTTGCCGTCCGGATCCTGGTAATAGAGTGGCGTTCGGTCAGTCGCCGTCGCCGGTCCTGGCGTAGCGGTCGAAAGCGGGAGCAACGCCAGGACCAGGGACAGAAGACGCACCTTCACAGATCACCCCCGATCAGGCGCTCGATGGTGGCCAGTTCCGTCTGTTCGTCGGTCTCGGTCCGGAGAAGCTCCAGCTCGGTGTCGTGCATCTGATGTTCCGCCGCGATCGCTGCCGCGAGATCGCCATGCCCCTGGCTGTAGCTGGCCAGCGTCGTCCGCGAGAGCGCGTCCGCCTGCGGCATACGCTGGCGACGGAGGAGGCTCTCCACATCGCGCGCCGCCTTGAGGCGGGCCAAGGCTTCGGCCAAGGCTGCCTGGATGGTCGCCATCGTTCCGTCGCGACGGCGCTCGGCGGCATCAAGGCGCGCGGTCTGCGCGTCTTCGTCGGCGCGCTTGGCACCGAACTGCACGGGGATGCTCAGCGAGACCATGGCGCTGAACCCCGTCGGGGCATTGGTCTGCACGACCGGGCCGCCGCCGACCGTCACATCGGGATACCAGGCCCGCTCGGCCAGCCGTCTCCGGCTTTCCGCCTCGTCGATTGCCGCGCTGTTCGCATGGACGGCGCCATTCCCGCTGCGCGCCCGGTCGAGCAAGCTCTCCACGCGCGGCAGAACCGCTGGGATCGGACGTAGCCGCATGGGCTCGGCCAATGGGGCGCCCGGGGGGCGGGCCAGCAGCGCATTCAGTTGGGCGGCGGCGGACTCTCGCTCGGCCTCCAGCCGGCTCGCCTCGATGACGGTGTTCGTCTCCTCCTCCTGGGCCTGGATCACGCCCGATTGGGCACCGTCGCCCTGGCCGTAGCGCACCATGGTCGCCTGCCGCATCTTGCGGGCGAGCGTCTGGATCTGCCGGTTGACCACCAGCGCGCGGGTAAAAGCGTAATAGCGCGCGAAGGCAATTTTGATCTGCGCGTCGAGTTCGTCCTGGGCGGCCCGCTCCCGGCCGCGCGCCGCGTCCACCTCGGACAGCGCCGCACGATGACGCAGATCCCGCTTTCCCCAGAGCGGGAAAGTTTGCGAGATCGTGATGAAGTTCATGCTGAACAGGCCGCCGGAGTGATAATTCTGGTAATTCTCCGTCAGCACCGGATCGTCCAGCGCACCGGCCGCTTCCGCCTGGGCCGCAGCGGCGGTCGTATCGAGTCCGGCGGCCCGCACCGCGGGGTTCAGGCGCTCGCCGAGCGCGAGCAGGCTCTCTACGGTGGCACCCGGCGGCCCTTCAGCCGCACGAGCAGCCCCGGATGAAACGATAAGAGCAGCCGCAGCCAGGAGCAGGCGCCCCGCCGCGTCACGGTTCCGCCGGGTTGCCATGCTATTTCTCCAGCGTGACAACAACGGAACCGCGCACCGTCTCGGTTTCACCCTGCACCTTGGCCGCGAGCGTGATCGCCCACGGGCCGGGAGCACCGGCATCGAGGTCGATACGATAGAGCCCATCGCCTGACGCCGGCTCGATGGTCGTGGGCGAGGTCATCGTCGCCATGCCCATGGGGCTCATGTCGGCCTTGCTCTCGAAGATGACGGCGTCCATGACCGGCTTGCCGTCGGGCACATGCACAAGCCGCACGATCATGACAGCCTTGTCACCGCTCAGATGTGCCTGCTTGCCGGCAGCCTCGAAACGATAATCCGTCGCTGCCGCGAATGTCGGTGACACAAAGGCACCGGTCACGACGACGCAGGAGGCGAGCGCCAACGCACCCGCGATCAGATATGTACGCATGATAATGGAATCCTTCCCGCCCCGGAAATCCGGGGATAGAGCGCTGATCGACGTCCGGTTGCGGTCAGGACGCGCGAATACGCGCGCTCCTGAACGCAGGACGTGCGGAAACCAACGCCGTCACGGCGCCGGTGGGATCAGGCGGTTCTGGGAGGGAAGGAAAGCGGCTCGGGCGAGCGGCCGACAGGAACACGTTCGGCAAGGCTATAGGCGATCATGCTGTAGCGGACCGGGCTTCCGATCGCCGCGGCCTGCGTTGGGCGATCAGGCACGCCGAGGCACTGCATGGTTTTCAGGCACTCCGGCGTCATGCCCTTGAACGGTGCGGTCGTTCCGGCGGGATGCATCGAGACCGACCCATCACAGCATGGCATGGCCGCATCCAGGCTCGTGGCCTGCTCGGCATTCTGCGGCGGCATAGCCTGCACGGTGGCCGCGCCCATAAAGGCAAGACCAACGATAACGAATACCAGACGTCGGAGAAAGCACCACCGCATACCGGCCATCATCTCGCAAACAGGCAAAGGGGGCAATCTCTTATGCACGGAGCGGAAGTCATGCCGCGCTCTTGGGCCGGTCGTTTGGGCTGGGACATCCCTCGCCACGCGAGGCCGGGCAACTCACTTGAATGTCCGATCTGCGGAAGGGACTCGGCCGATCCGCGTCCTCCATCCCTCCGCGCACCACAGATACTTGACCAGTGCCGCGATCGCGAGCACGAGCACGATCAGCGTGAGCAGGCCGAACAGGCCCATGCCCCATCCCATGCCCTGCATGCAGTTTGTCATCATGACGGCCTCCCATGAGGCAATGATGCGGCCCGGCATGGCGATCCGCACGAACCATGACGACGTTGGCATTGTCCCGACTGTTTTCAATGCCAAGAAGGGCATTCCCGGATGCGTTCCCCGCACGTCGCGAAGAACGACGTCATCGCCCGCACGCATCTGGCGGAGATCGACGGCAAGATGCGTGACTTGCAGGCCCTGCGTCGGGAACTGGTCGCGATGATCGGGCAATGCCACCATGGCACCGTCGCCGACTGCCGTATCATTGAGGCGTTGGCACCGCGTCAGTGAGCGTGGCCGTGCCGATGATGCAGGTCGGGATAATGCGGATGCCGATGGACCATCGGCATGTGCCGGTGCCGATGCGTGTGCGGTTCGCCCGTCGGATCGCCAGGCCCGTGCGCATGCTGATGGTGTTCGTCATGGCGATGCCGGTGCTCATGTTCCATGGCCTCGTGCGCATGCTCGTGATCGTGGCGCTCCGACAGGTGGAGCCACAACCCGAAACCCATCAGGCCGCCGGCGATCAGCAACCTCAGCGACAAGGGATCGTGGAGCACCACAACCGCCAGCAGCGCGCCGACGAACGGCGCAAGCGAGAAATAGGCCCCCGTGCGCGCGGCACCGAGATGGCGCAGGGCCAGCACGAACAGGACAAGGCTCACCCCGTAACCCATGAACCCCACGGCTCCAGCGGCGCCGAGTCCCCCGACAGTCGGCAGGACACCGCCCCTCCCGAACGCCAGCAGAAGATTGACCGTCCCTGCGACCAGCCCCTTGAGCATTGCGATCTGCATCGGATCGGCCGCAGAAAGTTTGCCGGTCAAGTTGTTGTCGATCCCCCAGCACAGGCAGGCCGCTGCGATGAACAGGGCGCCCTGGTCAAGCATCGCATGCCCCTGCCATGATAATAACGCGGCGCCCGAGAGAATGGCGAAGGCGCCCAGCAGAAGCCGCCGGTCCACGTTCTCGCGGAATACGATCCAGGCAATCCCCATCGTCGCCAGCCCTTCGAGATTGAGCAACAGCGACGCGCTGGCCGCGTCGGTGCGCGCCAGCCCCAGCATCAACAGCAATGGGCCGGCAATCCCACCCGCCAGGATCACCAACGCCAACCAGGGCAAGTCCCCACGCCGCAACGGCGCTTCCGCAACGGGGCGTCCACGCATCCAGCGCAACAGATGCACCGCCGCCAGACCGATCCCGGAACCGAGATAGAGCAGCCCGGCCATCATCCACGGATCGACGGAGCCAAGGAGAAGCTTGGCGAACGGTGTGCTGGCTCCAAACAGGATCGCGGACAATAATGCGAAAAGGATGCCAATGCGGTTCATGGCCCGATCCTACCGCACGGTGGCTCAATCGAGAATGGGCCCCGCTGCAAGCGATGAGCAGACTACCGCCCGCGCTCTACGCTTCGATTTTGATGATAACGTGCCGGTTTTCCAAATGGATACACGATGCATGGACCGCACCGTCAAACGGCGATCGTCACATTACTGGCCAGGACGACACCATTACTTCATCGCCGCTGCCGCCCCAGGTCTATGTCGAACCGTCTCCGCAGCATGCCAGTCGCCCATGTTCCTGAACCGGCGGGCAAGGAACGTCGCCATAGGAGCAGAAGACGCAGCAATCCCCCGGCTTCGGTTTCAAGACGACGCCACAATGCGGGCAATCGTAAAAGAACTGGCAGGCATCGGTCGGCATGGTTTCCAGTGATTGCTGGCCACATGCGGGACAGGTCAGAAGCGAGGCAGGCCGAATCATCTTACAGACAGGCTCCTGAGCAGGACGGGTTCCAGGCGTGGCCACACCAATGCCGCCAGCACGATGAGCGCGGTGGCAAAGGATAGCATCTGGATAACCCCGATGCGTCGCCGGATAGACCCACTTTCCACACCCGCACAACAGACCCTGGCCTGCCGCCGATTGAGCGCCCAGGCGCTGACCAGCGCCGCGACCGCCAGCGCAATCAATGGCACGCGCCATGGCGCAAGTCTCGACAGAACACTGAAAACCCCCGCACCGGCGCCCAGAGAAGCGAAGGCGAGCGGAATGAGGCAGCAGGACGACGCGATCAGCGCACCCACACCGGCGGCCATACCGCCCGCGACACACAGGACTCCACCTCTTTCCATGCCCATGCGGCTACGTGATGTTCGTTGAGGCAGGTCCGCCGTCTCATCCATGATCGTCACTTTCCCATTGCGTCGCGCTTCATGCTACACCCCGTAGTGGCTACGGACTCAAGAGCAGGAGTGACGCATGGTCGCCATCACGATCGGCAAGCTGGCATCGGAAACCGGCGTTCATCTGGAGACGGTGCGCTACTATGAGCGCATCGGCCTCATTCCCGCGCCGCGAAGGGCGCGTAATGGCTATCGCCATTATCGGGCCGAGGATGTCAGGCGCCTGTCATTCGTCCGACGCGCGCGGGATCTTGGTTTCGACATCGAGGAAATCAGAACCCTGCTCGCCTTGGCAGAACCCGGCCTACCCTCCTGCGACGAGGTCAGAACACTCGCCATAGCTCATCTGGGCGACATCCAGAGCAAGATCTCCGACCTGCAACGGCTCGCATCGCTCCTGACAACAAGCATCGAACAATGCCGTGAGTCGGAGGCCCTGACTTGCCCGGTGCTCGATATGCTGGGTGCCTCTGCGATCGGAAGCACGCCCAACCCGTGACGTATCGTTCCGGGAGGCGGTTAAGGTCTTGGCGTGGGTCCAATAATGGCGTCCGATCCGCGGCAGGCTACCCGCGCAAGAACCCAATCGCCACCGGCTCGATCCGTGGCCAGAGCCATGCAAGACACCCCATGATCGTGGCGAACCCCATGATGCCGAGCGTCTGCCAGCCAGGCCTGTGTCCTGTCTGGTACGCCTGATAACCCACCCAGAACCAACCGACAGCAACCGCCAGGATCGCGACCGGCGTCAGCCAGCGATAGGCGTTGGCGAACCAGGCGAGAATACCGCCTACTGACCCGAGGATCGCGGCCGGCAGCGCGAGCGGCACGACGCAGCACACGCCGCAGGCCAGCGCCGCACTGGACGCCGTCATGGCAACCGCGCTGGCCGCCTTGTTTCCCGATGCGCTCGCCTCGCTCATGCGCCGCACTCCGCCGCGCACCCGCAGGTCTTTTTCATCGGCGCGGTTGCTGGCTGACTGCGCGACGCAAACTGCTCAAGCAGCGTTTCCGCAGCCTCACGCGCATACTCCGGGGCAGTAATCGTCAGAGTCAGCGCATCCATACGTTCAGCGATGTCAAACGCGAGGAACGCGCAACAGGTTCGTTCGCCTTCGACCATACGCGCGATATCGTCCCGTGCGGCAGGATCATAATCCAGCACGAGATGAAGACCATCTCGGTGCGCTGACCGAAGCGCCCTGGCGTTGAGACTGGCGATCCACTCCAGCCGCCTCGCCAGATCGCTGTTCTCCAGTGTGCAGGCAAGTGGGGCAGGCTCGTTTGGCTTCGTCACGATACTACTTCGATGCCGTTCCGCCCGTTCGCGTGACGGTCTGGCGCTTGTTTACGAGTTCAAGTAACTTGAGGTTCAAGATATTTTTTACGCGAGTTTCCCCCCATGCCCGGATACAAGATCGGCGAGTTGGCCGAGCGCACCCGTACCAATGCCCCCACGATCCGCTATTATGAAGAGATCGGCCTGCTTCCACGTCCGGAACGACAGGAAGGCAATCAGCGGCGTTATGCTGAAGACGATGTTCGACGGCTTACCTTCATTCGGCGCTGCCGGGCGTTTGGCTTTTCGATCGATCAGGTTCGGGCATTGGTCGAATTGGTACAGGACCGTACGCGATCCTGTGCGGAAGCCCGCGACCTCGCGCATACTCACCTGATGGACGTCCGGGCGAAGTTGCGCGAATTGAAGGCGCTCGAGAAAAGCATCGCCGGGTTCGTCGCGACCTGCGACGCACAATGCGCCGGCGGTCCCGGCTCCGAGTGCGTGATTCTTGACGAACTTGCCACCATCGAGCCGGCGGGGAACCGCGCATGCTGCGAAAGTGCGGTCTGATCTTCGCCTATAATCCATCTTCGGATGGGAGAAACCTGATAGAACGAAAGAGATAAAAACGATGAATTCCACACCACCGAACGACATGGCCGGCACCCTGCGACGGGTCATCTCTCTCGTGGGACTTCTGAATCTTGCCTATTTTGGCATCGAATTCACGGTAGCGCTTGCCATCGGCTCGGTCTCCCTGTTCGCGGATAGCGTCGATTTCCTGGAAGACGCCTCCGTCAATTTCCTGATCGTAGCGGCACTCGGCTGGACGGCGCGCAGCCGGGCGCGGGTCGGAATGGCCCTTGCCGCTATCCTGCTGGTTCCGGCGCTCGCGACGCTCTGGACCGCATGGCAAAAATTCAATCTTCCGACACCGCCCCAGCCGCTCGTCCTGTCGGTGACAGGATTGGGGGCGCTTGTGGTAAATTTCTCCTGTGCGCTCATGCTGACCCGCTATCGCTATCATGCAGGCAGTCTGACGCGCGCTGCCTTCCTGTCGGCGCGCAACGACGTGCTGGCCAATATCGCGATCATCGTCGCAGGCCTGGTCACGGCCTTTCTGTGGCACGCCGCATGGCCGGACCTACTTGTCGGGCTCGGTATCGCCGCGATGAACGCCGACGCCGCCCGCGAAGTCTGGCAGGCCGCGCGCAATGAGCACCGCGCGGCAGCATAGCCCCCTCAATTTACGTCCGGGGCGCGAGCAGGATCAGGCTGGCCCCGCCGAGGCACACCAGGGCACCAACAATCTCCCACCGGTCCGGGGTGCGCCCCTCGACCAGTCGCATCCACATGAGCGAGGTGGTGATGTAGACGCCGCCATAGGCTGCATAGGCCCGCCCCGCCGTATCCGTATCGATACGGGTCAGCAGAAAGGCGAACAGGACCAGCGACACCATGCCCGGAACGAGAACCAGCGGCGAACGCCCCAGCCGGAGCCAGCTCCAGAAGGCGAAGCATCCGCCGATCTCTGCAAAACCCGCGACGACATAGATGATGAAAGGTAGCACAAACCCCACTGTTACATACTTTCCAGTCAGGATCGTGAAGCAGCCACTCCACGATCACCATATCCCGCCATTTGAATGGCCCCGGGTTTTCGGAGACGTTTTCTATCCGGTTTAAGCGGCCAATGCATGCGATTTCTGTTGTACGTGGAAACGTGCCTCAGCCACTTCTGGCGGGATGTTTCTAATGGATGACAGAAGGCAACGATTATTGATCCAATTGACCCATTTAGAGGTGGCCAGTTCGATGCCGCCACGGGGCAGACACCACAAGGTTTGGCAAACGCGGCTTTGGAGTGGATACGCTGCGGATTACGGAGCGGCTCCGCGCCCGGCGGTTCAGGCCGAGCGAAAGTCCTGCTGCGGATAAATCAGTTCTTCGCGATTTTTGACGTGTGCGTGTCGGTCCGGAATGATGACGTCGCCATGCTTCGCCTTCTCCTCGGGCTCGATGTGAATGTTGATCACAGCCTGCCCGAGCTGCGTCCTGAGTGCGTGCTCGATGTGGTCGCAGATCTCATGCGCCCTGCCGACGGTTATCCCCGTCGGGACCACGAGATGAAATTCAACGAATGTCGTGTTGCCCGCGACACGCGCCCGCACGTCGTGGGCTTCGAGCGCCCCTGATGCATTTCCTGCGATCGTCCGGTCCAGGCGTGAAATCAATTCGGGATCGGAGACTTCATCCATCAGCCCGGCGACGGCTTCCCGCACGACACCATAACCCGCCCAAAGGATATTGACTGCGACCAGGCCGCCGATGGCCGGGTCAAGCCGGAGCCAACCAGTCACCGGGATCAGCGCAAAAGCGATCAGGACCGCAATGGTCGTCCAGACGTCCGTCAGGATGTGCCGGCCGCCCGCGACGAGCGCGGGCGACTTCCACTGCTTGCCATTGCGGATCAGTAGCAGCGCCCAGAACAGGTTTATAACCCCGGCGCTGCCATTCAGGGCCAAGCCCAGAAGCGGCGTGTCCGGTGCTTTCGGGTGCTGCCAGCCGATCCAGGCTTCCTGGAAGATCAGAATTGCCGTTGCGAGCACGAGGCCACCCTCGATGATCGCGCTCAGATATTCCGCTTTCTGGTGGCCATAGGGATGGTTTGCGTCTGCGGGTTGTGCGCTGACCCACAGGGCGATAAGCGCGCCGACGGCGGCCGCTACATTGACGATTGTTTCCAGCGCATCCGAGTAAAGCGCGATGCTGCCCGTCATCCAGTAGGCGGCAAGCTTCAGGGCCAGAACGACCAGACTGACGGCAAGTGTGCCCCATGCGGTCTTTATGGTGCGGTTCATGGGGACTACTCCTGCATGCTGCGACCCGTTTGCGATACTCGATGATTTGTTTACGACGCTTTGCACCCTGCCTCCGTGCCGAGATGTTCTGACGTGCATAAAGAATGATCGCTCAGGACCTGAATGATCCGACAGGTCCCGATTGTGTTGCATGAACACTGATCCAACATGCGTTGCAATTCGCCCTGGAGAGCCGTCAGGCGGGCAATACGGTTCCTGACCTCGATCAATTTGCGTTTTGCTATCTCATATGCGGCCATACAGTTTTGATTGGGATCGTCAGCAAGATCTAGTAATTCACGGATTTCATCTAGTGAAAATCCAAGTTCCCGCGCATGGCGAATAAAACTCAGGCGCTCTTTTGCTTCCTCTCCATAGACACGCTGCCCTCCTTCACTTCGGTCGGGCTCCTCAAGGATGCCGATCTGCTCGTAATAGCGGATGGTCGGCACCTTGACGCCAGTTGACCCGGATAATTTTCCGATACTGAACATAAAAGCCCCCTTGAACCTCTAGCGACTAGAGGAAGTAGATAACGGATTCGCTGCTGGGTGAACAGGAGAATCCGGATGCCGGACAGGCGCGAGTGGGATGTCACGGGCATGGACTGTGCTGCTTGTGTCAGCAAGGTGAAGGGCGCGCTTGGTCAAATCGCAGGCGTCCAGAATGTAGAGATTTCCCTGGTGTCTCAGAAACTGCGACTGACCATGGATGAGAATGCGATTTCCGTGACCAAAGTCGAAGAGATGGTCAGGAGCCTGGGATATGGTATCCGGCGCCTCAATCCTGCCACTGTAGCTGACATTGTATTTGCTCAGGATGCGACGAATGACGCCGCCGCGCCTGATACGCCCTGGTATAAAACCGGAAAGGGACGACTTGTTGTCACGACCGGTATTTTGTTGGTGCTGGCCTGGGGTATCAGCCTGATCGCACCAAACGAGATGAAACCCTGGCCATTTGTCGGGGCCTGCCTGGTAGGGCTTTTTCCGGTTGCCCGCCGCGCCTTAGCCTCGCTCCGGGTTGCTCAGCCGTTTTCCATCGAAGCCCTGATGATGATCGCGGCGATCGGTGCGCTATTTATCGGCGCGGCCCAGGAGGCTGCACTCGTCGTCTTCCTCTTCGCGGTCGGGGAACTCCTTGAGGGCGTTGCCGTCAGTCATGCCCGTGATGGTATCCGCGCGCTCGGAGCGTTGGTACCGAAAATCGCCTTGCGCGAAGACACTGCCGGTATCCGGGAGGTTCCTGCTGTCGAACTCCGACTAGGCGATGTGGTCCTGGTCCGGCCGGGAGACCGCATTCCGGCGGATGGAGAGATTATTTCCGGCGTAAGTGGCATTGATGAAAGTCCGGTCACTGGTGAGAGCGTGCCAGTGTCGCGTGGGCCGACGGATGCCGTCTTCGCCGGCTCGGTCAACACGGAAGCTGCGTTGCGGGTTCGCGTGACCCGCACTGCGGCGGACAACACCATCTCCCGCATCATCCATCTTGTAGAGCAGGCCGAGGAGGCACGCGCACCGACTCAACGGTTCATCGACCGCTTCAGCCGTTGGTACATGCCGACGATCGTCGTGCTTTCGGCGGTCGTCGTATGCCTTCCCCCACTGGCGTTTGCTCAGGCTTGGTCGGTCTGGGTTTATCGCGGGTTGTCCCTTCTGCTGATTGGTTGCCCCTGCGCGCTCGTCATATCGGTTCCCGCAGCCATAGCGTCCGCGCTGGCCCTGGGGGCACATAACGGGCTGCTCATCAAGGGAGGAGCGGTCATCGAGGCCACTGCGCGGGTGAAGACAGTCGCACTCGACAAGACTGGAACCCTCACACTGGGACGGCCTGACGTCACCGACATCATCGTGCTGGACAGCTTGCCCGAAACTCAGGTTCTTGCTGTCGCCGCCGCCGTTGAAGGCGCGTCCAGCCATCCATTGGCCCAGGCTATCCTGCGCCGAGCCCAGAGTAACGGGCCGGGTATCGACATTCCCGTTGCACAGGAGAGCAGGGCAATTCCCGGAAGAGGGGTGACAGGCCGCATTGACGGAATGGATTTCACGATCTCCAGCCCCCTTCAGGCGGTACGCGACGGCGCGTTGTCAGCTACTGACACCGCACGTGCCACCGAACTTGAGGCGGAAGGAAAAACCGTTGCCGTCTTGTATGGTGACAAGGCACTCGCGTTGATTGCCCTCCGTGACGAGCCGCGCGCGGACGCGGCAGAAGCCATGCGCCAGTTACGCAACCTCGGTATTACGCCGGTCATCCTGACGGGCGACAATAGCCGGACAGCCGCCGCGATCGCCTCAATGCTGGGGGCGCATTACAAGGCCGAACTGCTGCCGGAGCAGAAGTTGGCCGAAATACGGGCTCTGGCCGCGCAGGGCGGTGTTATGATGGTCGGAGATGGCATCAACGACGCGCCTGCACTCAAACAGGCAACTGTCGGGGTCGCAATCGGCTCGGGGACCGATGTTGCCCTGGAGGCAGCCGACGCCGCCATCCTGCGGAACAGAGTCTCCGATATTCCAGCGCTGATCCGCCTCGCCCGTTCGACCATGCGAAATGTTCGTCAAAATGTCTCGATCGCTCTTGGGCTGAAAGGAGTGTTCCTGATTGCCACCATCGCGGGGCTGACAGGGCTCTGGATCGCCATTGCGGCCGATACCGGGGCAACCGTTCTCGTCACCCTCAACGCGCTGAGGCTGCTGCGCTCCCGCAGCCTCGATGCAACATCGTAAAATATTATGAGAATTTTCAGTCGAATGTCCGTGTGTTGTGTTCGGTGTCGGTGGAAATCTGTGGCGGCGAGCCTCGCAATGGCTTTGGTGTCGGGTGGCGTGGCCACAGCCGACGATACGACAGCGATTCCCGCCACCTTGCATGATGTCATCGCAGCAGCATGGACGAATGATCCTGCCCAGAATGATCTCGCGACTCAGGAAGCTGGGGCAAAGAAACGCCAGCGTGCCGCGAAATCCTGGTTCGCAGGTGGGCCATCGGTCGATGCTCAATATTATGACGACAGACCCAGCGGCCGTAACTATGCGTACCGCACGACACAGGTGGGTCTCTCCGTTCCTCTCTGGCTGCCAGGACAAGGAACGGCAACTGAGCATGTGGCTGAAGCCGATGCACAGGCCGCTGTAGTACAGAAGGATGTCGCCCATATGGCGGTGGCCATTCGTGCCACGGATGCCATCGGGGCTGTCCTGCTCGCCGAGCGACGGCGATCTGCCATGGATTCCACACTGGCTGCGTTGCGACGCATGGCCAGGGCCGTGCGGGCATCGAGCCATGCAGGAGAAAGCACATCGGCGGAACAGCAGGCGGTGGATGCGCGGATCGCTCTTTCGGAAAGCGATCGCAATGCCATCGACGAGGAAGTCGAGGCCGCCCAGGCCAATCTGGATATTCTGACCGGCCATCCGACGAAAGCCGGTCTGTCGGAAATCGACACGCACTGGCCGCTATTCCTGCGAGCGACCGCGCGGCCATGGAGCGAGGCGAACGACCCGCGCGTGCGTGCGGCTCACCAGAGCGTCACGGTCGCCACGGAACAGGATCATCTTGCCGCTCACAGTTATATGCCCAATCCGGAAATCGGCGTCGGCGTGATCAATCAGGGCCAGTACGGTTCGCCATGGGACACGCAGGTTGGGGTCAGTCTCAGGATGCCGATCCCAAGTGACGTCACATCGGTTCCCGTGAGAACGGCCGCTCAGAGTGCGCTTTCCACCGCCATCCGGCAGGAGATCGCCACCCAGAGGACCGTCAGGGCCGAGATGGCGCGCGTCCAGGCACATCTGAAAAACACATCGGCCTCGATCGTCAGTACGGCTCAGGCCGCGCACGAGATGCTTGCGCGCGCGGACGCCATGGAGCGGTCGTGGCGATCCGGTGAAACATCACTCATAGAGGCGCTTCGTGCCCGCATGGATGCCTATAACGCCCTGCTGACCTTCAGCCAGGCCGAAATCGATTATCGCATTGCGATCGTCAGAACTGTTATCGCCTTGGGGTACATACCATGAGATCGACCTGTATCCTCGTTGTCGCAGCCCTATTCGTGGCTTTACCTCACCTGGCTTTGGCGGAAGAAACAGAGGGGTGGCAGCAGACCGTGACCATGGATGCAGAAGCCCGGCAGGCCGAGGGTCTTGAAACCGTCAAGGTTAAAAAAGGCTCCGTAAGACCCCGAATTCAGGCGATGGCGAGTGTAACGGAGAACATCGCGCGTTCCGTGTCCATACGGCCGGCAGGCGATGGCAAAGTCCGCGCGGTCTACGTCCTGCCCGGCCAGCAAGTCACCGTCGGCCAGAAGCTCGTCTCCTATATTGATCACTCATTGCATGTCGTCGATCTCCAGCTTGCCCAGGCGAAAGCTAGTCTGGCCAGCGCCCAGGCCAACCTCGCTGATACTGCACTGGCGTACCGTCGTGGTAAGTCATTGGCCGGGGCCACAGTCTCCGCGGGCGAAGTGTCGCGTCGCCTTGCCGTGATGCACGAGGCGCAGAACGCTGTCCACTTTCAGGACGCTGCGGTCAAAACCCTGACCCATCGTCTTGAGGAAGAATTCACCTCGCCAACGGAACGGATCGTGGACTTCGAAAATTCGGTCCTGATCGCGCCGGTTGATGGCATGGTCGAACAGGTCGGTACGGCTGTCGATAATGATATTTCGCCCACAGACGTCGTAATCAGGATTACGAGTCTGGAAACCGTATGGGTCGTGGCTAACGTCCGCCCCGAAGATGCATCAGACATTTCAATTGGCACTGAGATGACGTTCATGCCCGTGGGAGCCGATCCCGCGCAAGCCGCGATGGCAAAGGTTCAGACCATTGAAGGTACTGCCGATCCCGAAACTGGGCTGGTGAAGGTTGTCGCGACATTTTCGGATCCGCGTCGGAGATTCCGGCCCGGCACCCAGCTCAATGCCTGGCTTCCTGCGCAGGAGCAGGCCAGCGGTCTGATCGTGCCGTCCGCCGCCCCGCAGAATGTCGACGGGCATATGGTGGTGTACCGGCAGACCGGCGCCGATACGTTTCAACCTGTTCCCGTTCGTGTGCTCCTCGAAGGGCCAGAGCAGAGCGTGGTGTCCGGAGATCTCAAGCCTGATGACACTATCGTCGCAAAGGGGAGCTTTACGCTCAAGGCGATGGCGCTTCTGTCCGGTCTCGATGGAGACTGAAAATGCTCTTTGAATTCTTCCAGAAGCAACGCTTTTTTGTTTTCGGTCTGATTTTTGCCCTCCTGATAACCGGACTGGCCTGTGTCGAAGGGCTTCCTGTCGAGCCTGTTCCCGACATTTCACCCCGCCAGGTCATGGTGACGGTTACTGCTCCCGGGCTTGCGACCGAGGAAGTCGAAAAGTTGATTACCTTTCCGGTCGAGACCAGTCTGACTGCTCTTCCGGGTCTCATTGATTTGCGCTCGGTATCAAGGACGGGTGTATCTGCGGTCTATCTACAATTCGACGATGCGACAGACATCGACTTGGACCGCGCACGTGTCGCCGAACGTCTGCCGGCCGCTCGTGAGAGTGTCGCCGTTCCGGGTGTCAGCGTTCAGATGGGGCCGCGGACGACCGGCATGGGCGAGATCATGCAGTTCCAGATCCGCGGACCTGGCTATTCGCTCATGGACCTCAACCGCATCATGCACTGGACGGTCGCGCCTGAACTGAGACTTCTAGCGGGCGTGGCCGAGGTCAATATCAATGGTGGCGCGGAACAGACCTTTCAGGTCACGCTCGACCCGCTTCGGCTGCGTACCTACGGAGTCACGGTGACAGACGTCTATCAGGCAGTTGACCGTAATAACGCCTCGGCTGGTGGTGGCTGGATTGCCCACCAGGCCGAGCAGCAGGTGATTGTTGGCCGTGCCCTGGTCGGCGACCTGAATGATTTCGGTCTGATCCCGGTCAGAATCGGCCGGAACGGGCATGTCATCCGGGTCCAGGACGTGGGGAGTATCGCACTGGGTCCGCGGACGCGCCTCGGCGCGGCGACCCGGGACGGAAACGGAGAGATCGTCCTGAGCGCGGTAATGATGCAGGACGGAGCAAGCTCGAATGCCGTTCTTGCAAATATCCGCAAAGCACTTCCTGGTATCCAGAAGTTGTTGCCAGCCGGCGTGACGCTTGACCCCTACTATATGCGCTCGACGCTAACGGGAGAAACCATTTCCACCGTCAAGGAAAATCTCCTGATCGGCGCGGCTCTGGTGCTTGTCGTTCTTATCGTGGTTCTGGGTGACTGGCGCGCGTCGCTGGTCATTGCCTCCGCCATCCCCGCCGCGCTGTTGTCAGCCTTCATCGGCATGAGGGTTTTCGGGGTCTCGGCCAACCTGCTGAGCCTCGGCGCAATTGATTTCGGTATGATTGTCGACAGCTCTCTCGTTGTCGTCGAGCACTTCATGACGTTGAGGGAGGCTGAAGGCACAAAGCGTTCCATGCGGGACACAGCTATTGAAGCGGCGAAGTCTGTCGTCAGGCCGGTGACATTTTCGATTTTCGTGATCATTATGGTCTACCTGCCGATCCTCACTCTGGAAGATATCGAGGGCAAGATGTTCCGCCCCATGGCGCAGACCGTCGCCATGGCGTTGCTGGCATCACTGATTTACTGCTTCATTTGCATCCCCGTCCTTGCAGCAGTACTCCTGCGTGATCCGAAGTCTCACCAGGAGACGAGGTTCGTGCAGTTTGTGCGACGCTATTACGAGCCGATGCTGGCCTGGAGCGAAAAGCATAGCAGGACAGTGATCATCGTCACGATCTCTGTGTTCCTCGTTTCGGTTGGCCTGGCCACGCGGTTGGGTGGGGAGTTTATACCGACGCTGGAAGAAGGCTCCCTGACGACAACGGTCACGCGCTGGCCGAGCGCCTCACTGCCTACCGTCATTGATGAAATCGGGAAACAGGAACGAATCATCCGTTCGTTCCCTGAAGTTCAGACGGTGGTAACAAATATTGGCACACCGGCTGTTCCGACAGATCCTATGGGCCCCAACGAGTCAGACAGTTTCATCATTCTGAAGCCCCTCTCGCAGTGGAAGACCGGGCGGACCCAGGATCAGTTGGTTCAGGCGATGGCCGACACCCTCAAGGCGAAGCTCCCCAGTGCCAATTACGAATGGTCACAGCCGATCCAGATGCGAATGGATGAATTGCTCTCAGGTGTTCGCACTCAAATAGCTATCTCCGTTTATGGCGATGACTTGAAGGAACTGGCGAAACTGGCCGATGAAGTGACCTCAGCCGTGGCGGCGGTTCCGGGGGCTGCGGATGTTGCCCCACAGGGCGACGGAACAGTGCCCTTCATGCATATCGACATCAATCGGGATGCCGCAGCCAGACGTGGGGTGGCCGTGTCCGACGCTCTTGCCCAGATCACGGCTATCGGTGGATTGATCGGAAAACCTGTTGTTGTGGGCAACGCGATCATACCAACTCAGATCCGCCTTGATCCGACTTCGACCCTGTCAGTTTCGATGATCGGAAATCTGCCCGTGCGCAGGTTGGACGGACAAGGGTGGGTCTTGCTGTCGGATATTGCGAAACTACAGGTGATAGACGGCCCTTCCCGGATTGATCGGGACCGTATTCATAGGCGCGTCATTGTTCAGGCCAATGTCCGGGGGCGGGACGTCAGTTCCTTTGTCGCAGCGGCGCAAAAAGCGGTTGCGGAGAAGGTCAGACTCCCGTCAGGCTATCGTCTTGAATGGGCCGGACAGTTCGAGAACCTGAAATCGGCAATGCAACGTCTGGGTCTGGTTCTACCCATCGCTCTCTTGTTGATATTTGCGCTCCTGATTGCAGCATTAGGATCATTCAGGGCGGCCTCCCTGGTATTCATCAATCTCCCTATAGCAGCGACGGGAGGAATTTTCGCACTGACCTTGCGTGGGTTGCCGTTTAGTATTGCTGCCAGCATCGGTTTCATTGCGCTGTTTGGTGTGGCCATTCTCAATGGCGTCGTTCTTGTAAGTCAGATCCGCGCGCTTCAGGAAGCCGGCATTGATGCGGCAACGGCGGCATTCGAGGCAGCACGCGCCCGATTCCGGCCTGTCATCGCGACCGCAAGCGTCGCTAGTCTGGGCTTCTTCCCGATGGCGTTTTCGGGAAGCATGGGCGCGGAGGTCGAGCGGCCGCTTGCGACTGTTGTGATTGGAGGTCTTGTGACATCGACCCTGCTCACTTTGCTTGTTCTACCAACCCTTTATGCTAGCCTGTTTCGGAAGCGCTGAATTCAGAGGACATACGAGCCTTTTGTGACTACTTCATTTCACCGTTGCCGCCAACCATGGCGTTTGCATCCCACACTAACCTTCCTGTGCGGTGGATGTCGGTCGGTTAGGATGCGGCCGATCATCAGGAATTTCAAAGTCTGTACACTCGTTCGATTCACGAAGAAGACCTAGAAGTGCATCAGGAACGGGCTCATTGATAATGCTACCAAACCGCGCACGAAAATGCTGTTTTATCCAGAATTTGACGATCTGGTCCTCAGACTCGATGTCCATCTCCGAATACCTTCCATGACCGATCAGTGAATTAAGTCACGGTCCTGCGGCCCCAACGTCATGAGGTGATCCACGATATTTCGTACATTCATCCAGAATTGCGCGCTGTCGCTCTGACCCGCGTCAACACATCGCAAGACATGCGTATGCGCTTTGTTCCGCGCTCCACTCCATCCGAAGGATCGGATCAAGGCGTCTGCCATGTCTGACGCAGAACACTTATCGGAAGTTTCGTCATCGTTTTCTATCGCCAAATCCGCTCTCCGTCTCGCACGACATGACGACGACGGAAGCGAATTGAGGGCGTGACTCTGAGCTGCCCCCTTCTGAGTGGTCCATCGACTATGACAGTCTGGACCAAGGAAGGGACGACGCATGCCAGCGAAGAAGCACAAGCCCGAGGAGAT
>NZ_JACHXV010000004.1 GCF_014192375.1 Endobacter medicaginis | reverse complement strand
CCAGAAATGGTCTCGGTCCAACGGTGGTCTCCTTCCGGAGACTTTGAATCACGTCGAAGCCGTCGTGGGAATCTACTTTATGGGTCCCAGCCCTAACGCCTCGTTGTGATCTTGGTCGCGGGAGAGCTGGGCGACGTCGGGCTGGGTCAGGCAGGTGACGATGAGCGCCTGCATCGCCTGCTGCTGCATTTCGGCGACGTGGTCCCCGGCGGCCCCCTGTCGCGTGGCGGCGGGCTTGTCGCCCTGGACCGCTGTTTGCTGTCCGACCGGGATCGTGGCGGCATCGGCCCCACCGGCGGATGCGAGGGCGACCAGCAGGTTGCCGTACTGGCTGAGGATTAGGGCGTAGGCCTCGCGGCCGATGACATGGTTGGCGTACGCCTGGCAGGCGGAATACAGGCCGTCGCGCAGGGCGACGACGCCGGCGCTGCGTCCCGCCATGGCGATCATCGAGGGCGTGACGGCGGTGTCGAGTTCGGCGGTGGCGTTGATCTTGCCGTTGCCGCCGATGAGCTTGCCGTTGACTATGCGGCCGAAGGCGAGCGCGAGGTCGGGGCTCGGCTCGGAGCAGATGATCGGCCCGGTCGCCATCGGCCTGGTGAAGATCAGCCGCGAACTCGCGTCGGTCGTGGCATAAAGCGTCCCCGCCTGAGACTCGGCATGGGGTCCCAGCGGGCCGAACGTGACACGTGTCGCCACAGGGACACACCCGGTGACGGCGGTCAGTGCGAGCAGGCAGGCGATGATCGTCGGGGATCGCATCGGCACCTCCCTCATGCAGTTACGAAGTCATAACAAGCCTGATTGAAATCGGACACCCAATCGACACGAGAAGGCAACGATAATCTGGACGAACTGGACAAATTGACATTTTCTGTAGAAGTAAGATATATAAAAATAGAGAAACCCCAAGAAAATGCCACCACAACACAGCAAACCAAACTTTTACCGTAACGAAAAGATAGTAAGTAAATTCTTGGATAATTTGACGCATACTGTCTTGACTCACGAAAGCGGCAATAATATGGAATCGAGGGCGACAAGAACGGATCATGTTCAAGTCTAAACAGAATACCGCATGGGGAACGCCAATATGTCATGCAGATGCCGCATTGTATCGGGCGATGTGCTGATGCGTCTGCATCGGATGTCGATCTGCCGGAGGATGTTCGTCACGGGTTGATACACACCGCGCGGCTGAGCAGTCATTTTTGCAAGATACGTTAATAGAACGCCGAACTTTCTCTGACCGCGTCGAGCCTGCCGCAACCCCGCTTGCCGAAGAATCCTCCGGAGCCGCCGGAGCCGCCGAGGCCGCACTTGTTTCCGCCCAGCCTGGTCTACGATTGCCGGCACGCAACGACCCTGCCGGGCACGCCGGTGGCGAACCCGGCGAATTCGGCCGACGCGACCGTAAAGCGGGCCTGCGTGGAGGCGAGTTCGGTTGCGAAGTTCTACTGGGACGTGTTCGGCCGGGACTCGATCGATGGCGCGCACATGACGCTGGTCTCGTCGGTGCACTATTCGACAAAGTTCAACAACGCCTTCTGGAACGGCGCGCAGATGACCTATGGCGACGGTGACGGCGCCACCTTCCTCGATTTCACCCTTAGCAACGATGTCATCGGTCACGAGCTGACGCATGGCGTCACCCAGCACAGTCTCGGCCTGGCCTACAGCGGCGAGGCGGGCGGATTGAACGAGAGCATTTCGGACGTGTTCGGCTCGATGTTCCGGCAATGGGAAGCCAACCAGGTCGCAACCCAGGCGGACTGGCTGATCGGGGCGGCGATCATCGGGCCGGTCGCCCATCAGAAGGGCTTCACCTGCCTGCGCGACATGGCCGCGCCGAAGGCGGCGCACGCGCTGGCGGCACAGCCGGATCACTACTATCCGGGGATCGGCAATCTCGATCCGCATTATTCGAGCGGACCGCCGAATCTCGCCTTCTGCAAGGCCGCGACGGCGATCGGCGGTCACTCCTGGGACAAGGCGGGCAAGATCTGGTACAAGGCGCAGACCGGGTTCGGTCCGAGCCCGAACATGACGATGCCACAGTTTGCAGCAAGGACGCGTTCGCTTGCCCAAAGCATGTTTGCCAGCACGCCGGCGGTTCATGCTGCTGTGGATGCTGCCTGGACTGCTGTCGGGCTCTGACGGCGCTGCAGGCGCGGACCGACCGCGGAGCCGACACACGATGGACGATGTGAAGATCGAGCAACTCGGCGGCGTGGTTGGCGGTTTCTCGCCGACCTCGCATGTGCACAGCGAGGGCCACGTCGCGTGGTCGGCGCTGTCGGCGGAGGATCGAGCCCGGCTGGATGCGTTGTTCGCGAAGGGAGCGGCGGTGAATGCCAACCTGCGCTATCGGCTGACCCGGCAGGGGCCGGGCGGTCCGCAGATCATCGAGGCGACGCCGGAGATGATCCCCGATGTGCTGCTGCGCAGCATCACCACGACGATCGACTGACGATCGACTGACGGAGAGGCGCCTACCCGGCGGAGGGGTGGGCGTCGATTGCCGCCATCAGGCGGCGGAGGTTGGGGAAAGGCGCAAGCGGGTCTGCCGTGCCCTTGAAGACCCGGTCGGCGCGGTCCAGCCAGCTCCAGGCGGAGATGTCGGCGATGGTGCAGCTGTCGGCGAGACAGAGCAGGATCGCGGTGGAATCGAGGACGCGCGCCTCGTGGCCGGCCGGGCCATCCGTATCGACGGTCTGATCCTACAGCAGGTCGCGCAGGAGCGGCACCAGGGGTTTGTCGGCGTCGGGCATGGCGTAGGTGGCGAGACGGGCGCCTTCCACCCATTCGAGGGTCTGGCCCTCGCGCGGGGTCAGGCGGCCGGTCCAGCGGCGGCAGATGAACAGCGGCATCAGCAGGTGGAAATCGTCGTAGCCGTGCGAGGCGAAGCCGATCGGGGCGAGGCAGGACTGCGCGATCTCGATGCCGAGCTCCTCGCGAAGCTCGCGGGCCAGGGCGGCTTCGGGGGTCTCGCCGGGTTCGAGCTTGCCGCCGGGGAACTCCCACAGCCCCGCCATGCGCTTGCCCTCGGGGCGGCGTGCCAGCAGGACGCGGTTGTCGGCGTCGATCAGGGCGGCCGCGGCCACCAGCACGATCGGCTTGCCGGCAGGGCCGGGCTGGCCGGTGGTCTCGTCGCGGGGCGCGGACGGCTTCGCGCTCTGGGCATGCGGGGTGCGGGGGGTGACGGGCAGGGTGTCGCGGCGCGCCTCGAACAGGGTGACGGGGTGCTCGCCGCCACGGGCGAGGAACATCTGCGTGCCGGTGCCGCGCTCGACGAAGCCGATGCGGCGCAGCACGGCGGCGGAGGCGGGGTTGTCCAGCGCCACGGCCGCGCCGATGCGGTCGATCTCCAGATGGGCGAAGGCCCATTGCGTCACCCGCGCGGCGGCCTCGGCGGCGATGCCCGAGCCCCAGAACGGCCGGCCGATCCAGTAGCCCAGCGTCGCATGGCGGCTGGCGGCGTCGAACTGCAGGCCGATGCAGCCGACCAGCGTCTCGCCCGCCACGCGCGTCGCACCGCCGGCGATCGAGGGGCGGGTGGGCCGGCCGGCGGTGTCGATGATGACGAAGTGCCAGGCGGTGCGGCCGGCGGCCTGGGCGCCGACGGAGGCGATCCAGTCGTCGGTCAGGCTGCGCGGATAGGGGAAGGGCAGGCGGGAGAGCATGCGCACCACGCCCCAATCGTTGACCAGCCGGTGCAGGTCGGCCGCATCGGCGGGGTCGGGCAGGCGCATCAGGAAGCGCGGACTGCGCAGGGCGGTGTCGGCGCCGGGCCGGGTCTGTTCGCGCAGGCGCGGCGGCGCGGTGCCGATCATCAGGCCGGCAGGACGCATCGAACCCGCGATTGGAGTGATTTGAGCCAATTCGATCATAGAGTTACGACCGTTTCCTCGCATCGCCTTGCAGCTTTGGCGACTGTAGGCCGATGCGCGGGCCTGCGTCATCCATCACGCGGGCGTGAGTGATCCGAGCAACGCCGGTTGTGGCCGTTCGGCCACGGTCGACCCTGGCCGGAGGCGATCATGCGGGCGGCCCGGTTCGCCGCCCGGGTCATCGCGACGAGGCGCGTTCAGGGGGCCGGGGCGGGATCGGCCCCGAGCGCGTGCGCAGCCCCGATCAGGGCGAGGTGGCTGAGCGCCTGGGGGATGTTGCCGAGCATGGTGGGGCCATCGGGGGCCATTTCCTCGCTCAGCAGGCCGAGATTGTGACCGGTGGCGTCGAGCACCGTCGCCAGCCGCCGGCGGGCGGTGTCGCGCTCGCCGAGCAACGCGTAGCCCTGTACCAGCCAGAACGCGCAGGCGACGAAGGTGCCTTCCTCCTGCGCGGCGTCGGAATAGCGGTAGAGCAGCGGGCCGGCGGAGAGTTCGGCATCGATCGCCCGGCAGGTGGCGCGCATCCGGTCGTGGCTGGGGTAATCCATCCGGATCGCGAGCAGGATCGAGGCGTCGAGCCTGTCGGAGCCCGGGTGGATCACGTAGGACTGCCGCGCTTCCGACCAGCCATGGCGCTCCACCCAGGCGGCGATGGCGTCGCGCACGCGCGACCAGCGCGCCTTGCGGCCGGGGTCGATCTGGCCGAGCTCGGCCAGCCGGACGGCGCGGTCCATCGCCGCCCAGCAGGCCATCTTCGAATAGGTGTAATGCTGCTGTTCGGCGAGTTCCCACAGGCCGCTGTCGGGCGACATCCACAGATCGGCACAGCGGTCGGTCAGCTCGGCGAGCAGGCGGCGGGTGCCGAGATCCATCACATGTCCGGCCTCGACGAGCAGCGAGGCGGTGTTGAGCAGGTCGCCATAGACGCCGAGCTGGAGCTGCGAGCGGGCGCGGTTGCCGTGCAGCACCGGGCGGCTGCCGCGCCAGCCGGGCAGGTCGAGTTCGGTCTGTTCGGGGGCGAGGTCGCCCTCGAGCCCGTACATGGTGCGGATCTCGCCGTGCCGGGCCACGGTCTGTGCGAGCCAGGCGAACGCGGCCTGGGTTTCCTCATAGGCGCCGATGCGCAGCAGCGCGTTGATGCTGAGGGCTGCGTCGCGCACCCAGGCATAGCGATAGTCGTAGTTCCTGTCGCCGCCGATGCGTTCCGGCAGGCCGTTGGTGGCCGCGGCGGCGATGGCGCCGGTGGGTGCATACAGCAGCAGCTTCAGCGCGAGTGCGCTGCGCGCGACCGCATCGCGCCAGGGGCCGGGCAGGCTGCGCGCGGCCAGCCATTCGCGCCAGGCGGCGATGGTGCGGTCGATGCGCCGGTCGATGTCCGCGATGGGGGGCAGCACCAGCGGTGCGTGCGACGTCGCGATCACGGCGACGAGATGGCGTTCGCCATCGCGGACGGTGACGGTGGCACTGACGCCGGCATCGTCGTCGCGGGCCGGGCGGGTGGCGAAGGTGCTGCGCAGCGCCAGCATCAGCCCGTCGAGATGCAGCACCGGGCCCGACGGCGTGTCCTCGCGCCAGCTGGTGGCGCGGCCGACGCGCAGGGCGGGGCGCAGCTCGACGCGCATCGGCACCTCGCCCTCGATCGCGTCCAGCCGGATCGCCAGCTCCGACCAGGGCAGGCGTCCGGCGATGCCGCCATTGAGCGCGAAGGTGGCGCGCAGCCGGCCGCCTGCGGTTTCGTAGACGTGTTCGACGACGTTGCTGTCGGGCACGTAGCGGCGGATGACGCTGAACGGGCCGCTCGGGGCGACGGTCAGGCAGCCGCCGCCCGGCTCGCCCGCGAGCAGCGCGCCGAAGGCGGGCATGTCGGCCATCCCGGGCAGGCACCACCAGTCGATCGCACCATCGGCGGCGAGCAGCGCGACGGAGCGCCCGTCGCCCAGTGCGGCGTAGTGCTCGATCGGCATGTCGCCACCGTCGCGGCCATGCGCACCGATGGCGAGGGTCTGGGCGCCGGTCACGCCGCGGAGGGCTGCATCAGGCTCATCTGGCTGTCGTAGATCCAGAAACTGCCGCCCACCATCAGCAGGATCACCAGCACGGAGAACACGATCAGCGAGAGGTCGTCGCGCTTCTGGCGGGACAGGTCGATGTGCAGGAAGCAGCGGAAATGCACCAGCGCCTGCAGTGCGGCGGCGACGGAGATCACCCACAGCGTGGTGCGCAGGCTGGCGGGATGCCAGGCGACGAGGGCGAAGGACACCCCGCTCAGCAGCACCGCGAGCACGATGCCGACGACGTAGCTGCGAAGTTCGTCGCGGTAGCCGGGGGCCTTGCTCATCGGGCGAGCCCTCCGAGATAGACGAAGGAGAAGATGCCGATCCAGACGATGTCGAGGAAATGCCAGAACAGGGCGAGGCGGAGCATGCGGTTGTGCACGCGATCGACCAGCTTGCGGCGACCGGCGGCGTGGGTTGGGGAGTCGTCGCGCCGATGGCCGATCAGCCCGACCTGGATCATCATCACCACGATCCACAGGCTGCCGAAGGTGACGTGCAGCCCGTGCGTGCCGACCAGTGCGAAGGTCGCGGCGGTGAAGGCCGAGCGGTCGATGCCGCCGCCCTTGTCGGTCATCGAGACGAAATCATGCACTTCCAGGCCGAGGAAGCCGGCGCCGAGCAGCAGGGTCAGGCCCATCCAGCCGAGCACCGCGCCGGTGGCGTGCTCGTGTTTCATCGACAGGGTGGCGAGGCCGAAGGTGAAGCTGGAGGCGAGCAGCAGGGCGGTTTCCTTCGCCGCACTGCCGAGCTCGAACAGGGTCTGCGGTCCGGGACCGCCGGCGAGGGCGTGGCGCAGCGTGCCGAAGGTGGCGAACAGCAGCGCGAACAGCACCAGATCGCTCATCAGGAAGATCCAGAAGCCGAACATCAGCTCCTCGGTCTGCAGCTGTGCGGCCTCGTCGCCGTGATCGAGATTGAGGCCGGGATGACGTCGGGTCGCACTCGCCGTCATCGTCACACCGCCTCCGGCAGGGCGAGGCCGCGATTGGCCGACGCGCATTCCGCGTCGCGATCGACGGCCGGTTCGCTCGCCAGCAGGGCGCGCCATGCGCGATCCTCGGCGGCCACGGTGGCGGCGTCGATGACCTCGATCGTCTCGCGCACGAAGCTGCGGGCGATCACCGCGCCGATCGCGAGCAGCAGGCCGAGGCCGGCCATCCACCAGATATGCCAGGTCAGACCGAAGCCGGCAGCCACGCCGGCGATGCCGATCGCCGGTCCGAGGGCGCTGGGGCGCGGGATCTCGATGTCCTCGTAGGCGGGCGGTGCGGGGTAGGCGTCGTGGGCGGACTTGCGGCGGGCGAAGGCGTCGATGCCGTCGACATGGGGGAGGGTGGCGAAATTGTACTCGGGCGGTGGGGCGGCGACCGACCATTCGAGATTGCGTCCGTCCCACGGGTCGCCGGCGGGGACGGCGAGGGCCGCGCGGTGGCGGATGCTGACGACGAGCTGGATGATGAGGCTGGCGAGGGCGGCGAACAGCAGGGCTGCGCCGCCGGCGGCGATCAGCGTCCAGGGGTGGTAGGCGGCTTCGGTGTAGCTGACGGTGCGGCGCGGCAGGCCCATGGCGCCGAGCACGTAGAGCGGCATGAAGGCGAGCAGGAAACCCGCCGTCCACAGCGCGCACGAGATGCGCCCCCAGCGCTCGTCGAGCCGGAAACCGAAGGCCTTGGGAAACCAGTAGTGATAGGCGGCGAGCATGCCGAACAGCACGCCGGGGATGATGACGTTGTGGAAATGCGCCACCAGGAACACCGTGTTGTGGACCTGGTAGTCGACACCGGGATTGGCGAGCAGGATGCCGGACAGGCCGCCGACGGCGAACAGGATCAAAAAGGCGAGCGCGTAGAGCAGCGGCACGGAGAAGCGCACGCGGCCGCGATACATCGTCGCGATCCAGTCGTAGATCTTCACCCCGGTCGGGATGCCGATCAGCATGGTGGCGATGCCGAAGGCGGAGTTGACGTCCGCACCCTGGCCCATGGTGAAGAAATGGTGCAGCCAGACGGTGAAGGACAGCACCGCGATCGCCATCACCGCGATCACCAGCGAGGTGTAGCCGTACAGCGCCTTGGCCGAGAAGGTCGAGAACACCTCGGAGAACACGCCGAACGCCGGCAGAATCAGGATGTAGACCTCGGGGTGGCCGAACAGCCAGAACAGGTTGACGTAGTTCATCATGTTGCCGCCGCCGCCATTGGTGAAGAAATGCGCGCCCGCATAGCGGTCCAGCGCGAGCAGGCTGGTGGCGACCGTCAGCGGCGGCATGGCGAACACCATCAGGATCGCGGTGCACAGTGCGGCCCAGACGAACAGCGGCATGCGCATCAGGGTCAGGCCGGGGGCGCGTTTCTTGTAGATGGTGACGGCGAAGTTGAGCCCCGTCATCGTGGTGCCGATCGAGCTCAGGCTGAGCGCCCAGATCCAGTAATCGACACCCACGCCGGGGCTGTAGGCGATCTCGGTATAGGGCGGATAGCCGCTCCAGCCGCCGGTGGAGAACTTGCCCAGGCACAGCGACACCATCAGCAGCGCGGCACCGGCGGCGGTGAGTGCGAGGCTGACGGAATTGAGCACCGGAAACGACACGTCGCGCGCGCCGATCTGCAGCGGCATGACGAAATTGATCACGCCGATCAGGAACGGCATCGCCATGAAGAAGATCATGATCGTGCCGTGGGTGGAGAAGAGCTGCGAGAAATGGTCGGGGGTGAGGAACCCCTTCTGGTCGTAGGCGACGGCCTGCTGCGCGCGCATCAGGCAGCCTTCGATCAGCGCGCGGCTGAGCATCACCAGCGCGATCACGACATACATGATCCCGATGCGCTTGTGATCGACCGAGGTCAGCCACTCACGCCACAGCGTCCCCCAGGCGCCGAACCAGGTCAGCCCCGCCACGGTGACCAGCGCGCCGATCACCACCATCGACGCCGCCCCGGTTGCGATGGCGCTGTAGAATGGCAGCGCGTCGTAGCCGAGCTTGCCGAAGAGCGCGTGCCACAGGCTCATTTCATCTCTCCGGGCATCTGGGCGGAATGGGCGACGATGCTGGCGAACAGTCCGTTCGGCGCGGTGAAGGCCAGCCGGGCGTCGGGCGGTTGACCGAAATCGTGCAGGGTCTGTTTCAGGTCGCCGGGGTTGGTCAGCACCCGGTAGGCGTGCGCATCGAGGGCGGGGGCGCCGGCGTGTGCGGCCTGCCAGGCCTGCCAGGCGTCGGGATCGAGCACGTCGACCTCGAAGCGGTCGTCCTGGAACTTCATGCCGTTGAACTGGGTGTTCATTCCCGACAGCGTGCCGGGGCGGTCGGCGCGCAGGTGCAGCGAGGTGACCATGCCGGCCATCGCGTAGATCTGGCTGCCCAGCGCGGGGATGAAGAAGGACTGCATGGTGGCGTCGGAGGTCAGGTGCAGCGCCACCTGCCGGCCGCGCGGGATGACCAGCCGGTCCACCGTCGCGAGGCCGGATTGCGGGTAGATGAACAGCCATTTCCAGTCCAGCGCCACCACCTCGACCTGCAGCGGCGGGGCGTCGCCCGGCAGCGGGCGGGCAGGGCCCAGCGGCTGCTCGCGTGCGAGGATCAGCCACGCCATGCCGGCGACGACCAGGCAGGGGACGCCCCAGACGATGAACTCGAGCGGCCAGGAGAAGGTCCAGCCCGGCGCGTAATCGGCGCGGCGGCGGCGGCGGTAGCGCCAGGCGACCAGGGGGACGAGGATGAAGACCGGCAGGATGACGATCATCATCCACAGCGTGATCTCGATCAGCCAGGCGCGCTGCTGCAGGGCGACGGGTCCGGCGGGATCGAGCAGGCTGCCGCCTGCCGGCAGGCAGCCGCCCAGAAGCGGGCATAGTGCGATCAGCGGCGACAGACGAAGCATGCGTCTCCACACACGCTGTCTCGGCATCGCGTCATCCTGAACCAGCCGCGGCCACGGGGCCGATCGGACAGGTTACGCTCCGCCGGCGGCGCGGTTGCCGCGAGCGGAGGTTACGCAATGTTACAGAGATTCGGTCAGGCCTTGAGCCGGGCGGTGATGGCGGCGATGCGCGCGCCGTAGAGTTCGGCCGTCTCGAGATCGCCGGTGTGGATTTCCTCGACGCTGGCATCGGCGGGCGAGCGGGCGAGAAGCCCCACCGAGCCGCCGAGATTGTTGGGGTCGGCCGGGGTCGCGGCCTTCTTGTTGTTCGGCAGCAGGCCGAGACTGACCCAGATGCCGCCGTGCTGGGAGGCCAGCGTCTGCAGGGCGATCAGGCTGACCTGCTTGTCGCCGCTGGGGCTGGCGGAGTTGGTGAAGCCTGCGAACACCTTGTCCTTCCAGGCCTGGGTGAACCATTTCTTCGAGGTGGCATCGGCGAACTTCTTGAACTGCCAGCTCACGTTGCCCATGTAGGTCGGCGAGCCGAACACGATCGCATCCGCCTTGTCGAGGGCTGCCCAGTCGGCCTCGGTGATGTCGCCTTCGGGGCTGATGGCGATGAGTGTGGCACCTGCGCCGCGGGCGACGTGTTCCGCGACGACCTTTGTGTGGCCATAGCCTGAATGGTAGATGACGATGATGTCGGTCATGACGGTTCCCATGCGGATCTGCACGGTGCCGATATTCGTCGTCCTGGCGCGGATGACAAGGGCCGGCGGAGGAGGCGGACGCGCATGTTGCTGCATGTTCGGGGCGTGCTGAGCCCGGAGGAACTCATCGATATCCGCGAAGGGCTGGCGGCGGCCGACTGGGGGGACGGCAAGGCGACGGCCGGGAAGCAGTCGGCGAAGGCGAAGCACAATCTTCAGGTGCCGCTCGATCATCCGGCACATCGGGCCCTTGGTGAGGTGGTGCTGCGTGCGCTGGGGCGCAACGCGCTGTTCAATTCCGCGGTGCTGCCGCTGCGCGTGGTGCCGCCGCTGTTCAACCGTTACGATGTGGGGATGCGGTTCGACGTGCATGTCGACAACGCCATCCGGCCGATCGGTCCGTCAGGTGGCGCGCGGGTCCGCACCGACGTGTCGTCGACGTTGTTCCTGACCGATCCAGCCGAGTATGACGGCGGCGAGCTGCTGATGTACGAGGCGCGCGGGGTGCAGCCGGTGAAGCTGCCGGCGGGCGACATGATCGTCTACGACACCACCGTGCTGCATGGTGTCGCACCGATCAGTCGCGGCAGCCGCTGGGCGTCGTTCTTCTGGACCCAGTCGATGGTGCGCGACGCGGGTGCGCGCGAGATGCTGTTCGACCTCGACCAGGCGATCATCGACCTGCGTCGCCGGCTGCCAGACGACGACGCGGCCGTGCTCAGCCTGGTCAAGGTGTATCACAACCTGATGCGGCAGTGGTGCGAGCTGTAGCGCGCGCCCTCAATAGCTGTAGTTGATCTGGCCGAGGAAGGTGCGCCCGGGTGCGGGCGTCGCACGGTTGGTGAACAGGCTGGAATAGTTCAGACGGTTGCCGAGATTGTAGCCGTTGAGCGCAATCTTCCAGTGTGCGCCGAAATGGTGCGAGACGGTGCCGCTGAAATCCAGCGTGGCGGGGACGCGTGCGGTATTGGCGGCGTCGAGCCAGACATGCTGGCGCCAGATCACACCGCCGCCGAAGGCGAGGTTCCACGGCCGGTCGGCGAAGGCCTCGTAGACCGACCATAGGGTCGCCTGGTTGTGGGCGACATAGGGGATGCGGCGGCCGACATTCGACGCCGTCAGCGAGGCGGTGGTCTCGTCATCGTAGAGCGCATAGGTGGCGCTGATGTTCCAGTGCGGCAGGATCAGGCCGGTTGCTGAAAGTTCGAGACCCTGGTTGCGCTGTTCGTCGCCGGTGCTGGTCGCAAGCCCCGTCGAGGGATCGGTGGACACCGCGTTGTCCTTGTCCAGCCGGAACAGCGCGGCGGTGAGGCCGAGGCGGTCATGGGCGAGGCTGTACTTGGCGCCGATCTCGTAGAGATGCGAATGTTCCGGCGCGGAGATGTCGCCGGCGGGCGGTCGGATCGGAAACAGCGTGTTGGTGACGTAGATGCCGGCCGGCGTCGTCGCCGCTCCCCAGGTGAAGTAGTAGGTCTGGTGCTCGTCCGGCGTGACCAGCAGGCTGACGGATGGGTTGATGACGTTGGTGACGTTGTGGAAATGCAGGTCGGGGTAGAGGCGGAGATTGCCGCCGAGCGCGTTGTAGCTCGTCTGCCAGCGGTCCCAGCGCAGGCCGCCCTTGAGCGAGAGCCAGCGCGTCAGCTCGATCTGGTCGGAGAGAAAGGCGCCGGTGTCGAAGCCGTAGCCGTTGTAGTTGTCCTTCGCACCGATGCCCGAATAGTTCACCAGGCCGGGGATGTCCTGCTGGCCGGGCACGAGGCCGAGATCGCCGACATGCGGGTCGGGCGCGAGCAGGTTCGCGAACGGACGCGCCTTGAGGTAGACCGACGAGGCGAGCACGTTGCCGACCCGGCTGATGTCGAGTCCGCTGATCAGTTGATGGTGGAGGTGGAAGGTCGAGAATTCGGCGACCAGGGAGGCGACGTTCTGCACCGACCAGCTTCTCTGGTCGTAGGGCAGCGGCTGCTTGGTCGAGCCGCCGCTCGCACCGTTGCCCGCACCCCCGGTATCGGCGCCCGAGCGTGCGACCAGCGCGCGTTCGGGGTGGGGGCCGAAGAAGTTCGCCGTGCAGGTCGCGTCGCAGACGATCTTGGAGGCGGCGAACTGGCGGAAGAACGCTTCGCCGCGCAGGTCGTCGTAGAGCGTGATGTGGGGCGTCAGCCGGTAGGAGAAGCGGGCCGTCTGCTTGTTGTCGCTGGTGGCGTTCTGGTCGATGTCCATGCCGTAGAAATTGGCGCGGTCGACGCCGTATTCGGTGACCGGCCTGTAGACGTGTGTGCCGGGCCCGAGGATCAGCGGCGTGCCGTAATCGGGGATCGAGTTCTCGGACTGGTGCACGTATTGCAGGATCAGTGTCGAACGGCGACCGAGACCGAAGGCGATCGAGGGGGCGATGCCCCAGCGGTGCGAATAGATGAAGTTCCGCCCGACCGTGTCGGCCTCGGTGCCCATGCCCTCGATGCGCAGCGCGGTGGACGCGTCGAGGCGCTGGTTGAAGTCGAACGTGCCGCGATGGAAATTGGCGGAGCCGCCGGTAAAGCCTGCCTCGGCATGGTTGGTCAGGCGTGGGGACTTGGTGGTCATGTTGATCGCGCCACCGGTGGTGCCATTGCCGAACACCTCCGAGGAGGGGCCCTTGATGACGTCGACCGATTCGAGGTCGAAGGAGTCGCGGGTGTAGACGCCGAAATCGCGCAGCCCGTCCTCGTAGAGGTCGTTCTGTGCGGTGAAGCCGCGGATGAGGAACTGGTCGCCCGCCATGCCGCTCGCACCCTCGCCGATCGACGCGGTGACGCCGGGGACGTCGCGCAGCGCCTGGTCGACGGTGGTGATGTTCTGCTGCCGGATCAGCGCCTGCGGCACGACGTTGATCTGCTGCGGGGTGTGCAGCACGTCGTTGGGCAGGCGCGAGATGCCGAGCGGCTGCTTGAGGACGTTGAAGGCATGGCCCTCGACGGTGATGCGCTCCTCGACCGGCAGGGTGTCGTCGGTGGCCATGTCGATCGCGGGTATCGCCGGATCAGGGGCATGGGTCACGGATTGCGCGCCGGCTGACCCGGAGACCAGCCCGGTCAGCGCCGGGATCGACAGCATCGCGCCCCTGAGACTGCAAGTCATGCGACGCGCCCTTTGGATCGACAGTGGAACAGAGCTGTTCGTAGTCAGTCGGCGCGGGTCATGTCGAGCCCGAACTGGCCGCTACGGGCGCGCTCAGGATCGGTAGGAGCCGTTGATGTCGATGTAGCCGTGGGTGAGATCGCAGGTCCAGGCGGTCGCGCGCCCTGTGCCGAGGCCGAGGTCGACGGCGATGTCGATCTCGCCGCCCTGCATGTGGGCGACCACCGGGGTTTCGTCGTAGCCGGGCACGACGGTGCCGGCGCGGGCCATCCAGGTGCCGCCGACGGCGATGCAGAGGCGGTCGCGGTCGGCGGGCTCGCCGGACTTGCCGACCGCCATCACGATGCGGCCCCAGTTGGCGTCCTCGCCGGCGATCGCGGTCTTGACCAGCGGCGAGTTGGCGATCGCCATCGCGATGCGGCCGGCGGAGGCGTCGGTCTCGGCGCCGTGCACGTCGATGCGGATCAGCTTGCGGGCCCCCTCGCCGTCGCGGACCACCTGCAGGGCGAGATCGAGCAGCAGGTCGTCGAGGGCGGCGCGGAAATCGGCCAGATCGGCGCCGGCCGGGTTGGCGGCGCCACCGGTCGCGAACAGCAGCACGGTGTCGGAGGTGGAGGTGTCGGAATCGACCGTGGTGCGGTTGAACGAGCCGCGCACGCCGGCTGAGAGAAGTGCCTGCAGCTCGGGGGCGGGCAGGGCGGCGTCGGTGGCGATGAAGCACAGCATGGTCGCCATGTCGGGGGCGATCATGCCGCTGCCCTTGGCGATGCCCTGGATGCGCACGGGGGTGCCGCCGATCGTGGCGGTGCGGACCGCACCTTTGGGGAAGGTGTCGGTGGTCATGATGCCGCGGGCGGCGTCGGCCCAGCCGGTCTCGGACAGCTGTCCGGCGAGGGCGGGCAGGGCGGCGGTGATCTTCTCGACGGGCAGGACCTCGCCGATCACGCCGGTCGAGGCGATGAACACCTCCGACGGGTCACAGCCGGCCAGCGTGGCGGCGGCAGAGGCGGTCTGTTCGACGGTCTCGACGCCGGCACGGCCGGTGAAGACGTTGGCGTTGCCGGCATTGACCACCAGCGCGCGGGCGGTGCCGCCGGGGAGGATGCGCCGGCACCAGTCCACCGGCGCGCCGGGGCAGCGGTTGGAGGTGAACACACCTGCGACCGTGGTGCCGGGGGCGAAGGTGGCAAGGACCAGATCGGTGCGGCCGCGATAGCGGATCCCCGCCTCGCCCGACGCGAAGCGGACGCCCGCGAGCGGGGGCAGCTCCGGCAGGTCGACGGCGAGCGGGGAACGCGCCAGCGCGGCCATCGCGATGTTACTTGCCGGCGGGCGCGGGGGTGGCCGGGGCGGCGGGCGGGGTCGCCGGGGCGGGCTGCACGACGCTGCCGTCGAGGTTGTAGCGCACGACCTTCATCTGGCTGACGGTCTTGTCGGCGACCTGCTGGGCATCCTGGCGCTCGAGCTGGGCGCGGATCTGGTCGCGGACCTGGTCCAGCGTGGGCGCGGGCTCGGTGCGGGTGTCGAGCACCTGGATCACGTGGTAGCCGTACTGGGTCTTGACGGGCTTGGACGAGGTCTCGCCCTTCTTCATCGCGAAGGCGGCGTCGGAGAACTCCGGCAGCATGTCGCCCTTCTTGAACCAGCCGAGATCGCCGCCGCCGGTGTCGGCGCTGCCCTTGTCGGTGCTGTATTTCTTGGCCAGGGCGGCGAAATCCGCACCGCCCTTGAGCTGCTTGATGATGTCGTTGGCCTCGGCCTCGGTCTTGACGAGGATGTGGCGGGCATGGACCTCGGGCTCGCCCTTGAAGTTGGCCTTGAACTGGTCATAGGCCTGCTGGATGGCGGCGTCGGTGACCATCGGCTTGAGCGCGTTGGTCATGTAGGCGGCCTGGAGCACGGAATCGGCGGCCTGCTGCTGGGCGCGGACGATCTCGGCCTTCACCTTGGGGTCGTTGCCGAGCTTGTCCTTCTGGGCCGCGATGAGCAGCGACTTGCGCACCACCAGCGCGTCGATCAGCTTCGGCAGGAGCTGGCTGGGGTCCTGCTGGCGGAGCTGCGGCGGCAACGAGTTGGCGAGCTGCTCGACATCGGCGACGGTGATCTTCTCGCCGTTGACGGTGGCCAGCACCTTGTTGGCGGTGTCCTGCGGCGAGGGCGCGGCGGCCGGGGCCGATTCGGCGGGCTTGGGCGCGGCGAGGCCGACCGCGGGGGTCAGCGCGGTGGCGAGCAGGGCGGTTGCCGCGAGGGCGGAAGCCGGGCGGGACAGGCGCATGGAGCGATGGACCTTGTGATACAAGCCGGAAACAGGCGGGATAGGCGGTGTTCGGGCGGCATCCATGCGTCAAACCCGGCCCTTCGGCAAGGGGTCGGGCTCGCGGTTGTTGACCACGCTGGGCGCGGGTCCTATCTCACAGCGGCGCGCGTTCCACCCTTGATCCCGGTTCCTCCGTGGCCCGTTCCCTTCCGCTGGAGGGGCCGATCCAGTCCTGCCGGGCGAGAGGGCGCGGAGCGCGCCTGCTCGGAAGGCCCTGATGTTCGGATCGATCGCCCGCGCCCTGTTCGGCTCTGCCAATGACCGCTCGCTGAAGGCGTATCAGCGGCGCGTGCCGCAGATCAACGCGCTCGAACCCCGCTACGCCGCGATGGACGATGCCGAGCTGGCCGCGCAGACCCCCGCACTGCGTGCGCGGCTGGCCGCCGGCGAGAGCCTCGACGAGCTGCTGCCGGATGCGTTCGCGGTGGTGCGTGAGGCGTCGCGCCGGGTGATGGGGATGCGGCATTTCGACGTGCAGCTGATCGGCGGCATGGTGCTCAATTCGGGACGCATCGCCGAGATGCGCACCGGCGAGGGCAAGACGCTGGTCGCGACCCTGCCGGTCTATCTCAATGCGCTGACCGGAAAGGGCGTGCATGTCGTGACCGTCAACGACTATCTCGCCCGGCGCGATGCCGAGGAGATGGGGCATCTGTACGGGTTCCTGGGACTGAGCACCGGCATCATCGTGCCGAACCTGTCGGACGACGAGCGCCGTCGCGCCTATGCCGCGGACGTGACCTACGGCACCAACAACGAACTCGGCTTCGACTATCTGCGCGACAACATGAAGTATCGGCTGGAGGACATGGTCCAGCGGCCGTTCAACTACGCCATCGTCGACGAGGTGGATTCGATCCTGATCGACGAGGCGCGCACGCCGCTGATCATTTCGGGTCCGGCCGAGGACAGTTCCGATCTGTATCGCTCGGTCGATGCGGTGGTCGCGCGTCTGGTGCGCGAGGAGGGGGTGTATGACAAGGACGAGAAGTTCCGCACCGTCACGCTGACCGAGCCGGGCTCGGAGCGGGTCGAGGAGCTGCTGGTCGAGGCGGGCGTGATGCCCGATGGCGGGCTGTATGATCTGACCAATGTCGCGGTGGTGCATCACGTGCAGCAGTCGCTGCGCGCGCATACGCTGTTCACCCGCGATGTCGACTACATCGTGCGTGACGACAAGGTGATCATCATCGACGAGTTCACCGGCCGGATGATGGACGGGCGGCGCTATTCCGAAGGACTGCACCAGGCGCTGGAAGCCAAGGAGCACGTGACGATCCAGCAGGAAAACCAGACGCTGGCCTCGATCACCTTCCAGAACTACTTCCGCATGTATCCGAAGCTGTCGGGCATGACCGGCACGGCGATGACCGAGGCCGACGAGTTCCACGAGATCTACAAGCTCGACGTGGTCGAGATCCCGACCAATCTGCCCGTGGCGCGCAAGGATGGCGACGACGAGGTCTACATGACCGCCGGCGAGAAGTTCAACGCGGTGGCCGACCTGATCGCCGAGGTGCAGCCGACCGGTCAGCCGATCCTGGTCGGCACCACCAGCATCGAGAAATCCGAAGCGCTGTCGAACCTGCTCAACGCGCGCGGCATCCGTCATTCGGTGCTCAATGCGCGGTTCCACGAGCAGGAGGCGGGGATCGTGTCCCAGGCCGGTGCGCCGGGGGCGATCACCATCGCGACCAACATGGCCGGGCGCGGCACCGACATCAAGCTCGGCGGCAATGCCGAGATGCGGGTGCGCCAGGAGCTTGGTCATCTGCCGGAAGGCCCCGAGCGCGAGGCGGCCGAGGCGGCGATGCGCGCCCAGATCGCGCAATGGCAGGGCGAGGTGAAGGAGAAGGGCGGGCTGTTCGTCATCGGCACCGAGCGCCATGAGAGCCGCCGCATCGACAACCAGCTCCGCGGCCGGTCGGGGCGTCAGGGTGATCCGGGGGCGTCGCGTTTCTTCCTGTCGCTCGAAGACGATCTGATGCGCATCTTCGGCTCCGACCGGATGGCCGGGATGTTCCAGAAGCTCGGCATCAAGCCGGGCGAGGCGATCGTGCACAGCTGGCTCAACAGCGGCATCGAGCGCGCGCAGCGCAAGGTCGAGGCGCGCAATTTCGACACCCGCAAGAACCTGCTCAAATACGACGACGTGATGAACGACCAGCGGCGCGAGGTCTATGCGCAGCGCCGCGAGTTCATGGCCGCCGACGATCTGAGCGAGACGGTGGCCGAGATCCGTCACGAGCAGGCGGCCAAGCTGGTCACCGCGCGCATTCCCGAGCGGGCGTTCGCCGAGCAGTGGGAGAGTGCAGCACTCGCCGAGGATGTGCGTCGCGTCTTCAATCTCGATCTGCCGATTGCCGCGTGGGCGGCCGAGGATGGGGTGGACGCGGAGACGGTGCGCGAGCGCATCGACGAGGCGGCGGCGCAGAATCTCGCTGCCAAGGCGGCCAATCTCGGTCCGCAGATGATGCGCTTCATCGAAAAGCAGGTGCTGATGACCTCGCTGGACGGGGTGTGGAAGGAGCATCTGCTGCTGCTCGACCAGCTCCGCCAGGGCATCGGTCTGCGCGCCTATGGTCAGAAGGACCCGCTCAACGAGTACAAGAGCGAGGCGTATTCGCTGTTCACGCATATGCTCGGCGAGATGCATGAGCGGGTGATGGCGATGCTGTCGCGCGTCGAGATCTCGCCTGCCGTGGAGCCGCCCGCTGCCGCGCCGCTGGGTTTTGCCGCGGGTGAGGTGGAGGTGGTGCCTGCACCGGCCTTCGTCGATGCGGTGGCGAGCGAGGCGGGGGCGGCGTATGCGCAGGCGCATCTGGCTGTCGCGGAGCCCGCGTTCGATGCCAATGATCCGGCGACCTGGACCGCGCTGTCGCGCAATGCCGCGTGTCCGTGCGGGTCGGGGCAGAAATACAAGCACTGCCACGGGCGGCTGGCTTAACGAAGTTTTGGTTCTTTCCTGAAAGAAAGAACCAAAGAACTTCTGGATTTTTTCGGGGTGGTTCGGGACGGTGCCAGCACCTCCTGACCGTCCAGAAACGGATAGACGTCTTTTTGCTTCTTTTTCTTCAGAAAAAGAAGGACAGGGGAAAAATGGCCGGCCATTCGCAATTCAAGAACATCATGCACCGCAAGGGCGCGCAGGACGCCCGCCGTGCGCGTCAGTTCGCCAAGGTGATCCGCGAGATCACGGTGGCGGCGCGCTCCGGCCTGCCCGACCCGGCCGCCAATCCGCGCCTGCGGGCCGCGATCGTGGCGGCGCGTGAGGTCAACATGCCCAAGGACACGGTCGATCGGGCGATCAAGAAGGCGAGCGGCGCGGGGGGCGGCGAGGATTACGTCGAGGTGCGCTACGAGGGCTACGGTCCGGCGGGTGTGGCGGTGATCGTCGAGGCGCTGACCGACAACCGCAACCGCACGGCGTCGGACGTGCGGGCGGCGTTCTCCAAGCATGGCGGCAATCTCGGCGAGACCAATTCGGTGTCGTTCATGTTCGACCGCATCGGGGTGGTGGTCTATCCGGCCGGGGCGGCGAGCGAGGACGACATGCTGGAGGCGGCGATCGAGGCGGGGGCGGACAACGTCACCAGTGATGCCGAGGGGCACGAGATCACCTGCACGGTGGAGGCGCTGTTCGGGGTGCGCGATGCGCTGGAGGCGCGGTTCGGGGCGCCGGCGCGCTCGGCGTTCGAGTGGCGGCCGAACCTGTCGGTCACGCTCGACGAGGAGAAGGCGGTCTCGGTGCTCAAGCTCGTCGATGTGCTCGACGAGAATGACGACGTGCAGAACGTGTGGGCGAATTTCGACCTGCCGGATGCGGTCGCCGAGAAGCTGTCGGCGTGACGCGGCTGCTCGGACTCGATCCGGGCCTGCGTTTCACCGGCTGGGGGGTGATCGACGCGATCGGCAACCGGCTGCGCCATGTCGCGGACGGGGTGATCGCCACGGATGGCGAACTGCCGGTGCCGGACCGGCTGCGGGTGCTGCACGATGCGCTGGTGGGGCTGTTCTCGACCTATGCGCCGGAGGAGGCGGCGGTCGAGGAGACCTATGTCAACCGCAACGGGTCGTCGACGCTGAAGCTCGGCTATGCGCGCGGGGTCGCGTTGCTGGCACCGGCGCTGCACGACATTCCGGTCTCAGAATACGGTGCGATGGCGGTTAAACGCGCGGTGGTCGGCACCGGGGCGGCGACCAAGGAGCAGGTGGAGATGATGGTGCGGCGGCTGCTGCCCGGCGCGGTGATCCGTCGCGCGGACGCATCGGATGCGCTCGCGGTCGCCATCTGCCACGCCCATCACCGCACCTCCGCGCTGAAGGTCGCCACCGGGACACGCATGGCATGATCGCGCTGCTGACCGGGCTGGTGGTGCAGACCGATGCGGCGTCCTGCGTCGTCGATGTGAACGGCGTCGGCTATCTGGTGATGGCGTCGACCCGCACCCTGGCGGCCCTGCCGCGCGCGCCGGAGGTGGCGCGGCTGCTGGTCGAGACGCTGGTGCGCGAGGAGTCGATCACGCTGTACGGATTTGCCGAGAGTGCGGAGCGCGACTGGTTCCGGCTGCTGACCACGGTGCAGGGGGTGGGGGCGAAGGTGGCGCTGGCGATCCTGTCGGCGCTGTCGCCGCGCGACCTGATCGCGGCGATCGCGGCCGGCGACCGGGCGTCGATCACCCGCGCGCCGGGGGTGGGGGCGCGGCTGGCGGAGCGAATCCTGAGCGAACTGCGCGACAAGGCCGGGGCGATGCCGTCGGGCGGGGCGTCGGTGCCGGCCGGGGTGGTCGGTGCGGGGGCGGGGCTGGAGACGGATGCGCTGCTCGCCCTGGCGGGTCTGGGGTTCCGGCGCATCGAGGCGCAGCCGGTGGTGGGGCGGGTGATGGAGCGCCTCGGCGAGGGGGCGGGGCTCGACCGCATCATCCGTGACAGTCTCAAGGAACTTGCCCGATGAGCGGTGATGCCGGGCGAACGATCGGCGCGGCGCGCCAGGCGGAGGATGCGGCCGAGGCGAGCCTGCGGCCGCAGGTGCTCGACGAGTTCGTCGGGCAGAAGGCGAGCCGGGAGAATCTCGACATCTTCATCCGGGCGGCGCGCGGCCGTGGCGATGCGCTGGATCATGTGCTGCTGCATGGGCCGCCGGGCCTGGGCAAGACCACGCTGGCACAGATCGTGGCGCGCGAGCTCGGGGTGGGGTTTCGGGCGACGTCGGGGCCGGTGATCCAGCGGGCGGGGGATCTGGCGGCGATCCTGACCAATCTGCAGCCGCGCGACGTGCTGTTCATCGACGAGATCCACCGGCTGCAGCCGGCGATCGAGGAGGTGCTGTATCCGGCGATGGAGGATTTCCAGCTCGACCTGATCATCGGCGAGGGGCCGGCGGCGCGATCCGTGCGCATCGATCTGTCGCCGTTCACTCTGGTGGCGGCGACGACGCGCTCGGGGCTGCTGACGACGCCGCTGCGCGACCGGTTCGGCATTCCGCTGCGGCTGGTGTTCTACACCGCCGAGGAACTGCGGCTGATCGTGGCGCGCGGGGCGGAGAAGCTGCGGTTCGCGCTGTCGTCGGAAGGGGCGGAGGAGATCGCGCGGCGCTCGCGCGGCACGCCGCGCATCGCGGGACGGCTGCTGCGGCGGGTGCGCGATTTCGCCGCGGTGACGGCGGCCGGGCAGGTGGTGGATCGTGCGCTGGCGGATGCGGCCCTCACCCGGCTGGAGGTGGACGCGCTGGGGCTCGATGCGATGGACCGGCGGTATCTGCGGCGGATCGCCGAGCATCATCATGGCGGCCCGGTGGGGGTGGAGACGCTGGCGGCGGCCCTGGCCGAGGCGCGTGACACGATCGAGGACGTGATCGAGCCCTATCTGATCCAGGAAGGGCTGGTGCTGCGCACCTCGCGCGGCCGCGTGCTGGGCGAGCTCGGCTGGCGGCATCTCGGGCTGGTGCCGCCGCGTTCGGCCTCGCAACTGCCGCTCGATCTGCTGTCCGACAGCGACGCCTGAAGAGGGACATTTCAGCCTTGCCCAGACATCACCGCGCCACCTATCGCGTCTATTACGAGGATACCGATGCGCTCGGCGTGATGTATTACGCCCAGTATCTTGCCTATGCGGAGCGCGGGCGCACCGAGGCGCTGCGCACGGAGGGGGCGAGTGTCGCCGAGATGGTGCGGCTGCATGGCTGCGGCTTCGTGGTGCGCCATGTCTCGCTCGACTGCCTCAAGCCGGTGGTGCTGGACGATCTGATCACCGTGGTCAGCGGGGTGACGGCCCTCGGTGGGGCGACCGTCAAGCTGAACCAGATCCTCGAACGCGACGGCGTGGCGGTGGCGCGGCTGGAGGTGACGCTGGCCTGCGTGCGCCCCAACGGCTCGCCGACGCGCATTCCGCAACGCTGGCGCGAGGTGCTGGAGGGGATGCGCAGCGGCGAATGAGGCCGTTGGACCTCACGAAAACGTAATGCGAACAATCTTCTGTGCCGTGCTTCTTCAATTCCGCTTGAAAGGCGGCTAAACGAAGCGCGGTTTTCGTCCGAATCGGACGCCTGTTGGTGGGAGTATGGCCTTGGATCGGGCTGTGGATGCGGTGAACATGGGCGCTGCGGCCTCGGGCGGCGACCTCTCGCTGTGGGGGCTGTTCCTGCAGGCGTCGATCGTCGTCAAGCTGGTGATGGTCGGGCTGATCGTCGCCAGCGTGTGGGTCTATGCGATCGTCTACCAGAAGCTGATGCTGCTGCGCCGGGTGAATGCCCAGGCGGATGCGTTCGAGGAGCGGTTCTGGTCGGGCGGCAGTCTCGACGACCTCTACGAGCAGGAAGGCGTGCGCACCTCGCATCCGATGGCGGCGGTGTTCGGTGCGGCGATGGGCGAGTGGCGGCGCAGCGCGCGGGTCTCGCCCGACCTGGCGCGCGGCTCGGTGCGCGACCGGGTGGATCGGGCGATGGGCATCACCATCGCCCGCGAGATGGAGCGGCTGGAGCGGTGGATGGTGTTTCTCGCCACCGTCGGCGCCAACGCACCGTTCATCGGCCTGTTCGGCACCGTCTGGGGCATCATGTCCAGCTTCTCGGCGATTGCGAAGATGCACAACACCAACCTCGCGGTGGTGGCCCCCGGTATTGCGGAATCGCTGTTCGCGACCGCGATCGGCCTGATCGCCGCCATCCCGGCGGTGATCGCCTACAACACCATCAATGCCAAGATGACGCGTTTCGCGACCCGGCTGGAGACGTTCGGCACCGAGTTCGGTGCGATCCTGTCGCGCCAGTCCGAAGAGCGGAGCTGAACGGTGGCCGGCGGGCTCGGACCTTCCTCGGGCGGCGGCGGTCGCGGCCCGCTGGGCGCGCGGTCGCGCTACCGGCCGATGGCCGACATCAACGTCACCCCGCTGGTCGACGTGATGCTGGTGCTGCTGATCGTGTTCATGGTCACCGCGCCGATGATGACCACGGGGGTGAATGTCGATCTGCCGAAGACCGACGCCACCCCGGTCAATTCCGACAACAAGCCGATCACCGTGTCGATCAAGGCCGATGGCTCGACCTATATCGGCGATCAGGTGGTCAGCCTCGACGAGCTGGTGGCCAAGCTCCAGGCGATGAGCCAGAACGATCCGACGCATCGCATCTTCGTGCGTGGCGACCAGCATATCGACTACGGCAAGGTGATGGAGGTGATGGGCCGCATTACCCAGGGTGGCTTCACCCGCGTGGCCCTGCTGGCGCAACAGCCGACCAGCGCGCCGACGAAGTAGGCGACCGGTGCGTCGCCTCCGCGATGACGACAGGGTTCTGCGACGTGGCCTGCTGTATTCGGCGGGCGCGCATCTGCTTGTGCTGCTGTCGCTGCTGATCGTGCTGCCGGTGCCGAAGGCGCCGGAGCCCGAGGAGCCGCCTTCGGTGGAGATGGAGTTCACCGGCGGGTCGGCGGCGACCACGCCGGAGAAATCGGAGGCGAAGCCGGTCTCCAAGGTGGCGCCGGTCGCCGATCCGGTACCGCATGAGGCGCAGCCCTCGCCCACCCCGCCCGAGCTCAAGCCGATCGAGGAACCGCCGCCGCCACCGCCGCCGCCGACCCCGCAGCCGCCGCCGCCCGAGGTGACGCCGGCCAAGATCGAGCCGCTGCCCACGCCGCCGAAGCAGGACACGCCGTCGCCGGAGGCGGTGCAGACGCCGCCGACGCCCTCGCCGCCCTCGCCGGCAAAGACGATCGCGCCGCCGACGCCCAATCCGCTGCCCGCGCTGCCGAGCCCGCCGGTCGCGAGTCACATCACGCAGCCGAACCCGACGAAGAACACGGCGGTGGATTCGCATTCGCTGATGGCGACGCTGGAGAAGTTCCGCGCCGACCAGAAGCAGACCCATGCGCCGAGCGCGCAGGCCAATCCCGACCAGGCGCGCGGCTCGCTCGCCAACGTGACGGGCCAGCTCACCCAGGGGCAGCAGGCGGCGATCGGCAATTCGGTGAAGCGTTGCTACACCGAAGACACCGAGGCGCGCGATTATGCCCAATTTTCGGCGCATCTGACGGTCACGGTGGATGCGTCGGGGGAGGCGCGGATGGTGTCGTTCTCGCCGGGGGACGCGGCGCGGATGGCGTCCGATCCCGGCTATCGGGCGTTGGCCGAGCGGGCGCGTGCGGCGGTATTGAGCCCGCAATGCGCGCATCTGCCGATGCCGCCGAACCTGCTGGGCCGTACCCAGCAGCTCAAATTCGTGTTCCGGCCGTGAGTGCCGGGAAAGCAAGGATCGAGGAAAGTCATGTCGCACCTGCTTGATGACGATACCGCCCAAGGCCTGGCCGATCTGGCTGCCGACCGGCGCGGTCTGGCCCGTCGCCAGGCCATCGCACTGGCCGGCGGCGTGTTCGGTGGCATCGCCGCGGTGCCGCTGCTGGCACCGCGCGCCTCGGCCCAGGGGGCGAACCCGAATGCGCCGGGGGCGGCGGAGATTTCGGTGGCCGGTGCGCGTCAGGAGCCGATTCCGATCGCGATCCCGTCCTTCGGTCCGGGTCTGGGCGATCAGATCACCTCGGTGATCAACAACGATCTCGCCGGTTGCGGGCTGTTCCGTCCGCTGGGTGCCGCGGCTTCCGCCGGTGGTGGCTCGGGCATGCCCGATTTCGCCACCTACAAGGCGATGGGCGCGCGTGCGCTGGTCACCGGCTCGGCGCAGGGCGGCGGGTCGAACGCGCGGGTCGAGTTCCGGCTGTGGGACGTCAATGCGGGCCAGCAGCTCCAGGGCACGGCGTTCACCACCAGTGGCGCGAACTGGCGACGCATCGCGCACATGATCGCCGACGTGATCTATTCGCGCATGCTGGGCGAGAGCGGCTATTTCGATACCCGCATCTGCTATGTGGCGCGCAGCGGGTCGCGCAGCAGCCCGGTGACGCGGCTGGCGATCATGGACCAGGACAGTGCGAACAACCGCGTGCTGACCGGCGGCGAGTGGCTGGTGCTGTCGCCGCGCTTCGCGCCGCATGCCGACCAGATCGCCTTCATGAGCTTCGCCAACAACCGCCCGCGCGTCTATCTCTATGACCTCGGCAGCGGCCGGCAGCGGGTGCTGGGCGAGTTCCCGGGCATGTCGTTCTCGCCGCGCTTCAGCCCCGATGGCGGTTCGGTGCTGATGGCGGTCACGCGCGGTGGCGGGTCCGACATCTGGCGCGTGTCCCTGGGCGGCGGGCGCACGCAGCTCACCAATTCCGGCGCGATCGATGTCTCGCCCTGCTACAGCCCCGATGGGTCGCAGATCGTGTTCTGCTCGGATCGCGACGGCAGCCCGCAGCTCTATGTGATGGGGGCGGGTGGCGGCGGTGCGAAGCGCATCTCCTATGGCAAGGGTCAGTACGAATCGCCGGTGTGGTCGCCGCGGGGGGACCTGATCGCGTTCTCGCGCATCGGCGGCGGCGGTTTCGCGCTGGGGGTGATGAATCCCGATGGCAGCGGCGAGCGTACGCTGACCTCCGGCTTCACCGTCGAGGGGGCGAGCTTCTGCCCCAACGGGCGCGTCATCGCCTATTGCGAGCAGTCGGCGGCGGGGTCGGGCGGGGGCGGGTTCTCGTCGTGGCTGTCGCAGATCGACATCGCCGGGTTCAACCAGCGGCGGATGTCGACCCCGGGCGGTGCGTCGGGTCCGGCATGGTCGCCGCTCGCGGGGTAGGATTAAATAACGATTAGCCGGCCCGGGTCGTCTTGACCGGGGCAACCGGTGGGCGCATTGCGCGTTTCGTGTCCGAATCGCTACCGGAATCATCTTCCGGGGCAATGGGACTATTGCGCTGCGCCCGGCGCTGACGGGACGCTCGTTTCAACTTCGTCCATTCGAGGAATCGCACTCATGCGCCTGAAGGTCCTCGGCGTTCTCGGCCTCGCCGCCCTGCTCGCCGCCTGTTCGTCCGACAACACTGCCAACACCGGCGCCGCAGGCGGCACGGGTGCGGCCACGACCGGCACCGCCGGCCCGGTTCCGGGCAGCGAGCAGGACCTGGTCGCCAATGTCGGCGATCGCGTCTATTTCGCGTTCAACCAGAACAGCCTGTCGTCCGACGCGCAGTCGACGCTGGACCGCCAGGCCGACTGGCTGGCGCGCTACCCGCAGGTTGCCGTGCAGATCGCCGGCAACTGCGACGATCGCGGCACCGAGGAATACAACCTCGCGCTCGGCAACCGCCGCGCCAACGCCGCGCGCGACTATCTGGTCGCCAAGGGTGTCAGCGCCGACCGTCTGAGCACCATCAGCTACGGCAAGGATCGTCCGACCGATCCGGGCGATACCGAAGAGGCGTGGTCGCAGAACCGCAACGCGATCACCTCGGTCCGCTGAGACCGGGGTTTCGCTTCTGCGAACGAAGACGAGGGGCGGGGCCGCGAGGCTCCGCCCTTTTTGCGACTCTGCCTTGACAGGAGGCGCCGGCTTACCCTGTCTCTGGCGCATCCGATCTGTCTGCTGCGGAGCCCGACGTGACCGTCCGTTTCGATTTCCTGCGCCTGCTGCCGCTGCCGGCACTGGCCGCGACCTGCCTGCTCGCCGCTCCCGCCGCCCGCGCGCAGATGGACTCGCGTGACGCGATCGCCCTGCAGAACCAGATTCTCGAACTGCGGCAGGAAGTGCAGCAGCTCCAGCAGACCCAGGGCGGTTCCGGTGGCGGCCTGCCCGCGCCGGTGCCGCAGGGCGCTCCGGATGCCGGCGGTGCCGCGACGGGTGGGCTGACCGCGCAGCTGCTCGACCGCGTCTCCCGGCTCGAGGATCAGGTGCGTGAGCTGCGTGGTCGCGTCGATGATCTGACCAACCAGGTGCAGACGCAGACCGCCACCCTGTCGAAGCAGGTCAGCGATCTGGGCTTTCAGCTTCAGCAGGGCGGGGGCAACGCAGCCGCGGCCGGCGCTGCTGCCGGTGCCGCGGTCGCGCCGGCCGTCGCCGGGCCGGCGGTGAAGACGCCGGCCGCCCCGCCTGCGCCGCGCGCGGCGACCCCGGAACAGGCCCTGCGCGATGGCAACGCCGCCCTCGCGCGTCACGACTACGCCGCCGCCGAGCAATCCGCCCGCGCGGCCGGCAGTTCGGTTTCCGCACAGTTCCTGCTCGGCCAGGCGCTGACCGGCGAGCGTCAGTACCAGCAGGCGGCACTCGCCTATTACGACGCCTACCAGCGCGCGCCGCGCGGCCCGCGCGCGCCGGACGCGCTGCTCGGGGTCGGTTATGCGATGACCGCGCTCGGCGACCACAACTCGGCCTGCGAGGCGCTCGGCAAGCTCAGGAGCGAATTCCCCGCCGCCTCGGCCAAGGTCAAGGGGGCGGCGAGCGCCCTGCGTGCCCGCAGCGCCTGCCACTGACGCTGCACCGCCCGACGCCGCCTGGTTCGCCGGGCGGATGGCCGGGCTCGGTCCTTGGGCCGGCGGCCCCGTCGCCCTCGCGGTCTCGGGCGGCGCCGACAGCCTCGCGCTGGCGTGGCTGACACAGCGCTGGCAGGCCGGGACCGCGCAAGGGCGGCCCGATCGCCTGCTCGGGCTGATCGTCGATCATCGCCTGCGCCCGGAATCGGCCGACGAGGCGGCGCTGACCGCGCGGCGCCTGGCCGCGATCGGCGTCGAGTCCCGCATCCTGCGGCTCGACAATCTCGGCCCGGGTCCGGCGATCGCCGCCCGTGCCCGCGCGGCCCGCTACACGGCGCTGTTTGCAGCGTGTCGCGAGGCCGGCGCGATCGACCTGCTGCTCGCCCATCACCGGCTGGACCAGGCCGAGACGGTGGCGATGCGTGAACGGGCCGGCAGCCGGGAGCGCGGTCTCGCGGCAATGGCGACGATCGCCGAGCAGCGCGACCTTCGCCTGGTGCGCCCGCTGCTCGGCTGCCCGCCGCAGGGGCTGCGCGAGGTGCTGCGCGCGGCGGGACTCGGCTGGGTGGAGGATCCGTCCAACGCCGATCACCGTCACACCCGCGCCCGCCTGCGTGCCGGGCTGCGCGACGATCCCGACGCCATCGCCGCGCTGCTGGCGCGTGCCGCTGCGGCCGGATCGGCCAGGATGCGCGGCGAGGCGGCGCTCGCCGATGAACTCGCCGCCTGCTGCGCGCCGACGGCCTATGGTGCGGTGGCCCTGCGTGTCGCCCCGGCCCGGCTCAGCCCGGCCGCGCTGTCGGCACTGGTGCGCTGGGTGGGGGCGGGGGCGTTCGCACCCGGCACGAACGCCCTGGCGACATTTGCCGCCAGGGCGGCCGCGGGTGCGACGCTCGGCGGTGTGCGCGCCGTGCGTTCCGCGGGTGCGGTCTGGCTGGTGCGCGAGCCCGCCGCCTGTGCCGCGCCGGTCGCGGCTGCGGACGGCGCGGTCTGGGATGCGCGCTTCCGCCTGCGCGGCAGGCCGGGCGACGGCGTCACTCTCGGCGCGCTCGGCGCCCAACCGCCCCCGCGCGTCGTCGCCCATCCCTGGCCGAAGCCGGCACTGCGGGCCGCGATTCCGGCCCTGCGCCAGGGGGCGCGGCTGGTCGCCGTGCCTCATCTCGGATTCTTCGAGCCGGGATACGCGGATCTGGGCGTCGAACCCGTCTGGCGCGATCCGCTGCTGGGCCGGGCCCTGTGGCCCTGACATAAAAATCATCCCGTACTGTGGCCGATCTGCACAGAAAGGGGCTGTTTACCTTTGTCGGGCATCCTATGTTGAGGACTGGTCGGGATGCCGGGCTGCCGCCGCACCCTCCTGGCCACGGATGAAGGAAGAGATGGGTAATTTCGGACGTCTGCTGGCCCCGTGGATCATCGTCGCCCTCGTGCTGGCGCTGGTCTTCGAGATGCTTCAACCGGCCAGCAACCAGCACCTCGCGCAGCAGCTCGCCTTCTCCGACTTCATCAGCGACGTCGATTCCGGGCAGGTGCGCAGCGTGGTGATCCAGGAGCACAACGTCTCCGGCCAGCTCACCAATGGCACCGCCTTCGAGACCTATGCGCCGAGCGATCCCGGCCTGGTCTCCCGCCTGCTCGATCACAAGGTGCAGGTGATCGCCAAGCCGCTCGAATCCGACACCTCGCCGCTGCTGCGAATCCTGATCGGCTGGCTGCCGACGCTGCTGTTCTTCGGCGCCTGGCTGTTCGTGATGCGCCAGATGCAGTCCGGTGGCGGCCGGGCGATGGGGTTTGGCAAATCGCGCGCGAAGATGCTGACCGAGAAGCAGGGCCGCATCACCTTCGATGACGTCGCAGGCATCGACGAGGCCAAGGGCGAGCTGCAGGAGATCGTCGATTTCCTGCGCGACCCGCAGAAATTCCAGCGTCTCGGCGGCAAGATCCCCAAGGGCGTGCTGCTGGTCGGCCCACCCGGCACCGGCAAGACGCTGCTGGCCCGTGCCATCGCCGGCGAGGCCAACGTGCCGTTCTTCACCATTTCCGGCTCGGATTTCGTCGAGATGTTCGTCGGCGTCGGTGCCTCGCGCGTGCGCGACATGTTCGAGCAGGGCAAGAAGAGCGCGCCCTGCATCATCTTCATCGATGAGATCGACGCGGTGGGGCGCCATCGCGGCGCCGGCCTGGGCGGCGGCAATGACGAGCGCGAGCAGACGCTCAACCAGATGCTGGTCGAGATGGATGGGTTCGAGAGCAACGAGGGCGTGATCCTGATTGCCGCCACCAACCGTCCCGACGTGCTCGACCCCGCCCTGTTGCGTCCGGGCCGCTTCGACCGTCAGGTCGTGGTGCCCAATCCCGACGTCGCCGGTCGCGAGAAGATCCTGCGCGTGCACATGCGCAAGGTGCCGCTTGCCTCCGATGTCGACCCCAAGACCATCGCCCGTGGTACGCCCGGCTTCTCGGGCGCCGATCTGGCCAATCTCGTCAATGAGGCAGCTTTGCTCGCCGCCCGCCTCGGCAAGCGTACCGTGGCGATGCTCGAGTTCGAGAACGCCAAGGACAAGGTGCTGATGGGGGCGGAGCGCCGCTCGCTGGTGATGAGCGATGCCGAGAAGCGGATGACCGCCTATCACGAGGGCGGCCACGCGCTCTGCGCGATGCACCTGCCGGAATGTGACCCGGTCCACAAGGCGACCATCATCCCGCGCGGCCGGGCGCTCGGCCTGGTGATGAGCCTGCCGGAGGGTGATCGCTACTCGAAGAGCAAGTCCAAGCTGCTGTCCGAGCTGGTGATGGCGATGGGCGGGCGTGCGGCCGAGGAGATCATCTTCGGCGCCGACAAGGTCTCGTCGGGTGCGTCGGGCGACATCAAGATGGCCACCGACCAGGCGCGCCGGATGGTGACCGAATGGGGTATGAGCGAGAAGCTCGGCATGATGGCCTATGGCGATAACAGCCAGGAGCTGTTCCTCGGCCATTCGGTCCAGCAGAACAAGAACGTCTCCGAGGCCACCGCGCGCGAGGTGGACAGCGAGATCCGCTCGATCATCGACAATGCCTATAACCACGCCCGCACGCTGCTGAGCGACAATGTCGAGGAGTTGCATCGTCTCGCGCGCGGCCTGCTCGAATACGAGACCTTGTCCGGCGACGAGATCCGTACCGTCCTGCGCGGCGAGCCGGTGATCAAGCGGGTGGTGGACGAGCCGATGGTCGAGAACCGTCGCGCCTCGGTGCCCAGCACGGGCAAGCGGCAGGAGGAGCCGCCGGCCGAGCCGGCCCCGGCGGCAGGCTGATCCGCACGCCGCGCGCCCTGCCTCGTGTCCGCGCATGGATTGCATTCGTTCGATGACGGGGCTGCAGCGGGTATGAGCCGATCCTGCCGCGTCGGTCGGCGCGGGTTCATTTTCGGTGGCGCGGCCGCGCTGGTCGCGGGAGCAGCGGTGAAGGGCGCGCGCGGTCAGGCGGCGTGGACCGCCCTGGGCCAGCCGGTGCCGTCCGTCGACTGGCTGAACGGTGTGCGCCGCGTCATCGTCGACACCGATCCGGGCACCGATGATCTGCTGGCGCTGCTGATGCTGCTCGGTGCGCCTGGGCTCGGCATCGAGGCGATTACCGTTGCTCCGGGGAATGTCGAGTATGACCAGGAGGTTCGCAACGCGCTGTATGTGGCGCGACTGTTCGGCAACGGGACGATTCCCGTCTTCCGCGGGCTGGGTCATCCGCTGCTCAACCGGTCTTATCCCCATGCCGGGTTCATCCACGGCGCCTCCGGGCTCGGCGAACTCGTCGTGCCGGATGGTGGCGCGCCGGCCGCGGCCGGACATGCGGCGACGGCGATCGTCGATATCGTGTCGAGATTTCCCGGCGAGGTGGTGCTGCTCGGGCTGGGCGGGCTGACCAATATCGCCTCGGCCCTGATCGTCGATCCTGCCATCGCCGGCAAGCTGCGCGGGATCGTGCTGGTCGGTGGTCGCTACGAGGGGATCGGCACCAATGTCAGCTTCAATTCGATGGTCGATCCGGAGGCGGCCGACATCGTCATGAGGTCCGGAGCACCGATCGTGATGACCGGCGATCTCGGGCCGGACGCGATGCTCGGCCCTGCCGATTTCGAGCGGATCGGGGGTCTTCATACCAGGCGAAGCGAGATCTTCCTGCGCTCCAACACCGAGCGGCTGCGCTTCGAGATGCAGACACGGCACAAGCCCGGCGCCACCTACAACGACCCGCTGGCGGCCGCGATGCTGCTCGACCCAGCGATCATCGACCGCTTCGAGCAGGTGCATGTCGCCGTGGAACTCAACGGCACGGAGACGCGCGGCGCCTATGTGTTCGGCGGGACGCATCTCTACACCGGCGAGCTGCTGCCCCCGAACGCCGCGATCGCCGCCCATGGTGGCGGCCAGCGTTTTCGCGATGTCGTGTTCCGTGCGCTGCAGCGCGGCTGAGCCGATGATGTTTTGAAGACAAAGACCCCGAGCCCGTTCCGCCCCGCCGCCAGGCGGGGTTAGGGTCCGCCCCGTTCTTCACCGAAGGGGCGACAGACGGCGATGATGTTCGACGACACCGGCGATGGCGATGGCACCTCCGATCCGGCGATGACCGCCGATGGCATCGACCGTGACCGCCGCCGGCTGCTCGCCGGGCTCGCCGCGACCGCGGCCGCGAGCCGGCTTCCCGGCCGCGCCTTCGCCCAGGCGACACCCGGCGTCGCGGACGATTTCTCCGACATCAGGCATGTCATCGTGCTGATGATGGAAAACCGCTCCTTCGATCACATGCTCGGCTGGGTGCCGGGCGCGGATGGCGTGCAGGCCGGGCGGAGCTTCACCAACACCCACGGCCAGTCGTTCGGCAGCTATCGCCTGCCCGACACCTGGAACCTGCTCGGCGGCGATCCGGTGCATGGCTACGATGCCGGGCGGACCTGCTTCAACAATGGCGCGATGGACGGCTTCCTGCGGTCGGAGGATGTCACCGTCAACGGCCTGCCCTCGCTGCTGCAGGCGGACCCGTTTCCGCTGGGCTATTTCTCTCGCGAGCAGGTGCCGTTCTATTCGGCGGCGGCGAGCCTCTTCACCATCGGCGATCGCTATTTCACCGGACTGATGGGGCCGACCTGGCCGAACCGGATCTACATGCATGCCGGGGAGTGCGACCGGCTGTCCACGGGCGGCACGCCTGCAGACCATTCCGGCCTGCTGAGCACCCTGCCGACGATCTGGGATCGTGCGGCGGAGGCCGGGGTGTCGGCGCGCTATTACTATTCCGATGCGCCGATGACCGCGCTGTGGGGCACGCGCCTGCTCGGTATCTCGAAGCCCGTCGCCCAGTTCGCCCTCGATGCGCTGAGCGGCAGCCTGCCGGCGATCTCGTTCATCGACCCCGCCTTCATCGGCGAGGCGCTGGGGTTGTCGAACGACGACCATCCGATCGCCGATGTGCGCAACGGTCAGGCGTTTCTGAACTCGATCTACGAGACCCTGCGCCTCAGCCCGGCCTGGGCGAACACGCTGCTGATCATCAATTATGACGAGTGGGGCGGATTTGCCGATCATGTCGCGCCGCCGATGGCGCCGGTGAGCGCACGCGAGGCCAATCTGGCCGGCGGCGGCAATGACGGCCGCCTCGGCATAAGGGTGCCGTTCGTGCTGATCGGGCCGCGGGCGCGTCGCAACGGCACGGGCACGGTGGTCAGGAACCAGTATGATCCCAATGCGATCCTGAACTTCATCTGCACGCGCTTCGGCCTCGCCCCGCTCGGTATCCGTGCGGCCACGTCCGGCTCGATCGCCTCCGCCCTGCTGCCGCGCGACCAGGTCGATACCTCGGTGCCGCCGGGTTTCGCGGTGCCGGCCGCCGCCCCGGTGATCCTGAGCGAGGCGCAGGTGCGCGGCGCCGGACATGACCATCATCTCGACGACATCAAGATGTTGCAAGGCTATGCCAGGGCCAACGGCTTCAAGGTGCTCGGTCTCGAACTCTGAGACAGGCTCTGATGTGACTGAGGAAGCGTCGGCAGTTCGGCGCTGGCCGTGTCGGGCGATCGGTGCTTGAACCGGGGTCATGTCCTGTGCGCGATCTCTCTGGCTCGAACCCTCCGGTCTGCTGTTCGGCTGCCAGGCCGCGGACGCGGTCCGGGCCGGGGATGCCCTGCCGCTGGCCGGCGGCGGCGGGGCGGCGTTCGCCCTGCTGCGTGAGCTCGGGGTGGGGGGTGCCTTCGTCAGGGCGGTCGAGGCGCCGGCGGCCTGGTCGGAGGTGCTCGACCGGCTGACCGCGCGGCCGCCGCTGGCCGGACTGCCGGGCGGAATGCTGGTGATGGGGATCCTCAACGTGACCCCCGACAGTTTTTCCGATGGCGGACGCACCGATCCGGAGGCGGCGATCGGGGCCGGGCGGGGGCTGGTGGCGGCGGGCGCCGGGCTGGTCGATGTCGGTGGTGAGAGTACGCGGCCGGGCGGGGTCGCGGTGACGCCTGCCGACGAGATCGCGCGGGTGCTGCCGGTGGTGTCGCGGCTCGCGGCCGAGGGGGTTTGCGTCAGCGTCGATACGCGGCATGCGGCGACGATGGCGGCGGTGCTCGAAGCCGGGGCGACGGTGATCAACGATGTCAGCGCGCTGGCCGATCCGGGCGCGGCGGAGATCGTCGCACAGGCGCAGGCGCCGGTGGTGCTGATGCACATGCGCGGCACGCCGCAGACGATGGATGCGCATGCGGCCTATGGCGACGTGATGGCCGAGGTGCTCGACGAGCTGGATGCGGCGATCGGGCGGGCGGTGGCGGCGGGGGTCGGGCGCGAGCGGATCATCGTCGATCCGGGCATCGGTTTCGCCAAGACCGCCGAGCACAATCTCGTGCTGCTGCGCGGGCTGCCGGCGCTCGCCAATCTCGGCTGCCGGGTGCTGCTGGGGGTGTCGCGCAAGGGGTTCGTGGGGGCGGCCACCGGGCAGGCGCGGGCGGATCGGCGCGCGGTGGGGTCGATCGTGGCCGCCCTGCCGGGGCTGGCGTTCGGCGATGTGATCCTGCGTGTGCATGACGTGGCCCAGACCGTCGAGGCCCTGCGGATGTGGTCTGCGCTGCATGGCGTGGTAGAAGGGGTCATCGGCCCCCAGGGAATCGGGAAGTTCGGCAAGTGAAGCGTCGTCTGTTCGGCACCGACGGGGTGCGCGGCACCGCCAACAAGGGCTCGATGAGTGTTGAGACCGCGATGCGGCTCGGTCAGGCGGCCGGGCTGCACTTCATCCGCGGCAACCATCGCCACCGGGTGGTGATCGGTAAGGACACGCGGCTATCGGGCTACATGATCGAGTCGGCGCTGGTGTCGGGGTTCCTCTCCGCCGGCATGGACGTGACGTTCGTGGGTCCGCTGCCGACGCCGGCGATCGCCATGCTGACGCGGAGCCTGCGCGCCGATCTCGGCGTGATGATCTCGGCCTCGCACAACCCGTTCGAGGATAACGGCATCAAGTTCTTCGGGCCGGACGGGTTCAAGCTGTCGGACGAGGTCGAGGACGCGATCGAGGCGCTGGTCAATTCCGATCTCTCCGGGCGGCTGGCGACGCCGGCGGCGATCGGTCGCGCCTCGCGCCTCAACGACGCCGCCGGGCGCTATATCGAGAGTGCGAAATCCTCGTTCCCGCGCGGCCGGCGGCTGGACGGGCTCAAGATCGTGCTCGACTGCGCGCATGGCGCCGCCTATCGGGTCGCGCCCACCGCGCTGTGGGAGCTGGGCGCGGACCTGCACCGGATCGGCACCTCGCCGGACGGGCTCAACATCAATCGCGAATGCGGCTCCACCGTGCCGCAGACGCTGTGTGCGAAGGTGGTGGCACACCGCGCCGATCTCGGCATCGCGCTCGACGGCGATGCCGACCGGGTGATGATCTGCGACGAGCGCGGCCAGATCGTCGATGGCGACCAGATCCTCGCCCTGATCGCGCGTGCCTGGGGGCGCGACGGGCGGCTCAAGGGCGGCGGCGTGGTGGCGACCGTGATGTCCAATCTCGGGCTGGAGCGGTTCCTCGAGGGCGAGGGGCTGCGTCTGGAGCGGACCGCGGTGGGTGATCGCTATGTCGCCGAGCGGATGCGGACCGGCGGCTACAATGTCGGCGGCGAGCAGTCGGGCCACATGATCCTGTCGGATTACGGCACCACCGGCGATGGGCTGATCGCGGCGTTGCAGGTGCTGTCGGTGATCGTCGAGCAGGGGCGGCCGGCCTCCGAGGTGTGCCGGCTGTTCCAGCCGTTGCCGCAGGTGCTCAAGAATGTCCGCTTCACCGGCCCGTCGCCGCTGCGTGCCGACAGCGTGCGTGCGCAGGTGCGCCTCGCCGAGACGGAGCTCGCCGGGCAGGGGAGGCTGCTGCTGCGCGAGAGCGGCACCGAGCCGCTGGTGCGGGTGATGGCCGAGGGCGAGGACCGCGCGCTGGTCGAGAGCGTGGTGGACCGGCTGTGCGAGACCATCGAGCACGTCAGCCAGGCGGCCTGAGGAGGTGAAGGGCCGCGTCCTGGTCATTGCGGGCAGCGATTCCGGCGGCGGGGCGGGCATCCAGGCCGACATCAAGGCGATCACCGCGCTGGGCGGTTTCGCGATGACGGCTCTCACCGCGCTGACCGCGCAGGACACGCTCGGCGTGCACGACATCGTGCCGGTCGCGCCCGGCTTCATCCGCCGGCAGATCGACTGCGTGTGGGACGATCTCGGTACGGATGCGGTCAAGACCGGCATGCTGGGCGACATCGCCACCATCCGTACCGTTCGCGACGCACTGCGGGCGCGCCCCACGGTGCCCTTCGTGCTGGATCCGGTGATGGTGGCCAAAGGCGGGGCCTCGCTGCTCGATTCGGCGGCGATCGGGGTGCTGCGCTCTGAGTTGCTGCCGATGGCCAGCCTGCTGACGCCGAATGCGCCGGAAGCCGCGCTGCTCGCCGGGCTGCCGCTCGACCATGTCGGGCAGATGGAGGCGGTCGGGCGGCGGCTGTTCGCGCTGGGGGCCGGCGCGGTGCTGCTCAAGGGCGGCCATCTGCCCGGCGACGTGCTCACCGACCTGCTGTTTACCGCAGATGGGATCGAGGAATTCACCGCCCCGCGCATCGCCACGCGCCACACCCACGGCACTGGCTGCACGCTGGCCAGCGCGATTGCCTGTGGGCTGGCGCAGGGGCTGGCCCTGCCTGCGGCGATTGCGCGCGCGCGATCGTATCTGCAGCGGGCGATCGCGGCCGCACCCGGGTATGGGTCGGGGGCGGGTCCGCTCGATCACGCCGTTACCACACGGTGCGATCCGCTGGTCGGATAGTCCGGCCGGCCGCGCGGAGCGTGCGTATCGACAAATCCTGCCGATGCGATATCGTTCCGGTTTCGGAATGTCCGACGCGGTGAGCAAGCCTTGACCGGCGTCGGCGGAACGGAACCCCGGAAGGGAATGCGGCCGATGTTGCCTCAGGACGTCTCACCGTCGATCAGTGCGGTGCAATCGCTGCTGGAAGGCCCCGATGACGGCCAGCCGGCGCTGGCGGCCCTGATCGAGAACCTCGATCCCGCGGAGGTCCGGCAAGCCTGGCTGCGGTCGGATCCGGTGGCGCGCGGCCGTTTCATCGATCTGGTCCGCGAGTACAGCCGCACGCGCATCCAGCGCTTCGGCAGCTATACCGCGGATCTCCTGTCGCAGCAGATCCAGATGTTCGGCTGGAGCATCGGCGAGAAGACCTACGGCCGACCGCTGATCCTGGAACCGAGCCTCGGCAGGCTCACGATCGGGCGCTACTGCTCGCTGGCCGATCCGTCGATCATTCTCGGCAATCATACCGTCCGCACGCCGAGCACCTATCCCTTCATGACCCTGTGGTTCGACTGGCCCGGAACCGCAGTGGGCGGCATCGATCACGTCGCCCGCGATGTCGTCATCGGCAACGATGTCTGGATCGGACACCAGGCCATCATCCTGCCGGGGGCACGCATCGGGGATGGCTGCGTGATCGGCGCGGGCACGATCGTTTCGGGGACCATCCCGCCCTACAGCATCTGTGTCGGCAATCCGGGCCGGGTCCGCTCGACACGGTTCGCGCCGGAGGTGGTCGAGTTCCTGCTCAAGGTACGCTGGTGGGACTGGCCGGACGCACTCGTCGATCGATTCATTCCGTTGCTGATCGGCGCCGACATGCATCCGTTCATCGAGGCGGTCTTGAAAGATGCGGAGGTCCTGGGCCTGTACGGCCTCGCGCCGGAACCGTCCTGACGGCGTTCAGGCCTGCCAGACGAGCGCGGTGGTCGTGGCGTCGCCGGACTGGCGCCGATCGATTCGACGCATACCCGGCAAGGTGGCGAGTTCGCAGCCCTGCTGCCCGGCCTGCAACCCGTCCGGCACCACGCTGTCGTGCGGCACCAGCAGTACCGGCCGTCGCGTTCTCGCCGCCAGGGCGAACAGTCTGGCATGGCCGCGTGCACTGTCGGCGTCGAGCAGCAGCAGGTGCGTGCTGCGGCCGTGTTCGAGCAGGGCGAGCGCGCCGCTGCCGCGCACGGTGACGAGGCGGGCGTCGATGCCGTCGTTGCGGCAGGAGGCGATCCAGGTGTCGAGTTCGGACCTTGCTTCGGCGATCCAGCGGGCGCGGAGGCGGGTGGCGGGGATGTCGACGCTGGGGACCAGGTCGCGCTGGCCGCTCTCGATGGCGATCAGGGTGAGCCGGCCGCCGTCCTGGGGTGCGAGGCGTCGGGCGAAGGCGAGCACGCCGGTGTCGGACGGCACCGGCCGGGCGATGGCGACGACCATGTGGCGGGCGTTGTCGGACAGGTTCAGCCCGACGGGCGCGCCGCGCAGGGCGACCGCGGCGCCGTAGCCGGCGGCGACGGAGGCGAGACAGAGCACCAGCGACAGCGCGACATTGCCGAGTGCGGCGGCGGGGCGGCCGTCGCGGATCAGCTCCAGCGTCTGCAGGCTGAACGAGGAGAAGGTGGTGAAGCCGCCGCAGATGCCGACCATGACGAAGGTGCGCAGGTCGTGGGGGGCGGCGAAGCGCCCGTCATTGGCGGTCAGCGTGCCGAAGAAGCCGATGACGAACGAGCCGATGACGTTGATCGCGATGGTGCCCCAGGGCAGGGCGGCGCCGGTGAGGGTCTGGACGGCGACCACCCCCCAGGCGCGGAGCATGGAGCCGAGCGCGCCGCCGAGGGCGACAAGGGCGTAGTTGAGCAGCATGGGGTCTCCTGCGGGGACGAATATGATGCAGGAGTCATCATCTCGAACGCCGGCAGGGCGCAGGAGCGGTTGACCGGGGAACCCCATCCCGTTTCCGCCGAGCCTAACAGCGGCACGGGACGGGGCTCAAGCGGTCCGGAAACGGCCCGGGCTCAGGCCGCTGCGGCGGTCTCGCGGGCGAGCGCGTCCTCGCCGTCCAGCGTGGCGGCGACGGCATGCACTACCGCGGCGATGCGGACCGCGGCCTGCACCTGCTCGGTGCTCAGCCCGCCGGCGCGGACCTGTTTCTCATGGCTCTCGACGCACATGCCGCAGCCGTTGACGGCCGAGACGGCCAGCGACCACAGCTCGAAATCGACCTTGTCGACGCCGGGCTTGCCGATGACGTTCATCCGCAGTCGTGCCGGCAGGTTCGCGTAATCACCGCCGATCATGTGCACGAAGCGGTAGTAGACGTTGTTCATGCCCATGATCGAGGCCGCGGCCTTGGCGGCGGCGAGCGCCTCTGGCGAGAGCTTCGGGCCGAATTCCTCGAGCACCTCGCGGGTCACCTCGGCGTTGCGCGAGGCGAGCGCGGAGGCGACGAAGGTGCCTGCGACCTGCTGCGGGGTGAGCAGGGTCTCGTTGGCCAGCGAGCCGATGTTGAGCTTGAGGTCCTTGGCGTAGTCGGGGACCCGGTTCTTCAGCGCCTCGATCGACATGGCGGTTCTTTCTTATCTGTCGGAAACGGGGGCGACCTGGATGGTCGCCCCCTGCGGGAAGGGATCAGGCGGCCTTGAGGTGCTCGTCGCCCTTGTTCCAGTTGCACGGGCACAGCTCGTCGCTCTGCAGCGCGTCGAGCACGCGCAGCACTTCCTGCGGGTTGCGGCCGACCGACATGTCGGTCACGTCGACGAAGCGGATGATGCCGTCGGGATCGACGAGGAAGGTGGCGCGCTTGGCGACACCGGCGTCGCGGTCGAGCACGCCGAGGCCCTCGGAGAGCTCGCGCTTGATGTCGGCGAGCATCGGGATCTGCAGGGTGCGCAGATCGTCATGGTGCAGGCGCCAGTTGACGTGCACGAACTCGCTGTCGGTCGAGACGCCGTAGACCACGGTGTCGCGGTCGGCGAAATCGGAGGCGAGCTTGCCGAAGGCCACGATCTCGGTCGGGCAGACGAAGGTGAAGTCCTTCGGCCAGAAGAACACCAGCTTCCACTTGCCGGCATCGGTGGTGTCGGAAATCTGGGTGAAGGCGTCCTTGAGGTTCAGGCCGGCTTCGCCGCCTTTCACCGCGGTGAGGTCGAAGCTGGGAAAACGATCGCCAACGGTCAGCATGACGGTGCTCCTTCGGATTTGGGGCCAGCGGCGCGCCGGTCTGCGCGGCGAGGCGCATCGGGCGGTCGCATTTGCGGCACGGCACAAAATATGTAGTGCAGTTGATTTTCGATCCAATGAATAATTCCTGAACGTTCGATCGAACCCGTCGATCAAGGATTTGCCCGCCCATGCCGCCACTGCCCTCGCCGCAACAGCTTCGCTATCTGGTCGCGCTGGCCGAGGCGCGGCATTTCGGCCGCGCGGCGGCGGTGTGTGCGGTGACGCAGTCGACGCTGTCTGCGGGGGTGATCGCCCTCGAACGCCAGCTCGGGGCGAGCCTGCTGCAGCGCGAGGGCAGTCGCGGCGTGGTGTTCACCACCGAGGGCGAGGAGGTGGTGCGGCGGGCGCGGACGGCGCTGGCTGCGCTCGAATCGGTGGCCGCATCGGTCGGTCAGGCGGAGGCGGTGGAGATCGCCGATCTGCGACTCGGCCTGATCCCGACCATCGGGCCCTTCGTGCTCGACAGGCTGCTGGCGGCGCGGGGCGAGCGGCTGCGGCTGTCGTTGCGCGAGGATGTCACCGACCGGCTGCTGCGGGGTCTGGAAGCGCAGCGGCTCGATGCCGCGCTGCTGGCGGTGCCGTGCGACTGCCGTGGGCTGGAGACGGTGCCGGTGCTGCGCGACGAGCTGGTGGTGGCGCTGCCGCAGGCGCATCGCCTGGCCGGGCAGGAGAGCCTGTCGATGGCGATGCTGCGCGACGAGCCGATGCTGCTGCTGGAGGATGGCCACTGCCTGCGCGACCATGTGCTGACCGCGTGCCGCGAGCAGAGCGGGTGGGATCTGTCGGAGTCGGGCGAGGGGTTCGCGGCGACGGGGCTGCACATGCTGACGCGCATGGTCGCGGCGGGGCTCGGGGTGACGTTGCTGCCCAAGCTGGCGGTCGATGCCGGGCTGGCGGACGGGCTGGCGGTGCGGCCGCTGTCGGGGGGCGATGCGGGCGGGGCGTGGCGGACGATCGCGCTGGCGTTTCGCAGCGGCGATGCGCAGGCGGACGCGCTGCGCGCCTTTGCCGCGCGGCTGGCGCGGGGCCTGCGTCGGCCGGTGATCCAGGCCGGCTGAGAGAGGCGGTGGTGCTCGAGCTCGGCACGTGGGCGTCCGCGGTGGACGATGGTTCCCGTTATGGGAATTATATGTTGTTTCCGTCGTGGGAACGGGGTAGATGGTCGGCATGCAGGTGATTGCTGTCCGGACCTTGCGGGAGTTCTGGACGTGTCACCCTCGCGCCGAGACGCCGTTGCGGGCCTGGTACCATCTGGTGTCGAAGGCCGAGTGGTCCAGCCCGGCCGATGTGCGAGCCATGTTCAACGCCGCGGATTTCGTCGGTGACAGCCGTGTCATCTTCGATATCAGCGGCAATCGCTACCGTATCATCTGTCATGTCGCCTATCGATACCGGCGCGTGCTGATCAAGTTCGTTGGTACGCATGCGGAGTACGACAGGATCGATCCGGAGACCGTGTGATGGATGTCCGACCAGTCAATGACGAAGGGTCGTATGCGTGGGCGCTTGGTCAGATTGAGCCCTATTTTCTTGACGAGCCGGAGCCCGGTACGCCGGAGGGCGACCGCTTCGATGTGCTCGCCACCCTGATCGGGGCGTATGAGGCACGCGCCTGTCCGATCGAGGCCGCCGATCCGGTGGGCGTGATCAGGCTGGTGATGGAGCAGACCGGGCGCACGCAGGCCGATCTGGCCGAACTGCTCGGGTCCAGGCCACGGGCGTCGGAGGTGCTGTCCGGCCGGCGCGAGCTGTCGAAGGACATGATCGGCAAGCTCAGCCGTGCGTGGAAAATTCCCGCCGATCTGCTGCTTGGCGCTTCCGTGCCGGCGTAGATCCTGCATCCGGACATGGTCCGGATTGCTTGACATTCGCCCGGTCGGATTGGTAAGGACGCGCCTCTTTTCGCCGTTCGGATGTGCCTCGCGCGCGCCCCGGCGGTCGTGTCGGGGTTAGAGGTCGAGGGTCATGAAAGTTCGTAACAGCCTGAAGTCGGCCAAGGTGCGCGACAAGAACTGCCGCGTCGTGCGTCGCCACGGCAAGGTGTATGTCATCAACAAGAAGAACCCGCGCATGAAGGTACGTCAGGGCTGATCCAGCTCTCGATGCCGTCCGTGTGGATCAGAAGGGCGCGCCTCCGGGTGCGCCCTTTTCTGTTGGGGCTGGCGCTGGGTGCCGCACCTGTGGCCGTTGCGGCGCCGACGGTCGAGGACAAGGCGGCACCGCTGCTCGACCGGCTCGCGCATGCGCCGGATACGGGGAGCGCGCGCGATCTGGAGGCGCAGCTGCTCGCGGTCTGGACCGACCGGCTGTCGCCGACCGCGCGGCTGATGACGCGGCGGGCGGAGCGCGAGATCGGCGATCATCGCTATGGCGATGCGGTGGCCGATCTGAACGACACGCTGGCGATGCAGCCCGGCGAATCGGAGCTTTGGCGGCGCCTGGCACTCGCACAGGCGGAGGCGGGTGATGACGATGCGGCGATCCGCTCGCTGGGCGGGGCGCTGTCGCGCGAGCCGCGCAACATCTTCGCCTGGCGCGACCTGTCGATGATCGAGGAGAGCCGCCACGACGATGCGGCGGCGCTACGCGCCTGGCAGAAGCTGCTGGAGCTCGATCCGAAGACCGATGGGGCGCAGGCGCGCGCGAAGGCGCTCGATCTCAAGGCGAACGGCGCGCCAACCTGAGGGTGTGCGGCCGCGTTGACGGGCGGACGGAGCGATCGCGACGAGGATTCTGTCTCATGGCCGAGCGTTTCACCGAGCAGTTGCGGCAGGCGAGCGAGCCGCATTGGTCGCAGGCCGTCACGCATCGGTTCGTCGGCGAGCTGCATGCGGGTCGGGTCGCACCGGAGGTGATGGGCCGGTATCTGATCCAGGACTATCGTTTTCTGGACAGTTTCCTTCGTCTGCTCGGGGCGGCGATCGCGACTGCGGACCGGCTCGAGCCGCGTCTGCGGCTGGGCCGGTTCGCAGGCGTCGTGGCAGGCGAGGAGAATACCTATTTCCTGCGGGCGTTTGCCGCGCTGGGCGTCGATGAGCGCTCACGCGAGGGGATGCCGGATGCGGCGTCGACCGCCGGGTTCAAGGCGTTGATGGAGGAGGCGGCCGAGACGCGATGCTATGCGGCGATCCTGTCGGTGCTGTGTGTGGCGGAATGGCTCTATCTCGACTGGGCGATGCGCGCGCCTGCGTCCCTGCCGGAGGATTTCGTGCAGGCGGAGTGGATCACGCTGCATGACAATCCGGCGTTCCGCGATCTGGTTGCCACCCTGCGCGGCGAGCTCGACCGGGTGGGGCCGGAGCAGGCCGCCCTGTGTCATGATTTCTTCCGTCGTGCGGTCGGTCTCGAGAAGCGCTTCTTCGACGACGCCTACGCCGACTAAGCCCCCCGCCCGCGCGCCGGCTCAGTCGAGGCCGGGGGCCGTGCGGCAGGGGGCTTAACCCGGGCGCCTCGATATCGGCGAAGGTCGCCATCAATTCCCCGCCTGGACGACCAGTCAAACGGCCAGAAGTCTTTTTGCTTCTTTTTCTTCAGAAAAAGAAGGTTTCCGGCTCACCTGTCCGTCAGCCGCATCTCGATGCGCCGGTTCTTCGCGTAGGCCTCAGCGGTGTGTCCTGCGTCCAGCGGCTGGGTGTCGGCAAACCCGGTGGCGGCGAGGCGGTTGGCGGGGATGCCGCGGGCGATGAGCAGCTTCACCACGCTGATGGCGCGGGCGGCCGACAGCTCCCAGTTCGAGGCGAAGCGGGTGCTGGAGATCGGGTCGTGGTCGGCGTGGCCGTCGACGCGCAGGATCCAGGGCAGGTCGGCGGGGATTTCCTTGCTGATGTCCCTCAGGGCGGTGGCGAACTTGTCGAGTTCGACCGTGCCCTGCGGTGACAGCTCGGCACTGCCGGGCGGGAACAGCACCTCGGACTGAAAGACGAAGCGGTCGCCGACCACACGGATGCCGGGGCGGTTCTTCAGCACCTCGCTGAGCTTGCCGAAGAACTCGCTGCGGTAGCGCTTGAGCTCGTTGACGCGGTCGGCGAGCGCGATGTTCAGCTTGTTGCCGAGATCGGCGATCTTCGCGTCTCGGTCGGCGAGGGTCTTCTGCGAGATGTCGAGGGCCTGGGCGATCGCGGTCATCTGGGCGCGGAGCTGGTCGAGCTGCTGGTCGAGGGTGGCGACCTGGGCGGCCTGATCGGTGGTGAGTTTCTGGGCGCTGTCGAGCTGGCCGCGGAGCGTGTCGCGCTCGGAGGTCAGCGTGCCAAGCGTGGTGCCGAGGGTGGCGACGCGCAGTTCGAGCGACTTGTTCTTCGCCTGTTCGAGACCGAGCATCTGGCTGAGTTCGGCCATCTGGTGGTTGAGCTGTTCGAGCACCTGCTGGCGCTTGCTCAGGGCCACCGACAGGAAGGCCTGGGCGAGCACAAACACCAGCAGCACGAAGGTGATGACCATCAGCAGCGTGGACAGTGCGTCCACATAGCCGGGCCAGGCGTCGAGCCCGCTGCCGTGGTTGCGCCGGCGGCGTGCCATTCCCGCTCAGGCCGCCGGGGTGCCGCCGCCGAGGGCCGCCAGCGTGCGGGTCAGCAGGCGGATGTCGGAGCGCAATTCGGCGATGCCCTGGGTGTGGCCGGATTCGAGCCGCGAGGCGGAGGTCTCGATGTTGCGCAGATGGGTGCGCAGCTCGGCACTGTCGTCGGGCCGGTCGGCGAGGCGGGCGAGGGCCGGGGCGAGGGCGGCGTGGCCCTCGGCGACGCGCAGCATGAGCTGCTGGTTGGTGCGCAGCATGTCGCCGATGCCGCCGAGGCGGTCGGCGAGGGCGGCGATGGCGCGGGTCTGGGCGGTGCGGTCTTCCTCGCCACGGGCGAGGGCGCGCTGGAGTGCGTCGAGGTTCTCGGCGGTCTGTTCGAGCAGGCCCTGGACGTAGGCGGGCAGCGGGGCCTCGCCCGATTCGCCGATGCCGCCGCCGCCGAAGCGGGTGATGCCGGCGAGCCATTCCTCCAGCTCGTTGAAGAAGCGGTTCTGCGCCTGGCCGGCGGTCAGATCGAGGAAGCCGAGCACCAGCGCGCCGGCGAGGCCGAACATCGAGCCGGAGAACGCGGTGCCCATGCCGTGCAGCGGCTTGGCCAGCCCGGCCTTGAGCTGGTCGAACATCTGCGTGACGTCGCCGGAGCCGACGGAGAGATCGCCGATCACGCCGGAGATCGAGCTGACGGTGAGCAGCAGGCCGTAGAACGTGCCGAGCAGGCCGAGGAAGATCAGCAGCTGCGTCATGTAGCGCGACAGCTCGCGGCTCTCGTCGAGACGGGCGGCGAGGCTGTCGAGCAGGGAGCGCATCGCGGGGGTGGAGAGCACCAGCCGGTCGGCGCGGTTGCGCGCGGCCAGCATCGAGGCCATCGGCGCGAGCAGTTTCGGCGGGGTGGGCGGGGCAAGGCCGGCGCGCGGCTGCTGGAGCTGCTGGAGCCAGCGCACCTCGGGGCCGAGACGCACCACCTGCAGGATGTTCCACAGGATGCCGAGGGCGAGCACGGCGAGGATCAGCCCGTCCAGCACCGGGTTGTTGGCGAAGGCGGTGACCAGGGTGGGCCAGAGCAGGGCCGCGAAGCCGGCGACGATGGCGAGGAACACCACCATGCGCAGCAGGTAGCCGGTGGGGCGGGTCATCAGGTGGGGTTTCCCGATTTCAGGTCGCCGGCGGCCTTGTCCTGGGCGGCGGACTGCGCGGGGACCGCGGCGTCTTCACCGACCAGTGCCGCCTCCACCCGGTCGGGCGGCAGGTCGGTGCGATGATTGGCGCCGGTCTCGCCGGGCAGGCCGGGCGGCTGCGTGTTGCCGAGGGCACGGACATAGATGCGCGTGGCGGGGATGCCCTCGTGCATCAGCACCGAGCGCACGCCGAGACCGCGCTGGAGCGACAGCCGGCGCGCGGCGCTCTCGTCATTGGCGACAGCGGGGGCGAAGGCGTCGATCTCGATGCGGCTCTGTGGGTGGGCCCTGAGCAGCGGTACCAGGTAGCCGACGATGGCGCCGTTGGTGACGTTGTTGAGCGCCGCACTGCCGGGCGCATAGCTCAGCCGCAGGCCGCGATCACCGGCGAGGCGGTTCTGCTCGCCCGGTCCGTCCGCCTCGAAGGCGGGGGAGGGCGGCATCGGGGCGGGATGCAGCGGCACGTTGACCACGGGTGCGGCCAGCACCGGCGCGGGCGGCGGCGGGCCGACCAGGGCGGGCGGCAGCAGTGGGGCGGGGCGGGGCGGGGCGGCGGTGGCGATCGGAGACGGCGGCGCGGTCCGCGGTGCGGCCGGCGCGGTCCTTGGGTGGTTCCTGTGGGGCTGCGCGGCCGGGGCGGTGCTTCTGTCGTGCGGGGCGGGCGCGGCGGCAGGTGCTGGCGCGCCGCCCAGCGCGTCGAGCGCGTTGCTGTTGGTGGTCACCTGGGCGAGGGCCGGGCCGGTGCCCGCGGCGAGGGCGAACCCGGCGAGCAGCAGGCCGCGCGTGATGACGGAAGCGTGAGGTCGAAGCATGCGCCGGACGCTAGAGCAAAACCGGCGGCAAGGGAATCGCCGCCTGCGTCTATGCGTTCGGCGTGGCGGTGGTCTCCACGCCCTCGGCGACCAGGGTGCGCAGTTTCACATGGAGCTGGGTGTTGGCGGCGACGACGGTGGGGATCTCGGTGTCGAGGGCCTGGATCTCGGCGCCGCCGGCGTCGGAGGCGTAGCCGCCGGCCTCGCGCACCATCAGCACGCCGGCGGCGACGTCCCAGGCCTTCACGCCGAGCTCCCAGTAGCCGTCGTAGCGGCCGGCGGCGACCCAGGCGAGGTCGAGCGCGGCCGAGCCGAAGCGGCGGATGCCGGCGACCTGCGGCATCAGCGTGCCGAGCGTGCGGGCGAAGGGCAGGCGCGCGCGGGGGCTGGAGGCGCCGAACGGGATGCCGGTGGCGAGCAGAGCCTCGCTCATCTCGCGACGTGCGGAGACGCGCAGGCGGCGATCGTTGAGATAGGCGCCGATGCCCTTCTCGGCCCAGAACATCTCGTTGCCGGCCGGGTTGTAGATCATGCCGGCGACGATCTCGGCGCTGCCGTCGGGCGCGCGCTTCTGCAGTGCGATCGAGATTGCCCAGTGCGGGATGCCGTGCAGGAAGTTGGTGGTGCCGTCGAGCGGGTCGACGACCCAGCGCCAGTCCCATTTCTGGCTGCCGGACTCGCCGCCCTCCTCGGCCAGCATGCCGTAGCCGGGGCGGGCGCGTTCGAGCTCCTCGCGGATGGTGGTCTCGGCGCGCAGGTCGGCGGCGGAGACGAAGTCCGATGGCCCCTTGATGCTGACCTGCAGCTGCTCGACCTCGGCGAAGTCGCGCAGCAGGCGGCGGGCGGCCTTCTGCGCGGCGTTCTGCATGACGGTCATGTGCGGCGACAGGCGCGGAGCCATCGGCAAACCCTTATCGTGTGGACGTCAGGAAGGAGAGACTAGCAGGCTGCCGAGGAACTGGCGGCTGAGGATGAGCGAGCGAATCCTGCGCGCAAAGGCGCCGCTCAGCCGACCCGTCCGGTTCTTCAGCCGGCCTGCTAGCCCTTGGCGCGTTCGACGTAGGTGGAGTCCTCGGTGCGCACCACGATGCTCTCGCCGGCCTCGATGAAGGGCGGAACCATCACCTTCACACCGTTCTCGAGGATCGCCGGCTTGTAGGAGGAGGTGGCGGTCTGGCCCTTGGTCACCGGGTCGGCCTCGATGATCTTCAGCGTCACCTGGGCGGGGAGCTGGATGGAGACCGGGTCGCCCTCGACGAGATAGACCACCACTTCCATGTTGTCCTGCAGAAAGGGGGCGGCGTCGCCGAGGATGCCGACGGGGACGGGGAACTGCTCGAAGGTCTCCGGATCCATCAGGATCAGGTTCTCGCCGTCGGTATAGGAGTAGGTGTACTCCTTTTCCTCGGTCATCAGCCGCTCGACGGTGTCGGCGGTGCGCCAGCGCTCGTTGGACTTGTTGCCGGTCTTGAGGTCGCGCATCTCGACCTGGATGATGGCGTTGCCCTTGCCGGGGATGATGATCTGCTGCTTGAGCACGGTCCAGCGGCGACCGTCATGCTCGATCACCTGGCCGGCGCGGATCAGGTTCGCCTGCTGTTTCATGGGTACTGGGCTCGTTCGTGCTTTTTGTGTCGGAGTGGCGGGCTTCTATCCCGCCGGGGCCGGATCGGCAACCTCGTGCCACATCCCGGCAGGGTCGCGTACCCTGTTGCCGTCGAGATAGTCCGGTCCGATCGGCACCTTGCCCGCGCCGCCGGGGATGTCGAGCACGTAGGTCGGCCAGGCGAGGCCGGTGACGCGGCCGCGCAGGTCGGCGAGCAGGCGGCGGCCCTCGGCGATCGGCACGTGGAAGCGCTGCGTGCCGGGGGCGGCGTCGAGCTGATGCAGGTAGTACGGCTTCACCCGGGCGGCGAGCAGGGCGCGCAGCAGGTCCTCGAGTGCCTCGGGGCTGTCGTTGACGCCGCGCAGCAGCACCGACTGGCCGAGCAGCGGGATGCCGCGCCGCGACAGCGCGCGCAGGGCGGTGCGGGCGGCGGGGGTGAGTTCGCGTGCGTGATTGGCGTGCAGCACCACCCACAGCGGGGTCTCGGTCTCGAGCGCGTCGAGCAGGGCGGTGTCGATGCGCTCGGGGGTGGCGACGGGGACGCGGGTGTGGATGCGGATGGTGTGGACATGCGCCATCGCGTCGAGGGCGGCGAGGATGCGGGCCAGGCGGCGCGGCGACAGCGCGAGCGGATCGCCGCCGGTGAGGATCACCTCGCCGATCTGCGGGTTGGCGGCGAGCCAGGCCAGGGCGCGGTCGAGCTGCGTGTCGTCCAGCAGGCCGCCCTCCGGCCCGACATGCTCGCGGCGGAAGCAGAACCGGCAGTAGACCGGGCAGACCAGCAGCGGCTTGAGCAGGGCGCGGTCGGCGTAGCGGTGCACGATGCCGGGCACCGGCGAGAACGCGTCGTCGCCGATCGGGTCGAGGCGTTCGTGCGCGGCGGTGTGCAGCTCGTCGGGATGCGGGACGAACTGGCGGCCGATCGGGTCGTCGGGATGGTCGATCAGGGCTGCGAGGGCGGGCGGGATGGCGGTCGCGTAGCGCTCGGCGACGGCGTCGAGCGTCTCGCGCGCCGCGGCGGGGGCGAGCCCGGCCGCGATCAGCGCCGACGCGGTGCGCAGCGTGGGTGGGGACATCGGCAGGCTGGTAGCGCGCCACGCGCCGCCGACGCAAGATAAGCCTGATGAGCCTGTCGCCGCTGACCGATCGCCTGCCCCTGCTGCGTCGTCGCGCGCTGGTCGCGCGGGCGGTCCGCGCGTTCTTCGAGAGCCGCGGCTATCTGGAGGCGGAGACGCCCTATGTGGTGGCGACCCCGGGCGAGGAGGTGCATCTGCGGGCGTTCGCGACCGAGTGGGAGGCGCCGGACGGGCGGCGGGATTTACGGTATCTGCATACCAGTCCGGAATTCGCGATGAAGCGCCTGCTGGCGGCGGGTTCGGGGCCGATCTTCCAGCTCGCGCGGGTGTGGCGCAACGGCGAGGCCAGCCATACGCACAGCGCCGAGTTCACCATGCTGGAATGGTATCGCCCCGGTGCGTCGATGGCGTCGCTGATGGACGAGACCGAGGCGCTGCTGCGCGCCACCCTGCCGCCGGTGCTGGCGGGGGGGTGCCGGGTGGACGGGCCGTTCGAGCGGCTGACGATGGCGCAGGCGTTCGCGCGCCATGTGGGTGCCGACGTGCTGGCGAGCCAGGGGGATGCGGGCGCGCTGGCGGCGCAGGCGGGGGTGACGCTGCGCGAGGGCGAGGACTGGGAGGCGCTGTTCTTCCGCCTGCTGCTGGAGCGTGTTGAGCCGGCGATCGGGCGCGACCGGCCGACCTTCCTGACGCACTGGCCGGCGCCGCAGGCGGCACTCGCGCGTCGCGATCCTTGCGATCCGCGCGCCGCGCTTCGCTTCGAGCTCTATGCCGAGGGGCTGGAGCTGGCCAATGCGTTCGAGGAACTGACCGATGCGACCGAGCAGCGGGCGCGCTTCATGGCCGACCGGGCGCGTCGCGCCGCCCTGGGGGGGCAGGAGTGGCCGATCGACGAGGCGCTGCTGTCGGTGCTGGAGGCGATGCCGCCCTGTTCGGGAATCGCGCTCGGTTTCGACCGGCTGGTGATGCTGGCCACCGGGGTGCGGCGCATCGGTGACATACTGTGGCTTGGATTAAACATGTCGTAAGTGGCGCAACCGTCCGGATCGTAGTCTGTTTCGTATTCATAAGAGGTCCGTGCCGATTCCTGCGGCGCGGCCAGCATGGAGCATCGGCGATGGCATTCGAGACGGAACGGCAGGACGGCAACTCCCGCCTTTCGACGCAACGCGTGGCGAAGCGGGCGATGGGCGGGGTGGCGCTGGTGGCGCTGTGCGCGCTGGCCGCCTGCGAGGTGCCGAGCCCCGAACAGCGCGCGAAACTGAACTCGATGATCGGCCAGGACGAGACCACCCTGGTGCGGACCTTCGGCGTGCCGACCCGGGTCTACCAGACCGGGGTGGCCCGTTTCGTCGCCTATGAGCAGCGCGACACCAACTATTCGCCCGGCACGCCCGGCTGGGGCTGGGGCTGGGGCTGCGGCTGGGGTGGTGGCTGGGGCGGCGGCTGGGGCGGCTGGGGCGGTGGCTGGGGTCCGGGCTGGGGCGGCGGCTTCGGCGGCATTCCGCCGATGGCCTACACCTCGACCTGCACCACCACCTTCGAGATCGATTCCGGCAAGGTGGCGAGCTGGAAGCTGCGCGGCGACGGCTGCTAGTTGCCTGACGGGCGGGGCTCGTTCATAGACACAGACGACGATTCGTCTGCGGAGTGACCGGTCCATGGCTATCTGGCGCGCGGCAAGCTTGATCCTGGCCGGCGGCCTGATCGGTGCGGCCCTTTCGGGCTGCACCAGCGGCATCCGGCAGGACCCGTATCTGACCGCCAACGCCAACCGCAGCACGATGATCGGCGATGTCGCCGTCTATCGTGACCGGCCGCTCGCCGAGGGGCTCAGCGAGACGCTGGTGTTCGCCGACTACCAGGAATTGATGCAGGAATCCGGGCTCTACGGCACGTTGCGCGGCCGCGGCCCGTTCACGGTACTGGCGGTGACCAACCAGGGTATCGAGAGCGTGCCGGCCGAGGCCCTCGACCGGGTGCGCACCGTTCCTTACCGCTCGGCGCTGCGCCGCTATCTCGGCTATACGGTGATCGAGGGCGACTGGCCGATCGAGAAACTGTTCCAGGCGATCCGCAGGAACCATGGCGCGGTGGTGCTGCGGACCTTCTACAAGCATGACACCATCACCGTGCGCATCGATCCGGCCACCAACCGGCTGCTGTTCACCGACGGCACCGGCCTGACGCAGTCGCCGGTGATCGTCAGCGTGCCGACCTCGAACGGCACGCTCTACGGGCTCGATCAGCCGATCCGGCCGGTTGCCGGCTGAGCGGCGGACAGCACCTCGCGTGCCGTGTCGATGAAGGCACGCAGGGCGGCCGGCGGGTGGCGGCGGCTCGGGTAATACAGCGAGAAGCCGGCCAGTGGCGGGCACCAGTCCTCCAGCACCCTGACCAGCGCGCCTGATGCGAGCAGGTCGGCGACGTCATGCTCGAACAGGTGGGCGAGGCCGGCCCCGGCCACACAGGCTGCGCGCATCAGGCTGACCTCCGTGGTGACGATGCGGCCATCGACATCGATCTCGACCACCTCGCCGTCAGCGGGGTTGACGAACTCCCAGGCATAGCGGCCGCCGGCCGGATAGCGTCGGCAGATGCAGGCCTGCGCCGACAGGTCGAACGGCGTGCGGGGCCTGCCGTGGGTGGCGAGATAGGCGGGCGAGCCGACCACGGCGAATCGCCGCCGGGGCGACAGCTTGACCGCCACCATCCCCGGTGCGAGGCGGGTGGCGAGGCGGATGCCGGCGTCGAACCCGCCCGAGACGATATCGACCAGCCGGTCGTCGCCGACCACCTCGAGCGTGACCTCTGGATAGTCCGCGAGAAACCGCGGCAGCAGCGGGGCGATGACCAGCGGCACGGCGCTGCGCGGCACGTTCAGCCGGAGCCGGCCGGACGGGCGTGTGGCCGCGGCGCCAAGGCAGGTGAGGGCGTCGTCGATCTCGCCGAGTGCCGGACCGATCCTGTCGAGCAGGCGCTCGCCGGCATCGGTGAGGCGCAGGCTGCGGGTGGTGCGGTGGAACAGTCGCGTGCCCAACCCTGTCTCCAGGCCGCGGATGAGGTGGCTCAGCGCCGAGGGGGTCACGCCGCGCGCGGTGGCGGCGGCTCGGAAGCTGCCGAGGCGGGCGACGGCGGCGAAGGCTTCCAGAGTGGCGAGGCCGGGACGGATTGGTGAACTCCATCTCATCGATGCCATGAGTAAGACGGTTATTCCGTCACCCTTCAAGACGTCCCAGATCGGCATGGGCATCGACGATGCGGTCAGGGAGGCCGATCATGGAACTGGGACTGTCAGGAAAGCGCGCGCTCGTCACCGGAGCGAGCGCAGGGCTGGGGGCGGCGATTGCCGAGGCCCTCGCACAGGAAGGGGTGCGGCTGGCGGTGATGGCGCGGCGCGAGGTGCCGCTGCAGGGGTTCGTGGCGCGTCACGGTGCCGCGGCCATCATGTGCGACATCGCCGATCCGGACGCGCTCGATCGTGGCGCGGATGCGGCCGCCGCGGCGCTCGGCGGCATCGACATCCTCGTCAACGCCGCCGGTGCGGCGGGACCGATCGGGCTGGGCGGGGACGACGCCGTGTGGGCGCGCGATTTCGCGCTCAACTTCACCGCGCCGCGGCGGCTGGCCGAGCGGCTGCTGCCGGCGATGCGGTCGCGGGGCTGGGGGCGGGTGATCAGCCTGACCGGCAACAACGAGACGCACGGGCTCAACACCGCCGGGGCGGCCAAGGCGGCGCTGACCTTCTGGTCGAAGGGGGCGGCGAGCGAGGTCGCCTCCGACGGGGTGACGGTCAATGCCATCGCGCCGGGGCGGCTGTGGAGCGAGCAGATTCGCAACCGCATCCATCCCGACGAGGCGGAGCGGGCGCGCTTCATCGCCGACAACATCCCGCTCGGGCGGTTCGGCGATCCTGAGGAACTGGCCGCGGTCGCGGTGTTCCTCGCTTCCGAGCGGGCCTCCTATGTCACCGGCACGACGATCACCGTCGATGGTGGCATGGCGCGCGCGGTCAGGTAGGTGCGGTCAGGCGGCGTGGATTGCCGCCAGCATGGCCCTCACCCCGGCGGCAGCACCATCGGGGTGTGACCACACCGCGCTGACGACGGCGAGGAAATCCGCACCCGCCTGCACCACGGGGGCGCAGTTGGCCGGCGTGAGGCCGCCGATGGCCACGCAGGGCAGTTCCATCAGCTCCGACCACCAGCCCAGCAGCGAGAGGTCGGCACGGATGTCGGTCTGCTTGGTGGGGCTTTCGTAGATCGCGCCGAAGGCGACGTAGTCCGCGCCGGCCTCGCCGGCCAGCATCGCCAGTTCGCGGCTGTCGTAGCAGGACACGCCAAGCTGGAGGTCGGGGCCGAGCAGGCGGCGGGCGGTGGCCACGTCGCCGTCGGACGCGCCGACATGCGCGCCGTCGCAGCCGGAACGCGCGGCGAGGTCGGCGCGGTCGTTGAGCAAAAACGCGACGTCGCGCGACTGGGCGACGGGGCGCAGGATGTCGATCGCACGCAGCAACTCGTCGTCGCCGACATCCTTGAGTCGGAGCTGGACCGCGGCGACCTCGCCCGCATCGAGGGCGCGCGCCAGCGTGTCGGCGAAGGTGGCGGCGACCAGCGCGGGCGGGGTGATCAGATAGAGCTGGCAGGGTCGGGTCATGCCCGCGTTCTACCCCATCCTCCGCCCGCGAGGGAGGCGGGCGTCAGAGGGTCAGCAGCGCGTCGAGCACGATGACCTCGAACGGCGCGGCGAGCAGCTCCGGCAGGCGCGGCTTGAGCGACTGCATGGTGGGCGAATTCATGTGCGCGTCCAGAGCCGCCGCGTCGCGCCAGATCTCGTGGGTCATGATACGGCCGGGGCGGTCGCGATCCTCGAACACGCTGTAGCCCTCGCAGCCGTCTTCGGTGCGGAAGGCGTGCACCGCCGGCAGCAGGGCCTCGCGCAGCGCCTCCTGCTGTCCGTCCTTGGCGATGATGGTGGCGATGACGTGAAGGCTGGCCATGCGTGTCTCCTCCGTGCTGTAGACCTGCACGACAACGCCGGTGCGGCAGTGGGGCGAACATCACAAAATCCGCAGGTCGCACGCGCCGGACGCATCCCTGCCTTGCCTCGCGCGATAGCAGCGCATGACAGAAAACCTGATCGGCCTGCACGGCCTCGGCGGCGACTCGACGGCCTGGGCGTCCCTCGACCGCGACGCGGGCGGAGGCCTGCATGTGGAGGGGATCGACCTGCCGGGGTTCGGCAGCGCCGCGCCGCTGGGGCGGCGGGACGTGGCGGCGATGCGCGACCATGTGATCGACGCGCTGTCGGGACGCGCGCGGTTCTGGCTGATGGGGCAGAGCATGGGCGCGAAGATCGCGCTCGCGGTGGCGCGTGCGGCGCAGGATGGCGATGCGCGCCTGGCGGGGCTGCAGGGGCTGGTGCTGCTGGCTGGCTCGCCGCCGGCGCCCGAACCGATCGATGCGCAGGCACGCGAGGACATGTTGGGCTGGTTTCGTGGCCATCCCGACGACAGCCGCGCGCAGGCGGAGCAGTTCGTGGACGCCAACAGCGCAGGCCCGCTGCCGGAAGCCGAGCGCGCGGCGGCGGTCGCGGCGGTGCTGCGCAGCCATCCCGAGGCCTGGTGGGCATGGCTGGCGGCGGGGCTGGAGGAGGACTGGCGCGAGCGGATCGGGCGGCTCGATGTCCCGGCTCTGGTGGTGGCGGGGGACGAGGATGGGGCGCTCGGTCCGCAGGCGCAGGCGGAGCATATGCTGCCGCATCTGCCGAATGCGCGGTTCGTGGTGCTGCGGGGGGCGGCGCATCTGCTGCATCTGGAGCGCAGCGCAGTGCTGGCGCAGGTGATCGGCGCGTGGATGGCGGAATTCGAGGCGGCGCCGATCGCGATGCCGGCCGATCGGCGCGACTTTCGCGCGCTGATCGATGGTGTGCGGGTCAGCGCGGGGACGCGGGCGGTGTTGCAGGCGCGGGTGCAGGCCGAGCCGCCGCCGGCACCCGAGGCGATGGCGGCGTGTCTGGAGGCTGTGGCCGGCTGGTGCCTGCCTGGGGTGGCGGCCGAGGGGCTGGTGCGTGCGGCGGTGGCGGCTTGCGAGGGGGGTGGCGATGGCTGGCGGTTCGCGATCCTGCCGCCCGATGCGCAGGCCTGGCGCGAGGGCGTGGCCGCGCTGGATCGGCGTGCCGGCGGCGCGCTCGCCGGGCTCGATGCGCGGGCGCGCGATCGGCTGCTCGACGAGATCGCGTCGGGGGACGTGGCGGTCTCGCGCGAGGCGGCGTTTGTGGCCGATGTGCAGGCGGCGCTGGCGCGGCTGCATGTCGCGCGTCCACAGCAGATGGCGGAAATGGGGTATGATGGGCCCGCCTATGGCGGCGATACGCCGCGCCTGCCGGGGTTCGCGCCGGTCGGGATCGGGGTGGTGGAGCCGTGGGAGCCGCCGGCGGGGAGTGTGTGGCGGTGAGTGCCGCCATCGGGGCGACCCCGGAGGCGGTCGATGTGGTGGTGATCGGCACCGGTGCGGGGGGCGCGCCGCTGCTGGCGGAGCTGGCGCGCGCCGGGGTGCGGGTGGTGGCGCTGGAAGCCGGCCGTGCCTGGGACCCGCGCGATTTCGTCGCTGACGAACTGGCCGCCGACCCGATCTACTGGCTGTCGGAGCGTCTCTCGGGCGGGGCGACGCCGGAGGCGTTCGGGGGCAACAACAGCGGCATCGGTGTGGGTGGCTCCACCCTGCACTGGGGCGCGTTCACGCCGCGGGCCGATGCGCGCGACTTGCGCATGGCGGCGGAGGGTGGCGAGGACTGGCCGTTCGGTCTCGATGAACTGACGCCACTTTACGAGACCGTCGAGGCGGTGATCGGCGTGTCGGGGCCCAGGGAGTATCCGTGGGACGCCGATCGCCGCTACCGTCTGCCGCCGGTCGCGCTGAACGCGCCGGCGCAGGTCATGCAGCGCGGCTGCGATGCGCTTGGCATCCGCCATGCGACGTCGCCGGCCGCGGTGCTGACCGCCGACCGGGTCGAACCCGACGGCTTCACCCGTCAGGCCTGCATCAGTTGCGGGCACTGTCACCAAGGCTGTCGCAACGATGCCAAGGCCAGCACCGCCAATACCTGGCTGCGCATCGCCACCGCGCATGGCGCGGAGATCCGCGACGGATGCATGGTGATCGATCTCGTCCGTGATTCGTCCGGCAGGATCAGCGATGTCGTCTATCTGCGCGACGGGGTGCGTTACCGTCAGGCGTGCGGGCAGGTGTTTGTCTGCGCCGGCGCGGTGGAGACGCCGCGTCTGCTGCTGCATACGGGGCTTGCCAATTCCTCCGGCCAGGTCGGGCGGAACTACATGGCGCATGTCGCGACCCAGGTGTGGGGGATATTCGACGACGAGATGCGGATGAACAAGGGCTATCCGTCCGCGCTGATCACGGAGGATTTCGTCCGCCCCGACGATGCGGATTTCGCCGGGGGCTATCTGATCCAGAGCCTCGGCGTGCTGCCGGTGACCTGGGCCAACATGCTGTCGCGCGGCGGTGTGCGCGGAGCCGCATTGGTCGATCTGCTGTCACGCTACAACCATGCCGCCGGGATCGGCATCAATGGCGAGACGCTGCCGCATGACGACAACGTGCTGGTGTTGTCGGACGAGACCGATGAGAGCGGCATGGCCAGGCCGCTGATCCGTTTTTCCTATCACGACAACGAACGCGCGCTCGATGCCCATGCGACGAAGGTGATGCGGGCGATCTGGCAGCAGGCGGGGGCGAGCGACATCCAGGTGCTGCCGCGTGTGGCGCATACGATCGGCACCTGCCGGATGGGAAGGAGCGGGGATCGCAACGTCGTCGATCCGGCCGGGCGGAGTTTTGATATCGACAATCTGTGGATCTGCGACAACTCGGTGTTTCCGAGCGCGCTGGCGGCCAATCCGGCGCTGACGATCATGGCGCTGTCGCTGCGCACCGCGCGCGCCTTCCTCGCGGCGCGATGACGCCGCATCCGTCGGGCTGGCTGACGCCGCGTCCGGAAGGGCTGTGGTGCGCGCCGGGAGGATTCCATATCGACCCGGTGCAGCCGGTGGCGCATGCGATCGTCACCCATGCCCATGCCGATCATGCGCGGCCCGGCCACGAGCATGTGCTGACCACGCCGGAAAGCCTGGCGATCATGCGCACCCGGATGGGCGAGGATCGACCGGCGCGCGAGCAGCAGGAACTGCGCTATGGCGAGGGCCTGCGCATCGGCGATGTCGAGGTGCGGCTGGAGCCGGCCGGGCATGTGCTGGGCAGTGCGCAGGTGGTGATGGAGTATCGCGGCAGTCGCGCGGTGGTGAGCGGCGATTACAAGCGCGTCGCCGATCCGAGCTGTGCGCCGTTCGTGCCGGTGGCGTGCGACGTGTTCGTCACCGAGGCGACCTTCGGCCTGCCGGTGTTCCGCCATCCCGATCCGCGCGGCGAAATCGGCAGGCTGCTCGACAGCGTGCGGCTGTTTGCCGAGCGCACGCATGTCGTGGGGTGCTATGCGCTGGGCAAGTGCCAGAGGCTGATCCTGCTGCTGCGCGAGGCAGGGTGGGACGGACCGATCTATCTGCATGGTGCGCTGATGTCGGTCTGCGACACCTATGAGCGGTTGGGTGTCCCTTTGGGTGATCTGCGTGCGGCGACAGGGCGGGCGAGGGCGGAGCTGGCGGGCGCGATCGTGCTCGCTCCGCCGGGGGCGATCGCCGATCGCTGGGCGCGGCGGCTCGCCGATCCGGTGGTGGGGCTGGCCTCGGGATGGATGCGGGTGCGGCAGCGGGCGAAGGCGCGCGGTGTGGAACTGCCGCTGGTGATCTCGGATCATGCCGACTGGGACGAGCTCTGTCGCACCATCGACGAGGTGGATGCGCCGGAAATCTGGGTGACGCACGGGCGGGAGGAGGCGCTGATCCACTGGATCGAGGGTTCGGGGCGCACCGGGCGCGCGCTGCGTCTGCTCGGCTATGGCGACGAGGAGGAGGCGCCGGCCGCGGAGGGTGAGGGGGCGGCGGCATGATCGCCTTCGCCACCCTGCTGGAGCGGCTGACACTGACGCCGGGGCGGCTGGCCAAGCTCGCACTGCTGCGGGAATTCTTCCGCACCGAGCCTGATCCCGATCGCGGCTGGGGGCTGGCGGCGCTGACCGGCACGCTGTCGTTTCCGCTCGCCAAGCCCGCGCTGATCCGTGCGCTCGCGCAGGCGCGCACCGATCCGGTGCTGTTCGAATGGTCGTGTGACTATGTCGGCGATCTCGCCGAGACGGTGTCGCTGATCTGGCCCGCGCGTGACGACGCGTTCGGCCGCAACAGCGTGCGCACGCCGCCGATGCTGGCCGAGGTGGTGGACGGGCTGATGCATACGCCGAAGGCGGAGCTTCCCGCCCTTCTCGAGGGCTGGCTCGATGCCTCCGATCCGCCGGTCCGCTATGCGATTCTCAAGCTGATGACCGGAGCGCTGCGCGTGGGTGCATCGGCGCGGCTGGCGAAGACGGCGTTGGCGGAACTGGCCGGCGGCAGCGTGAGCGTCGACGAGATCGAGGAGGTCTGGCACGGGCTCGCTCCACCCTATGCCGAGCTGTTCGACTGGCTCGAGGCGCGCGGGCCGCGGCCCGATCCGCAGGATGCGCCGGTGTTCCGCTCGCCGATGCTGGCACAGCCGCTGGAGGCGGCGGATATCGCCGCACTCGACTACGCCGCCTACTGCGCGGAGTGGAAATGGGACGGGATCCGCGTGCAGCTCGTTTCGGTGCCGGGCGGGCGGCGCATCTACTCGCGCGGGTCGGACGACGTCTCGGCGGCATTTCCGGAGATCGTCGAGGCGATGGGCTTCGATGCGGTGCTCGACGGGGAATTGCTGGTGATCCGCGACGGCGAGGTCGCCCCCTTCGCCGACCTCCAGCAGCGTCTGAACCGCAAGGTGCCCGGCGTGGCGCTGATGGAACAGCATCCGGTGGCCGTGCGGCTCTACGACCTGCTGTTCGAGGAAGGGGAGGACCTGCGCGCGTTGCCCTTTGAGCAGCGGCGGGCACGTCTGGAAGCGTGGTTCGCGACGCATCGGCCGCCGAGGATGGATCTCTCGGCGGTGATCGAGGCGGCGGATTTCGACACCCTCTCGAGCCTGCGCGATGGCGCACGCGCGGCGTCGATCGAGGGCGTGATGCTCAAGCGCCGTGACAGCCCCTATGTGGCCGGGCGGCCGAAGGGTCTGTGGTGGAAATGGAAGCGCGATCCGCTGACCATCGACGCGGTGGTGATGTATGCGCAGCGTGGGCATGGCAAGCGCAGCTCGTTTTATTCCGACTACACGTTCGGCCTGTGGCGCGACGGTGCGGAAGGTGCGGAACTGGTCCCGGTCGGCAAGGCGTATTCGGGCTTCACCGATGCGGAACTGGCGCAGATGGACCGCTGGATCCGCAACAACACCACCCGTCGCTACGGGCCCGTGCGCGAGGTCGCACCCGGGCTGGTGCTGGAGATCGCGTTCGATGCCGCCCAGCGCTCGAACCGGCACAAATCGGGGGTGGCGCTGCGCTTTCCGCGTGTCGCGCGGCTGCGGCCGGACAAGCCGTTCGAGGAGGCGGATCGGCTGGAGACGCTGTTGCGGCTGATCCCGTCATAAGGGTTCTTCTTTTTCTGAAGAAAAAGAAGCAAAAAGACTTTTATCCGACTGACGAAAAAATCTTTTAGAAGTTCTTTGGTTCTTTCTTTCAAGAAAGAACGCTCACTTCGCCGCGTCGAGACTCTGCGTAGCCTGGGCTTCGTAGGCTGCCGCCATACTGGTTTGCCCCAGTGCGCCTGCCGCGGCCGCGGCGAGACGCAGGCCGCGGCGCAGGGCGGGATAGTCGGTGTCGTCGCGGCGCAGGTCGATGGCCTGGCGTATGGTGGCCAGGGCTGTGTCGGGGTGGCCGGAGGCCAGGGCGGCGCGGGCGGCGAGTTCGAGGCGGTCGGCCTGGCGCCAGCGGGGCAGGGCTTTCGCCGGGGCGAGGTGGTCGAGGCGGGTGCTGGCGTCGATGACGCCCGTGCGGTCGCCGGCATGGTCGGCGATCAGGCCGGACAGGAAGAGCGCGCGCGCGGCGATGGCCGGGTCGGGGCTGGTGGCGGCGCGGGTGGCGGCGATGCGGGCTTCGGGGAGGCGGGCGAGGCGGTCGAGGGCGGCGGCTGCGACGAGATCGAGTGCCGGCGGGGCGGGGTGGCCGCGCAGGGACAGTGCGGCACGGGTGCGGGCGAGTTCGGACAGGGCGGCGTCGGGGTGGTTGTCGGCGAGGCGGGCGGCGGCGAGGTCGTAGCCGATATCGGCGAGGGCCGGGGCGTCGTCGCGCAGCAGGGCGCGGCGGTTCGCGTCCTCGAAGCGGGGGATCGCCTGCGCGGGCTGGTGGTTGTCCATCGCCTGGCGGCCGGCGGAGATCGCCACCTCCATCGCATCGTCCTGCGGCGGGGCGGGGTGGCTCGCGCAGCCTGACAGCAGCAGCAATGCGAGCGCGAGGGCTGCGGGTGCGCGCCTCATGGGGCGACCTGCGCGGGGCTGATGCGGTGGTCGGCGGGTTTGGGCGTGCCGCCGCCGCCGAGCAGCCACAGGCCGCGCAGCTGGGTGATCAGGCCCTGCAGGTCGTGGGTGGTGGCCTGCGCCTGGAGCAGCAGGGCAGGCAGCTCGGCGGTGGCGTCGCGGGCGTTGCGGGTGATGGCCGGGAGCTGCGGGGTGGCGGCCTTGAGGTCGCGGCTGGCGGACTGGACGTTGCTCATTGTGCGGTTGGCGTGGTCGAGCACCGAGCCGATCTGCGGCTGGAGCTTCGCGATCGTGTCCTGGAGCTTCGTCACTGTCGCCTCGGCCTGTCGGATCAGCGTGTCGTCGGTCAGCAGCTTGCCGGCGCTGCCGCGGCCCTGCTGGAGGTCGGCGGCGACGGCCTTGAGCGAGGCGGTCATCGCCTGCGCGTTGTCGAGGATCGGCAGGACATGGGTGCGGATGTCGGCGATGGTGGCGGTGATCATGTCGACCGGGTTGGGGTCGGTGGTCGCCTTGACCACGGCGTAGTGCCAGTCCATCGGCTCGCCCTTGCCGCGCGACAGCGAGACATAGGCCGCCCCCGCGACCGCGTAGCGCAGCTTGATGGTGGCGGCGCTGTCGCGGCGGATGAAGGGTTCGGCCTGCGGGTCGATCTCGGCCTCCGCCCAGGTCTCGCCATCGGGATTGAGGCGGACATGGCGCACGGTGCCGGCATGGATGCCGAACACCTCGACATCGGCACCCGGCGACAGCCCGCCCACCCCGGTCTGCGGCAGCAGGATGTGCAGCCGGCCGGGCGGTTGCAGCCAGTTGTGCAGGATGCCGGCCTCGATCGCGGCGGCGGCGAACACGCCGATCGCGGCCAGCACCAGCAGCCCGACCCATTCGTCGGTGTAGCGGCGCCGGGTGAGGCGGCCGCTGCGATGCCCGGCGATCGCCTCCGCCGCGACGGTGTCGCGGGCGCGTTCGGCCTGGAGCTCGGGGGGACGTTCGGGGGTCATGCGAGATGCAGCGGCCGCAGGCCGTCATCGCCGAGCAGGCTGCGATGGCTGAACACGCCGCCGAAGGAGCGGCGCACCGCGCCATCGCCGAGATCGAGCCGGCGGGTGAAGCAGATCGCCGCAGCACCCCGGTCTCGGGCCTCGGTCAGTGCGGCGAGGAAGGCCGGCAGCAGGTCGGGGGCAGTGAGCATCGGCGGCTCCAGCAGCAGCAGGTCGGGGTGGCCGAGAAAGGCGCGAACGCAGTTGGCGCGGGCAAGATCGGCCTCGCCGATCTCGCCGGGCAGGCCGGTGGGCAGGCCCGGCAGGCCGAAACGCAGGCACAGCGCTTCGGCGGCGGCGATCAGCTTCGGGCGCGGTATCCGCGTGTGGTGCAGCTGCGGCAGCAGGATGTCCTCGCCGACGGGGGCGAGTTCGTTGAAGGCGCCGCGATGATGGGTGCGTCCGATGCGCCCGCGCAGCGCGCCGGCCTCGCGTCGCGGCAACCCGGCCCAGTCGAGCCCCTGCATCAGCACGGTGCCGTCGAACGGGTCCACCAGCCCCTCGCACAGATCGGCGAAGGCGGCCGCCTCGCGCCAGCCGCGGGTGACGATCTGGAGGCACTCGCCGGCACGCAGGCGCAGGTTGACCGGGTGCGGGGCGAGCTGGCTGAGGCGGAAATCGGGCCGCAGGTCGCGCAGCTCGAGCACCGCGCGGCTGGCCGGGGCGGTGGTCTCGCTCATGCGAACACCGCGAACAGGATGCTGACCGTCATCACGGTGAGGATGCCGCGGCCGAACCCGTGGGCGAGCTGGTGCAGCAGCCCGTCCTCGCCGGCCAGCCCCAGCCCGGTCAGGCAGCTCGACAGCCCGACCAGATAGCCGACCAGGGCCAGTTCGATCGGCACCGCGACATAGGAATGCGCCCCGATCGAGGTCGAGACATGCGCCATGAAGCTCCACAGCGGCGTGTTGACCACCCCTTCGGCGATACCGGTGACGTAGGCCGAGAGCAGGGCGGCGACGGCGAACACGATGCCGAGGGTGAAGCCGCTGACCGCGAAGGCGAGGCTGCGCGGCAGCACCAGCAGGATGAAGCTGTCCACACCTTCCGCCTCCAGCGTGCGCAGCCGGCCGGACGCGCCCAGACGGGCGATCTCCGCGACCATCGGCATGCCGCTGCGGCCGAGCAGGATGATGCCGACGAGGATGGGGGCGAACTCGCGCAGCAGCACGTTGATCACCAGCACGCCGCCGCTTTCCACCAGCCCGGCGATGCCGAGCCAGTACATCGCCTGCGCCACCGCCGCCGCCCCCACCAGGATGCCGGTCAGCACGGTGGCGAGCACGCCGCCGCCGGCCGCCTGGCGCAGCGTGGTGCGGAACTCGGTGCGGGTGGTGCGCCGCCAGCTCGTCGGACGCAGCGCCTCGCGCGCCACCCCGTAGCTCGCGCCGACCAGGGCGAGCAGGAAGCGCAGCATCGCGCGGGTCTGCCGGCCGACGGCCGCGGCGGTGCGCCGCAGCCTGCCCGGCAGCAGCCGCAGCGGCAGGGGCGCGCGCTCGGCCGTCGCGCCGCTCACTGCCGGCCTGCCAGGATATAGGCGCGCGAAACACCGCCGCGCGGGGTGTAGAAGCTGCCGCGGGTGCGGAACAGGAAATGCTGCCGCAGCAGGATGTACATGCCTTCGGTGACCTGGATCGAGCCGGGCTGCGGGTTGGACTGCGCCATCGCCTCGGCGACGCGCACCGTCTCGCCCCACAGGTTGAACACCGAAGGTTCGCGGCCGAGCTCGGCGCCGAAGGTGGGGCCGACATCGAGGCCGATCTGGAAGGCGGGGTCGATATCGGCGGCACTCAGTCGCGACAGGCACAAGTCGCGGATGGCGATCGCGGCGAGGGCAAGCCGGATCGGCGCCTGCGGATCGGGTTCGGGTGTGCAGCCGGCGGCGGCGACGAGACGGTGGCCGGCGACCTTGACCGAGAACAGCCCGTGCCGGCGGGCGATGTCCTGCAGGCCGGAGGCGATGTCGTCGACGAGATGCAGGGTCTGGTCGGTCGAGGGCGTGTCCTCGACGCCGCTGTCGCCGAAGGCCAGCACCATGATCGCGACCGACGGGAACAGGCCCGGGGTCGGGGCCGCGCCGTCGGCGCCCGGATCGAGCAGCAGGTTGTCGCCAAGCGGGTCGGTGCGCGTCTCGTGCGTCGCCGGCAGCGCACCGGCGGGGGTGGGGGTGGGGGCGGGGGTGCGCTCGGCCTCGTCATGCAGGCGCAGGGCGACGATGCCGCCGATCATGTCGATCAGCCCTTCCGTCTCGCCGATCCGGGTCGGGTTCTCGATCAGCAGCATCGCCGCGGTGCGGTCCGCGCCGGTCACCGGCACCGCCAGCAGCGCCCGGGTCTCGGCGGCCCGCATGACCTGGCGCCAGTATCGGCGGGTGCGCGGGTCGGCGGCGGCGTCGTCGACCGCGAACCCGGCCTCGCGGGCGCGGGCGTCGGCAAAATCCTCCTCCGATTCGAGCTGGAGTTCGGCACCGCCGGCATGGGTGTCGCTGCGCGCGTCATAAAGGTCGTCGCAGCGCAGCACGGTGCCGTCATGCACCAGCCGCCAGATCGAGGCGCGCGCCGCGCCCGCCGCCTCGGCGAGGCGCTCGGTCAGGCCTGGTGCGGCGACCGCGGCATCGAGCAGATGCGGCTCGGACAGCAAGGCGTGCAGCGCCTCGCGTTCGGCAGAACCGCGTGCGTTGCGCGCATCGAGTGCTGCGACGAGGCGGTCCGAGCGCAGCCCCTGCCAGATCAGCACCCCGGCCAACCCGGCCGCGAGCAGCAGGATCACCAGCAGCGAGACGAAGGTGGAGCGGGTGTCGGCGGCGGAGAAGGCGGCGAAGTCGCGCGCCGGCACGCTCAGCAGCAGCACCCAGTCGGGTGCGGCACCCGGCAGTCGGGCGGCGAGCGAGATGTAGCGCACGCCGTGCAGGACGAAGGATTGCGGGCCGAACCCCTGCACGCGGAACAGGTCGAAGGCACGTACGAGGTCGGCGTCGTCGGCGAGGCGGGGGTCGGTGATGCCGTGGTCGAGCCGCCAGGCGGTGGGGTCGTCATGGGCGTCGGCGAGCGGCGGGGCGGCGATGATCTGGCCGGCGCGGTCGAGGATCATCGCATGGCCGTGCTCGCCGATCTTGAGCCGGGCGAGGAAGGCGCTCATCCGGTCGAGCGCGATGTTGACGGCCAGCACATGGTCGCGGCTGTCGCCGGGATCGGTGTAGCCGATCGAGGCGGTGATCACCGGCTGCGAGGTGGGTTTGAACAGGTAGGGCGCCGACCAGTAGACGGTCGAGCCGTCCGGCAGCACCGAGGCCGAGCCGCCCTCGACCGGCTGGCGCATCGCGCCGCGGTAGTAGGGGCTCTTTCTGGGGTCGTAGGTGCTGGGCTGCGGCGGCTGTGCGGTGACGCGTCCGGACTCGTCGGTGCGGGTCTCGGTGCGCGTGCGGGCGTGATCGGGCGTCTTGTCGGTGACCACGATGGTGTCGGTGGCGCCCTCGGCGGCACGCTGCACCAGCTCGAAATCGCCGTCGGAATTGGCGAGATAGAAGGCCGCGACCTGCGGGTCCTGGCGCATCAGCGCGACGGCGAAGCGCTGGAAGCTGTTCGCGCCCAGCGTGCCGGCGCTGGGGGCGAGGGCGCCGTGCTGGACCATGTCGAGGCCGATCGCCTGGCCTTGCGTCGCCGGAACCAGATAGGTCGCCATCTCCTGGGCGATCGCGGTCTGGGTGGCGACCAGCACGGCGTTGGAGAGTTTCGCGATCGAGCGGCGCGCGATGTCGTAGCTGCGCCATCCGACCGCCGCCATCGCCGCCATCACCAGGGCGACCGCGGCGATCGGCAGCACGATGCGCCGCACGCGCCGGCCGAGATCGCGCCGTCGCCGTCCGGTCGGGTCGATGATTTCCTGGGCGCGCACTCCGCCGCTCAGGCCGGCATCCTGCGCACATCCGGCAGCAGCACGGTCAGCAATCCGAGTGCCGGCAGCCAGGCGCAGAGCTGGTAGACGGTGGTGATCGAGCTGTGATCGGCCAGATCGCCGAGCACTGCGGCGCCGATGCCGCCCATGCCGAAGGCGAGCCCGAAGAACAGCCCCGACACCATGCCGACCCGGCCCGGCAGCAGTTCGGTGGCATAGACCAGGATCGCCGAGAAGGCGGAGGCCAGCACCACGCCGATGATCGCCGACAGGAGGATGGTGGCGTGCAGCCCGACATGTGGCAGGGCGAGGCTGAACGGCAGCACGCCGAGGATCGAGCCCCAGATGACCTTCTTGCGTCCGATCCGGTCGCCGATCGGACCGCCGGCGATGGTGCCCACCGCCACCGCGCCGAGGAACACGAACAGGTCGAGCTGCGCGGAGCGCACCGGGATGCCGAACCGGTGCATCAGGAAGAAGGTGTAGTACGAGCTCAGCGAGGTGAGGTAGAAATACTTCGAGAACACCAACGCGACCAGCACGGCGAGGGCCGTAATGGTCTGCCGGCATGACAGGCCGGTGGCGGGGTGACGGGTGCCTTTCGGTCTCGGCTTCGCATGACCGCCGGCGCGCACCCATTGCCCGAGCCCGGTCAGGATGACGATGCCGAGCAGGGCGGCGAGCGCGAACCAGGCGGTCGCACCTCGTCCGTGCGGCAGGATGACCAGTGCGGCGGCGAGCGGGCCGAGGGCGGAGCCGAGATTGCCGCCGACCTGGAAGATCGACTGTGCGAGCCCGTGCGCGCCACCCGAGGCGAGGCGGGCGATGCGCGAGGATTCCGGATGGAAGATCGACGAGCCGATGCCCATCAGCCCGGCTGCGGCCAGCAGGGTGGCGTAGTTCGGTGCGAGGGCGAGCAGGATCAGCCCGGCCCCGGTGCTGGCCATGCCGAAGGGCAGCGAGAACGGCAGGGGCCGGCGGTCGGTGTAGTTGCCGATCAGCGGCTGCAGGATCGAGGCGGTGAGCTGATAGACCAGCGTGAGCCGGCCGATCTGGCCGAAATCAAGCGCGAATCCGGCCTTGAGCAGCGGATAGATCGCCAGCAGCAGCGATTGCAGCATGTCGTTGAGCAGATGGCAGACGCTGATCGCGCCGAGCACCGGATAGATGGTGCCCCTGGCGGGCCTGGTCTGGCCGAAGGTCGCCGCTGACGTCGCCGTGCCCGCCATGCCGTGTCTCCTCGCGCGGTCTGGTTTCTGTCTAGGCGTTCATCTCCGCCGCGCCTACCCCCGCCTGAGCGTCAGCACCAGCACGTCGCGATGGGCGGGCAGGGCGGGGTCGAGCGGGTGGATGGCGGTGACGCCGTGATAGACGCGGAAATCGTCCACCAGAGCGGTGTCGCCCGGCTCGGCGAGGGTGAAATGACCGATCTCGCGGCGGCGGAGGTCGTGGATGGTGGTCAGGCCCGATCGGACGTTGATGCGGCCGATCAGCATCACCAGCACCCAGTCGACGCCGTCGCGGTGCATGCCCTCGGGTGTGGGACGGCCCTCGCCGCCGGGTTCGGCCTCGATGCGGAACTGGTGCAGTTCGGCGTGCCAGCTCGACGGGCGCAGCTCGGGCGGTGTGCGGGGGGTGAACAGGTCGTGTGCCATGCGCAGGACGGCCAGCGTCATCGGATGGGTGCCGACCGCATCGGTGACGGGGGCGAACCAGCGCTCCACGCCGCCATTGAGGGCGTTGTAGTCCCGACTCTGATAATGCGGCTGGTGCGGCTTGCGGGTGATGGTGCCGTCCGCCGCCAGCGCGAAGGCGGCGTGGCGGCGGCGGCGGTAGCGGCCGCCATCGGCCATGTAGCGGTCGAGTCCGAGATCGTTCCAGGAGGCGGCGAAGCCCTCCCAGTCGCGCCCACCCGCCTCCACCAGGGCGGTGCGCATCTCGTCGGCGCGGGCAAAGGCGAAGCCATCGCGGATCAGCGCCGATCCGGCGGCGGCGAGAGGGGGGCTGGGCGGACGTGCGTCAGGCATGCGGGCCGTCATGCGCCCCCGGATCGGTGCCGACAAGCTGGATGGTCTGCATGGTGTTCGCGAGCTCGATGCCCTTGTCGCGGAAGGCCAGCAGGACGCGCCGGTTGAACGCGCGCTGCACTGCCCAGCGGGCGGAATCGGTGCATACGATCTGGCCGGCGAGGTTGACGGCGGTGCCGCTGACCGCGTTCACGCCCCAGTACTGCAGGTCCGACAGCATGCCGTCGCGGAAATCGTCCTCGGTGCGCATCGCCAGCGCGATCGCCTTGAGGATGTCGGCGGCGCGGTCGACGTCGGCGCTCGGCGCGATGTCGAAGCTGACCGCCGCATTGCCGCGGCCGCGATTGACGTTGGTGACGGTGGAGACGGAGCTGAACGGGATGATGTGCACCGAGCCGTCGCCGGCGCGCAGTCGCAGCGTGCGCACCGACAGGTGCTCGACCACGCCGGTCAGCCCGCCGGCGGTGACGGTGTCGCCGACCTGCATGGCGTTTTCCAGCAGCAGGAAGATGCCGGTGATGAAGTCCTGCACCAGCTTCTGCGAGCCGAAGCCCAGGGCGACGCCGATGATGCTTGCCCCGGCCAGCAGGGGGGCGACATTCACGCCGATCTGCGACAGCACGGTGAAGATCACGATGATGCCAAGTGCGACCAGCAGGACGGAGCGGATGATCGGCAGCAGGGTGCGCAGGCGTCCGGCGCGCACGCTCTGGCCACTGTCGACATAGCGGTCCACCTGGCGTTCGAGCAGCAGGGAGACGAACTCGAAGCCGACGACGGCGAAGATCACCGCCACCACGATCGATCCCGCCGCCGAGGTGACGCGCTGGCCGATGCCGCTGCGCAGCCAGTCCAGCGCCGGCAGGCCCCAGGCCTGGAGCAGGGCGATCAGCGCGATCACCACCAGTGCCCAGCCGACCATCCGGCGCAGGATCGGGTAGTAGCGCTGCACGCGCGCTTGCAGCAGCGGATGCGTCTTGGCGCGGGCCTCGTCGAGGCGCAGCAGCCGGTCCAGCAGGCCGAGCAGGGCGATGGCGGCCAGCCTCGCGACGATGAGGATCACCGCGGTGGACAGGAACAGCCGCCAGATGCGTTCGTAGCCGTCGCGGATCTGGGCCGCCCAGACCAGCCACAGGGCGAGGTCGAAGAACAGGGCCGGCAGCCACCACCAGTGCGCCGCGACACTCAGCGCGCGGCCGAGCGGACGTTCGCGCAGGCGCCGCGGCGGGGTGAGCTTCTCGGCGATGTCGCGGCGGAGGTTCCAGATCATGCCGGCGATCAGCAGGTGCTCGATCAGCACGATCAGCCTGGCCATGGCGCGCACGCCGCGGGTCGGCATGGCGATCGCCTGCGCCCACTGGATCATCGCCGCCGCCACCGCCGCCGCGATCACCAGGATCCGCAGCCAGGCGTAGAGCCGGCGGGCGAAATCGTCGCCCGAGCCGATCAGGCGCAGCGCCGGCTGCTTCGGCGACAGCAGGCTGCGCAGCAGGGCGAGCAGCGACCAGGCGCCGATGGTGACGATTCCGACCGCGGTATAGACCCGCTCGGTCGCCGGGCGCATGTCGAGCACCGCCAGCCCGGTCCAGAACAGCAGTGCGAAGACGACCACCGGCAGCAGCTCGACCAGCAGGCGCAGCGCGGCGATGGGAATGCGGCGCAGCACATGCAGCGTGCGGTGGCGGTTCATCGCGTCGCGCTCGCGCTCCTCGCGGCGCCGCGCCTCGGTCTCGGCGCTGCGGGCGGCCTCGGCAAGCTGCTCCTGACGGTCTTCCTCGCTGGCGGCCTCGGCCAGCGGTGCGGCGGCGGGAAGCGGGCTGCGGGTCGCGGCACCGGCATGGATGTCGGCCAGCGACAATTTTGCCTCCGCGGCCTGCTGCGGCTTGCCGTCAGCGTCGAGGGCCGCGCGCTCGGCCTCAGATGCCTCGCCCTGGGCGACGGAGACGGTGGCCTCCGGGGGGGTGATGTGATCGGTGATCGGCGTGCTGTCGCTTTTGCCGCCGGCCGGCTCGCGCGCCGGCTCCGGGTCGGCAGGCGGTTCGGGCTCGGGCGGCGGCGGCGGGGGCGATTCGGCCAGGCGGCGGCGCGCTGCGCGCTGGTCGGCCCGCTCGACGATGCCCTCCAGCCGGCTCATCGTCCGCCGCAGCAGAGGCCGCGGCGCGATCATCAGCACGATCGCCGCCACCAGCAGGCCGAGCCCGTGCTCCAGCCGGTCCCACAGCGCATCGAGGCCGCCGGGCGCGGTCATCTCGGTATGCGAGAAGCGGGTGGCGAAGCGGAGATCCGAGAACAGGGTGGCGAAATTGGCGACTCGGGCGGCGATCGCGGCACTCGCGCCGGTGACCTCGTCGATCAGGTCGCCGGCGAGGCTGTCCTTGGTCAGGCTGACGGGGGCCGGCTTGTCCTCGGGTTTCGCGGGCGCGGCGGCCGCGGGCGCGGGTTTCGCGGGGGCAGGTGTCTGGGCGTGGGCGGGTGCGGGCTTTGCTGGTGCCTGCCGGGCGGCTTGCGTGTCGTCGTCATGCGCGGCCTGCGGCGGTGGGGCGTCGGGGTGCTCGGGCTGTGGCTCGGCATGATGCTCCGTCTGCTGCTCGGCCTGGGCGAAGGCCGTCGGCCCGGGAGCCGTCGCACACAGCGCGAGCAGCAGCGCTGCGCCGGCGGAGGCGTGTCGTGTCAGCCGCATGTCAGTGCTGGTCCTGTGCTGTGGCGTGCGTGTCGGTGAGGCGGGCGCGGACGAGATCCGCCGCGCAGAGGGTGTGCAGCGTGTCGATCAGGCGGAGTTGCAGGGTGGCGGGTCCGGTCGCGCCCTCAGCGGCGATCTCGCCGGCCAGTGCGGTGAACAGCGCGCCGTGCAGTGCCGCCTCGAAGGGTGGGGCGGCCGCGAGGCAGGCGCCGATCAGCGCGCTCGCCGTACAGCCGAGCCCGGTGACCAGCGGCATCATCTCGTGCCCGTTGGCGATCGTCGCCAGCCGCACGCCGTCGGTGATGCGGTCGATCGCGCCGCTGACGGCGACCACCGCCCCCGTCGCACGGGCCAGTGCCATCGCCGCCGGCAGTGCGGCCTCGGTGGTGTCGCCGCTGTCCACACCGCGGCCGCCGACGGCGTCGGTCTGATGGATCTGGGCACGGCGGGCGAGGGCGATGATCTCGGAAGCATTGCCGCGGATCACGTCGGGGCGCGCTTCCAGCAGCGCGACGGCGACGCGCGAGCGGTGGTCGAGCACGCCGACCGCCACCGGGTCGAGCACCCAGGGGCGACGATGCGCGCGCGCCGAGGCGGTAGCGAGCACCATCGCCTCCGCACGGTCGCGGGTCATGGTGCCGAGATTGACCACCAGCGCGTCGGCGATGGCGGCCAGCTCCGCCGCCTCGTCGATGCCCTCGACCATGGCCGGCGAGGCGCCGATCGCCAGCAGCGCGTTGGCGGTCAGGTTGGCGACCACCAGATTGGTGATGCTGTGCACGAGCGGACGCCTGGCGCGAAGCGTCCGAAGGGTCTGCTCTGGGCTCATGCAGGACACTAACTGACGACAGGCGCGACGGTTGCCAATCGGGCGCGCGCTTGTATCGTCACGGCAGGCGGATCGGGGAGGTGGCGTATGGAGGAGGAACCGGCGGCCCTGCTGCGCGCCCGTTCGCTCGCCGCCATCGCCCAGAACGGCCTCGCCTTCACCCGCGACCCCTATGACCGCGAGCGTTTTGCGCAGTTGCAGGCGATCGCCGCCGACATGCTGGCGGACTCCGGCGCTGGCGACGCGATCGCCCTGCGCGGGCTGTTGGCCGCCGAGCAGGGTTACATGACGCCGAAGGTGGATGTCCGCGCCGCCGCGTTCGACGCGCAGGGCCGCATCCTGATGGTGCGCGAGGTCGCCGATGGCGGGCGCTGGACGCTGCCGGGCGGCTGGGCGGACCCGGGCCAGAGTGCGAGCGCCTGCGCGATCCGCGAGCTGTACGAGGAATCGGGTTATACGGGACGCGCCGACAAGCTCGCCCTGGTGCATGACCGCGCGACCCAGGGTCACAGCCCGGCCGGGCTGTTCTCGATCTACAAGCTGTTCTTTCTCTGCACGCTCACCGGCGGCGCGCCGGCCACCAGCCTCGAGACCAGCGAGATCGCCTTCTTCGCAGAGGACGCGATCCCCGGCGACCTGTCGCGCGGCCGCGTGCTGCCGCACCAGATCGCCCGGCTGTTCGCCCATCGCCGCGATCCCGACCTGCCGACCGAGTTCGATTGATGGGCTCCATCGACCTGCGCCACGCCACCGACGCCGACCTGCCCGCCCTGCTGGCGATCGCCAACCACGCCATCACCCACACCACCGCGAACTGGTCGCGCGAGCCCACCACACTCGACGAACGCGCCGCCTGGCTCGCCCGTCAGGCCGCCGGCAACTTCCCGATCCTGGTCGCCGATCGTGCAGGTACCGTGCTCGGCTACGCCAGCTATGGGCCGTTTCATCCCAAGGATGGCTACGATCGCACCGTCGAGCATTCGGTGTATGTCACGCCCGACGCGCAGGGGCAGGGACTTGGCCGGCGGCTGCTTGAGGCGATGATCGACCACGCCACCCGACGCGGCATGCACGCCATGATCGGGCTGGTCGCCGCCGACAACACGGGTTCGCTCGCCCTGCACCGCGCCTGCGGCTTCACCGAAACCGCCCGCCTGCCCGAAGTGGGTTTCAAGTTCGGCCGCTGGCTCGACCTCGTCTACGTCCACCGGCTGCTGGGATGAGTGATGCGGGCTTCGCGGGGGACGCTGTCCCCCGCACCCCCTGGCAGGAGGCTCGGCCTCCTGCACCTCGGTCATTATGCGACCGCAGGGATGGGCATGGCCCATCCCTGCGGTCGCATGACGATCGGGATCGCAAAGGGCTGAAGCCCTTTGCCGGGGGTGCAGGGGGCAGCGCCTCCTGCGAAACCGCATGACCCGCCGGTGGCGCGGCCGGCCGGGGGTGGTGCTGGCGACGTGTTGTCTGTCGCTGTTGCTGGTGGCGATGGATGCGACGGTGGTGAATGTCGCGTTGCCGTCGATCAGGGCCGAGTTTGGGGCGTCGATTTCCGCGCTGCAGTGGACGGTGGATGCCTACCCGCTGGTGGCGGCGTGTCTGTTGATGTTGTCGGGGGCGATGGCGGACCGGTTCGGGCGGCGGCATGTGTTTCGGGTGGGGTTGGCGATCTTCGGGCTGTCGTCGCTGGCCTGCGGGGTGGCGCCGGGCATGGGCTGGCTGATCGGGTTTCGGGCGTTGCAGGCGGTGGGCGGATCGATGATGAACCCGTCGGCGCTGTCGCTGATCGTGCAGGCGCATCCCGAGCCGCGGGCGCGGGCGCGGGCGATCGGGATCTGGGGGGCGGTGTCGGGTCTGGCGATGGCGGTCGGGCCGGTGGTGGGCGGGGCGCTGACGCATCTGGTGGGCTGGCGGTCGGTGTTCTGGATCAACGTGCCGGTGATGATCGTCGCATTGGTGGCGGCGAGTGTGCTGTTGCCGGTGGGGCAGGAAGGGCATCGGCGGCCGCTCGACTGGGCGGGGCAGCTTTGTGTGATCGCGCTGCTGGCCGGGCTGGTCTGGGGGCTGATCGAGGCGCCGCGGGCCGGGTGGGGTTCGGCTCGGGTGCTGGTGTCGCTGGGTGTGGCGGGGCTCGGCGCGGCGGCGCTGGTGGTGGTGGAACGACGGGTGCGGCTGCCGCTGGTGGAGCTGGAGCTGTTCCGAAGGCCGCCTTTCGTGGCGGCGATCGCGATTGCGATGGGGGCGTTCGCCTGCCTGGGGGCGCTGCTGTTCCTGCTGCCCTATTATCTGCAGGTGTTGCGCGGGTTCTCGCCGGTGCGGGCCGGGCTGGTGAGTGTGCCGCTGGCGCTGTGTTCGATGATCGCGGCGCCGTTGTCGGGGCGGGCGGTGGGGGCGTTCGGGCTGCGGCCGTCGCTGCTGGTGGCAGGCGTGCTGATCGGGCTGGGCGGGGTGGCGCTGCTGGGTCTGGCGGAGACGACGCCGGTGTGGCGGCTGATGGGCGCGCTGATGCTGTTCGGAGCGGGGTATGGGACGGTGAACGCGCCGATCAGCACGGCAGCGATTGCGGGTCTGCCTCGCGAGCGCACCGCGCTGGCCGGGTCGGTGGCGTCGACGGCGCGGCAGGTGGGGCTGGCACTGGGTATCGCGCTGGTGGGGACCGTGGTGCGCGGCGATGTGGCGGCGCTGGTGCCCGCCTGGTGGGCGGTGATCGCGGTGGGGGTGGCGATCGTGCTGATGGGGTGGTGGGGCACGCGGGGTTCGGCGCCCGCGTCGCGGTAGGGCAAGACGTGTCTCTGGGCGCAGGCAACCGAGCGTGCGGCGGCGCGCTTGTGGCGCATGGCCCAGCCGATCGAGAACCACGCCGTCATCGGCGATCTTCGCACCGCCGCGCTGGTCGCCAATGACGGAGCCATCGACTTCCTGTGCTGGCCGCGCTTCGACAGTCCCAGCGTGTTCGCTTCCCTGCTCGACGACGATCGGGGCGGATCGTTCAGCCTCGCGCCCGTGCTCGATGGCGGGCGGCACCGGCAGCTCTATCTGCCGGACACGAACGTGCTGCTGACGCGGCTGATGGCGCATGGCGGGGTCAGCGAGATCTGCGACTTCTTCAACCATGCCGAGGTCGAGCCGGGGGCGGATGCGCCGGTGCAGCGGCTGGTGCGGCGGGTGAAGGCGGTGATGGGGCCGGTGACGTTCCGGCTGCACTGTGCGCCGCGCTTCGATTACGGCCGCGCGAAGCATGAGCTGGAGCTGAGGAGCGGTCGCGAGGCGATCTTCGCACCCGACGGCGAGGGGATGGCGTTGCGGCTGTGGTCGACGGTGGATCTCGCGGCCGATGGTGGCGATGCGGTGGCGGAGTTCACGCTCGATACCGGCGAGAGCGCGGCGTTCGTGCTGGAGGACGCCGCACTCGATGCCGGCGATCCGAGCGCGGATGTATGGGTCGCCGAGTCCTTCAAGACCACGTCGAACACCTGGCGCGCCTGGGCGAACCGGTCGGACTACAATGGCCGCTGGGCGGCGGAGGTGCGGCGCTCGGCGCTGGCGCTGAAGCTGCTGACCTGTGCCGAGCACGGCTCGATGGTGGCGGCGGTGACGTATGGCCTGCCGGAGGAGGCGGGGGGCGAGCGCAACTGGGACTATCGCTATACCTGGCTGCGGGATTCGGCGTTCATCGCCTATGCGTTCCTGCGTATCGGCCATGCCGACGAGGCGCGCGCGTTCGGTGCGTGGCTGAATGCGCGCGAGGCGGAGGCCGGCGCTTCCGGTGAGATGAAGATCATGTATGCCGTCGACGGCGGCGAGGTGCCGCACGAGACGGAGCTCGGGCATTTTCGCGGCTATCTCGGCAGTGTGCCGGTGCGGGTCGGCAACGGGGCCAACAACCAGCTCCAGCTCGACATCTATGGCGAGTTGATGGACGCGATCTATCTCACCGATGCGCATGTCGCGCAGATCTCGTATGAGAGCTGGACGGTGGTGCGGCGGATCGTCGGTTATGTGACGCGCAATTGGGAGCGCGCGGATGAAGGCATCTGGGAGGTGCGGGGCGGGCAGCAGCATTTCCTGCACTCGAGGCTGATGTGCTGGGTGGCGATGGATCGCGCGGTGCGGCTGTCGGACAAGCGCGGCCTGCCGGCGCCGATCGAGGACTGGCGGCGGGTGCGCGACGCGATCTACCACGACATTCACGACAATTTCTGGAATGCCGAGCGACAGGCCTTCGTGCAGACACGCGGAGGCGACACGCTCGATGCAGCCTGCCTGCTGATGCCGCTGCTCCGGTTCATCGGCGCGAGCGATCCGCGCTGGCTGTCGACGATGCGGGCGATCGAGCAGGATCTCGTCGTCGACTCGCTGGTCTATCGCTACCGTAATGGCGAGGACGGGCTGTCGGGCGAGGAGGGCACGTTCACGATGTGCTCGTTCTGGTATGTCGAGTGTCTCGCCCGGGCCGGCGATCTCGACCGGGCGCGGTTCATTTTCGACAAGATGCTCGGCTATGCCAACGAGGTCGGGCTGTTCGCCGAGGAGTTGGGCCATGCGGGCGAGCATCTAGGCAACTTCCCGCAGGCCTTTACCCATCTCGCACTCATCAGCGCCGCGACCACGCTCGACCGTGAGATGGCCGCGCGCCGGTAGCGCCTGACACCACTTTGGCACTTTCCGTGACGGGTGCGGACTGCGGTCGAGGATGGCCTGGCGGATCGCCGTCAGGCTGGGCTGGGGTGGTGGGTGTGGCGATGTTTTTTTCCGCACCGTCGCCTTGAGGCGGCAGGATTGCAGAAACGCGTAGGCCATCATGCCGAGCAGGGCGTGGCGATGCAGCCCGATCCAGGAACGGCCTTCGAAATGATCGAGGCCCAGTTCCTCCTTCAGTTGCTCAAGGAGGCGAGGTTGAGGCCGATTTATTTGCGTTCTTGACCGCCCAGCCCAGCGAGCTGGTTATGACGGTTCACTCCAGGGCGATGCCCGTGCTCCTGATCGCGCCGGAATAGATCGAGCAGTGCTGGACCAGATCGAAGCGTCCGTCTTCCGACGCGCATCTGCCACTTCAGAGCTCTGCGCGTAGAAGATAAAGTATATACCCCCGCGCTTGGTCCAAAATATTATCGATGTCGATCGCAGGACACGAGATCGAACATTTGGATTCCGATCCTATCTTCTGCTGAACCGAACCCGAAAGGCTTCTGGGATCCATTCCATATAACACTTCCCAGGTAAGGCATTATGAAATGCGCAGGGGCCTGCGTATCATTTTTCAATGGAACTATATCGATCACATTGTAGTTGGAGTCGAATCCGATGAACGGTGTAGATATGTTTCCATGTGATCCGAATTTGGAAATGTTTCCTAAGTCATGTGTTTCTTGTAATGATGAATCATCTTTTGATTTGTGTTCGATTGGAGTCATATTCTCTGGGGTCGTATTGCCTCCATCCGATGCGATCCACCAAAACTGATGACCTGTTCGCGAAAAATCCATTCGCAAAGCGATTGTCTTGCCGTCATTTTCATTGATGCTCGTATCACCAATGTCAACAAATTCGGCGGACACTTCGGAAGAAGATCGGAATTTATAATGAGCATCGGTTATATGACAATTCAAGACCATCCCAAGAAATGCAAGACCGGTAACGCTCATATTCGACCTCCACTTACTTATAGTAATTCCCGATAGAGAGTTGGCTAAGACCTCTCGCCGAGCCTGTCACGGAAGCCTCGCACCCAGCCCGAGAGGGTGGCGATCGCCTGATGGCCGCGGCCGAACAGGCCGGTCATTTCCGCCTCCGCGGCGTCCTCGGTGGTGTCGTGGTCGGGCAGCGGTGGCAGGACATGGGCGAAGTAGGTGCGGCCCAGCAGGCGGTGAAGCAGGCGTTCGCCGAGGAACGGTTCGTTGTTGTTCATCGCGCGGGCGCCGCGCAGCATGTTGCGGACGTCGTATTGCGACGGGCTGATGTCGGGAACCTGCTTGGGCAGGCCGAGCAGGGTGTAGACACCGATGCGCGCGGTGCGCACCGAGCTTTCCATGGTGAAGATGACGTCGTTGGCGGTCTCGACGAACTGGCCGAGCAGGGCGAGGTTGGTGCAGCCTTCGGGCACCACGCGCGGGCGGTCGCCGGCCGCGCGTGGCATGAACTGCGCGGTGATGTAGGGCATCAGGGCGAGACGCACCTTGGTGTTTTCGACCACGGCATCGAGATGGTCGATGATGCCGAGATGAAAGCATAGCTCGGCGAGAATCTCGCGGCCGGTGCATTCGGGCATGGTCTTGCCGACATGGTCGCCGGGTTTGTCCATCAGCAGCGCATAGACCCACAGCACGATGACATCGTCGGGCTGGTCGGGGAAATGGGGCTGGCGGTTGCAGGTGAAGCTCAGCACCCAGGCGGAATCGGTGAAGGTGATGACGCCGCCGGTGACGGTGCGGCCCGAATAGGGGTCGTTGACCGAGAGTTCGCGCAGCCGGTCGATCAGCGGCGAGGGGCGGCAGGTCAGCGTGGCCGATTCCCACATCGAGGCGTCGACATTGCCGCAGAATTTCTCCGGCCGGCCGAAGATCGGTGATTTTCGCGCAAGGTTGCGCCACAGCGCCCAGTCGCTGTCGTCGTGCGGGGCAAGCGCGCCGCGATCGAGCACCGGCACGGTGTCGAGATCGCCATAGGCGGTGGCTTCGGTCATCGAGCCGGTGAGGGCGAACACGACGTCGTCGGGGCCGAGGGGGATGGTCTCGTCCGCCTCGCCGGTCCTGCAGCGGATCGAAGTGACGGTGCGGGCATCGTCGGTCATGTCGAGGTCGTAGGCGCGGATGCCGAAGCGCATCCTCACGCCATGGTCGGCGAGGAAACGCGTCAGCGGCACCACGAAACTGTCGTACTGGTTGTATTTGGGGAACACCAGCGCCGACATGTCCGCCATCCCGTCGAGCGCATCGAGGAAGCGGTGCATGTAGAGCTTCATTTCCAGCAGGCTCTGCCAGTTCTGGAAGGCGAACATCGAGCGCCAGAGATACCAGAAATTGGTCTCGAGGAAGCCGGGCGAGAAATACTGCTCGATGGTGATGTCGTCGAGATCCTCCTTGCGCCTGAGCAAGAGTTTCAGCAGTTCCCATTGCTGCGCGCGGCTCAGTCCGAGGGTGGCGAAGGGGCGGACCTCGCCCCTTCGATGCAGCAGCCGCGCCTTCGACCAGTTCGGGTCGTTGTCGTTGACCATCCGGTATTCGTCGAGCGTGCTGTAGGGGCTGGGCAGTTCGAGGGCCGGGATGTCGGCGAACACGTCCCAGAAATTGTCGTAGTTCCAGTTCATCTCGCGGCCGCCGCGGATGATGTAGCCGTCCTCGGCATTGCCCGCGCCGTCGAGCGAGCCGCCGGCGATGTCCATCGCGTCGAGGATGGTGATGTCGTGGCCCTGCATGCGTCCGTCACGGATCATGTAGAAGGCGGCGGCGAGGCCGGCGACGCCGCTGCCGATGATCCAGGCGCGGCGGCCGGGCACGGGTTCGACCGGGGCCGGTCGGCTGCGGGCATACGCGCCGATCGTGTCGGGGCCGGGAATCGTCTGCCGCGCGCCCTTGCGCCAGAAGGCGGCGCTGGCGTCGGCTTCGACCGGATAGGGCTCCGCGTCCGGATTGAGCGGCTGGACGAAGTGGCGGTCCATGAATCCATCCCCTGTTCTGCACGTAGGAGTGCAGGCGGGTCGGACCGTGGCGTCAAATGATATTGCGGTGTGGCAGGCTGCACCGATCTCCGCGCCGCGCGGAGATCGGTGCAGGAGGCGATCAGCGGGCGAAGGTGGAATGGCCGCTGATATAGGTGGCGAGCTTGGCGGTATCGAAGCTGCCGAAGCCGGTGGTGCGGTCGTAGCCGGTCGCGGCCTTGTAGCCGTAGCCGTTGTAGCCGTTGTTGCCGCTGGTGACGTCGTGCAGCAGCGTCGGCTGGCCGGGGAAGGTGGCGTAGAAGCTCGAGGCCGGGAACTTCAGCGCGTTGGAATTGGCACTTTCCAGACGCGCCCACAATCCGACGAAGATCGGGGACGCGAGCGAGGTGCCGCCGATCTGCTCGGTGCTGCCATGCACGATGATCTTCGCACCGGAGACCTGGGCTGCGTCGAAGCCGATATCGGGCAGGACGCGCTTGGTGGTGGAGGAGCCGAGTGCGGTGGTCTGGTAGGAGGGGGCGGTCTCGTAGACGCTGACGCCGCCGCCGGTCGCCCAGAGGCGCTCGGTATAGTCATAGTCGTCGGCGTAGGCGAGGCCCTCGTTCCAGACCGTCTCGCCGGCCCAGGTGGTCGTCGACGTGGTCGACAGTGTGGTGCCGCCGACGGCGATCACGTTGGGCGAGGTCGCGGGCTCGCTGACGCTGTATTTGGACAGGTCGGTGTTGAGGTTGCCGTTGGCGTCGGTGATCACGCCGCCGGTCGATTCGTACACGCCCTCGTCGCCCGCAGAGACCGAGAAGGTCTGCCCCTGCGCGACGGCGGTCTTGAAGATGGCGTCGTCGGCCGACTGCGTGCCCGAGCTGTGGGACGCGGTCTCGTCCTCGCCGAGGGAGACGTTGATGACCTTGACGATGTCGTCGCTGACGGCGCGGTTGTAGGCGGCGGTGATGCCGGCATCGGTCGGGCCATTGCCGCCGTTGGGCGCGGTGTAGAAATAGAGCTGCGACACGCCGCCCGAGGTGCCGACGATCGTCTGGCTGTCGAGGCACCATTCGCCGTCGGAATCGGCATCCACGACATACGAGCCGCTGGAACCGGTCTTGACGGTGGTGGTGGTCTGTGTCGGCAGGCCGGCCGAGGAGGTGAAGCTCTTGAGATCGGTGATCACCTTGGTCAGTGATCCCCAGGTGATGATGCCGACCTTGGTGCCGGAGCCGGTCGAGATCGAGCTGGCATCATAGATCTTGGCGAAATCGGTCGGGCTGTGGGCGACCGTGGAGGCGGTGGCGCGGGTGCCGGCGAGCGGAGAAAGATTTGCGGGCGAGCGCAGCGGGCCGCGATGTAGCATCGTGCGCGGGCGCACGACGCTCTGCAGGCCGAGCACGCTGGCGACCGTGCCGCCGAGGGCGGACGGCACCTGGGCGGCGGAGGTGTTGGCGAACACCGCCCGGTTGTCGAAGGTGAACTGTGCGAGCCGGGTGTGGAATGCGGTCTGTACCGCGGCGGCGCTGCCGTTCGCCGTGATCAGCAGGCGGTTCGGCGCGACCTCGATGTCGGTGAAGCCGGCGGTGCGCAGATGCGCGACCACGGCGGCGACCTGGGCCTGGGTCGGGGCGAAGCGGACGAGGACCTCCGCCGCGCTCAGCGGTGCTGCGCCGGAGCGGTTGTGGGCATCGAGCTCGGCTTCGTTGCGCAGTTTCAGCGCGACGGTGACGCTGACCGGTGTGGTGGCCTCGACGTCGGTCGCCGAGGCGGCGGCGGTGCGCAGGCGCTGCTGGAAGGCCAGCGTGGCGGCGGTGGCGCCGACACGGGGGGCGAGCATGGCCGGCACGAAGGCCTGCGTGTCTGTCGCGGTCCAGCCGGACGCGTCCGCGGCGCGCGCGGAAGGCGCGAGCACGGTGACGGCCAGGCAGCTCGCCAGCAGGGCCGCACGGCGGAGGGGATCGGTTCGGTAGGGAAACGGCAAGCCGGAAACTCCTTGCAGATCGATCGGATCGCGCCCTGGAGCAGAGACCGGCGGTGCAGCCAGGTGTCGCTCTCATGACGCCAAATTAACCTGATCGGAATTTCCGGGATGGATCAAGACAAAAAGGGAGAACCGGGAGAAATATAATGAACCCTGTTACAATAGTGAAACTTGTCAGGGTCAGCTTCCGCGGTAGGTCGAGTAGCCGAACGGGCTCAGGGCGAGTGGCACGTGATAGCTGCGCGCGGGGTCGTCGACGACGAAGCGGATGGTGATCTCGTCGTAGAAGCCGGGGGCATCGCCGCGCCATTCGGCTGCGTGGAAGGTCAGGGCATAGGTGCCGGCGCGGAGCGCCTCGCCGGCGAGCAGCGGCGCGTCGCAGCGGCCGTCCGCATTGGTCACGAACGTGCCGAGCAGTTCGCGATGCTCGCCTTCGATGCGGAAGAGATCGAGCCGCATGCCCGCGCCCGGCTGGCCGGTGGCGGTGTCGAGGACATGGGTGGACAACTTGCCGGTCATTTCGTTTCAGCGCTCCTGCGGTTCGGGTGCCGATCTTGTCGCGGGTCGGCGGTCGAAGGCAAAATCCCGTCCGCGATGGACACGATGATGATCGAACTCGACTCCCGGATCGAACAGGCCGCCCGGCGGATGATGGGGCGGCTCGATACGCTTGCCGACTGTACCGACGGGCCGGGGCTGACGCGGCTGCCGTTCACGCCGGCGCATCGCGCCGCGGTGACGATGGTGACGGGCTGGATGCGCGAGGCCGGGCTGGCGACGGGGCTGGACGCCGCCGGCACGCTGGTCGGCCGGCGCGCGGGGCCGGACGGCGCACGAGCGCTGCTGATCGGCTCGCATCTCGACACGGTGCGCAATGCCGGTCGGTTCGACGGTGCGTTCGGGGTGCTCGCCGGGATTGCCGCGATGGAGGTGCTGGATGCCGTCGCGCTGCCGTTCGCGGTGGAGGTGCTGGGGTTCGGCGACGAGGAAGGGGTGCGCTTCCCGGTGACGCTGACCGGATCGCGGGCGTTGGCCGGACGGCTCGATGCGGCCACGCTGGCCGACGCGTATGATGCGGACGGGATCTCGTTCGCCGATGCGCTGGCGGATTTCGGCGGCGATGCGGGTGCGATCGCGACCTTGGCGCGCGACCCGGCCGGTGTGCTCGCCTATGTCGAGCCGCATATCGAGCAGGGGCCGGTGCTGGAGCGCGCGGGCCGGCGGATCGGAGTGGTCAGTGCGATCAACGGTGCGACGCGCATGCGCTTCGTGGTGCTGGGGCGGGCCGGACATTCCGGTACCGAGCCGATGGCGGGGCGTCGCGACGCGCTGGCCGCGGCGGCCGAGATGGTGGGGGCGATCCGGGCGGTGGGACTGGCACATGCGTCGCTGACCGCGACGGTGGGGCAGATGAGCGTGCTGCCGGGGGCGGCGAACGTGGTGCCGGGCGAGGTGCGGTTCAGTCTCGACCTGCGCGCACCCGACGATACGCTGCGCGAGCGCGCGCTGGCGGAGATCCGACAGGCGCTGGACACGATCGCGCAGGCGCATCACGTCGTCTGCCAGGGCGAGATCGTACACGAGGCCGCGGCGGCGCGCTGCGATCCGGACTGGCAGCAGCGTCTGCATCGTGCGGCGTCGGCACTGGGCGAGCCGACGATGACCCTGTCCAGCGGCGCGGGGCACGACGCGATGGTGATGGGCACGCTGGGCCCGGTGGCGATGATCTTTGCACGTTGCCGAGACGGGCTCAGCCATCACCCCGACGAGTTCCTCAGTCTCGAGGACGGCACCGCCACGCTGCGCGTGCTGGTGCGCGCGCTGCTCGACCTGCGGGGCTGAGACGGCTCAGCGGCGCACCAACACCGCCACCGGCAGGCCGTCGAGCAGCGTGTCGAGTGCGATCGCGTCGTCGCTGATGGTGACGCTGCGCTGCGAGAGCACATCGTCCCAGACGCCGGACGGAATGGCGGCAAGGCCGGAGACGCTGGTGTCGCGGCCGGGGAAGCGGGTGATCACCGCCACCAGCTCGACCTCACCCTGCACGCGACGCCAGCCCAGAACGGGGAGTTCGCCTTCGGCGGCCTGGGCCGGTGTGATGGTCAGCGGTTCGTAGCTGCCGTGTGCGAACAGCTCGGGCAGTTCGCTGCGCAGTTCGAGCAGCGCATGGGTGACGGCGAGCTTGATCGCGCCGCTGCGCCACTCGCGCAGCAACTCGCGCAGATGGGCCGCGCGATCGGTGTCGGCCACCGCGGCGAGGCGGGCGAGGGCGGCTTCGCGCGCGGCATAGTCCACGGGGCGGCGGTTGTCGGGATCGACCAGCGACAGGTCCCACATCTCGCAACCCTGATAGGTGTCGGGCATGCCGGGCAGGGTCAGCTTGGCGACGGTCTGTGCCAGGGAGTTGCGGACGCCCGCCTCGGCGATGCGGCGCGCGAAGGGCAGGAAACTGTTGAAGAACGCTGCTCGCTCCGGGTCGAGCGCATCACGGGCGAAGGTCTGCATCGCCGTCTCGTAGGCTTCGTCCGGCATGGCCCAGCTCGAATGTAGCTTGGCCTCGCGCATGGATTTCTCCAGAGCACCGGCGATCCGCTCGCCGTAGGTCTCCAGGCCCTTCGCATCGACCTCGTCGAGCATCTCGACGGGCCAGCTCCCGATCAGAAGCTGGTAGAGCAGGTATTCGTCGTTGCGATCCGGCGGCGCATTGCCCTCCACGTCGCCGCGACGGGCGCGCAGCAGCCGGCTCCAGCCCTGCACCTGGCGGGTCCATTCCTCCGGCAGGTCGGCCAGCACGGCGAGGCGGGCGCGTGTGTCCTCGCCGCGCTTGGTGTCATGGGTGGAGGTACCGAGCATCGCCGACGGCCAGTGCTTCGCCCGCTGGGCATTGGCGCGGTGGAAGGCGTTGGCGCTGAGGCCGAAGCGGTCGGGCTCGCCGCCGACCTCGTTGAGGGCGACGAAGCGGTTGTAGCGATAGAAGGCGGTGTCCTCGAGACCCTTGGCCATCACCGGGCCGCTGTATTGCTGCGCCTTCATCGCCAGGCGGAGCGCGCGGGTGCGCGAGAAGCCCGAATCCGGCGCACTCGCCAGCTCCCCCGACAGCAGGGCGGCGAGGAAGTCGAACACCGAGGGGTCGAGCACCGGCTCGCGCCGACGCGCCTGCGAGATCGCCCAGTCTAGATCGCGGCGATCAGCCTCGGTGGGTGTTCCCTCGCCATCGATATAGGTGCGGTAGACCGGAAAGCAGGCGACGATCTGGCGCAGGGCGCGCTGGAGGATGTGGCGGGTGAAATCCGCCGTCAGCGGGTTCTGGCGTGCGATGCGCCCGGCATCCCGGCCGAGCACGTTGAGTTCGCTCGCCATCTCCACGTCCATGATGCGCAGCTTGCATTCATGCACGATGCTCTCGAAGGGTGTGTCGATGCCGGTGAAGTCGCGATAGAACGCATCGAGCGTCGGCTCGGCGGCCGGGTCGATCAGCGCCCCGAGGATCTGGTTGGTGAAATCGTAGCCGGTCGTGCCCTCGACCGGCCAGTCGGGGCGCAGGGATTCGTGGGCGGAGAGAATCTTTTCCACCACCAGGTAGAACGGGCGTTCGGACAGCTCGCGCAGCCGGACCAGATAGGTCTTCGGGTCGAGCAGCCCGTCGATATGGTCGAGGCGGATGCCGTCGAGCGTGCCGTCATCGAGCCAGCGTCGGATGCGGCGATGCGCGTCGCGGAACACCGAGGGCAGTTCCATGCGCAGCCCGGCGAGATCGTTGATGTTGAAGAAACGCCGATAGTTGATGTCGTCGCTGGCGACGCCGAAGAAGGCGAGGCGCCAGTACTGGCGCTCGATCAGCGCATCGAGACGGGCCGGATCGGCATTGATGGCGGCGATGGTGGCGTCGAGCGTCGCGCGGGTCGTCGGATCGCGCAATGCCGCGGCCAGCTCGGCCTTGAGCTCGTCGGCGCGCTCGGCCATCTGTGGCTGCCAGTAGGCGAGATCGCTGAATGCGTCGCCGAGACGGGCCAGCTCGAGCTGGGTGCCGCGCAGCACCTCATCGTAATGCAGCGGGCAGACCGGCAGCTTGTGCGCGTCGTAGGCCCAGACGGCGAGACCGCCATGTTCCGCATCCACCTTGAGGGCGACGTCGCCTTTCCTCAGAGCCTCGCCATACTGGCTGCCGAGGAAGGGCACCAGCAGCTTGTCGCGCAGGTAACGCCGATCGGGATCCCAGTCGATGTCGAAATAGCCGGCGTGGCGCGAAGAGGGGCCCCATTCCAGGACATCGAGCCAGGCGGCGTTCTCCGCGCCGCCGACGCCCATGTGGTTCGGCACGAAATCGAGGATGATTCCGAGCTGTTGGCCGCGCAGGGCGGCGATCATCGCGGTGAAATCCTGCTCGCTGCCCAGTTCGGGGTTCAGCGCGGTATGGTCGACCACGTCATAGCCATGCGTACTGCCCGGCCGCGCCTTGAGCCAGGACGAGACATAGACGTGGCTGATGCCGAGCCGTCCAAGATAGGGGGCGATGGCGGCGACGTCGCCGAAGCCGAATTCCTTGTGAAGCTGGAGGCGGTAGGTAGCGCGCGGAACCAGGCTCATGGGGTCTCCACAGACCAGCGGACGGCCCAGGGGCCAAGATCGGGAAGGGTGTCGCCCTCGGTCCAGATCACCCGTCCGCCGGTGGGCCGGGCGGTGACCCGGCTGGGGGAGAGGTTGAACTGCACCGTCAGGACGCGTCGACCCGCCGGAGTGTCGGCCTGCCAGCGCACCTGCCAGGCATTGGTGGCGAGCGCGGTCGTAGTGCCGCCATGGGTGATGTGGTCGATGAGTGGCCGGATGCAGCGGGCGCGCACGCGCAGCAGGTCGGTGTAGTGCTGCAGGGTGGCGGGATCGGCTTTGGCGCGGTCGAGCCGGAACGCCAGAAACGTGCTCTCGGCGAGGGGGTCGGGAATGCGCTCGCGCTGCTTGGGGTCCTGGAACTCGGGGAATTTCTTGAATTCGGCGCGTCGTCCGTCGCGCACCGCGTCGGCGAGATCGCCCTCGAAATCGCAGAAGAAGGCGAAAGGCTGCCGGCAGCCCCATTCCTCGCCCATGAACAGCATCGGGATCTGTGGCAGCAGCAGCGTGATGGCGGTGATGGCGCGCAGGGGTTCCCGCGGGATCAGTGCGGCGATGCGGTCGCCGAACGCGCGGTTGCCGATCTGGTCGTGGTTCTGGATGAAGGCGATGAACGCCTCCGGCGGCAGGTAGGCGCTCGGCTCGCCGCGCTGCAACCCGCTATAGGGCATGGTCTCGCCCTGATAGGCGAAGCCCTCGGCGATGGCGCGGCCGAGCAGGGCAGGACGGTCGGTGTAGTCGTGATAATAGCCGGCACTCTCGCCGGTGGTCACCACGTGCAGGACATGGTGGACGTCATCGTTCCACTGCGCGGTGAAGGTGATCGGGCGGCCATCGCGGCGCTCGAGCTTGTGGGCGTCGTTGTGCTCGTTCTCCAGGATCAGGTGCACGGGCCGGTCGACGCAGCCGCGCGCGACACGGGCGATCTCGGTGAGGATATGCGGGCGTGAATCGTCCTTGATTGCGTGCACCGCATCGAAGCGCAGCCCGTCGAAACGGAATTCCTCGATCCACATGCGGACATTGTCGAGGATATAGGCCCGCACGGGGCCGCTGTCCTCGCCATCGACATTGATGCCGTCGCCCCAGGGGCTCTTGTGGCGGTCTGTGAAGAACTGCGGCGCGTAGGCGGAGAGGTAGTTTCCGTCCGGACCAAAATGGTTGTAGACGACGTCAAGGAAGATCATCAGCCCGCGTGCGTGGGCTGCATCCACCAGCGCCTTGAGATCGTCCGGCGTGCCATAGGCGGAATCGGGCGCGTAGGGCAGCACGCCGTCATAGCCCCAGTTGCGTGCACCGGAGAAATCGCTCACCGGCATGATCTGCACCGCGGTGATGCCGAGCGCGGCCAGCGCGTCGAGATGCTCGATCGCGCCGAGAAAGGTGCCTGCTTCGGAGAACGTGCCGACATGCAGCTCGTAGATCACCGCATCACCCCAGGGGCGACCGGCCCACTCGTTGCGCCAGCGCCAGGTGCCCGGATCGCGGAGCTGCGAGGGTCCATGCACGTCCTCGGGCTGGAAGCGCGAGGCCGGGTCGGGCACGCGCAGCCCGTCGCCGAGCACGAAGCGGTAGCGCGCGAGCGGCGCGGCCGCGATATCGAGCGTGTGCCAGCCGTCGTCATGCGCAACCATCGCGTGGTCGTGCCCGTCGAGTTCGAGGCCGACACGGTCCTGGGCCGGCGCCCAGAGGCGGAAGCGGACCAGACCGTCGCCGAGCGGCAACGGCCCGTGCTGGGTGCGGATCACGAGGCTTCCTTGTCGCGGGCGAACATCAGCACCGAGCGACCGGTCATTTCATAGACGTCGCCCGACGAGAAGCTGGTTTCCTCCGCCCCGGTCGCCTCCGACAGGTTGGTGTCGATCTCCCGGCGCCACACGCACGGGCCGGCCTGCTCGGGCAGGGTGAAGTTCACCACGTCCTGCCAGGCGTTGAAGATGATCAGCAGGGTGTTGTCGAGCGCACGCTTGCGAATGCCGGTGGTCTGCGCACGCCCGTCGAGCATCATGCCGAAGCACTGTACCTGCGGGTTGTCCCATTCTTCCTGGGTCATGGCCTCGCCGCCGGCGCCGATCCAGGTGATCTCGTTGATGTCGAGCTCGTCGTTGTGCGCGCCGGTCAGGAAGCGGCCGCGACGCAACATGGGAAACCGAGCACGCAGCGCGGTGAGGCGCTGGACGAAGGCGATCAGGCTATGGCCCTTCTCCTCGATCTCCCAGTTGACCCAGCTGATCTCGCTGTCCTGGCAATAGGCGTTGTTGTTGCCCTGCTGCGTGCGGCCGAATTCGTCGCCGGCGAGCAGCATCGGCGTACCTTGGCTGAGCAGCAGGGTCGCGAGCAGGTTGCGGATCTGGCGGGCGCGGAGACGGTTGACCTCCTCGTCGTCGGTCGGTCCCTCGACGCCACAGTTCCACGAACGGTTGTCGGAGCTGCCGTCGCGATTGTCCTCGCCATTGGCGTCATTGTGCTTGTCATTGTAGGTGACGATGTCGTTGAGCGTGAAGCCGTCATGGGCGGTGATGAAGTTCACGCACGCCCAGGGGCGACGACCCTGGTGATTGAAGGTCTCGGGTGAGGCCAGCAGGCGGGGTGCGAGCGATTTCGCCGAGCCGTCACCTTTCCAGTAGTCGCGTACGTCGTCACGGAACTTGTCGTTCCACTCCGCCCAGCCGGGCGGGAAGCCGCCGACCTGATAGCCGCCCGGGCCGCAGTCCCAGGGCTCAGCGATGAGCTTTACCGAGCTCAGCACGGGATCCTGCGAGCAGGCCTTGAGGAAGCCGGACTGGTTGTCGAAGCCATTGGGCTCTCGGGCAAGAATGGTGCCGAGATCGAAGCGGAACCCGTCGACATGCATCTCCATCGCCCAGTAACGCAGGCTGTCGGTGACCATCTGGATGACCCGCGGATGCGACAGGTTCACGGTGTTCCCGGTGCCGGTATCGTTGATGTAGTAACGCTTGTTGTCGGGCAGCAGCCGGTAGTAGGAGGCGTTGTCGATGCCCTTGAACGAAAGTGTCGGTCCCTGCTCGTTGCCCTCGGCGGTGTGGTTGTAGACCACGTCGAGGATCACCTCGAGTCCGGCGTCATGGAACTTCGACACCATCTCCTTGAATTCGCGCAATGTCTGGTCGCGATCGGCGGAGTAGCGCGGATCGGGTGCGAAGAAGCCGATCGTGTTGTAGCCCCAGTAGTTGGTGAGGCCCTTGTCGAGCAGCGGGCCGTCGTTGATGAAGCTGTGGATCGGCAGCAGCTCGACGGAGGTGACGCCGAGGCCGTGGATGTAGTCCAGCACCTCCCTGGTCGCGAGGCCGGCGTAGGTGCCGCGCAGATGCTCCGCGACTTTCGGATGCAGCTTCGTGTAGCCGCGCACATGGGTTTCATAGAGGATGGTGCGGTCCCAGGCGACGGGTCGGCGGGTGGGCTGTCCATGCCAGTCGAACCCGGCATCGACGATGACGCTCTTGGGCACGAATGGCGCGCTGTCGCGCTCGTCGAAACTCAGATCTCCGTCCGGGTGGCCGAGCGTGTAACCGAATATTGCCGGATCCCAGACCAGCTCGCCATGATGCATGCGCGCATAGGGATCGAGCAGCAGCTTGTTCGGATTGAAACGGTGGCCTTCCTCCGGAGCATAGGAGCCATGGACCCGGTAGCCGTAGAGCTGACCGGGGGCGAGATCGGGCAGATAGCCGTGAAAGATCTGGTCGGTGTATTCGGGCAGCGTGATCCGCTCGATCTCCGTCTTACCGTCGGAGTCGAACAGGCAGACCTCGACCTTGGTGGCATTGGCGGAAAACAGCGCAAAATTCACGCCCTCGCCGTCCCAGGTTGCGCCGCGAGGATAGGGGAGACCTTCACGAAGGCGTGAGGCATAATTGGCCAATGGGAAGATCTCCGCTCGGATGTGGCACCGTCCGGAGACGTGCCATGTTGCCAGCGCAGAACAGCCGAGACAGCCGCGGGTTTCACTTCAATAGCTGGCTACACGGCCCGCTCTGACGGGATATTGTGCGGCTGGCGGAGAAAACAGGTCGCCGGCTTAAGGATTGACCAATCGGTCAGCGTCGCCCTAATTCAGGCCCGGTCCTTCTCAACAACGAGCCGGGAGCGGGCATGTCTCGTCGCGCGACGGCCAGGGGTGGCGCGATGGCGGTCAGGAGTTCCGGGTTGATGGGGCAGCGCACTGCATCTGGCTGGCTGCCATCGGCGATAGCGTGCTGGGCACTCGCCGCCTCGGCAGGGCCCGCCCTGGCAGCGGATCCGGCCCCCGCGTCGCGCCCGGCACCCGTCGTCGGCACGCTGGTCGCGGGTACCCGGCCGGTGACACAGACCCGGCAGTTCACCGGGCGTGTGCAGGCGATCGACAGTGTCGCCCTGATCCCGCGTGTGACGGCCTATCTCGACGAGAGACTGTTCAAGGAGGGCAGCGAGGTCCACAAGGGCGACCTGCTCTACAAGCTCGAACAGGGGCCTTTTCAGGCCAACGTGTTGACGCAGCAGGGCGCGGTCGCGCAGGCGAAGGCGACCACGGTCAATTCCGGAATCCAGCTCCAGCGGCAGAAGAACCTGCAGAACTCGCCAGCCTTCGCCAAGGAGAATTTCGACAACGCGGTGGCCAGCGCGCGCGGCAATGTCGGCGCCCTGCTGTCGGCGCAGGGCAACCTGCAATACGCGCAGATCCAGCTCGACTATACCGAGATCCGTGCACCGATCGACGGCCGCATCACCGCGACCGCGGTCAATCCCGGCAACGTGGTCAGCCCGAACTCGGGAGCGCTGGCCACCATCGTCAGCCAGGACCCGATGTATGTGCTGTTTCCGGTCGCCACCCGCGATCTGCTGGCGATGCGCTCGTCGTTCGCGAGCCAGGGCGGGCTGGGGGCGGCGAAGCTGACCTTCACGCTGGCCGACGGCTCGACCTATGACCAGACCGGCAAGCTCGACTATGTCGCGCCCACCGTGGCGACCAATACCGACACGCTGAACCTGCGCGCGACGGTACCCAACCCGCTGCATGGCGCCGCCGAGAGCGGTACCGGCAGCCGCACCCTGTTCGATGGCGAGTTCGTCACCGTCACCGTCGGCGATCCGCAGCCGCAGACGCAGCTCGTGGTGCCGCGCGCGGCGGTGCTGGCCGACCAGCAGGGCACTTACGTCTACGGCGTCGACGACAAGGGCGACGCGACGCGGATCGACATCACGCTGGGCGACGAGGACGGCACCGATGTGGTGGTTCGCCATGGACTTAAGCCGGGCCAGACCTTCATCGCCGACGGCATCCAGAGGGTGCATCTCGGCCAGAAGGTGGATGCGAAGCCGATGAGCCGCGACAACAACGCACCGGCGGCGCACGGCTGAGGCCGGCGGTTCGGGAGGACAGCGATGATTTCTGGCGTCTTCATCGATCGGCCGCGCCTGGCGGTGGTGATCGCGATCGTGATCACCCTTGCGGGCCTGGTGGCGATGACCCGCATCCCGATCGCCCAGTTCCCCGACATCGTGCCGCCGCAGGTGCAGGTCACCGGAACCTATTACGGTGCGTCGGCGGCGGTGGTGGAGGCGGCGGTCGGCCAGCCGATCGAGGCGCAGGTCGTCGGTGTCGACAAGATGATCTACATGCGCTCGACCAGCGGCAATGACGGCAGCTACAACCTCACCGTCAGCTTCCTGCTCGGCACCGATCCCGATGTCGACACCGTCAACGTGCTCAACCGGGTGCAGACCGCCAATCCGCAGCTGCCTGCAGCGGTGCAGGCGCAGGGGCTGACGGTGCAGAAGCGCTCCTCGGCGATCCTGCAGTTCATCAACTTCTACAGCCCCAGCGGCAAGTTCACGCCGCTGTTCATTGCCAACTACCTCACCATCAACGTCATCGACGAGGTCTCGCGCATCACCGGTGTGGGTCAGGCGCGGCTGCTGTCGCGGCAGAACTACGCCATGCGGGTGTGGGTCGACGTGAACCGGCTGACCCAGCTCGGCCTGTCGGTCACCGATGTGACGAACGCGATCGCCGCGCAGAACCAGGTCGCCGCGGTGGGCCGGATCGGCGCGCAGCCCTCGCCGAAGGACCAGCAGTACCAGCTCAACGTCCAGACCCAGGGGCGGCTGACCACGGCGGCAGAATTCGGCAACATCGTCATTCGCGCCACTCCTGACGGCGCGGTGCTGCGGGTGCGTGACATCGCGCGCGTCGAGCTCGGTGCGACCAGCCTCGATTCCGAATCGCGCTTCGACGGCAAGCCCTCGGTGGCGCTCGCGATCTATCTTTCGCCGGGGGCGAACGCGATCAACACCGCCAACGCCATCAAGCAGAAGGTCGCGCATCTCGCTCAGCGTTTCCCCCAGGGCCTCGAATACAACGTCACCTATGACAGCACCGACTTCGTGCACGACACCGTGCACGAGGTGATCATGACGCTGCTGATCGCCTTCGTGCTGGTGGTGATCGTGGTGTTTCTGTTCCTCGGCAACATCCGCGCCACCATCATCCCCACCATCGCGGTGCCGGTCAGCTTGATCGGTGCGTTCGCCGGCATGCTGGCCCTCGGTTTCACCGCCAACACGGTGTCGCTGCTGGCGATGGTGCTGGCGATCGGCATCGTGGTCGATGACGCGATCGTGGTGGTCGAGAATGTCGAACGCGTGATGGAGGAGGAGCCGGATCTGCATCCGAAGGAGGCGGCACGCAAGGCGATGACGCAGATCACCGGCCCGATCATCGCGATCTCGCTGGTGCTGCTGTCGGTGTTCGTGCCGATCGCCTTCATTCCCGGCCTGTCGGGCGTGCTGTTCCAGCAGTTCGCGGTGACGATCTGTATCGCGATGCTGATCTCGGCGCTCAATGCGCTGACGCTGTCGCCGGCGATGTGCGGCGTGTTCCTGCGTCACACCGACAAGAGTCGCGGCATCATGGGCCGTGTGATGGGCGTGATCGAGCGGTCGCGGCGGGGCTATGCGAGCATCGTCGAGCGCCTGCTGCGCTTCTCGGTCCTCAGCCTGGTGATGGTGGCGGTGTGCTTCGGCGGCATCGTGCTGGTGCAGTCAGGGCTGCCGGGCGGGTTCCTGCCGGAGGAGGACCAGGGCGTCTTCTTCAACTCGATCCAGCTTCCTGACGGCTCGTCGGTGACGCGCACGCATGACGAGCTGACCAAGGTCGAGCAGATGGTGGCGAAGCTGCCGGGGGTGGCGCACACCTTCACCGTCACCGGCTTCTCGTTCCTTGATCAGGTGCAGGAGCCGAATGCCGGCTTCGTGGTCGGACGGCTGAAGCCGTTTGCCGACCGGACTTCGGTGGAGGAGCGCGCGCAGACGCTGATCGCGCGCATGGCGCGGCAGAGCCAGTCCTTGCTGGGTGCGATGGTGGTGCCGTTCAATCTGCCGCCGGTGATCGGCCTGTCGGCCTCGGGTGGGTTCGAATACGAGCTCGAGGCGCTGGAGGGACAGGATTTCGGCGAGCTCGGCCGCTACACCTACGGCGTGGTAGGGGCGGCGAACGCCAGCCCGATGCTCGCACGGGTGTTCACCACCTTCGACAACACCAATCCGTCGATCTATCTCGATATCGACCGCGCCAAGGCGCAGGAACTGGGGCTCAACATCGCCGACATCTTCGGCGCCCTGCAGACCGCACTCGGCAGCTCGTATGTCAATCTGTTCAACCTCTATGGCCGCACCTGGCAGGTCTATGTGCAGGGCGAGGCGCGCGACCGCTCGTCGATCAGCGATCTGTGGAAGATCTACGTCCGCAACTCGAGTGGCGGCGTGGTGCCGCTGTCGTCGGTGGCGACGGCGCGCTACATCACCTCGCCGCAGGCGATCACCCGCTACAACAACTATCGCGCGGTGACGATCAACGGCAGTGCGGGGCCGGGCATCTCCTCGGGCCAGTCGCTGGCGGCGATGGACGGCATTTCGAAGCAGGTGCTGCCGGCCGGTTATGGCTACGAGTGGACCGGCACCGCCTATCAGGAAATCCAGGCGCAGGGTCAGACCGGGCCGATCCTGGCGATGGCGCTGCTGTTCGCGTTCCTGTTCCTCGTCGCCCTCTACGAGAGCTGGGTGATCCCGATCCCGGTGCTGCTGTCGGTGTCGGTGGGCGTGCTGGGCGCGATGCTGGGCATCAAGGTGAGCGGGCTGGCGCTCGATCTCTATGCCCAGATCGGGCTGGTGGTGCTGATCGCGCTGGCGGCGAAGAACGGCATCCTGATCGTCGAGTTCGCCAAGGAGCGGCGCGAGGCGGGGGCGTCGATCCGCGACGCCGCCGCCGAGGGGGCGGCCATGCGGTTCCGGGCCGTGATGATGACCTCGTTCGCCTTCATCCTCGGCGTCTGGCCACTGGTGGATGCATCGGGGGCGGCGATGATCAGCAGGCGGGATGTCGGCACGCCGGTGTTCTTCGGCATGCTGGCGTCGAGCTTCATCGGCATCTTCGTCATCCCGCTGCTCTACGTCGTGTTCCAGACCATGCGGGAGAAGACCCACGCCCTGTTCAGTCGCGACCGCGGGCACCATTGATCGCGTTTGTGACAAACGGTTCCCGACGACGCGGGCCGGTCGAGACAATGTGATCGTCCGAGGCCGTGGGGGGCGACAACGAAACACCGCCGCGCGCGCTTTCCTTTCGAGGCTGGGGGGAGCAGTATGATGGCACATAAAAAATATAGAGGAGTCAGCGTATGAGGGGTACTCTGATCGCACGCAGCTGTCTGCCTGCGCGCATGGCCGACGGAACGGGCAGTGCGCCTGCTTCCGGGACCGGCGCGACCGGGATCGACAAGCTCTGCATCGACACCATCCGCACGCTGTCGATGGATGCGGTGCAGAAGGCCAATTCCGGCCATCCCGGAACGCCCATGGCGCTCGCCCCGGTCGCCTACGAGCTGTGGCAGAACGTGCTGCGCTACGACCCGAAGGACCCGCAATGGCCGGGCCGCGACCGCTTCGTGCTGTCGATCGGCCATGCGTCGATGCTGCTGTATTCGCTGATCTACCTGACCGGCGTGGTGTCGGCCGGCGAGAACCATCAGACACCCGGCGAGCCGGCGCTGAGCCTCGATGATCTCAAGCAGTTCCGCCAGATCAGCTCGCGCACGCCTGGGCATCCGGAATATCGCCACACCTCCGGCGTGGAGACCACCACCGGTCCGCTCGGTCAGGGCTGCGGCAATTCGGTCGGCATGGCAATGGCCGAGCGCTATCTTGCCAGCCGCTACAACAAGCCCGGATTTCCGCTGTTCGACTATCATGTCTATGTGCTGTGCGGTGACGGCGACATGATGGAGGGGGTGAGTTCCGAGGCGGCGTCGGTGGCTGGCCATCTCAAGCTCGGCAACCTGACCTGGATCTACGACAGCAACCACATCACCATCGAGGGCAGTACCGATCTCGCCTTCAGCGAGAACGTCCACAAGCGCTTCGAGTCCTATGGCTGGGGCGTGCTGGAAGTGGCCGACGCGAACGACACCGCGGCGTTCCTCAAGGCGATCGACGAGGCGAAGGCCGACACGTCAAAGCCCACGATGATCATCGTGCACAGCGTGATCGGCTATGGCGCGCCGAAAAAGGCCGGCACCCATTCGGCGCATGGCGAGGCGCTCGGCGACGAGGAGGTCAAGGGGGCGAAGCGCGCCTATGGCTGGCCCGAGGACAAGACGTTCTATGTCCCTGACGGGGTGATGCAGCATTTCGCCGAGGGGATCGGTGCGCGTGGCGCGAAGCTGTCGGCCGAGTGGAAGGAGATGCTGGCGAAGTATCGCACGCAGTATCCCGATCTCGCCCGCGAGCTCGATGAACTCGAGGCGCACGAGCTGCCGCCGGGCTGGGATGCGGACATTCCGACCTTCCCGGCCGACGCCAAGGGCGATGCCTCGCGCAATACCTCCGGCAAGGTGCTCAATGCGATCGCCACCCATGTGCCGTATCTGATCGGCGGCGCGGCTGATCTCGCGCCCTCGACCAAGACCAACCTGACCTTCCAGGGCGCGGGCAGCTTCGAGGCTGACAATTATGGCGGCCGGAACCTGCATTTCGGCATTCGCGAGCATGCGATGGGATCGATCGCCAACGGCATGGCGCTGGCGGGCCTGCGCACCTATGTGTCGGGCTTCCTGATTTTCATGGATTACATGAAGGCGCCGATCCGGCTGTCTTCGATCATGGAGCTGCCGGTCCAGTACATCTTCACCCACGACTCGATCGGCGTCGGTGAGGACGGACCCACCCATCAGCCGATCGAGCAGCTCGCGCAGCTTCGCGGCACGCCGGGGCTGATCACCATGCGTCCGGGCGATGCCAACGAGGTCGCCGAGGCCTGGCGGGTGCTGCTGCCGCTCAAGGACCGTCCGTCCGCGCTGATCCTCAGCCGGCAGAACCTGCCGACGCTGGATCGCGAGAAATTCGCCTCCGCCAAGGGGGTGGCGAAGGGCGGCTACGTGCTGGCCGACGCGCCGGCGCCGAAGGTGATCCTGATCGCCACCGGTTCGGAGCTCCAGCTTGCGGTGCAGGCCTGGGAGAAGCTCTCGGCCGAGGGCATCGCCGCGCGCGTGGTGTCGCTGCCCAGCTGGGAGCTGTTCGAGGAACAGGACCAGGCGTATCGGGACTCGGTTCTGCCGCCCGACAACTGGAACCGCGTGACGATCGAGATGTCGGCGACCCTTGGCTGGGATCGCTATGCCGGCCCGACCGGCACCATCATCGGCATCAGGACGTTCGGCGCTTCCGCGCCGCTCGCGGCCCTGCTCGACAAGTTCGGCTTCACGGTCGACAAGGTCGTCGAGGCTGCCCGCAAGCAGGCGGCGAAGGCCGGCTGAGGCGTCCGGCCCCGGTCCGCTCTCGTGGCGGGCCGGGGAGAGAATTCTGCGCCGGTCCGGAGCGTATCCGGACGCGATGGCGGCCCGAGGCGATCGCCCGGCCGCAACCCTGAATGGGAGATGCGTGATGAACGTGATCGAGAACCCGAAACCCTCCGCCGCCGGGCAGTCCAATCCTCTGGTGGCACTCGATGCATACGGTCAGTCGCCCTGGCTGGACTTCATCCAGCGCAGCTTCATCGCCGAAGGCAAGCTGAAGGGGCTCGTCGACAATGACGGGCTGCGTGGCGTGACGTCGAACCCGTCGATCTTCGAGAAGGCGATGGGCCACGGCACCGAATACGACGCGCAGTTCGACAAGCTGCTTGGCGAGGGGCTGGATGATGCCGGCACCATCTACGAGGCGATGGCGATCGAGGACATCCGCAATGGCTGCGCGGTGCTCGATCCGGTCTGGGTGGCGACCAGCGGGCTGGACGGTTATGTCAGCCTCGAGGTGTCGCCCTATCTCGGCCTGCAGACCGAGCCGACGATCGCCGAGGCGCGCCGGCTGTGGAAGACGGTTGATCGCCGCAACCTGATGGTCAAGGTGCCGGGTACCGAACCGGGCGTGCCGGCGATCCGCACGCTGATCGAGGACGGCATCAATATCAACGTGACGCTGCTGTTCTCGCTCGATGCCTACAAGAAGGTGCTCGAGGCCTATATCGCCGGTCTTGAGGCGCGGGCGGCGAAGGGCGAGAAGATCGACGCGATCGCGTCGGTGGCGTCGTTCTTCGTCAGCCGGATCGACGGCAAGATCGACGGTGCGATCGACAAGCGCGTCGCCGCCGGCGACAAGGATGCCGAGGCACTCAAGGCCGTGCGCGGCAAGGTGGCGATCGCCAACGCCAAGCTCGCATACCAGCATTACCTGGAAGTGACGAAGAGCGAGCGCTGGCAGAAACTGGCGGCTCTGGGCGCGAACCCGCAGCGGCTGCTGTGGGCGTCCACCGGCACCAAGGACAAGGCGTACAGCGACGTGCTGTATGTCGAGGAGCTGATCGGCGCCGATACCGTCAACACCATGCCGCCGGCGACGATGGACGCGTTCCGCGATCACGGCACGCCGCGCAACTCGCTGGTCGAGGATGTGGACGGGGCGAAGAAGGTGCTCGCCGAGGCCGACCGGCTCGGGCTCGACTTGCCTGGCGTCACCGCCACGCTGGTCAAGGAGGGCGTGAAATCCTTCGAGGATGCGTTCGACGCGCTGCTCGGCGCGGTGGCGGCCAAGCGTACGGAAAAGCTGGGTGCGAAGCTGGCGGCGATGAGCGTCGCCCTGCCGGAAGCGCTCGACAAGGCCGTCAAGGAGAGCATCGAGACGTGGCGCAAGGACGGCACCACCCGCCGGATCTGGGCGAAGGACGCGTCGGTCTGGACGGGTGGCGATGAGGCGAAGTGGCTCGCCTGGCTGAATGTGCCGCATGAGCGGCTCGCGCATGTCGATGAGCTCAAGGCGTTCCAGCAGGATGTGAAGACGGGCGGTTTCGACAGCGTGCTGCTGCTCGGCATGGGTGGCTCCAGCCTCGGCCCGGAAGTGCTGGCCGAGACCTTCGGCAAGCAGGCCGGCTTCCCGACCCTGCATGTGCTGGACAGCACCGATCCGCAGCAGGTGGTGGCCTTCGAGAAGAAGGTGGACCTGTCGAAGACGCTGGTGATCGTCAGCTCGAAATCGGGTGGCACGCTGGAGCCGAACATCCTCAAGGCGTATTTCTTCGATCGCATGAAGAAGGCGGTGGGCGACAAGGCGGGCAGCCATTTCGTCGCCGTCACCGATCCCGGCTCGCATATGGAGCAGGTCGCCAAGGGTGACGGCTTCCGCAAGATCTTCTATGGCGACAAGCAGATCGGCGGCCGCTATTCGGTGCTGTCGAATTTCGGCCTGGTGCCGGCCGCGGCGATGGGGCTCGATCTCGACACCGTGCTCGGCGAAGCGATCCGCATGGCGTCGTCCTGCGCGTCGAACGTGCCGGTCGGGCAGAATCCGGGTGCGATCCTCGGCACGGTGCTGGGGGTCTCGGCCAATCACGGCCGCGACAAGGTCACCTTCGTCACCTCGAAGGACATCTATGATCTCGGTGCCTGGCTGGAGCAGTTGCTGGCGGAATCCACCGGCAAGATCGGCCGCGGTCTGATCCCCATCGATAACGAGACGCTGGGCGCGCCCTCGGTCTATGGCGAGGACCGTGTGTTCGCCGCCGTGCTGCTCAAGGGCGACAGCTCGCAGGATGCGGCACTCGATGCGCTGGCCAAGGCCGGCCATCCCGTGGTGCGGATCACGCTCGAGACCAAGGAGCAGGTGATCGGCGAGTTCTTCCGCTGGGAGTTCGCCACTGCGGTCGCCGGCGCGATCATCGGCATCGATGCGTTCGACCAGCCGGATGTCGAGGCCAGCAAGGTCGAGACCCGCAAGCTGACCGACGCCTACAACAGCTCCGGCAAGCTGCCCGCTGAGACCGCCTTCGCCACAGATGGCGCGTTCAGCTTCTTCACCGACGAGGCCAATCAGGCGAAGCTCGGTGGGGCAACGACGCTGGAGCCGCTGCTCAAGGCGTTGTTCGACCAGGCCAAGGCCGGCGACTATATCGGTCTGCTGGCCTATATCCAGCGCGAGCCGAAGACGATCGACTGGATCGAGGAGGCGCGCCTGGCGGTGCGTGACGGGCGTCACGTCGCCACCGTCGCCGAGTTCGGGCCGCGCTTCCTGCACTCGACCGGTCAGGCCTACAAGGGCGGACCCAACAGCGGCGTGTTCCTGCAGATCACCGCCGACGATGCGGCCGACGTCGCGGTGCCGGGCGAGAAATACACGTTCGGCGTGGTGAAGGCGGCGCAGGCGCGTGGCGATTTCGACGTGCTGAGCGAGCGTGGCCGTCGGGCGCTGCGGGTGCATGTCAGCGGCGACCTCGCCTCCGGGCTGGACGCCATCGGCAAGGCGATCAAGGCCGCGGCCTGAACGATCTTCGGGGCCCGCATCCACACCGGATGCGGGCCCTTTCTTCATGATATCTCTGTTGGAGTTTTTCGATGCAGATCGGGATCATCGGGCTTGGCCGGATGGGTGGCAACATCAGCGTGCGTCTGTCGCGTCACGACCACAAGGTGGTGGTCTATGACCGCGATGCCGGCGTGGTCAGCAAGATTGCCGATAGTGCGCACGGCACGCCATCCAATGGGCTCAAGGATCTGGTCGGCAAGCTGGATGCGCCCCGCACCGTGTGGGTGATGCTGCCCGCCGGCAAGATCACCGAGGACACGATCGGCGAACTGTCCACGATCCTGGAGAAGGGCGACACCATCATCGATGGCGGCAACACCTTCTACAAGGACGACATCCGTCGCGCGAAGGAACTGTCGGAAAAGGGGATCAACTACATCGACGTTGGTACGTCCGGCGGCGTGCACGGGCTCGATCGCGGCTACTGCATGATGATCGGTGGCTCGAAGGAAACGGTCGACCGTCTCGATCCGATCTTCGCCGCGCTGGCACCCGGCAAGGGCGAGATCGAGGAGACCAAGGGCCGCGAGAAGTTCGACCCGCGTGCCGAGCAGGGCTATCTGCATTGCGGGCCGGCCGGTTCGGGGCATTTCGTCAAGATGGTCCATAATGGCATCGAGTACGGGATGATGCAGGCCTACGCTGAAGGCTTCGACATCATGCGCAACAAGAACTCGGGTGATCTGCCCGAGGATCAGCGCTTCGATCTCAACATGGCCGACATCGCCGAGGTGTGGCGCCGTGGTTCGGTGGTGTCGTCGTGGCTGCTCGATCTGTGCGCCAACGCACTTGCGCAGAACATCACGCTGAGCAACTACACCGGCGAGGTCGCCGATTCCGGCGAGGGGCGCTGGACGATCGAGGCGGCGATCGAGGAGGCGGTGCCCGCACCGGTGCTCACCTCGTCGCTGTTCGCGCGTTTCCGCAGCCGGTCGGGCAACAATTACGGCGAGAAGCTGCTCTCTGCGATGCGCTTCCAGTTCGGCGGGCATGTCGAGCAGCACGATGTCGAGCACAAGCACGGCGCGGGGGTCTCCGAGGTGAAGGGCTGAGGCGCAGGAGGGCGGCGCGCGATGGAAGCTCTCGATCTGCCCCTCGACGGCGTGCTCGAAGCGGCGGACGGGCCACAACCGTTACGGGCGCCGCCCTGCACGCTGGTGATCTTCGGCGGCAGCGGCGACCTCACCGCGCGCCTGCTGGTGCCCGCCCTCTACAATCTTGCGGTCGCGCAGCTGCTCGACCCGGGATTCCGGGTCATTGCGGTGGACTGGCAGGACCAGAACGACGAGAAACTGCGCGAGAAACTTACCGTCTCGATCCAGGACTTCGCCGCCAAGCGGCAGGCGCATGCCACGCTGCTGGACGTTCCGGTCTGGACCTGGCTGCGCGACCACATCTCCTACCTGCGCGGCGACTTTCAAAATCCTGACACCTATGCCGCACTTGCGGCCGAGATCGGCACCGGCAACTGCGTGTTCTATCTTGCGGTCGCAGCGCGATTCTTCGGCACTATCGTCGAAGGGCTGGGGGCGTCGGGGCTGACGCGCGAGGACGGGTGTTTCCGTCGGGTGATCATCGAGAAGCCGTTCGGCGCCGATCTCGGATCGGCCCGTCTGCTCAACCGCGATCTGGCGAAGTCGTTGTCGGAAAGCCAGATCTATCGGATCGATCACTATCTGGGCAAGGAGACGGTGCAGAACATCCTTGCCCTGCGCTTTTCCAACGGCATCTTCGAGCCGCTGTGGAACCGCCAGAACATCGATCACGTGCAGATCACCGCCGCCGAGACGGTGGGAGTGGAGGCGCGCGGACGGTTCTACGAGGGCACCGGCGCGCTGCGCGACATGGTGCCGAACCACATCATGCAGTTGCTGGCGATGACCGCGATGGAAGCGCCGAGCTCCTTCGATGCGGATGCGGTGCGAGACGAGAAGTCCAAGGTGCTGCAGGCGATCCATCACATGCCGCAGGGCAACCTGCCGCTGACCTATGTGCGCGGCCAGTACACCGCCGGAACGATCGGCGACAGAGCGGTGCCGGGCTATCTCGAAGAGCCCGATATCGATCCGCATTCCGATACCGAGACCTATGTGGCGATGAAGGTCGCGGTGGACAATTGGCGCTGGGCCGGGGTGCCGTTCTACCTGCGCACCGGCAAGCGGCTGTCGGCACGCAAAACAGAGGTGGCGATCCATTTCAAGCAGGCACCCTATGCGCTGTTTCGTGACACGCCGGTCGAGAAGCTCACGCCCAACATCATGGTGCTGCACATCCAGCCCTCCGAGGGCTGCACGATCCAGTTCAGCGCCAAGCGGCCCGGGCCGATCGTCAAGCTTGGCGGGGTGAGGATGAAGTTCGACTATGCCGACTGGTTTCCGGTGGCACCCAGCACGGGATACGAGACCTTGATCTATGACTGCATGATCGGCGACGCGACGCTGTTCCAGCGTGCCGACAATGTCGAGGCCGGCTGGGCGGCGGTGGAGCCCGCGCTGGAGGCGCGGGCCGAGGGGCTCGCACCGATCCGTCCCTATGTCGCCGGAACCCGCGGTCCGGCCGAGGCGGATACGCTGCTGGAGGGCAAGGGACGTTCCTGGCTGAGGTTGCGCACATGAGCGCGCCATCTCCCATCCGGCTGCTGGTCTCCGACATCGACGGCACGCTGGTGACTCGCGACAAGCGGCTGACCGAGGGCGTGCTGGCGGCCGCACGGGCACTGCGCGAGGCCGGCATCAGGCTCGCACTGGTCAGCGCGCGGCCTGCGCACGGCATGGACATGCTGCTGGAGCCGCTCGGTATCGACACGCCGCGCGCCGGACTCAATGGCGGCGAGATCCTCAGCCCCGACGGCTCGTTGCTGGAAAGCGTGTTCATCGAGCCGGAGGCGGCGCAGGCCGCGCTCGACATGCTGGAGACGCACGGGATCGACGCCTGGATCTTCGGCGAGGGGCGCTGGTATATCCGCAATCCCCAGGGCGGCTATGTCGAGCACGAGCAGCACGCGATCCGGATGACGCCGACGGTGGTGCGCGATTTCACGCCGTTCACCACCATCGCCGGCAAGATCATGGGCTCGACCACCGATTATCCGAAGCTGGAGCGGGTGGCGATCGAGATGGATGCGGCCCTCGGCGACGTGCTCAATGCGCATCGCTCTCAGCCCTATTATCTCGACATCACCCATCCGCGCGCCAACAAGGGCGAGGCGGCCCTGACGCTCGCACGTCTGCTCGGTGTCGAGCCCGAGGAGATGGCGTGCATCGGCGACATGCCGAACGACATCGCGATGCTGAAGGTCGCCGGCCTCGCCATCGCGATGGGCAATGCGGAGGAGGCGGTACAGGCGCATGCGCATGTCGTCACCCGCACCAACGAGGAAGATGGCTGGGCGTATGCGGTGCGCGAATTCGTGCTGCCACGCGCACCGGCGAACGGGGAGGTCGTCTGAATCATCATGTCGAAGATCAAGCTGGTGCTGGCCGATGTCGACGGGACACTGGTCACGCATGACAAGGTGCTGACCAACCGCGCCATCGCGGCGGTGAAGAAGATGCGTGAGCAGGGCATCGGATTTGCGATCACTTCCGGCCGGCCGCCGAAGGGCATGCAGATGCTGGTCGGGCCGCTGGAGATGGACGAGCCGGTCGCCGGCTTCAATGGCGGCATGTTCGTCTCGCCCGATCTGAAGGACGTGATCGAGGCGCATACATTGCCCCGCGCGACCAGCGAGAAGCTGATCGGACTGCTGCGCGAGGCGAAGCTCGATCCTTGGGTCTATGCGGGCGATGACTGGCTGATCGGCAAGGCAGGCGCGCCGCATGTCGAACGCGAGGCCTGGACGGTGAAGTTCCAGCCGAAGGTGGTCGATGATTTTGCGCCGTTTCTCGACGACGCAGTGAAGATCGTCGGCGTCAGCGACAACGAGGATGACGTCGCGGCCGGGTTGAAGGCGGTGCAGGACGCGTTCGGCGACCAGGTTTCGGCTGCGCCCTCGCAGCCCTATTATCTCGACATCACCCACCCGCTGGCCAACAAGGGTGCGGCGGTGAAGTGGCTGTCGAAGCATCTCGACATTCCGCTCGATGCCATCGCCACCATCGGCGACCAGCCCAACGACGTGCTGATGTTCCGCGAGAGCGGGCTGTCGATCGCGATGGGCAACGCCTCCGACGAGGTCAAGGGCCAGGCGAAGGAAGTCACCGATTCCTCCGAGGATGAAGGCTTCGCCAAGGCGATGGAGCGCTTCGTGCTCGGGGAGGACGCGTGATGGCCGTGACCGATCACGCGGGTGTGGATGTCTATGCCGATGGCGAGGCGGTGGCGCGCGCGGCCGCGGAGTTCCTGACCGACCGTGCGCTGGAGGCGATCGAGGAGCGCGGCACGTTCCGTCTGGCGCTGTCGGGCGGTTCGACGCCGAAGCGGCTGTACCAGATCCTCGCCGGGCCCGATTATCGCGATCGTTTCCCGTGGACGTCGGTGCAGCTGTTCTTCGGCGACGAACGCTTCGTGCCGCACGACGACGAGCGCAGCAATGTCCACATGGCGCGTCTCGCGATGCTCGACGAGGTGCCGATCCCGGCGGCCAACGTGCATGTGCCGCCCTTCGGTGACGATGCGGCCGCCGCCGCCGCCGCCTATCAGGACGAGCTGGTGCGGGTCTATGGCAGCGACGAGCTCAATGCGCGCGGGGCGCTGTTCGACGTGGTGCTGCTGGGCCTGGGCGAGAACGGCCACACCGCCTCGCTGTTTCCGCGCACCTCCGTGCTCGATGTGACCGATGCCTGGGTGAGCTGGTGCACACCCGACGACGCGCCGAACGACCGCCTCACCCTGACCTACCCGGCTATCGACAGTTCGGCCTGCGTGCTGTTCCTCGTCGTCGGCGCCGGCAAGCACGAGGTGCTGGGCCGCGTGCTCGACGGTGACACCAGTCAGCCTGCGGCACGCATCACCTCGCGCGGCGAGATCCTGTGGTTCATCGACCGCGCCGCAGCCGGCGACGCGTCATGACCGATACCCAGGACGAGCAGAAACAGGCCGTGGGCGAAGCCGCCGCGGCGCTGGTCGAGGACGGCATGGTGGTGGGCCTGGGGACCGGCTCCACCGCGCGCTTCCTGGTCGATGCACTCGGGCGCCGGGTCGGCGATGGGTTGCGGATCGTGGCGATTCCGACCTCGGAACGCACTGCCGAGCAGGCGCGCAGCGTCGGCATCCCTCTGGTCGGGCTGGACACGCATCCGCGGATCGATCTGACCGTCGACGGCGCCGACGAGATCGAGCTTGGCTCGCTCGCCCTGATCAAGGGGCTCGGTGGTGCGCTGCTGCGCGAGAAGATCGTCGCTGCCGCCTCGAAGCGTCTGGTCATCATCGCCGACGAGAGCAAGCTGGTGAAACGCCTCGGTCGCCGCACACCGGTGCCGGTCGAGGTGGTGCGTTTCGGCTGGCAGGCCACCGCCGCGCATCTGCGTGAACTCGGCGCCGAGCCGATCCTGCGCCATGCCGGGGGCGATGTGCCGTTCATCACCGATGGCGGCAATCTCATCCTCGACTGCAAGTTCGACGGCATCGCCGATCCGCGTGCGAGCGAGCTGGCGATCGACGACGTGGTCGGCGTGGTCGAGAGCGGGTTGTTCATCAACCGCGCCGAATGCGCCCTGGTGGCCGGCATCGGCGGCGTCCGACGCATCGTGCGGGAGGGCTGAGGCGATGCCCGCGCAGACGCTGCACCCTTACGTGCTGGTCATCATGGGCGTGTCAGGCACCGGCAAGACCACGCTGGCGAAGGCGCTCCAGGTCCGGACCGGCTGGGCGTTCCAGGAGGGTGACGAGCTGCATCCGCCTGAAAACGTCGCCAAGATGAGCGCCGGCATCCCGCTCACCGACGCCGACCGCGCGCCGTGGCTGCGGCTCTGCGGGCGGTGGGCCCGCGAACGGCTGGCGGCGGGCGAGGGCGGCATCCTGACCTGCTCGGCGCTCAAGCGCTCCTATCGCGAGATCGTCGGCGAGGGGCTGCAGAACCTGCGCTTCGTCTATCTGCGCGTCTCGCGCGAGGTGCTGGAAGCCCGTCTCGCCGCCCGCAAGGGGCATTACATGCCGGCCTCGCTTCTCCAGAGCCAGCTCGACACGCTGGAAGTGCCGACCGTCGACGAGCCGGTCTGGGCGGTCGATGCGACGCGGCCGGTCGACGAGACGGCGGCGATCGTGATGGCGCATATCCGGGCCGAGGATTGAGCGACATGGCCCTGCCGACGCTCGTCTGCGAGCGTCTGGAGGTGCTGCGCACCAAAGGCGGGCGGTGCCTGCTCGGCCTGTGCGGCGCTCCGGGCGGCGGCAAGTCCACGCTCGCGGCGGCGATCGTCGCCGAGGCCGGGCCATCCGCACGGCTGGTGCCGATGGACGGGTTCCATCTCGCCCAAGCCGAGCTCGACCGCCTCGGCCGCGCCGCGCGCAAGGGCGCGCCCGATACGTTCGACGTCTGGGGCTATGTCGCCCTGCTGCGTCGCCTGCGGGAGCCGGTGCCGGGCGAGACCGTCTATGCGCCCGCCTTCCATCGCGAGATCGAGCAGCCGGTCGCCGGCGAGATCGCGGTGCCGGCGGAGGCGTCGCTGATCGTCACCGAGGGCAATTACCTGCTGCTCGATGGCGATTGGGGGCAGGTGCGCGCGCTGCTCGACGAGATCTGGTTCATCGACACCGATCCGGCGTTGCGGAATGCGTGGCTGCTGGCCCGCCACATGCGCTTCGGCCGCACGCGTGCGGAGGCGGAGGCCTGGATCGCGCAGACCGACGAACCCAATGCGCGCCGGATCAACGACACACGCCAGCGGGCCGACCGGATCATTGGCTGGCCGATCAGGGAGACCCCGACGCGATGACGACCGACGAACTCGTCCTCTATACGAATCCGCAGTCACGCGGCCGCATCGTGCGCTGGATGCTCGAGGAGGTGGGCGCGCCCTACAGGGTCGAGGTGCTTGGCTGGGGCGCGCCGATGCGGCGGGAGGACTTTCTCGCCATCAATCCGATGGGCAAGGTGCCGACGCTGGTGGCGGGCGGGCAGGTGATCACCGAGACCCCGGCGATCTGCGCCTGGCTCGCCGACACCTATCCGCAGAGCCGGCTTGCACCGCCGCCCGGCGATCCGGGGCGGGCGGCCTATTACCGCTGGCTGTTCTATGCCGCCGGACCGGTCGAGGCGGCCTGCACCGACCGCACGCTGGGGGTGACGGTGCCGCCCGACAAGCGGGCGATGTGCGGCTATGGCAGTTTCGAGGAGATGCTCGACGTGCTCGACGATGCGCTGTCGGTGACCGGCGCGGACTGGCTCTGTGGCCCGTCGTTCAGTGTCGCCGATCTCTATCTCGCCTCGCAGCTCGGCTTCATGATCCAGTTCAAGGTGATCCCGCCGTGCCCGGTCTTCACCGAATTCGTCGCCCGCGCCCAGGGCCGTCCGGCGTTTCAGCGTGCCGCGGCGCTCGACGATGCGGCGGTGGAAGCAGGCTGAGCATCCAGCGGGCGGCAGAGATAGCCGACCCGCTTGCCGTTGCCGAGCTGTGCCTCGCCGATCGGCCGGAAGCCGCGCGCGGCGTGGAACCGGTCCGAGCCCGGATTGGGTGGATCGATGTTGACTTCGCAGACCAGCCGCCGGTGCCCGGCCGCGCGCGCGGCATCCTCCAGCCGTGCATAGAGGCGGGCCGCATGGCCGAGCCCCCGCGCGGCGGCGGCGACGACGACGCGATCGATATAGACGAAGCGATCGAAGCTGCGGCGCAGATGCAGAAAATTCTCGCTGTCGTAGCGGGCGTCCTGGTCGAAGGCGAGCAGCAGGGCCGCCTCGCCGATATGCCAGGCCGCGAAGGCCATCCGGCACAGGTCGTCGAAGCGTGCCGCATCGAGCAGCGACAGTTCGCGCGCATAGTCGTTGTTGAGCCCGAGCAGTGCTGCGCAGAGTGCTGCATCCCGCCGGTCGACAGCCTCGATCGGCGCGACCTGCGGTTCAGAGATCGAAACTGCCATCGCTGATCGCCATGTTGCGTCGTTCGAGCTCGATATCGGTGGCCGGGAACATGAACGACATGCCGCGCGCCACCGCCTTGTCCTGCACTCTCGTCACCAGCGGTCGCAGGCCCTGTTCATAGGCAGCGAAGGCGGCCGCGTGGTCGCCCGGGTGGGCTGCCAGCGCCTCGCCCAGATGCGCCGCGCCGATCAGCGCCATCGAGCCGCCGAACCCTGCCACCGGCGAGACGCAGTATCCGGCGTCGCCGACCAGCGCGACCCGGCCGCGCGACCAGGCGGGCATGCGGATCTGATTGATGCTGTCGAAATAGAAGCTGTCATCGGCCACCAGCTCGCGCAGCAGGGCAGGGACCTGCCAGCCGAGCCCGGCGAAACGTTCCTGCAGGACGCGCCGCTGCCAGGCGCGGTCGCGATGATCGTGCTCGAGCGGATGCGGCGCGCGGAACACCGCGCCGATATCGGTGCGGTCGCTGTAGCCGTTCAGCAGCACCGCGCGGCCGGCAACGGAGAGGATCTGGGTGACGTTGGCCGGCAGGAACTTCACCGTCGGCACCACCTTGATGGCGAAATATCCACCCATGAACAACGAGACGTCATTCTCGCCGAACGTCAGCCGGCGGGTGTTCGAGCGGTTGCCGTCGCAGCCGAACACCAGCGCGAACTCGTGGCGGTGTCCGTTGTCGAAGGTGGCGGTCACGCCCTGATCCGTCTCCTCGAGTGCGATGATCGTGCGGCCGAACAGCGTGCGCACCCGGCCGTCGACCGCGGCGAACAGGATGTCGAGCAGGTCGTCGCGATGGATTTCGTGTTTTTCGTCACGAATGTCGGACTGTGCCGGCATCAGCCCCAGCGTGCCGCCATCTGCACCGAGGAACTCCACCCGGCGCGGTGGCAGCGCCTTGTCGCGCACGGCGTCGAGAAGCCCCATCCGGGCGGTGACCGCAAGGGCCTCGCCCTCGATGTCGACCGGCGTGCCGCCATGCCGCAGCCCCGGCGCGATCTCCGCCACCGTGACCCGATAGCCCAGCCGGTCGAGCCAGAAGGCGGTGGCGAGGCCCGCGAAACCGGCGCCGCTGACCAGGACATCCGAGGCATGCAGGCTCAATGCGCGTCTCCCCAATGCCGGCCGGTGCCGGTCTCGACCACCAGCGGCACCACCAGTCTCGCCGCCTGCTGCATCACGTCGCGCGCGAGGTCCGCGAGCGCGGCCGCCTCGTCCTGGGGCGATTCGAACAGCAGTTCGTCATGGACCTGCAGCAGCATGCGTCCCGACAGCCCGGACGCCGCGATCGCGTCGGGCAGGCGCACCATCGCCCGCTTGATGATGTCGGCCGCACCGCCCTGCAGCGGCGCGTTGATCGCCTGCCGCTCGCCATAGGCGCGCCGGGCCGGGTTCTTCTCGGCGATGCCGGGGATCCAGCAGCGCCGGCCGAACGGGGTCAGCACGTAGCCATGGGTGCGGGCGAATTCGCGGGTGGTCTCCATGTAGTCGCGGATCGCTGGATAGCGACGGAAATACTGGTCGATATAGAGCTTCGCTTCGCCGGGCTCGATGCCGAGCTGGCGGGCGAGGCCGAAGGCGCTGATGCCGTAGATGATGCCGAAATTGATCGCCTTGGCGCGCCTGCGGGTGAGGCTGTCCATGCCTGCCATCGGCACGCCGAACACCTCGGACGCGGTGCGGGCATGGATGTCCTCGCCGTTGCGGAAGCTCTCGCGCAGGGCGGGGATGTCGGCGACATGCGCCAGCAGCCGCAGCTCGATCTGCGAATAGTCGGCACTCACCAGCACCTGGCCGGGGGCGGCGATGAAGGCCTGGCGGATGCGGCCGCCTTCCTCGGTGCGGATGGGGATGTTCTGCAGGTTGGGGGCGTTCGACGACAGCCGGCCGGTGGTGGTGGCCGCCATCTGGAAGGTGGTGTGGACACGACGGGTGCGGGGATCGACGTCGTCGACCAGCGAATCCGCATAGGTGGATTTGAGTTTCGCCAGTTGCCGCCAGTCGAGGATGCGCGCCGGCAGCACATGGCCCTGTTCGGCCAGCGTCTGCAGCACTGACGAGTCCGTCCCCCAGGCGCCGGTCTTCATCCGCTTGCCGCCCGGCAGGCCCATCTCGTCGAACAGGATCTCGCCGAGCTGCTTGGGGCTGCCGAGATTGAAGGAGCGGCCGGCGAGCGCGTGGATCTCGGTCTCCATCACCGCCATCCGCGCGCCGAAATCGGCCGACATGCGGGCGAGTTCGGCGGCGTCGATGGCGATGCCGTCCTGTTCCATGCGCGCGATGATCGGCACCAGCCGGCGTTCGAGAAGTTCATACACCGACAGCGATCTCTGCGCGCGCAGCCCGGGCCGCAGCGCGCGCCACAGCCGCCACGTCGCATCCGCCGCCTCGGCTGCGAACTGTCCCGCCGCCTGCGGGGCGATACGCGAGAAGGCCAGGCGGGCGCGGCCGGTGCCGGTGACGGATTCGAACGTCGCCGGGGTGTGGCCGAGATGGCGGGCGGCGAGCTCGCCGAGCGCGTGGCCGTGCGCGCCGGCATCCTGCGCGTAGGAGATCAGCATGGTGTCGTCGAGCGGGGCGGGGAAGGGCAGTCCCGCCGCGGACAGCGCGAGCGTGTCGAACTTGGCGTTGTGGAACAGCTTCAGCACCGAAGGATCGGCCAGCAGCGGCCGCAGTGCCTCGGCGACGGTGCCGAAGTCGAGCTGCGGGCCGACGGGATGCTCGAGATCGCCCTCGTGGCGCAGCGGCAGGTAGCTCGCCCGGCCGGCGCCGGTGGCGAAGGCGATGCCGACGATCGGCGAGCGCCGTGCGTCGGTGGTGTCGGTCTGCACCGCGATCGCCACCACACCGGCGCGGGTGATCTCGTCGGTCAGCGCGGCCAGCGCGTCGGCATCGGTGATCAGCCCGTAGGGGCCATAGGCGACGGACGGCGTGCCTTCGGCGGCCGCGTCCGCGACCGGTGCGTGCGGATCGGGGCTTGCGACGGCCGCCACCTCGCCACGCACCATGCCCGGCAGGCTCAGTCGTGCGGCGATGGAGCGGAAGCCCATCCCGTCGAGCCAGGTGCCGAGCCGGCGTGCATCCGGCGTGGTCGCACCCAGCGCCTCGATCGGCAGCGGCAGCGGCGCATTGCGGTCCAGTTCCACCAGCCGGCGCGAGATGCGCGCCGCCTCGGCATGCTCGATCAGCGAATCGCGCCGCTTGGACGGCTTCATCGCCGGGGCCGCGGCCAGGATCGCCTCGACATCGCCAAACTCGGCCACGAGCTGGCCGGCGGTCTTGGGTCCGATGCCGGGCACGCCGGGCACGTTGTCGACGGAATCGCCCATCAGCGCCTGCACCTCGACGACCTTGTCGGGCGGCACGCCGAACTTCGCCAGCACCTCCTCGGCGCCGATCGGCTTCTGCTTGATCGGATCGAGCATCTCCACGCCCGGTCCGAGAAGCTGCATCAGGTCCTTGTCGGACGAGATGATGGTGCATTCGCCGCCGCGGGCGACGATCTCGCGCGCATAGGAGGCGATCAGGTCGTCGGCCTCCCAGTCGGCCAGCTCCACCGCGGGCACCCCGAAGGCGGCGGTGGCCTCGCGCACCAGGGCGAATTGCGGGATCAGGTCATCGGGCGGCTCCGGCCGGTGCGCCTTGTAGGCGGTGTACATGCGGTTGCGGAAGGTGCTGCGCCCGGCATCGAAGATCACCGCCAGATGGGTGCCGACATGGTCGCGCAGCAGGCGGGCGAGCATGTTGGAGAAGCCGAACACGGCATTGACCGGGGTGCCGTCGGCGCGGGTCATCGGCGGCAGCGCGTGATAGGCGCGGAAGATGAAGCCCGAGCCGTCCACCAGCACCAGCTTCGCCCCCGCCAGCGACCCCGTTGCGTCAGGCGGGGCGTCGGGCGGGGCGAGGTCGATCGTGTCCTCGGCCACGTGAGCCGCCCTCAATGCGCGTCGTCGGCCCCGGCCGCCGGGTCGAGCACGTAGAGGCGCGAGCAATAGGGGCAGAAATGCTGCGCGCCGACGATGCGCAGCCACACGCGCGGATGGCCGAGCGGCCCGTCGCCGCCATCGCAGGCCACCACCCGGCTGTGCACCACGATACGCTCCACCCCGCCAAGTTGCGGGCGCGGCAGGCCTTCGTCGCGGCGGAAATCGGCGGGCAGGGCGCTCTGGCTCATCGAAATTCATCCATCGTCTTCAGGCGAGCCGCATCATAGTCCCGCCGGCCGGGCTTTCCTATGGGCTGGCGCAAGCGTGAAGCCGGCTGGCTGGCATATCCGGGTGGCGCTGGCATAGTGGGGCGATGATCCGCGCCCTCTTCGCCCTGACTCTCTCCTCGCTGGCGCTGTCCGCCTGCCAGTCCCCTCCCGAACGGACCCTGACCGCCGCCGAGCGCGGCGTGCCGGCCGCCTATCTGCAGCCCGGCCCGGTCGACCTGACCCTGCCGGGTGCTGATGGGGCCGCGCTGCCGACCCGGGTGTGGCGCGCCTCGGGCACGCAGCACGGTGTCATCCTCGCCCTGCACGGCTTCACCGACAGCCGCGATGGCTGGCAGTTCGCAGCACCCGGCTTCGTGCGGGCCGGCTACACGGTCTATGCGCCCGACCAGCGCGGCTTCGGTGCCGCTCCGGGACGCGGCCGCTGGCCCGGCACCGACGCCCTGATCGCCGATGCGCGCGCCATGATCGCGGCCGTCGCCGCACGCGAGCCCGGCCAGCGCCTGTTCGTGATGGGAGAGAGCATGGGCGGCGGCGAGGTGCAGATCCTGGCCGCCGATCCGCCGCCGGGGGTCGCGGGCTTCATCGCGCTGGCTCCGGGCGTATGGACCTCCGGCCAGATGGGCATCGGCCTGACGGTGCCGCTGGCACTTGCCAACACCTTCGCCCCCGACTGGAAGCCCGACCCGCATCGCTATGGCGTCGAGCGCGTCGTTACCGACAACTGCAATGCGCTGCTGCGACTGTCCTATGATCCGCTCACCCTGCACGGGGCGCCGGTGGTCGACCTGCACGGTGTGGTGGAACTGATGAACCGTGCCGCCGCCGCGGCGCCGCGCGTGCGCGCGCCACTGCTGGTGGCCTATGGCGCGCATGACCGGCTGGTCCCGCCCGAGGCGATGCGGGCCAATTGGGCGGCGCTGCCGGACTGGGTCCGGCGCGCCTATTATCCGTCGGGCTATCATCTGTTGCCCGACGACCTGAACCGTCAGGCGGTGATCGGCGACGTGGTGAGCTGGATGGAGGCGCCGGGCAACGCGCTGCCGTCGGGCGCGGATGTCTATGCCAGCACGTTCCCGACCGTTTCGGCCGGGCAGGATGCCTCGGTGCCGCTGTGGTCGCGCCTGGGCAACCTGCCGGGTCGTGGCGGTCCGCGGGCGAAGCCCGAGCCCTGCCGCTACGACCCGGCGCGGGACGCTCAGTAGGCGGGCGGCTTGCGGTTCGCGAACAGCTTGATGCCGACCGCGATGGCGGCGCCGAGCAGGAAGATCTTGATCATGGTCGGGTGTCCTTCTTCGGGTGGGTGAACGGGTTCAGCCGCGTCGCAGCGTCTGCACGATCGCAAGGCGTGCCGGCTCGGGTGCGGCGTCGAGCGCCTCGCGCAGGCGGCCGAGGCTGCGGCGGGTGTCGTAGAGCTGATCGAGCAGCGACAGCACTACCGGCACCCCCGCCTCGCCGAGCTGAAGCGCGTGCAGTTCGCGCAGCAGGCGCAGCCGGGCGAGGTCAATCTCCTCGAAGGCGAACTCGTCGGCCGTGACCGGGGCCGGCCGCAGCCAGTCGCGCTCGATCCACTGCCGGACGATCCGCTGCTCGATGCCCGCCTCGCGGCAGACCAGTTCCAGGGTGATCTGCCTGCTCATGCGGCTTCTCCCGAGGCATGGGCGGCGGCGTCGATCTCCGCCAGCAGCGCCGCGCGCGGGTCGAACGCACCGCCCGGTGGCGTCCAGGCGCGCAGCAGATCGGCCAGAGCGGCGTCGCGCGGCCCGATCTCGATCCTCAGGGTGACGTAGACATCCCCGGCCGGCACCTTGCCGTGGGCGGCGATACCCTTGCCGCGCACCCGCAGCACGGTGCCGGCATCCGCGCCCTCGGGCAGCTTCATCGCCACGTTGCCCTGCGGCGTCGGCACCGTGACGCGTTCGCCCAGCACCGCCTCGCGCATGCTGACCGGCAGGTCGAGCCGGATCGCGTCGCCATCGCGGGTGAACACCGGATGCGGGGCCACGACGATCTCGATCAGCGCATCGCCGTCGGCCGCACCGTTGCGACCCGGACCGCCGCGGCCGCGCAGGCGCAGCACGGTGCCCGATTCGATGCCGGCGGGGATCTTCACGTCCAGCGTGCGGCCATCGGGCAGCGTCAGCCGGCTGGTCGCACCCCGGATCGCGTCGAGGAAGCTGACGGTGAGGGCATATTGCGCGTCACGGCCGCGCTGCGGCCCGTTGGACCGCGCCTCGCTCTGGCGGAAATAGTCGCCGAACAAATCGTCGAAATCGGAAGGATCGAAGTCCGCACCGCCGCCCCCCGCACGACGCCGGTAGCGCGCACCTTGTGGTCCCTCGGCATGCTCGCGCCAGTTTCCGCCCCCGAAGCCGCCTCCGAACCCTCCGCCGAAACCCGATCCGGGCGGGGGTCCGCGCTCCTGGCCCTCGGCATCGATCTCGCCGCGGTCGAAGCGGCCGCGCTTGTCCGGGTCCGACAGCAGGTCATGGGCGGCGTTGACCGCCTTGAAGCGCGATTCGGCGTCCGCATCGCCCGGATTGAGATCCGGGTGCAGCTTGCGGGCCAGCGTACGGTAGGCGCGCTTGATGTCGTCGGCGCTGGCATCACGCTTGATGCCGAGCACCTGATAGGGGTCCTGCGCCATGCCCTCCTGCCGATCCTTCGTCCACACGTCGCAATACACGTTCAACGCGTCAGGAATGAGGACGTTTTCCCCGGCGCCGCGTCAACCCGTCCTGGTCGCGACCGGGGCCCTTGACGGCGGGCTCGCGCGGTTTACGCATGGCGGACATGTGGCCTGGACGCCGCGACCGACGGGAGAGAGTTTCGATGCGTGTATTGTCCTTCGGCGCGGTGGTCCCGCTGCTGGCCGCCACGGCGCTGAGCGCCGTGTCCGCGGTGCCGGCACTGGGCGAGGAGGGCATGTGGACCATGGACCACCTGCCGCTGTCGCAGTTGCGCGACAAATACCATTTCGAGCCTTCCGCGGCCTGGATCGAGCGGGTCACCCGCGCCTCAGCCCGTCTCGCGCTCGGCTGCTCGGCCTCGTTCGTGTCGGCCGACGGGCTGGTGATGACCAACCATCATTGCGCCAACGAGTGTCTCTCGGAGCTGTCCGGCCCCGGCCGGAACTACATGGCGGACGGCTACAGGGCCGCCGGCCAGGCGAGCGAGCCGAAATGCCCGGCGATGGAACTCGACCAGCTCTACGCGATCACCGACGTCACCGACCGGATGAACGACGCCACCAAGGGGCATGAAGGCGCGGACTACAACCACGCCCAGCATGCGGCCGAGAGCGCGATCGAGCATGAGTGCATCGGCGGCGACGCCACCACGTGGCGCTGCGACGTGGTCAGCCTCTACCACGGCGGCCGATATGCGCTTTATCGCTACAAGCGTTATCAGGACGTGCGGCTGGTGTTCGCGCCCGACCAGCAGATCGCCTTCTTCGGCGGCGACCCCGACAATTTCAACTTTCCGCGCTACGACCTCGATGTGACGTTCCTGCGCGCCTACGAGAACGGCAGACCGGCGGCGACGCCCGATTTCCTGCCGTTCGACGTCAATGGTCCCAAGGCCGGCGAACTGGTGTTCACCTCCGGCAATCCCGGCTCGACCTCGCGCGAGACGCCGGTGGCGTCGCTGCGCTTCCTGCACGACGTGGTGCTGCCGCTGACCTTGTCGCGCCTGTCGGCCCTCGACGGACTGCTGTGGGAGTACAGCCGCCAGGGCGGCGAGCAGGCGCGTCAGGCCGAGGAGGTATGGTTCGGGGTGCAGAACGGCCTCAAGGTCTATCGCGGCTGGATGCAGACGCTCGCCGATCCCGCGGTGCTGGCCGGCAAGGCGAAGGCCGAAGCCGAGCTGAAGGACTGGATCGACGCCGATCCCGCCCGTCAGAAGCAGTTCGGCGACCCCTGGGCGCAGATCGACCGGGCGATCGAGACGCAGCGGAAACTGTTCACCCGCTTCACCTATATCGAGGGCACGCGCAGCCCGGCCGGGTTCGATTCCGACCTGTTCGGCTATGCGCGCATGCTGGTGCGCGCCGCAAGCCAGTCCGGCAAGCCGGATGCTGAGCGTCTGCCGGCCTTCCGCGATGCACGCCTGCCGGCGCTGAAGGCGGCGCTCGGCTCCAGCGCGCCGGTCCATCCGCAGTTCGACGCGACCACGCTCGCCTTCTCGCTGACCGGCCTGCGTCAGGCCCTCACCGCCGATGACCCGTTCGTCCACGAGGTGCTTGGCAAGCAGTCGCCCGACGAGGTGGCGCATGCCCTGGTCAGCGGCAGCAAGCTCGGCGATCCCGCGGTGCGGATGGCGCTCTACAAGGGCGGCAGCGCGGCGATCGAGGCCTCCACCGACCCGATGATCGTGCTGGCGCGCAGGATCGATCCCGAAGCGCTCGCCCTGCGCAAGCAGTACGAGGATCAGGTCGTCGCGCCGCTCGCCAAGGCTTCCGAGGCGATCGCGCGCGCGCGCTTTGCCAAAGACGGGGCCAATTCCTACCCCGACGCCACCTTCACCCAGCGTCTGTCTTACGGCACGGTGAAGGGCTGGAACGAGAACGGCCGCGAGATCGCGCCGTTCACCGATTTTGCCGGTCTCTATGCGCGCGCCACCGGCTCGGAACCGTTCAGGCTGCCCAAGGTCTGGCTGGACGCGAAGCCCCGGCTCGACCTGAAGACGAAATTCGATTTCGCGACGACCAACGACATCATCGGCGGCAATTCCGGCTCGCCGGTGCTCGACCGCGACGGCCATGCGGTCGGGCTGATCTTCGACGGCAACATCCATTCGCTGGGCGGGGATTTTCTCTACGATCCCGAGCTCAACCGGGCCGTCGCGGTGGACACGACGGCGCTCTACACGGCGGTCAAGGACGTCTACGGCCTGCCGGCACTGGCGGAGGAGCTTCGCGCAGGCAAGCTGCCGGCGTCGAAATGAGGGGTCGGGGGCTCGTCTGCCTGCTGGCTCTCGTGAGCCTGCCGGCTCGCGCGGCGCCGCACGGCGAGATCCTGTGGGACAGTTTCGGTGTGCCGCATGTCACCGCGCCGACCGAGCCCGGCCTGTTCTACGGGTTCGGCTATGCCCAGGCGCACAACCATGCCGATCTGCTGCTGCGCCTGTATGGCGAGGCGCGGGCGCGGGGGGCGGAGTATTTCGGCGCGAAGGGCCCCGACGGCATCGACTACGAGGCGGAGGATCGCTGGCTGATCGGCAACGACATGCCGGAGCGCGCCCAGGGCTGGTATGACGCACAGACGCCTGCCTTCCGCGCCGATCTCGACGCGTTCGCCGATGGCATCAACGCCTATGCGAAGGCGCATCCCGAGGCGATCGACCCGAAGGTGGCGGTCGTGCTGCCGGTCAGCGGTCGCGACGTCATCGCGCATGCGCTCAAGCTGATGAACTATGTCTACATCGCGTCGGGCAAGAAGGCGCTGGACGACCCGTTGCTCAACACCGCCGGCGGCTCCAATGCCTGGGCGGTCGCGCCCTCACATACGAAGGACGGCCACACCCTGCTGCTGGCCAACCCGCATCTGCCTTGGGCACCGTCGCAGCTCACCTATACCGAGGCGCAGCTGACCGGGCCGGGGGTGGCGATCTACGGCGCCACCCAGGTCGGGCTGCCGGTGCTGCGCTTCGGCTTCAATCACGAGCTCGGCTTCACCAATACCGTCAACGACCTGCTCGGCTGGACCAGCTACCGTCTGACCCTCACCGCCAACGGGCGCGGCTATGTCTATGACGGCACGCCGCACGCCTTCACGCACGAGGCGAAGTCCTACCGCGTCCGCCAGCCGGACGGCACGCTGAAGACGGTGAGCTTCACCCAGGACCGCGCGCTGCAGGGCCCGGTGTTCCGGCGCGGCGATGGCAGCGCGATCGCGGTCCGCGTCGCCGGGCTCGATCGCCCGTTCATGCTGCAGCAGTACTGGGAGATGGACCGGGCGCGGAACTGGACGCAGTTCCATGCGGCGGTGGCGAAGCTGCAGGTGCCGACCTTCAACATCGTCTATGCGACCGCGCCGGGCACATCTTCTATCTCGATAACGGGCTGGTGCCGCGCCATGACGGTGGCAGTTACGAGGACTGGCTGCACCCGGTCGCCGGTGATACCTCCAAGACGCTGTGGACCGACACGCTGGCGTTCGGCGAACTGCCGCAGGTGTTCGATCCGGCCTCGGGCTTCGTGCAGAATGCCAACGACACCCCCTGGCGGAGCACCTGGCCGCAGGCGATCACCCGTAAGCAATACCCGGCCTATGTGGCGCCGCTCGATCCGATGACGCTGCGCGCGCAGCAATCGGTGCATCTGCGCCTGAGCGAGGCGAAGGTCAGCTACGACGATTTCGTCGCCCAGAAACTCTGCACGCGCTCGCTGATGGCCGACCGGCTGCTGCCGGAACTGATCCCGCTCGCTGCCGCCAGCAACGATCCGAAACTGCACGCCGCCGCCGAGCTGCTGTCGCACTGGAACCACCGGTTCGACGCCGATGCGCGAGGGGCGCTGCTGTTCGAGACGTGGGCGGGGCTGTTCGCAGGTCCGAAATTCGCCGGCGAGAGCAACTATGCCGCGCCCTGGACCGAGACCGATCCGATCGAGACGCCGCGGGGCCTGCGCGACGGCGCTGCCGCGCTGGCGATGCTGTCGAGCGCGGTCGACCGCACCATTGCGCTGTATGGCGCAGTCGACCGGCCGTTCGGCGCCGTGTCGCGCTTCCATCTCGGCGATGTCGACCTGCCGGGCAATGGCGGTTACGGCAATCTCGGCATCTTCCGCACCATCACCTGGGGACCGATGCAGGGTGGCGAGCGCACGCCGCTGCATGGCGAGACCTGGGTCAGCCTGGTCGAGTTCGGAGAGCCGATGCGGGTGAGGGGGCTGCTGAGCTATGGCAACGCCACCCAGCCCGGCTCGCCGCACCGCGCCGACCAGCTCCGTTTCCTGTCGGCCGAAAAACTGCGCGAGCTGTGGACGACACGGGCCGAGGTCGAGCAACATCTCGAAGCGCGCGACACCTTCTGACCAAGGAGCCCCCAGTGACCACCGATGCCCGACCCAGCCCCCGCGACCCGCGGCTGATCTATGTGATCGCCGCGGTGGTGCTGTGGCCGGTGGTCACGTTGGCGATCTATTACGCTGCGCGGTTCGACGCGAAATATCTCAGCCTCGGCACCGCCGGGCCGCCGATCGGCTTCTGGTGGGCGGGGTTCTGGTCGCTGCTGATGTCTCTGGCGATCCTGGCCTCCGGCTGGCTGCAGTCGGAAATCCGATCGAAGCCCTGACCGGGACCGGGCGCAGGCGTCAAGGAGCACCTTTCGGCGGGCAAGGCGCGTTGATCTGGCCGGGGACCAGTTTCGGGCAGGTCGTCGTCGATGGTGGTGCGAGACCCAGGGCCGCGTAGGTCGGCAGGATCGCGTCGTGCAGTGACACGCTGCGCCCGCACGAATCGCTCGCGGTCAGGGTCAGCGCGCCAAGAAGAGTCCCAGGCTTGACCGTTGCATTCGGGAAGGTGATCGACACCATCGCTCCGTCGGCGCTCAACGGCTTCACGCTTGCCCCCGGCCAGCCCAGGCTCCAGGTGAAGCGCGGATGCCAAAGCCCGCTGGCGGTGGCAACGATCTGACAGGTGACTGTCTTGCTGCCGCTCTGATGGGTGCCGTTGGTCACATACTGGATGCCGACCGACCAGTTCGGTACCACCAGATCCTCTTTTCCGGTGGTCTGGGTTTCCCAGTAATGGCTGAATCCACAAGTATCGGAGGGGTGCGCGATCTGACCGGCCTTGAAATCGATCAGATCCGTCAGGAAGCAGGCACCAAAGGGCGGCGAGATGGCCGCAGGCAGCAACTGGTCGTCGATCGGATCGGGCTGCGGTCGGGGGATGGCGTGGGCGAAGAACGTCGTGAGCCACGCGGCGATGACGAACGGTACCTCCCGACAGGGGCCGATCGTGTCGCCTTGCAGCATCAGACCCGGGGCGCCGGCACCCACATAATCGTAGTGGTGTCCGCGCTCGATGGTCAGCAGATGCTTGGGCGCCGGGATGGGCGCCCAGTTGCTGCTGACATTGCCGGGTTGGGTAAGATCGTAGCTCGGCGAATCGCCCGAGGCGATCAGCGCGTCCTCGCGGCCCCAGACGATCATCACCGGGCAGCGGAGCTGCCCGAACGGCGGTCCGCCCGGGAAAACCGGTTCGTAGTTTGCCGAGAGCGCGGCGATGCCCCCGACATTCCGGTTGAGTGTCGGATCGGTCGCGAACTGCATGACCGCGCCCGCACCGAGGCTGTGTCCGATCAGCCCGACCCTGCCATCGAGCGCAGCGGCGAAGGGTGCGCGCTGCGACACGAACGACACCGTCTTGTCGACCGCATCGGACATCGGCGCATGCGGCACCTCGGGTACGGCGACGATGTAGCCGGCGCGCGCCAGGCTGGCCGGAAGATGTGTCCAGCTCTGCCACGTCGTGCCGTCGCCATGGATCAGCACGATCAGCGAGGCGGCGTGCGGACAGGATGCGAAGACGTTCTTCGATGTGCCGCCGTTCAACCGAACCAGGCCCGGAAGGGCCGGATAGAACACGGTCATCGTGAACGGTGCGCCATCGGCAGGACCGAGTTCGGTCACGCCGAACAGCACCGGGTCGGAGACCCGGGCCGAAACGCAATCGGCGACGGCCGGGCGGGAGACGGTGGAGCAGGCGAGACCCGCGAGAAGGGAGCGACGTCGGATCGGCATGGCGAAGATGTCCCGCAGTGAGGGCAGACAAATCCGTATCCGAAACGAATACTGCTATTCCTTCGACCTGTTCGTCAATTTCTCTGTCTACCCGCCGCGCAGTGTCTCGTCGAAGAAGGCCGGGATGGTGCGCCAGGTACGGGCGGCGGCGCGGGGCTCGTAGAGGATGCCCATTTCCGGTTTGTTGGCGCGCGGGAAGCTGAAGGCGTGTTTCGCATGGCCGTAGGCGTGGAGCTGCCAGTCGGCGCCGGCCGTGGTCATTTCCTCGGCGAAGGCCTTTACCGCATCGGTGTCCGCGAACGGGTCCTCCCAGCCATGCAGGGCGAGCACGCTGGCGGCGATCGGGCCCGTCGGGGTCGGCGGGGCAGCGAGGATGCCGTGGATGGAGATTACCGCACGAAGGCCGGGCAGGGCGGCGCGGGCCATGTCCAGCACCGACAGGCCGCCGAAGCAGAAGCCCATCGCGCCGAGCCCGCCTTCGGGCACGCCCGGCAGGCGCTTCACCGCTTCGAACCCGCCGGTGAGCCGCCGCAGCAGTTCGGTGCGATCACCCAGCAAAGGGCCGATCAGGTGGGAATTATCGCCGGTCTCGTCGCCGCGCGTGCCAGCGCCGAACACGTCGAGCGCGAAGGCATTGAAGCCGAGCCCGGCGAGGCGGTCGCAGGCGGCCTTGGTGCCGTGGTTCAGCCCGCTCCATTCATGCACCACCACCACCCAGGGTGCGTCGGCCGAGGCCTCCGCTTGATAGCCCAGGCAGTCGAGCCGCCCGTCGCTGTAAGGAATGTCGGTGCCGCGCAGGTCGCTCATCGTCTCAGCCATTGCCGTTGAACTCGGGATACAGGGTCATTCCGCCATCGACATAGATCGTGGTGCCGACGATGTAGTCTGCCATGTCGGAAGCGAGGAAGGTGGCCACACGGGCGATGTCCTCGGCGGCGCCGATGCGCTTGTAGGGGATCAGGTCGAGCAGTTTCTCGCCCTTCTCGCCCTCCGTCTCCGCCTTGTTGATCGCGGTGCGGATGGCGCCGGGCGAGATCGCGTTGATCCGGATGCCGCGGTCGGCCACCTCCTGGGCAAGCGATTTCATCAGCATCAGGATGCCGCCCTTCGACGCGGCATAGTTCACATGCCCGGCCCAGGGGATGATGTCGTGCACGGAACTCATGTGGATGATCTTGCCGCGTGCCTTCGAGGCCTGGCGTGGCCCCTGCGTATCGAACTGGCGGATCGCCGCGCGGGCGCACAGGAACTGCCCGGTGAGGTTGACGTCGATCACCTTGCGCCACTGGGCCAGCGTCATCTCCGCAACCGCGGAGTCCTGCTGGAGGCCGGAATTGGCGACCAGGATGTCGAGCCCGCCGAATGTCTCCACCACGGTGGCGAACATCGCGGCGACGGCATCCTCGTCGGAGACGTCCGCGCCGACCGCGATCGCGCGACCGCCGCGGGCGACGATCTCGTCGACCAGCCGATCGGCCGGTTCGCGCTGGCTGTTGTAGTTCACCGCCACCGAGGCCCCCGCCTCGGCAAGCGCCTGGGCCACGCCGAGACCGATGCCGGAACTTGCACCGGTCACCAGGGCGATCTGTCCGTCGAGCCGACACTGCATCGGTGCCATTCTCCTTGTCTGGTCGTGACTAACGCGGCACCGGGGCCGATCTTTCCCGATCGTGATGCCAGCCTGCTCCGGACGATCAAATCTCCTTGTGGGCCCTGCCGTGGATCGAACCGACGGATGGCGGCGTGGTTGTCGATGTATGGAACAGGAGCTCGAATATCGCGGTATCCGCTATGTCGTCGGCCCGCAGCAGGGGGAAATCCGGCGCTGGGCGATCTATCCCGACGGTGCGCCCAAGGGCGGCACGGCCAGCGGGGTGGCGCGCACGACACGGGCCCGCGGCGCCTTCAAGGAGGCGGTCAACAACGCCTGCGCGGCGATCGACGAATGGCTCGGCAGGGGCGCCGACCCGGTCGGGTGTGATTGATCCACAAGCCGGTTCGCGCCACGCTCGGCGCCCATGATCGAATCGCTGTTCGTCATCCTGCTGTTCCAGCTCATCGGCGAGATCGCCCACTCGGTGCTTGACCTGCCGGTGCCAGGGCCAGTGATCGGCATGTTCCTGCTCGCCGGCGCTCTCGTCATCCGCCGCAGCCGGGCCGGCGCCGCGGGGCGCGAGGCCGCAACCCCGGCCGAACTCGACAGCGTCGCGCGGAGCCTGGTGCGCCACATGGGCCTGCTGTTCGTGCCGGCGGGGGTGGGCGTGGTGGCGATGGCAGGCCTGTTGCGGGCGGCCTGGCTGCCGATCGCCGTCGGGCTGGTCGGCTCCACCTTGCTCGGCCTGCTGGCCACCGGCTGGGTCATGCATGCGCTGCTGGCGGCGCGCGCTGCGCGGGCGCGGTAGGCCCCGCGCATGCATCAGCTGTGGGTCTCGCTGTCGGTGACGCCGCTACTATGGCTGGTCGTGACCCTCGGCGCCTATCTGATCGGAGTGGCGCTGCGCCGGGCCGCCGGCGACACGCCGCTGGTCAATCCGGTGCTGGTGGCGATCGCCCTGGTGGGCGGGCTGCTGCTGGTGACCGGCACGCCGTATGCGACCTATTTCTCCGGCGCGAAATTCATCCATTTCCTGCTCGGCCCGGCGACCGTCGCACTCGCCATCCCGCTGGCCGACAATATCCATCATGTCCGCCGCTCGCTGGTCGAGATGGGGGCGGCCCTGCTGGTCGGCTGTCTGGTGTCGATGCTGAGCGGCATCGGCTTCGTGTTGCTGCTCGGCGGTCCCGCTCAGGTGGCGCTGTCGATGGCACCGAAGGCGGTCACCACCCCGATCGCGATGGCGGTGGCGAGCGAGATCGGCGGTCTGCCGGCGCTGACCGCGGTGCTGGCGATCCTCGGCGGCATCATCGCCGCCGTGCTCGGCGAGAGCCTGCTGCGCGCGACCGGGGTGCGCGACTGGCGCGCGCACGGGCTCGCCGCCGGGCTCGCTGGCAGCGGCATCGCGGCAGCCCAGGTGGCGGGGCGCGACCCGCTGGCGGCGGCGTTCTCTGCCCTCGGCATCGGCCTGAACGGGCTGCTGACCGCACTCGCCGCTCCCGCCGCGGTCGCGTTGCTGCACCGGCTGCACTGGCTGGGTATGTGAACGGGCGGCGCGTGGCAGGCGGGACGGAAATAGGCTAGGACACGGCGATGACCGCATCCGACCCCTCCGGCGTGCCTCCCGGCCTGTTTGCCGGCGCGCGCTCACGCGAGCCGATGGCGCCGCGCGATGCAGGTGGGCCGCCGCGCCAGCCGCCGCGCAATGGTGGTGGTGGCCGGCCGCCGCGCGGGCCCCTGCGCCCACGGTTCCGCTTCTGGCGGCGCTTCGCCGGCGCTTCGCTGGGCGCGGTGATCCTGGTCGGTGCCACCGGCGGCCTGATCGTGTGGCACAAATACGCGCTGCTGACCCATGACCTGCCGACTGTCGACAGCCTGACGCATTACCAGCCGCCGGTGATGAGCCGGGTCTATTCCTCCGACAGCCGGGTGATGGCCGAACTCGCCGCCGAGCGGCGCATCTTCGTGCCGTACAGCGCGATTCCCGACCGGGTGAAGCAGGCCTTCGTTGCCGTCGAGGACCAGAATTTCTGGACCCATGGCGGCGTCGATCCGCTCGCCATCCTGCGCGCCGCCGTCACCGACGTGACGATGATGCACGAGCATCGTCGTCCGGTGGGGGCCTCGACCATCACCCAGCAGGTGGCGCGCAACATGCTGCTCGGCTCCAACACGCTGTCGCTGGAGCGCAAGGCGCAGGAGGCGATCCTGGCGATGCGCATCGAGCAGGTGCTGAGCAAGGAACGCATCCTCGAGATCTATCTCAACGAGATCTATCTCGGTGCCGGCGCCTACGGCATCGTCGCCGCCGCGCAGACCTATTTCAACAAGCCGCTCGATGAACTCACCATCGCCGAGGCCGCCTCGCTGGCGGCCCTGCCGAAATCGCCGACCAACTACAACCCGTTCCGCTTCCCCGACGCCGCGAGGACGCGGCGCAACTTCGTGCTCGAACGCATGGTCGAGACCGGCGCGATCACCCGCGCCCAGGCCGCCGAGGCCGAGGCCGAGCCGCTGATCCCGCGGAATTTCCATCGCCCCGACCCGATTCCGGGTGCCGGCTGGTATGCCGAGGAGGTGCGTCGCCAGCTCGTCGGCATGTATGGCACCGCGCAGACCAACGAGGGCGGGCTGGTGGTGCAGACCAGCCTCGACCCGCGTCTGCAGGCCGAGGCGGCGCGCGACCTGCGCGCCGGGCTGCTGGCCTATGACCGCGCGCACGAGCCGTGGCACGGCACGGTGACGCATCTCAACGACATCACCGCCGAGGCGTCGAGCTGGGGGCCTGCGCTGGCACAGGTGGCAGCACCCGCCGGCATGCTCAGCAGCTGGCGGCTGGCGGTGATCCTGCCGGGCAAGCCGCAAGGCCGGGTGGGGTGGCTGGAGCTCGATATCGGGCCGGGCGGAAAGGTCAGTGAAGGCGCGCCGCACACCGGTCAGCTTTCCAGCGGCGACCGGTTCTGGATGCGCAACCCGCACCCGGGCGATGTGGTGATGATCGAGCCGAGCCAGAAGGATGCGCTCGGCCGCCGCGCCGAGGCCAAGGGCGTCGACGCCACCGAGCCGGATGCCGAGGGCGGCGGCGATACCCTCACCCTGCGCACCATCCCCAAGGTCTCGGGCGCGCTGGTCGCGCTGAACCCGCGCACCGGCCGCGTCGCGGCACTGGTCGGCGGGTGGAGCTACGAGGCCAGCCAGTTCGACCGTGCCACACAGGCGCAGCGCCAGCCCGGCAGTTCGTTCAAGCCGATCGTCTATCTCGCCGCGATGGAGCAGGGCATCTCGCCCAGCCAGCAGTTCATGGACGCGCCCTATGTCAACGGCAGCTGGCGTCCGAACAACTACGAGATGGATTTCAACGGCCCCACCTCGCTGCACGATGCGCTGATGGAATCGCTCAATCTGGTGACCGTGCGGCTCGCCGCCCATGTCGGCATGGGCAACATCGCCGATCTGGCGATCGCGCTGCACGAGGTGGATGCGATGCCCAAGGTGCTGCCGGCCGCCCTCGGCGCGGTCGAGACCACGGTGCTGCGTGAGGCCGGCGCCTATGCCTCGATCGAGCAGGGCGGGAGGCTGGTCACTCCGAGCCTGATCGACAGCGTGCAGGATCGCGACGGGCGGGTGATCTACCGCGCTCCCGGTTTCGATCTCGGCACCCAGACCGCGGGCGATGCGCAGATCCCCTATGTCGCGCAGGCACAGGTGCAGCCGGATGCGAACGGCAAGGTCCATGGCCTGCCCGCCGTGGTGCAGCCGGCACTCGATCCGGCGGTCGCCACCCAGGCCGCACCCGGGGCGGACGCGTTGCCGGAGATCATCGACACCCGCACCCGGGTGGCCGATCCCGACAGCGCCTTCCAGATCACCACGATGATGCAGGATGTCATCCGGCGCGGCACCGGCACGCGGGCCGGTAGCGGGATCGAGCAGCCGATCGCCGGCAAGACCGGCACGACCCAGGATTTCAACGACGCCTGGTTCGTCGGCTACGCGCCGCAGATGCTCACCGCGGTATGGATCGGCTACGACACGCCCAAGAGCCTCGGCGAGAAGGAGACCGGCGGCAACGTCGCCGGTCCGATCTGGAACCGGTTCATGAAGTTCGCGCTGAATGGCCAGCCGAAGGTCGAGTTCCGCGCGCCGCCGGGCGTGGTGCTGGCCCGCTGGGGCAGCGGTCGCGGCACCGCGCTCGACGCCTTCAAGCTCGACCAGAAGCCCGGTGAGTCGATCGGGCTGGGCGGCGTCGCGGTCGCCGGCGCGGATATGGGCAATGGTCTGACCGACGCCGATACCGGCACCGAGGCCGACAATGCCGGCATCGCGAGCTCCGGCGACTACGCAGGTGCCGCAGCCGTGCCGGTCGCCGGTGCGTCAGGCAGCCCGCCCGTCCCCGGCCAGCGGCCGCCGCCGAAGCCGGCCACCGGGAGTGACATCGGCGTGGGCGGCCTGTATTGACGCCCGCCCTTCAACACAGGAGCAGACCATGTCGGCCGAATCCGACGCGCTGAACGAACAGATCAAGCAGTCGGTGGCACTGCTGAGGAGGCATCTTTGACTGGGATGTCGCACAAGGCCGCCTCGCGGAGCTGAATGCCCGGGTCGAGGACCCGGATCTGTGGAACGATGCCGAGGCGGCGCAGAAGCTGATGCGCGAGCGCACGCAGCTGGCCGGCCAGGTCGAGGGCGTGCAGAAGCTGGAGGCCGATGTCGCCGACACGCTCGAACTGATCGAGCTGGCGGAGATGGAGGGCGACGAGGCGATGGTCGCCGACGGGCTTGCCACCCTGCGCAATCTTGCCGAGGAGGCCAAGCGGCGCGAGATCGAGAGCCTGCTGTCGGGCGAGGCGGATGCCAATGACTGCTATCTGGAAGTCAATTCCGGTGCAGGGGGCACCGAGGCGCAGGACTGGGCCGAGATGCTGCTGCGCATGTATTCGCGCTGGTCGGAACAGCATGGCTACAAGATCACGCTGATGGAGGCCTCCGAAGGCGAGCAGGCGGGGCTGAAGTCGGCGACGATGCAGGTCACCGGGCCCAACGCCTATGGGTGGCTGAAGACCGAGGCCGGGGTGCACCGCCTGGTGCGCATCTCGCCCTTCGATGCGGCGGCACGCCGGCAGACCAGCTTCGCCAGCGTATGGGTCTATCCGGTGGTCGACGACAGCATCGAGATCGAGATCAACGAGGCCGACCTGAAGGTCGACACGTTCCGGGCCTCCGGCGCGGGCGGCCAGCACGTCAACAAGACCGAATCGGCGATCCGCATCACCCATGTGCCGTCCGGCATCATCGTCGCCTGTCAGACCGACCGCTCCCAGCACCGCAACCGTGCGACCGCCATGGGGATGCTCAAGGCGCGGCTCTACGAGGCGGAGCTGCAGAAGCGTGAGGCTGCCGCCGCACAGACCGAGGCGGCCAAGACCGATATCGGCTGGGGCCACCAGATCCGCTCCTACGTGCTGGCCCCGTACCAGCTGGTCAAGGACCTGCGCACCGGGGTGGAGAAGGGCAATCCGGACGCGGTGCTCGACGGCGCGCTGGACGAGTTCATGGCCGCCTCGCTCGCCCAGCGAGTCGGGGCGACGCGGTCGGAGGCGAGTGCCACCGCGCAATAGCGGTGCGGCAGGCACGTCGAGGCTGCCGAAGGGACGGGCTGCCCATGGTCGAACCGTGGGCAGCCCGCCTGAGTCTTAGGCAGGCAACGGTTCCCGTCTGTTGTCTCAAGAGCGCGCGCAAGAGCAAAAATAAGACGCCATCATTCTTGTTTTGTGCAGCGCACACAAAAATAAATGTAATATTATCAAAGTGTTGCGGAAGGTATGCGACCTGCACGTGCCCGCTGGGCGCGCATGGAACGCCATCCAGCCGTGCAAAAAGCGATTGGCTAAGCGGACCGCATGTGCTGCCATGCGCCTCACGCGATGGACCGCGGGGCGCAATGGACCGGGCAGGGATGCTGGGTCGGGGCGAACCGCGTTTGCCCGTCGCAACAGGTTTGCCCGGTGACATGTTCGCCGGCTGGTGTTGATCGCAGCGGAGAGTTGCCTCGAGATGAATTACGCGCAGCAACAACGCAATCCGGTGCGCCAACTGGCGATCCTGGCCGTTGTGCTCGTCTTCCAGGCCCTGCTGATCTGGGCGCTGGTCAGCGGCCTCGGCCACAGCATCGTCGATCTGGTCAAGCCGCCGATCGAGACCAAGATCATTGAGGAGCACAAGCCGCCGCCGCCGCCCCCGCCGCCGCCGCCGCCGCCGACCATGGCGCAGCCGCCGCCGCCCTACATCCCGCCGCCGGACATCCAGATCCAGCAGCCGCCGCCGCCCAAGGCGATCCAGACGGTGACGCATACGCCGCCGCCGACGCCGCCGACGCCCGGCCCGATCGCGACCCATCCGGCGCCTCCCGGCCCGGCCGTGCCCGATCATGACGTCGGCGAGCGCCCGCTCAACGGCGGCCAGCCCGAATATCCCGAGGAGATGCAGGACCAGGGCCGCGAGGGTTCGGTGAACGTCACCTGCGACGTGGACACCACCGGCAAGACCTCGAACTGCCAGGTGACTTCGACCCAGGGCGGCAGCGCCTTCGCCCGCTCGGCGATGGATTTCGTCTCCACCCGCCGTTACACGCCCCGCGTCCACAATGGCGTGCCGGTGGAGAGCCGCCACACCTTCCACATCACGTATCGTCTCGGCAGCGAGTGATCCGTGATGCCCTCCCGCTCCGGCCTCGGCCGGGGCGGGATCTTTAAAGCCGACCGAACCAAGCGACACGACCGGCGGGGCCGAAGACAGCCCCAGGCAAGAGGAACCATGATGACCCGCAAGACTCGCCTGCCCGCACTCGCAACCGGCCTGGTCCTGTCGCTCAGTGCGACGACCTCCCTGGTGGCGCCGACCATCGCCTTCGCGCCGTCGGCCCTTGCCCAGTCGGCGCCGTCCAGCGAGCCGGCGCCCGCCAGCCCGCCGCCGGCCGCGACCCCGCCGGCCGCCACTCCGGCCCCGGATGCGGCTCCGGCCGCTGCCGCGCCCGCTCCCGCTCCCGATGCCGGCACCGCCGCGCCCGCCACCGCGGCCCCTGCCGAGACGCCCGCCCCCGCCGCGGATGCCCCGCAGCCGCCGCCGGAGGCACCCAAGACCGCCGACGTCGCCAACCCCTACGGTCTCGGCGCGCTGTGGAAGAACGGCGATTTCGTCGCTCGCGGCGTGCTCATCATCCTGCTGATCATGATGGTCGGCTCGTGGTACATCATCGTGACCAAGCTGCTCGAGCAGCAGCGCCTGTTCTCTGCCGCCAAGGCCGCGCAGAAATCGTTCTGGAGCAAGTCCTCGGTGCGCGAGGGTGCGGATTCGCTCAAGGCGAACTCGCCGTTCCGCTACATCGCCGAGAATGCCCTGGTCGCCAACGAGCATCACGAAGGCGGCATGCTCGAGGACATCGACCGCTCGTCGTGGGTGACGATGTCGATCCAGCGCGGCGTCGAGACCATCCAGTCGCGCCTCCAGGGCGGCCTGGCCTTCCTCGCCACCGTCGCCTCGGCCTCGCCGTTCGTCGGTCTGTTCGGCACGGTGTGGGGCATCTATCACGCGCTGACCGCGATCGGCATCGCCGGCCAGGCCTCGATCGACAAGGTCGCCGGCCCCGTGGGTGAGGCGCTGATCATGACCGCGATCGGTCTGGCCACCGCCGTGCCGGCGCTGCTCGGCTACAACTGGCTGGTCCGCCGCAACAAGAGCGCGATGGAGTTCGTCCGCTACTTCTCGACCGACGTGCAGACCGTGACCGTCAGCGGTGCGCGCGTCGGCCTGCCCGGCAAGGTCGGCTGAACGCCATGGCGGTCAACGTCCCCTCCGACGGTGATGCCGACGACGACACCGTGGTGTCGACCATCAACACCACGCCGCTCGTCGACGTCATGCTGGTGCTGCTGATCATCTTCCTGATCACCATCCCGGTCGTGACGCACACGGTGCCGGTCAAGCTGCCGACCGTCGCCAACCAGGCGTCGCAGACCAAGCCCAAGGACATCACCATCGCCATCAACAAGGATGGCGATGTGTTCTGGGACACGACGCTGATGAAGGACAACGCCGAACTGCTCGACCGTCTGCACAAGGCTGCGGTGACGGTGCCGCAGCCGGCGGTTCATATCCGCGGCGACATGGCGGCGCGCTACGAGTATGTCGGCAAGGTCGTCTACGACCTCCAGCGCTCGGGCATCGCCAAGGTCGGCTTCATCACCGAACGCCCGACCAACAACTGAAACCACGACGCACCGGAAGGACGCGATTCCTTCCGGTGCCTCGCCGATGTGACCGCGGAGGCACAACGCCATGGCCATGACTGTCGGATCCGGCTCGGCCGGCGACAACGAAGAGCCGATGCTCGACATCAACACCACGCCGCTGATCGACGTGATGCTGGTGCTGCTGATCATGCTCATCATCACCATTCCGATGCAGACGCATTCGGTGAACATCGACCTGCCGCAGGGCAACCCGCCGCCGCCGCTGGTGCAGCCGACCGTGGTGACCATCGATATCGATTTCGACGGCTCGATCCTGTGGGACGGGACGGCGATCGGCAACGAGAACGACCTGATCGCGCATTTCCGCAACGTGGTGGCCCAGCAGGATCAGCCGGAAGTGCATGTGCGGCCGAACAAGCTGGCCTCCTACGACGTTGTCGCCCACGTGATGGCGGATGCGCAGCGCGTCGGTGTCGACAAGCTCGGCATCGTCGGCAACGAACAGTATATGGGAAACAACTGAGTGATGATGTCTGTCTCTTTCGCATTCCGGCGCATCCTTCTCGGCAGTGCGGCGATGCTGGCCTGCGGGGTCGTGGCCGGGGTCGGTGCGGGGGGCGCGAATGCCGAAGACCTGCGACCGGCGGTCGGCAAGCCGCTCGCTGCCGCCAAGGCCGAGCTCGCCCGGCACAACTATGCCAAGGCCCAGGCGGATGTGAACGAGGCCGACGCGGTCGGTGGCAAGTCGTCCTATGAAGACTTCATCATCACCGAGATGCGCGGTGCCATCGCCCAGCAGGCGGGCGACACCAAGACCGCGGCCAATGCCTACGAGAAGCTGATCGCGTCGGGCAAGCTGTCGTCCGCACAGCAGGCGCAGATGACGCTGGCGATCGCCTCGATGGCCTATTCGGCGCATGACTACGACCGCGCCATCACCTGGCTCGACCGCTACACCAAGCTCGCGGGGCCGAACCCGCAGACCACCCGTCTGAAGATCCAGGCGTATTACGAAAAAAAGGACTACGCCAACGCGGCGAAGCTGCAGCAGGCGCAGATCGATCAGACCGTGAAGGCCGGCGGCAAGCCGGCCGAGGAGCAGCTCCAGCTGCTGTCCGCCTGCCAGCGCGCGATGAACGACACCGCCGGCTTCACCCATACGCTGGAGCTGCTGGTCACCTACTATCCCAAGCCCGATTACTGGCAGAACCTCGTGCACGGCATCCAGACCGATCCGTCCTTCCCGGCGCATCTGTCGTTCGAGCTCCAGCGCCTCCAGCTCGCCCTCGGCCTGCTCGGCGACGAGGCGGCCTATATGGATGCGACCGAATCCGCCGTGCAGGACGGCGCGCTCGGCGAGGGCAAGTCGATCATGGCCGCCGGCACCTCGGCCGGGGTGATGGGCAAGGCCGACGCCGCCCGTGAGCAGCGCCTTGCCGCGCTGATCGACAAGCGCATCGCGGCCAAGACCGCCTCGCTGCCCAAGGACGAGGCCGCGGCAGCGAACGAGAAGGATGGTTCCGATCTCGTCGATGACGGCATCACCGAGGCCTCGCTGGGCAATTCCGACAAGGGCATCGCCCTCATCCAGCAGGGGATCGCCAAGGGCGGCCTGCGCTTCCCCGACCAGGCGAAGCTCGATCTCGGCTATGCGCAGATGAAGGCCGGCAAGAAGGCCGATGCGGTGGCGACGTTCAAGAGCGTCACTCCTGGCACCCCGGAATCGCGCCTGTCGCGGCTTTGGGTGCTGTATCTCAAGACGCACTGACCGAGGCGCGAAGCATGGAAAACCCCCGGCGCGCCGGGGGTTATCCTTTGTCCTACCGGTGCAGCGGTGCGAGGGATTGGGTCTGCACGCTGCCGCGCGGTGCCAGCTGCATCGGCTGGCCGCCATCCGTGGCCGCGCCTGAGCCCGCCGCGGGCCGGTAGCTCGGCGGCGCCACCGAATCGAATTTCATCAGCGCCGAGCGCAGCGGGTCCGCGCCCGGATTATTGACCCGCATCGCCTCGACGATGTCCACCGCGCCCACCGGCTGGTTGTAATAGGCGCGGTTGTAGTCGCTGTTCGAGCTCAGGATGCTCCCCTGGAGCGACAGCCCGGCATACAGCCCCTTGGATTTCGACACCGCGACGATGTCGGCGCGCAGCGCGGCGGTGGTCGCACCCTCCATGCCGGCGCCCATCGTCGCGATCGAGATCGACGCATCGCCGCCGAACTTGAACTGGCTGTCCTCGATCGCCCGCAGCCCCTTCTGGGTAAGGATGAACAGCACCAGCTCCGCATCCTGGATGCCGACCTGGGCACCGACGCTGCCCGAGCCCATGTGGTAGAAGGCCGGCGCCGACCACGAGCCGCGCCCGCCGCGCGCCAGCAGCGTGCAGCCGCCGCCGGAGCCGCCGATCACGAAGCCCATCTTGAAGATGCTCGGACACACCAGAACCGCCTTGGCATTGCGCAGGAAGCGCTGCGCCTCGCCGCCGTTCTGGTTGTAGGCGAGGATGTCCTGCACGGTCAGCGTCGAGCGGTCGACGAGCTGCTGCGCCTCGCCTTGCAGTTCCTGCGTCGAGCGCGTGGTGTCCTGGCAGGCGGCGAGCGTCGCGGCGATCCCCGCCGCGCAGGCAAGGCGCAGGCCCCGTTTCAGATTAGGTCTCATGGCGATCTGTCTCCTGTCGGGGCCGCGGATTGGGCGATGCCAAACTGGGCGGTGATTGAGTCAGAAGCGCGGCATCTGCGCAACCCGACCGCCAAGGTCGATGCCAAGGTCGATGCCAAGGTCGATGCCGGTGATCTCCGACAGCCGCTCCGCCACGCCGGGTGCTGCGGCGAGGATCGGGATGCCGCGCTCCAGCCCGCCATCGCGCAGGAATGGCGACACCACCGCGCCCGCCTCCTCCAGCAGGCAGAGCGCGGCCGCCACGTCCCACAGGTTGATATAGGCCTCGACATAGCCGTCCGACCGGCCGGCCGCGACATCCGCCAGTCCGAGCGTGCCCGAACCGCCCGATCGCGGCATCGCGCCCTCGGCCCGGATCGCCGCCATGAAGCGGGGGAACGCTTCGGGTGGCTGTTTCGAGCCCCAGCCGACCTCGATCATCGCGGTGTCCAGCGACCGCGTCGGCGCCGCCCGCACCGCCACCCCGTTCAGCGTCACCCCGGCCCCGCGCAGCGCCAGCCAGGTCTCGTCCAGCACAGGGGCCACCACGATCCCTGCCACCGGCACATCGCCTTCCAGCAGCCCCAGCGACACGCACCAGCGCTCGCGCCCGCGCGCATAATTCGAGGTGCCGTCGATCGGGTCGACCACCCAGCGCAGGGTGCCGGTGCGCTGGCGTCCGCCTTCCTCGCCCTGGAATCCGTCCGCGGGGAACAGCTCGGCCAGCCGCGCTCCGATCAGCGCCTCGACGGCGCCATCCGCCTCGGTCAGGTAATCCTGCGCGCTCTTCAGCGTGCCGCTCGGTCCGCCCGGCGGCGGGCGCATCCGCATCGCCAGCGCAGCCCCCTCGGCCACCACGGCAGCTCCCGTCTCGAGCCGCCGCCGTAATGCGTCACTCATCGTCTGTACTCCTCCGTCGCTGTCGGCAGCGCCCCTGCCTACTCGACGCGGAGCGCGGCGCGGAGCGAGGCGGTGATGGCGGGGTCCTCGAGCAAGGCGAGGCGCTGGGCCGCCGCCATGGCGAAACGATGCGTCAGGGCGCGACGACGCGGGGCGGGCAGGGGATGGGGCAGGGCAGGGCGGACCAGCTCGGCCGGCTCGGGGTGGTTGTCGCGGGTGCAGGCGACGATCAGGCCGGCGCTCTCGGGGATCAGCCCGGCGGGGAAGTCGGTATCGACGGCAAAATACAGCTCGTCGCAATAGTCGCGGTAGTCGGGCCATTTGACGTCGAGCAGGAAGTCGCGCGGGCCGGACTTGACCTCGATGCAGACGAAGCCGCCATCGGGACGCAGGGCAAGGATGTCGGCGCGTCGGCCGTTGGCGAGCGCCATCTCGTGCAGCACCGACCAACCGGAGAGCGCGCAGAACCGATCGGCGGCCCTGCGGATGGCGAGCTGGTTCTCGGGCAGGCTGAGCGTGACCGGCATGGTGAACATTCTAGCAACGTCGCGCCATGCCGGGAAGGCGGGTGACGCGATCAGGCCGTCGTGGTGGCGTGGGTCGAGATATAGGCCTGCAACTGCCCGATCGTATCGCCCGAGACCGGCAGCACCGCGCCATGGGCGACCCCGATATTGCTCGGCAGGGTCGCGAGCAGGTTGCCGGTCGCGGTCACGTCGAGGTCGGTATAGAGGCTTTTCGGCAGATGGAACTCGGCGATCAGCGACACCAGATCGGCCACGCCCACCACGGAGGTCAGCAGGTTGGTGGTGAGGGTTGCGGCCGTCGTCAGCGCCGCCTGGTCGGCGGCACTGCCGATCTGCAGGATCGTGCCGTAATGCGCGTAGCTGCCACCGCCCTGTGAGGTCGGCACATAGGCTGGCGCGAAGGGCTGCTCGCCCTGGATGTCGGTGCTGTAATTGCCGACCGGATCGCCGTCGGTGACCACGGAGACGAAGTTCGTCCCCTTGCCGACCGCACCGCTGGCGGCGGGAATGCCGGTTGCCTCGAAGGCGATGCCACCGAGCCCGGTCTGCTGGGCGACGTAGGAGGCCTCGATGCCGCCGAGCGAATGGCCGGTGACGAAGATCTGGCTGTTCGCATAGCCCTGCGCGTTCGCCGCCGCGATGACCGATCTCGCGAAGGCAAGCGACTCGGTCTGGGCGGTCGAGACCTGCTGGCTGTAGATCTGCAGGTCGCTGATGAGCCCGCCGGCCGTCAGCAGCGGATTGAGCAGCAGATTCTCGCCGCCGGTGGTGCCGGCATAGGAGATCACGACCTGATGTTCGGCGCTCACCCAGGCATGGGCCACCGCGCCGGTCAGCGTGTCGTAGTAGGTCATCTGCTGGCCGCCGACGGTGAACGGCGTCATCCCCGCCGGCACGCCGCCGATGACATATTCGCTGATCGCGGCATTGAGGAACTCGGTGACGGTCGGCGTCAGCGGACTGACGGGGATCGCGGTCTGCGCGGTCAGGAATCCCAGACCGTCATGGTTGAACGCCTGCATGCCTGCTGTCGTCGAGGTGGTTGTCGAATTCTGTGCGGCAGGCCTGAATACGTCCTGACTCCGGCCGAGCAGGGTGTCCTGCCCGGAGAGATGGGTCGCGCTCATTGGAAGTCTCCCGGTGCGTGCTTTTTTATGTGGGCCCGTAAAGGGCGAGACCATTGCACGAGTAAAACGTGTACAGGTCAATCCTCGCCGGTCGACGTCGCCTCCTCCGCCGGGCGGCGCGACCTATCCGGGCAGCACGTCAGGGATGCCTCGCGGGAAGCGCGCGATGGTGTCGGCCGAGATGTTGAGCGTGGCCTGCACCATGGCTTTCGGCGTGCGTGTCAGCCAGTCGTTGAGGCTGATCTCCTGATATTCGGCGGTGCGGAAGATCTCGAGGAACACCAGCTCATCGGGGCCGGTGTTTTCGATGTAGTGGCCGAGCGCCTTGGGGATGTAGCCGATATCGCCGGGGCGGAAATCCTCGGTCTGCGCCTTGGGCCCGGTGTTGAACACCGTCATGCGTGCCTGGCCCTCGACGTAGTACTGCCATTCGTCGGCGTTCGGGTGCCAGTGCATCTCGCGCAAGCCTCCGGGCCTGAGACGCACCTCGGCCACCGCCACCGTCTTCGAGGCGTGGAAATTGGTCACTGAATCGGCGATCCGCACCGAGCCACCGGCGGTGGTCCTGGTCGGCTTCATGCCCGAGAGGTCGAAGACGAAGCTTTCGGGGGGCAGGTTGGCGCTGCCGCCCACCTCCTGCTGGTCGGACGCCAGCGGCCCGGGCTCGGGGGCCTGGAAGATCCACAGATTGTCGAGCGGGATGTTCCTGAAGGCGTCCGCGGGCACCTGGAAGTTCTTCGCCAGCACCTCCGGCGGGGTATGCGCGATCCAGTCGGTCAGCAGCAGGGTGTTGAATTCCGACGAACGGCCGTTGTCGAAGGCGAGGATGAACTCGCCGCCATCCGGCCCCACACCCTGAAGCGAATGCGGCAGGCCGGCGGGAAAATACCACAGGCCCCCCGCATTGACGTCGGCGACCTGCGCGCGCCCCTTCGTATCGAGCACGGTGATGCGGATTGTGCCGTTGGACACGAACGCCCATTCCGCCTGCTGGTGCCAGTGCATCTCGCGGATGCCGCCGGCCGACAGCCGCATGTTGACGCCGGAAATCTCCGTCGAGATCGCGAAATCGTCCTGCGTGACCTGCCGGGCCCAGCCGCCGCTCTGCTGGCGCAGATGGGCGTTGTTGAACGACGCCCAGAATTGCGGCAGCCCGTTGATGTCGGTCGCCGGCGGGTTCCCGGTGTTGGGAAACTGCGCCGCAAGGGCCGGGTTCTGCGGCCCCGGATTGCTCGCGGCACCCGGGATGGCGGCATTGATGCGTCCCTCGGCCGGCGCGTCGGGATTGCCGAACCCGCGTGGCGCGGCCAGGGCGCGGGCCGCGAGCCCCGCCGAACCGAGCGTCGCAGCACCCAGCATCACCCGGCGCGACAACGGCGATGGTGTCGGCAAATCGTCCTGCCTGCTCATGTGTCGTCCTCCAGTTTGTCCACCCGAACAGGAGGTGGACCGGCCGCCGCCGCCGATCCACGCTTCACTGTCATCACGGTTCGTGATGACATCGTGCCGTTCGAAACGAAGGTGCGATGCTCAGCCCGGTCCAGCTCCGCTCCTTCTGTGCCGTCGTCGAGAGCCGGCACTTCACGCAGGCCGCGCGTCGGCTCGGCCTGCGCCAGTCGACGGTGAGCCAACATGTGGCCCGTCTCGAGGCGCAGCTCGGGCGGGTGCTGCTGATGCGCGACACCCATCACGTGCAGCCGACCGCCGATGGCGAGACCCTGTTCGGGTTCGCCCGCGAGATCCTCGACGTCGAGACCCGCATTTGCGCCTGGCGATCGGGCTCGGAGCGCCGGGCACGGATCCGCTTCGGCGTCTCCGAAGACCTCACGCTGGACCGGCTGCCGGGGCTGCTGTCGCGCTTCATCGAGGCGTCGCCCTGGATCGACCTCGACCTGACGGTGGGTCTGTCGGGACATCTGCGCCAGTCGCTCGATGCCGGGCGGCTCGATCTCGTACTCGCCAAGGTCCCTGCCGCCACGCCGGGCGCCGAAGAGAGCCGGCTGCACCTGCTGTGGCGGGAGCGGCCGGTCTGGGTCGGCGATCCGCGCCCCGCGCCCTCCGACGACGCGCCGCTGCCGATCGTGGTCTATGACGATCTCGCCTCGATCACCCGGCGGCTGGCGATCGCGTCGCTCGACACGGCGGGCCGTCGCTGGCGGCTGGCGGGGACGTCCGGCACGCTGACCGGGCTGCTGGCGGCGGTGCGCTCCGGCCTCGGCGTCTCGCTGCAGTCGCGTCAGGTGCTGGCGGCGGGGGTGACGATGGCACCCGAAGGGCTGGGGCTGCCGGAGCCGCCCGAACTCGCCTTCGTCGTCTATGGACGCTCCGCGCGGCTCCAGGGTCCGGCGGCCCGGCTCGCGGCGGCGATCATCGACGGCGCCGAGGTGCTGCGTGGCCCGTCGGTCGCGAAGCCCTGAGTGACGAGGCTCAGGCCGCCGACAGCCGCACGCCAAGCGCGCGCAGCGTGTCCCAGTAGCCCGGCCAGGTCTTGGCGACACAGCCCGGATCCTCGATCGCCACGCCGCGCATCAGCAGCCCGGCGAGGGCGAAGCTCATCGCCATGCGATGATCGTGGCGCGGATCGATGCGCGCGCCGCCATCGCCCGCCACCTGTTCGGCCAGGGCGGGATCGCCTGACACCAGCAGATCGTCGCCCGCCTCGCGCGCCAGACCCGGCCGCAGGCGGTTGAGCCCTTCATTGAGCGCCGAGACGCGGTCGCATTCCTTGACGCGGAGATTGGCGATGCCGGTGAAGCGCACCGGAGCGCGGTTGAAGGCCGCCATCACCGCGAGCGTCGGGATCGCGTCCTGCATCTGGCTGCCCTCGATCACCGGCGGCAACTCGGGGAAGCGGGCGATCAGCGCCTGGGCGGCGGCGTCGGGCTGGGTGAAATCCTCCGCGCGCAGGCCGAGATCGATCGTGCCGCCGGTGAGTGCGGCGGCGGCCCACAGATAGGTCGCGGCCGAGGCGTCTGGCTCGATGGCGATGTCGGCGGCGTGATAGGTGCCGGGCTGCACGCGCCAGCATGCGGCGTCGACCGTCTCGGCCTGCACGCCGAAACGACGCATCGCCGCCAGCGTGAGCTCGACATAGCCGCGTGCGCCGATGTCGCCTCCGCCCACCAGCGCGATCTCGACCGGCGCGCGCGCACGGGGTGCGAGCATCAGCAGGGCGGAGACATACTGGCTCGACAGCCCGGCATCGATCTCGACGCGGCCACCGGCCAGCCCGTGCGCGCCCAGACCCTGCACGCGCACCGGCGGGCAGCCCGTGGCCGCCTCGGCCGGCACGCCGAGCCGGTCGAGCGCTGCGACGAGCGGTCCGATCGGGCGCTGGCGCATATGCACATCGCCATCGAGCGCGACCGGTCCCTCCGCGGTGGCACAGGCGGCGGTAAGGAAGCGGATCGCGGTGCCGGCATTGCCCAGAAACAGCGGTGCGGCCGGTGCGCGCAGCACGCCGCTGCCGGTGACGGTGAATTCGGTCGCTGCCGGCTCGTCGATATGCACGCCCATCGCCCGCAGCGCGGTGGCCATATGGGTGGTGTCGTCACTCTTGAGTGCGCCGGTGAGATGCGAGCGGCCCGTGGCGAGGGCGGCGAGCAGCAGCACCCGGTTGGTGATCGATTTCGACCCCGGCGGCGCCGCGTGGCCGACGATCGGCCGGCCAACGGGGTGGATCAGGACGGGGTCGGGGAGGGCGGACATGTCCCGGCGGGCTTGCGGCAGCCCCGCCCGAAGGTCAAGCGTGCGCGACGCGTCCCTGCATGGCGGGATGCGCGTTCAGATGCGCAGCCGCGATCGCCTCGCGCAGCAGGCACAGCACCGTGGGGGCGCAGTTGCCGCACTGCGCGCGGCACTGCCGATGGGCGTAGACCTCGCCCGGTCGGGTGGCACCATGACAGGCTGCATCGCGAACATCATGATCGGTGAGGCCATTGCAGGAGCAGATATACATCGCCACCGAAGACACCATATCTGAGAATTATTCGCAACCGCATTCTCAACTGGAATCGCGAACAACTCTCAACTGCAAATGATATCAATGGGTTGCGGGTGATGGAGGGCTTCGCTACGGTGCGCGCAACGAATGAAGGAGCCCAGTCATGATTCGCGATCCCAAGGTGGTCGAACACCTCAACACCCAGCTCACCAACGAGCTGACCGCCATCAACCAGTATTTCCTGCACGCCCGCACCCTGCGCCACTGGGGCGTGACCAAGCTCGGCAAGCACGAATACGACGAGTCGATCGAGGAGATGCGTCACGCCGACTGGCTGATCGAGCGCATCCTGTTCCTCGGCGGCCTGCCCAACGTGCAGCGCCTCAACCAGATCCTGGTGGGTGAGAGCGTCGAGGAGGTGCTGCGCTGCGACCTCAAGATCGAGGAGAAGGCGATCGTCGACCTGCGCGAGGGCATCGCCTATTGCGAGAGCGTCCGCGACTACGTCTCGCGCGACCTGCTGCTGAAGATCCTCGAGAACGAGGAAGAGCATCTCGACTTCCTCGACCGCCAGTTCGACCTCATCAAGCTGATCGGCATCGAGCGCTATACGCTGCTGAACTCCGCCTCTGCCCCCGAGCAGCACGCGGATGCCGGCATCGCCGACGCGAAGTAATCGGTTCCGCCGGGCGGTTTGACCGCCGCCCGGTCTGTGGCAGGCTCGGGGTCATGTCCGATCCCGATCATGTCCAGATCAGTGCTCCCGGCGGCCTGTCCGCCACCATCGCCGCCGAGGGGGCGGAGCTGGTGCGGCTGACCGCGCCCGATGGCAGCGAGCTGCTGTGGGATGGCGGTGCCGCCTGGGCGCGGCATGCGCCGGTACTGTTTCCCATCGTCGGCCGTCTGGCCGGCGACACGCTGCGCCATGACGGGCGCAGCACCCGCCTCACCCAGCATGGTTTCGCCCGCGATCGCCGCTTCACGCTGATCGAACGTGCCGCCGATCGCTGCACCTTCCGGCTCACCGACGACGAGGCCAGCCGCGCGATCTATCCCTTCGCCTTCGCGCTCGACATCGCCTATGCGATCGACGGTCTCACGCTGTCGGTCAGCATGACCGCGATCAATCCCGAAGCGGCCGGCACCGACCTGCTGGCCTCGCTTGGCGCGCATCCCGCCTTCGTCTGGCCGCTGGTGCCGGGCACGCCAAAGACCGATCACCGCCTGGTGTTCGAGCACCCCGAGCCCGCACCCGTGCGTCGCGTCGCCGGCGGGCTGCTCACGCCCACCGCCCATCCGAGCCCCATCGAGGGCGCGATCCTGCCGCTCGACGAGGCGCTGTTCGACGATGACGCACTGATCCTGCCCGGCCCGGCCAGTACTTCGGTCCGCTATGAGGGCGGGGGCCGTGCGCTGGTCTTCGCCTGGCGCGGCGCCGATACGCTCGGTCTGTGGAGCAAGCGCGGCGGCGGTTTCCTCTGCATCGAACCCTGGCGTGGGCATGCCAGCCCCGAGGGATTCGATGGCGAGTTCCGCGACAAGCCGGGCGTGGTCGCCATTCCCCCGGGCGGGCGCCTCGAACTCGGCTGGCAGGTCAGGCTCGTCGCATGAGCCTGCCCCATCCACTGCATGACCGGCTGCGCGCCCGCATACCCCTCGGTACACCCGATCTTTCGGCCCTCGCCGATGACGCGATGCTGTCGGCGCTGCTCGACCATCGTTCGGTGCGCGCCTTCGCGGCGGGTGATGTGGCCGCGGCGGATCTCGACGGCGCGATCGCCGCGGCGCAATCCGCCGCTACGTCGTCGAACCTGCAGTGTTTCAGCGTCGTCGCCGTGCGCGACCCGGCCCTGCGCGCCCGCTACGCCGAACTCGCCGGCGGTCAGGCGCATGTGCGTGATGCGCCGCTGCTGCTGCTCTGGGTGCTCGACCTGTCGCGCCTGCGCCGCATGGGTGAGGCGTCGGGGCAGCCCACCGAGGCGCTCGACTGGCTGGAGATGTTCGTCGTCGGCGCCGTCGATGTGGCGCTGGGCGCGCAGAACGCCGCCGCCTTCCTCGAGCATCGCGGCTACGGCACCTGCTATATCGGCGGCATGCGCAACCATCCCGAGCAGGTGGCGGACCTCGCCGGCCTGCCACCTCTGGCGATGGTGCTGTTCGGCATGACGGTCGGCATCCCCGATCCCGCCCAGCGTCCCGACATCAAGCCGCGCCTGCCGCCGTCGGTGGTGCTGCATCACGACCGCTATGATCCCGTGGGCGAGGCCGATGCCATCGCCGCCTATGGCCGCGCCGCTGCCGAGGCGAGTGCGGCCGCGGGCCGGCCGGCCCGCGACTGGAGCGAGGACGCCATCCGCCGCGTCGCCGGCCCGCAGACGCTGAGCGGCCGCGACCGACTGCGGGCCGCCCTCGACGCGCTCGGCTTCGCGTTGCGCTGAGGCGGGGGCTCAGTAGCCGGTGTAGCGGTCCGGGCGGTGAAAGATTGCCACCACGCCGCTGATCGCGATCGCACTCACCAGCGACAGCGCGACATGGGCCAGGTCGATCACGGTGGTCGACACCGCCAGGATCACGCAGTCGATCGAGAGCTGCACCTTGCCCACGTTCCAGCCCCGCTGCCTGTGCAGCCACAGGCAGACCACCCCGGTGCCGCCCACGCCGGCCTGGTGACGCGCAAGGGAGAGGATGCCCATGCCGATCACCGTGCCGCCGAAGAACGCGGCCCAGAGCGGCGAGATGGAGCCCAGCGTCATCAGACGCGGAAACACCAGGGCAAGCAGGGTGATGCTGCTGCTGACGAGGAAGGTCTTGATGGTGAAGGCCCAGCCCATCGTGCGGCTGGCGAAGATCAGGAACGGGATGTTGATCAGCGTGAACAGCAGTCCCGTCGGCTCTCCGAGAACGTAGGACAGCAGCAGCGCGATCCCCGCCACCCCTCCGGTCACCAGCCCGGCACGATGCAGGCAGGCCAGCCCGAGCACGATCAGCGAACAGCCGATCACCAGCGCATAGGCGTCCTCGAACAGCGAATGACGCAGCGCGGACTCGCGTGAGATGGGCTCGGACAAGGCTATGTCGGTTTCCGGATCGAGGGGTTTTGCATCCGTAGAAAGCCGGCCGCGCGCTGTAAAGGCCCCCTCGCGCCCGTGCTACGGAGCCTCGTAGGTGAGGCGGAACAGGCGGCCGTCGAGCTGGTCGGAGATCAGCAGCGAGCCGTCGGGCAAGGGTTGCACGTCGGCGGGGCGGGCAAGGGGGGTCAGGCCGCTAAGGGCTTCGAGCAGCACCGTCTGCCTGCCCGGGTGTCCGTCCCGCAGGGGGATCGCGACCACGCGGTAGCCGGAGGGGGTGGAGCGGTCCCACGAACCGTGTTCGGCGATGATCACGCTGCCGCGCAGGGCGGCGGGGAACATCGGTCCGTCATAGAAGCGCAGGCCGAGTGTCGCGACATGGGCGCCGGGGCGAGCGAGCGGCGGGGTGAAGTCCGCGCAGGGGTGGCCGGCGCCGAAATCCGGGTCGGGCGTGTCGCCCTGGTGGCAGAAGGGGAAGCCGAAATCCTGTCCCACGCGGTCGAGACGGTTCAGCTCGTCGCTGGGCAGGTCGTCGCCCATGCCGTCACGGCCGTTATCGGTGAAATAGAGCGGCAGCGGCGCGGTCGCACCGGTCGGCCAGGCGATGCCGACGGAATTGCGGATGCCGTAGGCGATGTCCTCACGCGCCGAACCGTCGGGCCGCATGCGCATCAGCTTGCCGTAATCGTGGCCGACCGCGCAGACATTGCACGGCGCGCCGATCGGCACATACAGCAGCCCGTCCGGGCCGAAGGCGATGAACTTCCAGTAGTGGTCGCCGCGTTTCCACGGCAGGTGATCGACGGCGATCTCCGGCTTCGGCGGATCGTCGAGATGATCGATGATGTCGCGCAGCACCAGGATGCGGTTCGTCGCCGAGACGTAGAGGTCGCCGCCATGGAAGGCGACACCGGCCGGATCGGCGAGATCGCGGGCGAGGGTGGTGACCTTCGCCGTCTGTCCGGGCCGCCAGCGCACCGCATACACCGCACCCTCGTCCATCGAGCCGACGAAGATCACCCCCGGCGGCCCGAGCGCGATCTCGCGGGCATCCGGCACCTGGTCGGTCACCACGTCGAGATGGAACCTCGCCGGCACGCTCGGCAGCGGCCGGGCCAGCGCGGGCAGGCAGGTCATGGCGAGGAGGGAGACGATCAGCCTGCGCAGCATGAGACCTCTCAATTGACGTTCGGGCTTCGCTTCTCCGGCAGCAACGCGGTGGTGCCCTGGCCGGCGGCACAGAGTTTTTCGGCCCCGTCCTCGCCGACCACGTAGATCTCGCATCGGCTCACCGACTGCGTGCGCCCGCCCGACAGCAGCGTGGCGCGGGCGATCAGTTCGCGCCCGATTGCCGGACGGAGATAGTTCACCTTCATCTCCACCGTCACCACCGGCAGCCCGTCGAAGGCCAGCGCTCCGGCAAAGGTCAGCGCGTTGTCGGCGAGATAGGCCAGCAACCCGCCATGCGTGAAGCCGTGCTGCTGGTGCATGTCCTCGCGCACCATCAGCCGCAGTTCCACACCGTCGCGGTCGAAGCGTTCGAGCCGCGTGCCGAGCAGGCGGCTGAACGACTGCCGTGCGAGGATGTCGCGGCCGAATTCCGTCAGGTCCATCTGGATGCCCTCCCGTTCACGTCCGTTGGTCAGACGTTGTTGCCTGCACAGTATCCGCTCGACCACGCCCATTGGAAATTGTAGCCGCCGAGCCAGCCGGTCACGTCCACCGCCTCGCCAATCACGAACAGGCCGGGGATGTCGCGCGCTTCCATGGTCTTCGATGACAGCGCCGAGGTCGCCACCCCGCCGGCGCTGACCTCGGCCCTGGCGAAGCCCTCGCTGCCGGAGGGCTGCACCGGGCAGGCGCCGAGATGGGCGGCGAGCCCGTCGAGCGCGCGGTCGGGCAGGTCGGCCATCCCCCGTCCCGTCGCCTGCGGCAGCAGGGTGGCGAGGCTGGCGGCGAGACGTTGCGGCAGGTGCTCGCCCAGCACGCCGCCGAGCGAGGCGCGGGGCCGGCGGCGCTTGGCCTCCCGCAGCATCGCCTGCGCATCCTGGCCGGGCAGCAGGTCGAGCGTGATCGCAGCCCCTGGCCGCCACGGTGTGGACACCTGCAGGATCGCCGGTCCGGACAGGCCGCGATGGGTGATCAGTGCCGCCTCGCGGAACCGCGCGCGGCCGCAGCCGGCGATGGTCTCGAACGACACGCCCGCCAGTTCGGCCGCGCTCCCCGCGCCGAAGGCTGCACCGATCGCGGCATCGGTGATGGTCAGCGGCACCAGCGCCGGGTGCGCCGGTACGACCCGCAGGCCGAACTTCCTCGCCAGCCGCCACGCGAAATCGCTTGCCCCCAGCTTCGGGATCGACGGTCCGCCGGTCGCCACCACCAGCCGCGCCGCGCGTCGCGTGCCGCGATCGGTGTGCAGCACGAAACCCTCCTCGGTGCGGGTGATCTCGCCGATCGCGCAGCCGGTCTCGATCCGCGCGCCCGCCTCGGTGCTCGCGCCCACCAGCAGATCGACGATCTGCCGCGCCGAGCCATCACAGAACAGCTGGCCGAGCGTCTTCTCGTGCCAGGCGATGCCGGCGCCTTCGACGAGAGCGAGGAAGTCGCGCGGCGTGAAGCCGGCCAGGGCGGATTTGGCGAAATGCGGATTGTCGGAGAAGAAGTTCGCGGCCGTGGTGCCGAGATTGGTGAAATTGCAGCGCCCGCCGCCGGAAATCAGGATCTTCGCCCCCGGCTTCGGCCCTGCCTCCAGCACGCTGACACGCCGCCCGCGCCGGGCCGCGGTCATCGCGCAGAACAGCCCCGCCGCGCCTGCGCCGATCACGATCACGTCGTCCATCATCACGACCGGAGTCTGGCAGGCGGGCGCGTCGCGCGCCAGCCGCCGTCGAACCGGGGCTCGTGGTGGGCGTTATGCAACGATCAGGCCTCCACGCGCCGCCATTGTCATGCCCAGCAGGGAGACGAGACCACCATGCCCCGTTCCGACGCCGCCAAGCTGCACGATCTCCAGGCGCAGCTCGATACATTGTCGTCCGAGACGCCCGACCTCGCCGCGATCGGCCCGGCGGTCAAGGAGGCGGTCGCACCGGTCGGCGAAAAGATCGAGCAGATCAGCGATCGCGTGCATGCGCAGGCGGACGAGGCGCGTGCCGCGGTCAGTGACGTGGCCGAGAAGGTCAGCGCGACGTTCAGCGAGGCGGTGGATCGGGTCAGTGCCGCTGCCGACGCCTCCACACGGCTCGTCGATCGGGCCGTGGGCGGCTATCGCAGGCTGCGCGACAGCACCGGACTGTCGGACGCGACCCTGCTGGGTATCGTCGCGGGCGCGAGTGCGACGGCGGCCGGCGTGATCGTCGCCCTGACCCGCTCGAAGCCGAAGACCTCGACGCTGACCCTGCCCGGCGGCCACCAGATCGAGCTCGGCCCGGAGGCGACGGCAGCCGCCGAGAAGCTTGGCAAGCTATCGCGCAAGGCGCGCAAGAAGGCGGAGGCCCGCATCCAGGACGCGGCAGACGCATCCGCCGCCGCCGCCGCCGAGGCTCGCAAGAAGCTCGACAAGGCCCGCAGGAAGGCGAAAAAGCAGCTCGGCCAGTTCTCGCCGGCCGACCAGCTCGCTGCCCTGCGCGAGGCGGCCGCCCCGGTGCTCAACACACAGAACCTGCAGGCCAACGTGAAGGCTGGCACCGACTGGCTGAAGGATGCCGCGCAGAAGCTGCAGGCCATGAGCGCACAGCTCGATACCGCACCCGTGAAGGCTCAGGCGACGAAGGCCGCGGGCTCGGCGAAAATCGCGGCCCAGGATGCGGCGGGTGTGCCGGTGGCGCTGCGCGATGCGCTGGTCAAGGCGGGATGGACGCCGCCGAAGCCGAAGAAGTCGTGGACGCGGGTGCTGGGGTTCTAAAGGTCTTCTTTTTCTGAAGAAAAAGAAGCAAAAAGACTTTTACTCGTTTCTGGAGGGTCCGGAGGGCGATGACGGCCTTCGGACCACTTCAACATCTAGAAGTTTTTTGGTTCTTTTTACAAAAAAGAACATTCTCTACGCGGCGTTGCTCGGACGGTTGGGATAAAGTACGCACAGGATGGTGAACAGCCGCCGCGCGGTCTCGAAATCGACCTCGATCTTGTCGCGCAGCCGCTCCATCATTAGCTCCGCGCCCTCGTTATGCAGGCCGCGCCGACCCATGTCGATCGCCTGCACGCGAGCCGAGGCGCCCTCGGCCATCGCCTCCTCGTAGCTGTCGACGATCATGCAGTAATCCTTGATCAGGCTGCGGAACGGCGACAGCGACAGGGCGTGGGTGTGGAGCGGCTCGTCGTCGCGATCACGGATGTCGAACACCAGCCAGGTCTGCCGCACCGACAGATGCAGCCGGTAAGGGCCGGTGAGGCCAACGGGCTCGAAATGGCCTGACAGGCGCAGGTCGCGCGCGGCCTGGGCACGGTCCTGATGGCCGGTGGGCGCCTTGCGCACGGCGGCCGGGGCGCCGCCGGCGTCGAAGATGACGTCGATCAGCGAGCCGCGCTGCGGCGGGACGATCTCGCGCGGGCCCTCGTTGGGCTTCGGACGCGCGGCACGGGTGTCGGCAGGCTGGGGCACGTCGTCTTCCATGATCGCGGGAGCATCCGCCAACGGCGCACGCGGTGCAATTGCCGCGTGCGCCGTCGTCGGGGGATCAGATCGCCGGTTCGGCGACCCGTGCCTTGGCCACCTGACGCCAGTGGGTGAGCGTCGGCTCGGTGTAGCCGTTCGGCGCCTTCGCGCCGTCGAAGATGAGCTGACGGGCGGCGGCGAAGGCGGGACCGTCGAAGCCCGGCGCCATTGGCGTGTAGGCGGCATCGGAGGCGTTCTGGCGGTCCACCACCGGGGCGATGCGGCGCAGCGCCTCGTCGACCTGGTCGGCGGTGATCACCCCGTGCGCGAGCCAGTTGGCCAGAGCCTGGCTGGAGATGCGCAGGGTGGCGCGGTCTTCCATCAGGCCGACATCGTCGAGATCGGGCACCTTCGAGCAGCCCACGCCCTGGTCGACCCAGCGCACCACATAGCCGAGGATCGACTGGACGTTGTTGTCGAGCTCGCGGCTGACCAGCGCGTCGGTGAGTTCGGAGCGGTCGGCGAGCGGCAGGGTGAGCAGCTTCTCCAGCGGCTCCGGCACGGCATTGCCGAGCGCGGTCTGCCGGGCGGCGACATCGACCTCGTGATAGTGCAGGGCGTGGATGGTGGCGGCGGTGGGCGAGGGGACCCAGGCGGTGTTGGCACCGGCCTGCGGATGGGCGCGCTTGGTCTCGCGCATCTCGGCCATGCGGTCGGGCATCGCCCACATGCCCTTGCCGATCTGCGCGCGGCCGCGCAGGCCGCATTCGAGGCCGATGGCGACGTTGCGCTGCTCGTAGGTGGACAGCCAGGTGGCGCGCTTCATGCCGGCCTTGCCGACCACGGGGCCGGCGCGCATCGCGGTGTGGATCTCGTCGCCGGTGCGGTCGAGGAAGCCGGTGTTGATGAACACGATGCGGTCGGCGGTGGCCGCGATGCAGGCGGCGAGGTTGGCGGAGGTGCGACGCTCCTCGTCCATCACGCCCATCTTGAGGGTGAGGGGCGGCAGGCCGAGCACCTGCTCGATGCGGCCGAACAGCGTCTCGGTCAGCGCGACCTCCTTGGGGCCGTGCATCTTCGGCTTGACGATGTAGACCGAGCCGGCGCGGCTGTTGCGCAGCTCGCCGGGGCGCTTGGCGAGGTCGTGCAGGGCGGCGGCCGAGCCGACCAGCGCATCGAGGAAGCCCTCGGCGATCGGGTTGCCCGCCTCGTCGCGCACCGCGTCGGTGAACATGTGATGGCCCACCGAACGCACCAGCATCAGCGAGCGGCCATGCAGGGTCAGGCTGCCCTTGCCGTCGGGCGTGGTGAAGACCAGGTCGGGCTCCATCGCGCGGGTAAGGGTCTTGCCGCCCTTGTCGAACGAGGCGGTGAGATCGCCCTGCATCAGGCCGAGCCAGTTGCCGTAGACGACCAGCTTGTCCTCGGCATCGACGGTGGCGACGCTGTCCTCGAAATCGATGATCGCGGAGAGGGCCGATTCGACCAGCACATCGGCGATGCCGGCATGATCGAGCGCGCCGATGCGGTTGGTCGGATCGATCTTGAGCACCATGTGCAGGCCGTTATGGCGCAGCGCGATGGTCTCGGGCCTGTCGGCGCTGCCGGTGTAGCCGACGAACTGCGCGGGGTTGCGCAACGCCACGGTCCATTCCTCGGCGATCTTCACCGCCAGGCTGCCGTGCTGGATGGTGTAGCGGATCGCCGCCGCATGGCTGCCCTCGGCGAGCGGGAAGAAGGTGTCGAGCAGCGCGCGGACCTGTTTGACCACCTCGCCGGCGCGGGTGTCGTTGAAGCCGCGACCGCGGGCGATCTCGCCCTCGTCGGGCAGCAGGTCGGTGCCGTAGAACGCGTCGTAGAGGCTGCCCCAGCGGGCGTTGGCGGCATTGAGCGCATAGCGGGCATTCGTCGCCGGCACCACGAGCTGCGGACCGGCGAGGGTGGCGATCTCGGGATCGACACCGGTGGTGGTCGCGGCGACAGTGGCGGGTGCGGCCACCAGCCAGCCGATCTCGCGCAGGAACGCTTCCTGCGCCTTCGGATCGCGGGCAATGGCGGGGTCGGATTCGTATTTCGCATCGATCGCCGCCTGGAGGCGGTCGCGCTCGGCGAGCAGCGCGTTCAGTTCGGGGGTGAGATCGGCGACGATCGCGGACAGGCCCGACCAGAACGCGGCAGGCGTGACCGACGTGCCGGCGAGCAGCCGGCTCGCGACGAACGCGTGCAGCCCCTTGTCGATCTGCAGTCCGGCTTCGGTGATCGGTGCCATTTCGTTTCTCCCGTCCTTGTCGTGCGGACAGATTGCGCCAAAGAAAAAAAGGGGCGGCGGTCAGACCGCCGCCCCAAGTCTCACGTCACTGAGCGAAGAGGGGAGCTCAGGCGTGTTCGTGGAACTGCTCGGTCTCGGTCGAGCCACCCATGGCGGTGGTCGAGGACTTGCCGCCCGACGCGGTGGTGGCGACGGCATCGAAGTAGCCGGTGCCGACCTCGCGCTGGTGACGGGTCGCAGTGTATCCAAGGCCTTCGGCGGCGAATTCCGCCTGCTGCAGCTCGGAGTAGGCCGCCATGCCGCGACGGGCATAGCCGTGCGCGAGCTGGAACATCGAGTAGTTCAGCGAGTGGAAGCCGGCCAGCGTGACGAACTGGTACTTGTAGCCCATCGCGCCGATCGCGCGCTGGAAGTCGGCGATCTTGTCTTCCGACAGCTTCTTGCGCCAGTTGAACGAGGGCGAGCAGTTGTAGGCGAGCATCTTGCCCGGGAACTGCTTGTGGATCTCGTTGGCGAATTCCTCGGCTTCCTCGAGGTTCGGCTCCGAGGTCTCCCACCACAGCAGGTCGGAGTAGGGCGCGTAGGCGAGGCCGCGGGCGATCGCATACTTCACGCCGAGGCCTTCCTTGATGCGGAAGAAGCCTTCCGAGGTGCGCTCGCCCGACAGGAACGGACGGTCGCGCTCGTCGACATCGGTGGTCAGCAGCTGGGCGGCGTGGCTGTCGGTGCGGCACAGCAGCACGGTCGGCACGCCCTCGACGTCGGCGGCGAGACGGGCGGCATTGAGCGTGCGGATGTGCTGGGAGATCGGCACCAGGACCTTGCCACCGAGGTGGCCGCACTTCTTCTCGGAAGCGAGCTGGTCCTCGAAATGGACACCGGCCGCACCGGCATCGATCATCGCCTTCATCAGCTCGTAGGCGTTGAGCGCGCCACCGAAGCCGGCCTCGGCGTCGGCGATGATCGGCGCCATCCAATGCGTCGAGTGATCACCCTCGAGATGCGCGATCTGGTCCGAGCGGCGCAGCGCGTTGTTGATGCGGCGCACCACCATCGGCACCGAGTTCGCCGGATACAGCGACTGGTCGGGATACATCTCGCCGGCGAGGTTGGCGTCGCCCGCCACCTGCCAGCCGGACAGGTAGATGGCCTTGAGGCCGGCCTTGACCTGCTGGACGGCCTGGTTGCCGGTCAGCGCGCCGAGCGTGTTGATGTAGGGCTCGGTCTTGAGCAGGTGCCACAGGCGCTTCGCACCGTTCTCGGCCAGCGTGTGCTTGATGCGGAACGAGCCGGCGAGCTTCTCGACCTCGGCGGGGGTGTAGTCGCGCTTGATGCCGGCGAAACGGTCCGGATCGTCGGTGGGGGTGACGAAGCCGGGGCCATCCGGGCTGCGCAGGAGTTCGGTGCGGATCATGTCAGGCGCTCCTTTCACGACCCCGCCGGGCGGGCGGGGCTTGCGACCGGGTGTGGTCGGCGTGCGGCCCCGAAAGCGGCGGGGTCTTCCTGCGGCAGACACTGGCCCCGGGTGTGGCGCAAGAAAACAGTCAACACACTGCAAAACATGTAAAGAGGTAAAACCCTTTACAAACCGCTCGCGTCCAATCGCTTGTGTTTGTAAACTTTACAGGAACGGGAGCGAGGGAGGCCGCGTGTCGAGGCAGTTGATCGGACAGACCATCGCCCGGCTGCGGGCCGAGCGCGGGCTGACCCAGCAGCGCCTGGCGGCGACGCTGGGCATTTCGGCCAGCTATCTCAACCTCATCGAGCACGACCGTCGCGCGGTGACGGCCTCGCTGCTGTTCAAGCTCACGCGCGCGCTCGATGTCGAGCTCGACATGCTGTCGGGCGAGCGCGAGCGGCTGCTGATGCTGGGCGTGCGCGAGGCGCTGTCCGACCCGGCCCTGGCCAAGGACACGCCGCCGCCCGAGGAACTCGCAGCCCTGGGCGCGCGCCCCGCCCTGGCACGTTCGGTGATTGCGCTGCATCGCGCGCTGCGCGTGGCGCGCGACGATGCGTCGGGGATGATGTTGCCGTCGGGGCGGCGCATCCGGCTGCCGGCCGACGAGGCGCGGCAGCTCTATCACGACCGGCTCAACCATTTCCCCGAGCTGGAGGCCGCCGCCGAACAGGTGCGCGAGCAGATGGTCGGCGAGGACGGCGCCTCGCTGGCACCCTCCGAGATCGAGCAGGCGCTGATCTGGCGGCTGCGTCGGAGGCACGGGCTGGTGGTGTCGATCGCGGCCCTGGACAACGCGATGCGCGCCTATGATGCGGCCAGCCGGATGCTGACCCTGTCCGAGCTGCTGCCGCGCGAGAGCCGTGGCTTCCAGCTCGCCTTCCAGCTCATGCTGATCGAGGCGCATCGCGTGCTCGACGACATGGTCGAGCGCATCGAGCCGACCTCGCCGGAAGCCGACACGCTGATCCGCATCGGCCTGCTGAACTATGCCGCGGCCGCCCTGCTGATGCCGTATGAGCCGTTCATCGCCGCGGCCGAGGATCTGCGCTACGATATCGCCCTGCTCGCGGCCCGTTTCTCGGTCTCGTTCGAGCAGGCGGCGCAGCGGCTCTCCACCCTCCAGCGACCCGGAAGGCGGGGCGTGCCGCTGTTCTTCGTGCGGCTCGATGCGGCGTCGAACGTGACCAAGAGCTTCTCGGCCGGCGGTTTCCCGCTGCCGCAGCAGGGCGGGTCGTGTCCGCGCTGGATCGGCAATCTGGCGATGACCACGCCGGGGCAGATGCGTACCCAGGTTGGCAAGTTCTCCGATGGCGGCACCTATCTGTGCTTCGCGCGCACCGTCTCCGCCCCCTCGCTGGGCTGGGGCGACATCCCGCCGATCCACTCGATCGTGATGGGCTGCGAGATCGAGCACGCGCCCCACATCGTCTATGGCGACGGCATCGACCCGGAGGCGGCGGCGGTGCGGATCGGCCCGTCCTGCCGGCTGTGCGACTGGCAGAACTGCCGCTCGCGCGCCTTCCCGCCGCTGGAGCACCGCCTCTCGCTCGACATGCACCACCGCACGCTCACCCGTTACCCGTTCAGGTCCGGGCGCAAATAGGGCGGCCCGCACGGCTCGTCTTGGCGGCAGGACCGCGGATGTGCCATCACGCCGCCCATCGGATCAGCGGCTGGGGGTGCTTCCCGGCGTTTTCGGGAGCATCGCCATGACCTTGTCGCCGATCGAGGCACGGCCCGACCATGATGGTCGCGACCGGCTCGCCATCGCGCTGGGCGTGCTGCTGATCGCGCTCGCCGCGCAATGCTACCTGATTGCCTACAGTCACTACTTTCCGGTCCCGACCCGTGCCTCGTTCGATGACGGCTGGTGGCGCTGGACCGATCAGGGCCGCTACTGGCGCGAGGCGCTGGCCTGGGCGGCCGGCGACCTGCGTCCTTCCGAACACTGGTACCTGCCGCTGTATTCGCTGATCGGCGCGGCGATGGTGCCGTTCGACCGGGTCGATCCGTTCCGGCTGCCCGATCTGGTCTGCTACGTCGCCAGCGGGCTGCTGGTGATGGCGCTGGCCCGACGCCTCGCACCCGAGTTGAAATTCGCCGCACTGTGGGGCGCGATTGCCTTCTGCGTCGCCGACGGCACCACCCATCTGCGCCACATCGACGGGCAGTTCGCGCTCAAGAGCTGGATCGAGCCCTGGACCACGACGCCGACCGCGCCGCTGCTGCTCGGGCTGCTGCTCGCCGCCCTGCGGCTGCGCGAGCGTCCGGGTGCGGGCAGGGCGGCGGTGTGCGGGCTGCTGTGGGGGCTGATCCTGATCACCCGGCCGACCGAGGCCGTCTGGTCGTCGCTGCCGGCGATCGTGTTCTGCGCCATCGCCGTGCTGTGGGCGCGGCGGCCGGTGCGGACGCGCCTCGGCTTCGCGGCGGCGGGCATCGCGCCGGCGGCCGTGCTGGCGGCGATCGGGCTGGGCCTGCACCTGATGGTCTGGGGCTGGAGCTGGGGGCAGTATTTCCTCGAATCGCTCGGCACCGGCTTCGAGCCGCGGCTGCTGGCGCTGCGCTGGAACTGGCTGGTGCTCGATGCCCGGCCGATTCACGAGCGCTATCACGGGCTGGCGGTGGTGTTTCCCTGGGTGCTGCCCGGATTCGCCGGGATGATCGCCGGCCTGCTCGCCCCGCGCGGCAACCGGCCGGCGCATGTGCTGGTGGCGGCCGCGGTGATGGTGCACTGGGCGGTCTATCTCTGCTACCGCGACCTGCATGCCGAAGGTCTGTGGCGCTTCGGCAACTACCACTATTTCAAATGGACCCAGCCGCTGCTGTGTTTCTATGCGCTGCTGCTGGTGCTGCGTCTGGCCCGACGCGGCGAGCGGCTGGCTGGGGCGGGGTCGATCGCGCTGGTGCTGCTGGCCTGCTGCTGGCAGTCGCGCCTGGAGCGCGATCCGCACGCGGCGACGGTGCGGGTGCTCGGGCCGGGCGAGCTCGCCATACCGGGCGGAATGACCGACCCGACGCAGGTTCTCGTGGTCCCGGCGCGCGGCGATGCGATGACCATGTATGTCGGCCCCGAACTGCTGGAACAGCATGGCCGGGTCTGGGCCTATAATGGCGACGTGAAGGCCTGGCCCCTGCCGGGGGGCATGGTGCTGAGCGTGCTGCGCCGGCTGCCGGCGGGGGATGCCGTGATCCGCCTCGCGCCGGGCATCGAGGTCGCGCCGGATTCGCCCCCCTACCTGGCCAGGATGCGGCTGTCTTTTGGCCTGCCGTGCGCGGTCCTGCCGAAGCGCGCCTCCTGTCGGCCGGCGCTGCCTCGGGATGCGTTTACACCTCGTTGACGCTGGCCTAGCTTGCCAAATCTTCATGCAGACCGATGGAGTTCAATCGGCCTTGTCATCATCAGCCAGCCCGGCGGGTCGCACCTTGAGCCGCCGGATCGCCGCCAGATTGCGCCGCATGGCCCAGCCATCCTCGCCTCCGCAGGCACCAGCGGTCCCTGCCACACCTCTGACCGAGCCGGTCGAGGGCGAGGCGCCGGTGCCGGTCACCCCACAGGTCCAGCCGGCACCGGCGAGCGCCCGCGCGGGCTCGGTCTGGGACGCCGTCGGCTTCGGCCAGACGGGCGCCGAGCTCGACCGGTTGCGGCTGCGCTCGGACGCGGTCGAGAAGCGTCTCGACCAGATCGAGGGCTGGGCACGCAATTCCGCGGAGCGCACGTCGTTCGTCGAGAGCATGGTGGCCGATGTGGACGGCTTTCGCATGGCGCGTGCGCGACAGATCGCCGGCCAGCAGCGCATGACCGAGAAATTCATCGCCTCGCTGGCCGGTCTGGCCGAGCGGATCGATGCCTTCGGGCTCGAGATCGAGGCGATGCAGGCCAGGATCGCGGCGATCGAGACAGGCCAGCAGGCGGAGCTCGACCGCATGGACGACCGCCTGACTGCGTTCGCCGAGCGTCAGGACATGCTCCAGCGGGTGATGTCGGGTCGTTCGCAGCAGATCCGGCGCATCGATCGCACGATCGGCCTGCTCGGCGGCGAGGCGGATCATTCCGCTGCCGCTCCCGGTCCCGTGGCCGGCGGCCTGCACGGCCACGCGCTCGATCTGCTCTATCTCGCGTTCGAGGACCGCGCCCGCGGCAGCCGCGACGAGATCAAGGCGCGTCAGGCGGTGTTCCTGCCGCTGGTCGAGCAATGCGGCGCCGGCACGGCCGACCGACCGGTGCTCGATCTCGGCGCGGGGCGTGGAGAGTGGCTCGAACTGCTGCGCGAACGCGGTCTGGTCGCGCGCGGCGTCGACACCAACGAGGCGATGGTGGCCCTATGCGCGTCGCTCGACATCGACTGCGCGGATGCCGACGCGCTGGGCGCGCTGGTCGCGCTGCCCGACGAGTCGCTCGGCATGATCAGCGGCTTTCACGTCATCGAGCACCTGCCGCACGAGGTGTTCGTCAGCCTGCTCGACGAGGCGCTGCGCGTGCTCAAGCCCGGCGGCGTGCTGCTGCTGGAGACACCCGATCCGCAGAACGTGCTGGTGGGCAGCCATGGTTTCTACATGGACCCGACGCACCGCAACCCGCTGCCGAGCGCGATGGTGCGCATCATCGCCGAGGCGAGGGGTTTCGCTGATGTGGAGATCCGCCGGCTCAACCCGTCCCCGACGCGCTTCGCCGGGCAGGATCGCGAACTTGCAGCCCAGCTCGACGAGCTTTTCTATGGTCCTCAGGATTACGCGGTGATCGGGCGCAAGATCTGAGATGCGCATTGCCATCACCACGGTGCAGGTGCCGTTCGTTCGCGGCGGTGCGGAATTCCATGCCGAGGAACTCAGGCGCGCGCTGATCGCCGCCGGTCACGAGGTCGATATCGTGTCGGTGCCGTTCAAATGGTATCCGGCCGCGCGCCTCGTCGATCAGATGGCGATCTGGCGCCTGATCGACCTGTCGACCAGCAACGGTGTCGCCATCGACAAGGTGATCTCGCTGAAATTCCCGGCCTGGCTGGCCAGCCACCGCGACCAGGTGATCTGGATGCTGCACCAGCATCGCGAGGCCTATGACCTGTGGGGCGAGACGCACAACGCCCTCGCCGTCGACCCCGAGGGCGGTGCGGTGCGCGAGTTGATGCGGCAGATGGATCGCGAATACATCCCGCGCGCCCGGCACGTATTCGCCAATTCGCGCAATGTCGCGCGCCGCCTTGAGCAGTATTGCGGCCTCGGCTCGCGCGTTCTCTACCACCCGCCGCCGGGTGTCGAACGTCTCCAGCAGGGCGAGTATGGCGACTATCTGCTGGTGCCGGCGCGCATCAACGAGATCAAGCGACAGAAGCTGGTCATCGAGGCGATGCTGCTGCGGGGCGGCGACATGCGCGTGGTTTTCATGGGACATCCCGACCGGCTGGATTACGGCGAGGCGCTGCGCAGGCTGGCGGCGCCCTTGGGCGATCGCGTCGTCTGGACCGGATTCGTGTCCGACGAGGAGCGCATCCGCCTCTATGCCAATGCGCGCGCGGTGGTCTTCCCACCGGTGGACGAGGATTACGGCTACGTCACGCTCGAGGCGATGGTGTCGGCGAAGCCGGTCATCACCTGCACCGATTCCGGCGGCTCGCTCGAATTCGTCGAGCACGATGTCACCGGCCTGATCGTTCCGCCCGAACCCGCGGCCCTCGCGGATGCGATGGTCTCGTTGTGGTCGCGGCCCGGCTTCGCGCGCCAGGCCGGGCGGGCCGGGTTCGAGCGCTGGCGTTCGCTCGGCATCTCCTGGGACAATGCGGTGTCATGCCTGCTCGGCTGAGGATCAACGTCTTCACGCCGCTGCCGCCCGCGCAGACCGATATCGCCAATGTCAATCTGGCGATCCTGAAGATCATGGCCGAGAGCGCGGACGTCCATGTCTGGACGCCGCAGGAATACTGGGAACCGATCGAGCACCCCGGCATCCACGTCAGCCCGTTCCGCGCCGATGCGCTGGCGTTCTGGGATCTCAACGAGGCCGACGCCAATATCTTCCATATCGGCAACAATCGCGAGATGCACGAGGACATCTTCGACATCGCGCGCAGGGTGCCCGGCATGGTGGTGCTGCATGATGCGAACCTGCATGAATTCGCGCTGGAGATGTACCATGCCGGGCGGCATGCGACCTATTACGAGATCCTGCTGCGCTGCCACGGACCTGGAGCACTCAACGAGGCGAAGCACGCACTCGCGCATGGCGGGATGGATGCGGTGCTGCGGCGTTATTCCTGCGCGCTGGCCGCCTGCGCACGCGCGACCTCGATCCTGATGCACAACGAGGCGGAGGCGGATATCCTGCGTGAACAGACCGGCATCGAGGTTTTCGCCCTGCCGCTGCCCTATGCCGATACGGTCTGGCCGGAGCTTGCCCCTCGCCGCGCGCCGCGGCCGCCGCACCGGCTGGTGGTCTTCGGCTACCTTGCGAAGAACCGTCGCGTCGAGCAGATCCTGCGCATCCTGGCCGAAAGTCCGATGCGTGGCTCGCTCAGCCTCGACATCTACGGGCTGTACCACGATCCCGAGGCGCTGGTGGCGCTGGTCGAGGAACTGTCGCTCGGGGCCTGCGTCACGCTGCATGGCTTCGTCAGCTTCGCCGAGCTGAATGCGGCGATCGCGGATGCCGACCTGGTGCTCAACCTGCGCAACCCGACGGTGGGCGAGGCGTCGGGCAGCCAGTTGCGCATCTGGGCCAACGGAGCCGCGTCCGCGGTCAGCGACCATGGCTGGTATGCGGAGCTGCCGCCCGACTGCGTGGCCGCGATCGACCCCGACAGCGAGGTCGATGATGTGGGGCATCTGCTGATCGATCTGTGCTGCCGCCCGCACCATTATCGGCGGATGGGCGAGCGCGGTCGTCGCCATGTCGTGCAGACGCATGACCCACGGGCCTATGTCGCCCGCCTGCTCGACCTGCTGCGCGACGAGCCCGCCCGGCGATCGAATGCGATGGCGCGTCGTCTGGCTCAGCAGTTCCGGCTGGCCTCACCGGCCGAGCGGCATCTCGCCCGGCGCGCGACCGGCGCGCTGTTCGGCGAGGCGGCCGCCGATCTCGCTCTGCCCGCTCAGAGCGACATCTCGAAGGCCGGCTCCGCATCCTCGGGCAGCAGCGCGACATAGGGCGTCGCCTTCAGCCGGTCGGCATGCTCCTGCTTGGCCCGCGCCAGCAGGGCGGGGTCGGCGAACAGGTCCACCGCGGTGCCGGCCATCGCCTTGGCGACATGCACCATGCCCTTGTGGGCGATGCCGGACTTGCCTTGCGCCACCATCTGCCATGAATGCAGCGCGGTGCCGAGCGCGCAGGTGGCGCCCAGCGCCTGCACCGTGGGCACCGCCCAGCTCACATCGCCGACATCGGTCGAGCCGGCCATGCCGTCGCGCGGCCAGGCGCCGAGCGGGACGATGAAGTCGCACAGCTCCTTGGTCACGCCGGGCGGCAGGCGCAGCATCCGGCGCATGGTCTCGAGATCCTGCGGCGAGAGGGTCTTCTGGATCGCACCGGCGAAGGCGCGGTCCTCGGCGTCGAAGGGCGGCGGGCCGAGCCGGTCCAGATTGGCCTGCATGGTCTCCTCCAGGGCCGCGTTGCCGAGCAGGTCGGCCATCGCGCTGATCACCCGCGTCTTCACCGTGGTCTCGGTCATCAGCGCCGCGCCGTCGGCGATCTTGCGCACCCGCTCGACCAGCGGCTTCACCTCCGAGGAGGTCTCGGCGCGGATGATGAAGCGGATCACGCAATGGTTGGGGATCACGTTCGGCGCCTTGCCGCCGGTGTCCTGATAGGCGGAGTGGATGCGCGCCGAGCTCGGCATGTGTTCGCGCATGTAGTTGACGCCGACATTCATCAGCTCCGCCGCATCCTGCGCCGAGCGGCCGAGATGCGGGGCGGCGGCGGCATGTGCGGAGCGGCCGGAGAAGGTGAAGTCGATCGCGGTGTTGGCGAGCGAGCGGGCCGGGAACACGGCGGCGATCGACATCGGATGCCAGGTGATGGCGACGTCGACATCGTCGAACAGGCCGGCGCGCACCATGAACACCTTGCCCGCGCCGCCCTCTTCGGCCGGGCAGCCGTAATAGCGCACACGGCCGGGGATGTTGTTGGCGGCGAGGTAGTCCTTCAGTGCGGTGGCGGCGAGCAGGGCGGCCGAGCCAAGCAGGTTGTGGCCGCAGCCATGGCCGTTGCCGCCCGCCTCGATCGGGCGCTCCTCGGCGATGTTGGCTTCCTGGCTGAGCGCGGGCAGGGCGTCGTACTCGCCGAGGAAGGCGATCACCGGGCCGCCTTCGCCGGCCTCCCCGATCAGTGCGGTCGGCAGGCCGCCGGCGTGGGGGGTGACGGTGAAGCCCTTGTCCTCGAGCATGTGGCGATGCTCGGCGCAGGAGCGCTCCTCGTGGAAATTGAGCTCGGGCGTGGCCCACACGGCGTCGGCGAGGGCGACGAAATCGTCGCGCAGCGCATCCACATGCGTCCAGATCCGTTCGGCGTTGTCCATGACATCGGTCCTTGTCTTGAGATCGTCAGGCGAGGGCGGGGGCGGCGCGGGTCTGTGTCCCGCGCTGTTTGCGAAGCAGAAGCAGCAGGGCCGCAGTGCCGACCGGCGCCAGCGCGATCGACACCCAGGCCGGCACCATCGCGCTGCCGGTGACAGTGATCAGCCAGGTCACCACGGGCTGGGTGAAGCCGCCGAAGATCGACACCGCCAGCGCATAGATCAGGCCGAAGGCGAGCGAGCGGTTGCGCTCGGGCAGCGCGCCCAGCATCGTCTTCCACAGCACCCCCGCCGGCAGGTTGGTGATGGCGAACAGTGCGATGTTGAGCAGCAGTTGCGATGACAGGCCCGGCGTGGTGATGGCGTGGTGATACAGCGGCCAGGTCAGCACCATGGCGGCGAGCGTGCTCGCCAGCACCAGCGGGATGGTACCGATCCTGGCGGCGAGCGGGATGCCTGCGATGGTGGCGAGGATGCCGGTCGCAAGCCCGGCCGACATTGCCAGCATGCCGATGCCGGGCGACAGATGCAGCACGGAGACGGCGTAGCTGACGCCATAGGCGCGCATGTAGGTGCCGATGGTGCCGCAGGCGATCACTGTCAGCACGAGCGCGATGGCGGCGACGGGGGCGGTGGTGGTGACGGGGGCCGGCTGCGGCGGCGGTGCATGGTCCATGGTTTCGCTGCCGCGGATGAACAGCCCCACCGGCACCACCATCAGACCGAGCAGGAACGGCACTCGCCAGCCCCAGCCATAGAGCGCGTCGTGCGGCAGCACTGCCGCCAGCACGGCGCCGACCATCACCGAGACCAGCATCGCGCAGAGCTGGGTGATGTATTGCAGCGAGACGATGCCGCCGCGCCCATGCGCGGCCTCAAGATCGAACAGCAGCGTCGTCGCCGGTCCGACCTCGCCACCATCGGAGAAGCCCTGGATCAGGCGGCCGAGCAGCACGATCACCGGGGCGGCGATGCCGATGCGGTTGTAGCCAGGGGTCAGCGCGATCAGCGCCGAGCCCAGGCCCATCAGCGAGAAGGTGAGCATCAGGGCGGCGCGTCGTCCGGCGCGCGCGGCATAGGCGGCGACCACCGCCGCACCCACCGGCCGGGCGAGGAAGCCGATCGCGAAGGTCAGCAGTGCGAGGGTGAGGGCGACGAGATGGTCGCCCTTGGGGAAATAGGCCGCCGCGAGCATCGGCGCGAAGAAGGCGTAGACGCCGAAATTGTAGAATTCGAGGAAATTGCCTGCACAGATGCCGATCAGCATCCGCTTGCGCGGTGACGGGCTGGCGACGGCCATGGGCAAGGCTCCGCTGGCTGTGGGGGGCACCGCCCCGATGGTGAGGGCAGACGCGCCGGCGCGCATCAGAAATCGACGCCGAAGCGGCCGCCGATGATGCGTGGCGCGCCGGGGATGTAGAAATAGGTCGTCGTCGCCTGGCCGCCGGTCACGTAGTACTGCCGGTCGAGCAGATTGGTGGCGTAGACGGTCGCGAACCAGTGCTGCTTCGTCGCCCGCCAGGTCAGATGCGCGCCCAGCAGGAAGTAGTCCGGCAGCCGATAATAGCCCTGTCCGCCCGGCACCAGCGCCTGCGCACCGCGATACGACCAGTCCAGACCGCCCTCGATCTGGTGCGCCGGCAGCGGATCGAAGCGCAGCGTGGCGGTGCCGTTGAGCGTGAGCTTGGGAATGCCGGAATCGACGCCGTTGTAACTGGTGTAGATCGGCGTCCAGACATGGTGGGCGAGATAGTACTGGTTGGTCGCGGCCGAATTGACCGCGGAGAAATCCTGATACTTGCCGCGCTCGTAACCGATGTTCTGCACCAGATACAGGTGCGGCAGCGGGTGCAGGTCGATGCTGCCCTCGAGGCCCCAGATCTCGGATTTGGGGATGTTGGTGAAGCGCCCGAGCGGGCCGTAGCTCGGCACCACGAACGAGCCCAGATATTGCTGGTCGTGATAGTCGTCGTAGAACGCCGCCCCGTTGAGCCGCAGCACGTTGGGGATCGGCTCGCTCTTGAAGCCGGCCTCGTAGGCCAGCAGCCATTCGGGCTTGTAGGGCGCGAGCTGGTCCTGCACGACGGTGTTGTTCGCGGTGAAGCCGCCGGGACGGAAACCCCGCGAGACCTTCACGTAGCTCATGAACCCGCGGCTCGGCTGCCATTGCAGCCCGACCTCGCCGCTGAACTGGTTGGCGTTGGTCGCGGTGTCGGCGAAGTCGAGCGCGTTGACGTTGTAGTGCACCGTGCGCAGGCCGATGAGCTGACGGTCGTCGGCCTCGTGGTTGAGGCCGCCGAAGATCTTCAGATGCCAGGGCAGCGCGTAGGAGACATGCGCGTACTGCGCGAAGGTCTGCTGATGCTGTTCGAACGAGGTCTCGGACAGATAGCCGCGCAGCGGATAGTCGGAGAAGTCGAAGAAGAACTGCTGGTACATCCGCACGCGATTGTAGCTCGCGCCGAGATCCCATTGCAGCTTCGCATCCGGATCGACCGCGCCGAGGCGCAGTTCCTGGATGAAGCTGTCGGCGACGATGTTGCGGTAGGTATCGCCGGTGCGCGCGGTGGTGGCGTCTTGGTCGGTGTATTCGCCGACGCGCTCGCTCTCGTAATCGCTGATCGAGGTCAGCATCGCGAGATCGAAACGATGGGTCGCGGTGATGTTCGCGCCCCAGAAGGTGTTGTCCTCGCTCGGCTTGGTGTCCGGGCTGCGGCCGATCAGCCGGGCGAAGCGCGGCGAAAGGTCCCAGTAGGCCTGCTGCGGCTCGTTGGGCGGTAGCCTGGTGCCGAGCAGGTTGATCATCGGCTGGCCGACCACCACGCCGCTTCTGTCGCGCACGAAATGCCCGGTCAGTTTCACCGTGGTGCGGCTGTCGGGCGTCCATTTCAGCTTGGCGCGCAGCGCGGTCTCGTCGGAATCGCCGAGATGGGTGCGATTGGCGGGATCATACTGCCAGCCGCCGCCATGGATGGTCTCGGCGGCGATGCGGAACGACAGCGTCGGGCTGATCGGGCCGGAGATGTAGCCCGTGGTGCGGCTGCGGGCGTAGCTGGCGATATCCTCTGTGACGCCGCCATGCCATTGCGGGGTCGGATCGGCTGTATGCAGCGCGACCTCGCCGCCGGAACTGGCGAAGCCATGCGTGAAACCCGCAGGCCCCGGCTGGATGTCCACCGAATCGATGTCGAACAGCATGCCGTTGCTCATCGTGCTGACCGGGAAGGCGACATCGTCGATATAGGTCAGCACCGAGGGCGTGCTGTTCTGCGTGTAGTCGGAGGTGCCGATGCCGCGAAGCTGGAAATTGGTCGACGAGGTGCCGTTGACGCTCTGCACCGACAGGTTCGGGGCGAGGTTCTGCAGGTCGGTCTTGCTGACCACGCCACGCCGGATCAGATCCTGACCGGTCAGCCGGATGGTTGAATCCGCCGCATGCTGGGCGGCCGAGAAGCGGAAGGCCGGTCGGCGGGCGACCACGTCGACCTCCTCGGCGGTCTCGGCCGGGGCATGGCGCGCGGCCGGATGCTTCCGGCGCGGCGGATCTGCGGCCTGTGCGGCTGCCAGGGTCGCTCCCAGCGTCGTCCCGGCCAGGACGACGGCGGCAAACCCCGCCCGCAGGTGCTGCCGGTGCGACCGGCGAGGAAATTTGGTCGTCGCGGGGCCGGCGAACTGGCCTATCTCGCTGCCTTGGATCGGATCATATGAACATGAAACGGGCATCTGTGTCTTTCCTGGCCCACGACATAGAAAAATTGCTGGCGTTGCGAAGAAAATGGCTAATCCGTGCTCAGAAGTGGTAGGGAAATGAAGTTTGTGGTCATCAACGGAAAGTTGACGTGAGCCTGTCGAACCTGCTGACTCCCGCCCCGCCCCTCCCGACGCTGGTCGATCTGCGCCGCGTGCTGAAGCTGCGACACTTCCGGCTCGTCGAGACCCTGGTCGGCACCCGCAACATGCGTCTTGCCGGCGAGCGGCTGGGCCTGAGTGCCGCGGCGGTCTCGAAGAGCTGCATCGAGATCGAGAGCCTGATCGGCATGCGCCTGTTCGACCGGACCAAGGACGGGCTGATGCCCTCGGCGGTGTGCATCCGGCTGCTCGAGAGCGGCCGGCGCATCGAGGCCGAGTTGCGGGTGCTCAACGAGGAACTGCCCGCGCTCGACGGGTCGGTGCACGGCACGGTACGCATCGGCCTGCAGGCGCCGGCACTGCAGGCCGCGGTGGCGCGCACGATCTGCGACATCAAGACCCGCCATCCCTATCTGATGGTGCAGTTCGACTACGGCATGCGCGAGCGCCTGCTGGGCGATCTGCAGATGAACCGGCTCGACCTGGTGGTTTTCGATCTGTTCGAGATCGAGAACCATCCGTGGGTGGCCAGTCTGCCTCTGGCGCGCGATCGCTGCGTGGTGGTGGCGCCGAGGGACCGCCGGTTGCCGCGCGACGACGCCATGGACTGGGATCGCCTCAGCCAGCGTTGCTGGATCATTCCCACCGCCGGTCTGGCGATGCGGCCGTTGTTCGAGCGCATGCTGGCCACCGCCGGGCTGCGCATGCCGCCCAACCGGATCGAGATCAATTCACAGATCGAATCCGTGGCACTTCTGGAGATGCCCGGCAGCGTCGCCTGGGCACCGTTGTCGATCCTCGATACCGACCGGTTGGTTGCGGAGGAGACGCTGCTGCCGGAGCCCCAGACGGTGCTCGGTCTGGTATGGCAGCGCAATGCCGGGCTGACCTCCGGTGCGCGTGCCTTCGGCAATGCGCTCGCCGCGCGATTTGCGGCCGAGCCGCCGTTTCCTGCGTGACGGGCTCCGGGGGAAGGCCGCGGCATCGCAGACGCGCGATCCGTTCCGTCTGCCACCCGGGTCGTCAGCATCCTGCCGGTGCGGTATAATGTTGCGCATCACCAACGGGATGTGACTGGCGTCATGCGTATCACCCTCGGCCCGGCCTCGCGATCGCGGCGGGCAAGGTCTCTGCTGGCCTGCGTCCTGCTGGCGCCGGGCCCTCTCGCTCGCGCCGCCGCACAGTCCACGCCCGCGCTGGTCCCGGCGCCGGGGTCGTTTGCCGAGCAGGCGATGCTCACGCCGACCTTTCCCAACCAGGGCGAGCATGCCGGCCAGCCGGGCATCCCGTTCGCGCCGGTGAACGCCTTCTGGGATTTCGGCCACGGGGTCGGCCCGGACGGGATCGGGAGCTGCTATATCGGGCTGCATCGCGAGTCCGGCATGCCGAAGCTGGCCTTCGCATGGCATGACAACAGCTCCGACATCCTGCTGCTGCTCAGCCAGGCCTCCTGGAAGTCACCGAAGCATGGCAGGACGTCCTATGCGATCGACATGCCCGGTCTGCCGCAGAAGATGCTCTCCGGCACCCTGCATGACGGGACCATCGGAACGCTGTTCGCGCCGCGCGACTTCGTATTCATCAGCCAGTTGATCCTGATGAAGGGCTATGTCCGCATCAGCTTCCCGCAGGGCCGCGACCTGCCCTGGATCGTCCGGGCCGACGGGTTCGCCCAGGCGCGCGAGGCCTTCGAGGGCTGCGTGGATTCCCGGCGCCGGGTGCTGGCGCACAGGGGATCGTTCTTCCCGTCCTGGAACTCGATCATCGCCGGCGCTCGCCCGGATTAGGGTCATGCAGGGCAATCCGGCACGATTCTTGCTGATCCCGTGTCACTGAGGCGGAGCGGAAAAGCGGATGCAGCGTGCGGCAGTCGATGGGGCGGAGCGGCCGTCATGGGCCGATGCGGGGCTCTACAATCCCGATCTCGCGCCGGTGCCGCAGGCCCAGCGCGACTGGTCCTGGGTCAACATGGCCACCGTCTGGATGGGCATGGTGCACAATGTCGTGGTCTATGAGGCCGCGGCGGGGCTGATGGCGCTGGGGCTGACGGCGTGGGAATCGCTCGCCGCGGTGGCGGTCGGCTATGCCGTCCTGTTTCTTGCGATGTGGTTCAACGCCCGTGCCGGCACGCGCTACGGGCTGCCGTTCTGCGTGCTGATCCGCAGTGCCTTCGGCCCGCACGGCGGCCAGGTACCGGTGGTACTGCGCGGCTTCTGTGCCATCTTCTGGGTCTCGGTGCAGGGGTATGCGGGTGCGCAGGCGCTCGACGCCATGCTCGCCGCGCTGTCGCCGGGCTGGGCCGCGATCGGCGGTGCGGTGCTGGGGATGAGCCTGCGGCTGTGGCTGGCGATGGCGCTGTTTTGGGCACTGCATGCCTGGATCGTGAGCCATGGCGTGCACCGTATCCGCAATTTCGAACTCGTCGCCGGGCCGGCGGTGATCGCGGTCGGCGCCTGTGCCACCGCCTGGGGCCTGCATGTCGCGCACGGGCTGGGACCGCTGTTCGCCGTGCCGCCCGGGCATCATCCGGCCTCGTGGACCACCTTCTTCGTCGGTGTCACCGGCATGATCGGCGTGTGGTCGACCTTCGCAGTCAACATCCCCGATCTCTCCCGCTTCGCCCGCTCCGAGCGCGACCAGGCGCTCGGCCAGCTCATCGGCCTGCCGATCACCGCGGTGGTGTTCATGGCGATGAGCGTCATCACCACCTCGGCCACCGTGATCGTGTTCGGCCATGCGATCTGGGACCCCGTCGAGCTGCTGCTCGCCTTCCACAGCAAGTGGTTGTTGATGTTCGGAGGGGCGACCATCATCCTCGCCACCCTGTCGGTCAACGTGGCAGCCAACATCATGCCGGCGAGCTATGATCTGGTGAACCTGATGCCGCGACGGCTGCGTTTCGGCAGTGCGGCGACGCTGGTGCTGGCCATCGCCGTGCTGTTCGCGCCGTGGCTGTGGTTTCGTGATGCGCAGGGCATCTTCGCGGTGCTCGGCGCGCTCGGCGGGTTGCTCGGTCCGGTGACGGGGATCATGCTGGTGGATTTCTACCTCATCCGCCGCCAGCACCTCTCGGTCGCCGACCTGTATCGCTATGACGGGATCTATGGCGCCCGGTCGGGCTGGAATCCGGCCGGGCTGATCGCTTTCGTGCTCGGCGGCGCGATCGCGTCCGCCGGCTATGTGATCCCCGCGCTCGCGTCGCTGACCGGCTTCTCGTGGTTCATAGGCATCGCCATCGGGGCCGGAACCTATGCCGTGCTGGCCCGGCGCGGGAGCGCCCTCGCAACCGGCCCGCTTCGCGTGGTCTGATCCTGTGCGGCCAGCCTCCTACAACGGCCGGACCATCGCGGCGAGATCGGCGATCGCCAGCGCGCGATGGCTGATCGCCGCCTTGGCCTCGCGGCTCATCTCGCCGAAGGTGAGCGCGCTGCCACGCGGTGCGAACATCGGATCGTAGCCGAATCCGCCCGAACCGCGCGGCGGCCACACCCATTCGCCGCGAAGCGTGCGCTCCACCTCCACGACATGCCCGTCCGGCCAGGCGAGGCAGAGCGCGCAGACGAACGCGGCCGAATGGTCGGGATTGGCGGCCGCCTCGTGATGGATGCGGCGCATCGCGGCGGCGAAATCCTTCTCCGGACCCGCCCATCGGGCCGAGAAGATGCCGGGCGCGCCGCCCAGCGCGTCGACCGCGAAGCCGGAATCGTCGGCGAGCGACGGCTGCATCGAGGCCTTCGCCGCCGCCAGCGCTTTCAGCCGGGCATTGCCGGCGAAGCTGTCCTCGGTCTCGTCCGGCTCCGGCAGACCGAGATCGGAGGCGAGCAGCACGGTGATGTCCCACGCGCCGAGCACGGCACCGAACTCGGCGAGCTTGCCGCGATTGTGGCTGGCCAGCACCACACGGCCTCCTGCCGCCAGCCGTCGCGGCGCGTTCGGATCGATCGGCATCGTCAGACCTCCACCCCGATCGCCCGGCGCTGGGCGGCGAACAGCCCCTCCATGCCGCTTCGTGCCAGCTCGTGCAGTCGCGCGAACGCGTCCGGCGCGAACGGCGCGCCCTCCGCGCTGGCCTGGATCTCGACGATCGCGCCGGCATCGGTGAGTACGAAATTGGCATCCGCGATCGCGGCGGAATCCTCCGCATAATCCAGGTCGAGCACCGCTTCCGGCCCGGAGTCGTCGCGCGCCACCAGCCCGCACGACACCGCCGCCACCTGCCCGGTCAGCGGATTGGCCGGCAGCGCACGCAGCGACACCAGTTTCGCGAAGGCCAGATGCAGCGCCACCCAGCCGCCGGTGATGGCGGCGCAGCGCGTCCCGCCATCGGCATTGAGCACGTCGCAGTCGATGGTGACACTCATCTCGCCCATCGCCCGGCGATCGACCACGGCGCGCAGGCTGCGACCGATCAGGCGCTGGATTTCAAGCGTGCGCCCGCCCTGCTTGCCGCGCGCGGCCTCGCGGTCGCCACGCTTGTGGGTGGCGCGCGGCAGCATGCCGTATTCCGCCGTCACCCAGCCCTGGCCCTGGCCGCGCAGGAAGCCCGGCACGCGCCCCTCGACACTGGCGGTGCACAGCACCTCGGTATGGCCGACCCGGATCAGTGCCGAGCCCTCGGCATGGCGGGCGAAACCGGTGGTGATCGAGATGTCGCGCAGCGTGTCGGCCGCGCGACCGGAAGGTCGGGTCACGTTGGTCGTGTCTCCAGTCGCGTCATGCGGGATCGCGCGCCCGGTCTAGTCCAGACCGATGAATCCGTCGATGGCGGAGAGCACGCGGCGTGGATCGACCGGTTTCGGCACGAAGATGCTGCGTTCGGGCAGGTCGCCCGGCTGTGGCGTGACCGCGCCCGAGGTGACGATCAGCTCGATCGGCGGCCAGCGGCGTCGGATCGCGGCGGCGAGCTTGAGCCCGTCCATCGAGCCGGGCAGGTCGACATCGGTGAGCACGACGCGGATCGCGGGGTTGGCCTCGAGGACCGCGATCGCCGTATCGGTATCGGCGGCCTCGAGCACGCGATAGCCGGCCGCCTCGATGAAATCGACCGAATGCATGCGCAGCAGGGTCTCGTCCTCGACCACGAGGACAATGGCTGCGGCCGGCGGCATGTTCGGCGGGTCGGGCGATGTCACCGCAAGTCTCCTTGTCCTGCAGACGTGTCAGCGTCGGCGACGCGTTGCAGTTGCAGTCGTGGGAATCATGGGCGCAAGCGATGCGGCGCGTGCATATGTGGTCGAAGATTGCGCCTGGCCCGGTGACAGCGCAATTTGTCGTAAATCGCCCTGCCCCTGGAGCCTGCCCGACGATGTTCAGCGAACTCGACCCCCCGTTCCGCCTGCTGATGGGGCCGGGGCCGGTGAATGCACATCCGCGTGTGCTGCGCGCGATGTCGGTGCCGCTGCTGGGCCAGTTCGACCCGCAGATGACCACCTACATGAACGAGACCATGGCGCTGTATCGCGCCGTGTTCGAGACCGACAACCGCTGGACCTTCCTCATCGACGGCACCGCGCGCGCGGCGATCGAGGCGTCGCTGGTCTCGCTGCTGGCACCCGGCGAGGCGGTGGTGGTGCTCAGCTCGGGCCGCTTCGGCCTGCTGCTGCGCGAGATCGCCGAGCGCTGCGGCGCGGTGGTGACCCTGGTGGAGGCGCCCTGGGGCGAGGTGGTGCCGGCGGCCGAGATCGAGGCGGCGGTCGCACGGGTCAAGCCGCGTGTGGTCGCCACCGTGCATGGCGACACCTCCACCACCATGGCACAGCCGATCGAGACCCTGGGCGATATCTGCGCCCGTCATAGCGCGCTGCTTTATGTCGACGCCACCGCGACCCTGGGCGGGATGCGGGTGCCGGTCGACGCCTGGGGGGCCGACATCGTCACCGCAGGCCTGCAGAAATGCCTCGCCGGGCCGCCGGGCATCGCGCCCATCACCATCTCCGACCGCGCAGCCGCGCACATCTTCTCACGCCGTCACGTCGAGGGCGGTATCGCGACCGCAGCTGACGCGCCGGCGCGTGGTGCGCGCATCGGCTCGAACTATTTCGATCTGGCGATGGTGATGGATTACTGGTCGGAGCGCCGGCTCAACCATCACACCGAGGCGAGTTCGATGCTTTATGCCGCCCGTGAATGCGCGCGGCTGATCCTCGAGGAAGGGATCGAGGCCCGGGTCGCGCGCCACCGCGCCGCCGGCGAGGCGATGGCGGCCGGACTGCGGGCGATGGGGCTGACGCTGTACGGCGACCAGGGCCACAAGATGTTCAACGTCGTCGGTATCGAGATTCCCGCCGGCGTGCCGGGCGAGGCGGTGCGCTCGGAGATGCTCGACGAGTTCGGCATCGAGATCGGCACCTCGTTCGGCCCGCTTGCCGGCCGCATCTGGCGCATCGGCACGATGGGCTACAATGCGCGGCGCGACGCGGTGCTGACCACGCTGGCAGCACTCGAGGCGGTGCTGCGCGGGCATGGTTTCGCGCTGGTCTCGGGCGCTGCGGTGGACGCCGCACGCGCGCATTATGCCGGTTTGTCTTGACGTGCCCATGGGGCATGACCATGCTTTGTTCATGTCAAGCACAGTGATGTCATCCGGTCTGATGCCCAACGCGCTGACAGCCGCGCCGGGCCGACCGGATCGCGGCATTCGCGGCATGGCTGGACGGCTATTCGACGCGATGGGGGGTCTGTTCGCCTTTGCCGGCCCGACACGCGGCTACCATCCTGCGACCGCCGCCGAGATCGAGGCGGCTGCCTGGGCGCAGACGGGCGCCGCCTTGCGCGGCGCGATGCAGCAGGCGCAGCGAGGCATCGCCACCACGCGCTGATGGCCGGGCGGGAGCCTGTCGGCGACGGCGCGCAGGCGCGCACGGTCGGCGTCGCCATCCATTCCGGGCCGCTGCCGGACCCGATGACCCTGGCCGGCTATGGCGCGATCGATCCGTCCTTTCCAGACCGCATCATGACCATGGCGGAGCGCAATGCCGAGGCGGAGCGCGACCAGCGCGGCCTTGCGATGCGCTTCACCGCCGCATCCGAGCGCGAGGGGCGCTGGATGGCGCTCGGCTTCTCGGTGGTGGCGATCGCGGTCTCCTGCGGCCTCGCCCTCGCAGGCCATGACGCGGTCGCCGGCATCATCGGCGGCACCACCGTGGTCGGCATCGTCGTCGCCATCCTCAAGGGCCGGCCGCCGGGGTAGGCGAGGGTGCGTCGTCCAGCACGATCGCGCCCAGCAGTGCCGCGCGTGCCGCCACCGTCTGCCGGCCGGGCGCGTCGGGGGCGAGGACCAGACCGCGCAGACCGAGTCGCAGCGCCTCCAGCGCACGGCCGGAGGCATCGCCGCAATCGAGCAGATCGGTGAAATCCCGCCCCGATCCGGCGCGCGCCGCCGACACCAGTGCGAGCCACCAGCCCGGCCCCAGCGACGCCCCGGCCTGCGGCGGCGAGACCAGCAGCAGCGGGCCCGGGGGCGCCGCGTCCAGTGCTGCGAGGGCGTCGGCAAGGCAGGCGGCGGTCATGACATGCGACGGGTTCATGCTTGACGTTCAACCGGCTGCGCGACATCACTGCAAGTTCCTCTGGGGGATTTGATGAGCGGTTTCGACTGGCAGCGCGGCGAGGACCGTGATCGCAATGCGGGGCTGAGGACGCAGGCCGTCGCAGGTGCGCCGCAGCGGCTCTCTGCCGCGCTCGACCGGATCGCCGATGCGCTGGTGAGCCTCACGCTCGAGCGCGACCAGGCGCCGCCGGCCGCCGATCAGCCGCCGCCGGAGCGGGTGGCGATCGCCGATCACCATACCATCGCCCTGGTCGAGGAACGGCTCGACTCCGCCATCGCCATGCTGCGCTCGGTGCTCAACACGCCGGTCGCATCGGCAGAGCCGCCTGGCGAGGCGGAGGCAGCGGCCCATCACGACGCCCCGCATCACGACGGCTGACCCCCGGACAGGAGACCGCCCATGGCGCAGGTGACGATCCGGATCAACGGCTACCCCTACACCGTCGGCTGTGCGGACGGGCAGGAGGGCCATCTCAACTCCATGGCGAGCGAGATCGATCGCCGTGTCGATCAGGTCAAGGCGCTCGGTAACCAGAGCGGCGAATCGCGCATGCTGGTGCTGGCCGCGCTGCTGATGGCCGACGAGATCCACGACATGCAGATCGCGCCCGCCGACGGCGCCGCCCCGGCCGCACGCGACCTCACCCCCGAGCTCAACCGCCTACGCGCCGATCTCGCTCGCGCCGAGGCGCGGGCGGAGGCGGCGGAGGCGCATCTGGTTCGCTTCGCGCAGCGTGCGGAAGAGATTGCAGAGGCGCTGGAGCATCACTAAGTTCATCAGGCGGGGCTGCCCGGTTCGACGGCAATTCATCCCCTGGGCCGATAAGCACTTCCTCGGGAGCTGGCTCTGACGTGGCCTTGGTCACGTTATCCGGCGCCCACCTGCACTTGCAGGCTCTGGGAGGCTGACAGTCCGACGGCCATGGCGGCTCCGCACATTTCCCCCTTCGATCTCGACAAGAGCGCCCTGAGGGCGCGATTGCGTGCGGTTCGGCGGCCCCCGCATGGTGAGGCACTGATGGCGCTCGAACGCCATCTCGAACAGGCGATCGACGTGCTGCGACCGGATCATTCGCCGGTCATCGCGGCCTTCCTGCCGATCGGCGGCGAGCCGGATCTTTCTGCGCTCCTTGCACGCCTGCATGCGCAGGGCCTCGCCATTGCGCTGCCCGACACGCCGGAGTGCCCCGCGCCGCTGCGCTTCCGGCGCTGGTGGCCGGGCTGCGCGATGCGTGCTGGCCGTTTCGGCACGCTGGTCCCGCAGACGATGGAAATCGTGCCCGAACTGCTGATCGTGCCGCTGCTGGGCTTCGATGCGGACCTGCACCGGCTCGGCCAGGGCGGCGGTTTCTACGACCGCACGCTGGCCGCCCTGCCGGGCGCGCGCAGTGTGGGCGTCGGCATAGAGGCCCTGCTGCTGGACAGCGTGCCGGTCGGGCCGCATGACATCGGCCTCGATGCGGTGGCGACCGAGACGAGGTTGCGGATGAAAGGTGGCGCGGCGTGAGGATCCTTTTTCTGGGCGACGTGATCGGCCGCAGCGGCCGCGACGCGATCGACGCCCGCCTGCCGGCACTGCGTGCGCGTCTGCGTGCCGATCTGGTGGTGGTCAACGGTGAGAACGCGTCGCACGGTTTCGGTCTCGCCCCCGACATGGCGCGGGCGATGTTCGCGGCCGGTGCGGACGTCGTCACGCTCGGCAATCATGCCTGGGACCGTCGCGAGATGATCGCCCATATCGGCACCGAGCCGCGCATCGTCCGCCCGCTGAATTTCCCCGCCGGCACGCCAGGGGCGGGGTCGTATGTGGCGGTACTGGCCGACGGGAGGCGTGTGCTGGTGGTCAACGCGATGGGGCGGCTGTTCATGGACCCGCTCGACGATCCGTTCGCGGGCATGGCCGAATTGCTGACCCGCCACCGGCTCGGCGCCACGGTGGACGCGATCGTGGTCGATCTGCATGCCGAGGCGAGCAGCGAGAAGATGGCGTTCGGCCACAGTTTCGACGGCCGCGTCAGCCTCGTCGTCGGCACCCACACCCATACCCCGAGTGCGGATCACCAGATCCTGCCGGGAGGGACCGCCTATCAGACCGATGCCGGCATGTGCGGCGACTACGACAGCGTCATCGGCATGGACAAGGCGGTCGCCGCCGCCCGGTTCTGGAAGAAGCTGCCGGGCGAGCGCCTCGCACCTGCCGCAGGCGAGGCGACCTTGTGCGGAATTTTCGTCGAGACATCGCCTACCGATGGCCTCGCCCTGCGGGTCGCCCCGGTCAGGCTGGGTGGGCGGCTGTCGCAGGCGATGCCGGATTTCTGATCCGCGCGGCGGCGGCGATCGCCAGCCCGTAGAGACGCTCGTAGCCGTCGACCATCCGGTCGATCCCGAACGCGCTCTCCACGCGCTGCCGGGGCGCGGTGCGTGGCAGGTGGCGGGCCGCGAGCATCGCGTCGGCAAGGGCTGCGACATCCCCCGGCGGCGCCAGCACGCCGCAGGTGTCATCGACGATCTCGCGCACCGCGCCGCGGTCGAAGGCGGCCACCGGCGTGCCCGAGGCCATCGCCTCGACCAGCACCAGCCCGAACGGCTCGTGCCAGCACGGTGTGAACACCAGCACGCCCGCCTGGCGCATCTCCGCGCCCAGTCGCTCTCCGGTCAGGTTGCCGCCATAGCGGATGTCGTCGCCCAGCCATGGCGCGATCTCGCGGTCGAAATAGGCCTGATCCTCGATCAGCCCGAACAGCCGCAGCGCGATCCCCGCGTGCCGGGCGGCGGCGATGGCCAGATGCGGCCCCTTGTCCGGCGTGAGGCGTCCGCACCATAGGGCATGGTCCTGCGCCTGCCCGGCGAATGCCCAGCGGTCGAGGTCGATGCCGTTATGGATCACGCAGACTTCGTCGGGGACCTCGCCCGGCCACCAGCGCCCGACCTGGTCATGCGAGACCACGGCGTAGCGATGGTTGGGCGCATTGGCCGCCAGCACCTCGCCATGCAGCGGGTCGAAGGGCGGGATATGCACCGAGGTCACCATCGGCCTGCCGCTCGCACAGGCCGCCTGCAGGATGAAGCGGTGCAGGCCGTTGTTGTGAACGACGTCGTAGGCGCCGGAGAAGATCCGATCCCGGGCCTGCGCCATCGCCGTGTCGAGATAGCTGTAGAGGCGCTGGTCCTGTCGGTAGATGCGCCACGGGTAGCGCGCCTCGTAATGCTCGTCGATCACGGCGTCGATCTCGAAGCGCGGATCGCTGTCGCCGGCGGCAAACAGCGTCACCCGATGGCCGCGCCGTATCAGCGCCTCGGCGAGACGGAAGGTGTGCGCCTCCATGCCGCCCATGAAGGGCTCGGCGATGCGGTGGCGCAGATGCGCGACCAGCGCGATCCTCACACCGTACCGGGCTGGGCTTCGAGCTTGCGGATCACGCTGGCCGTGTTGGCATAGGGCTGATGACGGGCCTGCGCGGTGACGTCGCGTTCGCGTGCCTCCGGGTCGCGCAGGATGCGGATCGGCCGCCCGGGCGCATGGTCGATCAGCCCGAGCAGGCCGAACGCATGCAGCCAGTGGCCCATGGTGCGGTAGCCCCATTTGCTCTCGAAGATCTCGGCGTTGCGCACGACGCTTTCGAGATGGTGCACCGGTGGCATGTGATGCGGATGATGCTGGTGATAGGCGCGCGCACCGTTCAGCCAGGCGAGTAGGATGCCCTGTGTGGTGAATGATTTGGCGAAATCGGTATCCTCGCCGCCATAGCCGACATAGCGCTCGTCGAACCCGCCGCTGGCGGCGAACGTCGCTGCCCGCATCGCGAAGTTCAGCGACCAGAAGCAGCGGTAGTCGTCACATGCCTCGATGCCATACGCCGGCGGCCCGCGCCGGTCGGAATGCCGCTCGCAGACCGCCTCGAAGCCCGCGTAGCTCCAGCCGGGATCGGCGGCACCCGCGGGCAGATACATCACCTCGCCCATCAGCACGCCGCCAAAGCCGTCGAGCGCGTCTGCATAATCGGCAAGCAGCGTCGGCGCGGGGATGCAGTCGACATCGAGGAACACCAGATCGCGCCCGACCGCCTGCCGGGCGATCCGGTTGCGTGCCGCCGACAGCGGCAGGCTCTCGCCCGGAACCAGCACCTGGCGGACCGGGAAGCCAGGGTTGGGAAGATCCTCGAATGGCGCGGGTTGCATCGCCGCGATCACCAGTTCGCGCGGGCGCACGGTCTGTCGTGAAAGTCCGAGGATCAGGTTGCGCAGATGCCCGGCCCGGCCGCGCGCGAGTGTGAGGACCGAGACATCATGCATCGTGCCGTTTCCTGTCGATGGCGTCGTGGCGATCGCCCGACCACAGCCGTGCGATCAGTGTCTCGATCCACGAGGACACGGTGCGCGCCGCATCGGGATCGAGCATCGCGCGCTGCCGCTCCGCATCATGGGTCATGTAGGCCTGTTCGATGAGGGCGCGCCAGCGATGCGCCGAGGACGGCAGGTGGGGTGCACAGGCGGCGAGCCCGGCACATTCGAGTGCTGCCGCCTTGCAGTGCTGCTCGTCGAAATAACGCCATTCCGGCACCGCGATCCAGGGCCGTCCGATGCCGAGCACCTGTTCGCAGGTGGTGTTGCCGGTCGAGCTGACCACCAGATCCGCCGCCTCGATATAGTCGAGAGGATTGTCGACCCAGCCGCGATGTTCGAGATTCGGCGGTTCCGTTGCATGCCAGTCGCGCTGCACGGTGCCGATGCTGATCCAGCGCGCCGAGATCGCGGTCCGCGCGCCGACCCCGAGCGAGGCGGAGGCAAAGCCGCTGCCGCCACCGCCCGACATCACCACGATCACCTCCTCGTCGGGCGCGATGCCGATGCGTGCGCGTGCGGCCTCGCGCCCGATGGCCGTGTTGCGCCAGCCGATCCCGCCCGCGAAACAGGTGCGGGCATTGCGCGCCACACTCCATTCCGGCTGCGCGAGGCTGCGGCTGAACGGTGCCAGCAACCCGGCTGCTCCATCATAAGCGGCGACATGGCCCTGGTCGGAACGATCGCCATGCTGGATCACGCACACATGCGGCACCGAGCAGATCCGGCAGAGCTGTGCGATCTCGGCCGAGACGTCGCAGATCATCAGGGCAGGGTTCTGCTGCGCGAACCAGCCTGCGAGCGTGCCCATGCTGCGTCGGATGCCACCCCAGCCGACCGGTGCGCAGTGCAACGTCTGCGGGGTGTCGAGATGCGCGGGCCCGCTCGGTTCGTCGCCCTGGAGCTCGAACAGCGATTCGATCACCTCCACGCTCGCGTGTGGTGGCAGTTCCGGAAAGATGTCGGCCCGCGCGCAGAAGATGCGGATCGGCCGCCCAGGCGACAGCGCATGCGCGATGGCCGCACAACGCAGCGCATGCCCGCGTCCCTGGTGATGGACGAAATAGCCGATCGGCTGCGTCACGCCGCCCCCGCAGGCAACGTCGATGCCTGCTCGGGCCGCCTGTGGGTCGCCGTCGCGTCGCGGCACAGGCGACGATACAGGTGGCGCGATCGCTGCGCGTAACGTGTCCAGTCGAGCCGGCCGGAGTGTCGCCTGCCGGCTTCGGCGAAGCGCGCGTAGGCGTCAGGATCGTCGATGATCCCCAGGCAGGCGGTGGCGATGTCTGCCGGCACGTTCGGATCGACCAGCAAGCCATGACCGATGCTTGCGACGATCTCCACCGGGCCGCCATGGCAGGTGGCCACGACCGGCAGTCCGGCCTGGGCCGCTTCCAGCAGCGTCAGTCCGAACGGCTCGTGCAGGGCCGGATTGACGAACACGCCGCCGCTTTCTGCCGCGGCGGCATAAAGCGACTGCACCAGTGCACGATCGTGACGCGGCGGCAGCGCGAAGCGCCCCGGCAGGCGGTCACGCACGTGCCGCAGCGCGCGCAGCGTGTCGCGCTCCTCGTCGTCGAGGCGAGGCGAGTGGTGATCGCCGGCGATGATGACGAGGTTGGCGCGGTCCGACAGGGCAGGGCAGTCGGCAAAGGCTTCGGCAAGGGCAACGAGATTCTTGCGCCGCACCGGGCGCGCGACGGCGAGCACGATCGGCCGCGTCGGATCGTTCAGCAGGGTGGCGAGCAGATACCGTGCTGCGGACGCATCGGCCGCCGCACAGACCGGCGCACCGGGCTCGATCACCTCCAGCCGGCCCTCGGTGCAGACGCCATAATTAGGCACCTGGCGCTGCGCCTCGTCGAGCGAGGAGACGATGATGCCGTCGGCGGAGGCGATCGCGTGTCTCTCCTGGGCGACCCGCTGTCCGTATCCGGCGACCGTGTCGGGCAGGCAGCGTGCCTTGTCGATCCCGAGCGAGTGCGGCGTATAGACGAAGGGGATCGACAGTCGCCGCGCCATCTGCCCGGCGATCCAGGCCGCATCGGCGAAATGCGCATGAATGACATCGACGCGCGGCGACATCCCGGCAAGGAGCGCGGCGAGCGAATCGGCGAGTTCCGGGAGCCGGTCGAGCAGTTGCGACTTGTCGAGATATTGGCTGTCGCTGTCCGAGATCCTGCGGATATCGAGCTTCGGCGAGACGGGTTCGTGCGCGACGAGGTGAATCCGGTCCAGCGACGGTTCGTCGAAACGCCGGGTGACGATCGTGACCTTCGACACGTCCGCCAGCCGGGCCTGCGCCGCCGCCGCATCGAGCACATAGGCGACATGGCCGCCGGTATCACCGGTCACACCGTAACGCACGGGAGGGGCGCGCAGGCATCCGGTCAGCGAAAGGTGAAGAATGTGCAACAGGCGTGCCCCCAGCGCGATTGCCGCCGCAACGCGGCTTTTGTAACGACAGTTCCACCGCCCGGGCACCGGAGAGGGGCGAGAGGCGCCGACACAGGACCGGCGAGGTTTGTCACACACCGGCACAGGCGCCTGGGGCAGGCCGGCCTCGTCTCACGCAGAACGGGGAGGTGGCGTCATGCGGTATCTGGTTGTCTCGACGGTCCCGTCTCCGACCTTCATCGGCATCCAGCCCGACATGTGGAGGTGCGCTTCGTGCTGCTGCTGCTGGAGACCGACCGGCTCGTGGCCATCGACAACAATCCTCCGGCGGTGATCCGCAGCACGGATTGTCACGAGCGGTCCGCCGTTGACGCAACGTTCGTCATTGGCGGGTCACCGCAGGCCTATCGCCCGTTCGAACGTTTTCTCGGCTACGGTATCGGCGACTTGCCTTCGACAGCGATCCCGACACGGGCCGCATCGTCGCCTCGGGCTTGCCACCGATGGCGACAGGCTTTCGGCAGACGACTGGGTCAGGGTTCAGGTCCTGCGCGACACGTAGAGTTGCCGGATTTCCGGCCTCGCCTTGGGCCTGTAGCGATGCCTCAACGGAACGGCGGCTCGTCGAAGCCACGCAGCTTGCGCGAATGCAGCCGCTCGACACCGTCGTGGCGGAGCTTCTTCATCGTCTCGATGCCGACCAGCAGGTGCTGGCTGACGCGCTCGCGGTAGAAGGCCCGTGCCATGCCGCGCAGCTTGAGTTCGCCGTGCAGCGGCTTGTCCGACACGCACAGCAGTGTTCCGTAAGGCACGCGGAAACGGAAGCCGTTGGCGGCGATGGTGGCACTTTCCATGTCCACCGCGATCGAGCGGCTCATGTTGAGCTGTCGGAACAGCGTGTTGAAGCGCAACTCCCAGTTGCGATTGTCCACCGTCGCCACCGTGCCGGTGCGCAGCCGGGTCTTGAGTTCGGAATCCGCCACCCCCGTGACCTTCACGGTGGCTTCCTGCAGCGCGACCTGCACCTCGGCGATGGGTGGCACCGGGATCCACACCGGCAGGTCGTCGTCGAGCACGTGATCGGCGCGCACATAGCCATGGGCGAGCACATAGTCGCCGAGCCGCTGCGTGCGGCGCAGCCCTGCACAGTGGCCGACCATCAGCCAGCAATGCGGGCGCAGCACCGCGACATGGTCGGTGATGGTCTTGGCGTTCGACGGGCCGACGCCGATGTTGATCAGCGTGATGCCGTCGCCATCGGGGCGACACAGATGATAGGCCGGCATCTGCGGCAGACCGCCGCGATGCTCGGGGGCCGGTGCACCGTGGCGGCTGACCAGGTCGCCGGGTTCGACGAAGGCGTCATACTCGCCGCCCTGGGCGACCGCGGCGCGGCCGATGGCGACGAACTCGTCGACATAGCGCTGGTAATTGGTGAACAGCACGAAACGCTGGAAATGGGTCGGCGCGGTGCCGGTGTAGTGATGCAGCCGGTTGAGAGAGTAGTCGGTGCGCTCGGCGGTGAACAGCGCCAGCGGGCGCGGCACCGAAGGCTCCGGCAGGCTCTCGCCATTGGCGATCACGTCGTCGGTGAACTGCAGGTCCGGCAGGGTGAAGACATCGAGCAGCCGGCGCAGCTTGTCCTCGCCGAGATCGGCGACCGCATCCTCGATCACATAGGGTAGCGGGATTGGCCGGCGCGAGCGCCCGACCAGGACCGGGCCCGGGTGATGGGCCAGCAACAGGCCGATCTGTTCGAGCCAGTAGCTGTGGAACAGGTCCGGCCGGGTGAGCGTGATGCCGTAGAAGCCGGGTTCCAGCAGCACGCCGTAGGGCAGGCGCGAATCGTGATGCAGCCCGGCGCGGTCCACCGACATCGCCAGATAGGGATAGACCGCGCCGGCGGTGTCTGGCGCGTCGTCCTCGCCATGGCTGAAGGCGATGAACGCCGAGCGCAGGATCGACGCGCTCTGGTCGTAGAGCTCGGTGATCCGGGCGACCGCCGCCGTCGCATCGCTGAAGGGTTCCAGATCGCTCGCATAGGCCGACAGATCCAGAGCGGCGGCGATCGGGGCGGGGGTGAGGTCGGGGCTCATCAGTTCAGGATATACTGCATGTCCAGATACAGATCGAACACCGGCCCCTTGGTCAGCATGTCGGGCGTGGGTTTCGGCAGCCGGGTGTGACGGAACACGTCCTCCGCCGCCTGGTCGAGGGCAACCGACCCGGACGGCCCCTCCAGTGACAGGCTGAGGATGTTGCCGTCCTTGTCGGCGCGCACGTGCAGCTTGGTCAGGCCCTGCTCGCCGTGCATCGCGGCGGTGATGGGATATTTCCAGCGCCGGTAGACCCAGGGCTCCAGCAGGGCGGCATAGTTGCCGGTCGCGCCTTCGATCATCGCCGAGCGGTCCTGGGTGCTGAACGCTTTCTGCTGGGCGATCGGACCGAGCGAGAGGTCCACCGGCCCGCCTACGCGGCCACGGCGGCTGACCGGCGCGCCGGCGCTGCCGGGGCCGAAGGAGAGGTCCATCGGATGCGAGAACGGCGAGCTTGTCCCGCCCGAGCGGCGTCCGCGCCCGTGCGGATTGCCGGCCGCGCGGTGCTGCGGCACCGGGGCGGCATCGGGGGCGGGGATCGGCGGTGGCGGCGGCAGGTCGTCGGGCATGTCCGGGTTGGGGGCCACGCCGAGCGGGACGTTGACCATCGGCTCCTGATCGGCGGTGGGCGGTGCGCCGCGACCCGGGCCGAGATCCTTCGAGTCGGGCTCATAGACCATCTCCACCGGCGGCAGCATGGTCTGCGGCGGATGCGCGTCGGGCACCTGGTGCAGCAGGAACGCCAGGATCAGCAGATGCACGGCCAGCGAGACGGCGACCATCCACCAGCGCAGCGTGCCACCGCGCAGCGCGCCGATCGGCCAGCCGGCGGCACGTCCGAGTGCGGCATGCGCGACGCGGGGCTCCAGAACGCGACGCTCGGGCGGCGAGAGGGGTCTCGCGTCGCCCCGCGGCACCGGCGCGCGCGCGCGCCCCTGGGGCGGGGCGAACAGCCCGAACCCCTCGATGCTCGGCACCGGCGCGCCGAGGCGCTGCATCACGCTGTCCGAAATACCCGCTCTCCCGTCACGGACCGCGCCCGATCATCGCGCCGTATTCTGCCACCCGGGGCCTTGCACGGCTATCCCGTCCGGTGCTGCGATCAACGCATGACTCTCGCCGATGATGCCGTCGCCGCGATCGGTGCCGAAGCGCTGGCCCTGCCTGCCTCCGCTGCCGAGCCGGCCATCCGTCGCCATCTCGCCGCCGCCGATCCCGCGATGGCGGCGCTGATCGGCCGCGTCGGACGGTGCGGGCTCAGGGTCGATCGCGCCCGCGAACCCTATGAGGCGCTGATCCGCGCCATCGCGCATCAGCAGCTTCATGGCCGTGCGGCGGAGGCGATCCTCGGCCGGATGCTGGCGCTGCATGCGGGGGAGGGGTTCCTGCCGCCGGCGGTGCTGCTGGCCCTGCCGGACGCACCCCTGCGCGGTGCGGGGCTATCGGGCGCGAAGCTGGCGGCGATGCGCGGCGTCGCACAGGCGACACTCGACGGCATCGTGCCCAGCCGTCGCCTCGCGGCGCGGCTCGACGACGCCGTGCTGATCGAGCGGCTGACCTCGCTGCGCGGAATCGGCCGCTGGACGGTGGAGATGCTGCTGATGTTCAGCCTCGGCCGCCGCGACATCATGCCGGTGGACGATTTCGGCGTCCGCGAGGGCTGGCGACGCCTCAAGGAGCTGGACAGGCAACTCGCGCCGAAGGCGATGGCGCAGGCAACCGCCCACCTCGCTCCGTTCCGCTCGGCTGCTGCGTGGTATCTATGGCGCGCGGCGGAAGAAAAGCCGGGTGGCTTCAGAGCCCCAGCGGCGCTTTAGAAAGACCGCTCCAGGAATGCCTTCAGCAACGCGACGAAGCGCTCCGGCTGCTCGACATGCAGCCAGTGCCCGGCATCGGGGATGGTTTCGAGCTCGAAGCGGGGAAACAGACGGCGGATCTCCGGCAGATGCTCGGCGCGCAGATAGGGCGAGTTCGCGCCGCGCAGGAACAGGGTCGGGCCGGTATAGGCGTAGCCGTCGGGGATATAGGGCCAGCTCTCGATGTTGCTCATCGAGGCGACGATCTCGCGCAGGCCGATGGTCCAGCCGGGATCGTCGCCGAGGCGGATGTTCTGCACCATCAGCGCACGGGTGCCCCCGTCCTCGATCACCGCCGCGAGCGCGGCTTCCGCGCTTTTGCGGTCCAGCGGGCGGGGAAATTCAAGATCGAGCATCGCCTGCGCGACATCGGAATTACCGTGTCCGGTGCGGGCGGGCGGGATGTCGGCCACCACCAGCCGTTCCACCTGCGCCGGGTGCAGCAGCGCGGTCATCATCGCCGCCTTGCCGCCCATCGAATGGCCCATGATCATCGCCGGAAGTGCGTCGTGCACGGCCAGTGTCTCGACGATGTCGCCGGCCAGCGCGTGATAGTCCAGCATGCCGTGCGGGCTGTCGCCATGACTGCGCAGGTCGATCGCCAGCGTGCGCCAGCGTGCAGAAAGCTGGCGCTGGATGAAGCCCAGATTGCGCGCCCGGCCGAACAGGCCATGGATCAGCACCACCGGTGGCCCGGCCGGCACATCCCCCTCAGGCGCGCGTTCGATCACGTTCAGGCGCAAATCGGTCGACCCATCGTTCATATGCCGGAAAGCCTTATGGGCGATGATGCATGACAAAACAACGCCGCACCTGGCCGATCCCGCCCCGTGTCTGCCCGAATGTCGCCCTTCGGGCGCCATGAAGCGTTGTTCGGATCGGCTGGCGTTGAACCTTGGGTCGGCCGACGGTGTTGGGTCTGACAGACGATGGAGGGCATGCGATGAGACGACTGCTCGGCGAGACCTCGCGCAGGCGACCGCTCGACTGGCTTGCCGGCGACGCGATGTCGCCGCGATCGGTCGCCTCCGGCAACCAGCCGCTCCCCCCGATGGTGCCGCCGCCGCCCGGCGACGACCCCGACGCGGATCCCGACGCGCCTGGACCGGCCGATCCGGAGCCGCTCGGCGATCCGCCGATCCCAATTCCCGTCCCCGGACCCTCGGCACCGCCGCCGCTGCATGTCGCGGGCTAAAACACACACATGTGTGTGGCGATCCTGCCGCAGCCCGGCATGGATTGATCCCGTCGGCGCGGCGCCTGTGACGGATTGCGCTGTCGCAATCGACCCGGGCTGTTAAGACTGCCTGACAGAGCAGGGAATCCCGCTGCGATGCAGGAGGCCGACGAGAAGATCAGGCCGGAGCAGGCCGCCGGCGACGATGAGCGTGGCGTGGTCGACCTCGGCGGTCCGGCCCCGTCTCTTGATTCGCAGATGCGTTCGGCGCAGGCCAACGATCTCGGCCTTGGTCACGCCCAGACGGCGCGCCTGCGACATGCCCTTCGCACGCCCGCCGCGGTGGGGTCGGCGGTGGCCGATCGCATCGTGCACGCGCCGCAGACGTTGCGCGCGCTGGTCCGCACCGACGAGCTGTGGTTCGTCGCGCTGGCCGCCATCCTCGGCTCGCTGTGCGGGCTGATGGTGGTGGCGATCAACGATGCCACCACGCTGATGCACCGGGTGCTGTTCGACGTCGATCCGGATGGGCGCCTGTCAGGGCTGGACTGGATCGAGCCGGCCCGCGCCTTGCTGGTGCCGACCCTGGGCGGGCTGGCGCTCGGCGGGACCGGTCTGCTTCTGGCCCGCCTCGCCCCCGGCCGACCGATCGACCCGATCGAGGCCAATGCGCTGTACGGCGGACGGATGTCGTTGCGCGACAGCATCGTGGTGGTGATCCAGACCGTGATGTCCAACGGCGTCGGTGCCTCGGTCGGGCTGGAGGCCGCCTATACCCAGATCGGTTCGGCGATCGGCTCGCGCATCGGGCGCAGCTTCCGCGTCCGACGCGGCGATCTGCGCCTGCTGGTCGGCTGTGGTGCGGCCGGTGCGATCGCCGCCGCTTTCGACGCGCCGCTGGCCGGCGCGTTCTATGCCTTCGAACTGGTCATCGGCACCTACACGCTCGCCGCCCTCGCGCCGGTCGTGGCCGCCGCCTGCTGCGCGATCCTCGTCACCCATCTGATCGGCGGCAACAGCATCAGCCTCGACGTGCCGGTCACCGTCTCGATGGGTGGGCTCGACTATCTGTCGGTGGTCGCGCTTGGTGTGGTCAGCGCGCTCGCCGGGGTCGCCCTGATGCGCGGCGTCACCCTCACCGAAAGCATCTTCCGCGGCAGCCGCGTGCCTGGCTGGCTGCGTCCCGGCATCGGCGGGCTGTGCGTCGGCGGGCTCGCGCTGGTCACCCCGGCGGTGCTGTCCTCTGGCCATGCGGCCCTGCGCCTGGCGCTGAACATGCAGTTCGGCCTCCAGCAGGCGGCACTGATCCTGCTGCTCAAGGCGCTGGCCTCATCGATCTCGATCGGCACCGGCTTCCGCGGCGGCCTGTTCTTCGCCTCCCTGCTGCTTGGCACGCTGACCGGCGACCTGTTCGGCGAGACGCTTTCCTTCATCACCAGCCAGACCCTGCCGCTGACCGTCTATGCGGTGATCGGCATGAGCGCCTTCGCCGTCGCCGTGGTCGGCGGCCCGTTCACCATGGGTTTCCTCGCGCTGGAATCGACCGGCTCGCTGCCGCTGACCATGGCGGTGATGGTCGCATCCGTGGTCTCGGCCCTCACCGTGCGGCGGACCTTCGGCTACTCCTTCGCCACCTGGCGCTTCCATCTACGCGGCGAGAGCATCCGCAGCGCGGTGGATGTCGGCTGGATGCGCTCGCTCACCGTGGGCCGGATGATGCGTCGCGACGTGCGCACGACGCGGATCGACACGCCGATCGCCGCGGTGCGCCGTGCCTTCCCGCTCGGGGCGGCGGAGCGTGTGGTGGTGGTGGATGCGCAGTCGCGCTATCTCGGCCAAGTGGCGGTGGCGGAGCTGCACGCCGCGCGCGATGCAGCCGCCGAGGCGCGGGGCCTGAGCGGCCTGCTGCACGACGCGAACGCGATGCTGCGCCCGCAGATGTCGGTCAAGGAGGCGATCGCCGCCTTCGAGCGTTCGGAGAGCGACGCGCTGGTGGTGGTCGAGGACACCGAGCGCCGACAGGTGATCGGCATCCTCTCCGAGCAGTACGCCCTGCGGCGCTACACCGAAGAACTCGAGAACCGTCGTCGCGAGCTCTCCGGCGAAGGGTGATCAGAACCCGATGACAGCGTCTGTGGAGAGGGTGAAGGCGCCGACATCGGTCTGGTCGTTGAAGGCATGGGTGCCGTTCAGCGCCCGGTCGAAGCGGATCTCGGGGCGGAGCTGGAACACACGGATGCCGTGGCCGAGATCGGGGTGATACGACGCACCCAGCGTGAGCGCGCCATAGGTGGTGGGGGCAGCGAACTGGTAGGGCACACTCTGCCCGGCCACCGCCTCCATGTAGGCGCGGTTATTGAGGAAGTTGACGACGAAGAAGCCGGTGTTGTCGCGGTACAGCTCGCCGCGATAGTTCAGCGTCCAGGTCTTGTTGAGCTGATAGGACGCGAACGTCACGAAGCTCCAGGTCTCGGCGCGCAGCCCCGCATCATGCAGGAAGTTCACTTCCGCGGTCAGCGTGGTCTTGGGGTTGAGCGTGTAGGCGGCGTTGATGTCGTTCCAGTAGCGCATGCGGCTGTTGGCCACCGGCCCCAGCACCGCGACGGCGTTCTCGGGCCCGATCCGGCTGAGCCAGTTGACCGCGAGGTTGCCGCCGAGCAGCCCGGTCGACGAGGCGCCGAAATAGCCCGCCGCCTCGTCGTTGTTGTCATGCCGGCCGAAGGTGGTCTGGTTGCCGGTATCGACCCCCCACAGCACGTCCCAGTGATCGGAGACGTGCAGTCGGAACATCGCGCCGACATGCTCGAACGGCACCGAATATTCCGATGTATAGGCGAGCGTGTAGAACGGGCGCACCGACGGATCGAGCACCTCGACGCCCATTGGCGCCTGCAGGATGCCGGCCTGCAGCTCCATGCCACCCTTGGTCAGCAGCGGGATATGCGCATCGATATGCGCCTGTGCGGGGATGAGCTGGTAGCGCGACGAGATCCATTTATCCGACACGCCGAGCAGGTGATAGTAGCGCGCATCCGAGCCGTAGAGCGCTTCCAGCGTGAAACCGAGCTGGAACTCCGCCTTGGTCGGGTCGGTGGCCTTGGCGACCGTGAGCGCGAGCTGGTTGAGGTTGAACTGGTTGGCGTGGTCGGAAAGGAAGTTGCCGAAATTGTATTTCGGCCCGTCCGGATTGAACGTCGCGCCGGCATTGGCCAGGCCTTGCACGGTGATGCCGGAGAACCAGTCACTCCATGCGTCTGCCGGCGCGGTTGCGGGGGTGGTCGTGTTGACTATCGGCTGCGCACTCTGCGCGCGGGCCTCTCCGGGCCCGCTCGAGTACGCTGCCACGAACGCAAAAGCGAAAAATGGCCCTTTGAACCGGGCCGGATGTGAGCATCCGGAAAGTGACATGGCTGCCTCCCTATAGGAAACAGCCATGTCACGGATTGCAAATTATTGCAATTCAGTTGATTTTAAATTGCTCTGTTTTTGGTCTGTATGGTATATTTAGCACTCTAAAGGCGCAGTTATCGTTCGAAGCGGTACGTCCCCGCGAGTTCGGGTCCGTGACACGCTTAGAACGTGGCGTTGAGATCGATGCCGCCCGTGAGGGGCTGGTTGGTGACGATGCGGTTGTAGGTCGGCGTCGGCAGGTTCTCCTGGAACAGGCTCTCGAGCCGGGCGCGTGTGTTGAAGACGTTGTCGACGAACGCGGTGATGCTCCAGCCGCGCGCCGATCGCAGGCCGAGACGCAAATCGGTCAGATCGTAGCCCTTCAGACGGGTCCAGGCACCGTTGCCGGCAAACGTGCCGCCGATCACCGGGAAGGCGATCGAGTATCTCGGGCCGGTAAACGAGTTCTGGATGTTGCCGATCAGGCTGTAGGTCGCGTCGAGCGGGTGGGAATACGACAGCACCGTGCTCTGTACGACCCGTGCGACCTCCGGCAGGACATCGCTCGGCGTGATCACCCAGTGATCGCCGCCGTCGAGATGTTCGTGCAGGTAGCTTGCCGTGGCCTGCAGCGTGAAGCCTGCGCCGAGCACGGCCTGTGCCTGGACCTCTCCGCCGAAGATCGTCGCGTGGCGGCCGTTGATGTTCAGCGCCCAGTCGGCGGGAAGGGCCTCGAGCTGGATGTGCTGCCAGTCCTCTGCGTAGAGGTCGGCATCGAGGGTGATGCGATCGTGCCAGAAACGGGTCTTGGTGCCTGCCTCGTAGCTCCACATCGTATCGGGCTTGTAGGTGAGCGGCCAGCGACTGCCGTTGAACCCGAACTGCTGGAAGACGGGCCCCCACACCCCGCCGGTGGTCGGGTAGATCGAATTGCCGCCGGCCGGGCGCATCGCGCGCGCGATGTTCACATAGAACAGGGTGCGTGGATCCAGCCTGTAGGACAGGTTGAAGCTCGGGCTGGCGTCGTTGTTGTGCAGCCTGACATCGCCGGTGCAGGACGGGGTCGCGGCACCCAGGCCCGAGCCCCAGCCACTGATGCAGGAGGCGAAGCTGTAATCGTAGCGCGTCAGCCGCAGGCCGAGCTGTGCGGTCAGTTTGGGGGTGAGGCTGTAGTGCACGTTGCCGTAGACAGCATATTGTGATTCGGCCGTGCGGGCATCGGCGTCGAACCAGTCCGGTGTCGTGGCCGGGCCGAGTGTGCCGAGGTCCTCATACGGCGCCGCGTTCGGCGTGGTGCCGTCGAAATTCCACGTCGACGAGAATCGACTGAAATAGAAGCCGCCGGTCCAGCCCAGGCGGCTGCCACCAAGGGAACTGAAGCGCAGTTCCTCGCTGTACTGCCGCGAGGGATCGATTTCATGGCCGTATTCCGGCCCGGTTCCCGACGGGCCATGGAACGGCGGATTGGCGTCGACGGTCAGCGCCTGGAAGGGATTGTTGAAGCTTTCCGAGGCTTCCTCGGTCTGGGTCGAATGGCGCGTCCAGTAGCCGAAGATCGACGACACCTTGAAGGCATCGAACCGGTAGCTCGCATCGAGCCCGTAGATCGCGATCCGGTCCGTCAGCGGCTCGGCGATGTCGAAGGGCTGGTAGTGTGCCTGCGTGCCGGGATCGCTGTCGAAGGCGCTGATGCCGTCCTGATGGCTGGTCTCGTAGAAGAAGGAGGGCGAGACGGTGATACGCTCCGTCGGTTGCCACAGCAGGCTGGCGCGGGTGGCGTAGTTCTGCGCGGCATTCGAGCCGGGATGGCGCGCCACGACCGGCGCATCGCGCACGTCGCCGCGCACCGTTCCGACGGGCTCGCCCCCGGCCTGGGGAAAGGGGGCCGCGACGATCCGGTCGATCCAGCCGTTGGTGTATTGCTCGCTGCCGACCAGCCGCAGGGCGAGCTTGTCGCGGACCAGCGGCAGATTGAGCATCAGATTGTCATCGTGATTGAAGCCGCCGCCATCGGTGCCGGACAGGATGCTGTTCATCGCGCCGTGATAGGCGCTGGTGTCGGGGGCGTTGGGGATGAGGCGCGCACTGCCGGCCAGCGCCATCACGCCACCATCGGTGCCTTGGGGACCGCGTGCGATCTCGATGCGGTTGAGATCATACAGCGACGGGTCGATCACGACGTGGCCGTTCTGCGCGCCGGCCGGTCCGGTGAGCGCGAGGTTGCCCAGGTAGAACCCGACCGTGGGCGCATTGCCGCCATTGGCGGTGATGCCGCGCATCTCGATTTCGGTCTGGCTGGGTCCCTCGCTCTTGAGCGACACCCCCGGGGTGGACTGGGCAAGGGTCGCAAAGGACTGGATGCCGCGCGCGCGCAGTTGCGCACCATCGACGACCGAGAGGCTCTCGGGCCTGCGTTGTGCGCGCCCGGCGGCCGAAACCGCGGTCACCACCACATCGGAGATGGTCTGAGCGACAGCGTGGCGAGGATGCGCCTTCGTCGCAGGCGCCTGGGCATGGCGAGGCTGGGGCGCCGCCGAGGATGCCGGATCGCCGGCGGCGCGGGCCGGCGCGTGATGCAGGAGCGTGATGAGCGCGACACTGGAGCACAGGAACGCGCGCGAGGGGCGTCCGCATCGTGCGTGTCGCGGCCGTGCCGCCGGTTGGGAAAGGGTCTCGTACATCTGCGCTCCAGGGTGTCGAACCGGACCTCTCCGCAGCACGGGTGCTGTGTGCGCAGGGAGGTGACGGGTCGTGGGAGCAAGGCAAATAGACGGGATCGTGATTTTTATGCAAACTTTATGCAAATATACGGTATTTTTATAGTGCGTTTATGAACAATAAATTCTGGCTATACTTCATAATCAAAGTAACGTTTTTCGCTATACTTCAAGTATCCGATCGCTCTCGACGTGGTGGCGACACCGCAAAAAAAATCCCGGCCGAAGCCGGGATTTTCTGAACATCATCGGGCAGTCGGGGCACTTGGCCCCGGCTTACGGCGTCAGACCGAGTAGTACATCTCGAACTCGACCGGGTGCGGCGTGTGCTCGAAGCGATACACATCCTTCCACTTCAGCTCGAGGTAGCTCTCGATCTGGTCCTTGGTGAACACGCCGCCGGCGAGCAGGAAGTCGTGATCGGCGGCGAGCGAGTCGAGCGCCTCGCGGAGCGAGCCGCAGACGGTCGGGATCTCGGCCAGTTCCTCGGGGGGCAGGTCGTAGAGATCCTTGTCCATCGCCTCGCCGGGATGGATCTTGTTGAGAATGCCGTCGAGGCCTGCCATCAGCATCGCCGCGAAGGCGAGGTAGGGGTTGGCGGTCGGGTCGGGGAAGCGGACCTCGACGCGCTTGGCCTTCGGGTTGGTCGCATACGGGATGCGGCAGGACGCGGAGCGGTTGCGGGCCGAATAGGCCAGCAGCACCGGCGCCTCGAAGCCCGGGATCAGCCGCTTGTAGGAGTTGGTCGACGGGTTGGTGAAAGCATTGAGCGCCTTGGCGTGCTTGATGATGCCGCCGATATAGTAGAGCGCGGTGTCGGAGAGGTCGGCATAGGCATTGCCGGCGAAGGTCGGCTTGCCGTCCTTCCAGATCGACTGGTGCACATGCATGCCCGAGCCGTTGTCGCCATAGATCGGCTTCGGCATGAAGGTCGCGGTCTTGCCGTAGCTGTGCGCGACGTTGTGGATACAGTATTTGTAGATCTGCATCTCGTCGGCCATGCGCACCATCGGCCCGAACTTGGTGCCGAGCTCGTGCTGGCTCTGGGCGACCTCGTGATGGTGCTTCTCGATCGCCAGGCCCATCTCGCCCATCGTCGAGAGCATCTCGGCGCGCAGGTCGTTCTCGCTGTCGACGGGCGGGACCGGGAAGTAGCCGCCCTTGACCACCGGACGGTGGCCCATGTTGCCTTCGGGGTAGTCCTTCAGCGAGGCGCCGGGGCCCTCGACGCTGTCGAGCTGGTAGAGGGCGAAGTTCGGGCCGACGCCGAACTTGACGCTGTCGAAGACGAAGAACTCGGCCTCGGGACCGAAGAAGGCGGTGTCACCGAGCCCGGTGGACTTCAGATAGGCCTCGGCCAGCTTGGCCGTGCTGCGCGGATCGCGGTTGTAGTACTGGCCGGTCGAGGGCTCGACGATGTCGCAGATCAGGATCAACTGCGGCTTGGCGGCGAACGGGTCCATCACCGCCGTGCTCGCGTCGGGCAGCAGGATCATGTCGCTCTCGTTGATCGCCTTCCAGCCGCCGATCGACGAGCCGTCGAACATGAAGCCGTCGGTGAACACGTCCGGCTCGATGGTCGAGACGTGCTGGGTGGTGTGCTGCCACTTGCCTTTCGGGTCAGTGAAGCGGAGATCGACATATTCGACCGAATGCTCGTTGAGCATGGCCATCACCTTGGCGACCGCTGCCGGGTCGGCCTTGGGGATGCCGGCCGACGGGGCTGGCGCTGCCGAAGCCGCGGGTTTCTTGGCCATAGGCTGTCTCTGCTCCTTGATGCAGCAAGTGGAAACTCGGAAGGCCGCGTCTTGCCGATTGTTGCGCGGTGTCCGTCGAACTCGAAACGGCTGCACATTTTTGGGCCGGAACCGCGCCCTCTCGCAAGGGGGAACAGGCACGAAAAACGTCACGCAACCGTTTCATGTGGGTCGTTGCGCACAAATCGCGCCGGCTCTTTTCAGATGGCGTCCTCGCCACGCTCCCCGGTCCGGATCCGGATCACCTCCTCGACGGGCGAGATGAAGATCTTGCCATCGCCGATCCGCCCCGTATGGGCGGCCGCGATGATCGTCTCCACCGCGCGCTCGACCAGGCTGTCCTCGCAGACCAGCTCGATCTTCACCTTGGGCAGGAAATCCACCACGTATTCCGCGCCCCGATAGAGCTCGGTATGGCCACGCTGGCGCCCGAATCCCTTCGCCTCGATCACCGTGATGCCCTGCAGGCCGATCTCCTGCAGCGCCTCTTTGACCTCGTCGAGCTTGAAGGGCTTGATGACCGCCTCGATCTTCTTCATGTCCGTCTCCGTCGCTGGAGGCGAAATTCGCATGCGGACCGCACGTGGGCAATCCGCGTCGCCCGCCTTGTCCAAGGTGTGAAACAGTCAGATGAAGCCGCTCAACCCCGGTCTGTCGGCCCTGCCCACCACCATCTTCACGGTGATGTCCGCCCTCGCCGCGGAGCATGGGGCGATCAATCTCGGCCAGGGCTTCCCCGACACCGAGGGCCCGGCCGAGCTGGTCGCCGAGGCCGCCCGGACCCTGTCCGATCCAGATCTGGGCGAGGCGCGCAACCAGTATCCGCCGCTGACCGGCCTGCCCGTGCTGCGCGAGGCGGTGGCGGCCGCCAACCGTCGTTTCCACGGCCTCGAGATCGACCCCGCCCGCGAGGTGATCGTCACCTCGGGTGCGACGGAGGCGCTCGCCGCCTCGCTCGCCGCACTGGTCGCGCCCGGCGACGAGGTGGTGGTGATCGAACCGCTCTACGACACCTACCTGCCGACCCTGCGCCTGCTTGGTGCCACCCCGCGCCTGGTGCGGCTGGAGCCGCCCGACTGGCGCCTGCCGGTCGCCGCCCTCGAGGCGGCATTCGGGCCGAAGACGAAGGCGCTGCTGTTCAACTCGCCGATGAACCCGACCGGCAAGGTGTTCACCCGCGAGGAGCTGGCCGTCCTCGCCGGCCTGCTCGAACGCCACGACGCCTATGCGGTCTGCGACGAGGTGTACGAGCATCTCGTCTTCGGCGCGGCGCGCCACATCCCGCTGATGACGCTGCCCGGCATGCGCCATCGTGCGATCCGCATCGGCAGCGCCGGCAAGACCTTCTCCTTCACCGGCTGGAAGGTCGGCTACGTCACCGCCGACGCCTCGCTCGCGCCCACCATTGCCAAGGCGCACCAGAATCTCACCTTCACCACCGCGCCGAATCTCCAGCGCGCCACCGCCCTCGGCCTGGGTCTCGACGATGCCTATTTCGCGCAGCTCGCCGCCACCCTCGCGGCGCGGCGCGACCGGCTGGCGGCCGGCCTGCGCGCGCTCGGCCTCGACGTGCTCGGTTGCGACGGCAGCTATTTCCTGATTGCCGATATTTCCGCCCATCTGCGCCCCGGAGAGGACGACCTCGCCTTCTGCCAGCGCATGACCCGGGAGGCCCGCGTCACCGCGATCCCGCTCTCCGCCTTCTATGACGGTGCCACCAGCGGACTCGAGGGCCGCTGCGTGCGTTTCGCCTTCTGCAAGCGCGAGCGCGTGCTCGACGAGGCGGTCTCGCGCCTGCACGCCTGGCTTATGCCCCAAACCGCCCGTCCATCGCTTGACGCGCCTGCCTCGTTTCCGTAAAGCGAGCGCCGCTGTGGCGGACGTAGCTCAGTTGGTAGAGCGCCAGGTTGTGGTCTTGGATGTCGCGGGTTCGAGCCCCGTCGTTCGCCCCAGCATTCTGTCGAACAGGACCGGGGCGATCTGTCCCGGCTTTCGACCCATCACATCTTGAAGGTCGGGTTGATCCTGGCGGGCGGTCTGGCCTCGCGAATGGGGGGCGGCGACAAGCCGTTGCTGATGGCGGGCGGGCACACCCTGCTCGAGCATGTGCTGGCGCGGCTTGAGGCCCAGGTCGATCGTCTGGCGATCAGCGCGAATGGCGATCCGGCGCGTTTCTCCGTCTTCGGCATGCCAGTGCTGGCCGATGAATTTGCCGATATGGGGCCGCTGTCCGGCGTGCTGGCCGGGCTGGACTGGGCGGCGGGGCAGGGGGCTGAGATTCTCGTCACCGTGCCGGGCGACACGCCGCTGATCCCGCACGATCTGGTCGAACGCCTCGGGTCTGCGCCCGCCCATGCCGCCAGCGGGGGGCGGATGCATTGGCTGGTCGGGATGTGGCCGGTCGCGTCGCGTCGCGTGCTGCGCGACATGCTGGCGGTGGCCTCGCGCGGCCCGCGCGTGTCGGACTATGCCCGCGCGATCGGGGCGCGGGCGGAGGAACTGCCCGCCGGAAGCCTCGACAACGTCAACACGCCCGACGACCTCGCCCGGCTCAGGGCGCGTCTGGACGGAACGTCGACGCCAGGCCCTGCGCGAGGCTGATGGGTGCGAAGCCGAACGCTGCGCGTGCGGGCGCGATGTCGAACGCCTTGTCCTCCAGCAAGCGGCGGATCTCGGCACCGCGGATGCGCGGCAGGCCGGGCAGCAATGTGAGCGGGCTTGCCGCGATCAGTGCAGCCGCCGGCACGCCCACGAACCGTGGCCGCCTCAGTCCCGCCGCCCGTGCGACCGCGGCGACGAAATCGCGATACGGCATTGCCTCCGGTCCGGCGATGACGAAGCTCTGCGGTCCGCTCCAGTCCCGCTCGATCACCGCGCACAGCGCCTGTGTGACATCATCCTGATAAACCGGCTGCACCAGGGCGCGGCCGCCGCCCGGCAGCGGCACCACCGGCAGCCGACGCAGCAGGGCCGCCAGCCGCCGGACATTGTCCTCGCCGGCCGCGCCATAGATCATCGTCGGGTGCAGCAGCACCCCCGCACGTCCGGAGCTCCGCAGCGCCGCCTCGCCGGCGATCACCCCGTCGCCGTGTGAATCGGGCCATCGGGTGAATCGCCGCGTGCTGCCGAGGAAGGCCAGCCGCCGGGCCTGCGTCGCGGTCAGGATCGCGCCGATATGGCGCGCATGCGCGCACGAGATCACCGCCTGCGCATCGCCGATCGCCTCTGCCAGCGCGCGCGGGTCGGTCAGGTCGGCGATCCGCGGCGCCTCCGACCCGGCGATGGGCCGCCAGCGCGCCGGGTTGCGCACCACCGGCACCACCGACGCGCCGCGAGCGGCCAGGGCGCGGCTGACGGCCAGGCCCGAGCGGCCCGAGGCGCCGATGACATGGATTTTCTGGGTCATTGCGCCGTTCTGCCATGATCGTAGAGTGATTCGCGATGGCCGACCCCGATCCTCCCTCGCCCTGGCTGCTTCCCGGACAGGGCGGCCGGCTGCCGCGCGCGCCCTCCTTCCGCTGGCCGTCGCCGATGCGCATCGTCGGCGGGCTGGCGCTGCTGTTCGCGGTGCTGTTCCTTTTCGCCGGTACCTTCCGGCAGATCTCGTCGGGCTATTGCGGCGTGCTGCTCGATTTCGGATCGGTGCAGCCCACCGCGCTCGGCCCCGGGCTGCATGTGACGGTGCCGTTCTACCAGCGCATCGAGCTGGTCTCGACCCAGCCGCAGACCGTCACCTCCGACGAGCTGGGTGCCACGCACGATCTCCAGACGGTGCACACTTCGGTCTCCGTCACCTTTCACCTCAACCCGGCCGATGCGCCCGGCTTCTGGCGCGATTTCCGCGATTTCGACACGTTCGGCCGCCGCATCATCGCGCCGACCGTGTCCAACGACGTCAAGGCCGTCACCGCCGCCTACAATGCCGAGGAACTGGTCACCAAGCGCGACATCGTCGACGGCCAGATCAAGGAGCTGGTGGTGCGCTCGCTGGTGCCCTACCACCTCAATGTGGAGGCCGTGAACATCGCCAATTTCGCCTTCTCGCAGGCATATGACCAAGCGATCGAGGCCAAGCAGATCGCCCAGCAGCAGGCACTCCAGGCGCAGTATACGCTGGACCAGACGAAGATCGTCGCCCAGAAGCAGGTGGTGGAGGCCAAAGCCCACGCCGAGGCGCAGATCGCCAACGCCCAGGGCGAGGCGCAGGCGCTGCTGGTCACCTCCGAGGCGCAGTCCAAGGCCAACGCGCTGATCTCTGCCTCGCTGACGCCGTCACTGCTCCAGGCCAAGGCGCTCGACCGCTGGACCGGCACCATGCCCCAATATCTCGGTGCCGGCGCGCCGCTGCCGTTCATCGGCGCCAGCCCGACGCGCTGACCCCGGCTTGGCACGGCGCCTATCCCTGGGTCGCGTCCGCCTGCATCACCGCCAGCTCGCAGCCGCTCGGGTCGCGAAAATGGAATCGCCGCCCGCCCGGGAAGCCGAATACCGGCTTGCTGATCTGCCCGCCCGCCTCCCGCACTGAAGCCAACGCCGCCTCGAGATCGCCGACCTCGATCACCGGCAATGGCGCGGCCGTGGCCTCGACGGCATCGCCCTGCAACCCGAGATCGACATCGCCGGTCATCGTGCAGGCATAGCTCGGCCCGAAACCGGTCATCTCCCAGCCGAACGCCTCGGTATAGAAGCGTCGTGAGGCGACGAACCCTGCCGCTGGCAACTCGACGAAATTGATCCGCGCCATCCGGTCTGTCTCCCTCGAGCTTGTCCGGTATCATCATACCAGACATGAAATCCATCGTATTTTCAGCGATATCGCCGCATGTTTCATGCAGAAAAGCGTTGACGCGCCGCCTCCGTCTCTCCATAACCCGCGCCACTCTGATTCTGTCGATGGAATAGCGTCTCATGAAATCCACCCTCTCGCTGAAGCCTGCGGAGGTTTCCAAGAACTGGGTGCTGATCGACGCGGAAGGTCTGGTGCTCGGCCGTCTCGCCGTCATCATCGCCAACCGCCTGCGCGGCAAGCACAAGGCCCAGTTCACCCCGCATATCGATTGCGGCGACCACGTCGTCGTCATCAACGCCGAGAAGGTGAAGCTGACCGGCAACAAGGCTGGCCAGAAGCTGTTCCACTACCACACCGGCTATCCGGGTGGCATCAAGCAGCGCACCGTCGCCCAGCGCCTGTCGGGCAAGAACCCCGGCCACCTCATCGAGAAGGCGGTCGAGCGGATGATCACCCGCGGCCCGCTCCAGCGCCAGCAGATGCGCAACCTGCACGTCTATGGCGGCACCACCCACCCGCATGACGGTCAGCAGCCGGTCGCACTCGACGTCGCCGCGCTGAACCGCAAGAACAGCGTCAACAGCAGCTCGATCGGGGCCTGAACATCATGTCCGAAACCCAAGTCCGCCCCGTCGGCACCGGCTCGCTCGCTGATCTCGGCAGCCTCAACATCGCCACCTCCTCGGAGAACGCGCCCCGCGAGCCGAAGCGCGACGCGCAGGGTCGTTCCTACGCGACGGGCCGCCGCAAGAACGCCATCGCCCGTGTCTGGATCAAGCCGGGGAAGGGCGACATCATCGTCAACGGCAAGCCGGTCGGCACCTATTTCGCCCGTCCGGTGCTGCGCATGCTGCTCACCCAGCCGTTCCTGGTCGCCGATCGCTACAACCAGTTCGACGTGTTCTGCACGGTGAAGGGTGGCGGGCTCTCGGGTCAGGCCGGTGCGCTGCGCCATGGCCTGAGCCGTGCGCTCACCTATTACGAGCCGGGGCTGCGCGGCATCCTCAAGGCCGCCGGCTTCCTCACCCGCGATCCGCGTGTCGTCGAGCGCAAGAAATACGGCAAGATGAAGGCCCGTCGCAGCTTCCAGTTCTCGAAGCGCTGATCCGGCGCGGGGGTCTCGACCAGCGAGAGTGTCGGGGTCGCCGATCCGCGATCGGTACACGAAAAAGGGGGTGGGCCAATGGCCCACCCCCTTTTTGCGTCCTGGCTCTGTGTCCCGCGCTGCTCCACGAAGGTGGCGACCCTGCCGGGAGCGTCATGCGGCGCTTCGCATCTGCCGTCTTTCGGACTATCTCCACACCCTGCACGGAGCATGACAGGGACGATGGCACCGACGATCTTCATCGATGGCGAGGCAGGCACCACGGGGCTCGGCATCCGCGAGCGCCTGCGCGACCTTCCCGTCACCGTGCTCAGCATCGATCCGGACCGCCGCAAGGACCGCGAGGCCCGCCTCGCACTGATGCGCGCCGCCGATCTCGTCGTGCTCTGCCTGCCGGATGCGGCATCGGTCGAAGCGTCGGCGATGGCCGCGTCCATTGAAGGCGCGGAGCAGCCCCGGCTCCTCGACGCGAGCTCCGCGCATCGCGTCTCGCCCGACTGGGTCTATGGCTTCCCCGAACTCGCCGCCGCGCAGCCGGCGCTGATCGCCGAGGCCGCGCGCGTCTCCAATCCCGGCTGCTACGCGACCGGCGCGATCGCCCTGCTCGCCCCGCTGGTGGCGAGTGGCATCATCCCGCCCGCGACACCGCTGACCATCAATGCGATCAGCGGCTACAGCGGGGGTGGCAAGTCGATGATCGCCGATCACGAGGCCGATGGTGGCCCAGCGTTCCATCTCTACGCGCTCGGCCTCGAGCACAAGCATATCCCCGAGATCGTCGCCCGCAGCGGGCTCACCACACGACCGATCTTCGTCCCCTCCGTCGGGCATTTCGCGCAGGGGATGATCGTGTCGATCCCGCTGCATCTCGCCGCCCTGCCGGGAAGACCCACGCCGCAGCTCCTGCACGAGACGCTGGCCGCGCATTATGCCGGTAGCGCGCATGTGAGCGTGCTGCCGGGCCGCCCGGAAGAGCGCCTGACGGGGGAGGAACTGGCCGGCAGCGACCGGCTCGAGCTGCGGGTGCACGGCAATGCCCGCCTCGGCCAGGCGGTGCTGACCGCGCGGCTCGACAATCTGGGCAAGGGGGCCTCGGGTGCGGCGATCCAGAACATCCGGCTGATGCTCTCGCTCTGATGGCGATCGTGGCAGGCCGCGCCGACGGGCGTTTCGCGGCGTGGTTCGCCGCGATCGTGGTGCTGGTGTACGGGCTGATCCTGCTGCCGCCGCTCATCCGCGCCCAGGGCGATGCCTCCGTCTTCGTCATCGCCGGCGACCTGTTCGTCGATCCCGCAGCATTGCCGGCGCCGATCGTGGTGCGGCCGCACAGCCCGGGTTTCGACGGGCAGTTCTACTACCGCATCGCCCTCGACCCGTTCGCTCTCGTACCCACCGCGCATGGCATCACGCTGGACGCGCCGTCGCTGCGCATGATGCGCGTGTTCTATCCGCTGCTTGCCTGGGGGGTGTCGCTGGGCCGGCCCGGGCTGGTCGCCGACGCGATGCTGGGCCTCAATCTGGCCGGGCTTGGCCTGATTGCCTGGCTGGCGGCGGATCTGTCGCGCACGCTCGGCCGGCCGCGCTGGTGCTGCCTGGCGATGCTGGCCTGGCCGGGCTTCGTGATCTCGCTCATGCGCGACACCACCGAGATCTGCTCCGCCGCCCTGGTGCTGCTCGCGGTGCGGGCCGCGATCGCGCGTTCTCCGCTGGCGCTGTTCGCGGCCGGCGCGGCGGCCTGCCTGACCCGGGAGACGGGGATTCTCGCCCTGGCCGGTCTCGGCCTGCTGTACGGGTGCCGCTGCCTTGCAGGGCTCGTGCGCCGGCGCACCGACCCGACCGAGCTGCGGCTTCTCGCCGCCTCGGCCGCGGCGCTACTGCCGGCGGTGGCATGGCAGCTCGTGCTCCATCACGCCTTCGGTCAGACCGCCTCGGCGGCGGAGGGCGCGGCCAATCTCGGCTGGCCGCTGGAAGGGATGCTGGGCGCCCTGTCGGACGCGCTGCACGGCCGCCCTGCCTATCACGGCATGGGCCACATCCTCGGCCCCACCCTGCATCTGGTCGTCGCGGCCACCATCGCCGGGCTCGGCGCGTGGACGCTGTTCGTGCTGGCGGCACTGCCGCGCGCGGTCCGCGATCCGGGCTGCCGCGTGGTGGCGGCCGCCTGGGCGCCGCTGGCGGCAATGACGCTGGTGATGACGGGGCCGTGGATCGAGCCGCTGTCGTATTTCCGCGCCTTCACCGAGTCGTGGCTGCTGGGCAGTCTGCTGATCGGCGGTATCGCGCTGCCACGCGGGCTCGTGGCGCTGGGCGGGGTCGGGCTCGGCTGCTGCTGGCTGCTTTGCGCGGTGACCATGCACTGAGCGGCGCCGTTTGTCTTCAATCGTGCGATAGTCGCGCTACATGGAGGTTCGATGACGGCAGAGGACGCGACGCGGCAAGACCTGTGATGGACCACCTGCCCAATTCCCCCCAGTCGACTCCCGCTCTTCCCGCGCCGACCCGTTCGCGCGGGCGTCCGCGCGGCTTCGATCGGGCCGCGGCCTTGGCGCGGGCGGTCGAGACGTTCTGGGCGCAGGGTTACGAGGGCGCCTCGATCAGTGTGCTCACCGCCGCGATGGGCATCACCGCGCAGAGCCTCTACGCCGCCTTCGGCTCCAAGGCCGAGCTCTACGAGGAGGCGCTTGGCTGGTACCGCCAGAAGGTCGCGTCCGCCTTCGTCGATTCGCTCGAGCGCGAGAGCCGCATCCAGCCCAGCCTGCTTGGTCTGCTGGAGAATTCGGCTCGCGCCTATTGCTGTCCCGACAAGCCACAGGGCTGCATGATCGCCACGGCGCTGCTGACCTGCGCGGAGGAACACGCCACCCTTGCGGCGATGGCGGCGCGGCTGCGCGCTGACATGCTCGGCGCCATCGAGACACGCATCCGCCGCGCCGTCGAGGAGGGCGAGATGCGCCCGCAAACCCGCCCCGACAGCCTCGCCCGGTTCATCGGCGCGCTGTTGCAGGGCATGTCGGTGCAGGCGCGCGACGGCGCGAGCTGCGGGGATCTGCGCGCGATGCTGGAGACTGCCCGGCTGGCGATCGAGGCGAATCTGGCTCACGCGCGGGTCTGAGGAGCGGGGCCGTCTGTCGGGCAATGGAGGTCCGGGCGGGAATCGAACCCACATTCGCGGATTTGCAGTCCGCTGCATCACCACTCTGCCACCGGACCTCGGTGCGCGGGTCCGCGCTGTATGTCGCGCGCGCCTGTCGAGGTCAAGGGAGTGTCGAACGGCCCGAGGGGCGCGACGGGCGACGTGCTTGCGGCGACACGTCCATTGACCATACGGTCAGGCGGGCTGTGCGATGCGCGCGCTTCGGGCTAGACTTGCCCGGTCTGGCGCGTGTGCGCCGGCAGGATGCGGTCTCGACAGGATAGGCAGATGAGCCAGAGTCTCAGCATGGTTGCGCCATCGGGTCTGGTTGCCGGCGATTCCCGAATCGCCGGTCATCACCCGTCCGGGAGCGATCCGTTCGCCCAGGCACGCGGGTTGATGGTCGACGGGCAGGTGCGGCCGAACCAGGTCAACGACCCGCGAATCATCGAGGCGATGCGGCAGATCCGTCGTGAGCGTTTCGTGCCCGAGGCGGCCCGGCTGCTGGCCTATCGCGACGGCGAGGTGGAGATCACCTCCGGGCGCGCGCTCACCGAGCCGCGGGTGATTGCCCGGCTGGTCCAGGCCGCGGGCGTGCGCGCCGGCGAGAAGGTTCTGCTGGTCGGTGCAGCGACGGGCTATGTCGCGGCCCTGCTGGCCTGCCTGGGGGCTGAGGTGGTGGCGCTGGAGAGCGATCCGGCGCTCGCCGCGCTCGGCGCGTCGCTCACCGCCGATCGCGATACCTTCGCCGACCGGCGCTCGGTCGAGCCGGTGATCTGGAGCGTTGGCCCGCTCGCTGCCGGGGTGGGCGCCGGTGCGCCCTACGACCTGATCGTCATCGACGGCGCCGTCGCCTGCATCCCGTCCGCCCTCGCCGCCCAGCTTCGGGCCGGCGGCCGGGTGGTGACGGTGATCTCGCCGCAGCGGGCCGGGCGGGTGGCCTGCGCGTCGCTGGCCGAGGAGGTGGGCGGCGGTCTGCGACCGGTGCCACTGTTCGACGCGGCGGTGCGGCCGATCGCCGAACTCGCCGCAGCGCCCGCCTTCGTGTTCTGAGGGCGGGGACCGCATGTTTGGGGTTTTCTTAACGGGTCGCACCGTATCATCGATGGATGCGGCGGATGGGCCGGCACAGGGCCGCCGGGCGCAGGAGTGGAGCTGGATGGGATCTCACGACATTTCTGCCGCGGGCGCACCCCTCCCGCTGCGCCGGGCCGGGCTTGCGGCCCTGCTCTGCGCAGGCACCGCGTTCGGCGGCGCCGGTCCCGCCTGTGCCCAGAAATACGATGGCAGCGGCCCGCCCACCCTGGTGCCGCATACGCTCCAGCAGGCGATGGCCTATGCCTATCTCAACAATCCGACGCTGAAGGCCGAGCGCGCAAACCTGCGCAGTGTCGACGAGGACGTGCCGACCGCGCTCGCCGGGTGGCGGCCGACCGTGTCGATCACCGCGTCCGAGAGCTACTACGACGGTAACTCGCACTATACGTCGAGGGGTGTCGACGCCGCCGGCCGTCCCATCAGTCAGAATACCCTGCTGCCGCTGCATGCCTTCGGTCACAGCGTGTCGGGCACCATCAACCAGCCGCTCTATTCCGGCGGTCGCACCACCGCGACCACGCATCAGGCCGTCAACCGCGTGATGTCGGAGCGCGCCACCCTGCTCGCCACCGAGCAGCAGGTGATGCTCAACGTGGTCAATTCCTACATCTCGGTGGTGCTCGACCAGCAGCTCGTGCAGCTCAACACCAACAACGAGAAGGTGCTCGAGGAACAGGTCCGCGCCACCACCGACCGTTTCCGTGTCGGCGAGATCACCCGCACCGATGTCGCGCAGGCGGAATCCGCACTCGCGACCGCGCGGGCGCAGCGTCAGCAATCCGAGGGCACGCTCCAGACCGCGATCGCCACCTACACCCAGTATGTCGGCGCCCCCCCGGCGCCCAATCTGGAGCCACCGCAGCCGCTGACCCTGCCCGTGCGTACCCAGAAAGACGCCATCGCGCTCGCCGGCGAGAACAACCCCAACGTCGTCGCGGCGCTGTTCGCCGAATCCGCCGCCAAGGATCAGGTGGATGTCGCCTTCGCGGCGCTGATGCCCAAGCTCAGTCTCCAAGGTCAGGCCTATGACACCCAGAACCAGGGTCAGGCCGGCTACAGTTCGCGCGGCCTGGCCGCCCTCGTGCAGCTCCAGGTGCCGATCTATCAGGGCGGCAGCGAATATGCCGCCGTGCGTCAGGCGCGGCAGACCGCCGAGCAGGCGCACCGACAGGTCGATGTGCAGCGTCGCGAGGCGGTGCAGCAGACGGTGGCGGCCTGGCAGAACCTCACCGCCTATCGCGCCTCGATCGAGAGCAGCCGCGCCGCCATCCGGGCCGGCGTGGTGGCGCTCGACGGCGTCGAGCGGCAGGCGATCGTCGGCACCTCGACCACGCTCGAGGTGCTCCAGCAGCAGCAGACCCTGCTGACCGCCCAGGTCTCGCTGGTGCAGGCGCTCAGCAACATGGTCTACGCCTCCTATCAGGCCGCGCAGGCCGCCGGCAGGCTGACGGCGCGAGACCTGCATCTCAACGTGCCGCTGTATGACGACACCGCCTATTACAATGCGGTCAAGAACCGGCTCTGGGGCACGGGCGACTACGCGCTGACCCAGCCGGGACGATGACCACGCAGCGGGCAGCGCGCCGGTGACGGCCATGACGGGAGTGCGGACGATGGAACCTGGATCGAAGGCCCCCGGCGATGGCACCGAGGGCGATATGGACGATATCCTCGCGTCGATCCGGCGCATCCTGCATTCCGACGAGGCAGAGGCGTCCGCATCGGACGCGGCCGAGCTTCCCGCGGAGGAGGTGATCGACCTGCATCGCTCGATGCGGGTCGACCCCGAGCCCGCGCCCGTGCATCCGGCCGCGGCCGAGCCGGTGGCCGATCTTCACCAGCCGCAGATCGCCGAGACAGTCCTGCCGCAGGCCGCCGGTCCGTCGGACCTCCCGGCGGAGCCGCTGCTCAGGGAGGGGCCGGCCAGCGAGAGCGCTGCGTCGCTGGCCACGCTGCGCGCGGCCCTTGCCGCCCAGCACCCCCCGGCCGCCGAGCCGTCCGCATCCGTCTATCGGTCCGGTGGGCTGACCATCGAGGATGTGGTGCGTGACGAGGTCCGCGAGCTGCTGCGGACCTGGCTCGACGTTCACCTGCCGCCGATGGTGGAGCGGATGGTGCGCGCCGAGATCGCCCGCATCTCCGGCACATCCTGACGTCCGGCGGGCGCGCGGGTTGACACCGCCGCCCGTGCGGGCGGACACCCGCGCTCTCCTGATCCACGCCGAAAGCCCGTCCTGACCCCCATGCTCGACAAGTCGTTCGATGCTGCCGCCAGTGAGCAGCGCCAATACGCGCAATGGGAGGCGGATGGCCGTTTCGCGGCGCATCCGGAGTCGAACAAGCGACCCTTCTCCATCATGATGCCGCCGCCGAACGTCACCGGCACGCTGCATGCCGGCCACGCGCTCGACAACACGCTCCAGGACGTGCTGGTCCGCTGGCGCCGCATGGAAGGGCGCGATGCGCTGTGGCAGCCCGGCACCGACCATGCCGGCATCGCCACCCAGATGGTGGTCGAGCGTCAGCTCGCGAAGGACGGCATCGACCGCAAGCAGATCGGCCGCGACGCCTTCATCGAGCGCGTCTGGCAGTGGAAGGCGCAGTCTGGCGACACCATCACCCGCCAGCTCCGCCGCCTCGGCGCCTCGCCCGACTGGTCGCGCGAGCGCTTCACCATGGACGAGGGGCTGTCGGAGGCGGTGCGCACGGTGTTCGTGCGGCTGTTTCGCGAGGGGCTGATCTATCGCGACCGCCGGCTGGTCAACTGGGATCCGGAATTCGGCTCGGCGCTGTCGGACATCGAGGTCGAGAACCGCGAGACGCGCGGCTCGATGTGGTATCTGCGCTACCCGCTCGCCGATTCGGCCGGGCGGCCGACGGACGAGACCATCACGGTGGCCACCACCCGCCCCGAGACCATGCTCGGCGATTCGGCGGTTGCGGTGCATCCCGAGGATGACCGCTATGCCGCCCTGGTCGGCCGCCATGTGGTGCTGCCGCTGACCGGCCGGCTGATCCCGATCGTCGCCGACGCCTATTCCGATCCCGAGAAGGGCACCGGCGCGGTCAAGATCACGCCAGCGCACGATTTCAACGATTTCGAGGTCGGCCGACGCCACGACCTGCCGATGCCGACCATTCTCGATGCGCAGGCGAAGCTGACCATCGCCGAGATTGAGAGCGATCTGGTCGAGATCGATGGCCTGTCGTCGCGCGATTTCGTCACCGGCATCGATGGCCAGCCCCGCGAGGCCGCGCGGCGCGCGATCGTCGCCGAACTCGAGCGCCTCGGCTGGCTCGAGCGCGTCGAGCCGCACACGCTTCAGGTGCCGCATGCCGAACGCGGCGGCGCGATCGTCGAGCCGCGCCTGACCACGCAGTGGTACTGCGACGCGGCCACCCTGGCGAAGCCCGCGATCGAGGCGGTCGAGCAGGGGCGCACGGTGTTCGTGCCGCGCAGTTGGGAAAACACCTTCTTCGCCTGGATGCGCGACATCAAGCCGTGGTGCATCAGTCGCCAGCTCTGGTGGGGGCATCGCATCCCGGCCTGGTATGGCCCCGACGGCCATGTCTTCGTCGCTCTCGATGCCGCGGAGGCGCAGGCGCAGGCGCGGGTGCATTACGGCACCGAGACCGCGCTCGAACAGGATCCGGACGTGCTGGATACCTGGTTCAGCTCGGGGCTATGGCCGTTCTCCACCCTCGGCTGGCCCCGCAAGACCCCCGAGTTCGAGCGCTACTATCCGACCGACGTGCTGGTCACCGGCTTCGACATCATCTTCTTCTGGGTGGCCCGGATGATGATGTTCGGCCTGCACATCACCGGCGAGGTTCCGTTCCGCACCGTGTGCATGCACGGTCTGGTGCGCGACGAGCAGGGCCGCAAGATGTCGAAGAGCCTCGGCAACGGGCTCGATCCGATCACGCTGATCGACGAGTTCGGCGCCGATGCGCTGCGCTTCACCATCTGCGCGCTCACCGGTCCGGGCCGCGACATCAAGCTCGGCCCGTCGCGGGTGAAGGAGTATCGCAGCTTCGTCACCAAGCTGTGGAATGCCGCACGCTTCTGCGAGATGAACGCCGTCGCGCCGGTGCCCGGCTTCGACCCGGCCACCGCCACCCAGCCGATCTCGCACTGGATTCTCTCCGAGACCGACCGGGTGATCGCCGAGGCGACGGCTGCGCTGGAGGCGTTCCGCTTCGACGAGTACGCCGCCAGCCTCTACCGTTTCACCTGGAACGTGTTCTGCGACTGGCTGCTCGAACTCGCCAAGCCCCTGCTGGCGGGCGAGGCGGGAGCGGCGCAGGACGAGCTGCGTGCGGTGATCGCGCATGTGCTCGGCACGCTGCTGCGCCTGATGCAGCCGGTGATGCCGTTCGTGACCGAGACGCTGTGGGAGTCGTTCGGCTTCGGCGGATCGGGCACGCTGGCCGCCGCGGACTGGCCCCAGCCCGGCCTGGCGCCCGCGGGCGCTGCGGAGGCGCGTGAGGAGATCGACTGGCTGACCCGGCTGATCGGCGAGTTGCGCGCCCTGCGCACGGAGATGGGCGTGGCACCCTCTGTGCTGGCGCCGCTGCTGCTGCGCGACGCGGCCCCGCGCACCCTGGCGCGCGCGGAGCGCTGGTCGGAGGCGCTGCGTCGCATGGGACGGGTGTGCGAGATCGCCGTGCTCGGCGGTTCGTTGCCGAAGGGTGCGGCACAGCTCGTGCTCGATGAGGCGACGCTGGTGATCCCGCTCGAGGGCATCGTCGATCTCGAGGCCGAGCGTGCGCGTCTGGGCAAGGAGCGCGCACGTCTGGTGGCGGAACGCGAGAAGAGCCAGCGCAAGCTCGACAATCCCGATTTCGTCGCCCGCGCCAAGCCCGAGGTGGTGGAGGAGAACCGCGACCGCGTCGCCGGCTGGAGCGCCGATATCGAGCGCCTCGACGCCGCGCTCTCACGGCTCGGCTGACGTCGCGCGCGGCGGCAACATGATGTGACGCGGCCGCCGCGCAAACGCCACGATCCGCCCGTTTCATCGGCAGGACAACAAGGAGGTTTGCCGATGTTCACCCACCTGCCGGCCCGGATGCGCAGTGTCGTGCTGGGAGGGCTCGCGGTCGCCGCACTCGCGTCCGGCGTGGCGGTCCGACCCGCCGCCGCCCAGCCTTGGGGGCCGCCGCCACCGCCACCCCCGGTCCGTTTCGAACCGCCCCCGCCACCCCCGCCGCCCGGTCCGGCAATGTATTGGGTGCGCGGTGCATGGGAGTGGAATGGCGGCGGTTATGGCTGGGTGCCGGGCCACTATGTGGCGGTCCGCTACCGCCACGCCTGGGTGCCGGGACATTGGGTCAGGCGCGGCTGGCGCAATGTCTGGGTTGCGCCCTACTGGCGCTGATGACGCGGCTCAGCCGGCGACCGGGAAGGCGTGACCGAGGGCGGCGATCGTCACCACGATCACGCCCAGCAGCAGGTTGACCGACACCAGCCTGCGCACCTTCTCCAGCGTCGCCGGTGCCGGGCGGATGGCCCGCCGCAGGCTGCGGTAGGGGCCGAAGAAGATGTAGGCGAATACCGCCGCCATCACGATCCCGAGCCCCTGCATCGCCTGGATGTGCCACTCCGCGTTGGCCGCCGCGCCGTAGACGCCATAGAGCATTGCCCAGCCGGAAATCAGCACCATCGGCATCGCATGCCACACGATGCGGAAGAACCGGTGCAGGCTCTGCAGATGCACCGAGATGCGCGGGGTGGCGTCCAGCAGGCCGAGGCTGGGGCGCAGCACGAACAGCGCATAGGCCATGCCCCCGACCCAGACCGCCATGCCGAGCAGATGGATGGCGAGCACGAGGCCCCACAGGGTTGAAGCGGCAGGCATGGGAGAATTGCTCCGTGATCGGCGTTCGGTTGCGGCACTCTCTACGCGATTTCGCGTTGGGACGGGAGATGACCGCACCGAACCGCCTCGCCCTGCTGACCCCCGCGCAGACCGCTGCCATCGATTCGGCTGGCGATGTGCTGGCCTGGATGGAGAATGCCGGCCGGATGGCGGCGCGTGCGATCCTGCGGCACTGGACGCCGCGCCCGGTGCTGGTCGCCTGCGGGCCGGGTGCGAATGGCGGCGACGGCTATGTGGTCGCGCGTCATCTCGAACGTGCCGGCTGGCCGGTGCGCGTCGCAGCACTCTCGCCGCCGCGCGAGGGCAGTCCGGCGGCGGCGATGGCCGCGCGGTGGCGCGGGCCCATCGCGCTGTTCCTGCCCGAGGCGGCCGCCCGTGCCGGGCTGGTGGTCGACGCGGTGTTCGGCGCGGGGCTCAGCCGCGACATCGACGACCGCGTCGCCGATCTGCTCGCCGCAGCACCTGCCCTGGCCGCGATCGACGTGCCGAGCGGCCTCGATGGCGCCACCGGACTGGCGAAGGGCAGGGTGCGCGCCGCCGACCTGACCATCGCGCTGTCCTGGGCGCGTCCGGGCCACTATCTGCTGCCCGGCCGGGCGCTGTGCGGCACGTTGGAGATCGTCGATATCGGCATCCCGCCTGCGGCTCTGGAGCGCTTGGAACTCGACGCCTGGCGCAACGCCCCGGGACTGTGGACGCTGCCGCCGCTCGCCCCCGACACCGCGGCCGGCGGCGGCGACAGCCACAAATACAGCCGCGGCGCGGTCGGCGTGATCGGTGCGGCCGAGATGACCGGTGCGGCGCGTCTCGCCGCCGGTGCCGCGCGCCGTGCCGGCGCCGGGTTGGTCACCATCGCCGCGGAGAGCGGCGCCGATCTCTACCGGACCGGCGATCCCGGTCTGATCGTCGATGCGTCCCCGCTTTCGGCGCAGGTCGTCGATCCGCGCCGACTCGCCTGGGTCTGCGGCCCCGGCCTGCCGCCCGCACAGGCGGGCGAGGCGCTGAAGCTGCTGCTCAAGGCCGGGCGCCAGGTCATTGCCGATGCCGGCGCGCTCGCCGCCTGCGCCGGCCGGCCGAAGCGGCTGCGCGGCGTGCGCATCGTCACCCCGCATGTCGGCGAGTTCGCGAAGGTGTTCGGTCGTTCGTCCACCTCGCCCGACTGGCGCGGACGCCCCGACGAGGTGCGTGCGGCGGCGAAGGCGATCGGCGCGGTGGTGGTGCTCAAGGGCACCGATACCGTGATCGCCGCTCCCGATGGCCGGATCGCGATCAATACCGACGCGCCGCCGGTGCTGGCGACGGCCGGGGCAGGGGACGTGCTGTCGGGTATCACCGGGGCCCTGCTGGCACGCGGGATCGACGATTTCGATGCCGCCTGTGCTGCGGTCTGGCTGCACGGCCATGCCGCCCAACTCGCCCGGCACGGCCGGTCCGGCGATGGCGTGATCGCCGAGGACATCGCCCCCTGGCTCGGCACCGCCTGGGCGGAGGCGCACGCCCTTGCCCGGCGGAAGGCGTTGGGCTAAAGCCGCCGCTCACGGCTGCGGCTGAAGCGGGCGTGGTGGAATTGGCAGACACGCCAGATTTAGGTTCTGGTGGCGCAAGCCGTGGGGGTTCAAGTCCCTCCGCCCGCACCAGACCAGGCGGGACGGGGCAGGGAGCGCCCACTCTCGTCAGACCCGCCGCTCCCGTCGATGCCCCGCAGCCCCGTCATCGCTTTTCGTGGCCCGATCGCCGGATGGGCCGATTTTTTGTAAGGGATTTCCCGACCAATGCAGGTCACCGAGACGCTCTCCGAGGGGCTCAAGCGCGGCTTCACCGTCACCGTGCCCGCCGATGCGCTGGAGAGCAAGCGCAGCGCGCGGCTGGTCGAGCTGGGAAAGACCATGAACATGCCGGGCTTCCGTCCCGGCAAGGTGCCGCTGTCGATCGTGCGCCAGCGCTACGGTGCGGCCGTCGAGGGCGAGGTGCTGGAGCAGACCGTCAACGACGCCACCCGCGAGGTGCTCGACGGGCGCGCCCTGCGCCCCGCCGGCCAGCCGCGCGTCGAACTGGTGCGCGGCGGTGACGGCAAGGGCGATCTGGAATTCTCGATTGCGCTCGACCTGCTGCCCGAGATCACCCTGCCTGACTTCTCCGAGCTTTCGCTGACCCGGCTGACCGCCGAGGTGGACGATGCCACGGTCGAGCGTGCGCTCACCGACATCGCCCGTCGCCAGCGCAGCTTCGAGACCATCGAGGAGGATCGCGGCGCCGAGAAGGGCGAGGTGCTGAACGTCGATTTCGTCGGCAAGATCGACGGCGAGGCCTTCGAGGGCGGCACCGCCAACGGCGTCGATGTCGAGGTCGAGGGTCCGGGCTTCATCCCCGGCTTCACCGAGCAGCTCGCCGGCCTGAAGAAGGGCGACACCCGCACCATCAATGTCAGCTTCCCGGCCGACTACACCGCCACCGAGCTGGCCGGGAAGGATGCGACCTTCGACATCACCGTCCATGATCTCAAGCGCCCGATCGACCCGGCACTCGACGATGCACTGGCCGAGAAGATCGGCTTCGAGAACATCGGTGAGATCCGCGAGGCGATCGCCGGTCAGGTGCGCGGCGAGTACGAGCAGATTTCGCGCATGCGCATCAAGCGCGAACTGCTCGACCAGCTCGCCGACAAGACCGATTTCGAAGCCCCTCCGGGCATGGTGGATGCCGAATTCGGCGCCATCTGGCAACGCGTCGAGGCCGACCGCAAGGCTGGCCAGCAGGACGCGGACGACCAGGGCAAGGACGAGGAGACGCTGAAGGCCGATTACCGCAAGATCGCCGAGCGTCGGGTGAAGCTGGGCCTGCTGCTAGCCGAAGCCGGCCGCGTCAACAACATCTCGGTGACCCAGGAGGAGCTGTTCGGGGCGATGCGCGCCGAGGCGATGCGCTACCCCGGTCAGGAACAGCAGGTGATCGAGTTCTTCTCCAAGAACCCGCAGGCCGCCGAATCGCTGCGGGGTCCGATCTTCGAGAACAAGGTGGTGGACTACGTCATCGAGCTGGCCAAGGTCGAGGACAAGACCGTCACGCCGGAAGAGCTGGCCGAGATGCCGCCCGCCGACCTCTGAGCCTATTGTGGCCTGCGCCATCTGACCACGCCGGACGCAATCCACGACGGGCACCCGGGTTCAGAAAAAAGGGGTCCGCCCGGCATGGCCGGCCGGGCCCTTTTCGTTCGGGGGTCTGGTGCGGGCGCCAAAGCGCGCTATCTTCCTTGGGACATGATCAAAGTTGGCGCCGTCCACCCGGATGGCAGGGTAATCGGGGGTTTGAGCGCTATGCGTGACCGTCATCCGGTCGAGGTCTACAACAACGCGCTGGTGCCGATGGTGGTCGAGCAGACCGCCCGGGGCGAGCGTGCTTTCGACATCTATTCGCGCCTGCTCCAGGAGCGCATCATCTTCCTGACCGGTCCGGTCTATGACGGGGTGGCTTCGCTGATCTCGGCCCAGCTGCTGTTCCTCGAGAGCACCAATCCGGGCAAGGACATCTCGTTCTACATCAACAGCCCCGGCGGCGTGGTCTCGGCCGGGCTCGCGATCTACGACACGATGCAGTATATCCGCTCGCCGGTCTCGACCGTCTGCATCGGCCAGGCGGCCTCGATGGGCTCGCTGCTGCTCGCCGCCGGCGAGAAGGGCAAGCGCTACATCCTGCCCAACGCGCGCGTGATGGTGCATCAGCCCTCGGGCGGTGCGCAGGGTCAGGCCAGCGACATCGAGATCCAGGCCCGCGAGATCCTCTACCTGCGCGGCCGGCTGAACGAGATCTACGAGCAGCATACCGGGCAGACCCTGGAGGCGATCGAGGCCAGGCTCGACCGCGACTCCTATCTCTCGGCGGAGGAGGCGGTCGGATTCGGCTTGGTCGACGAGGTGGTGCGCAAGCATCCGCGCGACGCGGAAGGCGCCGCGAAGGCCTGAATTGGGCTGTCACCGCGCGGTCGGGGCGATCGCGCGCTTGACATGGGACTGAAACAGGCCTGCCCTGTTTCATACAACGGGAGGGTTGTGCCCAGAACAAGGGGCATCACCTTCCAGGCGAGGACCGGGACCCGAAGCCAAGACGGGGTCCCGGGGCGGGAGTGGCAATGAGCAAGGCCGGCGATTCGAAGAACACCCTGTACTGCTCGTTCTGCGGCAAGTCGCAGCACGAGGTGCGCAAGCTCATCGCGGGGCCGACCGTGTTCATCTGCGACGAGTGCGTCGAGCTGTGCATGGACATCATCCGCGAGGAGCACAAGACGCATCTGGTCAAGTCGCGCGACGGGGTGCCGACTCCGAAGGAGATCTGCAAGGTCCTCGACGACTACGTGATCGGCCAGGGCCACGCCAAGAAGGTGCTCTCGGTCGCGGTGCACAACCATTACAAGCGGCTGGCGCACGGGGCGAAGAACAACGATATCGAGATCGCCAAATCCAACATCATGCTGATCGGGCCGACCGGCTCGGGCAAGACGCTGCTCGCGCAGACGCTGGCCCGGATCCTCGACGTGCCGTTCACCATGGCGGATGCGACCACGCTGACCGAGGCCGGCTATGTCGGCGAGGATGTCGAGAACATCATCCTCAAGCTGCTCCAGGCCGCCGACTACAATGTCGAGCGCGCCCAGCGCGGCATCGTCTATATCGACGAGGTCGACAAGATTTCGCGCAAGTCCGACAACCCCTCGATCACCCGCGACGTCAGCGGCGAGGGCGTTCAGCAGGCGCTGCTCAAGATCATGGAAGGCACCGTCGCCTCGGTGCCGCCGCAGGGCGGGCGCAAGCATCCGCAGCAGGAGTTCCTGCAGGTCGACACCACCAACATCCTCTTCATCTGCGGCGGTGCGTTCGCGGGCCTGGAGAAGATCATCGGTGCGCGCGGAAAAGGCTCGGCGATCGGCTTCGGTGCCGATGTGCGCGGCCCCGACGAGCGCCGCACGGGGCAGATCCTGCATGAGGTCGAGCCCGAGGATCTGCTCAAGTTCGGCCTGATCCCGGAGTTCATCGGCCGCCTGCCGGTGGTGGCCACCCTGGAGGATCTCGACGAGGCGGCGCTGATCCAGATCCTGACCAAGCCGAAGAACGCGCTGATCAAGCAGTATGCGCGGCTGTTCGAGATGGAGGGGGTGAAGCTCTCCTTCACCGAGGATGCGCTCAAGGCCGTCGCTGCCCGCGCCATCGCCCGCAAGACCGGCGCGCGCGGCCTGCGCTCGATCATGGAGGGCATCCTGCTCGGCACCATGTTCGACCTGCCGGGTCTGGAGAATGTCGACGAGGTGGTGATCAACCGTGAGGTCGCCGATGCCAAGGCGGCCCCGGTCTTCGTCTACGGCAAGGAGCAGAAGGCCGAGCAGTCGGCCTGATGCACGGATCATCCCTGCCCGGCGGGCCCATGCGGGACGCAGGCGGGCAGGACACAGACGGCGCTGCGCATGCCACGAACGGGTGCGGACGGGCCGGACTGTCCCATCGGAGGTCAATCGACAATGTCTGACGACGACAACACACAGGACAACGCGCCCGAGCCCAAGGTGGCGACGGGCGCCATCGACCGCGCCTCGATCGCGGTGCTGCCGCTGCGCGACATCGTGGTGTTCCCGCACATGATCGTGCCGCTGTTCGTCGGCCGCGAGAAATCGGTCCGGGCACTCGAGGCGGTGGCCCGTGAGGACAAGCAGATCCTGCTGGTGGCACAGCGCAATGCCGCCCAGGACGATCCCGGCGTCGAGGATATCTACGAGGTCGGCACGATCTCGACGATCCTGCAGATGCTCAAGCTGCCCGACGGCACGGTGAAGGTGCTGGTCGAGGGCGGCCAGCGCGCGCGCATCACCGAGTTTGTGGAGACCGAGGCGCATTTCGAGGCGAAGGTCGAGCCGATCGCCGAGGAGGCCGATGCCTCCGGCGAGGTCGAAGCACTCGCCCGTACCGTGGTCCAGCAGTTCGAGCAGTATATCAAGCTCAACAAGAAGATCGCGCCCGAGGTGCTGGTCTCGCTCAACCAGATCGAGGATGCCGGCAAGCTTGCCGACACCATCGCCTCGCATCTCAGCCTCAAGGTGGCGGAGAAGCAGGAGACGCTGGAGATCGGCCGCGTCTCCGAGCGTCTGGAGCGCGTGTTCGCTCACATGGAGTCGGAAATCGGCGTCATGCAGGTGGAGAAGCGCATCCGCAACCGCGTCAAGCGGCAGATGGAGAAGACGCAGCGCGAGTACTACCTCAACGAGCAGATGAAGGCGATCCAGAAGGAACTCGGCGAGGGCGAGGAAGGCCGCGACGAGACCGCCGAGATCGAGGAGAAGATCAAGAAGACGCGGCTGAGCCGCGAAGCCCGCGACAAGGCGATGGGCGAGCTCAAGAAGCTGCGCGGCATGAGCCCGATGAGCGCCGAGTCGACCGTCGTGCGCAACTACCTCGACTGGATCGTCTCGCTGCCGTGGAAGAAGCGCAGCAAGGTGCGCCACGACATCGCTGCCGCAGAGGCCGTGCTGGATGCCGACCATTACGGGCTGGAGAAGGTCAAGGAGCGCATCCTCGAATATCTTGCCGTGCAGGTGCGGGCCAACAAGCTCAAGGGGCCGATCCTGTGCCTGGTCGGGCCGCCCGGTGTCGGCAAGACCTCGCTCGGCAAGTCGATCGCGAAGGCGACGGGCCGCAATTTTGTGCGCATGTCGCTCGGCGGCGTGCGCGACGAGGCCGAGATCCGCGGCCATCGCCGCACCTATATCGGTTCGATGCCCGGCAAGATCATCCAGGGCATGAAGAAGGCCAAGACCTCCAACCCGCTGTTCCTGCTCGACGAGATCGACAAGCTGGGTGCGGACTGGCGCGGCGATCCGTCCTCGGCCCTGCTCGAGGTGCTCGATCCGGAGCAGAACGCCTCCTTCGCGGACCATTATCTGGAGGTGGATTACGACCTCTCCGACGTGATGTTCGTCACCACGGCCAACTCCCTGCACATGCCGCAGCCGCTGCTGGACCGCATGGAGATCATCCGCCTGTCGGGCTACACCGAGGATGAAAAGGTCGAGATCTCGCGTCGCCACCTGATCGCCAAGCAGGCCGAGGCCCACAGCCTCAAGCCCGGCGAGTGGGAGATCGACGACGAGGCCCTTCGCGAGCTGGTGCGTACCTACACCCGCGAGGCAGGCGTGCGTTCGCTCGAGCGCGAGCTGGCCCGGCTGGCACGCAAGGCGACCCGAGAGATCGTGTCCGGGCAAACCGAGACGGTGCGCGTCACCCTCGACAACCTCGAGAAATATGCCGGCGTGAAGAAATTCCGCTACGGCGAGGTCGAGGCGGAAGATCTGGTCGGTGTCGTCACCGGCCTGGCCTGGACCGAGGTGGGTGGCGAGATCCTGACCATCGAGAGCGTGGTGGTGCCCGGCAAGGGGCAGGTGAAGCAGACCGGCAAGCTCGGCGAGGTGATGCAGGAGAGTGTGTCGGCCGCGATGAGCTACGTGCGCTCGCGCTCGATCCATTTCGGCATCAAGCCGACCGTGTTCGAGAAGCGCGACGTCCATCTGCACGTGCCAGAGGGCGCGACGCCGAAGGACGGCCCGTCGGCCGGCATCGCGATGGCGACCTCGCTGGTGAGCGTGCTGACCGGCATTCCGGTCCGTCGTGATGTGGCGATGACCGGCGAGATCACCTTGCGTGGCCGGGTGCTGCCGATCGGCGGTCTGAAGGAGAAGCTGCTCGCGGCCCTGCGCGCCGGCATCAAGACGGTGTTCTTCCCCAAGGAGAACGAGAAGGACCTCGTCGAGATTCCCGACAACGTCAAAAGCGGTCTTACCCTGATTCCGGTGGCCCATGTCGACGAGGTTATCGCCCATGCACTGGTGCGTCCGCCGGAAGCCATCGAATGGGAGGAGCCGCCCGAGGTGGTGACCAACCCGGCCCCGGTTGCGGCCGGCGCCTCGCTGCCGCATTAGAGCGGGCAGGGTGCGATGACCGCCGGTAAAGCCGGCGGTCTGAATCGCTTCGCAACGGTTTGGGCGGTTAGCTCAGCGGTAGAGCGTCTCGTTTACACCGAGAGGGTCGGCGGTTCGAAACCGTCACCGCCCACCATCCCACGAGGCTCCTACGACACGGAACGGTGCAGCGAGCGGGCCCCTGGAACGAGGGGAATCCCCTCTGTCAGAAACTGACGCCGAACCGTCCGCCGATAAAACGAGGTGCTGCGGGAATGTAGTAGTAGGTCGTGGTGACCATGCCGGCGCTGATCTGGTAGTGTCGTTGCAAGATGTTCGAGGCATAGACCGTGAGCGACCAGCGGCCCGATGCTGGACGTAGGGTCGAATGGGCTCCCAGCAGGAAATATGCCGGCAGCAGAAACGGCCCGGAGCTGACGCCCGGGCTGAGAGCTTGCGCACCGCGATAGCTTCCATCGACGCCGTTGGCCCATTCGTAACGCCTGAACGGTTCGAACCGGTATTCAGCGGTGCCGTTAAGCGAGAGCTTCGGCAGGCCGGTATCGACCCCAGCGTAGTCTGTGTAGAAGGCTTGCCACGTCCCGTTATGCGCCTTGGCATAGGCCGCGACCGCCGTCGTATCGAGCGCCTGGTAGTTCTGATAGGTCGCGCGCTGGTAGCCCATGTTGCCGCTAAGAAAGACATGTTTGATCGGATGGAGCCCGGCGCTCAGTTCGATGCCCCAGACCTGCGATTTGGGAGCATTGAGAAACACGCCGATCGGCCCGTAGTTCGGCACCAGGAGCGAGGTCAGCACCTGCTGGTCGTGGTAGTCGTAGAAGAATGCGGCGCCGTTGAGCCGCAATACCTGGGAGATGATGTCGCTCTTGAAGCCCAGTTCGTAGGCCAGCAGTGTTTCCGGCTTGTAAGGCGCAAGCTGCTGTTGAATGACGGTATTGTTGGCAGTGAAACCGCCGGGTTTGAACCCCTTCGAGACCTTGAAATAGGTCATCGTCTTCGACGTGGGCTGCCACTGTATCCCCGCGACACCGCTGAACTGGTTTGCCGATGTCGCTTCGTTGTCGAAGTGAAGGTCGCTGACGCCGAACCGCCGCGTCCTCAGCCCCAGAAGCTGGCGGTCATCGGCCTCGTGCGTGATCCCGCCGAACAGCGTGACGTCATGTGCGAACCGATATGACGCGTGGGCGAACTGCGAAAACGTCTGCTGGTTCTGCCGGTAGGACGTTTCCGACAGATAGCCGCGCTGCGGCAGGTAGTTGGTGAAGTCGTAGAAGAACTGCTGCGCCATGCGAACCCGGTTGTAATAGGCGCCCACGCTCCACTGGAAGCGGGACTGCCGATCCGTATTCCGCAGGTCGATCTCCTGTGAGAACGAATTCGCAACCACATTGCGGTATTGGTCGCCGGTCGCATACTGGGTGGCGTCCTGATCGGTGTATTCGGCGATCCGCTCCGTTTCGAATGCGCTGATGGCGCTCAGCGTGACCGGGCCGAGCACGCGCGACGCCCTCAAATCCGAGCCCCAGAACGTGTTGTGCTCGGAGGGCTTGATGCCGGCCGGACGTCCCACGAGGGCTGCGAACTGTGGCCGCAGGTCCCACACCGCCTGTTCGAAACCCATCTTCGGTATCGTCCCGACCGGCTGGACATTGAGGAACGGCTTTCCAGTGACGACCTCCGAATTGTCCTGCACCCAGTGGCCGGTCAGCGTGATGTCGGTCTTGTCATCCGGCTGCCAGCGCAGCTTCGATCTCAGTGCGCCTTGGCTGGCGTCTCCAAGATGCGCGCCATCGAGTGGCCTCGTTTGCCACCCGCCGCCCTGCTGCGACTGTCCCGACAGTCGCCACGAAAGGGTCGGTGACAGCGGTCCGGAGAGAAAGAAGTTGCTCCGCGCGCGCGCGTAACTTGCGATGTCCTGCGAGACCCCGCCATGCCATTGCGGCGTCGGATCGGCGGTCTGGATGTTGATCTCGCCGCCGGTCTCGGACTGTCCGTGCTGGGTGCCCACCGGCCCCGGCACGACATCGACCGAGCCCAGGTCGAACAGCATGCCATTGCTCATCTGTGCGAGCGGGAAAGCCACGCCGTCGACGTAGGTCAGAACGGAAGGCATTGCGTTCTGAGTGTAGTCGTTCATGCCGATGCCGCGCACGAGGTAGTTGACCGTCGAGGTTCCGTTCATCGTCTGAATCGTCACGTTGGGAACGATCTGCTGCAGGTCGGTCGCCGCGACGACGTTGCGGTTGATGAGTTCCTCGGCGCTGATCCGGGTTGCGGAATCGGCGATGTGCTGCGCGCTGGAGAAGCGAAAGGCGTTGCGCGACGCGGTAACGTTGAGCGTCTCCTCCGCTGTCGCGATGCGGGTTCGGCGGCCCGTGCCGTGCGACGCTGGAGAGGCGGGGCGCATCTGTGCCGAGGCGTGAGCGACATCCGCCTTCGGGCCGGACCCTGTCGCCGCCCTTGCTGCAGGATCTGTCATGACCGTGCTGTCGAGCAGGACGCAGACGAGAGCGGCACCTTGTCGTGAGGACATGCGTTGTTTCCTAACTTGCGAAAACTCTTTCCGGTCTTGTGGATGTCGTGCGCGGCCGACCCCGATCCTGTCCCTCGCGCGTGGCTCGCTTCGCGATTTCATTGATCGGTGTGCGGTGGCGCGGCGCATGGAGGCCTTGCGGTCGATCAGGTCATCGCGGCCGATCGAATGACCTGTTGCGTGGGCCAGGCGCGCGGCTCGGGACGCAGCAGTTCCCAGGCACGCGACAGCCTCAGCACGCCGACGTCGTCGAACCGGCGGCCGGCGATCTGCAGGCCGATCGGCAGGCCGGCTTTCGTGTAGCCGCACGTGATCGAGGCCGCTGGCTGTCCCGAGACGTTGTGGACGGACGTGAACACGGTATCGCTCACGATTCCGATCTCAGGATCCGCACACCACAGTTCCGCGGCGAAAGCGGGTCCGGGCGACACCGGCGACAGCACGAAATCGAACCCGGCGCTCACCTGAGTCGTCCGCTGCTTCATGGCGAGAACACTGCGTTGCGCCCGATGGAGCGCCTTTGCGTCGATCTCGGGTTGCCGCGCGATCGCCTCGCGGATGATGGGATGGAGCTTTTGCTGCTGCTCCGGCCTGAGTTCCTCCAGATCGGCTGCCGCGCGGATATGCATGAAGGTGCTGAAACCCTGCCGCATCTCGTCTTCGACCCAGTTGTCGACTGGCACGATCGTCGCTCCCTGTGCCTCGAGAATTCTCGCAGCGCCGCTCACCGCAGCGACCACTTCCGGATCGACAGCAAGGTCGCTGCCAGCATCCAGCAGCAGTGCCAGCCGAAGACCCCTCAGGTCGGTGGGCGCGAGATCGCTCCAGGGCAGCGGCTGGTAAGGCAGGCTCATGTAGTCGCGCTCGTCCGGTAGGGACAGGACCTCCATCATCTTTGCTGCGTCGGCAACCTCGCGCGTGATCGGTCCGGTAACACGCAGGAAATACGGATTGAGATGCGGAACGCGCCCCCAGCTTGGCTTGAGACCGAAGACGCCGCAGAAGCCGGCGGGAATGCGGATGGAGCCGCCGATGTCGGTGCCGACATGCAGTGGTCCGTAGCCGGCCGCCGCGGCGGCGGCGGCTCCGGAGCTCGATCCGCCCGGGGTTCGGCTAAGGTCCCACGGGTTGCGTGTCAGTGCATGGAAGCTGGAGGGTGCGGCCGCCAGGAGACCGAAATCCGGCATCGTGGTCTTGGTCACCAGGATGGCGCCTGCTTCGCGAAGCCGTGCCATCGGCGGTGCATCGTCCTCGGCGGGGACGAGGTCGCTCGCCGCGCTGCCCAGCGGGACCGGAGTGCCCTTGCTGGCGACGTTCTCCTTGACCGTGACCGGGACGCCGTCCAGCGGGCCGAGCGAAGCGTTGCCGCGCCAGCGTGTCTCCGATGCCCGGGCCTCCGCCAGTGCCGCGTCGGCGCTGATCGCGTAGGTGGCATGCAGGGCAGGCTCGCATGCCTCGATCCGATCGAGCACCGAGCGGACGACGTCAACCGGCGAGAGGGAGCCGTCGCGATAGCGTTCGTGAAGATCGCGTGCGCTGAGGTCGGCCGGCGAACCGGTCGAGTCAATGTGATTCATTTCGGGTTCTCGATATTGCTTTGGGAAAACCGACGGTCGCGTCGTCGAGGCTTATTTCGCGTTTTCCGGTGGATAGAAGAGCACCGTTATCAGGCTGATGGTCGTGGCCGCGAGCAGGTACCAGGCCGGCGCCATGACGCTGTGGGTGACCGAGATCAACCAGGTGACGATCATCGGAGCGAACCCTCCGAAGACGGTGACACCGCAGCTATAGGAGATCGCCATTCCGGCCGCGCGGTGGCGACGCGGAAAGGCCTCGATCATCAGGGCCGTCCCCGCGCCGGAGCCCAGAGCGCCCAAGGCGAAGAACGCCGACATCGCCGGGAGAATCACGAGCATCGGCGATTTCGACACCAGCAGATGAAACAGCGGCAGGATCAGTACCATCTGTACCACGCCCAGTCCGAGCGGCAGGGACCGGCGCAGTTTGTGGCGATCGGCCAAGCGTCCGCCGAGCGGGCTGACGATCAGCATGGTGAGGCCGGCGATGCACGGCACGACAAACGCCAGGGTCTGAGAAAACCCGAGCGAACGCACCAGATAGACCGGCATGTAGTAGATCATGACGTACGAGGAGACCGTGCTGCCTGCCATCAGCAGGACCCCCTGGAGCAGGATCTTCCATTCAGCGGCGAAGATGTCGAACCAGTGCAGCGCAACGTCCGTGGCGGGCAGCGCCGTCTCGCGCAGCTTGGCGCGGATATACAGACCGACCGGACCGATCAGCAGCGCGATGAGAAAGGCGGTGCGCCATCCCCAGGCCTGCATGGCGGTCTCGGGCACGAGGGCGTGCAGCGAAAGCCCCACGAGGGCGCCGAACGCTGCGGCGGCGCCCTGGCTGGCCGCCTGCCAGCTTACCAGCTCGCAGCGCCGTCGACGGACAGTGCTTTCGAGCAGCCAGGTCGTGGCCGTTCCGATCTCGCCGCCCGAGGAGAAGCCCTGCAGCAGCCGTCCGACGACCACCAGCAGCGGCGCGGCGATGCCGATCTGCGCGTAGGACGGGGTGAATGCGATGGCCGCGGTTCCGATGAACATCAGGCCGATGGTCAATGTCAGGGCCGGCTTGCGGCCATGCCGGTCGGCGTAATGGCCGATGAGCACCGCCCCGAACGGCCGGATGAAAAATCCCACGCCGAACGTGGCCAGCGAGACGAGCAGCGATACGAGTTCGCTGCCCACCGGAAAGAATTCACGAGAAATGTAGATTGAAAAAAAGCTGTATACAGTAAAGTCATAGACTTCGAGCGCGTTTCCGGTCACTGCTGCCATGGTGCCGATTTTTGATGACTTTCCGAATTCCCCATGATGGAAAGCGTCAATTTGCATCTCGGTGACGTTAGTTGCGTGGCAAGCCATGTTGCTGCCTCTTCATTGTGCTTCCGTTGTGAACCTATCGTGACGGATGCGATGAGGCAGCGTAATTTTATTCAAGGGTATGAAAATTGATCCCGGCCGCGTGGAGGGCATGATCCGCCACTGGAACCGTTTCTCAGAGCGTGCTGGACCGCTCCGGGCTGGACAGGGTCTTGCGGAATGTCTCGTAGAGCCGCAGCACCGGCGCCGCAAAAACATGTCGATTACGTGCGATCAGCACCAGATCGCGTGACGGGAGTGTCTCGCGGACCCGGATCGGCACCAGTGACTGCAGGATCGTCTGATGGGTGAAGGACGCACCCGACAGAAGCATGATGCTGTCGGTATGCACGGCCAGCAGATGGGCGGTGACGGAAGCCGTACATTCCGTTACCCGCTGGGGAAACGGCAGTCCGAGCTCGGTGAACATTCGGTAGAACGGCGACGTCACGTCGTCCATCGAGTCCTGTGCCACCCATTCTTCGTCGAGCAGATCTCGTACGCTGTCGGCTCCGCGCAGCTTGTGAGCCTTGTGGCAGGTGACAAGGGTGGGGATCTGTCTGAGCAACACGCACTCGTCCGGGCGGCTGTTGATTGGCATCTGCGAACTGACGGCGAAATCGAGCGTGCCGTCGCGCAGCTCCTGCATCATCTGGCTGGGTCTCATCTCCAGAACCCGCAGACGGGTCTTCGGATTGTGGCGGCGGAACGCGATGATCGCGTCGCTGATCTCGCGCATGATCGACACGACGGGCGTGACACCGATGGTGGCGATGACGCGTCCGCCATCCTCGGTCTCGTGAAGGTCATCCTTGGCGCGTCTTACGCTCTCGCCGATGTGGCGGGCATGGATCACCAGACGATGCCCCTGTGCAGTAAGGCGGACGCCCCTGTTCGAGCGCTCGAAGAGCGCGATCCCCAGTGAGGCTTCCAGTTCCTTGATCGCCTTGCTCAGCGCGCCCTGCGTGATATGCAGCGTCTCGGCGGCGGCATTGAACGTCCCGGCGTCGGCCATTGCGACCAGCGCACGTAGGTGATGCAATTTCATCCGCCCCTCCCGCCTCCAGATATCGCTGGCGTTGCCTTGCGTCGGCCGACCACCGCAGATATCCCACGCTGACACCCGGTCCGTAAGCCTCCATCCGGCCGCGCTTGAGGGGTGGGATCGTCAGTGGCGCGCGAACCGTCCCTCGTTGAGGCTTGCCTCGATTTCCTCGAGCGAGCGCCCCTTGGTCTCCGGCACGGCCCGCCAGACGAACAGCCAGGCCGCCGCGTTGATGAGCGCGAACAGGCCGAACGCACCCGCCGTGCCCAGCTTCGCCACCAGGGTGAGCGTGGTGAGCGACACGATGAGGTCGAACAGCCAGTGGCTGAGTGCGACCATGCTCATTCCTTTGCCGCGGATCGCCAGCGGGAACACCTCCGCGCCGACCAGCCAGATCGCCACCGAGATCGAGCCGATGTTGAAGATCTCGTAGCCGAACAGCCCCGCCGCTGCCGTGTAGCGGGCCGCCCCCGTGGGATTGCCGCCGATGAACGACACGCTCAGCAGGACCAGGCTGATGGCGGCCACCGGCAGGAAGCGCAGCATCAGCGTCCGCCGTCCCCAGCGATCGACCACCGAAAGGCCGATGATGGTGGCGATCACGATCGTCACCCCGATCGCGAGCTGGGTGGCGAGTGCCGCGCCTGCACCGAACCCGGCCGAGGCGAGGATGGTGGGCGCGTAGTAGATCGTCGCGTTGGTGCCGGTGATCTGGCTGAACATCGCCACCCCCATGCCGGCGATCAGCGCGGGACGGATCTTCGGCGAGAACAGCAATGCCCATGAACCGTCCTCGCGCGGCTGCGCGAGGATCGCCTCCAGCTCGGCGGCGGCTTCGGCCTCACTGCCGCGCACATCGCGCAGGATGGCGAACGCCTCGGCCAGACGATCCTTGAGCACGAAGTAGCGTGGGCTTTCCGGCAGGAACGGCATCGAGGCGAGCAGGACCGCCGCAGGTACCACGCCGAGGGCGAACATCAGCCGCCAGTTGCCCGACCCGCCCAGCCACCAGCCGACGATGGTCGAGGCCAGGATGCCGCCGACGATGGCGAGCTGGAACAGCACCACCATCGAGCCCCGACGCGCGGCCGGGGCGAGCTCGGCGATATAGACCGGGATCACCTGCGTGACCGCGCCGACCGCGAGGCCCAGCAGCAGGCGCGAGGCGACCAGCGTGAGGGGCGATCCCGCATAGGCCGACGCGATCGAGCCGACCGCGAAGATGGTCGCCGACAGGATGATCCCCAGCCGCCGTCCGAGCCGGTCGGCTGCCGGGCCGGCCGCCAGGCAGCCGACCAGCGCGCCGGCGACGATGGCGGCGGTGACGATCTGCTTGACCGTGTCGTCGAGGGCGAAGGTGTCGCCGATGAAGAGCAGGGCGGCGGAGATGATGCCTGTGTCGTAGCCGAACAGCAGCCCGCCCAGGGCTGCGACGGCGGCGATCAGCGAGACCGGTACCGAGCGTCGGCGCGGCAGGCCTGCGGCTTGGGTCGCGGCATCCCGCACGCAGTTCGACAGGGTCGTATCCGGCATTTCCATCCCGCTGGTTCGTTCTTGTCAGGAATCAACGTGGCGGAGGCGCTGGCGTTCAGCGCAGGTCGTTGATGCGGTACCAGGCGATGCGCCCGATCTGGAACAGGGCGGCCGCATGTTCCTCGTCGGGCGTGTTGCTGACGCGCCGCGACATCGAGTCGATCAGGCTGCCGAGGCTGTGGTCGCGCAGGGCAGCGATGAACGGAAAGCCGAATTTCTGCGCATAGTCGCGGTTGAACTGGTCGAGCCGGTCGTAATCCTCGCTGGCGAGGTGATCGAGGCCGAGCGAGGCCTGCTCGTCGCGCGAATGCGGCGTCAGCACGCCCGCGCGTGCCAGCCGGCCGCCGAGATCGGGATGCGCGCGGATCACCTGATCCTGTTGCGCGCGCGGCGCCTGCATCAGCACGTCCTGCATGCGGCGGGCGAGGTCGTCGCGGTCCCGGAACGGCCGCTTCGCCCAGGCGGCTTCGGCGATCCAGGGCGAGTGCTCGTAGACCGCACCGAGCCGGGCGACGAATTCCGCCTCTGTGCCACTGTTCAGCGCGTCGATGACCGGATCGCTCATGCAATGGAGCATGGACCTTCTCGGCGGTGCTGGCGAGAGGCTAGTTTGGCCGGATGCCCGCCGAACCGACCCCGCCCGACAGCTACGCCCTGCGCGGCTGCATCGTCAGCTTCGATGCCGAAGACGACACCCCGACGGTGTTCGACGACGGCGCGGTGGTGGTGTCGCGTGGCCGCATCGCCGCGGTGGGACCGGCAGCACTGCTGGACGCCCATCCGGGCATCGAGACGCTCGATCATCGCGGCCGGCTGATCCTGCCGGGCTTCATCGATACCCATGCGCATTATGTACAGACCCAGGTGATCGGCTCCTATGGCAAGCAGTTGCTGGACTGGCTGGGCGGCTACGTGTTTCCCGAGGAAGCCCGTGCCGCCGACCCGGCCCATGCCGCCACATTGGCCGGCTTCTTTCTCGATGAACTGCTCCGCAACGGCACCACCAGCGTGTGCGCCTATTCGTCGGTGCATGCCGCTGCGGCGGACGCACTGTTCGCCGCGGCGGCATCGCGCGGGATGCGGCTGATTTCCGGCAAGACGATGATGGACCGCAACGCGCCGCCCGAGCTGTGTGATACGGCGCAGACGGGGGCGGCCGAGAGTGTCGCCCTGCTGTCGCGATGGCACGGGCAGGGCAGGGCCGGCTACGCGATCACGCCGCGTTTCGCGATCACCTCCACCCCCGCCCAGCTCGAAGCGAGCGCGGCACTGGTGCGCGCGCATCCGGAATGCTGGGTGCAGACGCATCTGAGCGAGAACCACGCCGAGATCGCCACCGCCTGCGGTCTTTATCCTGAGGCGCGCGACTATACCGACATCTATGACCGGCACGGTCTTCTCACCGAGCGCACCCTGCTCGGGCATTGCATCCATCTGTCGGATCGCGAGCTCGACGTGATCGCGCGGCGGCGCTCGGTGGCGGTGTTCTGCCCGACTTCGAACCTCTTTCTCGGCTCAGGGCTGTTCGATCTCGCCCGGATGCGCGCGGCGGGGGTCAGGTTGTCGCTGGCCACCGATATCGGCGGCGGCACCGACTACTCGATGCTGCGCACCGCCGCGGAGGCCTACAAGATCCTCCAGCTCCAGGGGCAGAGCTGGCCGGCGCGGGCGGCGTTTCGGCTGATGACGCGCGGCAATGCGGAGGCGCTGGGTCTGGCGGGCGAGATCGGCCGGATCGCGCCGGGTCTGGCCGCCGATCTGGTCGTGCTCGACCCTCGCGCCACCCCGGCAATGGCGCATCGCGCCGACCGGCCGATGCGTGACCTCGACGAGACGCTGTTCATGCTGATGACGATGGGAGACGACCGCGCCGTGGCCGAAACCATCGTTGGCGGTCGACGGGTGGCCCGGCACTGACGGCGGCACGGATCGGCCGGCCGCAAAAAAACCGGAGCCCCCCGCTGGGAAGCTCCGGTTTCTCGTATCCGTCCTCGGCGTCAAGCCGCGAGGCCCGCAGGCCCCACGCGGAGAGGTTTTTAGAACCCCTCGCGCTCGATGCGCTTGCGCTCCATCTTGCGCGCACGGCGCACGGCCTCGGCCGCCTCGCGCGCCTTGCGCTCGGAGGGCTTCTCGTAGTGGCGACGCAGCTTCATCTCGCGAAACACTCCTTCGCGCTGCATCTTCTTCTTCAGCGCCTTGAGCGCCTGGTCGACATTGTTGTCGCGAACGAGAACCTGCACTGGGCCGTCATCTCCTGGTCGCGCGCTCGCGCGACGAACTCTTTCGGTTTTGCGGCCACAGCATCGGGCGCATGTGTCTGTGCGCCCCAGGCCAGTCCGCCAAGGAGCGCGGCGTATAACATGCCGGTTTGCGATTCTCCAAGCCTTTTGCGCATGGCCGACCGGCGGGGCGCGGTGAGCTCTGTCCTCCGCGTCAGGGTGTTTTGGCCTGGGCCGGAGAGACGCTAGACTGGTCCGCATGGCCTTGCTGAAAATCGCCCGCATGGGCCACCCGGTGCTGCTGCGACGTGCCGATCCTGTCACCGATCCGACCGATCCCGAAATTACCCGGCTGGTCGATGACATGCTGGAGACGATGCTGGATGCGCGAGGGGTGGGGCTCGCCGCACCCCAGGTGCATCGCTCGCTGCGTCTGTTTGTCTATCGCGTGCCCGCCGAACGCAGCGCCGGCGAGGGTGATCCGCCGGTCGAGGCTGGGGTCCTGATCAATCCGGAACTCGAACTGCTGGGCGAGTCACGGGTGGGACGGCTGGAAGGCTGCCTGTCGATCCCGGGCCTGCGCGGGGTGGTGCCACGCGCCGAACGGGTACGCTATCGCGGTGTCGACCGCAGCGGCGCAGTCGTCGAGGGTGAGGCGGGCGGGTTCCTCGCCAATGTGCTGCAACACGAATACGATCACCTCGACGGCATTCTCTACCCGGCCAGGATGGAGGACGCGTCGCGGATGGGGTTCGAGGACGAGGTGGCCCGGTTCGGGCCGATGTAAGAAGGAAACGAGCATGCCGCCGATCGAACGCAGCGCCGAACGTGATGCAGCCATCGAGGCCGTGCTGCCGGCCATCGCCTTCGGCGGCTGGACGATCGCCAATCTGCGCGAGGCCGCCGGAGCGGATGCCGACCTGCTGTTTCCCGGCGGCACCATCGACCTCGTCGAGGCCTATGTCGACTATGCCGATCGCCGCATGGAGACGGCCGCTCGTGCCCTTTTCGCCGGCCGCACCGCCGGGCTGACCCAGCGTATCCGTGCGCTGATCGGACTGCGGCTGGACCAGGCGGCCGGCGAGCGCGAGGCGATCCGCCGGGCCCTGGCGATCCTCGCACTCCCCCTCCATGCGCGCGCGACGGCGCGGATCACCGCGCGCACGGTTGATTCGATCTGGCATGCGGCCGGCGACACCTCGGCGGATTTCTCCTGGTACACCAAGCGCGCCATCCTCGCGGCAGTGTGGAGTGCCACATTGCTGTTCTGGCTGTCGGACATGAGTGGCGGCGAGGCGACGATGGAGTTCCTCGACCGCCGTCTCGCGGGGGTGGCGCGGCTCGGCCGGTTGCGGGCGCGGCTGACGGGCCGGCTGCGCCGCGTGGCGCCACAGGTCGGGTGAGGGGGCGTGTGCCGATTTCGCTTGCAACTCATCTATCGCAAAACATATCGTAAGACATGTCTTACGGAGTAAATGCGATGCGTTTCAGACGCGAGCCCATCCACGATGCCTTCGAGCGTCAATTCGATGCCTTCGCCCGCTGGGCCAGCCACGGCGGCCCCGACCGCGGGCGCGATGGCGGTCCACCGCGCGGTCGCGATGATGACCCGCGTGGCGACGGGCGCCGCGGCGGACGGTTCGGCCGTCGCTTCGGCCGTGACTTCACCGCCGGTTTCGGCGAGCACATCGCCGCGCGAAAGTTCACCAGCGCCCAGCTCCAGCTGCTGCTGCTGGCCCTGCTGGAATCGGCGCCTGCCCATGGCTACGAGCTGATCCGGGAGCTGGAGCAGCGCTCCGGCGGCTTCTATGCGCCGAGCCCCGGCATGGTCTATCCGGCGCTCACCTTCCTCGACGAGACCGGGCTCGCGGAGGCGACCGCCGAGGGCAATCGCAAGCTCTACACCATCACCGGCGCGGGTCGGGCGCATCTCGATGCCGGCCGCCAGGAGGTCGAGGCGATCTTCGGCTTTCTCGACCGCATCGGTGGGCGGATGGAGGCGGTCCGCGAGGCGTTCAGCGGGGTGGGCGACGCCGATCCCGCCGCCGCGGAGGAGCTCCACCGTGCCCGTCACGCGCTCAAATCGGCACTGATCCGCGCCCGGGGGGCTGCTCCTGACGAGGCGCGGCGGATTGCCCGCATCCTCGACGAGGCCACGCGGCAGATCCTCCGTCCGACGCCGGAGAGCGAGCGGTGAGCGCGCTGTTTCCCGCGAGCCCGCGAGGCGTAGGCGGCCTGGCCGCTCCGCGTGCAGGTGTTCCGCGCCGGACCGGCGAGGTGGTGGCCGTGAAGACGATCAGTCCGGCGATGCGCCGGATCGTCTTCGGCGGTCCGGAGATGGAGGGCTTCACCTCCCTCGCCCCGGATGACCATGTGAAGCTGTTCTTCGACACGCCGGAGGGCGAGAGCGTGGCGCGCGATTATACGCCGCGCCGCTTCGATGCGGTGCGCGGTGAGCTGACGATCGATTTCGTCCTGCACCGGCATGCCGGGCCGGCCTCGGCCTGGGCCGAAGCGGCGCGGATCGGCCAGCGCCTGTCGATAGGCGGCCCGCGCGGCTCCCGCCCGGTGCCGCCCACCGACCGCTGGCTGCTGATCGGCGACGAGACCGCCCTGCCGTCGATCGCGCGCCGGCTCGAGGAACTGCCGCTCGGAACCTCTGTGACCGCGATCATCGAGATTGCCGACGAGGCTGCCGAACTGCCGCTCTCCACCCCTGCCGGGCTGCATCTCCTGTGGCGCCACCGCCGCGCCGCCGCGCCGGGTTGCACCCGCCTGCTCGACCAGGCAATCGAATCGCTCGACGCGCCGCTGCTCGCAGGCGAGATCTGGATCGCCACCGAGATCGACACTGCCCGCCGCCTGCGCAGCCATCTGGTCGAGGAACGCCAGATCCCGCGCGCACGTGTCCATGCCGCCGGCTACTGGCGTCTTGGCGAAGCCGGCGCGCATGCGCGGATCGAGGGCTGAGAGACCGTTTCAAAAGGCCCGGCACCGGCCGGAACAGGCTTTGAGACGATTATCCTCCGCCGATCGCCTGGTACAGCGTTGCCGCCTGCGACAGGCGCGCCGCGCGGATCTGGATCAGGTCGAGGGCGGAGGACAGTGAGGTCCGTTCCGCGTCGAGCACGGTGAGATAGTCGGTGTAGCCGACGCTGTTGCGATGCTTCGTGTCGCGCAGCGTGCGGTCGTTGTCGTCGAGCAGGCGCGCTGCCGCCTGTTCCTGCTCGGCGAGGCGGGTGATGGCGGCCAGCGCGTTCTCGACCTCGGCAAATGCGGCGAGGGACGCGGCGCGGTAGGCCCAGGCGGCCTGGTCGCGTTCCGAGGCGGCGATGTCGGCATTGGCGCGGAGCTGTCCACCGACGAAGATCGGGGCGAGCAGGCTGCCGCCGACCGACCACATGGTGCCGCTGAACTGCAGCCCGCCGGCCGAGGTCACGATCTCGGGCGAAAGCGTGATGTCGGGCAGGAAGGCGGCGCGCGCGGAGGCCAGCGAGTGGTCGGCGGCGACGATCTGGTCGGCCGCCGAGATCAGGTCGGGGCGCCGGGCGAGCACGCGGGCAGGGATCGGCGCCACGGGGCCAGGCAGCGGCAGCTCCATCAGCGGCCGCCCGCGCGGGATGTCGGCAGGCGGGCTGCCGAGCAGGGTGGCGAGCGCCGTCTCCTGCTGGGTGATGGTCAGCCGGGTGGAGGCGATCTGGGCGAGGGCCGCAGCGACCTGGGAATCCGCCTGATAGGCGGCGGAGGCCTGTGCGTAGCCGACCGCCACCTGATGGCGCACGCGCGCGGCTTCGGCCTGGCGGTTGGTCAGCGTGTCTTGTAACAGCGCCAGGGCGGCGTCGGAGGCGCGCAGCGCCACGTAGTCGCGTACGGTGTCGGCAATCAGGCGCAGGCGGACGGTGTCGCGGTCGGCGGCGGTGGCGAGCGCCTGGGCGCGGGCGGCGCGGGTCGCCTCGCGCAGGCGGCCGAACAGGTCGACATCGAAGGACAGTGCCCCGCCGATGATGTACTGGCTGTAGTCGATGCCGTTGACATGCGCCCGGCCGGTGCCGTCGACCTCGCCGGTGATGTGCGGCAACTGTGCGCTCAGTGCGAGACGGGTTTCCGCCTGGGCTTCGAACACGCGCTGGATGGCGCTCTGCAGGTCAGGGTTGTGGGCGAGGGCCCGGGCGACGAGCTGGCCGATCACCGGATCTCCGAAACGGTCCCACCAATGTGGGTCGAGTCTGGCGTCGGTCGCGCCGCTGCCAAGTTCGTGGCGCCAGAAGGGCGGGGCGGTGACGGCGGCGCCTTTCGGAGGCGTCGGGTAGGGGCCGCGACAGCCGGCCAGCCCTGCCGCCAGCAGCACGAGTGCGCGCCACTTCATGGCGCGGTCTGGGTCGCGGTGATGGTCTGGGCGTCGGCAGGGGGCGCCGTGCCGCCGGTTGTCGAGACAAAACTCTCCACCGACATGCCGGGACCGAGCCGGTCGAGGAGCGGCTGGTTCGGGTCGACGGCGATATAGACCCCGATGCGGCGCGGGATCTTGACGAAATTGCCGGTCGCGGTGTCGGGCTTGACGGCGGAGAATTCGCTGCCCGTCGCATCCGAGATGCGCAGTACGCGGCCGGTGAAGCGCTGGCCGCCGAGCGCGTCGACGGTGAAGCTGGCCGCCTGCCCGACGCGGATACGGGCGGTCTGCGCCTCCTTGAAATAGGCGACCACCCAGCGCTCGTCCGGCACAAGCGAGAACAGGGTGGTGCCGGCCGAGACGAAGGCGCCGACCCAGGTGCCGCCGGTCTCGCCGAGGCGGCCATCGGCCGCGGCGGTGATGGTGGTGCGGCTGAGATCGATCTTCGCCGAATCCAGCGCCGCCTGGGCGTTCTGCAGGTTGGCGGCCAGGGAACGCTCCTGCACGCGGGCGGAATCGACGGCGGCGACCCCGGCGGCGATATCGGCTTCGGCCTGCGCGACGGTGGCGCGCGCACTGCGCAGCGTCGCCTCGTCCTGGTCGTAGATGGCGCGCGAGACGCTGCCGTCGCCGACCAGGGCGCGGGCGCGGTCGAAGTCACGCCGGGCGCGGACCTCGCTCGCCTGCGCGGACAGCAGGGCTGCACGACGTTGCTGCAACTGGGCGGCGGCGGTTTCCCGGGCCTGCTGGTTGTTGGCGAGGTTGGCGGCCGCGCTGGCGACGTTCGCCTGCGCCTGCTCGACCTGGGCGCGGTAGCTGCTGGGGTCGATCTGCACCAGCACGTCGCCCTTGTGGACGCGCTGGTAGTCGTTGACGGTGACGCGGGCGATATAGCCCGAGACCTGCGGTGCGATCACGGTGACGCGGCCGTGGACGTAGGAATCGTCGGTGTGCGGGCCGCCGGCGCCGAAGGGCGTCAGCTCGAAGGCGCTGAGGATGCACAGCACGATGACCACGGCCAGCACCATCATGCCGAGCAGCACCGGAATGGTCCGCGAGGGTGGCCGCCAGGTGGCGGGGGGCTGTTTCGGCGCGTCCTCGGACGAGGCGGGCTGGTCGGTCTGTCCGCTCATCGGGTGGGCTTCTCCTGGCCGGTCTCGCGCCATGCGCGCCACAGGATGCGGCCGAGCATGAACAGGGCGACGGCGATCGCAAGGTCGCGGACGAAGCCGAAGACGTTGAGATAGCCGAGCGTATTGGACTGCGTCTGCAGCATCGACGACAGCGCGGACCGGCCCAGCGCGCGCAGCCGGGCGGCGGTGTCGGCGGTGGCGGGAAGCTGCTGGCTGAGCGAGAGCAGCGTGTATTGCTGATAGTAGTAGTGCAACGATCCGAGCACCGCAGAGCCGATCACGCTGCCGAGGCTCTGGGCGGCGGAGAACACCAGGATCGTCGAGATGAAATGCGACGGGTCCGATTTCAGCACCAGCGAGATCCCGTAGACCAGTGCCGGGGCGACGAACATCGTCGTGCCGAGGCCGAGCAGCATCTGCGAGAACCAGAACTCCCGCGGCCGGCTGAGTTCGTTGCTGCCGGTATCGATCCAGGCTGCGACGCCGATCAGGAACAGTGCCGCGATGCACAGCACAGGGATGGTCTTCGGCGTGATCAGGAAGGCGACTGCGATCGCGCCGCACACCATGCCGGCGAGCACGAATCCGTAGAACGTATGCAGCTGGTCGTTGATCAGCCCGGCCTGCGAGAACAGCCCCGAGACCCCGGTGCTCTGTTCGCCCAGCACGATGCGCTCCATCACGGCGACGGCGACGAACTGGATCACCACCCAGCTCGAGAGCCATTCGACCTGCAGCAGCGGCGTCGTCCGGCACAGCTCCATCGCGATCGCCGCCGCACCGAACAGCGTCGCCATCACCAGCAGGGCGCCGAGCCAGGGCGTGTCGGTCCACCACAACGTCCGGCCCAGCGCCAGCACCGCCGTGAGCGGCAGGATGGTGGCGTAGAGCAGCCCGGCCGAAAGACCGTCGAGCGGGTTGATGACGCGGGCGGTGTAGGTCGGCGGCAGCGGGAACGCCACCACCAGCAGCAGGCACAGCGCCGACATCGCTGTCGCCAGCCGGATGAAGCCCGCATTGCCGAGCGCCGTCAGGGTGTCGACCGGCACCATCGCCGCGAGTGGGGTCGCCATCTGCACGCTGCAGATGCCGAGCACGATCGCCGACAGCCGGTACGATTTCGGCAGCGCCTGGATGAAGTAGTAGATGCCGCTCGCCACGCAGGTCGACACCATCAGCCCGTTGAGGGCGCGGTTGACCAGCAGCGCCGGATAGGCCGGCCAGACCACGCAGACCAGGCCGCTTGCGATGTCGAGCCCCAGCATCAGCCGCTGCATCAGATGCAGGCCGAACTGCTGGCGACCCTTGATGACGACGAGATTGGCGAACGACGAGCCCGAGACGAAGGCGATCACCAGCCAGCTCGCCTCGGCGCTGGTCAGCCCGGCCTCGCCCGCGACCGAGGAGATGTTGGCGCTCAGCAGCGCATTCTCGGTGGCGGCGGCGAGCGAGAGGAAGATGCCGATCGCCACATAGAGCATGCGTCGCCACATCGGATGATGGGCGATGAACGGGGCACCCAGTACCGCCGGACGTTCGAGATCGGAGTCCTGGGTCGCCATCGCGTCAGGCTAGAATCATTTCCTGCACGTGACGATACGCCTTCGCCAGGCGTCAGGCCGCGAGGCGCTGGGCCGCTTCCTCGGGCGAGAGCCGCACCAGAGCCTCGTAATCGCCCAGCAGGGTCTCGGTGATCGCGCCGGGGGTGAAGGTGAGGTCGCCGATCGCGCGGACCGGCGTGACCTCGGCGGCGGTGCCGGCGAGGAACACTTCCTGGGCGTCCTTGATCTCGTCGAGCGCGATGATGCGCTCCACCACCTCGATCTGGCGCTTGGCGGCCAACGCCATCACCGTGCGGCGGGTGATGCCATCAAGGAAGCAGGTCGGGGTGGGGGTGTGCAGCTTCCCGTCGATGGCGAAGAAGATGTTCGCACCGGTGGCCTCGGCGACATTGCCCTGCCAGTCGAGCATCAGCGCATCATCGAACCCCTCGGCCTCGGCATGGTGCTTGCTCATCGTGCCGATCATGTAGAGGCCGGCGGCCTTGGATGCGGTCGGCGCGGTCTCGGGGTGCGGGCGCTTCCAGTTCGCCAGGCCCAGCCGGACGCCCTTCATGCGGTTCTCGCCGAACAGGTTCGGCCAGGCCCAGCAGGCGATCATCAGGTGGATCTTGGTGTTCTGCGCCGACACCGAAAGCTGCTCCGAGCCGCGCCAGGCCAGCGGGCGCACATAGGCATCGGTATAGTTGTTGGCCGCCAGGGTCTCGACGCAGGCGGCATCGATCTGTTCGGCGGTCCAGGGGATCTCGAAGCCGAGGATCCGCGCGGACGCGATCAGCCGCTCGGTGTGCTCGCGCAGCTTGAAGATGTTGCCGGCATACGCGCGCTCGCCCTCGAACACGACCGAGGCATAGTGCAGGCCATGGGACAGGACATGCAGCTTGGCGTCGCGCCAGTCGATCAACTCGCCATCCCACCAGATCAAACCGTCGCGATCGTCGAAGGGCACCAGGGCCATCGGGTCCGTCCTGTCGTGTCGAAGAGAGGCCTCGACTCCTAGGAGGGGCGTTGAGGCAAGTCAACGAAGCTGTCTTACTTGCCATCGATGCCGACCCCTGCCCGCGCCACGCCTCCGAGTCGATCCGATCCCGCCCTCCGGCCGGCGCCGGTGGAGACCGCGCCGAACCCGGCCGGGGCGGGATTGCTGTTCCTGCGCGAGGAGCAGCTGCGGCTGGCGCAGGACATGATCTTCTTCGCCTATCGTGACCTGACCGGAGCGGCGGATGCGGTGCTCGACGAACTCGGCCTGGGCCGGGCGCATCACCGGGTGCTGCATTTCGTCGGCTCGCGCCCGGAGCTGACGGTGAGCGAGCTGCTCGGTCTGCTGCGCATCACCAAGCAGTCCCTCGCCCGCGTGCTCGGCGCGCTGATCGCGCGCGGCTATGTGCTGCAGGCCCGCGGCGCGCGCGACCGACGCCAGCGCCGCCTGTCGCTGACCGAGGCGGGCCGGGCACTGGAACGGCGGCTGTTCGAGGCGCAGCGCGAGCGGCTGGTGGCCGCGTATCGCGAGGCGGGCGGGCCGGCGGTGGAGGGGTTCCGCCGCGTGCTGCGCGGGCTGATGGAGACCGACACGCGTGGGCTGGTCGAGCCGGAGCCGAACCGGGACGCGCGTCGATGAACAGTCTGGACGAGCCGGGTCATGTGCTGGTCGTCGATGACGATGCGCGCCTGCGGCGGCTGCTGCAGCGCTATCTGACCGAGAACGGCTTTCGGGTGTCGGGGGCTGCTTCCGCAGTGGAGGCACGTCGGCTGCTCGACGCGATGATGCCCGATGCGCTGGTGCTGGATGTGATGATGCCGGGCGAGAGCGGGCTGGACCTGACCGAGTCGCTGCGCGCGGCCGGCAGCGGCCTGCCGATCCTGCTGCTGACCGCGCGCGGGGCGCCGGATGACCGTATCGCCGGGCTGGAGGCGGGCGCGGACGATTATCTCGGCAAGCCGTTCGAGCCGCGCGAGCTGCTGCTGCGGCTGCGTGCGCTGTTGCGGCGCATCGCGCCGCCCGCGCCGAGCGAGAACGACCGTCCGGTAAGGCTGGGGGCGGCGGAGTTCGATCCCGTCAGCGGGCGGCTGGAAGGCGAAGGGGCGGCGCATCTGACCGGCGGCGAGGCGGCGCTGCTGACCCTGCTGGCGCGGCACCCGAACGAAATCCTCTCGCGCGAGGAGATCGTGCGTGCGCTGGGGATGGACGAGACCGCCGAGCGGGCGATCGACGTGCAGGTCACCCGCCTGCGCCGCAAGCTCGAGACCGACCCGCGCGAGCCGCGCTTCCTGCATACGGTGCGGGGTCGCGGTTACGTATTGCGGCCGGGGAACTAGCGCTCCATGCGCCTCGGCATCGGCGGGTTCAACCTGGGGCAGAAGGTGGAGCGGCCGCTGCGCCGGGTGCTGCCGCGCAGTCTGCTCGGGCGCTCGCTGCTGATCGTGCTGATCCCGCTGGTGGCGACCCAGGCGGTGGCGCTGTTCCTCTATTACGGCGCGCATCTCAACCTGCTGTCGCGGCGGCTGTCGAGCGCGGTGGCCGGCGAGATTATGCAGACCATCGTGCTGCTCGAACACGACCACGACCCTCGCGACCGCGCCGAGACGCTGCTGCGCGCGCAGGACAATTTCCAGCTCTCGATGCGCATCCGCCCCGGCGCCACCCTGGTGCCGCTGCGCCGGTCCAACATCATCGGCCCGATGGACGACGACCTCGCCTCCGCCCTGCGCCAGACCATCGCGCGCCCCTTCACCATGGACTGGGTGTCGGATCCGCACACGGTCCAGCTCCATATCCAGCTCCATGACGGGGTGCTGGACGTCGATGCGCCGCGCAAGCGTCTGGACACCGAGCCGCTGTATCTGTTCGTCGCCTGGGTGGCGGGCTCGTCGGTGCTGTTCGCCGCGGTCGCCTCGCTGTTCATGCGCAACCAGGTGCGCGCGATCCGGCGCCTCGCACGGGCGGCGGAGAATTTTGGCATCGGCCGCGACGATGGGCCGATCAAGCCGGAGGGCGCGCAGGAGGTGCGCAAGGCGGCAAGCGCCTTCAACCGCATGCGCGAGCGTCTGATCCGCTTCGTCGCCCAGCGCACCGACCTGCTGGCCGGCGTGTCGCACGACCTGCGCACGCCGCTGACACGCATGCGGCTGACGCTGGCGATGCTGCCGCAGCAGGGCACGATCGAGGCGGCCGATCTCGCCCCCGACATCGCCGGGCTGGTCGACGATGTCGAGGAGATGGAACGGATGGTCGGCGGCTATCTGGCGTTCGCACGCGGCGAGGGGGCCGAAGCCGCCCAACTCACCGACCTGGCCGCGATGGTGCAGGAGATCGCCGTCGGCGCGCGCCGGGCCGGGGCCGCGCAGGTGGTGGTGGAGGCGCCGCGCAGCCTGCCGATCGTGCTGCGGGCCGATGCGGTGCGTCGCGCGCTGACCAATCTGGTCGACAACGCCCGCCGTCATGCGGCGCATGTCACGCTGCGGCTGACCGCGCTGAACCGGCAGGCGCTGCTGTTCGTCGATGATGACGGTCCCGGCGTGCCTCAGGCGCGTCGCGAGGCGATCTTCCGCGCCTTCGAGGCGGGTGCGGGCGGCGGCACCGGGCTGGGCCTCGCCATCGCCCGCGACATCCTGCGCGCCCATGGCGGCGAGGTGACGATCGAGACCAGTCCCGAAGGCGGCGCCAGGGCGCGGGTGTTCCTGCCCTTGTAACGACGCATCCGCGGATGGCTCAGGGCAGGGAGTTGCCGCTGCCGCCGTGGCCGTAGCCGTTGTTGCCCATGCTGCCGAGACCGCCGAGGCCACCCAGGCCCGAGGCCGGGTTGTAGCGGCCGACATTGCCCAGCAACTGCTGCAGGATCGAGGCCTTGGAGCCCGGCGAGGGGGTGGTCTGACTGACCATGGCGACCTCGCGCGCGTCCTTGCCGGTCAGCAGTTTCATCGTCTGCAGCGTGCCGGAGGGCGCGAAGCTGAGCGCGATCACCCGCTGCTGGTCGATGCGCGGGAAGCCCATCACCACCGGCTCGGTGACCTCGCTGATATAGATCCAGGTGTTGTCATCGAAGGTGGCGCGGGTGGTGGGCGTGCCGAGGATCTGCTGCACGTCGGCCTGGGTCGAGGAGCCGGGCTGGATGTTGGCGAGGTCGTTTTGCTCGAACAGCAGGCCGCGCTGGGTCGGGATTGGGGCGAACAGCGAACATCCGTTCAGGGCGATGGCAAGGGTCGGCACGATCACGGCCGCCCAGCCGAGCCGGCGGCGCCTGGCAGGGGTTTGCGCAAGAGAAGATCGCATCGGGCCGCCTCGACATCCCGCCGCACCCCGCGATGGCGGGGGACCGGCTTGTTGCTGATCGGGTGCCCTATCGGCATCACGCTGTCAATTCGGCTGTGCTGCCTCTTGGCGACGGGCTTGCAAGGGCGGGGCGATGCGCTCAGATCAGACGCATGACCACAGAGCATCCGCCGGAGCTGAGCCGGCGCATTCCCGTCGACCGGATCGGCCGTCAGGGCCTGACCGTGGAGGTCGAGGCCCGGCCGGAGGAACTGGCGCCGCTGGCGCGTCGGCTGAACGTGCCGGCGGTGGCGTCGCTGCGCTGCCGCTTCGAACTCGGCGCGGTGCATGGCGGCACCATCGATGCACGGGGCGAACTGGAGGCGCACACTACCCGCATCTGCGTCGCCTCTCTGGAGCCGTTCGAGGAGGTGACGCGCGAGCGCTTCGCGCTGCGCTTCGTGCCCGAGGGGGAACTCGCCGAGGATGACGACATCGATGCGGTCGACGAGATCGGCTATGGCGGCAGTCAGATCGACCTTGGCGAGGCGGCGGTCGAGCAGCTCGGCCTCGCCCTCGACCCGTATCCGCGCCGGCCTGGCGTGGTGCTCGATGGCGTCGATTCGATCGACAGCGCGCCGATCGATGCCGACGACGCCGAGGCCGACGGTGCCCGGCCGAACCCGTTCGCGGTGCTGGCGCGGCGCGGCGAGCCAGGCTAGCCGGCGGCGGGGAGAGCAGCGGCGAGGATGGGCGAGCGGATCCTGGCGGGTCGAGGACGGCTCCGGCACGCAAAAGCGTCGCCCAGTCACCCCGGCCGGTCGCTCGGCAGCCTGCCGGCGTCAGGCAATGGCGGGAATCCCTTGCTTCGCGCCGGGTGCTCTGATAGACGGCCGCGCTTACATATCGACCATTCGGAACCGGATGGACGCCGATCACGCGTCCGCACCGACCGTCATCAACCGGAGGGGCTCAGTCCCATGGCTGTTCCCAAGAGAAAGACTTCGCCTTCGCGTGCCGGCATGCGCCGCAGCCACCATGCGCTCAGCGCGCCCTCCTACGCGGAGTGCAGCAACTGCGGCGAGCTCAAGCGCCCGCATCATGTCTGCAGCCATTGCGGCCATTATGACGGCCGCGAGGTCGTCGCCGGCGGCAATGACGGCCGCGGCCTCAAGGGTGCCGTGCGCGCCTGAACCGCCCCACGGCGCACGCAGGCACGGCTGAACCGGACATGGATGCTGGAATCGATCCGTCCCTCGACCGCTTCGACCTTGCGGTCGACGCGATGGGCGGTGACGGCGCCCCCGGAATCGTCATCGACGGACTCGCCATCGCCGCCACGCGTCATCCACGCGGGCGGTTCCTGGTGTTCGGCGACGAGGCGGTGGTCGCACCGCTGATTGCGGCCAAGGCGTTTCAGCCCGGCCAGGTCACGCTGCGCCACGCCTCGGAGCGGGTCAGCGGCGAGATGAAGCCGACCGTCGCGCTGCGACTGCGCGACTCGTCGCTGCGTCGGGCGATCGATTCGGTCGCCACCGGCGAGGCGGCAGGCGTGATTTCCGCCGGCAACAGCGGTGCGATGCTGGCCCTCGCCAAGATCGTCATCAAGACCATGCCCGGCATCGACCGTCCTGCGCTGGCAGCGATCGGTCCGTCGGCGAAGGGCGATGTGGTGATGCTCGATCTGGGCGCCAATCTCGCCTGCGATCCGCGCAATCTGGTGGAGTTCGCGATCATGGGCGAGGTCTTCGCCCGCTGCGTGCTCGGCCTGCCATCGCCGAGGGTCGGGCTGCTGAATGTCGGCTCCGAGGAGCAGAAGGGCGACGAGAAGCTGCGGCAGGCAGCCGAGACCCTGCGCGCCAGCCCGCTCGCCGACCAGTTCCACGGCTTCGTCGAGGGCCACGACATCACCGCCGGCACCACCGATGTGGTGGTTACCGACGGGTTCTCGGGCAATATCGCGCTCAAGACCGGCGAGGGCGCATTCCGCCTGGTCGGCAGCCTGCTCAAGCAGGTCTATGGCGGCAGCCTGCTGGCCAAGATCGGCTATCTGCTGGCCCGGCCAGGGCTGGAGCGGCTGCGCGAATGGCTCAATCCGGCCCGCTACAACGGCGCGGTGCTGATCGGGCTGAACGGCATCGTGGTGAAGTCGCATGGCGGCGCCGATGCGGAGGGCTTCGCCCACGCCACCGACCTCGCCTGGGATCTTGTGACGCATCAGGCGATCGGCCGTATCCGCGACGGGCTGGCCCAAGTGGCTCACGGCACACAGGCCGCCGCGGCGACGGTCGTGACAGGCGAGGCTGATCCGAAAACGGCCCGCGACATGGGGCAGGTGGTATCGTGAATCCGACACAGGTGGTCGTGGCCGGTATTGGCGGGTATCTGCCGCGCCGGGTGGTCACGAACGCGGACCTGGCCTCGACGATCGAGACCACCGACGACTGGATCGTCGAGCGGACCGGCATCCGCCAGAGACATCTGGTCGAGGACGGAGAGAACACCGTCTCGATGGCCGCCGCAGCGGCGCGGATTGCCCTCGACGCGGCCGGGGTGGCGCATGACGGCGTCGAGGCGGTGATCCTCGCCACCGCAACCCCGGATGACGCGTTCCCGGCCTCGGCGGTGCGCGTGCTCAACGAACTCGGTGCGATCGACGGCTTTGGCTTCGACATCTCCGCTGCGTGCAGCGGCTTCATCTATGCGCTGTCGGTGGCGGAGGCGTTCATCGCCTCGGGGCGCATCCGCAACGCGCTGGTGATCGGCAGCGAGGTCTATTCGCGGCTGATGGACTGGAACGACCGACGCACCTGCGTGCTGTTCGGCGACGGCGCAGGGGCCGTGTTCCTGCGCGCCGAACCTCAGGGCGAGGGCCAGCCGAAGCGCGGCATCCTGTCGACGCATCTGCATGCCGATGGCAGCCTGGGTGATCTGCTCTATGTCGATGGCGCCGTCGGCCAGCGCGAGCGGAGCGGTTATCTGCATATGAACGGCCGCGAGGTGTTCCGTCATGCAGTCGGCAAGCTGTCGGGCGCGGTCAGCGAGGCGCTGGAGGCGAACGGGCTCACTGCCGAGGACATTGACTGGCTGGTGCCGCACCAGGCCAATCTGCGCATCATCGACGGAGTCGGTCGCAAGCTGAACCTGCCGGCGGACCGGGTGGTGGTGACGGTGGACCGTCACGCCAACACCTCGGCGGCCTCGATCCCGCTCGCCCTCTATGAGGCGCATCGCGACGGACGCATCCAGCCCGGGCAGCTCGTGCTGCTCGAGGCGCTCGGCGGCGGCATGACGTGGGGCTCGGCACTCCTGCGCATGTGACGGGCTCGGCGAGGTGGGGCCAACCAGTGCGGTGTTACGGCAACACTCGACGTTTTATCGTTGAAATGCAGGGTGTTCACCCGCCTGTTTCGTGTCGGATGCAAATTGACGCCGACCGTCGCGGCTGCGTAGGGTTGTGCCATGAGCACGATCACGCGCGCCACGCTTGCCGAGCGGATCTATGCCGAGGTCGGCCTGTCGCGCAACGAGTCGGCCAGCCTGCTGGAGACCGTACTCGAGCGCATCGCTGCTGAGCTCGAAGCAGGAAAATCCGTCAAGATCAGTGGGTTCGGAACCTTTTCTGTCAGGCAGAAAGGGCGTCGTGTCGGGCGCAATCCCAAGACCGGCATCGAGGTGGCGATTCTGCCGCGCTCGGTGCTGGTGTTCCGGCCGAGCCAGGTGCTCAAGGCGCGGGTGAACGGCCAGACCGGCGATATGTCGGAGCTGGGCGATGACGACTGAGCCGGACGACGAGCCGTGGCCCGAGACGGGGCATGACGATCCGTCGGAGCCCCTGCACGACCCTGCCGAAGACGGCCCGGCAGGCTATCGCGCCCGGGTGAAGAAGGCACCGACGGCTTTTCGCACGATCAGCGAGGTGGCCGACGACCTTCACATCCCGCAGCATGTGCTGCGCTTCTGGGAACAGCGCTTCCCGCAGGTCCGCCCGCTCAAGCGCGGCGGTGGCCGACGTTACTACCGGCCCGAGGACGTCGAGCTGCTGCGCCGGATCTCCAGCCTGCTCTATGTGCAGGGTTACACGATCAAGGGCGTGCAGCGGCTGCTGCGCGAGGGCGCGCCGCTCGACGGGCCAGGGCTGCCGCCGCCGGGCGCGGCCGAGGCCGACGAGCCGGACGAGCTGCCGTTCGATCCGCCGCCGCAGCGCGTGCTCGAGATCCCCGCCCGTCCGGTCGGGCCGCCGGTGCCGTTGCCGCGCCCTGCCGCCGCCCGTCCGGAAGCGGGACCTGTCGACCGCGCGGCGCTGCGCGAACTGCTCGACAGTCTGCTCAGCCTGCGCGCTAGCCTGCGTGGCTGAAGACGCATTGCTTCGTCTTGCCGCGCGCCGCCCAGGCTGCTACATCCCGCCGGCACCGCGAGAGAGGCGGTCCTGACGGGCAGTAGCGCAGCCTGGTAGCGCATCAGTCTGGGGGACTGGGGGTCGTGGGTTCGAATCCCGCCTGCCCGATATTTCCGTAAGGTCGATCGCCTCTCTCGTTCGGGTTGCCGCCGCTGATCCCTACGTCTCGAAGCCGCGCCCGGTGAAATCGCGCCAGAGTTGCATCAGCACTGCCATCACCGCCGGGCCGACGAACAAGCCGAGCAGGCCCCAGCTCTCCACCCCGCCGAGAATGCCGAGCAGCACCCACAGGAACGGCAGCCGGGTCGCACCGCCGATCAGGGTGGGGCGGATGAAATGGTCGGCGACGAACACCACCAGCAGCCCGAACGCGCCGAGCCCGATCGCCACCGCCACCATGCCCTTGGCGAGCGCGAACAGGCAGGCGACGCCGAGGGCGACGATCACGCCGAGCGGGATCATCGCCGCCACCGCCGAGACCGCGCCGAGCAGGGCCGGGTGCGGGATGCCGGCGAGGATATAGGCAATGCCGAGCAGCACGCCTTCGCCGAGACCCACCAGCACCAGCCCGTCCACGGTGCCGTGGATGGAGGCCACCACCTGCCGTGCGATGGTCTCGCCGCGCGGGCCGAACAGCCGGCGCGAGGCGATTCGCATCTGTGCGGTGATGCTGTCGCCTTCGCGGAACAGGAAGAACAGCGTGACCAGCGTGAACAGAAACAGCGTGCCGCGATGGGCGAGCTGGGTGCCGATGTTGCGGCTGAGTGCGAGCAGCCCGCCCTCGTTCATCCGGTCGAGCAGGTCGGAGGCGTCGTCGGGATCGGAGAGATGCTCGCTCCACCAGCTCGCCACCGCCTCGCGGCCGAACGGCAGGTGATGCACCGCGCCCGGCACCGGCAGGCCCTGGTGGCGGGCCTGGTTGACCCAGGCGATCAGCCCGTGCGCCTCGCGCCCCGCCTCCAGCGCCACCAGGCTGAGCGGGATGATGAACACCAGCCCGACCGCGGCACTGAACACCAGTGGCAGGGCGATGTTGCCGCCAGTGCCGAACCGCGCCGCGCAACGCTGATACAGCGGCCAGGTGGCGATCGCGAACACCACGGCCCAGGCGATCGCGGGAAGGAAATTACCCAGCGTGTAGAGCCCCAGCAGCACCAGCGCGATCGCGAGCACCGTGCGCGCGATGCGCTGCAGGCGTGCGACGTCGCGCTGCTGTTCTCCCCGCGCCGTCGCCGCGCAGGTGCTCTCCGCGGTCGGGGAAGGGACGGAATCGGCAGCCATTTCGGTTCCTCAAGGATGGCGCTCCACGGCGCCGCGCGTCACACTGTGCGCCAGGTTCACATCGGGCACCATGCCGGGCCTTCGTCGGCGGCGGCGGCCCACAGACGCAACGAGGCCTGACAGACGTGACGACGCATCATCTTGCCGCCACACCCGAGACGATCACCCTCGGCATCTTCGATTCGAAGATCCCCGCGGTGCTGACCATCGACCCGGGCGACACCGTCAGCTTCGAGTGTCTCTCCGGCGGTCCGGAGGTGATGCCCGCCGATGGCACCGATTTCGTCGTGCCGGGCCTGCTGCGACGCATCCACGATGCCGGCCTGCCGCGCATCGGCACCCACATGACCACCGGCCCGGTGGCGATCCGCGGTGCCGAACCCGGTGACCTGCTGGAAATCCGCATCGATTCGATCGAGCCGGGCATGGATTGGGGCTATTGCGGCTATCGCCCGCTGGCCGGCACGCTGCCGGGCGATTTCACCACCGCCAATCTCTCCCATATCCCCATCGACCGCACACGGAAGGTGGCGAAGCTGCCCTGGGGGCCCGAGCTGCCGTTGCGGCCGTTCTTCGGCATCATGGGCGTCGCGCCGCCGCCGGAATATGGCCGGCTGTCGAGCAAGGAGCCGCGCAAGTTCGGCGGCAACATGGACAATCGCGAACTGACCGCCGGATCGACGCTGTATCTGCCGGTCTGGGTTCCGGGCGCGAATTTCTCCGCCGGCGACGGACATGGTCTGCAGGGCGATGGCGAGGTCTGCGTCAACGCGCTGGAGACGGCGCTGAACGGCGTGTTCACCTTCCAGCTCCACAAGGCGGTGCATGCGTCGATGCCGCGTGCGGAGACGCCGACGCATCTGATCACCATGGGGTTCGCCCCCAATCTCGATGACGCCATGAAGCAGGCGCTGCGCGAGGCGATCGCGCTGATCGCGCACAGGGCCGGCTGGAGCGCGGGCCAGGCCTACCAGACCTGTTCGCTGGCGGTGGATTTCCGCGTCACCCAGACGGTGAACGGCGAGGTCGGCATCCATGCGATGATCCCCAAATCGATCCTGCCGGGCTGAGTCGCATGGCCGAGCTTTCCGACGGGCTGATCGACGGTGTGATCGATGAGGCAGCCGCGATCCTGGGCCTCCATGTCTTGCCGGAGCACCGGCCGGGGATCGCCGCCAATCTCGCGCTGCTGTCGCGCCATGCGGCGATCGCGCTGGCGGTGCCGCTGCCGCCCGAGGCGGAGCCGGCGCCGGTGTTTCGTCCCGGCGACGCGCCATGAGCGCGACGCTGCTGATGGACGACGCGGTCGCACAGGCCACCGCGATCCGCGACGGCACCACCAGCGCCGCAGCCCTGCTGGAGGCGACGCTGGACGCCATCGCGGCCCGCGATCCGGTGCTGAACTGCTACACCGATCTGCGCGTGGACGCGGCCCGCGGCGAGGCGGCGGCGATCGACGCCGCCCTGGCCCGTGGCGAGGACCCTGGCCCGCTCACCGGGGTGCCGGTGGCGGTGAAGAACCTGTTCGATATCGCCGGCCTGCCGACCCGGGCCGGATCGAAGGTGCTCGGCGCCCTGGGCCTGCCGCCACCGACCCGGGACGCCACCGCGCTGGCCCGGCTGCGGGGCGCCGGTGCGGTGCTGGTCGGCGCGCTCAACATGGACGAGTTCGCCTACGGGTTCTCGACCGAGAATGCCCATGTCGGCCCGACCCGCAATCCTGCCGATCCGCAGCGGATCGCCGGCGGCTCGTCAGGTGGCTCGGCGGCGGCGGTGGCGGCGGGACTCGCGGCGATCACGCTCGGCAGCGACACCAACGGCTCGATCCGCGTGCCCGCCTCGCTGTGCGGCATCTGGGGCCTCAAGCCGACCTATGGCCGACTGTCGCGGGCCGGCGCCTGGCCGTTCGTCGCCAGCTTCGACCATGTCGGCCCGTTCGCCCGCTCGGTGCGCGATCTCGCCCTTGCCTACGAGCTGATGCAGGGCGGCGACCCGCGCGATCCGGCCTGCACCGGTCGTGTCGATCCGGTCGGCGACCTCGACGCGCAGGCGCCGGGCCTGCGCATCGGCGTGCTCGGCGGCTGGTTCGCCGATCGCGCCGACGGCCAGGCCGGGGCGGCGGTGGAGCGCGCTGCCGCCATGCTCGCCGAGGGCGGGACGCGCCATGACGTCACACTGCCGATGGCCGAGGCGGCGCGCTCCGCGGCGTTCTGCATCACGGGCGCAGAGGGCGGTGCGCTGCATCTGCCGATCCTGCGCACCCATGCCGATCTGTACGACCCGGCGGTGCGCGACCGCCTGCTGGCCGGGACGATGCTGCCGGCGTCGGTGGTCCACCACGCCCAGCGCGTCCGCCGCGCCTTCGCCGCGCAGGTGTCGGCGGTGTTCGAGGAGTTCGACCTGCTGCTCGCCCCGGCGACACCCGTGTCGGCGCCCCCGATCGGCGATGCGACCATCATCCTGGACGGGGTGGAGGTCTCGGCGCGCGCCAATCTCGGTCTGTATGCGCAGCCGATCAGCTTCGTCGGCCTGCCGGTGATCGCCGCCCCGGTCCCGGGCGCCGCACTGCCGCTGGGGGTGCAGCTCATCGCACCGCCCTGGGCCGAGGCGCGCCTGTTCGCAGCCGCCCGGCGTTTGGAACGTGCATTCCAATGAAAAAAAGCGGCCCGTGGGGGCCGCTTTTTCCTATTTTCTCGCGCCGGCCCGTGCCGGAGTCTTGGGCACCGGAGGCAGGTCCTCCTCGAGGATGATGACGTTCATCGAATACGACACCTCGCCCTCCTCCTCGTCGCGATGCAGCGTGCCGATCACCTCGTCATCGATGCTGACCTCGACGGTCAGGCCCTTCTTCGGCGGCGGCACCACCTTCAGCCGCGCCGTGCCGAACAGCCGGCGCAGGTAGGTCTGGACGCGGTCGATGTCGCTCGGCGTCACGACGACAGCTCCTTGGCCGAGGTGATGATCTTCGTCACCATGCCGTAGGCGATCGCCTCTTCCGCGCTCATCCAGTAGTTGCGGTCGCTGTCCTTGGCGACCTTCTCGTAGGTCTGGCCGGTCTCCTCGGCGAACAGCCGGTTCAGCCGCTCGCGCATCTTGACGATCTCGCGTGCCTCGATGTCGATGTCGACCGCCGGACCGCGCACGCCGCCGAGCGGCTGGTGGATCATGAAACGGGTCTTGGGCAGGCAGAATCGGCGGTCCTTGTGGCCGGCGACGAAGATCAGCGCGCCGGCCGATGCCACCCAGCCGGTGCCGATGATGCGCACCGGGGCGATCGGATCGACGAAGCGGATCATGTCGTGGATGGTGTCGCCGCTCTCGACATGACCGCCGGGCGAGTTGACATACAGATCGATCGGCTTGTCGGACGCACCCGCCAGGGCGAGCAGCCGGCCGGTGACGTCCCGGGCCACCTTGTCGTCGATGGCGCCGAACAGCAGCACCTTGCGCTGGTCGAACAGCCGGCGCTCCAGCTCGTTGACCGGGCTGCCGAGACTCTTGTTGTCATCCGGCTCCTTCGGCTCCGGCCCCTGCGGGGCGGGGACATCGGGGTCCTCGTCATCGGCCCGCGTGAGGTTGTGGAAAGTCATGCTGGTCTCCGGTTCATCCATCGCGTGCGCCCCGCAGGACGAGGCGGCTTTCGCGTCATCCTGTGGCAAGGGGGGTGGAATGTCGATTGGCAGGCAGTCGTTAATTTGTCTCTGCTGAGATAGGAAGGGGGCGCGCAAACGCAACACGCCACCGCAGGAGGTCATCAGGGTGCTCGGGTCGAAACGCGGATGGGGCCTGTGCCTGCCGGTCCTGCTGGGCATGTCCGGCTGCGGGCATCATGACGCCGTCGAGACGCCGGTCGACTGGTGGCACGGCCTCGAGGGCGGCCGCATCGCCCAGGACCGCCCGCCGCCGCCCGGGCTCGGCCAGCCCTATCCGCTGATCGGCACCACGCCGACCGCACCTCCCGCCCTGCCCAGCCCGCAGGAGCGGATCGCGCTGACCAACACTCTGGTCGACCAGCGCAACGCCGCCCTGCGACGCGACGCGGACAACCCGCTGCCGCCGCCCGGCACGCAGGTCGGCACCGCACCGGCTACCGGAGCGAAGCCGGGCGTGCCGGCAAAGCCCGCGCCTCCAGCCGCACCACCGGCGCCCGCCGCCGATTCGCAGCGCTCGCAGCTCGTCTTTGCCGCCTCCACGCCGGAAACGGCACCGCCTCCCGCTCCGACACCGAAACCGGCCGCGAAGCCGGCGCCGAATGCCGCGGCGGACGACGCGCCCGACATCGCCATGCCGGAGTTGCAGGCCGCCCCGCCGGCCGAGGCGACCAATGCGCCGATGCCCGATTTCGCCCCCGCACCGCCGCCGATTCCCTGGATCCACGGCATCACCGTCACCCACCACGCCACCCCGAAGCCGCCCGACATCCCGCCCCTGGTCGAGACCGGCACCGACGTCGCCTTCGACTGGCGCGCCGATACCCTTCAGAACGGCGAGGGCGGTCAGGTGCGCGGCGTCGCCGGGCGCTGGCGGCACGGCACGATCATCGTGCATGGCTATGGCGACGCCATCTCCGCGCAGCCGGACGCGCAGGTCGCCGCCCTCGCCCTCGCCTGGCGTCGGGCGAAGGTCGTTGCCGGCATGCTGGTCGCTGATGGCGTGCCGCAGGGCGCAGTGCGGCTGGCGGCGGATGCGTTCGGTCACGACGTGCGAATCGTGGAGCAGCCCTGATGTCCGCCCTCGCTCCCGACGGCCGGCTGCGCGCGGCGATCAATCCGGGCAACGCGGTGCTGGCGCGACGCGCGGCGGATGGCAGCGTGAGCGGTGTGTCGGTCGACATCGCCGCAGCGCTCGCGCATGAGCTCGGCGTCGAGGTCACGCATCTGGTGGTCGATTCCGCCAGGCAGGCGGTGGAAGCGGTGCGGCACGGGCAGGCCGATATCGGCTTCTTCGCCGTCGATCCCGAGCGCGGGCAGGGCATCGCCTTCACCCCGCCCTACGTGCTGATCGAGGGCTGCTATCTGGTGGCGAATACCTCGCCGATCCGCGACCTTGACGAGGTGGACGATGCGGCCCACCGCGTCGTGACCGCGACCGCCAGCGCCTATGACCTGTTCCTCACCCGCCACCTGCGGCATGCCCGGATCGTCCGCGTGCCGACCTCGCAGGAGGTGGTGCCGCAATTCATCGCCCAGGGCTGCGAGGTGGCGGCCGGGGTGCGCCAGCAGCTCGAGGCCGACCGTCAGCGCCTGGGCGGCCTGCGTCTGCTGGACGGTGCGTTCATGACCATCGGCCAGGCGATCGGCACCTCCGCCGACAAGGGGGTGGAGGCGATCGACGCGCTGAGCGCTTTTGTCGACGGGCTGAAGCGCTCGGGAGCGCTCGCCGACATCCTCCGCCGCAACGGCGCCGGGGCGGTGACGATCGCCCCGTGAGGGGGCGGGGTCGAAAATGACGCATGGACGAGCCCTGCGATGCCTGTTCGTGCTTGCGCTGCCCGCTCCGAGCGCGTTTGCTGCCAGCCCCGTGCCCGCCACCGGCGCACGGGGACGTTCAACCGAGACCTGAGTGATGACCGAAGAATTCCACCGCATCCGCCGCCTGCCGCCCTACGTGTTCGCCGAGGTGAACAAGGCCAAGGCCGCCGCGCGCGCCGCCGGTGAGGACATCATCGATCTCGGCATGGGCAATCCCGACAGCCCGACCCCGCCGCATATCGTCGCGAAGCTGGTCGAGACCGTCGCCGACCCGCGCAGCCACCGCTATTCGACCTCCAAGGGCATCCCCGGCCTGCGCAAGGCCCTCGCCGGCTACTACGCGCGCCGCTTCGGCGTGAAGCTCGACCCGGAGACCGAGGTGGTGGCCACCATCGGCTCCAAGGAAGGGCTGGCCAATCTCGCTTCCGCCATCACCAGCCCGGGCGACACCATCCTGGTGCCCAACCCGTCCTATCCAATCCACCAGTTCGGCTTCATCATCGCCGGCGCCTCGGTGCGCTCGATCCCGGCCGAGCCGGGCGAGGAGATGCTGCGCGCGCTCGACCGCGCGGTGCGCCATTCGGTGCCCAAACCGACCGCGCTGATCGTCAACTTCCCGTCCAACCCGACCGCCTTCGTCGCCGATCTCGACTTTTACAAGGAAATCGTCGCCTTCTGCCGCCGCGAGGGCATCTGGATCCTGTCGGATCTCGCCTATTGCGAGATCTATTTCGGCGACACCCCGCCGCCCTCGATCCTGCAGGTGGAGGGGGCGAAGGAGATCGCCGTCGAGTTCACCTCGATGTCGAAGACCTATTCGATGGCCGGCTGGCGGATGGGATTTGCCGCCGGCAACCCGCATCTGATTTCCGCGCTGACGCGCATCAAGTCCTATCTCGACTACGGCGCCTTCACCCCGATCCAGGTCGCCGCCGTCACCGCGCTCAACGGGCCGCAGGACTGCGTCGCCGACATCCGCGCGCTCTACAAGGAGCGCCGCGACGTGCTGCTGCGCGGCCTGTCGGCGGCCGGCTGGGACGTGCCTGCTCCCGACGGCTCGATGTTCGCCTGGGCGCCGATCCCGCCGAAATACGCCCATCTCGGCAGCGTGGAGTTCTCCAAGCTGCTGCTGGCCAATGCCGGCGTGGCGGTCGCCCCCGGGCTGGGCTTCGGCGAGCATGGCGACGGCTTCGTGCGCATCGGCCTGGTCGAGAACACCCAGCGCCTGCGCCAGGCGACGCGCAACATCCGCGCCTTCCTGACCGGGCGGCAGAACTCGCCGGGTGCCGACACCGACACCGGCGCGTCGCTCGAAAAAGCCTCCTGAAGCGGACCCGATGATGAGCGACGTCGCCGAAAAGCCCCGCCAGCACGGCGCGGACCGCGCCTGCACCACCGCCCTGCGCATCGGCATCGCCGGGCTCGGCACGGTGGGCGCGGGGGTGGTGCGCCTGCTGCGCGCCAATGCCGATCTCGTTGCCGCGCGCGCCGGCCGGCCGATCGTGGTTACCGCGATCTCGGCGCGCGACCGTGCCCGCGAGCGCGGCATCGACGTCTCCGACCTGCGCTGGCACGACGACAGCGGCGCCCTCGCCACCGACCCCGAGGTGGATGTCGTGGTCGAGCTGATCGGCGGGGCGGACGGGCCGGCGGCGCGACTGGTCGAGGCCGCACTCGACGCCGGCAAGCCGGTGGTCACCGCCAACAAGGCGCTGATCGCCGTGCATGGCGCGCGCCTCGCCCGGCTGGCCGAGAGCCGCGGCGTGGCCCTCGCCTTCGAGGCGGCGGTGGCCGGCGGCATCCCGGTCATCAAGGCGGTGCGCGAGGGGCTGGCCGCCGACCGTCTGACCCGGATCGGTGGCATCCTCAACGGCACCTGCAACTACATCCTGACCACCATGCGCGAGACCGGGCGCGACTTCGCCTCTGTGCTCGCCGATGCGCAGGCGCTCGGCTATGCCGAGGCCGATCCCTCCACCGACATCGACGGCATCGACGCCGCCCACAAGCTCGCCATCCTCGCCGCGCTCGCCTTCGGCCGGCCGGTGGATTTCGCCTCCGTGCATGTCGAGGGCATCCGCCGCATCAGCGCGCAGGACATCGATTTCGCCCGCCAGCTCGGCTACCGCATCAAGCTGCTCGGCATCGCCAGCCGCAGCGCTGCCGGCATCGAGACGCGGGTGCATCCCTGCCTGGTGCCGCAATCCGCACCCGTGGCTCAGGTCGAGGGCGTGTTCAACGCGGTGGTGGCCGAGGGCGATTTCGTGGGCCGGGTGATGCTCGAAGGGCGCGGCGCCGGCGCGGGCCCGACCGCGACCGCGGTGGTCGCCGACCTGATCGACCTCGCCCGCGGCCATGCCGCTCCGGTCTGGGGGGCAGCGAGTGCGACGCTGCAATCGGCGAGCTCGATGCCGATGAGCCAGCATCGCGGCGCCTATTACCTGAGGCTGAACGTCACCGACCGTCCCGGCGTGATCGCCGAGGTCGCCGCCGCCCTGCGCGATGCGGGCGTGTCGCTGAAAAGCATGCTGCAGCACGGCCGCGCGCCCGGCGAGGCGGTGGCGATCGTGCTGCTCACTCACGAGACCGGCGAATCGTCGATGCAGAAGGCGATCGAGCGCCTCGCCGGCCTGTCGGTGGTTCTGGAACCGCCGGCGATGATCCGCATCGAGGCCGGCTAGAGGGTGTTGTGAATCCGCCGCGACAGACCCGCCCCGGCATCCCCGGAGCGGGCCTGCGGGTCAGCGTGCCAGGCCCGGCAGATAGGGCAGCAGCGGCAGCCCTGCCCACAGATTGGCATTGGGGCAGTCATTGCGTTGCGGCAGTCCGGCGAAGCGGTTGGAGATGTACTGCAGGGCCGCGAGATATCCCTCCGCTGCGCCCAGCACATGCCCGGCCAGTCGGGTGGGATCGATGACGATCGGCGTGGAATAACGGATGATCTCAACGGATGTCCCGGCACGGCACCATTGCTGGGCCATGGCATTGTCCGCCGAGACCGGCACGACCTTGTCGAAGGCCTCATGGTAGTTGAGGATCGGCAATGCTGGCGCGACGCTCTGCCCGACGATGCTGTTTGCCGTCAGCAACTGCCTGACGATCGGAATCTGGGTGAAATCCCTGTTTGGATCGACGGAGTATTTCTCCATTCGACCCGCCGTCGCGAAGGTCAGGATCTCCTGTCCGAGGCACTTGTTCGGATCGGCTGCCTTCTGGACCAGGGCTATGCCGTCATTCGTCAGAACCTGGCCGAGATCGATCGGTGTCGCTCGCGTCGTCCCTACGATGCCTGTGGGCAGGAAGCCCACGATCAGGCTGCCGTCGACGGATTTGAACACCGCGGCAAGGTCGGAATTGGAGGTGGCCCCGATGGCAGCACCGACGACGTTCAACTCCGGCGCGTAGGACCCGGCGAGCGTTGCCGTCCACGCGGTAGCGCCGCCGCCGCCCGAATAGCCCCACAGCGCGACCTGCGTCGATGGGCTCAGCCCGTGCCCGGAATGCAGTGCCGCTCTCAGGCCGTCGAGCGTCGCATGTCCCGCCTGCGGGCCGGCGAGCCATTGTGATTGCGGTCCCTCATAGTCGGGATAGACGATGGCATACCCCTTCAGCAGCGCCGGCAGGGCGAGCAGCGCCTCCAGCGAGCCCGACAGGGCGCCCCCTCCTTGCGCGAGCAGGCCGGCCTGCAGGACATAGGACGGCTGGCAATTTGTCGAGACCGAGTCCTCGGCCGTCTGATAGGAAATCACCGGGCGCGTGCCGGAACCGGCCCAGGGCAGGTTCGGGATCAGGATCGTCGCTGCTTCCGCGACCGGCGCTCCGGCGCCATCGGTGGATTTGTAGAGAACCTGGTAGGTCACGAAGCCATTGGCGATCGCCTGCGTTGCGGACGACAGGAGCTGGCCTGCGGCGAGGCCGAAAGCATCCGCCGCCAGTTTCGCGACGCCGCTCGGACTGAGACCGAAGACGGCATCCCGCTGACGGATGATGGCGCCATTGGGCAGGGAGGCCAGATTCGGCGGCGGCGTGTAGAACGCATCCTCCGCCGGCAGCGGAATGGCCGCGGCTGACTGTGCGCCCCCGCCCAGGCCGACAGCTGCCGCGGCCGCGGCGATCACGCCGAGCAGGCGCCTCGATCTTGTTTTGTTTCTCAACGGACGTTTCCTTTTTTGTCATTGTCAGGCGTGACGATCACATCTCTCCAATCGGACCGGGGCCTCCTTTCCTCTGCGTTCGTGTTGCGATCTTCACCCTCCGCCGGCGTCCTGGGTGAAGAGGACGGGCGTCCCGAGCGGCTCGAACGCCCCGAGGACGGCGGATTGCGATGAGGATCCGGCGTGCACCACGAGGGTCGGGACGCCTTCGGATCCGGGTTCCGCGCGTACGGATGAGAACGCAATCCCGCGCTCTCGCAGCTGCGACGTCGCCAGTTCGGTCAATTCGAGAAGACGCAGGCTGGGTTTGTGGATCTTGCCGACCGGTGTCAGCGGCATCGCGTCGAGGATCATGATCGCCCTGGGAATGGCCGCGCGCTCGGCGATCTGGCCGGACACATCGGCGAGCAGGGCCGCAGGCGTCGTGGTGGCGCCGGGGCGGAGCTGCACATAGGCGACAGGGATCTCGCCGGCATAGGCGTCCGGGCGGCCGATCGCCGCGGCGTGCAGCACGGCCGGGTGCCGCAGCAGCGCTTCCTCGATGATCGCAGGGTCGATGTTGTGGCCGCCGCGGATGATCAGGTCCTTCGCCCGGCCGGTGAGCCACAGGCAGCCGCGCGCGTCGAGCCGCCCCAGATCGCCGGTGTCGAGCCAGCGCCGGCCATCGCCCCGATCGATCCACAGCCCCTTGTTGTGCGATCCATCAAGATAGCCGCTGAACACATGCGGACCGCAGATCGCGACCGTGCCGACCTCGTCGGGCGCCGCATCGCGGATGAAGCGTCCCTCGGCGTCGCGCAGGAGGATCCGGATCTCGGTCAGCGGCAGGGCGAAGCCGACGGATCCCGGCTGGCGCTCCCCCTCGATCGGGTTGACCGCCGCGGCACAGGCCGTCTCGGTCAGGCCGTAGCCCTCGATGACGGCCACGCCGGCATGGGCCTCGAAGCGGCGCAGCAGATCGGCCGAAAGGGGGGCTGCGCCGCAGAACACGCAGGCGAGTGACGAGATGTCGGACGCGCCCACCGGCCGGTCGAGCAGTGCCACCAGCACGGTCGGCACGGCGCTGAACGTATTGATGCGGTAATGTTCGACGATCTGCCAGAAATGGTCGATCAGCCCCGGTCCCCGGAAGCCCTGCGGGCTGCCGAGCACGACGCGCGCGCCGCGCAGGAAACAGGCAAGTCCGCTGACCAGCGCTGCATTGACGTGAAACAGCGGCAGGCCGCAGAACATCGTCGACTCGCTGCTGATCGCGCCGCCGAGCGTGCGCGTCATCATCCACACGTTGGCGACTTCCTGCCCATGCGTGCGCACCGCGATCTTCGGCAGGCCTGTGGTGCCCCCGGTCGCGAAATACGACGCAATGTCGGTCGGCGCGATCAGGCGCGCACCCCGCAGGGCAAGGCTCTGCGCCGTCCGCATCCGCACGGCCAAGGACGACACGCTGACTTCCGGCGGAAACGCCGCGTGGCGCAGACGTGAGCGCCATGACGTCAGCCGGGCGGCGACGCCGCGCAAGCCGCGCACATGGGCCGCCGGATCGATCAGCAGAATGTGCCGCAATGTCGGTACCATCCGGGCGAGGGCAGTGGCCTTCTCATGCAGATCCGTGCCTGGAAACGGCGACAGCGTCACCAGCACGCGGGCCTTCGCCGCGTTGAGCAGCGCGGCCAGCATGCTGACCTCGCTCAGCGGGTTGAGCGGCATCGCGATCCCGGCCGCCTCCGCCCCCCAGAGCGCCATGTGCGTCTCCGGCAGGTTGGGCAGCATGATCGCGGTGACGTCGTCCGCCCGAATGCCGAGTCCGTAGAGCACGTTGGCGAATTTGGTGACCTCGCCGAGAAGCTCGGCAAAGCTCCAGTGCCGCGCCCGGCGAAACGCACGCGCCTCGGCGAAGAAACTCAGCGCGATCCGATCCGGTGTCTTCCCTGCGGCCCGGCAGAGAACAGCGTAGGTGTTGCACGGCAGATCGGGAGGCAGTCCGAACGGCTCGATGGCCCGGATCTCCGTCATGGTGCGCAGCGACGCCTGGCGCGCGTCGAACGCCGGCGCGGCGTTCCCTCCGGCCGGACGGTGGTTCATGCGCCAGCCTGCCCGTCGGGCTGGATCAGCGATTCCAGTAGCGGCACGCCGAGATCGACCAGGAGCTCCCCGGGGGCGATGGCCTGCGGATCGACCAGGCTCTGTGCGAGGTTGCCGTCGTAGATCGCCATCAGCAGGCGCGCGACGCGCTCGGGTGCCGCGGCGAGGCGCGCGCCGCGCCGGCGGAGGAAATCCTCGATGGTCCCGGCGATGTCGTCGAGCAGGCGGCGCTTGCGCTCCGCCAGCATCGGCGCGATCGCGGGCTGCCGGATCGCATAGAGGGTGAATTCCGCGTTGAGCAGATACCAGTTGCGATCGAGCGGGTAGGCGCGCGCGAAACCACGCAGCGCGTCCACCAGCGAGATGTCGTCGTCGTTGACACTGCGCAGGGCCGTGACCAGCCGTTCGTGGATGCGCAGGATCACGCGGTCGTAGAGCGCCAGAAACAGCTCCTCCTTGGAGCGGAAGCTCGACTGGAACGCGCCCTTGGTGAGACCGACGCGTCCGGCGATGTTGTCGAGCGACGCCCCGTGAAAGCCCCGCTCCGCGAAGGCCTGTGCCGCGCCGTCGAGGATCTGCTCGCCGGTCTGCTCTCGGGTCGGGCGTTGTCGCTCACGCCGGCGCGCCATGGTCGTTCTCCCTGCCGTCCAGCGATCCGTAATCCAAGTCCATCCGTAATTCAATTCCATATGGTATCGTATCGTATTGAGCCAGTCTGACGTTGCGGGGACCGACCATTCGGGCGACTTACGACCGTGCTTTCTTGCGGACGCAAAGGATCTCCATGTCCAGCACCAGACGCGTCCACCAGTCCGGCGACCACAGCCATGCACTCGAACTGGTGCGGTCCGCCAAATCGGGATAGAAAAAATTCGGAAACAGGGAATAAAAAACTTCCCGATTTTGTAACGATTCATATTGAAGTGGTGTCGATCCACGACCAGTTTTGGCGCGCTGCGTCCATTCCGGTCGGGAGAACATCAATGCGAAACAAGCTCATCCTGCCCTGCGCCGCTCTGGCAGGTGTCATTGCCAGTGCCGCGTTTGCGGTGACGATGCGCGACAACGAGGTCTTCTTCGATGTCGCCGGCGTGCAGGCATTCTCGTTCCAGGAAGCGGGTCACAGCATCCACAGCAAGCAGCCCTGGGGCGGGGTCAGTGCCGATGTCAGCAGGCCGGGCGGGCAAGGGCGTATCCTGGTCAAGGCCGGGCGTAAGGCCTCCAGCTTCGTGGCCGCCTGGTTCAAGTCGGCGGTGGGTGCGGGACAGACACTGGTCTGCGACAGTCGCGGCACCTTCCCCGACGAGCTGAATTTCGCCGTGCGCGGCACGCTGAGGTTCACCGCCGGCGGACGGGCGTTCACCTGCAACGATTTCGTCGTCGGCCAAGGTCATTTCGCCACCGCGAACAACTGGTGGCTCGGAAGTCCGAAGATGAGCGGCACGCATGTCTCGCTCAGTGGCGCGACCGCCCAGCTCTGCACGACGCCGATCGCGGGGCACGACATCCCGGTGCCTGTCACCTTTGCCCCGCAGACGCCTTGCTCGAACCACTTCTCCATCAGCCCGATCCTGCCGAAATAGCGGTCCGGCCCGTTGCGGAACGCGCCCTTTCGGGCGACGTTGCGGGTCGTATTTCCAGACCTGACAGGATGCCCATGTCCAGCACCAAGCGCGCCTACCAGTCCGATGACCGCAATCTCGCGCTCGAACTGGTGCGGGTCACCGAGGCGGCGGCCCTCGCCGCGGCCAACTGGACCGGGCGCGGCCTGAAGAACGAGGCCGATGGCGCCGCGGTGGAAGCGATGCGTCTGGCCTTCGACGCTGTCGCCATCTCCGGCACGGTGGTGATCGGCGAGGGCGAGATGGACGAGGCGCCGATGCTCTATATCGGCGAGCAGGTCGGCGCTGGCGGCCCGGCGATGGACATTGCCGTCGATCCGCTTGAAGGCACCAACCTCACCGCCAAGAACGCGCCCAACGCGCTCACCGTGGTGGCCCTCGCCGAACGCGGCAATTTCCTGCACGCGCCCGACATCTACATGGACAAGATCGCAGTCGGCCCCGGCCTGCCCAACGGCGTGGTCGATCTCGACAACACCATCGGTACCAACCTGCGCGAGCTGGCGCGTGCGCAGAAGCGCGACATCTCCGAACTCACGCTGTGCACGCTCGATCGCCCACGCCACGAGGAGCTGATCGCCCGCACCCGCGAGGCCGGCGCGCGGGTGATGCTGATTTCCGATGGCGACGTTGCCGCCGTGGTCGCCACCGCGATGCCGGGCAGTGGCGTGGACATCTTCGCCGGCTCCGGTGGCGCGCCGGAAGGCGTGCTGGCCGCGGCCGCGATGCGCTGCGTCAACGGCCAGATGCAGGGGCGGCTACTGTTCGAGGACGAGGACCAGGTCGCCCGTGCCCGCGAGATGGATCCGTCCGGCGATCCGCGCCGCAAGCTCGGCCTCTACGACATGGCCAAGGGCGACGTGCTGTTCTCGGCCACGGGCGTCACCGACGGCGCGCTGCTGCGCGGGGTGCGCTTCGCGCATGGCCGCGCCATCACCCATACCATCGTCATGCGCAGCAAGTCGGGCACCATCCGCTTCATCGAGGGCCAGCACGACTTCAAGATTAAGACATGGACGGCGCGCTGATCGCGGCATCCGACGACACGCGTGCGTCCACACTGAGCGAGCGGCGCTGGGTCTGGCGCGAGGGCGAATCCCGCATCGCCCTGGCACTCGCCCAGCGTCTCGGCCTCCCCGAACTGGTCGCCGGCCTGCTCGCCGGGCGCGGGATCGCACTGGAGTCGGCGGCGGATTTCCTCGCGCCTACGCTGCGCGCACTGATGCCGGATCCTGCCTGCCTCGCCGACATGGACCGCGTCGTCGCGCGTCTGGTGCGCGCGGTGCGGGCCGGCGAGACGGTGGGCGTCTTCGGCGATTACGACGTCGACGGCGCCTGCGGCAGCGCGATCCTCGCCGAGACGCTGCGCGCCCTCGGCTGCACCGTGCACACCCATATCCCCGACCGTATCGCCGAGGGTTACGGACCCAATCTGCCGGCGTTGCAGGGGCTGGTCGCGCGCGGCGCAAGCCTGCTGCTCTGTGTCGATTGCGGCACCGCGGCGGGTGTCGTGCTCGCGCAGATGCAGGGCGCGGCCAGCATCGCGGTGCTCGATCACCACAAGGCCGATCAGGTGCCGGCCGGCATCGTCGGCACCATCAATCCGCATCGGCCGGACTGCGGCTCCGGGCTGCACGGGCTGTGTGCGGCGGCCATCGCCTTCCTGACCATGACCGCGCTGCTGCGAGCGCTGCGTCTCGACGGGTTCTTCGCCGATCGCGCCCCGCCCGATCTGCTCGGCCAGCTCGATCTGGTGGCACTGGCGACGGTCTGCGACGTGATGCCGCTGACCGGGTTCAACCGCGTGCTGGTCACGCAGGGGCTCAAGGTGCTGGCCCAGCGCAGGCGTCCCGGCCTCGCCGCGCTGCTCGACATCGCCGGCGCGCGCGCGCCCTACACCGCCGCCACCTGCGGCTTCGCCCTCGGCCCGCGGATCAATGCCGGCGGCCGTATCGGCGACGCCAATCTCGGTCTGCGCCTGCTGCTGACCCGCTCCGAGGACGAGGCGCGCGAGATCGCAGCGACCCTCGACGGCGTCAACCGCGACCGCCAGGAAGTCGAGACCGCCCTGCTGGCCGAGGCGATGGCGCAGGCGCGCGACCAGCTCGCCGAAGGCCGCGCGGTGCTGCTGGTCAGCGGCCGCGACTGGCATCCCGGCGTGGTCGGCATCGTCGCCGGGCGGATCAAGGAACGCTTCAACCGTCCGGCCTGCGCGGCGGCGATCGGGCCGGATGGCAGCGCGAAGGGTTCCGGCCGCTCGGTGCCCGGATTCGATCTCGGCGCCGCCGTGGCCGACGCCCGCGCGGCGGGGCTGCTCGAGACCGGCGGCGGTCATGCGATGGCGGCCGGTTTCGGCCTCGACGCGGCCGCGCTGCCCGCCTTCGCGACGCATCTCGACCGCGCGCTGTCGGGCGCGCGCGAGCTGCCGACCGCCCCCGACCTCGTCGTCGAGGGCGCGCTCGCCTGTGCGGCCGCGACGGTGGAGCTGGCGCGTTCGATCGAGACGCTGGCCCCGTTCGGTGCCGGACATGGCGAACCGATCGTGGTCGTCACCCGCGTCCGGGTCGCCTATGCCGAGCGGGTGGGCCGGGACCAGGGGACGCTGCGCCTGTCTGTGGAAGGTGAGGGCGGTGGCCCGCGGCTGAAGGCGATGCTGTTCCGCGCGCTCGACGGCGCGCCGGCTCGCATCGCCGCCGAACTCGAACGCCGCGACGGCACCTGGTGGGACCTCGCCGGCCAGCTCCGCGCCGAGAGCTGGAACGGCACCGTCTCGGTGACGCTGTTCATCGTCGACGCCGCCCCCGCCGGGCATCTCGACCGCCTGCTGGGCGAACGCGCAAGCGGCACTTGACCGGGCTCGTGCCCTCCGCTACCTCCCCCCGGCCTCGTCCCGTTCGTCTAGAGGCCTAGGACACCGCCCTTTCACGGCGGTAACAGGGGTTCGAATCCCCTACGGGACGCCATCTCACTCGATGCAATGCACCGTCGGCGGCCGTTCGCAACTGGCCAGCGCGATGTCGACCACGTGTCGATGATGCGTGAGATAGATCGCCTGTCCGCTCCGGCCGACCTGCTCCATCATCCGGCACGCGGCGCGCGTGCGGTCCTCGTCGAACGTCTCGAAGATATCGTCGCACAGGAACGGCAGGCTGACCCCCTCGGCGCAGAGCCGCTCGTAGGCGGCGGTGCGCAGGGCGAGGAAGAGCTGGAACCGCGTCCCCTTCGACAGCGACGCGACCTGTTTCGACACACCCGTCGCGTCGACGGCGCGCAGCACCTCAGCCTCTCCGTCGCGCTCGGCGACGATGCCGTGATAGGCGCCGCCGGTCAGGGTCCGGAAGGCGCGTTCGGTCGCCTGCATCATCTCGCTGCGATGCGCGTGGCGGTAGCGACCGATGGCATCCGAGGCCAACCGGTGCCCCAGGCTGAGCGCGAGGTGATCGAGGGCTGCCTCTTCCAGCGCCAGCAGGACGGTCGCGCGCCGTTCGCCGAGCAAGGCGGCTGCGTCGTCACCACCGATCGCGCCGAGCGCCGCCGCCGCGGCATAACGGGCCTCGGTCGCCTGGGGGAGGCGGGTTTCGAGTTCGCCCAGCTCATGCCCCACGGCGTCCAGCTCGGCCCGCAGGCTGGTGGCCGACGCGCCCGCGAGCAGCGCCGATGCCGCCTCCAGGTCGGGCGCGTCGAGATCGCGCAGCATCGTGGCGACCCGTTCGGACCGGTCCTGTCGCGCCGCGATCACGTCCAGCGCCGCGCGAGTCGCCTGGCGCAGCGAATCGATGCCGCAATCCGCGGTCTGCGGGGCTACGAGCGCGGCAAGCGCGCGCCGCCGATCGTCGACCCGCAGGCGTATGGCCTGTTGCTGCGCCAGCGCGCGCCGGGCGGCCTCGATCCGGTCGGTGAGCGTGGAAAGATCGGTCGCCGCCTGCGTCGCTGCGGCATGGCGCGCCGACAGCGCGGCATGGGTGGCGGCGGCATCCGCGCCTTCGGCGACCTCGAACCGCAAGGCAAGGGCTGTTACGGAATCGGCGAATTGCCGCCGGTCGCGTTCGAGCTCCGCGATCCTGCCGCGCGCCTGCCGCAGACGAAGGGCCGCCTCCTGGAACCTGCGCAGCGGCTCGAGCGAGTCGAGCAGGAGCTGGGCCTCGATCGGCCAGGGCAGGGCGGCGAGCGCGCCGTGCCAGGCGACCGAGGCGGCGTCGATCGCCGCGTGCAGCGTCGCGATGCCGGCGGACCGGCGCGCGGCGTCCTGATCGAGCCGGTCCAGCTCCTGCTGCAAAGCGAGCCGTTCCTGCGCTGCGGCGCGTTCGACCTGCGCGCGCGGCCGCGCGACCTCGATCGCCGTCTCGAAATCGGGCGCCTCGAGCCCCAGAAGCGGCGCGAGGGCCACACGCAGCGCCTCCGCCCTGTCGAGAATCTCGCGTTGCCCGGTCCGCGCCTGGTCGAGGGCCAGCAGGGCCGCGCGCGCCTCGTCATGGGCCCGCACCCAGCCTGCCCACTCCGCCGGCAGTAGCGTCGTCCCGTCCAGCCCGCTCGCCGAGGCTGCCGCCTCGATCTCCCCGGCGAGGCGCGCGAGCTGGTCCTGACGTTCGGCCAGCAGGCGCCGACGCTCGGCCACACCCGCATCGACCCCGGCCTGCTCGCGTTCCAGGGCGCGGATCTCGCCGAGCGCGCTGGCTTGCGACAGCCGCGCCGCCACCGCCGCGTCGTGACGGTCGAGCGCGCTCTCGAACGCGCGCGCCGATTCCTCGTCGGGCGCGGCGCGGTGCTGGCGCCAGAGCCTGTCGCGTTCGTCACGGAGCTGCTCCGTCTCCGCATCCCGCAGCACCGCATGGGTCGCCGCCAGATGGTCGATCCGAGCCGCACGAGCGGCGGAGTCGATGCCGGCCTGTTCGATCAGATCGGCGATGTGGCCCGCCTGCTCCGTGCACGAGTCGTGCTCGTCGGCCAGCGCCTGGGCCCGCGCGGCGGAATGGCGACACCCGGGCAAGGCGGCGAAGGCGGTTCCGGCATGCGACAGCGCGGCCAGCCGCTTCTGCGCCTGGGTCTCCGCCTCCCGCAGGACCTGCCGGGCGGTGGCATGAAGCGGTGCAAGTCGGTCGAGGTCGTAACGGGCCAGCAGTGCGGCGATCCCGTCCTCCGGGCGGGCGGAAGCGGCCTGATCGGCGCCGAGCGTGTCGCGGATCGCGCTGCGGCGGCGATCGAGCGCCTCGAGTTCCGACAGCGCCGCCGGCAGCGGCAGCCGGGCGGCCAGCAGCCGGTCCCGGGCGTCGGCGAGTTCGTTCATCACGGCCGCCGACGGGACGTCCGGCGCGTCCGCCACCGCAGCCGACAGCCCGAGCCGCTCCGACGCGCGCCGGAGTTCCGCCTCGGCGCTCTCGATCTCGCGGCCCAGCACGGCAGACTGGCGCACGGCGCCGGTCTCGACGGCGTGCAACTCCGCGAGCGCCGCAAGTGCTGCGTCCAGGCCGGGGGCGGCGGGGATCGCGGCGAGCGCCTCGCGCCGCGCGCCGGCCTCGGCGATCTCCGCCTCCAGCCGTTCGATCGCGTCGCCGGCGCTGCGCGCGTCGGCCTGCAGGTCGTTCAGCTCGTCGGGGTCGAAGCCGAGCCGCTCCGGGCAGGAGGGCAGGGCGGCGATCCGCCGGTCGAGCCCGGCGATGATGTCGAGCATCGGCAGCGCGCGCAGCCGCGCCTCCAGCGCGCCCTTGTGCCGCAGCAGGTCGCGCCGCCGCGCCAGGGCGGCGGCTTCCGTCGCGGCGGCGGCGGCGGCGGCCTTGCGGCGCGTTGTCCATTCGTTCGCCGAGACCTCGTGGCGGCGGATCTCCTCGTCGAGAACCTTGAGTTCCTGACGCAGCTTCGCGATCACGGTGGTGGTGGTGCGCCCGGCCCAGATCGCGTCCGCCTCGCGGCGGAGCGTGTCGAGGATGTGGCTGAGGTCGGACAGTCCGGCGGCGGCGGCAAACAGCAATCGCCCGGTATCGCCCCGCGCCTGCACGATCTCCTCGCCGCCGCGCTCGATCGTGGCGTCGTCGAGACACAGCAGGTTGCGGTAGTCGCTCTCCGTCAGCCCGCCGAGGCATTGGGACAGCGCGGTCTCCGGCAGTACTGCGCCATTGCCATCGAGCAGCGTGGCGCGGCCCGAGGCGATGCGCACGAAGCTGCGCACCCCGCCGGCGATCTCCATGGTCGCGCCGACGCGGAGATTGGCGCGCTGATGACGGAACTCATACGGCTCGTTGCGCGGCCTGAATCCGTAGAGAAGCCGCAGCAGCCCTTCCATGGTGGTCGTCTTGCCGGCCTCGTTGCGGCCGTAGATGATGTGGAAATCCGCTCCCTTCGGCTTCGCGCCGAAATCGAACCTCCGGTCGGTGAAATGGCCGAACCGGATCAGATCGAGCGTCTGCAGCCGCATCAGCCCGGCTCCCGCTCCGACAGTGCCGCACCGCGCATCCTGGCCAGCACCACCCGCCCGCCATCCCGCGCGAGCCGTTCGACGAGCGCGCCCATCGCCGTCTCGTCTGGCAGCAGCCGCGCGCGGATTTCCGGCGGCAGCGCGCGCAGGAGCGTATCGACCTCGTCCCGCGCCTGCGCGACGAAACCCGGCTCGCCGCGCAGCGTGTCGATCAGCCCGGCCAGCTCGTCGGCGGCCCCGACCCCGGCCGCGGCGGTCGGCTTCGGGGTGAGCTCCAGCAGCAGCCGGTCGATCCACAGGGTGGCGAACTCGCGCGCCGTCTGTGTCGCGAACTCAGTCCAGACGTCGCGATCGCGCTCGATCTGCCAGTGCAGCGCCGTCTGCCCGCGCAGCACGACGCGCAGCACGCAGGCGGGCGCGCCGGCGGCGGGGGCGTGTTCGCGCAGATGCGCGCGCAGACGCTCGCGCAGGCCCTGCTCGCTGTCGATCCCGGTCACGTCGAGCGTGCCGTGACGGAACTGCACCGCGGCAGTCGGCACCTCCTCGATGGCGATCGCGCCGTCGGCGATGGTCAGCAGGGTGGCGGATTTGTCCCCAGCCTCCCCGATGTCGCGACCCTGCGGCGTGCCCGGCATCACCACCAGCGGCGCCGTCGCATGCACGCTGCGCTTGTGGACATGGCCGAGCGCCCAGTAGTCGAAGCCCATCGCCACCAGCTCGGCGACGCTGCACGGGGCATAGACGTCGTGCCCCGGCGCGCCGGCGAGCGAGCTGTGCAGCATCGCGATGTTGACCGCGCCGGGCACCGGTGGCGGGAAATGACCCAGCAGGCTCTCGGGCGCGTGCGGTCGCGCGAAGCTCACCCCGTGGATCCACACGCCGTCCGCCAGCATCACCCTGCCGCCCCGGCCGCTGAACAGATGCACGTTGTCGGGCCACTCGATCGCGCCGGTGACCGGGTTCTCGGCATCGTGGTTGCCGCGGATCAGAAACACCCGGATGCCGTGTCCGCGCAGGCGGTCGAGCGCGTGGAGCAGGAAGGCCGCGGTATGGGCGCTGCGCTCGCGCCCGTCGAACAGGTCGCCGGCGATCAGCACCGCCGCCACCTCGCGGTCGATGGCCGTCTCCACGATGCGGCCCAGCGCGATGCGCGTCGCATTGGCGACGCGATCGCGCAAGCCCGCGTCACGTAGTGCGAGGGAGCGCAGGGGGGAATCGAGATGCAGGTCGGCGGTGTGCAGGATCCTGATGTCGGACGCCACGCCACCCTCCGGTCAATGGACCGATGTCTCTGGCGTCCCGTAGGGGATTCGAACCCCTGTTACCGCCGTGAGAGGGCGGTGTCCTAGGCCTCTAGACGAACGGGACGTGGCCGGAGACGCGCTTCTAGTGCGAAGCTTGTGGGGTGACAAGGGCCAAAATGCGGCTTTGGCGGAGGCGATTTGACGGGAGGCGGCAGGGGGGAACAGGCTTGCGGCATCCGCCGGGAGATCTTCGTCTTGCACAGCCGCATCCTGCTCTATCTCGACACGGTGGCGCGCTGCGGCTCGATCCGAAAGGCGGGCGCGCAGCTCAATGTCGCCTCGACCGCGATCAACCGGCAAATCCTCGCCCTGGAGGAAGAGCTCGGAACACCGCTGTTCCAGCGCCTACCGCGCAAGCTGGTGCTGACCGCGGCCGGCGAGATCCTGATCGCGCATGTACGTGACACACTCAAGGGCATGGTGCAGGCACGACGGCTGATCGACGACATGCGCGGCCTGCATCGTGGCGAACTGGTGATCGCGGCGATGGCCGGCCCCACCTCGGCGATCCTGCCGCGCGCGCTGGCCGAGCTGCGCCGCAGCCATCGCAACCTGCTCGTTCATCTGCGCATGTGCGGCCATCGCGAGCTGATGGAGGCGGTGCAGCAGGGCGAGGCCGATCTCGGCATCGGCTTCGACCTGCCACGCGAGACGGGATTACGCGTGCTCGCCTCGCGTGCCGTGCATCTGGGCGCGGTGGTGCGGCGCGACCACCCATTGGCCCGGGAAGGGGGCATCAGCCTCGCCGATTGCGGCGCCTGGCCATTGGTGGTCGCCGACGCCTCGATGGCGATCCGTCCGCATCTCGATGCACTGCACGCGCGGCTGAACCTGCGTCTGGTGCCGGCGATGGAAACCAATTCGATCGCCTTCATGCGCCAGATGGTCCTGGCGGAAGACGCGATCACGTTTCTCACCCCGTTCGACATCATCGAGGAAGCCAGCGCCGGCAGCCTGGTGTTCCTGCCGCTGCGCGAGCGCAGCCAGTGGCCGCAGCACCTCGCCCTGCTCGCCCATGCCTCCAACGCCAACCCGTTCCTGCATCTGCTGGTCGAGCGGATCACCCAGATCCTGGATTCGGCGCCAGGCCGCGGGCCGGATCGAACACTCGCCGCGGCACCGACGGTCGGCTGACCAGCTCGTTGAGACTGCGGGCTTCGGGCAGTACCACGGATGCGGGCCGGCCGCGGGCGATGGCGATGTCGTGGCCCATCCAGGCCGCGGGGGTGAGGGTGAAGATCCGCGGCCAGTCACCGAACGGTGTGTCCAGATGCGCGATCCGCACCGCATCGGCGAACACGCCGAACAGATCGTAATCGCCATAGGCATAGAACGGGTCGCGCACGTTGTCGCTGGCGACCATTACCGGCACCCCGGCGGCGGCCAGCTCGTGCAGCGGCGCGACGCCGCGCCATTGCGGGGTGCGCCCCGAGGCGCGGTCCTGGAGATAGAGGTTGCAGCCGGGCAGGCTGACGATGCCGATGCTGGCCTCGCGTACCAGCGCGATGATCCTGTCGCGCTCGGCCACCGTCTGGCGCGACAGCGCGCAGCAATGCCCGCACAGGATGCGGCCGCGGAACCGCCGCGCGATCGCGGTGCGCGCGACCGCCTCCAGCGCTGTCGCACCCACCATGCCGTTCTCGTCCACATGCAGGTCGAGATCGCAGCCGAAGCGCTCGGCGAGCGCGAACATCGCACAAAGCCCGTCCTCGCTGACGCTGTCGGCCATGATCACCACGCCGAGCTGTCCGCCCTCGGTGGCGGCGACGGTGCGCGCCAGCGCCTCGGCATCGTCGGAGAGATAGCGATCGAGTGTCACCAGCGCCGTCGCCTGGAGCGCGATCCTGCCCGCCCAGCGCCGCTGGATCTCTCCAAACAGCGGCCAGACCCGCTCGCCATGGCCGCCGAACGTGTCCAGATGGGTGCGGATCGCCGCCGTCCCATGCGCATGCGCGCGATGCAGTGCAGCCTCGATGCGCGATTCGACATCCTCCCGCGTCCAGTTCGCCTCGCGATCGGCGCTGACCGCCGCGATTGCGCCCGCGAAGGAGCCATCGGGGTTCTCGCATCGCTCCCAGATCAGTGTCTTGTCGAGATGCGTGTGGATATCGACGGGTTTCGGAAACACCAGCCCGCCGCGATGATCGTGCAGCACGTCGAGCTCGGCCGGTGCGCTGCGCGCCGGCAGCAGATCGGCGATGCGCCCGTCCTCGATCACCAGATCGACGGCCAGCGCGCCATCCGGTCCGGATCGCGGCAGTGCCGGCCGCGCATGATCGCCGATCAGGCAGGGCAGCAGGCGCAGGTCGCGCAGCACGCCGCGCCGCAGTGCGCTCATGCCGGTTTCAGCGCGTCGAAACTGCGCATCTTGCCCGGATTGAGCAGCCCGAGCGGGTCGAAGCGCTGCTTGTCGGCGGCGAGCTGCGGCGAGACCACGCGATGCGCGCCGCCATCCTCGATGGTGTAGACATGAGGGTTGGCGACCACGATGCCGTGGCTCTCGTACAGCGCGATGATCTCGGCGAGCCGCTCGGGCGTGGTGTAGCGCAGCACCGGCAGGCCCGCACAGCTCATTTCGCCCTCATTGGGGATGAACTCGAGATGCGTCATCATCTCGTCGCCGAGCAGATCCGCCATCCTCGCGACCAGGGCGAGCGTGTCGCGCACCGGAAATCCGGTCTGCAGATAGGTATGGGCGCGGTCCTTCTTGAGGACCTGGAGCGTGGTGTGGTTCCAGGTCAGCTCGTAGAGCGGCACCCGGGTGGGATCGTCCTCGGCTTCGGCGGTGACGGCGCGATGGACCACGACGCCGCCCATGTCGCCGGCGAGTTCCTCCGTTGCGGCGAGGGCCGAGGGTGCCACCATCAGCAGCACCACCGCATGTCTCGCCGGGGTCGCCTCGCGCAGCGGCGCGAAATACGGCACCAGGGCGGCGTCAGCGACGCTGACCAGCTTCTTTTCCAGCCCGTTCTGCATGGCGAAGCGGCGGGCGAAGGCGCAGGCCTCGGCCAGTGTGGGGAAGGCGAGGGCGAGATCCTGCCACGCCACCGCTGCGGCGACCGGGATTTCGAGTTCGCTGACCAGCCCGGTGGTGCCATAGGCGTGGTTGACCACCCGCGTCTCGGCGCCGCGCAGCTCGACCGCACGGGGTTCGTCCTCGAGGCTGACGAGACGCACGCCGAGCAGGTTGCCGGTATTGCGCAACCCGCCCCAGGTGACCGAGCCGATGCCGCCGGAGCCGCCGCAGATGAAGCCGCCGATCGTCGCCGTACGCTTGGTGGAGGGGAACATGCGCAGCTCGCGCCCGTTCTCGCGAAGGGCGCGGTCCAGTGCGAGCATGTTCATTCCCGCCTGCACCCGCGCGACCCCGTCGCGTACCCACAGCAGCCGGTCGAACCCGCTCATGTCCACCACCGCACCCCCGGCGAGCGGCACCGCCTGACCGTAATTGCCGGTGCCGCCGCCGCGCGCGGTCAGCGGCGTGCCGCTCGCCCGCGCCGCCTGCGCGATCGCCAGCAGGTCGGCCTCGTCGCGCGGAGTGAGCAGCACATCCGCGCTCAGCCCGTCCAGCCGCGCTTTCAGCACTGGGCTGTACCAGTAGAAATCGCGGCTCTTGCGTTTGACGATCGCCGCGTCGGTGGTCAGCGGCACATCGCCGAGCAGGCTGACGAAATCGCTCAACGTCCATACTCCCCGCCATCGGGCAGCATCCGGTCGAGCGGATAGCGCGACACCTCCGCCAGCAGCTCGATGAACCCGTTCACCAGCCGCTCGGCGACGGCCCGGCCTTTCTCGGCGGTGGCGGCCGAGGCATCGCCCGCCGCCCCGGCGGGGTGCAGATCCTGCGTATGCCAGCCGAAGCCGATGCGGCCCTCCGCCTCCAGCCAGCGATTCTGCGTTGCCATTTCCGCCGGCCAGGGCACGAAATTCTCCGCCCGCTCCATGTGGACCAGGTCGGGACGCAGATACAGCATCATCGAGGTCTCCGCATCGCCGCCATGGATGCCGAAGCGGCGCTCCACGGGGCTGAACATCCCCTCCGGTGTGCCGAACGCCCACCAGCCGACGGTGACGACGAACATCTGGTGTGTCCGCCGCAGCTCCCGCGCGACGATGTCGAGGATCTGCGGCTGTCCTCCATGCGAGTTCACCAGCACCAGCCGCCGGATCCCGGCCCGGGCGACCGAGGCGCCGAGCTCCAGCAGCACCGCGGTCAGCGTCGCCGCCGACAGCGTCAGCGTGCCGGGATAGGCGATGTGCTCGTCGCTCTTGCCGACCGCCTGCATCGGCAGCGCGGTGATCGGCAGCTCGCGCGGTGCGCGTTCGAGAGCGAGGTCGAGCAGCCCGGCATTGATGCAGGCATCGACATAGACCGGCAGATGCGGTCCGTGCTGCTCGACCGCCGCGACCGGCAGGATCGCGACCGTCGCCTCCGACAGTTCGCGGAACTCGCGCGAGACCATCTCCACCCAGCGTCGTCTCGGCAGGGCCTGGTCGGGTGCGGATGATGTCACGATGCCTGCCTTTGCCCTGCTGCCGATGTGCTGCTGTTGCTGCGGCGATGGTGGCGCGGCCGGACGCCCCGCTCAAAGCATCATTTTCACCCTCCGCTGCTGCTTTTTTGATGGCACATCCCGGCTTGCGCACCCCCATCGCGCCCGGCGATGCTGGCCGCGACGCGCGCCAAGGAGAGCCCCCCATGCCCCTCTCGCCCACCATCATCTCGCGGCTGGCCAAGAGCGCGATGGTGGCCAGTCTCGGCGCCTTCGGACTGCTGGTCGCCTTCAACAATCTCACCGATTACGGCTCCAACTTCGCCTTCGTGCATCATGTGCTGGCGATGGACACCACCTTCGCCGGCAACCACCTGCTGTGGCGTGCGATCGCGCGGCCCTGGGTCTGGCATCTCGCCTACGTCACCATCATTCTCGGCGAGGCGCTGACCGGGGTGCTGTTCGTGGCCGCCTCGGTCGCGATGGCCCGCGCCCTGCGCGCCGACGCGGCCGGCTTCGCGCGGGCGCGGGCCTGGGTGCCGGCGGCGACCGCGCTGGGCTTCCTGGTCTGGTTCCTCGGCTTCTCGGTGGTCGGCGGCGAGTGGTTCGCGATGTGGCAGTCGCCGGTCTGGAACGGCCAGCAGCCCGCCTTCCGCTTCTACATCTCGATGCTGGTGGTGTGCCTCTACGTCCAGCAGCCAGATTGAGCCAGCGCTGCCTTAAAGGCAGCACTGCGTGCGACAAACACTGCTAGCCGGGGCAGGGGAGCGGTCTCTAGGCTCCGCTCGACAGCGCAATCCTACAGGAGCCGCCTTGAGCCTGCCGATCGTCGAGATGCTGGCCGCCGAAAAGACCTTCCCCGGCGGGGTGCAGGCGCTCGCGCCGGTCGAGCTTTCGGTGCGTCCGGGCGAGCTGATCGGTCTGATCGGGCCGTCCGGCTGCGGCAAGAGCACGCTGCTCAAGCTGATCGCCAACCTGCACACGCCCTCGGCGGGAGAGATGCGCTGGTGGGGCGAGGATTTCACCCGCGTCGGTGAGGCGGGGCGGCGCCTCTCCTTCGTCTTTCAGGACCCGACCCTGATGCCCTGGGCGGATGTGGCGACCAACGTGCGCCTGCCGCTCGATCTCGACGGCATCCCGCGCGACGAGGCCCGCGCACGTGTCGCCCCGGCCCTCGCCCAGGTCGGCCTGTCCCATGCCGCCGATCGCACCCCGGCGCAGCTTTCGGGCGGCATGCGCATGCGCGTTTCCATCGCCCGCGCCCTGGTCACCCGGCCCGACCTGCTGCTGATGGACGAGCCGTTCGCAGCGCTGGACGAATTCACCCGCAACCGTCTCGACGAGGACATGGCGCTGCTATGCGCGCAGGGCGGGCTGACCACGATCTTCGTTACCCATTCACTCACAGAGGCCGCGTTCCTCTCCACCCGCGTGCTGGTGATGGCCCCCGATCCGGGCCGCATCCACGCCGAGTACGCGATCGACCCCACCATCGTCCGCGACGAGGCGTTCCGGCTGAGCGCGGAGTTCGCCGCCATCTGCCGCGATCTCTCAGCCCTGCTCAACGAGGTCTCGCACGCACGGGCGGCGGCCGACGCATGAAGCGCGCCCAGCTCTCCACCGTGCTCGGCCCGCTGATTGTCGGCATCGCCGTGCTGGCCCTGTGGCAGGCGATCTGCCGGCTATGGCATATCCCGCCCTATCTGATGCCGGCACCGACCGACATCGCCGCCTCTCTGGTCGCCAACGCCGTCCCGCTGCTGCATGCGCTGCGCAGCACGCTGCTGGTCACCTTCGCCGCCCTGCTGATCTCGGTGGTGCTTGGCGTGCTCGCCGCCTTCGTGCTGGTGCAGAGCCGGCTGATCGAACGCAGCCTGATGCCCTACGTCATCATCATGCAGGTCACGCCGATCGTCGCCATCGCGCCGCTGATCATCATCCTGGTCAAATCCACCCTGCCGGCGCTGATCGTCTGCGCCACCCTGATCGCGATCTTCCCGATCATCTCCAACACGCTCGCCGGGCTGCGCAGCGTCGATCCGGGGCTGGAATCGTTCTTCCGCATGCACAAGGCGAGCCGCCTGCAGATGCTGTGGCGGCTGCGCATCCCCTCGGCGCTGCCGATGTTCATGGCCGGCCTGCGCATCTCTGCCGGCCTGGCCCTGGTGGGTGCGATCGTCGCCGAGTTCGTTGCCGGCACCGGCGGCAACTCCGCCGGACTGGCCTACGAGATCCTCCAATCGGGCTTCCAGATGGACATCCCGCGCATGTTCGCCGCCCTGTCGCTGATCACGCTTGCGGGGCTTGCGCTGTATTTCGCCATGGCGCTGCTCGAACGCCTCGCGCTGCATCGCTGGCACGGGCAGGGCTGAGCCGATGACGCGCACGCGCCACACCGTGCTGCCGCCACAGACCGCGACCATGCGCGCGCGCGACGGCATGGCGCTCGTCGCCGATATCTGGCGCCCCGACACCGACGTGGCCTGTCCGGTGCTGCTGATGCGTCAGGCCTATGGCCGCGCGATCGGCACCTCGCTGTGCTACGCGCCACCGGAATGGTACGCCGCGCACGGCTACATCGTGGTGATCCAGGACGTCCGCGGCCGGGGCGACTCCGAAGGCGCGTTCGAACTCTTCGAGCACGAGGCCGCCGATGGCGCCGACACCGTGCGCTGGGCGGCTGGTCTTCCCGGAGCCAATGGCCGCGTCGGCATGTTCGGCTTCTCGTTCCAGGGCACCAACCAGCTCCTCGCGCTGGCCGAAAAGCTGCCCGAGCTGCGCGCCATCGCCCCGGCGATGATCGGCTGGGATCTGTATTCCGACTGGGCCTACGAGAACGGCGCCTTCGCGCTGCGCGCCAATCTCGGCTGGGCGACGCAGCTCGCGGCCGAGACCGCGCGCCTTGCCGGCGATCACGACGCGCAGGCCGCCCTGTTCGCCGCCAGCCGAGCCCTGGGGTTCTCCGGCCCGCGCCCGGCCTTTCCCGCCCATGATACGCTGCTCGCCCGTTACAGCCATTACGCGCGCTGGCGCGATACCCCGGCCGATGATCCCTACTGGGCCGCCATCTCGCCCGCCGCCCATCTCGATGCGATCATCGCCAATGCGCCCGCGGTGCTGCTGATCGGCGGCTGGTACGACAGCCATCTGACCGGCACGCTGGCCGCGTATCGCGCTCTTGCCCCGCACATGCCCACCCGCCTCGCGGTCGGGCCATGGACACATTTCCCCTGGGACCGACGCGTGGGCGCGCTGGATTTCGGCGCGGCGGCGATGATGCCGGTCGATCACGCCCAGCTCGCCTTCTTCGACCGCTGGCTGAAGGACACGCCCGGCACCACGCCGGAACGCGGCGTGCATCTGTTCGACATGGGCGCGAAGCTCTGGCGGGATCTCGAGACCCTGCCGGATCCGACGACCAGCCTCTGCCTAGACGGCCGCGGCCGCTCGGCGATCGACAGCCGTGACGGGCGCCTCGTCTTCGTCCCGCTTGCGGGCGACGTCGTCTTCGACCCGCCTGCGGGCGACATCGCCGAACGCCTGACGCTGGACCCCTGGCGCCCGGCCACCCCCGTCGGCGGCACGTTCGGCGTCCCCGCTGGCCCGATCGACCGGGCGGCGAGCGATGCGCGCTCCGACGTGCTCACCTTCACCACCGACCCGCTCACGACGCCGCTGCTGCTGGCGGGTGCGATCACGATCGACATCGCCGTCGACAGTGCCGCGCCGAGCTTCGACCTGCATGCGGTGCTCTCGCGCATCGACGCCACCGGCGCTGTCTGGCCGCTGGCCGAGGGATTCGCGACTCTCGCCCCCGGATCGGCCACGCTCCCGATGCGCGCCACCTGCTGCCGACTCGAGACTGGCGAGGCGCTGCGCCTGTCGATCTCGCCGGCCGCTTTCCCCGCTTTCACGGTCAATCCCGGCACCGGACAGCCCCCCTGGACCGCCAGCCTCGCCGATCAGCGCGTGACCGTGCTGCATGTGCGCTGCCGCGACAGCCGCCTGAACCTGCCGATCCACCCCGTCGCCCAGGAGTGAACCCGATGTCGTTCTTCAAGGCTTCCGCCGACCAGCTCGAAGCGTTCCGCATCTCGCCTGCCGACAGCAACTACTTCGTCATGCTGTTCGACCGTGAGGCCGGCGACTGCGCCTCGGTGGCGGTGGTCGAGATCTTCACCGTCGGCGGCCGCACCCCGCCCAACACGCATCGCGATGCCGACGAGATGTTCTTCGTGCTCAGCGGCGAGGGCCGCGCGATCTGCGACGGACGCGAAACCACGGTGCGCAAGGGGGATGCCCTGCTGGTCAAGCCGGGCGCGGAGCACATCGTCGAGAACACCGGCTCGTCGAAGCTCTACACGCTGACGGTGATGATGCCCGACGAGGAGTTCGGCGCGCTGATCCGTGCCGGCGAGCGCGTCGAGCTCGATGCCGAGGACCGCGCGGTGCTGTGCGGATGAGGGCGCTGGGTGCGACCGCGGCCAATGCCTGGCAGGTCTCGGCGGAGGCGGTCAGCCTGCTGCGCCCCGCCCGCCCCGCCCGCCCGATCACCCTGGCCGCCAGCCCGCAGCGCCTCACGCTCGATCTGGCACGAACCGCGCTGGTCGTGATCGACATGCAGAACGATTTCTGCCACCCGGCCGGCTGGCTTGCCGGCATCGGCGTCGACATCGCTCCCGCCCGCACGCCGATCGCGCCGCTGCGCACGCTGCTGCCGGTGTTGCGGGAGGCCTCGGTGCCGGTGGTGTGGGTCAACTGGGGCAACCGGCCCGACCGGCTCAACCTCCCGCCCGGCGTGCTGCATGTCTACGATCCGACCGGGGAGGGGAGAGGGCTCGGCGCCCGCCTGCCCGGCCAGGACGGCGGCGTGCTGGAAGCGGCGAGCTGGAACGCCGCCATCGTCGAAGAACTCAGCCCCCCGCCCGGCGACATTACGGTGGCGAAATACCGCATGAGCGGCTTTTGGGACACCGAGCTCGACTCGATCCTGCGCAACCTGCGCGTCGACACGCTGCTGTTCGCCGGCGTCAACGTCGACCAGTGCGTGTTCTGCACGCTGACCGATGCCGCCTGTCTCGGCTACGACGTGGTGCTGCTGGAGGATTGCGCCGCCACCACCTCGCCGGGCTTCTGCGCGCAGGCAACGGTCTATAACGTGCGCCAATGCTTCGGCTTCACCACCCGATCGACCGATCTTCTGGCGGGGATCGCCGCATGAAGCGCCGCCACTTCCTCGCCGGTGCCGCATCGGTCCTCGCCGCCCCGCATGTCGCCCGCGCCACGACGCGCCCGTTCCGCTTCACCACCAACTGGTATGCCCAGGCCGAACATGCCGGCTTCTACCAGGCGCTGGCGCGGGGCTTCTATCGCGACGCCGGGCTCGAGGTGGAGATTGCCCATGGCGGCCCGCAGGTCAACGACATGCAGCTCCTGCTGGCCGGCAATTGCGACATGATCCTCGGCGGTGCCGGCGAGGCGATGATCGCACAAGGCCGCTCGATGCCGGTGGTCACCGTCGCCACCACCTTCGCCCATGCGCTGGCCGGGCTGGTCGTGCATCCCGACATCCACACCATGGCCGATCTCAAGGGTCACACTATCCTGCTCAGCACCGAGGTCCGCGCCACCACATGGCCGCTGCTGAAGGCGAAATTCGGCTTCACCGACGCCCAGGTGCGTCCCTACACCTTCAACATCCAGCCCTTCGTGCTCGACCCGACCATCGCGATGCAGGCCTTCGCCACCTCCGAGCCCTACGCGCTGCAGCAGGCAAAGGTGCCGTACCGGTTCCTGTCCTTCTCCGACGTGGTGGCCACAGATTACGGCAACCCGCTGCTGACCACCGCGCCGCTGATCGCCGAGCGCCGCGCCGACATCGCCGCCTTTCTCGCCGCCAGCATGCGCGGCTGGGCGGACTGGATGAGCGCCGATCCCGGCCCGGCCAACGACGCGATCCGCGCCGACAACCCGCAGATGAGCCTCGCACAGATCATGTGGTCGCGTCAGCGCTTCCGCGACACCGCCGCCTTCGGCCCGAACGGCGGCTTCTACGGCCGGCTCGATCCGGCGCGCGCCGGGCCGATTCACGACGCGCTGATCGCCGCCGGCCAGATCGGCCCGGGCGATTCGTGGAAGGCGGCGTGCGACTATGGTTTCGCCCCCGCGATGGAGTCCCGGATCGCATGACCCTCGCCCTCGACACCCCCGCCATCCTCGCCGAACTCACCGCGATGTCGGACCGCTACGAGCGGGCGCTCGCCGACAACGACATCGCCGAGCTCGACGCGCTGTTCCATGACGGTTCGGAGGTGGTGCGCTATGGCGCGACCGAATGCCTCTACGGCGCTGACGAGATCGCCGCCTTCCGTCGCGCGCGCACTGGTGGCGCGCCGCCGCGCGAGAACACCCGCCGCGCCATCACCGCCATCGGTCCGGATCTCGGTTGCGTCAATATCGAGTTCCGCCGCCTTGCCGACGGCCGCACCGGACGCCAGAGCCAGACGTGGTGGCGCGGCCCTTCGGGCTGGCGCGTGATCGCCGCCCATGTCTCACTGATGCCCTGATCGACATCCGAGGACGCATCATCGCCGTGACCAGACTTACCCTTGCCGCTGCCGCGCTGGCCGCACTCGCCCTTTCGGGCTGCGACTCGACGCCGAAACACGACCCCGCCGATCCCTTCTATGTCGGTCATGTCGCCCGCAATGTCGGCCCCGCGGCCGACCCGAGCGTCGGCACCGGCCGCAGCCCGACCGATGCGCCTCCGACAGGCGGGGCGGGCCCTTATATGTCCGGTGGTGCCGGCCCTAACTGAACAAGAAAAAACCCCCGGAAGCGCTGGCGCCTCCGGGGGTCCTTCAATCCCGATCGGGAAGGGGCGGTTAGCCGACGCTGAGAGCAGCCGCTTCCGGACCCTTGTGGCCCTGCACGACCTGCACGGTCGTCGCCTGGCCTTCGTTCAGGCTCGACAGGCCCGAGCGCTCGAGCGCCGAGGCGTGGACGAAGATGTCCTTGCCGCCGCTGTCGGGGGTGATGAAGCCGAAGCCCTTGGTGGCGTTGTACCACTTGACGATGCCACGGACTTCCTCGGCCTGCGACAGGTCGGGAGCCGCACGGCCGCCGGAGCGGAAACCGCCGCCGCCGGCACCACCGCCGAAGCCGCCGGCACGCGGGCCGGGCGAGCGGGGACGCTCGGGGGTCGCGGTGCTCTCGTCGACCGAGAGAACCTCGGCGACCTGGCGGCCCTTCGGCCCCTGGCCGATGCGCACGCGGAGCGTCGCGCCGGGGCTGACGCTGTCATGGCCGGACTGCGAGAGCGCATTGGCGTGCAGGAACACGTCGCCCGAGCCGTCCGACAGTTCGACGAAGCCGAAGCCCTTCTCGCCGTTGAACCACTTCACCGAGGCGTCCTGATCCGGACCCGAGGCGATCACCGACGGGCCGGAGGAGGGGCCACCGAAGCCGGGACGGCGCGGCGGGCCGCCACGGTCGAACGAGGGCGGCGGGGAAGACATGAAATCGTCGTCAAAGCCGCCGCGGCGCGGGGAGCGGCTGCTGCGGTCGGTCCGGTTACTTCTCAACGGTCATAATCCCGAAAACTGGGGGGTGGCGCCGGTCGATGACGCCCCGAGTGGATACAGACGAACAAACAACAACCTGGGCACGAGGCCAGCGACTGAAGCAGCGTCAGGAGGATGCGTAGCACATTCCCCGATCGCATTGCCATAGCGACGAGGGGAGGCTGTCAAGAGAGTTTTGTGAACGCTGTGTTGCACGAACCGCGTCAGCCGGCGGGATGGGTCGCCATCCAGTGCCTCGCGATCGCCTCGCGCGTGCACACCCACGCACCGCCGCGCTGCATCACATGGTCCATGAACCGCGCCAGCGCCCGCGCGCGTCCCGGCCGCCCGGCGAGGCGGCAATGCAGCCCGACCGACATCATCGCCGGGCTGTGCGCACCCTCGTCATGGAGCTGGTCGAACGTGTCGCGCAGATAGGTGAAGAAATCCTCCCCTTGCGCGAATCCGGCCGGGGTCGAGAACCGCATGTCGTTCACATCGAGCGTGTAGGGCACGATGAGCTGTGCCGCGCCATCCGGGCGCGGGTGCGCGGTGTCCCAGTAGGGCAGGTCGTCGGCATACGAATCGGCGTTGTAGAGAAATCCGCCCTCGGCCGCGACGAGGCGGTGGGTGTTGGGGCTGCACCGGCCGAGATACCAGCCCAGCGGCCGGCTGCCGGTGATCGCCCGCTGCACCTCGACGGCACGCGCGAGATCCGCGGCCTCGATCTCCTCGGGCAGTTTCTGGTAATCGATCCAGCGATAGCCATGCGAGGCGATCTCGCCCCCTGCGGCGACGAACGCCTCCGCAAGCGCGGGATACCGCTCCAGCGCCATGCCGACCGCGAACACGGTGAACGGCAGTCCGCGCTCGCTGAACAGCCGCAGCAGCCGCCAGACCCCGATGCGGCTGCCATATTCATACAGGCTTTCCATGTTCATGTGCCGCGCGCCGACGATCGGCTGCGCGGAGACGATCTCGGAGAGAAATGCCTCCGAGGCGGCGTCGCCATGCAGGATGTTGTTCTCGCCGCCCTCCTCGTAATTGATCACGAACTGCACCGCGACCCGTGCGCCCCCCGGCCAGGCCGGATCGGGCCGGGTGGCGCCGTAGCCGATCATGTCGCGCGGGTAGGGGGCGGGGCCGGTCATCAGGGACGCCTTTCGTCTTGTCGAAGAACTCTCTAAGAACAGATGGACTTCTCCGCAGGGGACATAGGGATTCGATGACCACCAGATTCGCAAGTGGCTTCGGCCGTGCCCCTTTCCGCCAGGCGGCCCTCGCCGCGACGCTGGCTACCGCGGCGCCGATCGCCGCCCACGCCCAGACCGTCAGCCTCGCCAGCCCCGACCCCTATGGCATCTACACGATCCAGGGCGAGAACGACGCCGTCTCGACCCAGAAGGGCACCTCCGACCGCTACTACACCTCCGGCCTGCGGCTGGGCTGGACCTCGCCCGAGGACATCCTGCCTGCCGGACTCGACAATCTCGGCCATGTGGTGATGGGACAAGGTCGCCAGCGCATCGCGCTCGGCCTGCAGCAGTCGATCTACACGCCCGACAACACCCAGATCGCCCTGCCGCCGACCCGCTCGCGCCCCTATGCCGGCGTGCTGATCGGCACCGCGACGCTGATCAACGACACCGCGCTGTCACGCTCCACCTTCGGCATCCAGGCCGGTGTACTTGGTCCGTGGGCGCTCGGCCGGCAGGTGCAGAACGGCTTCCACGACATCATCGGCGACACCGAGAACCGCGGCTGGGACACCCAGCGCTCCAACCAGCCGATCTTCCAGGTCGACGCCTCGCGCACCTGGCGCCTGCCGGTGATCGGCGCCTACGGCATCGGCGTCGACGTGCTGCCGGCGGTCAGTGCCGAGATCGGCAACCTGCGCGATTCGGTGATGCTCGGTTCCACCCTGCGCATCGGCCACGGGCTGGACAGCGATTTCGGTGTGTCGCGCATCAGCCCCGGCCTGTCCGGCGGCGATGCCTACCGCAACACCCGCACCTTCGCCTGGTATGCCTTCGCCGGCGTGGACGGCCAGGCGGTGGGCTATGACGCGCTGCTCGACGGCTCGACCACGGATTATGCGCGCCCCTCGAAGATCTGGGACGTGGGCGAGATGCAGGCCGGCCTGGCCCTGCTCTACCACGGCGTACGCCTCTCCTACACCCAGACCTGGCAGACGCAGGAGTTCCGCGGCCAGAAGGCGGGCCTGTTCAATTTCGGCTCGCTCGCGCTGTCGGCGAAGTTCTGACCCACAGCCGATGCTGATCCGTATCCCCCGTGCCTGGGAGATCGCGGAGCACCGGGCCACGCCGGAGGCAGTGGTGCGCCGGCGCGGCACCCTTGGCCGCCGGGGCCTGATCGGCGGCGGGCTCGCCCTGGGCCTCGCCGCGCCCGCCCATGCGCGCGACTATCCGCCCGGTCGCGGCGTGACGCCCAAATCCGCCGTCACCAGCTACAACAATTTCTACGAGTTCGGTGAGGACAAGGACATCGCCGACGCCGCCCAGGCGCTGAAGACCACGCCCTGGACGCTGAGCATCGACGGCCTCGTCGATCACCCGCTCACCCTCGACCCCGACCAGCTGGCGAAGATGATGCCGGTGGAGCAGCGGACCCTGCGTCATCGCTGCGTCGAGGCCTGGGCGATGACCGTGCCCTGGACCGGCTTTCCGCTCGCCGCCCTGGTGGCGAAGGTCTCGCCGAAGCCCCAGGCGCGATATCTGCGCTTCACCTCCGCCGAGCAGGAGTCGATGCCGGGGATCTCCAGCCCGCTCTACCCGTGGCCCTATCGCGAGGGGGTCACGCTCGCCGAGGCCACCAACGACCTCGCCTTCCTTGCCACCGGTATGTATGGCGGTCCGCTGATGAAGCAGGACGGTGCGCCGATCCGGCTGCTGCTACCATGGAAATACGGCTTCAAATCCGCGAAATCCCTCACGCGCATCACCTTCACCGACCGCCAGCCCGAGACCTTCTGGCAGTCGCTCGGCCCGAACGAGTACGGATTCTGGGCCAATGTGAACCCCGACGTGCCGCATCCGCGCTGGACGCAATCCTCAGAACGCCTGCTCGGCTCCGATGAACGCGTGCCCACGCAGATCTTCAACGGCTATGGCGAGTGGGTGGCTGGTCTCTACAAGGGCGGCGCGTTCGCGCAGATGTCGCCGCAGGTGCTGTTTCGATGAACGGGCGCGCATCGCCGAGGCACCGTCGCGACCGGACCGCCCGCATTGCCGGGATCGCCAGCGCGCTGTGCTTCGGCCTTTCCGCAGTGATCTCGCTGCTCGCCCCGGAAGGCATCGACCTCGGCCAGTGGCTTCTGATGCTCGACCCGTCCCTGCATGCCTGGCTGCAACGCCACGCCGGCGGTGCGCTGTGGACCGGGCTGATCGGACCGATCCTGGTCCGCCCCGCCTGGCTGCTGCCCGCCATGGCCGGTGCGCTTGCCGCAACCCTAGCCTGGACCGTCTCCAGCGGTCGCCGCGCCCGCCGCTGAGCTTTCGGCAGCGGATATCGGCGAGCCTGCCGTTACCGGTCGAAAACCGCGACTCCCGTATTCGTCCTCAGGGGTTCGGCGGGTGGCATGGTGGGGTTGGTCGCATAACTGTGACCATCAAAGGGAAGTCTCGCCTCGTAGCAGACGCGGATGCCGCCGCCGCAAACCAGCACACCCAGGTCGTGCCAGTCATGATGGCGTGTCGGTAGCACCCGGATCGGCGGGCGGGCGAGGGTGATTTGCGATACCAGCCGCATGCCGACTGATTCACGGTCGAGAACCAGCAACGTGCAGCCGCCCGATCCGCAGAAGGACGGATCTTCGAGAAGGACGAGCATCTGTGATCCACCGCCGTCCTGCAGCCTGACCTCGCTGACACGGTAGGCGGACGGTGCCTGACGCTTGAAATGGTCATGCAGCCAAGTATCGAGGCTGAGGAATGGCCGTTGCCGGGTGATGCCATCGCCGGTGCGGCGAGCGCGAACCAGGCGACGCATGGCGCCGACAGCAGGAATCGCAAGGTGTTCAGCATTGAAATCGTCCGGGGCTGGTGCCGGCTCAACGCCGTAAGCCGACATGCGCTGCATTCGATGAAAAACCCGCCTTGACGCCCCCGGGTCGGGCCATTAGACAGCGCTCCACACCACGCGGGTGTAGCTCAGTTGGTTAGAGCGCCGGCCTGTCACGCCGGAGGTCGCGGGTTCGAGCCCCGTCACTCGCGCCATGGTGCGTGCCGCATCCGGCATGCACGGCGCTCCGCACAATCTGTCTCAAACACAGGCGTTTGAACGAGTTCGTTCAGACGCGTTGTCTCGCTTTCGACGCAATCGCGTCGTCAAAAACCCGTAATCTTGCTGCGCTGCACACTGGCGGGCGCCGCGCATTGGGGCTAGGGTCGCCGCAACGAGCGAGGTATGCCGCCCCGAGCGGCGGCCTCGCCCTGCGTGCGCCCGACGCCGCCGGACAGGCTGCCGAGGGTCGCCCACAGACGAAGGGGACAGACATTGGCACCGGTCATCAACGACTATTTCCCGGTTCTGGTGTTCGTCGTGATCGCCTTCGTGATCGCGCTCGCGATGGTCGGCGGCTCGCTGCTGGCGGGCAAGCAGAAGCCCTATCCCGAGAAGCTGAGCGCTTATGAATGCGGCTTCGAGGCATTCGACGATTCGCGTCGACGCTTCGACGTGCGGTTCTATCTGGTGTCGATCCTGTTCATCATCTTCGATCTCGAGGTCGCATTCCTGTTTCCCTGGGCGGTCAGCCTGTCGCGGATCGGGATGTTCGGCTTCCTGTCGATGCTCGGGTTCCTCGGCGTGCTGACGGTCGGGTTCATCTATGAGTGGCGCAAGGGCGCGCTGGAGTGGGAGTGAGCGCGATGAGCGTCACGACGACGGGCAGCAACGATCTGGTCTGGAACCGCGAGGCGCTGCCGCCGGGTCCGGAACAGGAAGCCGTGGTGCGCGGCATCACCGGCGAGATGGCCGACAAGGGTTTCGTGGTCGCCAATCTCGACCGGGTGGTGAACTGGGCGCGTACCGGCTCGCTGTGGCCGATGACCTTCGGGCTGGCCTGCTGTGCAGTGGAGATGATCCACGCCTACATGCCGCGCTACGATCTCGATCGGTTCGGCATCATTCCGCGCGCCTCGCCGCGGCAGAGCGACGTGATGATCGTCGCCGGCACGCTGACCAACAAGATGGCGCCCGCCTTGCGCCGGGTCTACGACCAGATGGCCGAGCCGCGCTGGGTGATCTCGATGGGCAGCTGTGCCAACGGCGGCGGCTACTACCATTATTCCTATTCGGTGGTACGCGGTTGCGACCGTGTGGTGCCGGTCGATGTCTATGTGCCGGGCTGTCCGCCGACCGCCGAGGCGCTGGTTTACGGGATCATGCAGTTGCAGAAGAAGATCCGCCGCACCGGGACCATCCTGCGTGACTGACGCCGCCTATGTCTCCCTCCCGGCCGATCGTACCGCTGCCCGTCTGGGCGTGCTGGCGGTCCGCTTCACCACCACCTTCACCGGGCTCGACTCGGTCGGCATCGAGAAGGGCGAGCTCGTGCTGCGCGTTCGTCGCGACCGGCTGCTCGATCTGATGCTGCGTCTGCGCGACGATCCGGGTTTCCGCTTCGAGCAGATGATGGATCTGTGCGGGGTGGATTTCCCGGCGCGACGAGAGCGCTTCGAGGTCGTCTACAATCTGCTGTCGCTGACCCACAACAACCGCATCCGCGTCATCACCACCACCGACGAGACGCAGCCGGTGCCGTCCGTGCACCGCATCTGGCCCTGCGCGACCTGGTGGGAGCGCGAATGCTACGACCTGTTCGGCGTGGTGTTCTCCGGCCAGCCCGACCTGCGCCGTATCCTCACCGATTATGGGTTCGAGGGGCATCCGCTGCGCAAGGACTTCCCGCTCACCGGCCATGTCGAGATGCGCTACGACGCGGACCGCCGCGCCTGCATCTACGAGCCGGTGTCGCTGACCCAGGATTTCCGCAATTTCGATTTCGAATCGCCGTGGGAAGGGGTGCTCACCCTGCCTGGCGACGAGAAGGTGCATGAAACGCGGCAGGGGCCCGAATACCGGGTGCCGCCGGAGGCCGCACGATGAGCGAGTACAAGGCGCCCACCGAGGCTTCGCTCGATCTCGCCGACATCCCCGAGGCGCTGCTGCCCGAGGCCGCGGTCGAGGAGCGTGCGCTGCGCACGGTCGAGATCGATTCCCATGCGATGAATTTCGGCCCCCAGCACCCGGCCGCCCACGGCGTGCTGCGCATGGTGCTGGAGATGGATGGGGAGGTGGTCGCGCGCGCCGATCCGCATGTCGGACTGCTGCATCGCGGCACCGAGAAGCTGATCGAATACAAGACCTACATGAAGGCGCTGCCGTATTTCGACCGGCTCGATTACGTCTCGCCGATGTGCGAGGAGCATGCCTTCGCGCTCGCCGTCGAGAAGTTGCTTGGCGTGACCGCACCTGAGCGCGCGCAGTGGATCCGGGTGATGTTCGCCGAGATCACGCGAATCCTGAACCACATCCTCAACGTCACCTCCTTCGCGCTCGATTGCGGCGGGCTCACGCCTTCGCTGTGGGGCTATGAGGAACGCGAGATCCTGATGGAGTTCTACGAGGCGGCGTCCGGCGCGCGTCTGCATGCGAACTATTTCCGTCCCGGCGGTGTGGCGCGCGACCTTCCGGATGGCCTGATCGAGAAGATCCAGAGCTGGACGACGACGTTTCCGACCTTCCTCGACGACATGGAAGGCCTGCTGACCGAGAACCGGATCTGGAAGCAGCGCACCGTCGGCATTGGCACGTTCTCCGCCGAGCAGGCGATGGCCTGGGGTTTCTCCGGGCCGTGCCTGCGCGGGTCGGGCGTGCCGTGGGATCTGCGCCGCTCGCAGCCCTATGACAAATACGCCGAGGTGGACTTCAAGATTCCCGTCGGGCGCAATGGCGACTGCTATGACCGCTATCTGGTGCGAGTCGCCGAGATGCGCGAGAGCCTGCGCATCATCCAGCAGGCCTGCGACAAGATCAGGCCGGGCCCGGTCAAGGTGGTCGATCACAAGATCACGCCCCCACCCAGGCGCGAGATGAAGCGCTCGATGGAAGCGCTGATCCATCATTTCAAGCTCTACACCGAGGGCTATCACGTGCCGGCGGGTGCGACGTACACCACGGTGGAAAGCCCCAAGGGCGAGTTCGGCGTCTATCTGGTCGCCGACGGTTCCAACAAACCCTATCGCTGCAAGATCCGGCCGACCGGCTTTGCGCATCTTCAGGCGATGGACGTTCTCGCGCACCGCCACATGCTGGCCGATGCGGTGTCGATCATCGGCTCGCTGGACCTCGTGTTCGGCGAGGTGGACAGGTAGGTCATGGACGCACTCCCTCCCTCATTCCCGCCCGGCGCCGAGCCGTTCCAGCCCGCCGCCTTTGCCTTCGATGCCGAGAGCGAGGCCGAGATCAGCAGGATTCTCGCCCGTTATCCGGCCGAGAAGCAGGCCTCCGGCGTGATCCCGCTGCTGTGGGTGGTGCAGTTCCAGATGGGGCGCACCACCGGCAGCGCCTGGGTACCGAAGGTGGCGATGGACGTGGTCGCCGCCCGTCTCGGCATGGCGCCGATCCGAGTCTATGAGGTCGCCACCTTCTACCTGATGTTCAATCTCAAGCCGGTCGGTCGTTGGCATCTGCAGGTCTGCACGACCACACCGTGCTGGCTGCGTGATTCCGACGCTGTGGTGAAATCCTGTCGCGAGGCGACGGGGATCCATCACTGGGGCGAGACCAGCGCGGACGGACTGTTCACCATGAGCGAGGTTGAGTGCCTGGGCGCCTGCGCCAACGCACCGGTGATCCAGGTCAATGTCGACTACTATGAGGATCTGGACGGCGCGAACACGCTGGAGCTCATCGAGGCGTTGCGTCGTGGCGAGCCGCCGGCGCCGGGCTCGATGATCGGCCGACAGGCGAGTTCGCCGGTCGGCGGGCGCACGACGCTGACCGAGGAGACCGAGGCGCAGGCGACGGAACCGACTTCCGAGCCGGGTGCGTCGGAGCGGCCGCTGTCGAAGCGGCCCAACGACCACAATCCGACCGAACCGGCGCCGCAGGCAGGGAAGGGGTCCTGACATGCTCAGCGACAAGGACCGCATCTTCACCAATCTCTACGGCCAGGGCGACTGGCACCTTGCCGGCGCGCGCGCGCGCGGCGACTGGGACAATACCAAGGCCATCATCGAGCTCGGCCGTGAGAAGATCGTCGACATCATGAAGGCCTCGGGCCTGCGCGGCCGTGGCGGCGCGGGCTTCCCCACCGGGCTGAAATGGTCGTTCATGCCCAAGGTGATCGGCAAGCTGCCGCATTACCTGGTCATCAACGGCGACGAGAGCGAGCCCGGTACCTGCAAGGATCGCGAGATCCTGCGTCACGAGCCGCACAAGCTGATCGAGAGCGCGCTGCTCGCCTCGTTCGCGATGGGCGCGCACACCGCCTACATCTACATCCGCGGCGAGTTCTACAACGAGGCCCGCCATCTGCAGATCGCCATCGACGAGGCCTACGAGGCCGGGCTGATCGGGCCCAATGCCTGCAATTCGGGCTGGGATTTCGACTTCCGCATCCATCGCGGGGCCGGCGCCTATATCTGCGGCGAGGAAACCGCGCTGCTCGAATCGCTTGAGGGCAAGAAGGGCATGCCGCGGCTGAAGCCGCCGTTCCCGGCCGGTATGGGGCTGTATGGCTGCCCGACCACGGTCAACAACACCGAATCCATTGCGGTGGCGTCGACCATCCTGCGTCGCGGTGCCAACTGGTTCAGTTCAATCGGCACCAAGGGCAATGCCGGCACCAAGCTGATGGCGATGTCGGGGCATATCAACCGCCCCTGCGTGGTCGAGGAGGCGATGGGCACGCCGATGCGCGAGGTGATCGAGCGTCATGGCGGCGGCGTGCGCGGCGGCTGGGACAATCTGCTTGCCGTGATTCCGGGCGGCTGTTCGGTACCGATGATCCCGCGCTCGGTCGCAGAGACCGCGCTGATGGATTTCGATAGCCTCAAGGCGGCGCAGTCGGGCCTGGGCACCGCGGCGATGATCGTGATGGACAAGTCCACCGACCTGATTGCCGCGATCGCGCGGTTCTCGAAATTCTTCAAGCACGAGAGCTGCGGTCAGTGCACGCCGTGCCGCGAGGGCACCGGCTGGATGATGCGGATGATGGAGCGCATGGTCGAGGGCCGCGCCGAAATCGAGGAAATCGATCTGCTGCATTCCGTCACCCGTCAGGTCGAGGGCAACACGATCTGCATGCTCGCCGACGCTGCCGCCTGGCCGATCCAGGGGCTGATGCGGCATTTCCGCCCGGTGATGGAGGAGCGGATCATGGCCTATAAGGCGAAGCATCCGGGGCCGCTCGCGGTGCCGAGCCCGGGCAACCTGCCGCTCCCCCAGGCGGCGGAGTAGACGGCGATGGTGAAGGTCACGATCGACGGCATCGCGGTGGATGTTCCGCGCGATACCTCCGTGCTGCAGGCGTGCGAGGTGGCGGGGCGCGAGATCCCGCGCTTCTGCTATCATGAGCGCCTCTCGGTCGCCGGCAACTGCCGCATGTGCCTCGTCGCCGTCGAGCGCGCGCCGAAGCTGATCGCGTCGTGCTCCTATCCGGTGGCGGAAGGGATGGTGGTGCGCACCGACACCGAGGTGGTGCGTCGCGCGCGCCGGGCGGTGATGGAGTTCCTGCTCATCAACCACCCGCTCGACTGCCCGATCTGCGACCAGGGCGGCGAATGCGACCTTCAGGACCAGGCGTTCGGTTACGGCGCCGATACGTCGCGCTATGCCGAGAACAAGCGCGCGGTGAAGGACAAGTATCTCGGCCCCATCGTCAAGACGGTGATGACGCGCTGCATCCAGTGCACGCGCTGTGTGCGGTTCGCGACCGAGGTGGCGGGCGTGCCGGAGCTGGGGGCGACCTCGCGCGGCGAGAACATGGAGATCGGCACCTATGTCGAGCGCGCGCTGACCTCCGAGCTGTCGGGCAATCTGGTCGATATCTGCCCGGTCGGCGCGCTGACCTCCAAGCCCTACGCGTTCACCGCGCGTCCCTGGGAGCTCAAGAAGACCGACGCGATCGACGTGGTGGATGGCCTGGGCACCAATATCCGCGTCGATGCGCGCGGCGCGGAGGTGCTGCGCATCCTGCCGCGGGTCAATGACGAGGTGAACGAGGAGTGGCTGTCCGACAAGGGCCGTCACACGGTCGACGGGCTGCGCCGCCGCCGTCTCGACTCTCCCTGGGTGCGGGTGCATGGCAAGCTGCACAAGGCAAGTTGGGAAGAGGCGTTCATCTCGCTGGGCCGTCGTCTCGCCGGCGTCGCGGGCGACAGGATCGGCGCCATCGCCGGCGATCTGTGCGATGCGGAGAGCCTGTTCGCGCTCAAGGAATTGCTCGGCGCGCTGGGGTCAACCAACCTCGACTGCCGTCAGGACGGCGCGACCTACGATGTCTCGCGCCGCGAGTTCTACACTTTCGGCTCCGGCATCGCCGGCATCGACGAGGCCGATGCGCTGCTGCTGGTCGGCAGCTGGCCGCGCCATGAGGCGCCGGTGCTCAACGCCCGTATCCGTCGCCGCTGGCTCGGCGGTCCGTTCCCGGTCGGCCAGTTCGGCGTTCCTGGCGCGGTGGACCAGACCTATGCGGTGACCTCGCTCGGCGAGACCATCGCCGATGGCTGGCTGGACCAGGCGGAAGCGGGGTTCGCCGAGGCGTTCCGGGCGGCGAAGAAGCCGATGGTGATCGTCGGTGCGGCCACGCTCGCGCGCCCCGACGGTGCGGCCATCCTTGCCCGTGCCTGGGGGCTGGCAAACGAGATCGGCGCGCTCACGCCGGAGTGGAACGGTTTCAACGTGCTGCAGACCGCCGCCTCCCGCGTCGCCGGGCTGGACATGGGCTTCCTGCCCGGACCGGGCGGGCAGGGGACGGCGGCGATGCTGGCCGGCGGTGTCGAGGTACTGTTCCTGCTGGGCGCGGACGAGATCGACGCCGCCGCGATCCCGCCCGAGACCTTCGTGGTCTATCTCGGCCATCACGGCGACCGCGGTGCGGCGCGTGCCGACCTGATCCTGCCGGGTGCGGCCTATGTCGAGAAGGACGGCACCTGGGTGAACACTGAAGGTCGCGTGCAGCGCGGCTTCCGGGCCATTTTCCCGCCCGGCGAGGCGCGCGAGGACTGGCGCATCCTGCGCGCCCTGTCGGCGGTGCTGAACGTCACCCTGCCGTTCGACACGCTCGAGGCGCTGCGGGCGAAGCTGGAGGCGGACCACCCCTCCTTCGGCCGTGCCGGACTGCCGCGCTTCGGAATGAGCGACACCACCGCGCCTGTCGCCCCCGGGCCGCTCGATGCGACGCCGCTGCGTCCGACACCGACCGATTACTACCTGACCAACCCGATTTCGCGTGCGAGCCCGACCATGGCCGAATGTGCGGCATTGCTGGGGCCGAAACCCGCTCTGGAAGCGGCGGAGTAAGCCCCGGTGCAGCATTTCTTCTTCAACACCGATCTCGGTTTCACGATCCTCACCCTGGCTCAGGCGCTGGCCGTGCTGGTGCCGCTGCTGATGGGGGTGGCCTATCTGACCTATGGCGAGCGCAAGGTTCTGGCCGCGATCCAGATCCGCAAGGGCCCCAACGTGACGGGTCCGTTCGGGCTGATGCAGCCCTTCGCCGACGCGATCAAGATGCTCACCAAGGAGACGGTGATCCCGGCGGATGCCAACCGCGCGCTGTTCCTGATCGCCCCGATCCTGACCTTCGCGCTGGCGATGATCGCCTGGGCGGTGATCCCGACCAACAATGGCTGGGCGGTGGCCGACCTCAATGTAGGCACGTTGTATCTGTTCGCGATCAGCTCGCTTGGCGTCTACGGCATCCTGATCGCCGGCTGGGCGTCGAATTCCAAATACGCCTTCCTCGGCGGCCTGCGTTCGGCCGCCCAGATGGTCAGCTACGAGGTCTCGATCGGCCTTGTGATCGTGTGCGTGCTGCTCTGCGTGGGCAGCCTCAACCTCAACGACGTGATCCTCGCGCAGCGGCATGTGTGGTTCTGCATCCCACTTTTTCCGATGTTCGTCGTGTTCTTCATCTCCGCCCTGGCCGAGACCAACCGCGCCCCGTTCGACCTGCCCGAAGGCGAGAGCGAGCTGGTCGCCGGCTTCATGGTCGAATACTCGTCGCTGTCGTTCGGGCTGTTCTTCCTGGGCGAGTACGCCAACATGATCCTGATGAGCGCGCTCACCGCGATCCTGTTCCTCGGCGGCTGGCTCGCACCGTTCGACATCGCGCCGTTCACCTGGATCCCCGGTCCGCTCTGGCTGATCGCCAAGATCCTGTGCATCCTGTTCGTGTTCATCTGGGTGCGCGGCACCTTCCCGCGCTATCGCTACGACCAGTTGATGCGGCTGGGCTGGAAGGTGTTCCTGCCGTTCTCGCTGGCCTGGATGGTGCTGACCGCCGGCTTCCTGATGGCGACCGGCCTGCTGCCGCAGAACCCGGGCCTCGCACACACGCCGCCCGCCATCGCCTCGGGAGACACGAAATGAGCGCCGTCGCCCGATTGGGAAAGACCTTCCTGCTGACCGAGCTGCTCGGCGGCCTGTCCATCACGCTCAAATACTTCTTCCGCAAGCCGTCGGTGACCATCAACTACCCGATGGAGAAGGGCCCGCTCAGTCCGCGCTTCCGCGGCGAGCACGCGCTGCGCCGCTACCCCAACGGCGAGGAACGCTGCATCGCCTGCAAGCTGTGTGAGGCGACCTGCCCTGCGGAAGCGATCACCATCGAGGCCGAACCGCGTCCGGACGGCTCGCGCCGCACCACGCGCTACGATATCGACATGACCAAGTGCATCTATTGCGGGCTGTGCGAGGAAGCCTGCCCGGTGGATGCGATCGTCGAGGGGCCGAACTACGAGTTCGCCACCGAGACCCGCGAGGAGCTGATGTACGACAAGGCCAAACTGCTCGCCAACGGCGATCGCTGGGAGTCGGCCCTTGCGCAGCGGCTCGCCGCCGACGCCCCGTATCGCTGAGGGCGGCAGAAAGATGATCGTCACCGCCTTCTTCTACATCTTCGCCGCCATCCTGGTCGCCTCCGCCGGCATGGTGGTTGCCGCGCGCAATCCCGTGCATGCGGTGCTGTTCCTGATCCTCGCCTTCTTCAACGCGGCGGGGCTCTTCCTGATCGCAGGCGCGGAGTTCCTGGCGATGATCCTGGTCATCGTCTATGTCGGCGCCGTCGCGGTGCTGTTCCTGTTCGTGGTGATGATGCTCGACATCCGCTTCGACCAGATGCGCGAGGGGCTGCAACGCTACGCCCCGATCGGGGCCGCAGTGGGTCTGGTGCTGTTCGCCGAGCTGGTCGCGACCCTGGCCGGTCTGAAGATCGCCCCGGTCGAGGCGGCCGCGCCGGCGGCGTCGGGGCTGACCAACAGTGCCGAACTCGGGCTGGTGATCTACACGCGCTACATCTTCCTGTTCCAGGCCTGCGGCATCGTGCTGCTGGTGGCGATGATCGGTGCGATCGTGCTCACCCTGCGCGAGCGGGTATCCAGCCGCAAGCAGGACATCGCCGTCCAGCATGCCCGCCACCCGGCCGATACGCTGGTGATGGCCGACCCCGTCGCCGGTTCCGGCATGGACGGACAGATCCTGCGCGCGCCGGGCTGGACGCCGGCACTCGACAAACCCGCGCCGGCGCGCCTGGAGACCACGTCATGATCGCCCCCGGCATCGGCATCGGCCACTACCTGACGCTGAGCGCGATCCTGCTCACGCTCGGGATCTTCGGCATCTTCATGAATCGTCGCAACATCATCGTCATCATGATGTCGATCGAGCTGATCCTGCTGGCTGCCAACATCAACCTGATCGCCTTCTCGGCCGTGCTGCACGAGATTTCGGGCCAGGTGTTCGTGCTGTTCGTACTCACCGTGGCCGCCGCCGAGGCTGCGATCGGTCTGGCGATCCTGATGACCTATTTCCGCAATCGCGGCTCGATCCAGGTCGAGGACGTCAAGCTGATGAAGGGCTGAGATGATCTACGCCGTCGCCATTCTCGCACCACTGCTCGGTGCGCTGGTCGCGGGCCTGCTCGGTCGTGTCATCGGCGACCGTGCGGCCCAGTCCGTCTCCATCCTGTGCATGGCGGTCTCCGCCGCGTGCGGTGTCGCTGTCTGGACCGGTGCCGTGCAGGCCGGCTCGCCGGTCGGCGTGCTGCATCTGCTGACATGGATCTCGGCGGGCGACTTCCACGCCGACTGGGTGCTGCGCCACGACATGCTCGCCCTCGAGATGGTGGCGATGGTCAGCTTCATCTCGCTGCTGATCCACATCTACAGCATCGGCTACATGAGCCACGAGGAATGGCCGACCTCGCGTTTCTTCGCCTATCTGTCGCTGTTCACCTTCGCCATGCTGATGCTGGTCAGTGCGAACAACCTGATAGGGCTCTTCTTCGGCTGGGAGGGCGTGGGCCTCGCGAGCTACCTGCTGATTGGCTACTGGTACAACCGCCCGAGCGCCAATGCGGCCGCCTTCAAGGCGTTCATGGTCAACCGTGTCGCCGACCTGTTCTTCATCGTCGGCATCGTGTTGCTGTATCTCGTCACCGGGTCGGTCAGCTACGACCGCATCTTCGCCGCCATCCCCGCGCATTTCGACACGGTCTATCACCTGTTCGGCACCACGCTGCCGGTTCTGGAAGTGATCGGCGTGCTGCTGTTCATCGGCGCGATGGGCAAGTCCGCACAGCTCTTCTTCCATACCTGGTTGCCCGATGCGATGGAGGGCCCGACCCCGGTCTCGGCGCTCATCCACGCCGCCACCATGGTCACTGCGGGCGTGTTCCTGCTGGCGCGGATGTCGCCGCTGCTGGAATTCACCCCCGTCACCCGCGACATCGTGCTGGTGATCGGCGCGCTGACCTGCTTCTTCGCTGCCACCGTCGGTCTTGTGCAGCCCGACATCAAGCGCACCATCGCCTATTCGACCTGCTCGCAGCTCGGCTACATGTTCGTGGCCGCCGGGGCAGGGGTCTACCAGGCCTCGATGTTCCATCTGACCACACACGCCTTCTTCAAGGCGCTGCTGTTCCTCTCGGCCGGCTCGGTGATCCACGCCATGCACGACGAACAGGACATGTTCCGCATGGGCGGCCTGCGCCGCGCGATGCCCGTCACCTGGATCGTGATGTGGATCGGCTCGCTCGCGCTCGCCGGCATCCCGCCGTTCGCCGGCTGGTGGTCGAAGGACGCGATCATCTCCGCCGCCTGGGCGACGGGAACCGGCCTTGGCCATTTCGCCTGGGCGCTGTGCGTGATCGTCGCCTTCCTCACCGCGCTGTATTCCGGCCGGTTGCTGTTTCTGGTCTTTCACGGCCAGTCCCGCTATGACGCCGCCCATCTGCACCCGCATGAGAGCGGCCCGGTGATGCTCGGCCCGCTGGTGATCCTGGCCCTCGGCGCCGCCGTCGCGGGCTGGGCGCTGTATCCCTGGCTGATCGGCCCGCATCAGGCCGCCTACTGGAACGGTGCGATCTTCAACCGGCCCGACCATGCGCTGATCGACCATCTCGAGCTCGCCAACCCGCTGCTGGAGTGGCTGCCGACCGTGCTCGGCGTGCTCGGTCTGGCGGTGGCGTGGTATGCCTATCTGGCCAACCCGGCCCTGCCCGCCAGGCTCGCGCGGGCGATGCCGGGGCTGTACCGCTTCCTGCTTCACAAATGGTATTTCGACGAGCTGTATGACGCGATCCTTGTGCGCCCCTACCGCGCGCTGGCCTCTGCCCTGTGGCATGTCGGCGACGAGGGCGTCGTCGGCGGTATCCCGCGCGGCCTGACTGCACTGACCGCGGGCGGGGCGGCCACCGCCTCGCGCCTGCAGACCGGCTCGATCGCAACTTACGCCTTCACCATGCTGATCGGCCTTGTGGTGCTGATCTCGACCTTCCTGCTGGTCCGCTGAGGTTATGCAAGAGATGAACTGGACTTTGGCGGTCCCGGAACTGGTGCTCGTGCTGTGCGGCCTGGCGACGCTGACCATCGGCGTGCTCGGCGACAAAGCGAAGAGCCATGCCGGTCTGGCGACCTGGCTGTCGATCGCCTCGCTTTTGTTCGCCGGAGTGCTGGTGCTCCTCTCGCCCTCCGGCATCGGGCTCGGCGGCGTGTTCATCAACGATGCCTTCGCGCGGTTCATGAAGATCGTCGCCATCGGCGGCGCCATCCTGGCGATGGCGGTGGGGTTTGACTCCAACCGCCGCGCCGGTCTGCGCCATTTCGAATTCCCGGTGCTGATGGTGTTCTCCACCGCCGGCATGATGGTGATGGCGTCCTCGGCCAACCTGATGACGCTCTATATCGGCCTGGAACTGCAATCCTTCGCGCTTTACGTGCTGTGCGCGATCGATCGCGACCGGCTGGGCTCGTCGGAAGCCGGCCTGAAATACTTCGTGCTCGGATCGCTGGCCTCCGGCCTGCTGCTCTACGGGCTGTCGCTGGTCTACGGCTTCTCCGGGTCGCTCGATTACGCTGCCATCGCCACCGCGCTTCATGCCGGCGCGATTTCTCCCGGCCTGCTGGTCGGCATGGTGTTCGTCGTCGTCGGGCTGGTGTTCAAGCTCTCGGCGGTGCCGTTCCACATGTGGACGCCAGACGTCTACGAAGGCGCGCCGGCCTCGGTCACGGCTTTTCTAGCCGGTGCGCCCAAGGTCGCGGCCTTCGCGCTGCTGATCCGCGTGCTGCTCGGGCCGCTCGGCGCTCTTGCCCATCAGTGGCAGCTGCTGATCGAGATCGTCGCCGTCTGCTCGATGGTGCTCGGCTCGCTCGCCGCCATCGCCCAGACCGACATCAAGCGCCTGATGGCGTACTCCTCGATCGGCCATATGGGCTACGCGTTGATGGGCATCGCCGCCGGCAACGAAGCCGGCACCACCGCCACGCTGGTCTATCTGTTCACCTATGTGGTGATGAATGCCGGCGCCTTCGCCTGCATCGTGGCGATGCGTCGCCGCGGTGAGGCGCAGACCGACATCGCGGCGCTCGCCGGTCTCGGCCGACGTGATCCCGCGCTGGCGATGGGCATGGCGATCTTCATGTTCTCGATGGCCGGCGTGCCGCCGCTGGCGGGCTTCTTCGGCAAGCTGCTGGTGTTCGTGGCCGCGGTGAAGTCCGGCCTGTGGGTGCTGGCCGGGGTCGGCATTGTCACCAGCGTGATCGGCGCGTTCTACTACCTGCGTGTCGTGCGGGTGATGTATTTCGATACCCCTGCCGAGGCGTTCGACGCCCGCGCCCGCAGCACCTCCGCCGTCGCTTTGGTCTCCGGCCTCGCCACGGCCGGATTCGTGCTGATCTGGGCGCCGGTGATGGCCGCGGCGGCACTTGCCGCACGTTCCCTGCTCGCGGGGACGGTCGGCTGACCGACGCGACGGCGCCGCTGTTCCGGCTCACCCGCCATCCGGCACTGCCCTCGACCTCCGACCATCTCCTCGCCCTGGCCGAGGCGGACGCCCCGGATGGCGAGGCCGTGCTGGCCTATGTGCAGACCCGCGGGCGCGGCAGTCGCGGCCGCTCATGGTTCGATGCGCCCGGCAATCTCGCCCTCTCGGTGCTGTTGCGCCGGGAGATCGTGCCCACGCTCTGGCCGTTCGCCGCCGCCTGCGCCACTTATGACGCGCTCGTCGCCCATGGCGCGCGCGAGCTGCATCTCAAATGGCCCAACGACCTGCTCGACGCGTCGGGCGGCAAGGTCGCCGGTATCCTCGTCGAATCCGGCCGCAGCGCGTCGGGCGGCTTCGTGGTGATCGGTATCGGCGCCAATCTCGCCGCCGCTCCCCTGATCGCCCCCGGCCGCACCCGCCCCGGCGGCCTCGGCCTCGTCGATGGCGTCGATGCCGTGGCCGAAACGCTGCTCGCGCGGCTGGCACACTGGACCGAAATCGCCGAAGATAAGGCATTCGCGGCGATCCGCGCCGCCTGGCTCGAGCGTGCCCATGCCCTGGGCACGCCGCTTGTCGTCAACGCCCGTGATGGCGCTGCGCGACACGGCCGCTTCGCCGGTATCGACGCGGAGGGCGCCCTGCTGCTCGACACGCCGGGCGGCATCGAACGCATCGCCACCGGCGATGTTCTGGAACTGTCAGGGGCTGCGGTGGCGCAGCGATGAGGGGACGCAGGAAACCGATGCTTCTGGTCATCGACGCCGGCAATACCAACGTCGTCTTCGCCGCCCATGACGGGAAGGCCTGGGTCGGCAAGTGGCGCATTGCCACCGACGACAGCCGCACCGCTGACGAATATGCCGTCTGGGTGCTGACCCTGATGCAACTCGCCGGTCTCGCCCACGCCCGTTTCGACCGCGCGGTGATCGGCACGGTGGTCCCGGCGGCGCTGTTCCATCTGCGCCGCTTCTGCCGCGACTGGCTCGGCGTCGAACCCCTCGTCGCCCAGGCCAGCCTCAACTGGGGCGTCGAGATCGCCACCGACAATCCCGACGAGGTCGGTGCGGACCGGCTGCTCAACGCGCTTGCCGGGCAGACCCTGCATGGCGGCCCGTTCGTGGTGGTCGATTTCGGCACCGCCACCACCTTCGACGTGGTCGACGATCGCGGCGCGTTCCTCGGCGGCGTCATCGCACCTGGCGCCAATCTCTCGCTCGACGCGCTGCACAAGGCCGCTGCCCGGCTGCCCCGCATGGGCATCGGCCGCCCGGCCGACGTGATCGGCCGTTCCACCATGCCGGCCATGCGTTCGGGCATTTTCTGGGGCTATATCGGGCTGGTCGAGGGCATCGTCAGCCGCATCAAGGCCGAGTATGGCGCGCCGATGAAGGTGATCGCCACCGGCGGTCTCGCGCCGCTGTTCGCCGAGGGCACCGATATTCTCGACCATGTCGACGAAGACCTCACCCTGGAGGGGCTGCGGCTGTTGGCACAGCGCAATCCGCTCCCCACATGGACGGACACGGTTTCCACTGCCGCCCCGACGAGCCGCGCCGACAGCGCGCCCGGGGCTGCGACATCATCCGGTGCGAAGCGCCGCAAATCCGACCCCATCGGGGTCTCATCCCGCCTTCCTGAGGAAGGCGTTCGACGAAGGTAGAACCATAAGGTGAGCGACACACGACACGGTCTGTCCTTCCTGCCACTCGGCGGGACGGGCGAGATCGGCATGAATCTCAATCTCTACAACTGCGACGGCCAGTACCTGGCCATCGACTGCGGCATCGGCTTCGGCGGCAACGAGTTCCCAGAGGCCGAGATCCTGATGCCGGATCCGCGCTATATCGCCGAGCGCCGCGAGGATCTGCTCGGGCTGGTGATCACGCATGCGCATGAGGACCATATCGGCGCGGTCGCGCATCTGTGGCGCCGGCTGCGCTGCCCGATCTACGCCACCCCGTTCGCGGCCGCCGTGCTGCGCCGCAAGCTCGGCGAGGCGCAGCTTCTCAACGAGGCCCGCATCCGCACCATCGAGCCGGGCGGCAGCTTCGAGATCGGGCCGTTCGCGCTCCAGTTCATCAATGTCAGCCACTCGGTGCCGGAGGCGCAGGCGCTCGCCATCCGCACCCGCTACGGCAACATCCTGCATACCGGCGACTGGAAGCTCGATGCCCACCCGCTGGTCGGCAGGTCCACCGATCTCGCCGCCCTCGAGGCGTTCGGCGACGAGGGCGTGCTGGCGATGGTCTGCGACAGCACCAACGCCATGGTCGAGGGCGAGACGGGCTCGGAGGCCACCGTGCGCCGGGCGCTCACCGGGCTCATCGCCGGTATTTCCGGCCGCATCGCGGTGACCTGCTTTGCCTCCAACATCGCCCGCGTCGAGAGCATCGCGCTCGCCGCCGAGGCCGCCGGCCGCTCGGTCGGGCTGGTCGGGCGCTCGTTGCGCAACATGACCGCCGCCGCGCGCGAGTGCGGCTACCTCGCCAATGTCCGCGAATTCATCCGCGAGGACGATATCGAGGACATGCCCGACGACAACCTGCTGATCATCATCACCGGCAGCCAGGGCGAACCCCGCTCGGCCCTCGCCCGCATCGCGTCCGACACGCATCGCAACATCGCCTTCGGTGCCGGCGACACGGTGATCTTCTCCTCCCGCATGATCCCCGGCAACGAGCGCGCGGTCGGCGCGGTGCAGGACAATCTGGTCCGCCGCGGCGTGCGTGTGCTGACCGATGCCGATCACATGGTGCATGTCTCCGGCCACCCGGCCCGCGACGAGCTTCGCAAGCTCTACCAGATCGTGCGGCCGCGCTACGCGGTGCCGGTGCATGGCGAGTGGCGTCATCTCGCCGCCCATGCGGCGCTGGCAAAGGAGGAGGGGGCCAAGCCGGTGATGCTGGAGGACGGCGACATCCTCGCCCTCGCGCCGAACGCCTTCGAAGTGGTCGACAGCGCGCCGGTGGGCAAGCTGGTGCTGGACGGCAACCGCGTGGTGCCGCTCTCCGGCGGGGTGCTGCAGGCGCGTCGCCGCATGCTGGCCAATGGCGTGGTGGTCGGCAGTGTCGCGATCGACCGCGAGGGGCGCATCGCCGGCCAGCCGGCGGTCAGTGCGCCTGGCCTGCTCGATCTCGACGATCCCGATTACAACACGGTGGCCGCCGAATTCGGTGATGCGCTCGCCGACCTGCCGCACTCGCTCCGCCTCGACGACGAGGCGCTGGCCGAGGCGGCGCGCTCGACCCTGCGTCGTTTGCTCGGCAAGCGCCTGCAGAAACGGCCGCTGGTCGACGTCCACCTGCTGCGGGTCTGAACGGTCCCGCGATGCGGTCCTTCTCCGACCCCACGATGGGGTCGGAGAAGGAGTGGCTCGTCAGGAGCCGGTCGGCAGTACCGTCGAATGATAGCCGGTGCGCAGCGCATCGGCGGCGATCGCCTGCGCCACGGTATAGCCGCCGGCATTGAACACCTGGCCATGCTGCACCGCGGTCGAATCGGTCGTGACCGAATAGACCGATGGGGTGATGCCGAGATCGGCGGCCTGGGTGCCGGGCAGGTGATAGGCGATGAGGCGCACTGTGAGCATGTCCGTCGCGACTGCCGCGGTGGTCAGCGCGCCGGTGTTCCACAGGCTCATCTCGGCGGCCATCGACACCTGATCGGCGACGTCGCCGATCATGACCAGCGTGCCGTAATGCGGCAGGTCTCCGGCCTGTCCCGCGGCATAGGACGGCGAGACCGGCTGGAAGCCCTGGATGTCCGAGCCAAGGCTGGCGACCGGGTCGCCATAGGTCGCGAAGCTGAGGAAGTTGCGGCCGTCGCCGACCGCGGTGGCCGATCTCGGAATGCCGGTGGATTCGAACGCGGCTCCGCCGAGTCCGGTCTGCTACGCGACATAGGAGGCCTGGATGCCGCCGAGCGAATGGCCGGTGACATAGATGTTGTCCGTGGTGATGCCGCGCCGGGCGGCCAGCCCGGTCACATAGCCCGCGAAGGACAGCGCATCGTGTTGCGCCTGCGAGTGATCGCCGACCAGCGCGTCGACATCCGACAGCACCTGCTGCGGCACCTGGAGCGGGTTGGTGAGTTGGGTGTCACCGCCGGTGGTGCCTGTGTAGGCGATGATCACCTGGTTGGAGGGGGTCTGCCAGACCTTCGCCGAACTGCCGGAGGCGAGGTCGGTATAGGCGAGCTGGCGTCCGTCGACGAGGAACGGCTGCAGGTTCGACGGGATCCCGGCCACCGCATAGGCGGCATTGGCGGCCTGGAACAGCTGGTCGACGGTGGGTGAGTGCGCAGCACTCACCGCCGAGTTCGGCACCGCGATCGCGGTGTGCTGGTTGAGGAATGACAGGTCGGTGAAGGTGAGGTTGCCGATCAGCGCCTCGGGGATCGACGCGAGATAGCTGACGGTCGCATTGGCGGCGGTGCCGTCTGTGGAGGCCTGGGCCTGATAGACCGTGACGCCAAGCGCGTTCAGCAGCCCGTTTTCGAGCTGATCGAGAAACGGATTGTCGGTGTGGATATTCAGCATGGATCACCCGGTTCACGGCAGGAGTGCCGCAAGGGTTTTGAGCGGAATGTCTGTGAAACTTCAATACGGCTTTGTCACGAGACAGCAGTCTGGAAACTGCTCGGAGAGCATCCATGGATATGTCCGGTGAATGCGCGGATCATGATTGTCACCAGTCTTGATCGAATTGAATCATGATTCGAACTGCGATCTGCTCAGGGCGCCGTGATTGACGGAATCTGATCTGATAAAATAATTGTTACGTGCTCCGCAGTGCCATGTGTCAATCGTATTTATCAGTTTCCTTTCAATATGCATCGAGATCGCCGGATGGATGCTGGCGACGGACGCTGCACCTGATTTCGGGAAGTACTGATGCGTCGTCGGACCCTGGCATCGCGACCGTATCGGAGCGGCTGTATCAGGCGATCGTCGATGCCCGTCTGCGGGCGCAGGCGGGTGGTCCGACGATGCTGCACGAGGCCCGATGCCGCAATGCCACCAAAAAGGGCAGGGGGCCGAGGCCCGCTGCCCTTTTTGGTAGCATATCCGGCTGGGGTGCCAATTTTTGCAGCCCAGACCGGCATTTTTAGATGGACGTCGGGAGCCGGGTCACGCGATCATTGTCTTACAGGCCAAGTTTGCTTGACCTGCCGTGTGACTGGCGTTTCCTCCCTAAACTTGGCCCGCGCGCCCTAGGTGGTGCTGCGGGCCTTTTTTCCGCAGTCGCCCCGTTTCGGTTTGTCACGCTCCATTTCCCGCTTTTTTCGACTTTTCACTGGAAAGTTCTGCAAACTCACGATGCTGCATTGCAGCATGATCGTCCGCTCCAGAAGTATCTGTCACATCTTGCGCGCATGAGGTGAAGCCGGAGTTTCGTCTGCACGTTCGTCCGAACGCCATAGGCCGCCAGACAGGTCGGCGACTTGGAGGGCGGCTGAAAAGCCGGTAGGTTCCGCGCCGGCCGCGACTCTGCGGACCCGCAGCCTCAATCCGAAAGCCCTGCTCGCCGATGCGTCTGTCGCGTGCCTTCCAGCCGACCCTCAAGGAAAACCCCGCCGAAGCCCAGATCGTCTCGCATCGGCTGATGCTGCGGGCCGGGCTGGTCCGGCAGACCGCATCCGGCATCTACGCCTGGCTGCCGGCGGGCCTGCGCGTGCTCCGCAACATCGCGCAGATCGTGCGCGAGGAGCAGGACCGGGTTGGTGCGCAGGAAGTGCTGATGCCGACCCTGCAATCGGCCGAGCTGTGGAAGCGCTCCGGGCGCTACGACGCCTACGGCCCCGAGATGCTGCGCCTGGTCGATCGTCACGAGCGCGACCTGCTCTACGGGCCGACCAACGAGGAGATGATCACGGACATCCTCGGCAGTTCCGTGCGCTCCTACAAGGACCTCCCGCAGACGCTTTACCAGATCCAGTGGAAGTTCCGCGACGAGGTCCGCCCCCGCTTCGGCGTGATGCGCGGCCGCGAGTTCCTGATGAAGGACGCCTACAGTTTCGATGTCGACTATGACGGCGCTGTGCAGTCCTACCGGCGCATGATGCTGGCCTACATGCGCACCTTCCGCCGCCTGGGCGTGGCTGCGATCCCGATGGTTGCCGATACCGGCCCGATCGGCGGCGATCTCAGCCACGAATTCATCATCCTTGCGCCCACTGGCGAGTCCGGCGTGTTCTTCGACGCCGGCTACGAGGAGATGGACTGGGTCGGCGAGGCGGTCGACGTCGAGGACCCCGCGGCACTCGCCGCCTTCTACGACCGCGTCACCACGCTCTACGCCGCCACCGACGAGAAACACGACATTTCGGCCTGGGACGCGCTCGCGCCCGATCGCCGCCGCGAGGGCAGGGGCATCGAGGTCGGCCACATCTTCTATTTCGGCACCAAATACACGAAATCCATGGACATCTCGGTGGCCGGCCCCGATGGCGCTGCGCTGCATCCCGAGATGGGCAGCTACGGTATCGGCGTCTCCCGTCTGGTCGGTGCGATCATCGAGGCGAGCCATGACGAGGCGGGCATCAAATGGCCGGTGGGTGTGGCCCCGTGGAAGGCGGCCCTGCTCAACCTCAAGCCCGGCGATGCCGCCTGCGATGCGATCTGCAACGACATCTACGCCCGCCATGGCGAGGACCTCCTCTACGACGACCGCCCTGACCGGGCAGGCGTGAAGTTCGCCGATGCCGACCTGATGGGCCATCCGTTCCAGCTCATCGTCGGTCCGCGCGGGGCGGCCGCCGGGACCGTCGAGCTCAAGCGCCGCGCCGACGGCACCCGCGAGGAACTGCCGCTCGCCGAGGCGCTGGCTAGGGTCTTCGGCGCCTGATGTTCGGCGCGTTCGAACGCGCAGTCGCGGTCCGCTACCTGCGCGCCCGCAAGGGCGAGCGCTTCGTCTCCATCATCGCCATCTTCTCGCTGGTCGGCATCGCGCTCGGGGTGGCCACGCTCATCATCGTCATGTCGGTGATGAACGGTTTCAAGGCCGACCTGCTCAGCCGGATCCTCGGCATGCAGGGTGACCTCACCGTGTACGGTGCCGGACCCACGCTGTCGGACTACGATGCCGTGCGCGACCGCATCCTGCACGTGCCGGGCGTCATCCGTGCCGCCCCGGTCGTCGAGGGCCAGGCGCTGCTCTCGGTCGGCAGCACCAATACCGGTGGGATGGTGCGCGGCATGCGCGCCGAGGATCTCGACCGCGTGCCCGCGGTGGGCGGCCACATCATCGACGGCAACCTCGCCGATCTGAAGGGCGACACCATCGCGGTGGGCGCCACCTTCGCCGCCCGGGCCGGCCTCGCGATCGGCAGCCAGGTCACCCTGCTGTCGCCCAACGGGGCGGCCACCGCCTTCGGCACCATCCCGCGCATCAAGGCCTACCGCGTGGTGGCGATCTTCGACACCGGTGTCAGCGACTACAATCTCGGCTACGTGTTCATTCCGCTCGACGCCGCGCAGACCTTCTTCCAGACCGGCGACACGGCCTCCGACATTACCGTCTCGGTGGCCGACCCCACTCATGTGCAGAGCCGCACCGAGGCCATCCGCGCAGCACTCGCCGGCCGGCCGGTGCGGGTGATGGACTGGACCACCTCGAACAACGCCTTCTTCGCTGCGGTCACGGTGGAAGGCAACGTGATGTTCCTGATCCTCACGCTGATCATCCTGGTCGCCGCCTTCAACGTGATCTCGTCGATGATCATGATGGTCAAGGACAAGAGCCGCGACATCGCCATCCTGCGCACCATCGGCGCCTCGCGCGGTGCGGTCCTGCGCATCTTCCTGATGTGCGGCGCCTTCGTCGGTGTGACCGGCACCGCCATCGGCACGCTGCTCGGCGTGGTGTTCTGCCTCAACATCGAGCGCCTGCGCCAATGGCTCCAGCACGTGACCGGCACGACGCTGTTCGATCCGACCGTGTACTACCTCGAACACCTCCCCGCGCAGCTCGACCCGGCCGAGGTGGTCGAGATCGTCGCCATCGCGCTCGCCCTATCGCTCGCCGCCACCATCTACCCGAGCTGGAAGGCGGCCCGCACCGATCCCGTCGAGGCCCTGCGCCATGAGTGAGCCCGCCCTGCATCTCGACGGCGTGGTCCGCCGCTACCGATCGGGCGATGGCGTGCTCGACGTGCTGAGCGGCGCAGATCTCGCCCTGGCCCCCGGCGAGATCGTCGCCCTCGTCGCCCCGTCCGGCAGCGGCAAGTCCACCCTGCTGCACGTCGCCGGCCTGCTCGACGCGCCCGACGCCGGCGCGGTGCGCATCGACGGACGCGACGCCGCACGGCTGGCCGATGCGGAGCGCACCCGCCTGCGCCGCCACGCGGTGGGCTTCGTCTACCAGTTCCATCACCTGCTGGCCGAGTTCACCGCGCTCGAGAACGTCGTCCTGCCGCAGATGATCGCCGGCCGGACCCGACGCGATGCGGCCACCCGAGCCGCCACCCTGCTCGACGGTTTCGGCCTGTCGCACCGCCACCACCATCTGCCTGGCAAGCTCTCGGGCGGCGAGCAGCAACGCGTCGCCATCGCGCGCGCGCTCGCCAACGCCCCGCGCCTGCTGCTGGCCGACGAGCCCACCGGCAATCTCGACGCCGCCACCGCCGAGACGGTGTTCACCGAACTGCTGCGCACCGTGCGCGAGCAGCGCGTCGCCGCCCTGATCGCCACCCACAACCGCGATCTCGCCGACCGCATGGACCGCGTGCTGACGCTGCGCGAGGGCCGTATCGTGCCGCTATAGGCCAGCTCAGGGTTTTCTGGCTCCCGCCTCGCTCATCAGCCTGACGAACAGCGCGCGGAACCGTGCGGTATCGATATCGGTGACCACATCGACCAGACGCGCTTCCGCTGACGGCACGGAGGGTTGCACGCCCCTGGCGGGCGGGCCGGACGCCGTGGCGGTGCTGCCATAGTCACGTGGCTGCATGTCCCAGAACACCGAATTGCCGCGGCCGAGTCCGGTCGCCACATCGATGTCGACGTAATCGCGCTCGGTATGGGTGACGATCGACGGATCGATGATGTAGGCCGCCATCAACTCGTCCGGCATGCGGAACCATTTCACCTTCGCGCCGCTCTTCGCGGGTGTCACGAACCGCTCCTGATAGTCTGGCGCCAGTGCCGAGGCGGAGTGGGCGATCGTTTCCGAAAGCTCGAGGCTGCGATGGACCTTCTCCGTCACGTCGACGGTGAACACCGTCAGCTTCGGCCAGTCGGTGTGAAACACCTTCGCCGCCGCCTCCGGATCGAGCAGCACGTTGATCGTCTTCGGTTGCAGCAACGGGCTGGTGCCCATGAATACGACCTCGCGCACCAGCGAGACGATGTCGGGGGCCATCGTCTCGGCCAGCGCGAGGTTGGTCAGCGGGCCGCCACAGAACAGGACCACCTGGTGAGGATGACGGCGCACCGTCTCGACGATGAATTCCGCCGCCGGCATCGTCTGCGCCCGCGCGTGCGCGAACCCGCCCGGCGGCGCCGTCACGGTCTGAGGCTTCGGGCTGCTTTCGGCATACGCCCCCAGCCACGGATCCCCCCGGATGCCGCCGAAACGATGCACGTCGCGGGCGAAGGTGGCCGGCGTTTCCACCAGCGCCGCCTGCGCGCCCTGAAACACCGGCACGTCACTGCGCCCGATCAGTTCGAGCAGCCGCAGCGTATCGGCGGTGCCTTGCAGGCTCCACCCGTCGCCCGTCACGGTGGTCACCCCGAGCAGACGGACGTTCGGGGCCGTGGCCAGCATGGTGATCGGGTCGGCATTGACGCCGACAATGTCGTCGACATCCTGGTCGACGATGACCAGGACCGGATCCTGTGCAACTGCAACCGGTCCGGCCACCGTCAGCCACGCGCACACTGCACGCGCGGCCCATCGAGCTGGATTTTTCATGAGGCTCTCAGAAATCCGTCGAGATCGTGCCGGTGATCGTGAAGCGCGGTTCCAGCCAGAACTGTGCGCCCGCGCCGGCCGCAGGGCCTGCGGTGCCATCGACCAGCGTCACCGCATTGCGGTTGAGTGCGACGCCGTAGATCGAGCTGCGCACGACCGCGCCGGTCAGGTTGCGCAGGTTGAGGCGGAAGGTCGGCGTCTTCGCCGGCCCGATCGGCTTGAAATGATAGCCGAGCGAGACCGCATTGGTGATGTAGCCCGGCATGCGCTGGTCATCGACCAGGGTCGCCGACTGCGGACCGACATATTTCAGCGTCGCGTTGCCGAAGAAGCTGCCATCGTCATAGGTCAGCGCCACGGAGGTGATGACATGCGGCGAGGCAACGGCCTGCTTGCCCTTCGTCGGGAGGTACGAGTTGATGTACGGAATATTGCTGTCGAACTTCGCATCGAGATACTCGAAGCCGACGAACGGGCTGAAATGATGCCACGGCTTCGTGGCCAGGGAGACATCGAAGCCGCGTGAGGTCTGGTTGCCCACGTTGATCGTGCCGCTCTGCGTTGTCGAGGTATAGGTCGTCAGCAGCCGGTCGGTGATGTTGATGTTGAACAGTGCGAGATCGACGATGAAGATTGGCCCGCCATAGCGGTAGCCGAGCTCTTCCTTGATCGAGTACTGGGGCTTGGGCAGCTCACCCTTGCTGTTCAGCGTCAGTGCGCTCGGGCTCGGCTGGCGGAAGTCGCCCTCGGCGTTGAGATAGACCTGGCTGGTGCTGTTGATCTTGTAGCCCACCGACAGATGAGGCAGCGGCGCGGTGGTATTCAGCCCCGAATTGAATGTCCCCGACGTCGTCGTGACCTTGTCCCAGAAATTGGTCATCACATACTTGAAGCCGGCAGTGACGTTCAGCCTGTTGTGCAGGTACCAGCCGCTATCCTCGACGAACAGACCGTGCAGATTGTAGCCAGGGCGGATGTTTGTGGTGCTCAGCACCCTCCGCCCGGCCGAGTTTGTCACCCAGACCTGATAGATCGGATCTGCCGGGTCGGGATCGACACCACCGGCAGCAGTGTAGCTCTTCGGCAGGCCGAACGGGGTGACATAGTTCTCAAACCAATAGCCGAACGAGAGGTGGTTGTGCGGGGTCAGGTCCAGGCCGAGCCGGCTGATCACGCCGAGTTTCTGGTCCTGGAACTGCCAGTAATACGACGTCAGCTGGCGTCCCTTGGGAATCAGTGCGCCGGTATAGTCATAGGTCTTGCCGGTGCTCAGCCCGCCATCAGATCCATCCCACCCCATGCCGAGATTGTAGTAACCGGTCAGGTCGAAAGCGATCTTTGGCGTGATGACGAAATGTTGCGGAGCCGACAGGAAGATCTGGCTCCAGTGGTCGTTGTTGTTCTTCCAGTAATTTCCGGATGTCGGATCGGCGTTGCGGTTGTAGCTGATCCCGGTGTGCTTGTAGCTGAGGAACTGTGCCTCTGTGGGCTTCACGTCGATGGTGAAGTCCTCGTAGTTCCACGACAGGAACACGTCGTTGGTCGAGCCATTGGCCCAGGTCTTGCGGGCGCCGAAATCGATGTGCTTGCGATCGCTCACGCCGGTGCCGAGCCAGCTTCGCGCATGACTGTTGGAGAACGACACATAGCTCTTGATGCCGCTTTGCCCCAGCACGCCGCTCTCGACGCGCAGGAACTCGCGCGAAAGGTTGTTGGTGCCGTAGGAGAAATCGATCAGGCCGCCGAACTTGTCCATCGGCGTATGGGTCGTCTCGTCGAGCACGCCGGCCGCCGCCGCCGTCACCGGCAGGTCGATGCGCGACGAACTCGGCGTGATGGTCACGCTCTCGACGTTCTCGGAATCGGCATCCTCGTTGAGGTAGTTCGCCGCCGTCGCCGGCGCGCCGTTCAGCAGCAGCCCCATATCCGCATCCGTCAGGCCGCGCGCCTGGATCTGGCCGCCCTGCATGCCCGAGGTGTCGGCGGTCGAGACGTTCATGCTCGGGCTCATCTTGGCGATATCGAGCACGGTGGCGACCGGTGAGAGGCTCTGGATGTACTGCTTGCCGATCGTCTGCACGCTATAGGGCGCGGTCTCGACGCGGATCAGACCGCCGCCGGCACTGCGCCGCGCGCCCGAGACGACCAGGTTTTCGGAGCTCTCGCGGATCACCGCCGGGCGGGCATGCACCATGCGCGGCCCGGCAGCGGCGCGCGGTGCCGCGGCCGGAGCCGGTACAGCTTTCCGTGTCGCGTGATGAGGCTTGCGGTGTTTCGTATCGCTCGCCGCGGTCGCACTGCCGACGGACAGGCCGAGCAACGTGCTCGCCAACAGCAAGTGTCGAGCCTGCATGCGCCGCGGGGTCATCTTCATGAGACGTCTCTTCCTTGTTCCCGTCACGATCCTCCGTATGTCTGGCTCTTCCCCGAGCGTGCGATGCGGCGGGTTGCATCGACCCATCCGCGTTTCATCGCGTATCGGAATGTAATCATCACGCAATGGTGAACGGAAGTGCCGAAATACGCCTGCACTGCGCTGTTTTTTCGCTCGGTCGCGATCTGTCTCAGCCTGTGGCGCGAAGGAAACGCACCGTCAGCAGCACCGCCGCGAAGCTCAGACCCGAGGTCAGCCCGATCCACATGCCCGGCGCTCCATAGCCGCAGCCGATGGCGAGCCACGCGCCGCAGGGCAGACCGATCCCCCAATAGGCGAGGGCGGCGATCAGCATCGGCACGCGCGTATCCTTCATCCCGCGCAGGGCGGCGGCCGAGACCCCCTGCAATCCGTCCGACAGGCTGAACAGGGCCGCGCACAGCAGCAGCGTCGCCGTCAGCGCCACCACCGAAGGATCGTCGGTATACAGCCAGGCGATCGGCCGCCCGAGCAGCACGTTGATCGCCACCACCACACACTGCGTCAGCGCCACCAGCGCGTAGCCGGCCAGGCCCGCGATCCGGGTGCCGCGTCGGTCACCTTCGCCGACCGCGCGGCCCACCCGCACCGTCACCGCCATCGAGAGCCCCAGCGGCACCATGTACAGCAGCGACGTCACGTTGAGCGCGATCGAATGCGCTGCCACCGGCACCGGCCCGAGCCGGCCGATCAGCAGGGTGGAGGCGCTGAACATCCCCACCTCCATCGCCAGCATCAGCCCCATAGGCACGCCGATGCGCACCAGCGCGCCGATCGTGCGGCGATCGGGCCGCCAGCCGCCCCGACTGCGGTCGAGCCCCGGATAGGTCCGCCGCGCCCGATACATCCACACCACCATGCCGATCGCCTGGATTGTGGTCACCACACTCAGCGTCAGCCCGCTGCCGAACGCGGCCAGCCGCGGGATCGGTCCCAGCCCGTACATCAGCGGATAGCCCACCACCGGCACCATCAGCAGCCCGGCCAGCGCCGAGAGCATCGACGGCCGCGTCACCGACATGCCCTCCGACGCCCCGCGACACGCGAACAGCACCCCGAACGCCGGCAGCGACGCGGCCGAGGCATACAGATAGGCCCGCACATCCGGCAGCAGCCGCGCCGGCAGGCCCATCGAAGCCGCCAGGATCGGGGCCAGCACCACCTGCACGATCGCCAGCAGCACGCCTGCGCCGGCGCCGAGCAGGATGCCCTGCTGCACCACCGGCCACACCTCGGCGCGCCGTCCCGCCCCGTCGAGCTGGGCGACCGAGGGCTGCATCGACATCATCAGCCCCAGCGAGCCGCCGACCATCAGCAGCGACCACATGCTCTGTCCGAGGGCCACGGCGGCCAGGATATCGCGCCCAAGATGGCCGGCCAGCAGCGTGTCCACCACACCGCCCCCCATCGCGCAGAGCTGGCCCGCGATCAGCGGCAGGGCAAGCGGGACCAGCGCCGCGAGCTCGGTGCGAAGTCTGGAAATGGTGGTGGGCTCCTGCGAGAGGAACCGCCCGCTCAGGGGACGGTCAGGCTGTCATTGCTGCGATCCGCATCCGGGATCGCGTGGTCCGGATCGAGCTCGACGCGGCTGAGTTTCGCGCTCGTGTGCAGCCCGATGGTGACGTTCGGACGGTAACGCCAGGTCTCCACCGGCAACACCCGGTTCTCGACATGCCCGTCGGCGAAGGTCAGCCGCAAGGGTGCCGGCAAGATCAGCCCGCCCTTGTCGAGCAGGGTGAGTTCCGCTCCCTTCGCCGGATCGCCATCGACGTAGCGCACCGATTCCAGCGCATAGTCCAGGGGCGCGTTGTTCATGAACCAGCCGCGCCAGAACCAGCCCAGATCCTCGCCCGAGTCCGACGACATCGCCCGGAAGAAATCCGACGGATCGGGATGCCTGAATGCCCAGGCGGCGATGTAGCGGCGGAATGCGCGGTCGAAGCGCTCCGGCCCCAGGATCGTCTCGCGCAGCATGGTCAGCCCGAAAGCCGGCTTGAAATACTCCACCGGATGCCGATAGGCCTCGCCAACGCTGTCGGCGGGGGTGAGGATCACCGGCGCTTTCGGATCGCGCAGCAGCCCGACGATCTCGTCGGCCGGCTTGCCGCCGCCGGGCGCATACTCGCTGTCGCGCTTGGGCGCGTATTCGCCGTGGTTGAAGTCATCCGACTCGATTGTGTCGATGAAGGTGTTGAACCCCTCGTCCATGAACGCCCAGCGCCGCTCGTTCGACCCCACGATCATCGGAAACCAGCCATGGCCGATCTCGTGCGCCGTCACCCAGAACAGCTCGCGCCCGACATCCCTGATGCCGTCGAAGACGATGCCGGGATACTCCATGTTGGCACCGTGCCCTGCGATGTTGATCGCGTTCGGCCACGGATAAGGGTACCAGCGGCGCGAGAAGTTCTCGACCGAATCCTTGAGATATTCGCTCGAGCGGCCCCATTTGTCCGCACCCTGGTCCTGTTTCGGATACAGCGACATCGCGGTGGCATGCCGCCCGTCGGGCAGGTTGATCCGCGCCGCGTCCCACAGATAGGCGCGCGAGGCGACGAAGGCCACGTCGCGCGTGGGCGTCATCGTGAAGTGCCATGTCCTGGTCCGCGATGTCTCGCGCGGCGCCGCATCCACGTCCGCCGCCGTGCGGATCATCACCGTCTTGTCGCTCGCGCGCGCCTGCGCGAGACGCGCGCGCTGCGCGGCATCCAGCACCTGTGCTTCATTGACCAGCGCGCCGGAGCCGGCCACCACCATGTTCGCCGGCGCCGTCACCGAATAATCGTAGCTGCCGTACTCGTTGTAGAACTCCGCCCCCAGATACGGCAGCGTGTCCCAGCCACGCAGATCGTCATAGACCGCGACGCGCGGATAGAACTGCGCGATCTCGTAGATCTTGCCCTCTGAGTCGGGCGTCACCGCCGTACGCCCGCCCCACGGCCCGGGGACGGTGTAATGCCAGGCAATCTTCAGCTTCAGCGCGTGATGGCTGCCCAGATCGCGCTGCAGTTCCACCGCCATGCGCGTGTCCGACACGATCGTCTTCGGCGTATAGCTGCCCGTGCCGTCGATCACCTGCACGCTCTCGATGACGTCGCCATCGGTAAAGTGCTGTCCGAACCATTTGCTGGCGATCACCGAGGCTCGCGCATCGCGCCGGTAGATGTTCTGGTCCAGATAAAGCCAGATCCTGTCGAGCGAATCCGGGGAGTTGTTGGCGTAGGTGATCGTCTCCTGCCCGCTCAACACGTCGGTTTTCGCATCGATCGCCACCGCGATGCGATAATCGGCCCGGTTCTGCCAGTAGGCCGGTCCCGGCAACCCGGCCCCGTCGCGAAACGCATTCGCCGCCCGCGGCAGCTCCAGCGGCGCGAGCGGGTCCGACCAGCCCGCATCGGCGGCAGCACAGGGCAGGGCAGGGCAGGCGGCCAGAACGACAAGGGACAGGACAGCACGACGACTCAAGATGTGATACTCCCGCACCATGCAAACCGACGCGACAGAGTGCAGGAGCCGGCCACGCCGGGCAACCGGCGGTCGGTCGCGGCGACTGCTGCGCTGGCTGCTGCAGAGGGTCCTGCTGCCCTGGCTCGCGTTCGTGGCCCTGGCAATGCGGGCCGTCGTCGCATGGGCGGTCTACGCGCCGTCGCGACCCGATGCGGCGTTGCGGGCCGCACTCGAGGCGCCCGAGGATCACGCGGCGCACGCGCATTTCGCGCACGGCACCGGCTTCTTCATCTCGCCGGACGGCTACGTGCTGACCGCGCGCCATGTTGTCGACCACTGCTCGATGCTGGCCGGTCGCGACGAAGCCGGCACCGTATTCCCCCTTGCCCTGCTCGACGGCCACCAGAGGGCCGACATCGCCCTGCTTCGCGCCACCACGGCTGCGCTGCACCCCTATCTGGCCCTGCCGCGGGGTCGTTACAGCGTCGATCGTATGACACCGATGGTCGCCACAGGCATACCGGGCCTCGGCGTCCGGCAGTGGGGGCACGAGCCGATCCGCAGTATCGCCTTGACGGGCGGCACCTACGACGACTCCAGCCACCTGCTGATCTCGGACTACGACATCAGCCTGCGTGGCGATCTGCACGGCGCGAGCGGCGGGCCACTGACCCTTCGCGGCGACATCGCGATCGCCCTTCTCAAGGGCGAGGAGACCGTCACCACGAAACCCGCCATCACCCCCGGCCATCGCCACCAGTATCTGACCTTCACGACCCTCGATGGCTACATCAATGCCATGTCGCCGCGGATACGGGACCATGTCTACGGCGCCGACCCTGCATTGCGGGCGGCCCCCGCCGCCGCCATGCTCAATATCTGGTGCCTGAGCAACCAGCCGTCATGATGCCACGATCAGGCCCGGTCCCGACGGTGTCGTCGGTATCGTCAACCGGCCGCAATCCCGGCATCGACCTGCTGCGCGGCATCTCGATCCTGTTGGTCCTCACCCACCATCTCGCTCTGCGCATCCCGCTCGCCCGCACCGGCCTCGCCGCGGTGCTGCCGCACAGGCTGCTGTCGGCGCTGAGTTGGTCGGGCGGCAACGCGGTGACGATGTTCTTCACCATCTCCGGCTTCCTGATCGCCGGCCACGTGATCGAACGCCACGGCTCGCTCGGCCGCATCGACGCGCCCGCCTTCTACCGCCGCCGCCTCAGGCGCATCGCGCCGCTGCTGGCGGTCCTGCTCGCCGTGCTCGCAGCACTGCACCTGCTGCACGTGCCGAACTACACCATCCTCCGCCCCACCCAGTCGCTGGCCGGGGCGCTGATCTCGGCGCTGACCATGTGGCTGAACGTCTACGAGGGCCGGACCGGCTACCTGCCGGGTGGGTGGGACGTGCTGTGGTCGCTGTCGATCGAGGAAGCCTTCTATCTCGGCTTCCCGCTGGCCTGCCTGCTGCTCGGCCGGCACGATCGCCTGGCTGCGGTCCTGTTCGCGGCCCTCGCACTGTCGCTGCCCTACGCGCTGCATACCCTCTCCGGTGCCCCCGATATCTGGCAGGAGAAAGCCACCTGGCCCGGCATGTGCGCGATCGCCACCGGCATCACCGCCGCCCTGATCGCCGCCCGCCTGCCGCCCCCCGGCCCCTCGGCGCGGCGGGTGCTCGGCGGCCTCGCAGCACTCTGCGTCGCAGGCTTCCTGCTCGAGGAGCCGGCCCTGTTCGGCGCCCTCGGCAATCCCGTCGAACTCGCTCTCCCGCTGGGCACCGCCGCCCTGCTGCTCGCCTTCCACCACGGCTGGGCCCCGAACCTCGCCCATCGCGGCTTCGGCTGGCTGCGCGCGCCGGGCCGACTGAGCTACGAGATCTACCTCACCCACATGTTCGTGATCTTTCCCGTCGTGTGGGCCTTCCACCGCACCGGCGGATGGCTCGGCGCGGGCTTCTGCTGGTTCCCGCCGGCGCTGCTGCTGGCCTGCGGACTGGGCGCGGTCGTCGCGCAGGCGTTCACGCCGCGCGCATGTTCCTGACCGAAATCATTCGATACCCAAAACCTTCTGTCCCCCGTCGATGCTGAACTGATACTTTCTGTCATCACAAAATCGGGAGGCAGGCCGTGCGCGTGTTCGGAAATGGCCTGTTCGGCGCACTCACCGGCCTGACACTCTGGGTTTGCTGCCCGACCGGCGGTCAGGCCGGCACCGCCGAGCCCTCGCCGCACGGCCTGTCGATCGCGTCGATCTCCGCCATGGTCGGTGTCGACGTCAATCTCGACGACACCGGCGGCTACGGGCTCTACGCCAGCCTGCCCGACATCCGGTCCGCCCTCGCCTGGCTCGGCATCACCCAGCTTCGCAGCGGCCTGCCCGCCAACGCCGACAGCAATTTCCAGAGCTATCAGCAGGCCGCCTGGATCGAGTCACTGTCGCAGTCCGGCGACAGCTTCGCCCTCGTCTTCCCCCATCGCGACCAGGGCATCGCCTTCGAGACGCAGCAGCTCGATCGCCTGTTCGCCGGCGTCGGCGGCGAGTTCGACGGGCCGCCGATGCGTCCCGGCGCGCTGCGCATCATCGAGGGCCTCAACGAGATCGACAATCTCTCGCCCTCTCCCGGTCTCGCCGCCGCCACCACGTGGCAGCGGCAGCTCTTCTGCCTGACCCGGCAGGCGGATTTCTGTCCGGCCGGCAGTGTGGACCCCCATGTCGCCGGCGCGCTGGTGGCGAGCTTCACCTCGAACGGTCCCGTCGCCGCCACCGCGACGCCCGGTGCGGGGTTCCCGGCCGATCTCGCCAACGACCATCCCTATGTGATGCCGTCGAACAACTACCAGCGCAGCGTGCTCGACACGATCACCGACGCCGACACGAGCGTGTATGGCTTCAATCCGCTCCAGGGCAGCACGATCGCCGGCATCTCCACCGAGAGCGGCGCCTATGTCGAGCCGACCGATGCCTCTCGCAACGATCTCGGCTACCTCAACGGCTTCGACGACGGCACCCGCGCCATCAAGGTGCTCGATTCGCTCCTCGATCACGTCCTGCTCGGTCAGATCTCCTACGTCTACCAGTTGTTCGACAATTACGAGACGCCGGACAATCCCGTCGTCGACAGTGACAACCGCTACGGCCTGTTCATCGCCACCGGCACCACCGACGCGCAGGGCCAGCCCGGCTACATCCCCACTGCGGCCGCGACCGCGATCCACAACCTGCTCGGTTTCACCGCCCTGCCGGGCGTAATGGCCAGCCCCGGCGGCAACAACTGCCTGCCATACACGCTGGCCGGTCTGCCTGACGGCGCGCAGTCGCTGCTGGTGCAGGTCAATGACAGCGGCACCTACGCGATCGTGCTGTGGTGGGACAATCCGCTCGACTGGAACAAGGACGCCCACGTCCCGGTGCCGGTGAGTGCGAGGCCCGTGACCATCGACCTTGCCGACGACGCCTTCGGCTGGGTGTTCGATGCCATCGGCGGCGGCGGCCCGATCGCCGGCTTCGGCGGGACGAGCGAGATCTCGCTCGCTCTCGGAGACGACCCGCTGGTGGTGGTGGTCAACACCTCCAATCCCGGCCGCGCCTGCCCCTGAAAGCCTGACCGTGGACGCGCCGGAGCGGTCATCTGACCTTTCCAGATACGTTTCGCAGACGAACCCCGATACGGGTCTATCAGGTGCACCGGGCCCACGAGAGAAAACAGCCCGTCGGAGTTCCCGCGGGGCGCTTTCTGCAACTGACCGCCAATCAATGCGCGGGACCATCCTCTCGTCATGGGCGCCGTGGTTGGCCAGGGTGCGCGCCTTCGGCGACGCGCAGTCGACCTGCTCGCCGGCTGATCTGCGGTTGTTCCAGCCTCTGAGCGGTCCGGTCTGCGGTTTCTCGACCGGCTTCAGGGCGTGGTAGCCTGTCCGACATGACCGCCCGCTTTGTCCACCTGCGCAATCACACCGCCTACTCGCTCAGCCAGGGCGCGATCCGCCCCGCCGAGATCGCGTCGCTGGCGCGTGCCGACGGGATGCCGGCGGTGGCGATGACCGACAGCGCCAACCTGTTCGGCGCGATGGAATTCTCGCAATACTGCGCCGCCAAGGGGGTGCAGCCGATCATCGGCTGCCAGATCGGCCTCAACCTCGCCCCTCCGCGCCCCGGCCAGCTCCCGCCGCCGGCCGATCCGGTGGTGCTGCTGGCCCGCGACTCGCAGGGACTTGCCAACCTCCAGCGCCTCTCCTCGCTCGGCTTCATCGAGACCGATCCGGCCGATCCGTTCGTCTCGCTCGACACGCTGTGCGCCCAGGCCGAGGGCCTGATCCTGCTGCTGGGCGGCACCCGCGGCCCGATCGGCCGCCTGCTCGGCGAGGCGCAGGAGCCCGCCGCCCGCGCCCTGATCGAGCGGATGCGCGAGGCGTTCGGCGACCGCGTGATGATGGAGCTGCACCGTCACGGCCTTGCGCTCGAGCGCGCCATCGAGCCTGGCATGATCGCGCTCGCCGACCGTTTCGGCCTGCCGCTGGTCGCCACCAACGAGTGCTTCTTCCCGCGCCCCGAGATGCACGAGGCGCATGATGCGCTGCTGTGCATCGCGCAGGGGCGCACGCTGGGCGAATCGGACCGCTGGCGCGTCACCCCCGAGCACTGGTTCAAACCTGCGGCTGCGATGCGCGAGCTGTTTGCCGACCTGCCCGAGGCCTGCGAAAACACGCTGGCCATCGCGAGGATGTGCGCGGTGATGGTCGAGCCGACGAAGCCGGTGCTGCCGGTCTGTCCCAAGGTCGAGCCCGGCTCCACCGAGGACGAGACCGTGCGCGCGATGGCCCAGAGGGGGCTCGACGCGAGGCTCGACGCCATGGCCGCCGACGACGCCACCCGGGCGCGCTACCGCGAGCGGCTCGAATTCGAGCTCGACGTGATCTCGAAGATGGGCTTTCCCGGCTACTTCCTGATCGTCGCCGATTTCATCCAGTGGGCCAAGGCGAACGACATCCCGGTCGGGCCGGGACGCGGCTCGGGGGCGGGTTCGCTGGTCGCCTATGCGCTGACCATCACCGATATCGACCCGCTGCCGTTCAACCTGCTGTTCGAGCGCTTCCTCAACCCCGAACGCATCTCGATGCCGGATTTCGACATCGATTTCTGCCAGGACCGGCGCGACGAGGTGATCGCCTATGTGCGGCACGAATACGGCCCCGAGCGGGTGGCGCAGATCATCACCTTCGGCAAGCTCCAGGCCCGCGCGGCGGTCCGCGATGTCGGCCGCGTGCTCGGCATGCCGTTCGGCCAGGTCAACCGCGTCTGCGAGATGATCCCCAACAATCCCGCCAAGCCGGTGACGCTGAAACAGGCCATCGACGGCGAACCGCGTCTGCAGGAACTGCGCGATTCCGACGAGGCCGTCCGCCGGCTGATGGAGATCGCGCTGCAGCTCGAAGGCCTCTACCGGCACGCCAGCACCCATGCCGCCGGCGTGGTGATCGGCCGCGGCGCGCTGATCGATTCGGTGCCGCTGTATCGCGATCCCAAGGCCGACACGCTGGTCACGCAATACAACATGAAGGCTGTCGAGCAGGCCGGGCTGGTGAAGTTCGACTTCCTGGGTCTCACCACGCTCACCATCCTGCAGCGCGGCCTGCGCATGCTGTCGGGGCTCGGCCACGAGGTCGATCTCGCCCGCGTGCCGCTCGACGACCCCGCCACCTACGCGATGCTGGCCAGCGGCGACACCGCCGGCGTGTTCCAGTTCGAATCCGCCGGCATGCGCGACGTTCTGCGCCAGATGCGCCCCGACCGGCTGGAAGACCTCATCGCCGCCGTGGCGCTGTACCGGCCCGGCCCGATGGCCAACATTCCCGATTATTGCCGTAGAAAACACGGTGAGGCCTGGGAGGCGCCGCATCCCGACACGCAGGAGATCCTGTCCGAGACCTACGGCATCATGGTCTACCAGGAACAGGTGATGCAGATCGCCCAGAAGATGGCCGGCTATTCGCTCGGGGCGGCCGACCTGCTGCGCCGCGCGATGGGCAAGAAGATCCGCGCCGAAATGGACACCCAGCGCGAGATCTTCACCAAAGGGGCCACCGCCCGCGGCGTGGAGGCCGGCAAGGCCGTCGAGGTCTTCGAGATGATGGCCAAGTTCGCCGATTACGGCTTCAACAAGTCGCACGCGGCGGCCTATGCGCTGATCAGCTACCATACCGCCTGGATGAAGGCGAACCACAAGGTGCCGTTCCTCGCCGCCTGCATGTCGCTGGCCCGCGAGCGCACCGACAAACTCGCAGCCCTGCGCCAGGAAGCCGAACGCCTCGGCGTGCGCGTGCTGCCGCCCGACATCAATCGCTCGGGGGCGGATTTCTCCGTCGAGACCCAGCCCGACGGCAGCCTCGCCATCCGCTATGCCCTCGCCGCGGTCAAGAAGGTGGGGTTCTCGGCCATGCAGGCGGTCGAGACGGCGCGCGGCGAGCGTCCCTTCACCGATCTGGCCGACTTCGCCGCCCGCATCGACCCCCGACAGCTCAACAAGATGCAGATCGAGAACCTCGCCCGCGCCGGCGCCTTCGACACGCTCGAGCGCTCCCGCGCGCGGGTGTTCGCCGGCGCCGAGACCATCCTGCGCCGCGCCAGCGCCCAGGCCGAGGAGGCGGCGAGCGGCCAGATCGGCCTGTTCGGCGCTCCCGTCGCCGGTGGCCAAGCGGAGGCGCTGCGCCTTCCGGCCATCGACGACTGGCCGGAACTCGACCGCCTCGCCTTCGAGGCCGAGGCGGTCGGCTTCCATCTCACCGCCCACCCGCTCGATGCCTACCGCCCGATGCTGCGTCGTCTCGGCGCGATCGACATCGCCCGCCTCGCCGAGGCGGCGGCGGCGGGCAAGGGCAGGGTGCAGCTCGCAGGCTGCGTCGTCGACCGCAAGGAACGTCCCACCCGTACCGGCAGCCGCATGGCCTGGCTGCGCCTGTCGGATGCCTCCGGCGGCTGCGAGGTGACGCTGTTCTCCGAGGTGCTGTCGCGCACCCGCGAGCTGTTGGTCGCCGGCCAGGCAGTGCTGGTCACCGCCGAGCTCAAGGCGGAGGGCGAGATGCTGCGCCTGACCGCCTCCGATGTCGCCAGCCTCGACCAGGCCGCCCGCGAGGCGCGTGCCGAACTGCGCATCTGGATCGAGGACGCAGCCGCGATCTCGCAGATCCGTACCATTCTCGACCGCGAACGCGGCGGCCGGGGCAGGGTGGTGCTGGTGCCGCATCTGGCCGAGGGCCAGGAGGTCGAGGTATCGCTGCCGGGCGACTACGCGGTGACACCCCGGCTCGGCCAGGCGATCAAGACCATCTCCGGGGTCGAACGCGTCGAGGAGCGGTAAAGCGATCGCGCGACTGCGGCGTTAGGGAGCCTCACTGCCTTCGGAGCCGGCGCATGAAGATCGATCATCTCGACCATCTCGTCCTGACTGTCGCGGATGTCGACGCGACATGCGAGTTCTACCATCGAGCCCTGGGGATGACTGTGACGCGTTTCGGCAACGGTCGCCGGGCGCTGTCATTCGGAAATCAGAAGATCAATCTGCACCAGCAGGGGCACGAGTTCGAGCCGAAGGCCGGCATGCCGACACCCGGCTCGGCGGATCTGTGCTTCATCACCCAGACACCGATCGATGCGGTGCTCGCGCACCTCAGCGCAGCCGGCGTGGGTGTGATCGAGGGGCCTGTCGCCCGTACCGGCGCGACCGGCCCGATCCTGTCGGTCTATATACGCGATCTCGACGCCAATCTGATCGAGATATCGAATCGGCAGGGCTGAACGCTTTCGATGCGCGGCTCGCTGATGTCAGGCGACGTCAAGCATCGTGACCGGCCTGGATTGGCCGACGATCGTCGGAAGCCTCGTTCCTGGGGGCGGCGGAGGGCCCGGGCGTCCAAAATAATAGCCTTGGACCTGGCTGCAGCCGAGCCGCTGGAGCATCTCGGCCTGGTCGGGCGTCTCGACACCCTCGGCCAGGATCGGGATGTCGAGGCTTTGGCCGAGCGCGACGACGGTCCTGATGATGGCCTGCGCCTGGGCGTTGTTGATGGCGTCGAGGAGGAAGGATCGGTCGATCTTGATCTTGTCGATCGGAAATGCGTGCAGGGTTCCGAGTGAGGAATGCCCGGTGCCGAAATCGTCGATCGCGATCGTCACCCCCAGTGCCTTGATGCGCCTGAGCATGTCGAGCGCCACCGTCTTGTCCTCGATGATCGCGGTCTCGGTGATTTCCAGCTCGAGTCGGTCCGCCGGCAGCCCCGTGGCGTGCAGCACTTTCGCAATCAACTGATCGATGGCCGACTGATAGATCTGCACGCCGGAGAGATTGACGGCGATCCGGTAAGGTTCGGGCCATCCGGCGGCCGTCGTGCAGGCCTCGCGCAGCACCCATTCGCCGATACCAAGGATGTCGCCCGTACTTTCTGCGATCGGAATGAATTCGGCAGGCGAGACGTGACCCTCGGTCGGATGCTCCCAGCGCAGCAGGGCCTCGTAACCGATCGGCTGCCCGGATGGCAGGTCTGTCAGGACCTGGTAGACCAGCGAGAACTCGTTCGAGGCCAGCGCCTGGCGCAGACCGGCCGCGATGACGTTGCGTCGCCGTGCCGCAGCGTTCATCGAACTTTCGTAGAAGCAGACACCGGTGCCGAACTTCGCCTTGGCCCGATACATGGCCAGATCGGCATAGGCGGTCAGCGGCGTTGGCTGCGTATGATCCGTCGGGCTGATGGAGACACCGATACTGGCATCGACGATGCAGGCAAGGTCCCCCAGACTGAACGCTGCCGAGAAACAGGCCGTCAGCCGGGCGAGGGCTGCATGCAGCTCGTCCATGGATCGAAATGGGAGATAGGCGGCAAACTCGTCGCCACCAAATCGTGCGACCGATCCCTGCGGCGGCATCGCGTCGCGAAGGCGCGCCGCAACCGCCCGCAGGGCGACATCGCCGATCTGATGTCCCTGGGAGTCATTGAGATCCTTGAACCGGTCGAGATCGATGACAATGACGGCGACCCGGTCATCGGAATTGCCGAGGGCCTTCGTCAGGCCCGAGATGAAGCTGGACCGGTTCGGCAGGCCCGTCAGGCTGTCATGCAGCGCCATGTGGCTCAGGCGGGCCTCGGCACGTCGCCGATCGGAGATGTCCTCGAGGGTCAATACCCAGCCCCCGCCCGGCATCGGGCGGCCGGTGATGGAGATGACCCTGTCGCCATGCAACTCGACCGTCCGGGCGGCGGTATGATGTGAAACGGCGTAATTCTGGCTGAACAAGGTGTCGGCTCGCATGCCAGTCGCCTCGCAGTGCGCACTGCGCAGGCAGATGTCGGCGAGGTCACGGTAGTGGGTTGCGATGACGCGCTCCTGGTCGGGGAGGTGCCATAGCTCTCGAAACTGCCGGTTGACCAGCCGCGTCCTCGCTTCGCCGTCGAAGACGACGAGCCCGTGGTGCATGTGTTCGAGTGCCGCGTCGAGATGCAGGCGGTTCTCACGCGCCACGCTGACGTCGCGCACGACGCAGGCGAAGGCCGCGATACGCGCGTCGGTGCCCTGGATCGGCTCCAGGGTACTGTCACCCCAGAACGTCGAGCCATCCGCACGAAGCCGCAGACTGACATCGCTGCAGCTGCTGGTATTGGCGGCCACGGCAAGACCGTCGGTCGCCCCGCCCGAAGCCAGGTCCGCTTCGGGCCAGATCGGTTGGGCCTGAAGCCGGCTTGCGTGATGGCCGATGATATCGTCGGGCGTGTAACCGAACATCCGGGTTGCGCCAGCATTCCAGCTCAGGATGCGGCCCCTGGGGTCGATGAGGTAGATGGCGCAGTCGGTAATCGCGTTGATCATCGCCCTGAATTCGCGATGGCCAGACTCGATCGCCTGGTCGGCCCGGCGGTTGGCGATCAGGATGATCGCGGCCATCGCAAGCAGCCCCAGCGTGACACAGGCGACGATGGCGGCCAGCGCTTCCGGCGGCATGTCGGTGCGCCCGGTGGTGGGTGTGACGCCGGCAACGGGCTGGATGTCGAGGCCGGCCATGGCGACGAAATGCAGCAGGACGACCGCCAATGTCATCAACGTCGCGGCGGCGACGGCACTGGCTCGACCATGGCGACGGAGGGTGAGCGCCAGCGCCGGGACCATGGGCAGAATCGACAGCGCCACCGACGCCACCACGAACGAGCGCTCCCACTGCATCTTTCCGGGAGCGAGGAGGGCCGCCATGCCCAGGTAATGCATACACGAGATGCCCAGCCCGATCAGAACCGCGCCGCAGGTCAGGCGCGGGAGCCCGACCTTGCCGGATGTTCCCGAGGTCACGAGTGCGAAGCCGGCCGTGGCAAGGACCACTACCACCGTCACGCTCAAGAGAGTCAGCGGGACGTCATAGCGGACGGGAACACCGGGATCGTAACCCATCATGGCGATGAAGTGGGTCGCCCATATCCCGAAGCCGGAGACGGCGGCCGCACCCAGCAGGGCCCGGCGCGCCCAATAGGCGCGGTCGTTCACCTGTGTCGCGGTCATGTGGCGGCGCGTCTGTATCTGTCTGAGCAGGGCGACGGTGGTACCGGCCGAGACACAGCAGATGACCGCGGCGGCCAGCACGAATCTGAGATCGTGCATTCCAAGCAGGCAGCACAGGAACCGGTCCATCTGACCCCCAGTCTGTTCAACCCACCATGCGTTCGAATTCATTAAGTCTTTGTGAAGAGTTTTGCACGATATTCATCTCACGGAGAATTGCTGTTGCGATGGACGTGAAGTTGGGCTAAGCGACCCGCGTCGGACCCGAGCGAGAGCCTGTGGCCCGATAATTCGCACGCGGGGCGCCTTTGCTGGTGCCTGATCAGGGCTTTCGGTCCCGCGGAGGCACAACCAGAGATACGAAAGGGGACATGCGCCGATGGCGATGCCCGATTTCACCCTGCGTCAGCTGCTCGAGGCCGGCGTTCACTTCGGCCACCACACCCGCCGCTGGAACCCGCGCATGGCGCCGTACCTGTTCGGCGTGCGCAACCAGGTCCACATCATCGACCTGCAGCAGACCGTGCCGATGCTCGACCGCGCGCTGCGCGCCGTGCGTGACACCGTTGCCGGTGGTGGGCGCGTGCTGTTCGTCGGCACCAAGCGCGCCGCGGCCGAGCATGTCGCCGAGGCGGCCAACCGCTGCGGCCAGTATTACGTCAACCATCGCTGGCTCGGCGGCATGCTGACCAACTGGAAGACCATCACCGGCTCGATCAAGCGCCTGCGCCAGATCGACGATATGCTGTCGGGCGACACCCAGGGCCTGACCAAGAAGGAGATCCTCGAGATCACCCGCGACCGCGAGAAGCTCGAGCGTTCGCTGGGCGGCATCAAGGAAATGGGCGGTCTGCCGGACATCCTGTTCATTATCGACACCAACAAGGAGAAGCTGGCGGTCGAGGAAGCCACCAAGCTCGGCATCCCGGTGATCGCCGTGCTCGACAGCAATTCCGACCCCTCCGGCGTCACCTACCCGATCCCGGGCAATGACGACGCGATCCGTGCGATCACCCTGTACTGCGACCTGATCTCGGGCGCGGTGCTCGACGGCATCAGCGCCGAGATGGCCGCCTCTGGCCAGGATGTCGGCGCGTCCGAGGACCTGCCGGTCGAGGCCGTCGCCGCCGAGGCGTCGGCTGAGGAAGCCGTCCACGCCTGATGGCCTGGCCGTGCCGGCTGGCACGGCCGATTGACGAAATCCCGTGCCCCGCACGCCCTCCATGTGAAGGGGGTGGCGGGGCATCTGGCTTGTGGAGACAACACACCATGGCAGAGATCACCGCCGCCCTCGTCAAGGACCTGCGCGAGAAGACCGGCGCGGGCATGATGGATTGCAAGAAGGCGCTCAACGAGACCGCCGGCAACCTCGAGGAAGCCGTCGACTGGCTGCGCAAGAAGGGCCTCGCCGCCGCCGCCAAGAAGTCCGGCCGCGTCGCCGCCGAGGGCCTCGTCGGCGTCGCCTCGGCACCCAACAAGGCGTCGATCGTCGAGGTCAACGCCGAGACCGACTTCGTCGCCCGCAACGAGCAGTTCCAGGGCTTCGTCGCGACCCTGGCCGAACTCGCCCTCACCGTGGGCGAGGATGTCGAGGCACTCAAGGCCGCCGATTTCCCCGGCACCGGCCGGACCGTCGCCGACGAGCTGACCCACATGGTCGCCACCATCGGCGAGAACATGTCGATCCGCCGTGCTCGCGTACTCAGCGTGCCGTCGGGCGTGGTCGCGACCTATGTGCACTCCGCGCTCAAGCCCGGCCTGGGCAAGATCGGCGTGCTGGTGGCGATCGAGGCGCCAAGCGAGAGTGACGCGCTGGAGACGCTTGGCCGCCAGGTTGGCATGCATGTCGCCGCCACCCGTCCGTCGGCGCTCGACATCGACGCCGTCGACCCGGCCGAGCTCGAGCGCGAGCGCGCCGTGCTGGTCGAGCAGGCGCGTGCGTCGGGCAAGCCCGAGGCGATCATCGAGAAGATGGTCGATGGCCGCATCCGCAAGTACTACGAGGAAGTGGTGCTGCTGGAGCAGGTCTGGGTGCATGACGGCGAGAGCCGCGTCTCGGCCGTGGTGAAGAAGGCCGGCGCGAAGCTCGGCGGCTTCGCCCGCTTCCAACTCGGCGAGGGCATCGAGAAGGAGCAGGGCGACTTCGCCGCCGAGGTCGCCGCCGCCGCCGGCGTCTAGAACCTAGCCTGCAATGCACCTGGGACGGCCGTCTGACGCGCGTCAGCTTCGCTTTGCTGCTCACGGCCATGAAGGCCGCTCGGCTGTGATGCTCGCGGACATACGCCATCTGACCATCCCAGGCACATTGCAGGCCAGGTCCTCCTGATTACGAGAGTCCGTTCTTGGAGTGGATCGCTCCGGGGATCGTCCTGTCGGCCGCGCCCTATGGTGAGTCGGGCGCCGTCATCCATGTCCTGACCGAGCAACACGGCGCGTGGCGTGGCCTGGCGCGAGGCGGGCAGGGACGGCGGCAGACGCCGCTGTGGCAGCCTGGCAATCTCGTCTCCCTGCGCTGGGTGGCGCGCCTCGCCGATCAGCTCGGCACTCTGACGGGCGAGCCCGTCCACGCCTCTGCCGCCTTCGTCCTGGCGGCACCCGACGCGCTGTCGATGCTGGCCTCCTGCTGTGCGGTCGCCGACGGCGCGCTGCCCGAGCGAGAGGCGCACAAGCCGGTCTTCGACGGGCTGCTCAGCCTCGTCACCCGCCTCAGCCTCGCACCTGACCGCGCCTCCGACTGCCGGGCTGACCTGCTGCGCTGGGAACGCGACCTGCTCGCCGAGCTCGGCTTCGGCCTCGATCTCTCCGCCTGCGCCGTCACCGGCGCCAGCGACGATCTCGTCTATGTCTCGCCGCGCTCGGGCCGCGCCGTCTCGCGCGCAGGGGCAGGTGAATGGGCCGGGCGGCTACTGACCCTTCCCGAAGCGCTCCTCGATGACACCATCGCGCACATCTCGGATCCGGACTGGCGCGATGGGCTGCGACTGACCGGACATTTCCTCGACCGCGATGTCTTCGGCAACCGGCACCGTCCGCTGCCCGCCGCCCGCATCCGCCTCGCCGATCGCGCCGCCCTTTCAGCCTGACCCCGAATCGGGGGCACCCGGCCGCCAGCGCCGCCCATGCCCGACCTCTGACAGGGGAGAGCGCGACAAAAAAGGGCGCTGGCGGTCTCCCGCCGGCGCCCTGTCCCCGATCGCGTCCCGGGGGGGATCCCCGCGAGCGCCAGGCTGTCTCAGAAGAACTCGATATGCGACTTGAAGCCGAGCAGGGCGGCGTCCGGCAGGCCCTTCTGGGCGTTCGGGCGGATGTAGTACTGGAAGCTCGGCTGGAAGCTCACGCCCCGGTAGATCTGGATCTGGTAGTTCGCCTCGAAGTTCATCGTGTGGCTCTGCACGCCGGTGGGTGCTGCATTGTTGTAGAAGTTGCCCACGCCGGTGATCGGCAGGCCGAGCTCCTCCTGCAGCTCCTCGGTGCGGATCAGGTCGCCCGACACCTTGGTGTAGCTGAACGCCACCGCGATCGCATCGCCCGGACGCGCCTTCCAGAAGCCGCGGTCGATCGCACCGGCCTCGAACTGGTAGTTGCGCACCGACGAACGCTTCGAGTTGTGGTAGAAGCCGCCGAACACCACCAGACCGTTGTCCTGGCCGGGCCCGTGGCGGACCAGCATCTGGTCGGCCAGCGCCCATTCTGCCGCCGCACCCTTGCGCTGGCGTCGGCCCAGGCCGCTGAGCACCCAGTAATCGCCGTTGATGTCGCGCAGATTGTCGGCATGGTTGATGTCGTCATACGCGAAGCCGATCTTGTAGTGACCCGGCAGCTGGTCGGGCCCGAACAGCGGCTCCCAGCCGGCTTCGATCGGGAAGGTCTCGCCGATGATCTTGGCACCGTTGAACTTCAACCCGGAGCGATAGCCATTATTGGCCTGGTAGATGTTGCTCTCGTCGAAATAGATGCCGGTCGAGACATAGGTGTTGTGGGTCGGCCGCACGCGCCAGCGGGTTGCCCAGTTCGCATCCGGATACGACGAATGCGCGGTGTTGTCCGACGACGCCTTAGGGTTGCCGCAGAACGCGTTGTTCTGGAAGTTGCAGTACAGCGGCGATGCCGAATAATCCGACAGGAACGACATCCGCCCGGCCGCGATGTCGACGCGCCCATGCGCCAGGGTCTCCTGCCCATAGAAGAACACCTGATGGTAGACGACATTGCCGCCCGCGCCATAGATCTCGGAGCTCGGGTTGATGTTGTCGCCGAACATCCGGCTCGCCGGGATGCCGTAGCGGCCGACGGCGACGCTGTGCGTCGAGAAGCCGGTCAGCCCCGCGAGACGCTCCCAGTCGATATCGGTCTCGAGACCATACTGGCCGGCATTCGATGATCCCTTGCGCGGGCCGGAGATGATGCCGCTGAATTCGTTGACGTTGTCGAGCAGGATCGCGACGCCGTGGTCACGCAGATACTGCATCGGCGCGATGGAGCCGAACAGCGACGGCGGCTGCGGCAGCGGCGGCACCGACGAGACGTAGTCGGGTACCGGCTGGTTGTAGGCCGGCGGACGCGGCAGCGCGACGTTGACCCGCGAGCTCGGGGTCTTGCTCACCGGCGCCACGGTCGGGCCGGTGGCGCTGGCGGCCGGCGCGGTCGTGTCGAGCGCGGTCTGCGCCTGCGCACCGTGCGAAATCGCAGCGAGCGTCGTGCCACCCAGCAGCATGGCGGTGAATGCGACCCGTGCCGCCCGGATGCGGGCAGGGGTGATCTTCGGACTCATGGACGTATCCCTCTTGCAGGGGGCCGCGTCGTTGCGCCTTAAGCCGGCGTTTTCGTTGCCCCTGGACTTCCCGACGATTAGCGCCGAAGCCGCCGGCGGCAGAGACCCATTTCGCGACCGGAAATAGTGAACAAACTGACGTGTAGCAAAAGCGCCGCAGATCCTGCGTTCAGCACATGGCTGGCCTGACGGACGTCGACGGCAGTTTCGCCTGCCGGGAGACGCGCTTGGCGACAGTGGCCCGTTTCGCTATTTGTTCCCGGGATTGCAGGGTCGGGCAAGTCAGGGCAGGTGAGGCGGATGGCGGAACACGGCGGACAAGGCGGTCAGATTCTCGACACCAGGCTGGGCGACGCGCTGAGTGAGCGCTACCTGGCCTATGCGATGTCGACCATCATGTCGCGCTCGCTGCCCGATGTCCGTGACGGGCTCAAGCCGGTGCATCGCCGGCTGATCTACGCCATGGCCCAGCTGCGGCTCGATCCCACTGCGGGCTTCAAGAAATGCGCCCGTGTCGTCGGCGACGTGATCGGCAAATACCACCCCCATGGCGACGTCGCGGTCTACGAGGCGCTGGTGCGGCTCGCGCAGGACTTCGCGGTGCGCTATCCGCTGGTCGAAGGGCAGGGCAATTTCGGCTCCATCGACGGCGATAACGCCGCCGCCATGCGCTACACGGAAGCCCGGCTGACCATCGCCGCCCAGGCGCTGCTCGCCGGCATCGACGAGGACGCCGTCGATTTCCGCCAGACCTATGATGGCGAGGACAGCGAGCCGGTGGTGCTGCCGGCGGCGTTTCCCAACCTGCTTGCCAACGGTGCGGCCGGCATCGCCGTCGGTATGGCGACATCGATCCCGCCGCACAACGCAGCCGAGCTGTGCGCGGCCGCCCTGGTGCTGGTCCGCCGCCCCGACGCGCCGCTCTCGGCGCTGCTCGCGGTGATGCCGGGGCCGGATTTTCCCACCGGCGGCATCGTCGTCGAGGACGCCGCCGCCATCGCCCAGGCCTACGAGACCGGCCGCGGCGGCTTCCGCCTGCGCGCCCGCTGGGAGAAGGAGGAGGGCCGCTTCGGCACCTGGCAGATCGTCGTCACCGAGATCCCCTATCAGGTGCAGAAATCCCGGCTGATCGAGCAGATCGCCGAGCTGATGGAGGCCAAGAAGCTCCCCCTGCTCGGCGACATCCGCGACGAGAGCACCGAGGAGGTGCGTCTGGTGCTGGAGCCGAAGAGCCGCGGCGTCGAGCCGGAAGTGCTGATGGAGACGCTGTTTCGCGCCACCGCCCTGGAGAGCCGCTTTCCGCTCAACATGAACGTGCTGGGTGCGGATCGCGTCCCCTCGGTGCTCGGCCTGCGCAGCGTGCTGCGCGCCTGGCTCGACCATCGCCACGAGGTGCTGGAGCGCCGCTCGCGCCATCGCCTCGCCGCCATCGACCGCCGCGTCGAGATCCTCGAGGGCTTCCTCGCCGTCTATCTCAACCTCGATGAGGTGATCCGCATCATCCGCGAGGAGGACGACGCCAAGGCCGGGCTGATCGCCACCTTCGCGCTGACCGAGACCCAGGCCGAGGCGGTGCTCAACATGCGCCTGCGCTCGTTGCGCCGGCTCGAGGAGATCGAGATCCGCGCCGAGCATGGCAAGCTGATCGAGGAGGGGGCCGCCCTGCGCGCCCTGCTCGGCGACGAGACGCTGCGCTGGAAGAGGATCGCCACCGAGATCGAGGCCACCCGCAAGGCGTTCGGCGCCGGCAGGCTCGGCGCGCGGCGCACCACGCTGGCGACCGCACCCGCGCCGGTGGTGCTCGACCAGATCGTCGCCATCGAGCGCGAGCCGCTCACCGTGCTGCTCAGCCGGCAGGGCTGGGTGCGCGCGCTGCGCGGCCACGGCCTTGACCGCGAGGCGCTGAAATTCAAGGAGGGCGACGACCTCGCCCATCTCGTCGAGTGCTCGACGACCGACCGCCTGTGCCTGTTCGGCTCGGCCGGACGGGCCTTCACCCTGCGCGCCGCCGACCTGCCGCGCGGCCGCGGCGACGGCCAGCCGATCCGGGTGATCTCGGCGCTGGGCAGCGAGGAAAGCGTCGTCGCCGTCTTCACCCTCACCGAATCCGGCCGCCGGCTCGTCGCGGCGGGGTCCGGACGCGGCTTGCTGGTGCGCGACGCCGATCTGGTCGCAGAGAAGCGCACCGGCCGTCAGGTGCTCAACCTGCGCGACGGCGAGACCGCCGCGCTGTGCATCCCGGCGATCGGCGATCATGTCGCCGTGCTCGGCGACAACCGTCGCCTGCTGGTCTTCCCGATCGACGCCTTGCCGGAGCTCTCCCGCGGCGCCGGCGTGGCCTTGCAGAAATACAAGGACGGCGGTTTGCGCCTGGCCGCGGTATTCACCCTCGCCGATGGTCTCGACTGGAACGGCCGCCGTCGCCTGCCCGCAGACCTCGCCCCCTGGCTCGGCAAGCGTGCCGATCCCGGTAAACCGGCCCCGAGCTGGATGCTGCGCAACCGCTGAGGGCGCTGAGATGGCAGTGGTACAAGCGCGACCGGAAAGCTCGCCCGGAACGGGCGGGACGACATGTCGTCCCGCCGCCTGCCCCGCGCGTTACCATCTGTAGGTCATGCGCCCCGTGCCGGAGTGCGATCCGAAGCCCGACGCCACATGCCCCTCGTATTCCACCAACAGCTCGAACCCATGCGATCTGCCCAGCTGAACGCCTGCCGTCACGTCACCGACGCGATCGGGCAGGCGTGAGCTGATGTCGAAATCGATATTGTCGGGATCGTCGGCGAAGCGGGCCGAGGAGCGGAACCGGTCGCTCGACAGGGCGGTGAAGCCGAGCGAGGTGTAGAGTCGCGCCCAGGTCAGCCTGTCGAGATCGAACCGCCCGCCGAATTCGACCGCGGGAGCGACATCGAAAAGCGTCTTGGAGGCGCCGCCGACGGCAAGCGCGAGACCTTCGCCGTCGCGCTCGCGATAGGCGCCGCTATGGGCATAGGTGACGTCGACATCCAGCGACGGCCGGATATACCAGCGGCCGAGCAGGAACTCGTAGAGGCCGCGCAGCTTGCCCCCTGCAGTGAGCACATGCGTCCTGCTGTAGGCCTCGTCGATCATGTCGCCGAGATCGATGCCGCGCGAATTGTTCTGTTGCTGCAGCCCGACGCTCACCGAAGATGCGAACAGCCACGGTCCGACCTGGTGCTTCAGCGCGGCAGCACCCTCGTAGGACTGGCCATGCGACCGCGCCAGCCCATCGAGGCTCGACATCACCCCCGAGCCGTAGGCACCGCTCGCGCCGACGAACCAACCTTCCGCGACGGCCTTCTGCGCGCCGACGCGGTAGATGAAGTTGCGTGAATTGTAGCCGGTATCCTCGACCGAGGACGACATGCTGGTCGCGGTTCCCGTCACCTTGCTCCAGACGCATTCGCCTTCCTCGATCAGCACGCCCTGCGCGAAGGCCGGGCAGCTCATCACCGCACGCAGGCTGACCCTGGCCTCGCCGAATGTCGTGCTCATCACGTTCTGGTTGCTCTCCTGGTCGAGATCGTCGAGCACCGACTGGTACTGGCGACCGCTGCGGATGCCGATCACCCGCCCGAAGAACTCGGCATCGTCGGCGGTGCCGGCCAGCCAGGATTTCTGGATCGCGTCCGCCACCGAGGCCGCATTGGCCGCAAGCACCGTGTCCTTGGGATGGGCGAAATCGGCATGCGGCGCGACGGCGATCGAATTGCCGGTCCGCTCGACGCTCCACGAGACCGGAATGACGCTCGCTGCCGTCTGGCTGCTCTCGGCTCCGCCGAGCAGGTTCAGCACCGACGTCGTCGCCGTCAGCACGGTATAGTCGCCTGCGAGCAGGCCGCCGATGACGTTGACGTCGATCGTGCCCCTGAGCAGTGCGCGTCCGTTGACCTGCAGCAGGTCGCTGGTCCGGCCGCCGTCGCCCGCGCCGACATCCACGAGCAGGTGGCCGTCGTCGGTCTGTGCGAAAACGCCGTTCACCGTCGCCGTCGACACCACGCCGACGCCGCCGATGTCCACGGTGCCGAGATTGCGCAGCATGCCCTTGTTGAGGCTGACGGTTCCCATCGCCGATGTGCGGTAGACCGCGCCCGCCTGGTTCTCGAACGCGTTGTCGCCGCTGCCGAGCAGGACGTCGCCGATGATGGTGCCGTTGTTGTAGATCTTCTCATTCTGCGCACCGCCGGTGATCGCAATGCCCGACGCCGCGGAAACGGTCGATCCGGCCTCGATGGTGATCTTGTTCCACAGGCCACCATCGACGGCGATGGCCGCGCCGCCGCCGCTGCCGCCGCGCAGGGTTCCGGTCCAGTCGATGACGATGGCGTGGCCGAGCCGCTTGGGATCGAGCGCGCCTGTGGTGGTCTGCACGCCGCTTTCGGCGCGGATCGCGTCGGAGCCGTCTCCGGTGGCGGTGATCGTGCCGCGGGCGTTGATGTCGATCGGGCCACCTCGGCCGATCGCGCCGTTCCGGGTCACGCCCGGGGCAGGGGTCGCATCGTCGCCGATCACCGTCACCGAACCGCCGCCCGCGCCGAGGCTCTGGGCGAACAGCCCGTGTGCCCGCTGACTCGAAGTGGAGATGTCGATCGACGATTGCGCGTCGAGGGTGCTGACGCTGATCGCACCGCCATCGCCGCGGGCGGTCGAATCGGCCAGCGAGAGCGTGGCGGTCGACGACAGGCCGCCATAGCCGCCACCTCCGCCGATCGACTGCAGATACACGCCGACCGAGCCCGCACCCTGTGTGGTGACCTGCGGCATGCCGGCGATGACGAAGGCGACTGTGCCGCCATTGCCCGACGCGCCGTTGCTGCCGCCGAACGAGCGCGTCAGCTTGACGGGGACCAGGCTGTTGTTGGTCTGTGCCAGCCCGTTGGTGCCGCCGCCGCCACCGCCACCGATCGACTGTTCGAAGATGCCGAAGGCGCCATCGCCAGTGGTGCTGACGCGCCCCCGATCGACGACGCTGACATCGCCACCGCGACCGGCCAAGCCGCCATCGGCGCCATAGCTGAGATTGAGGCTGGGCGAGGGAAAATTGGCCGAATCGGTCTTGCTCACACTGCCGCCGCCGCCGCCGGCATCCTGGATCAGGCGATAGGTGGCGGCCAGGGCCGCGTCGAGAGAGGCATCTCCGGTACCGCCGTCGCCGTCCGTCAGCACGGCTGGCGCGAGGAAGTCGACGCCGCCGCCGCCGCCGACGCTCTGCGCGTAGACTGCATGCGCCTCGTCGCCGGTGGTGACGATCGAGCCGCCGAGATCGACCTTGACCTTGCCGCCGTCGCCGCTGGTTCCGCCCTTGCCGCCCACCGAGACGTTGACGGTGAGCGACAGCTTGCCGCCCGCCGTGGATTCGCCCCCGACGCCACCGCCGCCGCCGATGCTCTGCGCCAGCACGCCGTAGGATCCGTATCCCGCAGTGGCGAGAGAGCTTGCGGGTGTGAGCGTGACGGCGACCTCGCCGCCGCTGCCGCTCTTGCCGCCGCTGCCACCGACGCTGACGTCGATGTTGAGGGCCTTGATGCCTTCCGTGACGGCGCCGCCGCCGGTGCCGCCGCCGCCGCCGATCGACTGCGCCATGATCCCGAAAGCATCGTCCGCCGAGGTGAGGATCGTGCCGGCATGGGTCACCGTCACATTGCCGCCATCGCCGCCCAAGCCGCCGCTGCCACCCAAGGAGACGTTCACCGCGACCGGCGGTACCGAGACGCTGCGATCGGAGATCTTCCTGAGGCTCTCCTGGAAGGCCTTCTCGATCACAGCCAGGCCGGTGACGAAACTCGTCTTGACGAAGGTGACCGCATCGCTGTCGCCCGCCTCGTAGAGAGAACTCAGGCGGCTGATGAAATTGGTGTAGATCTTGAAGTTCCCCTGGATCGCCGAATTCTTGTTGAAGTATTCATAATACACAGAGTTCCGACTGATCTTTTTGTACAGACCAGTGCTGATCTTTCCGCTCTTGTTGAGCAATTTCAGGACGGTGGTTACGGTCTTGATCTTCTTGAAAGCGCCCGACGAGGTCACGCTGGTGGTCTCGGCCGCGCTGGGTGCGCCGGCATTGCCGCCACCGCCGCCGATGCTCTGCGCCACGATGGCGGACGCCCCGGCCCCCTGCGTCGAGATTGTTGCCGAAATGTCGTTGGTGACCTCGACTGCGCCGCCATTGCCGCCGCCACCGCCGCTGCCGCCGATCTTGATGTTGGCCGACGCGGAGCCGTCGCCGGAATAGCTGGCCGAATTACCGCCGCCGCCGCCGATGCTTTCGGCGAAGATGCCGGCCGCATTCGCCGCGGTGGTGGAAATGGTCCCTTGATTGGTCGCCACGGCCTCGCCGCCGCTGCCGCCCTTGCCGCCGCTGCCGCCCAGCGAGAGATTGAGGTTGAGCGGGGCGGCGGTGACGAGCGACGCCGTCGTGGTGAGATAGGCCTCGCCGGGCAGGCCCTTGGGGATGCCGACATAGGAGGTCGACGTCGCACCGCCGCCGATGCCGCCACCGCCGCCCACGCTGAGTGCGACCATGCCCGCCGAAAACCGGCCGCTGGTCTCGATGAGGCCGGTATTGGTCACCGTGGCCTTGCTGCCGCCGCCACCGCCACCTCCCGAACCGCCCAGCGCGGCCGAGATGCCGACATTGAGGACCGTGCCGAGCATCACCGATTCCGTCGTGCCGGAACCGGCATCGCCGCCACCGCCGCCGATGCTGGCGGCCAGCAGGCCGACGGAGCGCGCACCGCTGGTCTCGATCGATCCGACATTGGTCGCGCCCGCGATACCGCCCGCGCCCCCGTCGCCGCCGGAGCCGCCAAGCGCGTAGGTGAGGCTGAAGGTCGGGGCAGGCACGCTCGGGATCGAGCCGGCGATGGCGAAGCTGCTGGCATCCCCCGCCGTGCCGCCGCCACCGCCGACGCTGAGTACGCTAATCCCCGCCGATCCGGTACCGGCCGTCGAGATCAGGCCTGCATTGTTCGCCTGTGACAGCCCACCCGAGCCGCCGCCGCCGCCGCTGCCGCCGACGGCATAGGACAGCGAGGCGAGCAGCCCGCCCGAATAGGCTTTCGCCGACCCGCCGACCCCGCCGGAGCCACCGACGCTCTGCGCGAGGATGCCGGCGGCGCCGTCGCCGTAGCTTATGATCGAGGGTATCGCGCCGCCCGCATCGGACGCCGCCTGGCTGACGGTGACCGTGTCGCCGTCACCGCCGCCGCCACCGCCGCCGCCGAGGGCGACGCTGACCAGCGCGCCGATCGTGCGGGTGCTGCCGCCATTGCCGCCGCCGCCGCCGACGCTCTGCGCGAGGATGCCGTAGGACTGGTCGCCCTCGGTGGCGATGCTGCCCTGATTGATGGCGGTCGCTGCACCGCCCTTGCCTCCGTATCCGCCTTGGCCGCCGGTGCCGAAGAACAGCGGGCCGCCAGAGCCTCCCGTGCCGCCGCCGGCCGAGGTGGTCGGGTCGGCGATCTGGAAGGCATCCCCGGCATTGCCGCCGCCGACGCTTTGCACGAGCAGCGCGCTGGCCCGGTCGCCCGCGGTGCTGACCGACGCCGTGTTGGTCACCGAGACGGCACCGCCGCCGCCGGCCGCGCCGCCGGTTCCGCCCTGTCCCGCCAACAGCACGCTTGCGCCTCGGCCGCCGGAGCCGCCGATCGACTGCGCCAGGATGCCTGTCGCGGCCTCCCCGGTGGTGCTGACGGGGCCATCGATGAAAACGTTCACCGCGCCGCCCTTGCCGCCGCTGCCGCCGACGGCGCCACCGCTGCTGGCACCGTCGCCGCCGCGGCCGCCCACGCTCTGCGCCAGCAGGGCGGTGGCGTTGTCGCCCGATGCGGACAGCGCGCCCGCATCCCGCACCGCGACCGTGCCGCCGGCCCCGCCATTGGCGACATTGGGATATTCGAACCCCTGGTTGCCGACATCGCCGCCCCGGCCGCCGAGCGACTCGGCGATCGCCGCCGGCGCGCGGGCGCCATCGCTGGACACGCCGACCCCTTCGGACAGCGTCAGCAGGACCGTGCCGCCATTTCCTCCAGTGGTGGTCGCCGCAAGGGCTGGGGTCTCGACGCCAATATTGGTCGAGTTGCCACCGATTGACCGGGCCCACACAGCGGCCAGATTGCCCTGTGCCATGACCGGGGCCGAGATCCGCAGACTGACCGGACCGCCGTCGCCGCCGCGACCCGCCCCCTTGCGCACCGCCCCGCTGCCGCCATGGCCGCCTTGCGAGTAGGCGAGCAGGACAGAATCGGGGGTCGACAGGGTGGACGTGCCGGAGAGTGCGGCGAGCTGGTCGACGGTGACCGAACCGCCGGTTCCGCCGTCACCGGCCGCGGCATAGCCGAAGCCGAAGGTGTCGCCGGCGCCGCCGGCGCCGCCGGTCGAGCCGATGCGGACCTGCGGCCCCTGGCCGGTCAGGGGCGCGGCGACCGTCTCGTTGAGGGTCGTGCCGAGACCGCCCGGGCCGCCGGGGCTGGTCCCGCGGCCGAACAGCTTCGCGTTCCCTTTCTCCCCCTTCGCGGCGACCGGCTCGATATCGACGGGAGCGGCGGGCCGGCCGGGCGCGGCCGCTGCGGCGCCGATCGACAGCAAGCCCGTCGCCAGCGCCATGATCTCGAACCGTCGGCCAGCCATTCCCGCTCCTTGGGCGAAAGCACCGGCCAGGAAATGGATGCCCCGTCGCCGCGCTCGTGGAAGCCTCCGGTGGGGAGGCGATCCGATCTATGCGGGCAAACTGTTAACATGTCGTTACATTGGAGCCGGGTGGCCAGACATCGAGACCTGCGCCGGGCGTGGACTATTCTGGAGGCTCGACCGGCTCGACGCTGTCGGACCCCGAGCGCCAGGCACCGGCCTGGAGGATCTCGTAGGGCCGGAAGGCGGTCTTGTAGGCCATCTTGCGGCTGTCGGAGACCCAGTAGCCCAGATAGACATAGGGCAGGCCAAGCGCTCGGGTCCGGTCGATCAGCCACAGGATGGCGAAGGTGCCGAGCGAGCGGGCCGAGAGAAGCGGGTCGAACACGCTGTAGACCGCCGAGGTACCGTCGCCGAGCCGGTCGATCAGGCACACGCCGACCAGCGTATCGTCGCGCTCGCGGAACTCAACCACCATGGTCTCGATCGGTGTGTCCTCGACCATGGCCCGATAATCATGAAAACTCATCGCAGCCATGTCGCCCTGGGCATGCCGCGCGGCCTGATAGCGCTGGAAGAGCGCATATTGCTCGGCCGTCGCGCGCGCCGGCACCTCGAAGCCGATCACGCCGTCATTGGCGCGACGCACCCGCCGCTGCCCGCGCGAGGCCACGAACCGGTCCACCGGAATGCGGATCGGCACGCAGGCATTGCAGCCGGGGCAGGCGGGGGCATAGGCGATGTTGTGGCTGCGGCGAAAGCCCGCGCGCGACAGCCGGTCGTGCATCGCCTCCGCATCCGGCCCGGCGATCTCGGTGACGATCTTGCGCTCGACGCGATCGCCGACATAAGGGCAGGGCAGCGGGGCGGTGGTGTAGAAGAATTGCGGCCGGCGGGGCGAGGTATAGGTCATGCGGCGCCGAACGTCGCGCCGGGGAGGGTGCCGACGCGCACCATCACCAGCCCCGAAACAAGGTCATGCAGCGTACGGTGCCGCTTCGTGATCAGCGCGAACAGCAGCAGGAACGCGCCGAGAATCATCGTCACCGCATAGCCAATCGTCCACAGCAGGGCCGCCGCCATGCCCGGCCGCCCCAGCGTGCGGTTGTCACGCAAGCCCAGCCCGCAGATCGCCTGGCCCGGCGTCGCTGCCAGCGAGGAGCCCACGAACAGCCACGAATAGAGGAACGGGATCATGCCCAGCAGCGCGAACAGCCCGTGCAGCAGGCCGAAACTCGCCAGCGTCAGCGCGCCGACGAGCAGGGCCACCGCACCGGCGATCAGGGTGATGAACACGGCATCGAGACACCACGCCACGATCCGCGCCGGCAGTACGCCCGACGCCGCCGCATCGATGCGCATCTGCGGCGAGCCCGTCAGCGGATCGTGCGGCGAGATGCGCCCGGCAACGAACCCGCCGCCATACCCCGAACCATAAGCGTCCCCTGACTGCACAGGTCCGACTCCCATCGCGAAGTTCAACCGATGATACCCGATACCGCCTGATTTCGCACGAAAATTGCCGCTCCGCGGCAATTTGATGACGCGTCAGCCACCCTCGCGCAGGAGCCTGGCCGCCAGCGGCGCAAAATAGGTCAATATCCCTGCCGCTCCGGCGCGCTTGAATGCCAGCAGGCTTTCCATCGCCGCGCGGTCGCGGTCGATCCAGCCCTGTCCGGCCGCCGCCATGATCATCGCATATTCGCCCGACACCTGATAGGCGAAGGTCGGCACGCCGAAGCGCTCATGCACCCGTCGGATCACGTCGAGATAGGGCAGCCCCGGCTTGACCATCACCATGTCGGCGCCCTCGGCGAGGTCCATCGCCACCTCGCGCAGCGCCTCGTCGGTGTTGGCCGGGTCCATCTGGTAGGTCTTCTTGTCGCCCTTGAGCAGGCCGCCCGAGCCGAGCGCGTCGCGGAACGGCCCGTAGAAGGCGGAGGCATATTTCGCCGCGTAGCTCATCAGCCGCGTGTCGATCAGCCCTTCCGCGTCCAGCGACGTCCTGATCGCGCCGATCCGCCCGTCCATCATGTCGGACGGGGCAAGGATATCGATCCCGGCCCGCGCCTGGTTCAGCGCCTGCGCGACCAGCACATCGAGCGAATCGTCGTTATGGACATAATCGTTGCGGATCACCCCGTCATGGCCGTGATCGGTATAGGGGTCGAGGGCGACGTCGCCGACCAGCAGCGTATCGGGGAAGGCGCGCTTGAGGATACGTGCCGCCCGGCACATCAGGTTGTCGGGATTGCGCGCCTCCGAGCCCTCGGCGTCGCGGATATCGGGGGGCGTGACCGGAAACAGTGCGATCGCCCGGATGCCGAGCGCCACCGCCGGCGCCACATGCGCCTCCAGGCGGTCCAGCGACACGCGTTGCACGCCGGGCATCGACGCCACCTCGGTCACCAGACCCTCGCCCTCGATGACGAAGATCGGCCAGATCAGGTCGTCAACCGACAGCCGATGCTCGGCGACCAGACGGCGCGTGGCCTCGTCGAAGCGGTTGCGACGAAGACGTGTGGCAGGATAGGCACCGACCGACATGACGACCCCATATGGTGAGCGGACCGTCGATCTATAACCCGCCATTGCCACCGCCGTCAGGGTCGGGCACGGCGGCACGCCCGTACAGCGCCCGGCGCGTCGCCTGCGGACGGTTGCTCACCACGATGTCCACGTGCTTGCCCGCCAGGATCGCGGGGTCGCGCCCGGGCTGCAGCGCGTCGGTCGGATCCAGCAGGTCCGTCGCCACCGGCACGCCGGCGCGATGCGCGGCATCGAACAGCGAGGCACCGTTTCCGGCCGGTATATAGGCGACGAGGCGCCGATCTGTCCCGGCCGAACGCCGATAGCGTTCCAGCATCGCCATGTCGGTGACCAGCACCGACACGGCGACATCGGGATCGGCGGCGAACGCCCTGGCTGCGGTGATCGGATCGAAGGTCAACAGCAGGACCCGTCCCACCAGCCCGGCCGCCCGTACCAGCCTCATCGCATCCTCGGGCGGCGTCCGCTTGAGATCGAGCATCAGCAGTACCGTGGGTTTGCGCGCGGCCCAATCCAGTACGGCGCGAAAGCGAGGGGGTGCTTCCTGCAGGACTCGACCCGAGCGGGTCCGCAGCCGCAGCCCGTCGATCGTCGCCGCCTGCAACTCGGCGACCTCGCCGTGCCCGGTGGTGGTGCGCTCGACACTGGCATCGTGCATCAGCACGATCTGCCGGTCCTTGCTCTCCACGAGGTCCATTTCCAGCATGAAGCGGCCGGCCCGCTCCGTATGGCGGAATGTCGCCAGACTGTTCTCGGGCTCTTCGGGCGACAGCCAGCCCCGATGCGCACAGACCAGCGGCCCGGCCGCGGTCCGCTCGATCAGGCCGGGGGCTCCGTTCGCCGGCGCCGCGAGACACGCCCCGCAGCCCAGCAAGCCGAGCGCGGCTGCGCGACACCCTTCAATCGCCGCGCGCATGCCGCCGTCCGTAGGCGAAATAGATCACCAGTCCGACCGCGAGCCACACCACCAGCCGGATCCAGGTATCGCGCCCGAGCGAGGCCATCAGCCCCAAACAGAACACGATGCCGCAGACCGGGATCACCGGCCCGAACGGCACCCGGAAGCGCCGCTCACGCGCGGGATCGATGCGCCGCAGCGCGAGCACGCCCGCGCACACCACCACGAATGCGAACAGCGTACCGATCGAGGCCATCGACCCGAGTTCGCCGAGCGGAAAGAATGCCGCGATCGCCGCCGAAATCACCATCACCAGCAGGTTCGACCGCCACGGCGTGCGAAACCGCGGATGCACGTCGGAGAAGAAGCGCGGCAGCAGCCCGTCGCGCGCCATCGCATACAGGATGCGCGACTGCCCCAGGAGCAGCACCAGCAACACCGAGGTGAAACCGCACACGATGCCGATCTTGACCAGCAGGTGCAGGAACTCGAACGGCGTCTGGTCGATCGCAGTGGCCACCGGTGCCGGATCGCCATGCATGGTGCGGTAGTTCACCAGCCCGGTCAGCACGAAGGCGAATACCACATAGGCGATGGTGCAGAGCGCGAGACTCCCGATCAGCCCGATCGGCATGTCGCGCCCCGGATTGCGGCTCTCCTGGGCCGCCGTCGAGACCGCATCGAAGCCGATATAGGCGAAGAACAGCATCCCCGCCGCGCGGATGATCCCTGACCACCCGAATTCGCCGAAATGGCCGGTATTGGCCGGAATGAAGGGGTGCCAGTTCGCCGCCTTCGTGTAGGGCAACCCGAAACACACCACGGCGAGGATTACCGCCAGCTTGATCGCGACGATCGCCGCATTGACCTTTGCCGACTGGCTGATGCCACGGATCAGCAGCAGCGACACGCCCACGATCGCCAGCGCGGCCGGCAGGTTCACCAGCCCATGTGCATGCCCGCCCCCGGCCGGCGTGACCGTCTCGAATGGCGAGGCCAGCAGTCGCGGCGGCAGATGCACGCCGAACGTCTCCAGCAGCACGTTCACATAGCCCGACCACGACACCGCCACCGTCGAGGCCGCCACCGCGTATTCCAGGATCAGGTCCCAGCCGATGATCCAGGCGACGATCTCACCCAGTGAGGCATAGGCATAGGTATAGGCACTGCCCGCCACCGGGATCATGCTCGCCATCTCGGAATAGCAGAGCCCGGCGAACACGCATCCGGTGGCCGCGATCAGATAGGCGATCACCACCGCCGGCCCGGCATCGTCGGCCGCGGCCAGCCCGGTCAGCGAGAACAGCCCCGCGCCGATCGTGCAGCCCACCCCGAGCAGGATGAGCTGGAACGGTCCCAGCCGACGCGCCAGCGCATGTGCCCCGTCCTCCCGCGTGAGACTCGCCACCGACCGCCGGCGGAACAGCGAGGGGGAGGGGAGCGTGGTGCTGCTCATGGTCGCGATGGGCTCTTTCGTCCTTTGGGCGGCGCTGGCCATGCGTCGTCTGCCGGCCAGACGATGACGCCGCCATGACGATCTCGCAATGCCGATATTCGCTTCCGGCCGAGCCCCGGCCGGAACCGCGCGCCGCTTGACGTGTCAGCTGCTGCTTCTAAGCTAGCGATCGCCTGAAAAGACAGCGATGCGGGTATGGTGACAACCCGCGGTCTCCCCGGAGACAGTCACGCTCGAGCGGTGGACGACACTGCTCCTGGCCATGGCCGGACACAGGGCGAGGGCGACCTCTCGCTCGGTGGCGGTCGGCTGTCATCCGGACGTCGATCGGCCTGTGTCCGTCCCACAAGCGGACTGCGACGACCATGAAGCTGAACCACGTCAACCTCTACAGTCACGACATCGACGGCGATCGGGCGATGTTCGAAGGCTATTTCGGCCTGCGAACGCTCGTCGTCCGCGGCAGCGTGATGGCCGTCATGCAGGACGACGACGGGCTGGTGCTGATCGTCAATCACTTCGAACGCAGGCTCGACGGATTCGATTATCCCGCGCAGTTCGACATCCTGCATGTCGGCTTCATCCTGCCATCGCGTGATGCCGTCGATGCCCTGTATGCGCGTCTGTGCGCAGACGGCTGGACGACGCAGACGCCGCCGCATGTCACGCATGGCGCGTGGTCGTTCTACTTCCGCGCCAAGGGCGGCTATTTCGTCGAGGTGACCACACCGACCCCGATCCGCCCCAAGGACGTCTGTCGCGGAAGTCCGTCATAGTCCCGGTCGTGTGTCGGGTCCGGGCGCGCCACGCCGTGCGGCACCCCTGCGATGGATGCAAAAGCGCTCGCCAAACCGTCGCCGCGATGCGAAACACTCAACCGCACCCGCGATCACGGCATATCAAGTCGCCCACCATCAGCGGCCGGCGTAGTCCACAACGAGCCGGCCTCCCGCACTCCACCGACCCAGGACCCGACCCACGTGAACGAGCAGACCGCCCCCATCAGCCTGCAGCGCTTCTTCGAGGCTCCGCTTGCCGAAGTCGACCCGGCCGTCCGCGCCGCACTCGACGCCGAGCTGACCCGCCAGCAGGACGGCATCGAGCTGATCGCGTCCGAGAATATCGTCAGCCGCGCCGTCCTCGAGGCCCAGGGCTCGGTGCTGACCAACAAGTACGCCGAGGGTTATCCCGGCCGCCGCTATTATGGTGGCTGCGTCGAGGTCGATGTGGTCGAACAGCTCGCCATCGATCGCGCCAAACAGATCTTCGGCGCCGGCTTCGCCAACGTGCAGCCCCATTCCGGTGCGCAGGCCAACCAGTCGGTGTTCCTTGCGCTCATCAACGCCGGCGACACCATCCTGGGCATGAGCCTCGCCTCCGGCGGCCATCTCACTCACGGGGCGGCGCCGAATCTCTCCGGCAAGTGGTTCAACGCCGTGCAGTATGGCGTGCGCCGCGAGGACGGGCTGCTCGATTACGAGGAGCTCGAGCGTCTAGCCCGCGAGCACCGCCCGAAACTCATCATCGCCGGCGGCTCCGCCTATCCGCGCGTGATCGACTTCCCCCGTATCCGCGCGGTCGCCGACGAGGTGGGTGCGTATTTCATGGTCGACATGGCCCATTTCGCCGGCCTGGTCGCCGCCGGTCTCTACCCCAGCCCGGTCCCGCACGCCCACGTCACCACCACCACCACCCACAAGACCCTGCGCGGTCCGAGGGGCGGGATGGTGCTGACCAATGACGAGGCGATCGCCAAGAAGATCAACTCGGCAGTGTTCCCCGGCCTGCAGGGCGGCCCGCTGATGCATGTCATCGCCGGCAAGGCGGTGGCGTTCGGCGAGGCGCTGCGCCCCGAGTTCCGCACCTACCAGAAGGCGGTGCTCGACAACGCCCGCACGCTGGCCGCGACCCTCGTCGAGCGCGGCCTCGACATCGTTACCGGCGGAACGGATTCGCATCTGCTGCTGGTCGATCTCCGGCCCAAGCGCGTCACCGGCAAGATCGCCGAGGCCGCACTCGAACGGGCCGGCATCACCGCCAACAAGAACGCCATCCCCTACGACCCCGAGAAGCCCGCCATCACCTCGGGCATCCGTCTCGGCTCCCCGGCCGCCACCGCGCGCGGCTTCGGCACGGAGGAGTTCCGTGAGGTCGGGCTGATGATCGACGAGGTGCTCGAAGGGCTCTCCGGCTCCAACAACAACGGCAACGAGGCCGTCGAGGCCGCCGTGCACGAGCGCGTACGCGCGCTGTGCGCCCGCTTCCCGATCTACAGTCGCTGAGGGAGCGCCCCGCGCCAGATGCGCTGCCCGTTCTGCGGCCATGACGACACCCAGGTGAAGGACAGCCGCCCGACCGAGGAACAGGCGGCCATCCGCAGGCGTCGCTTCTGCCCGAGCTGCGGGCAGCGCTTCTCCACCATCGAGCGCGTGCAGCTCCGCGAGCTGGTGGTCGTCAAGTCCGACGGCCGCCGTGAGCCGTTCGACCGCGAGAAACTGGCGCGCTCGATCCGCATCGCGCTCAACAAGCGCCCCGTCGATGCCGAGCGTCTCGAACGCATCGTCAGCAGCATCGTGCGCAAGCTCGAAGCCTCCGCGGAAGCAGATATTCCCACCACGCAACTCGGCGCCGAGGTGATGGATACGCTGCGCGAGGTCGATTCCGTCGCCTATGTGCGTTTTGCCAGTGTCTACAAGGACTTCCGCGAGATCTCCGATTTCGAGGCGATCCTCGGCTCATTGACCGGCGCCGGCCTGGAGCAGCCGAGGCTCGATCTCGAACCGCCGGTCTCTGGACGCGCGCGGGCAAAGGCGCGATGAAGCCCCCGCCATGAACGACACCCCCGGTAAGACCCGCAAGCCCCCCACCACCCGCCCGCGCACCGCCGCCCGCGTCGCCGCCGTGCAGGCGCTGTTCCAATCCGAGCACGCGACCGAAGCCCCCGAGGCGGTGATCGAGCAGTTCATCCGCCACCGTCTCGGCGAGCTGCCCGGCACCGGTGGCTACGAGGAGGGCAGGGTGCCCGACGCCGACGTCACCCTGTTCGCCCGCATCGTGCGCACCGCCGCCCTCCAGCAGGACAGCATCGACCCGCGGCTCGCCAACGCCCTGCCCGAGGACTGGCCGCTCGCGAGGCTCGACCCCGTGCTGCGCGCTCTACTGCGCGCCGCGTCGGCCGAGCTCGGCATGGCCGACGGCCCGCCGGCGCGCGTCGTGATCAACGAGTATCTCGACGTCGCCTACGGCTTCTTCTCCGGCGACGAGCCGCGCATGGCCAACGGCCTGCTCGACCGCCTGGGTCGCGAGCTGCGCCCCGACGAGTTCGCCGCCTGAGCACCGACCGCGATCTTCCCGCCGAATTCGGCTTCATCGCGCGGCATTTCCTCTCCCTCGCCGGCCCGGCCGCACTCGACCTGCGCGACGACGCCGCCGTGCTCATCCCGCCGCCGGGCCGCGAGCTGGTGGTCTCGGCCGACGCCGCGATCGAGGGCGTGCATTTCCGCGCCGGCGACCCGCCCGATCTCATCGCCCGCAAGGTCCTGCGCACCAACCTCTCCGACCTCGCCGCGATGGGCGCCGACCCGCTCGGCTACCTGCTCACGCTCGCCATCCCGCCCACGCGCGACGACGCCTTCTTCGCCGCCTTCGCCGCCGGCCTCGCCCATGACCAGCGACAGTTCGGCCTGACCCTGCTCGGCGGTGACACCACCGCCGGCAGCGCCCAGCTCGTCGTCTCGATCACCATCCTCGGCCATCTCGCCCCGGGCACCGCGCTGCGCCGCAACGGCGCGCGGGCAGGGGACGCGCTGTGGGTCAGCGGCACTATCGGCGACGCCGCCCTCGGCCTGCGCGACGGTGCGCATCCCCATCTCGCCCGCCGCTACCTGCTCCCCGAACCGCGTCTCGGCCTGCATCTCGCCGGCATCGCCCATGCCGCGATGGACGTCTCCGACGGGCTGGTGCAAGACGCGGGCCATCTCGCCCGCGAATCCGGCCTCGCCGTCGAGATCGCGGCCGCCAGCGTGCCGCTGTCCGCGCCTGCGCGCGCCGCCGACGCGCTCGCAGAGTGCCTGACCGGCGGCGACGACTACGAGCTGCTGCTCGCCGTGCCGCCGGAACACGACGCCGCCCTGCGCGACGAGGCCGCCCGCACCGCCATCCCCTTCACCCGCATCGGCCGCTTCCTGCCGGGCGTGGGCGTGCGGGTGCGCGACGCACGGGGCGACGAGATGATTTTCGAACGGAAGGGATGGAGCCATGTCCGTTGACACCACCGGGCCGGGGCTCGAGCCACCGCCCGAGGATGCGCCGGCCGAGGCCGCCACCGACACCGCCGCCACCCGGATCGACGACGCGTCACCGCTGCTGCACGACCGCCGCCTGCTCGCCTTCTTCACCTCCCGCACGCTCACCGCCTTCGCTTCCCAGATGCAGGCGGTGGCGGTCGGCTGGGAGATCTACGCGCTGACCGGCCGCCCGCTCTCGCTCGGCCTGGTGGGCCTTGCGCAATTCCTGCCGGTGTTCTCGCTGGTGTTCATCGCCGGCCATGCCGTGGACCGCTTCGACCGGCGGCGGATCGCGATGATCTGCCAGCTCATCGAGGCGGCCGGTGCGGCCACACTCGCGGTCGGTGCTGCGATGGGCTGGCTGACCCCGCTCGCGATCTACGCGCTGGTGGCCGTGTTCGGCGCCGCACGCACCTTCGAGGGCCCCTCGCTGCAGGCGCTGCTCCCCGGCCTCGTCCCGCCCGAACGCTTCTCCCGCGCCGCCGCCCTGTCCTCGTCGCTGTTCCAGACCGCCACCATCATCGGCCCCGCCCTGGGCGGCCTGCTCTACGGCGTCGGCGCGTCCGTCGCCTATGCCGCGGTCGCCTGCGCCTTCCTCGCCGCCGCCGTCGCGATGTCCACCATCCCCCGCCCGGCACGCCGCGAGCACCGCCCCGCCGCCGATCTCGCGGCCGTGTTCGGCGGCATCGCCTTCCTTCGCAAGCGCCCCGAGATCCTGGGTGCGATCTCGCTCGACCTGTTCGCCGTGCTGCTCGGCGGCGCGACCGCGCTGCTGCCGGTCTATGCGCGCGACATCCTCCATGCCGGCCCGATCGGCCTGGGCCTGCTGCGTGCGGCCCCCGCCATCGGCGCCCTCGGCGTCGCCCTGTGGCTCGCCCGCCACCCGATCGCGGGGCGGGCGGGGCCGAAGATGTTCGGTGCGGTGGCCCTGTTCGGCGTCGCCACCATCGTGTTCGCGCTCTCCACCTCGGTCGCCGTCTCGGTGTTCGCCCTCGCCATCCTCGGTGCGGCCGACGTGGTCAGCGTGGTGATCCGCTCCACCCTGATCCAGCTCCGCACCCCCGACGAGATGCGCGGGAGGGTGGCTGCGGTGAACCTGCTGTTCATCGGCTCTTCCAACCAACTCGGCGAGTTCGAAAGCGGCACCCTCGCCGCCCTGATCGGCCCGGTCAACGCCGCCCTGCTCGGCGGCATCGGCACCCTGCTGGTCTGTGCGGCGGGCATGAAGCTGTTCCCCTCGCTACGGCGACTGGACCGGATCGAGGCAGGCTGACGCAGGGCGCTGCCCTGCACCCGCTGGGGCCGCAGGCCCCAGACCCCGGCATGCGATGGTCTTCGTCATTCGGTCAGGCTGTTCGGTTGCTCGATCTTTCGAAATCCAGCCGTAACGGAGCCGTATCGTAAATGATCGTCAGCTTCTCGAATTTCGTCCGTTCCACATTCAGCTCGAACACGTCGACACACTCGAATGAGGCCGACGTTCCATCAGCCAGGGTCCATAGGTAACGGAAATGCAGTGCCACGGACCGTGATGCCTCGGAGGTGTCAAAAATGTTCAACAATGTCGTGTCCGACCTGCTCGTATCAGCGAAGAGCTCGGCATAGAAATCGTGGGCCGGGCGCTTGCCGTAGAGTGGAGACACGACGCTTGCGCCTTCGGCAAACAGGGCGCGAACAGCATCAAGGTCGCCCTCGTTCAAGGCAGTCAGATAGTCGATGCAGAGCTGGTACATGGTCACTGAATGCCCTCGGAAATGTAAGGACGCCGAGGTCCTTTACCGCGCCGCTAGCATCTGCGCCGTCGTCATCGGCGCCGTGCGCGCCAGATAGGCCCCGATCGCGAACACCCCGATCAGTCCGGTGGCCACGAACGCCACCACGCCGGGCCAGCCGAATTCCGCCCAGAACAGCCCGCCCGCAGAGCCGACCACGCTGGAGCCCAGATAGTAGAACAGCAGATACAGCGACGAGGCGTGCCCCTTGTGGCTCTCGGCCAGCCGTCCCACCGCCGCACTCGCCGCCGAATGCGCGCCGAAGAAGCCGATCGTGACCAGCGACACGCCGGCGATGATCAGGGGCAGGGGGGCGGCCAGCATCAGCAGCGCGCCCGCCAGCGCGATGAGCGCCGAGATATTGAGCACCTTCGCCCGCCCGAACCGGTCGCCGAGCGGCCCCGACCAGGTCGAGGCCATCGTGCCGAGGATGTAGACGAGAAAGATCGCACCCTGCGCGCTCTGCCCGAGCGCATAGGGCGGCCGCTCCAGCCGGTAGCCGGTATAGTTGTAGATGGTGACGAACGCCCCCATCACCAGGAAGCCGATCAGGTAGTACCAGCGCATGCGCGGATTGCGCAGATGCATCGTCCAGGCGGCGAGGTGGTAATGCGGCCTGATGTCCGGCTGGGCGCGGAAATGCCGCGAGGCGGGCAGCAGCGCGATCAGACCGAATGCCGCGGCGAGGCTGATCGCCCCGATCACCCCCATTGCCACCCGCCAGTCCGACGCCTCCACGATGATCCCGGTCAGCAGCCGCCCCGACATGCCGCCGATCGCATTGCCGCCGATATACAACCCCATCACCGAGGCCAGGGCGCCGGGTCCGACCTCCTCGGCGATATAGGCCATCGCCACCGCCGGCGTGCCGCCGAGACATAATCCCTCCAGTGCGCGCAAGACCAGCAGGGTGTGCCAGCCCGGTGCCACTGCGACCGCGAGTTGGCAGACCGCCGCGCTGACCAGCGAGACCGCCATCACCGGCTTGCGCCCGAACCGCTCCGACAGCACCGAGGCCAGCACGATCGAGATCGCCAGCGACGCGGTCGACAGCGACAGCGCGAGCGAACTGTTCGTTGCCGTCACTCCGAACAGGGTGGAGAACAGCGGCAGCAGCGGCTGCACACAGTACAGCAGCGTGAAGGTCGACAGCCCGGCGAGGAAAAGCCCCAGCGTCACACGCCGGAACTGCGGACTGCCGCGCTCGATCTTGTCGATCACCTGCCCGGGGGTGAGGATCGTCGCGTCGGAGTGGTTAGCCATGTTTCCATCTATGGCCGTGCCCGGCCATGACGGCCAGTGCCTCGGCGGGCATGGCTGCCTCCCGCCGCATCACGAACCGGCGATCGGTCAATAGGGCGCGTAATAGGGGGAAGGCTGCACCACGACCGGTGGCGGCTGCACGATCACCGGCTGCGGCGGGACGTTGCCGTAGGACACCATGCACTGGAGATAGACAGTGTCGTACTGGCGCTGGATCGCGCCCTGATGGCCGCCCGAATAGCTCGATCCGACCCCCAGGCCCAGCCCCGCGCCGGAAGCCGCTCCGATCCCGGCCCCATAGCCGCCGCCGATCGCGCCGCCCAACGCCGCACCGGCCGCGGTCGCCAGAAGCCCGCCGACCACCGCCCGCTGATTGGCGGAACTGGCCTGCCCCGCCACCGCGCCGCCGGCCTGCTGCTCGCAGAAATTCTGCTCAGACACGAAGGTCGCATAGGGTTTGCCGGGCTTGGGCAACACCTGCACCATCGGGCCCATCGGCTGCTCGGCACAGCCCGACAGCGCCGACGCGGCGAGCGCGGTGGTGACGAGAAGGGGCAGCATGCGCATCGTTGGTTGTTCCTTCTGACGGACCACCAGTCTAACCCGCAATCGTGACCGGAGGATGAACGCTCGCCGATTTCTGCCGCACCGCCGCCTCGTCGAACACGAACGGCAGACAGGCGAAGCGCACCCCGCGCGTCACCGGCAGCACCGCATGTAACAGCGAGCACGAGAACACCGCCGCCCCGCCGGCCGCCGGCCGGTAGCGCGTGCGCCCAAACTCGGGAAAGATCAGCTCGCCACCCTCGAAATCCTCGTTGAGGTTGATCGACACCGCAAACCGCCGGTGGGCGGCCGCCGGAACCGTGTTGTCGCGATGCGCGCCAAACGCGCCGCGCTCCTCCGCCGCATAGGCGGCCAGCAGCAGCCGGTCCATCCGCGTCGCCTCGAAGGCAAAGGCGCGTCGGATCTGCGGCACCACCCGGCGCACCAGCCGCGCCTGCACCTGCCCGGCCAGCGCCGCATCGGTGATCGTGCAGTCCCGCCGGCGCTTGAACCCGGTATCGAGAACCGCCTGCGTGCGCCCCTGCGAATCGGCGGTGAACATTCCCGAGGCACTCGTACCGCTCGCCCGCAGATAGGCGATCAGCCGCGCGCAGAATTCCGGCTCGAACACCTCGTCGAGCAGCAGCACCGGCGCCGGCCCCTGCGCCTCCTCCACCCTCGGCAGCCCTGCCACCGTGTCGAGCACCCGTTCGGCGATCCCCGGCCCGTCCTCCGCCGCACCGCGCACCCGCAGCATCGGATCGAGCAGATACCACCGTCCCGAACCGCCATAGGCGCTGCCGACCGCCCCGTCCGCATCGAGGAAGTGCCGGATCCCCGGCAGTTCGGCCGCCAGCACGCCTGCATCGTCGGTATCGGCACTCACGCCGAAGAAGCTCGCCTGCCGGTCGTCGAACAGCGCGCGCCGCGCCCGGACTGCGTCGAGTGCCACCACCGTCAGCGGATCGCGACTTGAGGCATACAGATACAGCACCACATAGCGCCCTGCGCTCATGTCGAACGTGTAGTCGCCATGCGGTGTGGTGCAGCGCTGCCGGAACCACGGCGCGGGATCGCCGATCAGCAGCGCCTCGCCCATCTCAGAGCCAGCCTTCCGCGCGGCAGGCGGCGACATTCGCCCGGCTGACCGGCACGCTCAGCCCGCCGGCGAATTCGAGCGCCCAGGCCTGCCCGCGCCGCCGCGCCAGCGGTGCGGCATCGCGCGCCACCCAGAACGAGCGGTGCACCTGCAACCCGCTCTCCGCGCCGAGACCTTCCACCGCGTCGCGCAGCCGCAGCAGCACCAGCGCGTCGCCGGCATCGGTATGGATGCGCAGGTAGTGATCCTCCGCCTCCAGTGCGAGCAGCTGTGTCCCGGCCAGATGCGGCGCATGCCGGGCGAGAAACGCATCCGCATCGCCCCGCGCGCCATCCGCGAGCGCCATCGCTATCGCCGCCGCCTCCGGCGCCGCCTCGCTCGGCCCGGCCCGCCACCGCGTGCGCAGCAGCGAGATGATCGCCCCGAGCCCGACCGAGTTCAGCGTGAACACCGCGCAGGTCGCGGCCGACGGGATGTGCCTGAACGTCGCCAGCAGACACAGCGGCACCGCCGGCACCGCGGCAATCATCACGATGGCGACGGTCCAGCCGGGCCCAAGACACGCAGCCTGCCGTCCGTGCCGGCGCCGCCAGGCGAGCACCGCGCCTACGACGAGCACGATCGCCACCTCCCACACCACCACCATCGCCAGCCAGCCGCAGGCGCGTCTCATCGGCGGCAGCCGGTCGGTCCCCCACGGCGCGAGGAAGGTCAGCACCAGCACCGTCGCCGCCATCAGCAGCCCACGCCGCCGCAGTTCGGCGGGCCGCAGCAATTGCGCCATCACGCCCGGCTCGTTCATGCTCGTGCCCACCACCGCCATTCGCGCTTCGCCAGCGGATCAAAGCATCGTTTCGCGTAACCGGCGAGCCTTTCGCGCAATCGCGCTGGCCTCGCCCGCACTCCCCAGGCAGCACTGACCGCGTCCCGACATCCCGACGCACACAGAGAGCGCGCCTCCATGTCCATCGACCTCGACACCCTGCCGATCATCCTCGCCCACGTCCCGGTCTGGGTCTGGCTGTTGTTCGCCTGGCTGGTCTACAGCGGCCTGTGCGCGTTGCGCGACCGCGAGCAGCGCGTGGCCCGGCTCGCCATCGTCCCCGTGGTCTTCATCCTGTGGGGCCTGTCCAACCTGCTGCTCGGCCACCACGGCACCACACCGGTTCTCGTCTGGCTGGCCTGCGCCGTCGTGCTCGCCCCGGCCGGGCTGCTGTCGGGTCGTCGCCTGCGCATCGAGCCCGCGCGCGGGCTCGTCCATCGCCCGGGCAGCGTTCTGCCGCTGGTGCGCAACGTCGCCCTGTTCGCCGCCCAGCTCTGGCTCGGCATCGCCATGGCGTTGCACCCCGACCACCGCGACACCCTCGTCGCGATGAAATCGGCCCTCTCCGGCGCGATGGCGGGCTATTTCCTCGGCTGGGCGCTGGCCCTCTACCGGGCTGCCCGACCCGCCGCCTGACGCCCCGCGCGCGTGAACACCGACACGCTCTCGACATGCGCCGACCACAGGAACTGGTCGATTACGCTGACCGCGTCGAGGCTGTAGCCGGCACGAGCGAGGGCACCCGCGTCCTCGCCCAGCCGGTCCGGATTGCAGCTCACGTAAATCACCACCGCCGGCCGCGCGGCGGCGATCTCGCGGATCTGCACCGCTGCCCCGGCAAAGGGCGGGTCCAGCACCACCACGTCATTTTCCGCCATCTCGCGCGCCAGCACCGGCTGGCGCACCAGGTCGCGCCGTGCGGCCAGCACCCGCGTCCCTCCGGCCGCCGCCGCCAGCGCCGATGCCGCCGCCGCATCCCCCTCGAACGCCAGCACCTTGCCCCGTGCCGCGAGCGCGAAGCTCAGCGTGCCGATGCCGGCGAACAGATCGAGGATCCGGCCCTTCGCTCGCAGCCTCTCCGGCACGCCCGCCATCACCGCCGCGATGATCGCCGCCTCGCCATCGCGCGTCGCCTGCAGGAACGCCCCTGGCGCCGGCTGCACCGCATGACCCGACAGAACATGCCGTACCGGCCGCAGCTGGCAGGCGGTCTCCACCCCCTCGCGATCCGCCCAGCCGATCCGCGCGATCGCGTGGGTGGCGGCAAACTCCGCCAGGATCCGCCGCAGCGGCGCATCCAGCCGCCCAGCGCCGCGCAACAGCAGATCCGGCCCCGAATCGAGCCCGTTGATCGCCACCGACGCCTCGCGCGACAGGCCCGGAAACCGCCGCAACAGCCCGCGCAGCGGCTCCAGCAGCGCGAACAGCCTTGGCTCCAGCACCTCGCAGACGCTCATGTCCACCGGCGCGCCCCGCCGCCGATGCAGGCCGAGTGCCACCCGATCCCCCTCGCGCCGGATCGCCAGATCGATCCGCCGCCGCGTGCGCGGCGCGGCCTGGAACAGCGCCGGCGCCGGCGGACTGAACCCGGCCCCGCGCAGCGCCGCGCTCACCCGCTCGGCTTTCCACGCCAGCCCGGCCTGGCGGTCGAGATGCTGCAACACGCAGCCACCACAGGCCCCGAACAGCGCACAGGGCGGCGCGACGCGCTCGGGCGAGGCCCGCAACACCTCCGGCAGACCGCCATCGGGCGCTGCGCGCACGGTCTCGCCAGGCAGCGCGAACGGCACGAACATCGCCGCACCGCCGGCATGGGCGATACCGTCGCCTTCGCGGCCGAGTGCGGTGATGTCGAGCGTGGGGAGGCCGCTCACATCCCGTCGTCGAAGGGCAGATCGGGCGGCAGGTCCGGCACGGGAGCATCCGCGATCGGAATCTCGCGCACGATCACCGCGTCCGTCTCACCTTCAAGCGGATCGGGATAACGCTGCGCCGGCTCGGCCCGCGCCACCCTGTCGCGTCGCATCGGCAGCAGCATGAAGGCCGGGATCTCGGCTCCGAAGCCGATTTCCGCCGGGCCGAGATCGTCATTGTGACGCCCCCTGCGCTGGTCATGACGCTGCTCGCCGCGCTGGTCGTGACGCTGCTCGCTCCGCTGGTCATGACGCTGCTCGCTGCGCTGGTCGTGACGCTGCTCGCTGCGCTCGGGGCGCGGTGCGTCGCGGCGGCCGTCGCGCGAGGGACCACGCTCCGCACGCGGCTCGCGGCGCGTCTCCGGTTTCGGCTCGCGGCGCGGCCGCGGCTCCGCCACCGGCTGGGCGCTCTCCGCCACGGGTGCGGCGTCCGGCGCCTGCGGCACCGCCTGCGCCTCGCGGCGAGGCTCCTTGCCTCCGCGCGGAGCATCCTTGCCGCCCTTGTGCCCGTCGCGTCCGCGCCCGCGCTTGCCATCGCGCCCGCGGCCGCGCCCTACATCGTCCTCCGACCATTCGGCGGTCTCGATGCCGTCGAGTGTGATCGGCGGGATCGTCTTGTCGGTCAGCTTCTCGATGGCCGCCACCGCCAGCCGGTCATAGGGCGAGGCCAGCGTGTAGGCATGCCCCGACCGCCCGGCGCGACCGGTGCGGCCGATGCGGTGGACGTAATCTTCGGCATGCATCGGCACGTCGAAATTGAACACGTGCGACAGCCCGCCGATATCGATGCCGCGCGCCGCTACATCCGAGCACACCAGCAGCTGCAGCTCGCCCGCCTTGAACTTCTCCAGCGTCGCGAACCGCACCGATTGCGGCAGGTCGCCATGCAGCGCCCCCGCCTTGAACCCGTGCTTGAGCAGCGATTTCAGCAGCGTATCGACATCGCGCTTGCGGTTGCAGAAGATCAGCGCGTTGGAGACATCCTCCGCCCGCAGCATCGCGCGCAGCGCGCGGCGCTTGTCCTCCTCGGCCACCAGCACCAGCCCGGTCTCGATGGTGGTGGCCACCGACGACTGCCGCGCCACCGTGATCACCTTCGGGTTGGACAGGAACGCCTCCGACAGCCGCCGGATCTCCGGCGCCATCGTCGCCGAGAAGAACAGCGTCTGCCGGTTCGGCGACAGCAGCGACACGATCCGCTCGACATCGGGGATGAACCCCATGTCCAGCATCCGGTCCGCCTCGTCGATGACCAGGATCGAGGTCTGCGTCAGCAGCAGCCCGCCGCGCTCGAACAGGTCGAGCAGCCGCCCGGGGGTGGCGATCAGCACGTCCACGCCGCGCATCAGCGCATCGCGCTGGTCGGCCATGCTCTCGCCGCCGATCAGCAGCGCGTGGTTGAGCTTCAGATGCTTGCCGTACTGGACGAAGTTCTCCGCCACCTGCAACGCCAGCTCGCGCGTCGGCTCCAGGATCAGCGAGCGCGGCATCCGTGCGCGTGCCCGCGAGCCCGACAGGATATCCAGCATCGGCAGGGTGAAGGAGGCGGTCTTGCCGGTGCCGGTCTGGGCCACGCCCATCACGTCGCGGCCCATCAGCACCACCGGGATCGCCTGGGCCTGGATCGGCGTCGGATGGCGGTAGCCCATCTCGTCGATGGCCCGCAGCAGCGGCTCGGACAGGCCGAGATCGGCGAACAGCGGCTGCGGCTCGTCGGTGCTCACCGGGGGCGTGACCGCGATTTCGGTGGTGTCGGTCTGCGGGTCGTCACGACCGGAATGATCCGGTCCGCCATGGCCTGCGTCGGAGGCTGGATGTTCGCTCAATCATACTCTCGAAAGCTGCGGACGCCCATCTAGCCGCAACCGCGGCAGCGCCCGATCGGGCGCGAGGCCCGGTTTTCACCGCGTCGCGTATGGTCACAAACCCCTGCAAAGTCAAGCGCGCAACCTCTGCGCGACGGATGCTTTGAAGCTACCAATGACCTTGGGAGAGACGACCGCCATGAGCTACCGCCCGCTGCGCATCGAGGACTACGCCCTGATCGGCGACTGTTCGAGCTGCGCCCTGGTCGGTCGCAACGGCTCCATCGATTGGCTGTGCTGGCCGCGCTTCGACAGCCCGGCCTGTATGGCTGCCCTGCTCGGCGACGACGATAACGGGCGCTGGCAGATCGCCCCCGCCGATGCCGAAGCCACCGCCACCCGCACCTATGCCGATGGCGGCGTGGTGCTGGAGACCATCTTCACCACTGCGTCCGGCCGTGTCCGGCTGACCGATCTGATGCCGGTCGACGCCCCACGCCCCAGCCTGATCCGCATCGTGGAGGCGCTCGACGGCACCGTCGCGATGCGCTCCGAGCTCAAGCTGCGCTTCGACTACGGCGTCTCCGTTCCCTGGGTGTCGCGCTTGCCCGGCGAGGAGCATGCCATCGCCTGCATCGCCGGTCCGTCGATGGTGGTCCTGCGCGCCACGACCGCGCTGGCCGGCGAGGACATGGCCACCATCGCCGAGTTCTCGGTCGCGAAGGGCGAGCGCCACATCTTCGCGATGTCGTGGAACGACAGCCACAAATCCCCGCCCGAACCGCTCGACATTCCGCATCTGCTCTCCCACACCGACGATTTCTGGAAACAGTGGTCGCAGCGCTGCACCGTGCAGGACGGTCCCTATGCGAGCGAGATCCGTCGCTCGCTGGTGACCCTCAAGGCGATGACCTTCGCGGCCACCGGCGGCATTGTCGCGGCCCCCACCACCTCGCTGCCCGAACAGCTCGGCGGCCCGCGCAACTGGGACTACCGCTATTGCTGGCTGCGCGACGCGGCGATCACCCTTTTTGCCCTGATCCGCGGCGGCTACGAGGAAGAGGCCACCGCCTGGCGCGACTGGCTGCAGCGCAGCATCGCCGGCAGCCCCGACCAGCTCCAGATCATGTATGGCCTCTCGGGCGAACGTCAGCTCGTCGAATGGGAGGCGGACTGGCTCGCCGGCTACGAGAACTCCAGCCCCGTGCGCGTCGGCAACGCCGCCGCCGGCCAGCTCCAGCTCGATGTCTACGGCGAGGTCTCCTCGGCCCTGCACCTGTCGCGCACTAACGGCATGCCCGGGCTTGGCGACGGCTGGAAGCTCCAACTCAATCTGCTCGAACACCTGGAGACCATCTGGCAGGACCCCGACGAGGGCATGTGGGAGGTCCGCGGCGGCCGCAAGCCCTTCACGGTATCGAAGGCGATGTGCTGGCTGGCCTTCGACCGTGCGCTCAAGGACATGGACAAGTTCGGCTTCGACGGGCCGCGCGAACGCTGGAGCGCACTGCGCGACGAAATCCACGCCACCGTCTGCCGCGAAGGCATCGACCCCGAACGCAACTGCTTCACCCAGTATTTCGGCGGCAAGGGGCTCGATGCCGGCCTGCTGCTGCTGCCGCTGATCGGCTTCCTGCCGGCGTCCGATCCGCGCATCACCGCCACCATCGCCGCGGTCGAAACCGATCTGATCGAGGACGGCTTCGTGCTGCGCTACCGCACCGATGACGGCACCGACGGCCTGCCCGGCCACGAGGGCGCCTTCCTCGCCTGCACCTTCTGGCTGGTCGAGGTCTACGCCATGTCGGGCCGCATCGACGAAGCCCGCGCGCTTTACGAACGCCTGCTCGGCTACGGCAACGATCTCGGCCTGTTCTCCGAGGAGTACGACACCGCGGCCCAACGCCAGGTCGGCAACTTCCCCCAGGCCTTCACCCATGTCGGCCTCGTCAGCGCCGGCATGCGCCTGCGCAAGGCATTGGAAGGCGGCTCAGCGAAGGACATGCATCACTGAGGCTGATCGCCGAGGGTGACGACCACCGGCACATGATCCGACGGCTGTTCGGCCGCGCGCTCGTCGCGTTCGATGCGCACGCTCTCCAGCCGCTCAGCCAGGCGTGGCGACAGCAGAGCATGGTCGATGCGCAAGCCTCGGTCCTGCGGCCAGCACCCGGCCTGATAGTCCCAGAACGTATAGGCCGGCCCGCCTGGCTGCACCGCACGCAGCGCATCCGTCAGCCCCAACCAGATCAGTCGCCGGAACGCCGCCCGCGTCTGATCCCGGATCAGCGCATCGCCGGCCGGCAGCGTGCGCGGGGCGAAATCCACGTCCTCCGGACAGACATTGTAGTCCCCGGCCAGCACCAGATCGACATCCTCGTCCAGCAGACGCTGCGCATGGTCGGCCAGCGCGCCCATCCAGGCCAGCTTGCCCTCATACCCCGCCTCGCCACCGGAATTGCCGTTGGGCAGATACAGGTTGCCGACCCGCACGCCACGCGTCTCGACCTCGATATAACGCGCCTGCTCCGCGAGTGCGGGGTCCAGGCCCGGCAGGGCCCGCTCGGTTACCCGCACCGGCACCCGCGACAGCACCGCGACCCCGTTATACGCCTTCTGCCCGACGATCTCGGCGCCATAGCCGGCTTGGGCGAACGCCTCGGCCGGAAACGCCTTCGCCTCGCACTTGATTTCCTGCAACAGCAGCAGATCCGGCCGCACCCGGTCGAGAAACGCCGCGATATGCCCGGCCCGCTGCCGCGCCGAATTGACGTTCCAGGTCGCGATCGACAGGCTCACGGACGCAGTCGGCTCAGGCGACGGAGAAACTGGTGCCGCAGCCGCAGGACGAGCTCGCCTGCGGATTGCGCACGGTAAAATACGCCCCCATCAGCGAGGTATCATCGAAATCCAGCTCCGACCCGGACAGCAGGTCGAGGCTCACCGGATCGATCACCACCCGTGCCACACCGGTATCGATCACCAGATCGTCCGCCGCGGGGTGTGCCTCCAGCCCGAACTGATACTGGAACCCGCTGCACCCGCCGGCGAGCACGGCCACCCGCATCGCCTGGGTGTCAGGGCCGCCCGATTTCGCCTCACTGGCGACGATCCGCGCGATCCGCCGGGCCGCGCGGTCGGTGACGCTGAACGAGGGAGCGCTGATCTGGTCCATGCTCTCTAGATAGCGCCGCCCGCGACGTGATTGAAGAGGCGCATGCTCGATGGTTGCACCGACTTGATCGCTATGGCCGCCGCCTGCCTGCGCGCCGGCGGCGCGCCCGTCCGCGTCGCCCCGGCGCGGCACGGCACGGCACTGCTCGTCGCCCACCGTCCACATAACGCCGTCCTGCGCATCATCGCCCCGGGCCCGGTCGCCGCGCTTGGCCTGCAGACCGCCGGGGCAGGGCCGGTCGAGCTGCATCTCGACCCCGACGCGGTGCGCCGCGCCATCGCAGACCTGCCCAAGGTGGCGTCGCCGCCCGGCTTTCCCGCTGGCTTCGTCCTGCACGGCGGCGGCCTGCCCCGCATCGCCGCGATCCGGGTCTTCGCGGCGCTCGCCAGCTGCGGCCTCGACGCCGCCCCCGACTGGCCGGGCACCATCGACCCCGCCTCGCTGCCGCTGCTGCGCATGCTGCTGGCCGCTGCGCGCGAATGTGCCGCCACCCCCCCGGCGTCCTGGCTCGCGCGCCTTGCCGACGCGCTGGATGCGCAATGGCGGGCAGGGCAGGGACCGCTCATGCGGCTGATCGACTCTGCCGACCCCGACGCCACCACCGGCCGCCTCGCTCTGGCCGGCCGGGCGGCGACACTGCTGGCGCGCGCGGCGGCGGCAGGGCTGGTATGATCACCCCTCGCTCCCGAGTCGCGTGCGGCCGGGGCGTGTCCAAGGGCGTGCCCAGGGGCGTGCGTTAGGAACGGAGACGACGATGCGCGACGGCAGCGAGCGGCGCGAGCCCACCTGGTCCGGTTCCGCGGGCCGTGCGGCCGCGCGCGACGACCGCGACGAGTCCGCCTTCGCCCCGATCGGCCGCGCCTCTGCCGACACCACTCCCGAGCGTCCCCGCGCAGCTTCGCCGCACTTCCGCGACGACACCCCCGATCTCGGCATCCGCCCGCCGCCCTCCACCGACCGGGCCACCCGGCGCCTCGCCATCGGTGCCGCGTCGCTCGCCGCGCTGCTGGTGGTGCTGGTCGGCGCGTGGTCGCTGCTCGGTCATCGTCATCACGGGCTGGTGGTGATTTCCGCCCCGCCCGGCCCGGTGCGCGTCAAGCCGCTCAACCCGGGCGGGATGCAGGTGCAGGCGCTTCCCTCGCTCGGTGACGACGACGGCGACGGCAAGCCCAAACTCGCTCCGGCACCCGAACAGCCGCGTCCACAGGCGCTCCAGCATCAGGTCGACGAGGCTCGACGTGACGCCGCCCCGCCGCCCGCACCGCAACTGGCGGCCCCGCCCTCCGCCCCTGCGCCCGAACATGATTCGACGCCAGTTGCTCCGGTTGCTGCGGCACCCGCCGCCCCCCAGCCGGAGCCGAAGCCCGCTGCCGCCGAGCCCCTGCACCCGGCCCCCACCGGCCCCGCCACCGGCTCCCATCAGGTGCAACTTGGCGCGCTCGCGTCCGAAGTCTCCGCCCGCACCGAATGGAAACGCCTCACCGCCCGCGCCCCGGCGCTGCTCGCCGGCCATACGCCGACCGTCGAGCGCATCACCAACCATGCCGGCGAGACCTTCTGGCGCCTGCGCACCGGTGGCTTCGACACCACCGCCCAGGCGAGCGAGTTCTGCGTGCGGATCCGCGCCGCCGGCGGCGCCTGCACGCCGGCCGGGTTCTGATGACCGCCGCCGCCCCCGATCCGACCGAGACCGGCGGCCGGCTTGACGCCGCCTGCGGCCACGCCGCGACCGCACGCCTGCCGCAGCGCGCCTGCTCGGCCGCGATGATCGGCCTCGAATCGACCGCGCTCACCGACGCCGAAGCCATCCTGCTGCGCCGTCTGCGCCCCGCCGGCATTTTCCTGTTTCGACGCAATATCGGTTCCCCGGCCGCACTCTGCGCGCTCACTGCCGCCATCCGCGATGCGGCGGGGCAGGGGGTGCTGATCGCCATCGACCAGGAGGGCGGCCGTGTCGCAAGGCTGCGCCCGCCGGATTTCCTCGCCCACCCGCCCGCTGCCGCCATCTCCACGCCCCGCGCCGCCTGGCTCACCGGCGCGCTGATCGGCCTCGAAGCCCGCGCCACTGGCTTCGACATGGTCTCCGCCCCCGTCCTCGACCTCGCCGTCCCCGGCTCGGACGCGGTGATCGGCGACCGCGCCTATCGCGGCACCCCCGACCGCGTCGCCGCCCTCGGCGCCGCCATGGCCGAGGGCCTCGGCGCGGCGGGCGTGATCGCGATCGGCAAGCACGTCCCCGGCCATGGCCGGGCGCTGGCCGACAGCCATCTGCACCTGCCCGAGCTCGACGACGTCACCGAGGACGACCTCGCCCCCTTCATCGCCAACCGCGCCCTGCCGGCGCTGATGACCGCCCATATCCGCTACCGCGCCGTCGACCCGCTGCACCCCGCCACCTGCTCGGCCACGGTGATCGAGCGCATAATCCGCCGCCGCATCGGCTTCGACGGTCTGCTGGTCAGCGACGATCTCGGCATGCAGGCCCTGTCCGGCACCCCGGCCGAGCGCGCCGCCGCCGCCATCGCCGCCGGCTGCGACCTTGCGCTCGACTGCTCCGGCCGCTTCGACGACAGCGCCGCTACCGCCATCGCCGCCGGCGAGGCGGGCGAGGCGACCCTGTCGCGCATCGCCGCCGCCCGCGCCTGGGTCGCCGCCCGTCACCGCCGCGACCTCGCCGTCGCACCGCTGCTCGCCGAACGCAGCACCCTGCTGGCGATCCCCGCGTGAACGCGCCCGCGACCACCTCCATCGCTCCGGTGCTGCGCCTCGACGGGTTCGAGGGTCCGCTCGACCTGCTGCTCGACCTCGCCCGCGCCCAGAAGGTGGACCTCGCCCGCATCTCCATCCTCGCCCTCGTCGAACAGTATCTCGCCGCCGTCGAGGCCGCCCGCGCCGTCAAGCTGGAGCTCGCCGCCGACTGGCTGGTGATGGCCGCCTGGCTCGCCTGGCTCAAATCCCGCCTGCTGCTGCCCGCCGATCCCGCGGCGGCCGAGGAGGGCGAGATCGCGGCCGAGGTACTCGCCGCCCGTCTCGCCGAGCTCGAGGCGATGGTCGCCGCCGCCCGACTGCTCGCCGCCCGCCCGCAGCTCGGCCTCGACCAATTCGCCCGCGGCGCGCCGGAAGACCTGATCGAGATCGACCGCTCCGATCTCCTGCTCGACCTGCCGCAGCTGATGACCGCCTGGCTCGGCCTGGTCCGCCGCACCGCGCCCAGGCGCGTCTACCGCCCGCGCCCGATCCGCTTCTGGACCACCCAGGACGCGCTGCGTCGGCTCGGCCGTATGCTCGGCACCCTGCCGCCGGGCTGGAACCGCCTCGACCGGTTCCTGCCCGACCCCGGCGACAGCGAGGACATCGACCCGCGCCAGCAGCGCGCGGCCCTGGCCTCCACCCTGCTCGCCGGGCTCGAACTCGCCCGCGACGGTGCGATCGAGCTGCATCAGGAGAGCGGCTTCGGCCCGATCCTGCTCCGCGCCGCCAACGATACCAACGCCCCGACCCGCGAGGCTGCCCATGGATGACCATTCCGCCCGCTTCGACGATCTCGCCGAACAGCAGACGGCCACCCAGCACGACCTCGCCATCCGCCTGGTCGAGGCCGCCCTGTTCGCCTCCGCCGAGCCGGTCACTGCGCGTGCGCTGCTCGCGCTGCTCGCCCCCCTCGACCAGACCGATGTCGAGGCGATCGTCGCCCGCGTCGCGACGCGGCACGAGGGCTCCGGCCTGTGCATCCAGGCGGTCGCCGGCGGTTGGCAGTTCCGCACCGCGCCCGATCTCGCCCCGTTCCTGACCCAGGTGCAGAAGCGTCCTCGCCGCCTGCCGCGCGCGACGATGGAGACGCTGGCGATCATCGCCTACCACCAGCCCTGCACCCGAACCGAGATCGAGGAGATCCGCGGCGTCTCGCTCGGCCAGAACGTGCTCGAGACGCTGATCGAGGCCGAACTGGTGATGCCCTGCGGCCGCAAGGAAGTCCCCGGCCGTCCGACCCTGTGGGGCACCACCCCCGGCTTTCTCGAACGCTTCGGCCTGCGCTCGCTGCGCGACCTGCCACGCCGCGAGGAGCTGGTCGCCGAGCTGCCGGGCGTCATCGCCCCCACTCCCGAGCTGGACCTCGCAAAGGACGACGCGGCGGCGTAGTCTCCGGGCCGCCCCAGGGCTTACCCCCAAGGGCTTACCCCAAGGAAGGTCGATGTTCGATTTCAGTTGGTCCGAGATCGCGCTGGTCGGCGGCGTGGCCCTGGTCCTGATCGGCCCCAAGGACCTGCCCATCGCCATGCGCACCGTCGCCGGCGTGGTGAAGAAGGCCCGTTCGATGGCCAGCGAGTTCCAGGGCCACGTCGACGAGATGCTGCGCGAGGCCGATCTCACTGAGGCCCGCGACACGCTGCGTCAGATGCGCCGGCTCGACGTGCGCGGCAAGGTGATGGGCCTGCTCGACGAGGACGGCAGCCTGCGCCGCTCCGTGCGTGAGGCCACCACCCCGCCGCCCGCCTTCTCCGCCGCCGCACCCCCTCTGCTCGGCAGCACCGCCGCGCCCCCGCCCGAAGCCCCCGCACCCGCCTTCACCCCGGGCCCGTTCGACGCCACGGCGTCCGAACGTCTCGGCCCGGCCCCGGACGCCATCCCGCCGCGCATTGCCGCCGACATCCTGCGCCGCTCGGCGCCACGGCCCGATTTCCTGCCACCCGATCCGGCGGGATACATCCCGGGCCGACACGCCTACTGACTGCCAAGATGACCGACCGCGCCAGCACCGACCCGATCGACGACACCCCGATGCCGCTGCTCGACCATCTGGTCGAACTGCGCCGCCGCCTGTTGTGGTCGGGGGTCTCCTTCGCGGTGTTCTTCGCGCTCTGCTACCATTTCTCGGGCCGCATCTACCTGTTCCTCGCCCAGCCGCTGGCCGAGATCATGCGCCAGCAGGGTGAGCAGCCACATCTCATCTATACAGCGCTCTACGAGGCGTTCTTCACCTACATCCGGGTGGCGATGTTCGGTGCGGCGTTCCTGTCCTTCCCGATGATCGCCATCCAGGCCTGGATGTTCATCGCCCCGGGCCTCTACCGCAGCGAGAAGCGCGCCTTCGCCCCGTTCCTGATCGCTACCCCGATCCTGTTCCTGATGGGCGCCGCTCTCGCCTATTATTTCATATTTCCAACCGCCTGGAAGTTCTTCCTCAGTTTCCAGACGAATACCGGCGGCGACGGCCTGCAGATCCAGCTCCAGGCCAAGGTCAGCGAGTATCTCGCTCTGGTGATGAAGCTGATCATGGCGTTCGGCATCTCCTTCGAGCTGCCGGTGGCCCTCACCTTGTGCGCCAAGGTTGGCCTTGTGCGCTCCACAGGCCTGCGCCGCGTGCGCCGCTATGCCTGGGTCGGCGCGTTCGTCGCCGCCGCGATCCTCACCCCGCCTGATGTCATCACCCAGACCGGCCTCGCGCTGCCGTTGATCGGGCTCTACGAGATATCCATCCTCTGCGCCAAGCTCGTCGAACCAAAACTCGAAGAAACCACGGAAAATCCCTGATCATGCACGATATCCGCGCGCTCCGCGCCGATCCGGCAGCGTTCGACGCCGCCCTTGCCCGCCGTGGGCTCGCACCGCGCTCGGCCGAACTGCTGGTCCTCGACGAGGAACGCCGCACCGCCATCACCGCCCAGCAGGAGCATCAGCAGCGCCGCAATGCGCTGGCGAAGGAGATCGGCCAGCTCAAGCGCGGCAAGGCTGATTCCACCGCGCTGGAGGCCGAGGCTGTCGCCCTGAAAGGCGCGATGGACGAGCTCGAAAGCCGCAGCACCATCCTCGACCGCGCCATCCGCGACGCCCTCGCCGAACTGCCCAACCGGCTCGATCCGGAGGTGCCCGACGGCCCCGACGAGACCGCCAACCGCGTCGAGCACGTCCACGGTACCCCGGCCGAATTCGCCTTCATCCCGAGGCAGCATTTCGAGCTCGGCGAGGCGCTGGGCATGATGGACTTCCCCGGCGCGGCCAAGCTCGCCGGGGCCCGCTTCACCATCCTGAAGGGCTCGCTCGCCCGTCTCGAACGCGCGCTCGGCCAGTTCATGATCGACCGCCAGACGCTGGCCAACGGCTACGAGGAACGCACCGTACCGTTGCTGGTCAACGAGGCGACCATCTTCGGCACCGGCCAGTTGCCCAAATTCGCCGACGATCTGTTCCACACCACCGACGACCGCTGGCTGATCCCCACCGCCGAGGTGCCGCTGACCAATTCCGTCGCCGGCGAGATCATCCCTCAATCCGCCCTGCCGATCCGCCTGACCGCGCTCACCCCGTGCTTCCGCGCCGAAGCCGGCTCCGCGGGGCGTGACACCCGCGGCATGCTGCGCCAGCACCAGTTCGGCAAGGTCGAGATGGTCGCCATCACCACCCCCGAACAGTCCGACGCCGAACATCTGCGCATGGTCGGTCACGCGGAATCCCTGCTCGCCGAACTCGGCCTGACCTTCCGCCGCGTGCTCCTCTGCGCCGGCGATACCGGTTTCTCCGCCGCCCGCACCTACGATCTGGAGGTCTGGCTGCCCGGCCAGCAGGCCTGGCGCGAGATCAGCTCGATCTCCAACACCCGCGACTTCCAGGCCCGCCGCATGAACGCCCGCTACCGCCCGGCCGAAGGTGGCCCGGCCTATCTCCACACGCTCAACGGCTCCGGCCTCGCGGTGGGCCGCACGCTGATCGCGGTGATGGAAACCCATCAGCAGGAGGACGGCAGTATCGTCATCCCGCCGGTTCTGGCCCCTTACATGGGCAATATCGACAGGATCGGTTGATGTCCTTTTTTGAAAAAAGAACCAAAAAACTTCTGAAATTGTCTGGATGGCCCGTGGGGAACGAGCCATCTCGAACCACTCGGACAACGGATAGAAGTCTTTTTGCTTCTTTTTCTTCAGAAAAAGAAGGCCTCTACTCTGCGTTGCGCGCCGCATAATCCACGAAGAACTGCCACGCCACCCGCCCCGAACGACCGCCGCGCTCCATCGCCCAGGCGAGTGCTTCGGCCCGCAGGCGCTCTGGATCGGGCGAGAGCCCGGCGTCGCGCACATAACCCTCGATCATCGCCAGATAGGTCGCCTGGTCGACATTGTGGAACCCCAGCCACAGCCCGAACCGGTCCGACAGCGACACCTTCTCCTCCACCGCCTCGCCGGGATTGATCGCGGTGGCGGATTCGTTGTCGATCATCGCCCGCGGCATCAGGTGGCGCCGGTTCGAGGTCGCATAGAACAGCACGTTCTCCGGCCGCCCGCGGATGCCGCCATCGAGCACCGATTTCAGCGCCTTGTAATCCGCATCCTCGCGCTCGAACGACAGATCGTCGCAGAATACTACGCAGCGGCGCGGGCTGGCACGCAGGATCTCCAGCAGAGCGGGCAGGGTGGTCAGGTCGTCGCGCTGGATCTCGATCAGCGCCAGCGCGCCGGGCCGTGCGGCGTTGATCTCGGCATGTACCGCCTTGGCCAGCGACGACTTGCCCGTTCCCCGCGCACCCCACAGCATCGCGTTGTTGGCCGTGTGGCCATCGGCGAAGCGCTGCGTGTTGTCGAGCAGCACCCGTGCCTGCCGCTCGACCCCCTGCAGCAGGCCGAGGGACACGCCCGCCACGCGCGACACCGGTGCCAGCTGCGCCGGCGGTCCGGGCTGCCAGACAAACGCATCCGCGCCATCCGGTGCAGGGGGAAGGGGTGGTTTCGGCGCCAGCCGGTCGAGCGCGTCGGCGATGCGGGCAAGCAGGTCGTGTTCCATGCCTCTTGCGTGCGTGTCGCCGGGGCTTGCGTCAAGCGCCGCGCCGATTATGGTCCGCGCAATTCAATTCCGCCGGAACCATCATGAACCCGATCGCCGCTGCCTATGCCCAGTCTGCCGGTGCCTCCGCGCCCACCAGCCTGACCCAGAACCTGGTCAGCTTCCTGCCGCTGATCCTGATCTTCGGCGTGTTCTGGTTCCTCATCATCCGTCCGCAGATGACCAAGCAGAAGCAGCAGCGCGCCATGGTCGCGGCTCTGAAGCGCGGCGACCGCGTCTCGGCCAACGGCATCCTGGGCACCATCACCCGCGTGCGCGAGGACTCCAACGAGGCCGAGGTCGAGATCGCCCCCCAGCTCCGCATTACCGTGCTGCGCGACACGCTGGTCCCGGTGATGGTCAAGCCCGCGAACGACAAGTAGGCCGCCTCTACAGGCGTCGGTACATCACCAGCACGTCCACCTCGCCCAGACGCGGGTGGACGAACGCGCCCGGCAGCCGCCCCACGATCGCGAACCCCATCGACTCCCACAGCGCGACTGCGCGGGTATTGCTGGTGACGACGAAATTGAATTGCATCGCGGCAAAGCCGAGCGTGCGGGCGACATCGAGCGAATGCGCGCACATCGCCCGCGCCACGCCCCGCCCGGTCGCAGGGCTGGCGGTGACATAGCCGCAATTGGCCACATGCGCCCCGCCGCCCGGCTGGTTGGCCTTGAGGAAATAACATCCCACCGGCCCTCCCGGCTCCTGCGCGATGAAGGTGTGCCGGTCCGAAGCCAGCCACACCGCCACACCCGCGTTGCGGCCGAGCCCGCGATCCAGCGCATAGGTCTCGCCGGACCGGATCACCGGCTCGACCATCGCCCAGATCGCGTCCGCGTCCGCGATCGTGGCCGGGCGAATCGTCAGCCCGGTCATGAGGGCGCCGCCACCTGTTCCAGGGCCGGCGCGAGCCCGCGCCAGCGCGTCAGCACCTCCGCATAAGCCTCGCGCAGGGCAGGGCGGGGCTCCAGTGTCGCTGCCCGCGCCGGCGGCGCCATCACCTCGCGCCACGCGCCCTCGCCGGCCGCACAGATTGCCAGCCGTGCCGCTCCGAACGCCCCGCCGATTTCGGCGCCGTCGGGCACATCGATCGGCAGGCCCAGCACATCAGCAACGATCTGCAACCACAGGCGTGATCTTGCCCCGCCGCCTACCGCCCAGGCCCGCTCCACCCGCGTCCCGGCCGAGGACAGCGCATCGAGACAGTCGCGGAACGCGAACGCCACCCCCTCCAGCACGCCCTGCGTCATCGACACCCGGTCCGCCTCCTGCCCGAGCCCTGCGAACCCGCCGCGCAGCCGCGCGGAGTTGTGCGGCGTGCGCTCGCCCGACAGATAGGGCGCGAACAGCACCGAAGATGGCCGCTCCACTCGCTCGCCGAGCGCGCTGATCAGTTCCGGCACCGGCGCCACCAGCAGCCGCGACAGCCATTCGAGTGAATCGGAGGCCGACAGGATCACCCCCATCTGATGCCAGGTGTCCGGGACCGCGTGACAGAACGCGTGCACCGCCTGCTCCACATTGGGCGCGAAGCGCTCGGTGCTGGCGAACAGCACTCCCGACGTGCCCAGCGAGACGAACGCGCTGCCCGGCGCCACCGCACCGATCCCGCACGCCGAGGTCGCATTGTCGCCACCCCCGCCGGCCACCACGACCGGTCCGCTGATGCCCCAACGCTGTGCCAGCTCGGCGCGCAGCATGCCGCCCGCCGCGCTGCCCTCGACCGCACGCGGCATCTGCACCTCCGACAGTCCGGTGAGGGCAAGGGCGCGCTCCGACCATCGCCGCGCGCCGACATCCAGCCAGGCGGTGCCCGACGCGTCCGACATGTCGGTGACCGCCTCGCCGGTCAGGTGCAACCGCACGTAATCCTTCGGCAGCAGCACCAGCGCGACCTGCTCGAAGATCCGCGGCTCGTGCGCGCGTAACCACATCAGCTTCGGCGCGGTGAAGCCGGGCATTACCGGATTGCCGATGATGTCGAGGATCTCGGGATGCTCGCGCTGCAAACTGGCCGCCTCGGCGGCAGCCCTCGTATCGTTCCACAACATCGCCGGACGCAGCACCTTGTGCGATGCATCCAGCAGCGTCGCGCCATGCATCTGCCCCGACAGCCCGATCCCGCGCAGCCGCGTCAGCGCCGTCGGCGCTTCCGCCGCGATCGCATCGACCGCCGCCTCGCTCGCGCGCCACCACTCCTCCGGATCCTGCTCCGACCAACCCGGCTGCGGCCGCGAGACGCCGAGCCCGACCGAAGCGGTGGCGAGCACCGCCTGGTCCTCGCCGATCAGCACCGCCTTGACCGAGGAGGTGCCGATATCGATGCCGAGATAGGTCATCTCAGAAGAACCTTGCCAGCATGTTCTCGATCTTTTCCTGTCCGCCCGAGCGCGGTCGCGGATCGACATCCCGCGACAGTGCATCGGCCGCGATCGCCTCCAGCGACGCCCCGGCACCCAGCATCGCCTGCGCCTCGGGCCGTTCCCAGCCTGCATAGCGCGCGGTGCGGAAGGCATCGAGACGCCCATCCTCGACGATCTGCGCCGCGATCAGGAACGCTCGCGCACACAGATCCATCGCGCCGACATGGGCGGCGACCAGATCGTCGAGATCGATCGACTGTCGGCGGATCCTGGCGTCGAAATTCATCCCGCCCATGCCGAGCCCGCCGGCGCGGATCACCTCGATCATCGCGAGGGTCATGTCGTGGAGGTTGTTGGGGAACTGGTCGGTGTCCCAGCCCAGCAGCGGATCGCCGCGATTGACGTCGAGCGAGCCGAGAATGCCCAACGCCCCCGCGGTGGCAATCTCGTGCTCGAAACTGTGGCCGGCCAGCAGCGCATGGTTCGCTTCGAGATTGAGCTTTACCTCGCCCTCCAGCCCGAAGCGCCGCAGGAAGCCGTAAACGGTCGCCGCATCGAAATCATACTGGTGCGCTGTCGGCTCCTTCGGCTTCGGCTCGATCAGGATCTGTCCGGTGAACCCGATCCGGTGCTTGTACTCGACCACCAGCGACAGGAACCGCCCCATCTGCTCGAGCTCGCGCCCCATATCAGTGTTGAGCAGTGTCTCGTAGCCCTCGCGCCCGCCCCACAGCACGTAGTTCGCGCCGCCGAGCGCCTGGGTGGCGTCCATGCAAGCCTTCACCGTCGCCGCACTCCAGGCGAACACCTCCGGATCGGGATTGGTCGCCGCCCCGGCCATGAAGCGCGGATGCGAGAACAGGTTCGCCGTCCCCCACAGCAGCTTCGTGCGCGAGCTCTCCATCTTGCGGCCGAGATACGCCGTCATCTCCTCGAGCCGCCTCAGCGTGCCGGCGAGGCTGTCATCCTCTGCCACCACATCGCGGTCGTGAAAACAGAAGAACGGCACATCGAGGATGCGAAAAAACTCGAACGCCGCGTCCGCCTTGGCCCGCGCCATCGTCATGGCGTCGCCCTCCGCCATCCAGCCGCGCCGGATGGTTGGCGCGCCGAACGGGTCCGCCCCGTTCATCACGAAACTGTGCCAGTAGGCCACCGCAAACCGCAGATGCTCGCCGAGCGGCCGCCCCATCACCACCCGACCGGCATCGTACCACCGATACGCCAGCGCCGTTTCGCTCTGCGGCCCCTCGTAGCGCACCGTCTCGAACCCGGAGAACTCCCCCGTGGTCAGCATCGTCCCCTCCATGATCCCGTTCCTCTTCTTGTCGTTGTCCCGCGCCTGCTTCAGGGCAGGTTCTCGCGCAGGAAAATCCGTGTTCGTACATGGGGTGGGCGCGCCGTCTCACCGCGCACCAGCGCGCGCAGCGCCCCCAGCGCCTCCGCCGCCGCCTGCGCGCGATCCTGGTCGAGCACGACGGTGAAGATGCCGTCCAGCAGCGCCTCGCGCGCATGCGGCGTCAGCTCATGTGCGATCGTCACGGGCCGCGCGTCGCTGTCGCGCAGCGCCGCCACCACCCCGCGATTGCCCGCGCCCGCGCTGTACAGCGCCACGAGATCGCGGTGCTCGCCGAGCAGCGCCGCCAGCAGCGGGCGCGTGCGATCGCTGTCGTCGAACCCCTCGATCACGCCCGCCAGCGACAGATGCGGATAATCGCGCCGCAGCACCTGCTCGAAGCCCAGTCGGCGCTCGACATGGTCGTGCAGCGTCATGTGCCCGACCACCATCGCCACCCGGCCCGACGCTCGCGTCATCCGCCCGATCAGCGCCGCCGCGACCCGCCCGGCCGCCTTGTTGTCGGCACCGACGAAGGCCTGCCGCCGCGACGGTGTGACATCCGACACCAGCGTCACCACCCGGACGCCGCTGCCCGCCAGCCGATCGATCTCGCGCTGCACCGCGGGCGAATCGATGCCGACCAGCGCCACCCCGTGACAGTGCTCCGGGTCCAGCGCGACGAGGGCGCCCACCAGCGAACGGTCGTCGAACGCCCGGTACCCGATGACCGTCACATCGACCCGCTGCTCGACCATCGACCCGGCCAGCGTCAGCACCGAGGCGCGCAGCGCGTTCATGAAGCTGTTCGGCCCTTCGGGGATCACGAAAGCGTAGCGCTCCACCTTGCGCGTCGCGAGCCCGGCGGCGAACGCGTCGCGCCGGAATCCCAGCCGCCCGACCGCGCCCTGCACCCGCTCGATCGTGGCCGGGCGTACGCCGCCGCGATTGTTGAGCACGCGATCGACCGTCGCGACGCTGACCCCCGCTTCTGCCGCGACATCGAAGACGGTCACCCGGTTCATGGGTCCAGCGACCTACGCCGAGTTCTGAGTTACGTCAATCATGCGCCCCTCACGTCGCGTCGCAATTGACACAGTTCTCGCGCACCCGGCATGCGAAATCCGGAATACAGCAGCCATTTCCATTGCTTTCCGCAATGCAGCAAAATTTCGTTCCAATTCCGGCCCTTGCGTAACGCACCGCATTCTGCTTTCAACTTTCCCCCAAGATCGCCATTCAGAGCGGTTGGACACTGAGCGACGCCCCCGCACGGCAACGATTCGTGCGGGGAGCGCAGGGAGGATACGGATGATCACTCGGTCACGCGCGAAGGCGCGCGTCTCTGGTATCGCGCGTCGGCGCGTCGGCGCACTGGCGCTTTGCGCCGGCTTCGCGCTGGGCGCGGGCATCGCGACCACCGGCCAGGCGCGCGCCGACGCCGCCCACCCCAAGATCGGCTTCTCGATCGACGACCTGCGTCTCGAGCGCTGGGGCCATGACCGCGACTATTTCGTCGCCGCCGCCAAGGCTCTCGGCGCCACAGTCAACGTCCAGTCCGCCGACGCGTCTGAAGAGCGCCAGACCGCCCAGATCGAGAACCTGATCTCGCGCGGCATGGACGTGATCGTCATCGTGCCGTTCAACGGCAAGGTTCTGGCCAACACCATCGCGGAGGCGAAGCAGGCCGGCATCAAGGTGATCTCCTACGATCGCCTGATCCTCGATTCCGACATCGACGCCTATGTCTCCTTCGACAACGTCCGCGTCGGCCAGATGCAGGCTCAGGGCGTCGTCGATGCCGCCCCCACCGGCAACTACTACCTGCTCGGCGGCGCGCCCACCGACAACAACGCGAAATTGCTGCGCGAAGGCCAGATGAAGGTGCTCAAGCCGCTCGTCGACGGCGGCAAGATCCAGATCGTCGGCGCGCAGTGGGTCAAGGAGTGGAGCCCCACGGAAGGCCTCTCGATCGTCGAGAACGCGCTGACGGCCAACAACAACAACATCCAGGGCATCGTCGCCTCCAACGACGCCCTCGCCGGCGGCGCCATCCAGGCCCTCGCCGCGCAGGGGCTGGCCGGCAAGACCGCCGTCTCCGGCCAGGACGCCGACCTCGCCGCCGCCCAGCGCATCGTCAAGGGCACCCAGACGATGACCGTCTACAAGCCGCTCAAGCTGATCGCCACCACCGCGGCCCAACTCGCCGTCGACCTCGTGCGCGGCAAGTCCCCTGCCTACACCACCAAGATGAACAACGGCATGAAGGACGTGAACACGATCCTGCTCACCCCGATCCCGCTCAACAAGTCCAACATCGACCGCCTCGTGACGGACGGGTATTTCACCCACGCCCAGATCTACGGCAACTGAGAGACCTTCCGGGATCGTCTGCCGGTTGAAGGCGAGCACTTCATGACCTCACCTTATCTTCTGGAGATGCGCGGCATCACCAAGGACTTTGCCGGCGTCGTCGCTCTTGGCGGCATCGACCTGCGCGTGCGCGAGGGCGAATGCGTTGGCCTGTGCGGCGAGAACGGCGCCGGCAAATCGACGATGATGAAGGTGCTGTCCGGCGTCCATCCTTACGGAAGCTGGGGCGGCGAGATCCTCTGGCGCGGCGAGCCCCTGCGCGCCGCGTCCGTCCGCGACACCGAGGCCGTCGGCATCGTCATCATCCATCAGGAGCTGATGCTGGTGCCGCAGCTCTCGGTGGCCGAGAACATCTTCCTCGGCCGTGAGCCGCACAACGCGGCCGGACTGATCGATTTCGACCGCATGTATATCGAATCCGCCCGTCTGCTTGCCGAGCTGCGCATGGGCCATATCGATCCCACCCAGCCGGTCTCGCGCTATGGCGGCGGGCAACAGCAGCTCATCGAGATCGCCCGTGCGCTCAGCAAGGATGCAAAATTGCTGATCCTCGACGAACCCACCTCGTCACTCACCTCCACCGAGACCGCCACCCTGCTGCGCCTGGTCCACGACCTCAAGGCGCGGGGAACCGCCTGCGTCTACATCTCGCACAAGCTCGAGGAAATTGAGGAGATCGCCGATACCGTCACCGTGATCCGCGACGGCCGCTTCGTGGGCGAGGCACCGATGGGAGAACTCACCCGCGCCGACATCATCCGCCTGATGGTCGGCCGCGACATGAGCAACCTCTTTCCCCGCGAGGCGCACGAGATCGGCGACACCATCCTGCAGGCTGTCGGCATCACCTGTCTCGATCCCGACAACCCCGCCCGCCGCCGCGTCGACGACGTGTCGTTCTCGGTGCGCCGCGGCGAGATCCTGGGCATCGCCGGCCTGGTCGGCTCGGGCCGCACCGAACTGGTCAGCGCCATCTTCGGCGCCTGGCCCGGCAGCCATAGCGGCGAGATCCTGCTCGACGGCAGGCCCGTGCGCATCCGCACCCCGCGCGACGCGGTGCGCCTTGGCATCTGCATGGTGCCCGAGGACCGCAAGCATCACGGCATCGTCCCCGGCCTCGCCGTCGGCTACAACATCTCGCTCTCGGTGCTGGGCGACCTCACCCGCGGCGGCCTGATCGACGAGGCGCGCGAACTCTCCGACATCGACGCCGCCATCTCGCGCCTGCGCATCAAGACCGCATCCCCCCTGCTGCCGATCGCCAATCTCTCGGGCGGCAACCAGCAGAAGGCGGTGATCTCCAAGATGCTCGGCCCCAACCCGCGCATCCTGATCCTCGACGAGCCGACGCGCGGCGTCGATGTCGGCGCCAAATACGAGATCTACAAGCTGATCTTCGCCCTGGTGCGTGAGGGCCTGTCGATCATCATGGTTTCCTCCGAGCTGCCCGAGGTGCTCGGCATCTCCGACCGCGTGCTGGTGATCGGGGAAGGGCGCCTGCGCGGCGATTTCGTCAACGACGAGACCCTGACCCAGGAACGCATCATGGCCGCCGCCATCAACGCTCAACCGATCAGTGAACTTTCCGCCGTGAGCCATTCGTGATGACCCAGGGACCGCCTCCAGCCGCCATCAGCCCCGCCGTCGCCGAGGCCGCCATCGGCGAACGCCGCCGCACCTTTCGCGCCGAACACATCAAGACCCTGTTCTCCCGTTACAAGATTCTCGCCCTGCTGGTCGCGATCGCGCTGCTCTGGGCGCTGTTCGCCCACGCCACCGACGGCGATTTCCTCACCGCGCGCAACCTGTCCAACCTGCTGCGCCAGATGGCCATCACCGGCATGCTCGCCTGCGGCATGGTGTTCGTCATCATCGCAGGCGAGATCGACCTTTCGGTCGGCTCGCTGCTCGGCCTGCTCGGCGGCATCTCCGCCATCCTCGACGTCCAGTTCCATCTCCCGCTCGCGCTCAACATCGCCATCGTGGTGCTCGCCGGCGGGCTGGTCGGCGCGTTCAACGGCTACTGGGTCGCCTGGCTGCGCGTGCCTTCCTTCATCGTCACCCTTGCCGGCCTGCTCGCCTTCCGCGGCATCCTGCTCGGCATCACCGGCGGCGTGACCATCGCCCCGGTCTCGCGCCCGCTCGTCGCCGTCGCCCAGAGCTACCTGCCGACCGTGGCCGGGTGGATCCTCGCCGCCCTGGTGTTTGCCACCCTCGCCACGACGCAGATGATGTCGCGCCGCAAGCGCGCCGCGTTCAACCTCGCCGTGCCGCCGCTCTGGGCCGATCTCGCCCGGCTCGCCGTCTATGCCATCGGCATCTTCGGCTTCTTCGCCATCCTCGACGCCTATCGTGGCGTGCCCCTGCCGGTGCTGGTGGTGATCGTGCTGCTCGGCGTGCTCACCGTGATGGCGCGCCGCACCGTGTTCGGCCGCCGCATCTATGCCATCGGCGGCAACATCGAGGCCACCCGCCTGTCCGGCGTCAACGTGCAGATGGTCAAGCTGCTGGTGTTCGTGCTGATGGGGGTGATGGCCGCTCTCGCCGGCATCTCCACCACCGCCCGCCTCGCCGCCGGCTCCCCCTCGGCCGGCTCGCTGCAGGAACTCGACGCCATCGCCTCCTGCATCATCGGCGGCACCTCGATGCGCGGCGGGGCAGGGACGGTGTTCGGCGCACTGACCGGCGCCCTCATCATGGCCACGCTCGACAACGGCATGTCGATGCTCGGCGTCGACACCTATTGGCAGATGATCGTCAAGGGCGGGATCCTGCTGCTTGCCGTCTGGCTCGACGTCGCCACCACCTCGCGCAGGTGAATGGCGCCTGGAACGGCCATCTGGCGCGCGTTTGCTGCGCTTCGGTGCTCACGGCCATCAAGGCGGCTCCGCTCCGGGTCTCGCAAGCCTCACGCCATCTGGCCATTCCAGACGCCATTCACGACCGCCGACTGAAACGAAAAACGGGCGCCGTGGGGCGCCCGTTTCGTCTCGTGTGGGGAAGGGGGGTCAGGCCGCCTTCAGCGCGGCCTCGGCGTATTCGTAGTTCGCCAGCTTGTCGAGGTAGTTGGTGACGTAGTTCGGACGCACGTTGCGGAAATCGAGGTAGTAGCTGTGCTCCCACACGTCGAGGGCCAGCAGCACCTTGCCCTCGCCGGTCGCCAGCGGGTTCGAGCCGTTCGGCGTCTTGGTCGCCTTCAGCTTGCCGTCGGGCCCCAGCACCAGCCACGCCCAGCCCGAGCCGAACTGTGTCGTCGCCGCCGTCTTGAACGCGTCCTTGAACGCCTCGACGCTGCCGAAATCCTCGACGATCTTGCTCTCCAACGCCCCCGGAATGCCACCGCCGTTCGGCGAGAGGTTCTGCCAGAAGATGATGTGGTTCCAGTCCTGCCCGGCATTGTTGAACACGCCGGCCAGATCGGGCTTGTCCTTGCTGAACAGAACGATCTCCTCGAGCGACTTGCCCTGCAGATCGGGGTTCTTCTCGACGAACCCGTTCAGCGCGGTGACATAGGCCTGGTGGTGCTTGCCATGATGCAGCTCCAGCGTCTCCTGGCACATGCCCTTCGCGGCAAGCGCATTGGTCTGGAAGGGCAGCGGCGGCAGTTCGAAGGCCATGACGGCATCTCCATTGATGGGATGTCCAAGAGCTATGAGCCTGCCCCGGACCCGTCAAGGCGCGTCGCCGTGATGTCATGTGCCCCGGCTTGCGCTGCAGCCCGCGCAACGCGCATTCAGGCGCCATGCCCGGACCCGCATTGCCTCAATTCGTCGCCCGCCTCCGCCGCGACGACCCCGACCGCTTCTTCGCCGTCCTGCTCGCCCCCGCTGCGCTGCGCGCCGACCTCGCTTTGCTCGCCGCCTTCGACCTCGAGATCGAAGCCGCCGCCCGCCGCCGCACCGAGCTCGCCGGCCCGTACCCGGCGCTGATCCGCCTGCAATGGTGGCGCGACCTGATCGAAGGGCGCACCGCCGATCCCAACCACGGAATCGCCGGCCCGCTGCACGCGGCGCTTGCGCAGGGCAGGGTGGCTGCGTCCGACCTGCTCGCCATGCTCGATGGCCGCGAAGCCGAGGCCGAGGGCGTCCCCGACTGGCCCACTTGGCACGATGCCTTGCGCGCTTCCGCCGGCGGCTGGGCCATCGCCTCCGCCCGCCTTTTTGGCGTCGATCGCCCCGAGCACCTCGCCCCGGCCGGCATCGCCCGCGCGATCTGGTCGATCCGCCCCGACACCGCCTTCCTCCCCGCCGGCGCCCGCTTCGACGACCTTCCGGCCGCCGCCGCCGCCGTGCTGGACGCAGCCGGCCGCCTCGACCTGTCGCGCCCCGCCCGCATGCTGCTGCTGCCCGCCCGTGCCGCCCGGATCCGTGCCCGTCACACCGGCCTCGCCGTGCAGGCGTCGATGCTGCGCCTGTGGCTGTTCGGCGGTGGACCCTGACACTCCGTTCCACCTGCGGAAACACGGACCCCGACCCGTTGCCAGCCGCCCGCAACACGGTCATCACATCACCCGGCTGCACGCGGCGACCACAGGCTCGCGCGCCGGCCGAATGAGGAGTTCCAGCATGCCGAAGGCGATCCGCCTCCTGGCCCCGCTCGCCCTGACCTGGCTCGCCACCCCAGCGCCCGGCGCCGACCCCGCCCCGCCGGTGCTGGCTCCGGCCACCATCGCCCGTTTCTACGAGCAGGCCGCCGCCTTCGCCGCCCAGCGCAGCGGCATCGCCCTCGACCTGCCCGGCCGCATCCCGCCGCCGGCCCCCGGCCAGCACCTCACCGCCTGGGCCGATCCCGCCCTGAACCGCCGCCGCCACGCCGCGATCTCGTTCGACACCACGCCCGACTGCCACGGGGCGCATTATTGCAGCCTCGGCGCCGTGACCGTCTCGCCCGCCGCCCCGCAGCCGATGCGCGACCTGCACGGCATGCTCATCACCCGTCGCCTGCCCGACGGCACCTTGTTCACGCCTGAACACGCCATGGCCGACACGTTTCCGGCGCAGCTCCAGTGGCGCGAGGGCAGCCTGACCTACACCGTCACCTGGTCCGGCCTTCCCCCGCAGCGCGCCGAGGCGATCCTCGCCGCCGTCCGCCGCTCGGCAGGCGCACTCCCCGGCTGAGTGTCAGCCGAGCCGGCCCAGCAGTCCGGTGAGCGTCATCAATTCCGCATCCGACAGCCCGCCGAAACTCTCGCGCAGCCGCGTCGCATTGTCGCAGATCAGTCGCTGCGTCGCCGCGTGCCCGGCCTCGGTTAGGCGACAGAGAACCCTGCGGCGATCGCTGTCGCACGGGTTGGTCACGACCATCCCCTCGCGGACCAGCGCATCGATCAGGTCCGAGACCGTCGCCCGTGACACCCGCATCGCATCCACGATATCGCGCTGCGGCAGTGCGATCTCCACACCACAGCAGGGCGAGCACCTGGAACCGCCCGGGACTGACCGCATCCGACCCGAGCCAGCGGGCGAGGGTATTGTCCACCGCGTGCACGCTCGAGCGCAGCGTGAACAGCACCTCGAGCGCAAGCACATCGCTCGCCGGCAGCACCTCCGCATAGCGACGTCGCAACGCATCCGGCGGAACCATCGGCTCGGGACGGCCGTCGGCACGTTTGGACAAGATCGGTTTCCTCGCGGGTGGGCGTGGCAGAGGGCAGCCCGTTGCTGCGGTCAGTCCTTGGGCCGGTTGCCGGCAAAATCCTCCAGCATTCCCACCACGCAGGCATAATCGTCCGCATCATGCTGCGTACGTGCGGCGGCAAAGAGCTGTGTCGCGGCGGCGATGCTGCCCATCGGCATTCCCAGCCGCCCGGCATCGGCCAGCAGCAGCGACAGATCCTTGTGCATCAGCTTGACCGGAAACTGCGGTGAGAAATGCCGGTCCGCCGCCAGCCCGAGCTTGCGCTGGTGATGCGGCGAGATCACCGCCAGGCCCTCCAGCGTGTCGAACAGCGTCGCGCGGTCCAGCCCGGCGGCGAGGCCATAGCCGATCGCCTCCGAAATCCCCGCATAGGCCTGGCCCATGATGCCGTTGACGGCGAGCTTCATCGTCGCGCCCATGCCGGACGCACCGACATGCACCGTCTTCTTGCCGATCAGATCGAAGATCGGCTGCGCGCGCGCCACATCCGCCGCCTCGCCCCCCACGAGCACCACCAGCTCGCCCGCCTCCGCCTCCGGCGTCGAGCCCGAAACCGGCGCATCCAGCACCGCCACCCCCTGCGCGCGTGCTGCTTCCGCTAGATGCAGCGCGGTCTGCGGCGAGATGGTCGAGGTGTTGATCAGCAGCTGCCCCGGATGGCACGCGGCCAGGAACCCGTCCTCGCCATAGGCCGTGCGCTGCACCACCTTGTCGTTGGGCAGCGAGATCACCACGATCTCCGCCGCCCGCACCACATCCTGGGCGGAGGCGAGAAAACTCACCCCCTCCTTGTTGTTCTCCGAGCTGCGCGAGGGCGCATAGGCGGCGATCACATAGCCACCACGGCGCAGGTTCAGCGCCATGCGCTTGCCCATCGCACCGAACCCGATGAACCCGATCGTCTCGGGTCGCGGCTGTTCAGGCATCGTCACTCCTCAGGCACTGGCCGTCGCACGCTTCCTTTTGGCCCCAACCGCGCCCCGCGTCGAGACCGCAGCCGGCGCCGCCTCCCGCCGCAGCAGCGGTGCGAGGAACCGCCCGGTATGGCTGTGCGGATTGGCCGCGATCACCTCCGGCGTGCCCTCGGCGACGATCCGCCCGCCGCCCTCGCCACCCTCCGGTCCGAGATCGAGGATCCAGTCCGCGGTCTTGATCACGTCGAGATTGTGCTCGATCACCAGCACCGAATTGCCCTGGTCGACCAGCGCATGCAGCACTTCCAGCAGCTTGCGCACATCCTCCGCATGCAGCCCCGTGGTCGGCTCGTCGAGGATATACAGCGTCCGCCCCGTCGCCCGCCGGGCCAGCTCCTTGGCCAGCTTCACCCGCTGCGCCTCGCCCCCCGACAGCGTCGTCGACGACTGTCCCAGTGCCACATACCCCAGGCCCACCCGCTGCAGGATCGACAGCCGGTCATGGATGCGCGGCACGGCGGAGAAGAACGGCACCGCCTCGTCCACGCTCATCGCCAGCACCTCGGCGATGGACTTGCCGCGAAACTTCACCTCCAGCGTCTCGCGGTTATACCGCGCGCCACGGCAGGTGTCGCAGGTGACGAACACGTCCGGCAGGAAGTGCATCTCGATCTTCAGCACCCCGTCGCCCTGACACGCCTCGCAGCGCCCGCCCTTGACGTTGAAGCTGAACCGCCCGGACTTGTAGCCGCGCGCCTTGCTCTCCGGCAGCTCGGCGAACCAGTCCCGGATCGGCGCGAACAGGTCGGTATAGGTCGCCGGGTTCGACCGCGGCGTCCGCCCGATCGGCGACTGGTCGATGTCGATAATCTTGTCCAGCAGCTCGATCCCGTCCAGCCGCACATACGGGGCAGGGACCTCGCCCGACCCCATCAGCCGCCGCGACAGCGCCTTGTAGAGCGTATCCACCACCAACGTGGACTTGCCCCCGCCCGACACGCCGGTGACACAGGTGAAGGTGCCGAGCGGAAAATCCGCATCCACATCGTGCAGATTGTTGCCCGACGCGCCGACCAGCCTCAGCCGCCGCTTTGCATCCACCTTCCGCCGCGCCTTCGGCACCTCGATCCGCCGCCGCCCCGACAGATACGCCCCCGTCAGGCTGTCGGGGTGGGCCGCCACCTCCGCCGGCGTGCCTTGGGCGATCACATGCCCGCCATTGACCCCCGCCGCCGGCCCCATGTCGATCAGATGGTCGGCGGCCCGGATCGCATCCTCGTCATGCTCCACCACCAGCACCGTGTTGCCGAGCGTCTTGAGCCGCTCCAGCGTGCCCAGCAGCCGCTCGTTGTCGCGCTGATGCAGCCCGATCGACGGCTCGTCCAGCACATACAGCACGCCCGTCAGCCCCGACCCGATCTGGCTGGCGAGCCTGATGCGCTGGCTCTCCCCGCCCGAAAGCGTTGCCGACCCGCGTGCGAGGGTGAGGTAATCCAGCCCCACATCGTCGAGGAACCGCAGCCGCTCGACGATCTCGCGCAGGACGCGTCGCGCGATCTCCGCCTTCTGCGCCGGCAGTTTCCCCTCGACGTCACGGAACCAGTCCAGCGCGCGGCGGATCGGCATCTCCGAGGCCTCGGCGATGGTCAGCCCCGCCACCTTCACCGACAGCGCCTCCGGCTTCAGCCGCGCGCCATGACACACCCCGCACGGCCGCTCCGCCCGATACCGCGCCATCTCCTCGCGCACCCAGGCGCTGTCGGTCTCCGCGTAGCGCCGCTCCAGATTGCGCAGCACGCCCTCGAACGGCTTCGTCACCTTATAGGCGCGCGAGCCCTCCTTGTAGGTCAATTCCACCGCCTCGCTGTCTGTGCCGAACAGCACCGCGTTGCGGAACGTCAGCGGCAGGTCCTCCCATGCCACCGTCAGCTTCACCCCGTAATGCGCCGCCAGGCTCTGCAGGGTTTGCGCATAGTACGGGCTCTTCGCATTCGCCCAGGGGGCCACCGCCCCGCCGGCCAGCGTCAGCCGCTCGTCCGGCACCACCAGATGCGGATCGAACACATGCTCCACCCCAAGCCCGTCGCATTCCGGACACGCCCCCTGCGGCGCATTGAAGCTGAACAGCCGCGGCTCGATTTCCTCCAGCGTGAACCCCGACACCGGACAGGCGAACCGCGACGAGAACACCGTGCGCACCGGCTCACCGGAATCGCCGGCCCGCACCGCTTCCTCGGTATAGGCGATCCCGTCCGCCAGCCCGAGCGCACTTTCAAAACTCTCCGCCAGCCGCTGCTCGATCCCCGGCTTGACCACCACCCTGTCCACCACCGCCTCGACCGTGTGCTTGAGCTTGCGGTTCAGCTTCGGCACATCGCCGATCTCGTGCAGCACGCCATCCACTTTCACCCGGGTGAACCCGCGCCGCTGCAGCTCGGCCAGTTCCTTCTGGTATTCGCCCTTGCGGTCGCGGATCACCGGGGCCAGCAGCAGCAACCGCGTGCCCTCATCCATCGCCAGCACCCGGTCCACCATCTGGCTGACCGTCTGCGCCTCGATCGGCAGCCCCGTCGCCGGTGAATAAGGCGTTCCTGCCCGCGCCCACAGCAGGCGCATGTAGTCGTGGATTTCCGTGACCGTGCCGACGGTGGAGCGTGGATTGCGCGAGGTGGTCTTCTGCTCGATCGAAATCGCCGGCGACAGCCCCTCGATCGAATCGACATCCGGCTTGCCCATCAGCTCGAGGAACTGCCGCGCATAGGCCGACAGGCTCTCGACATAGCGCCGCTGCCCTTCGGCATAGATCGTGTCGAACGCCAACGACGATTTGCCCGACCCCGACAGCCCGGTGATCACCGTGAGCCGGTCGCGCGGGATCGCCACATCGATGTTCTTGAGGTTGTGCTCCCGCGCCCCTCTGACCCGGATCGCCCCGCTGCTGCCGCTCATCTTGCCCCTTGCCGCGCCGAGGCGCCGCCATGTTCACTTTGCGTTCACAATGAGATAGGGTGCCGCCGCCCCTATGGAAAGCCTAAACTCCGCCTGTCCCGATTTGGTTCGGCGGCCTATAGAGGCGCATCGATAGATACCACTCGCTAAAGTGCGGAGAGCATCGCCATGGCCGGCAGCGTCAACAAGGTCATTCTGGTCGGCAATCTGGGCAAGGACCCCGAGATCCGCAACGCCCAGTCCGGCTCCAAGATCGCCACCTTCACCCTCGCCACCTCCGACACCTGGAACGACCGCGCCTCCGGCGAACGCAAGGAGCGCACCGAGTGGCACCGTGTGGTGGTGTTCAACGAACGCATTTCGGACGTGGTAGAGCGCTTTCTGCGCAAGGGCCGCAAGGTCTACGTCGAGGGCAGCCTGCAGACCCGCAAATGGACAGACCAGTCCGGCCAGGACCGCTACACCACCGAGGTGGTGATCGACCGCTTCAACGGCCAGCTCGTCCTCATCGACAGCCAACGCGGCGGCGGTGACGACAGCGGCGACTCCGACTCCAACGGCGGCTACGGTGCGCGTTCCGGCGGCGGCAACGAGATGGGCGGCGGCTACGGCGGCGGCCGCGCGCTTTCCGGCCCCTCCGGCGGCGGCAACCGCCAGAGCGGCGGCATGGGCGGCAACAATCGCGGCGTCCAGGGCGGCGGCGGCACCCAGGGCGGCTGGGAACCCGGCGCCAGCGATCTCGACGACGAAATCCCGTTTTAAGTGAGGGCGGGCGGGGTACCGCCCTGCACCCGTCGGAGTCTCAGGCCCCGGACTCCGGTCGATCAGGCGATTACCCACCCGCCGTCCATTCCGCGCGCTGGGCTCTGAGGGGCATGATCTGGAGCGAACATGAGCCCCGAGGTATTCGCCTGCTTCGGGTCCAGATCGGTGGGATGACCTTCGATGTGGCAGAAGCGGGTTCGGGCGACCACCTTGCCCTCTGCCTCCATGGTTTTCCCGAATTGAACTACGCCTGGCGCTACCAGATGCTCCTGCTTGCCCGGATGGGGTATCGGGTCTGGGCACCCAATCAGAGGGGCTATGGCGGATCGTCGAGGCCGGGCGGCGTCCAAGACTATACTGTCGACAAGCTTGTCGCCGATGTCGCGGCACTGTTCGATGCAAGCAAGGCTGCACGTCTTACGCTCATCGGCCATGATTGGGGTGGCTTTGTCGCCTGGATTTTTGCGATCAACAGGGTTCGCCCCGTCGAGCGACTGGTGGTGATGAACAACCCCCATCCGGCCTGCCTGCGCGAGGCACTGAGGCGCTGGCCTCAACGGCGACGCAGCTGGTACATCGTGGCAATGCAGATCCCATGGTTGCCGGAGTGGTGGCTTTGCCGACGTGACGGCGTGGCGATCCGCCGACTTTTTCGCGGAATGGCCGTCGACAAGTCGCGCTTTTCTGATGCGCTTCTCGACATTTATGCCGCCGCGGCATGCGAGCGTGGGGCTGTCAGGGCCATGGTCAACTGGTATCGAGCCGCAGTTCGCTGGACGAACTGGATGAGGCTTCCGAACGACTGTCGCTGTACCGCCCGCAGATTGTGAGACACCGATCTGAAGCCTACGCGGCGACGGCCGCGAGTGGAAGCTGCGCGGCGCGGATTGCGGCCGGTGGCCGG